>CAWFBJ010000028.1:0-83077 GCA_963814055.1 uncultured Alphaproteobacteria bacterium
GAGACGTACACATCATCCCGATCTTGCAGCCAACCCTGGATCCGGCGCACTACTCTCTACGCGCAGTAGTCTTGTCGCTTCCGAAAGCGTGTAGAAGCCCGCAAGAAGCGGATCGGGCGTAGCAACACTACACTCATCGTCGTTAGTCGCTCATGGCTGTGTGCACCTTATAGCACGCCCACTATTTGCGGGCCTTGCGTCTATTTTTGCGCCTCTTTGGAGCTACCAGATCGAGCGTAAGTCAGGCGTTTGCCGACCGACGCCTTGATTGTAAGCGCCGCCCGCTCCGTGTCCTCAATGCCTAGCGAGGACCGCGTGTTCCAACGGAAGGCGAACTCGTCCACGTAACGCTGTAGATGCTGCTCGCTGACGCTGTGAAATGAGCCAGTTACGCCGCGCTTGAT
Organism: uncultured Alphaproteobacteria bacterium; assembly: GCA_963814055.1. Lineage (GTDB taxonomy): Bacteria > Pseudomonadota > Alphaproteobacteria > Rhizobiales > Hyphomicrobiaceae > AWTP1-13. The sequence goes on from CAWFBJ010000028.1 coordinate 405, forward strand.
AGGGCGAAGAAGCTTTCCCGTCTGCGTGTGCGCCGTCGCCCCGCTGACGTATTCGCCCAGCGTGTGCGCGACGGTCTTGTGCTCCGCGAAGTCCTTGCCGATGGATAGGTTCGCCAGCGCGTCGTCGGTGTGAAGCTTGGAGCGGCGGTCCGCATTCTTTTCCAATGCGCTGCCGCAACGTCTTTGCGGTCACGTCTGGGATATGGCTGGCACGCACTTCGCCACCACGCTCCACCAGCGCATGCACGGGATGCTTCTTGGGCTCAGGCTTGCCCGGTGCACGTTCTTTTTCTTGCCGCCCACAAACGTCTCATCGCTCTCCAAACCTTGCCTTTGCCGCCGAGCGGTCCTGCATCGGCAGGCGGCTTCATAGCTTCTCGGATGCGATGGCACATAAACCATGCGGTCTTGTAGCTCTTGAAGCCGAGCATGCGCTGGACCTGCTTGGCGCTGACACGCCCTTCTTGCTCGCTGCCATCAGATGGAAAACGAGCGCCCAAGCCGTCAGCGCAATATGGCTACGCTCCATCACCGATCCGACGCGAACCGTAAAAGCCTTCCGGCATGAGTTGCAGTGATACCAGCCGTCACCGTGCGCCTTGCTATTTAGCGGACCGACGCCATCGAGAGTTCCGCAGAACGGGCATGACACGCCATCCGGCCAGCGCTGCGCCTCAAGGTACGCACGCGCCTTGGCCTCATCAGAAAAGATCGGGTTTGTGAGCTTAATCTCCATCGGGTTTTCTCTTTGTTTGATGAGAAACCCTAAGCGCCGATCAAGACAGAATTATGTTTAGTCAACGGTATACATCCCGCGAAACGGGTCATAGTGGCACGGGCCGTCTTGGACCTACGCAGGAAATATGTCCATCATGGCAACATTTGCAGAGCGAGGCATGGCACGGTATTTTGGTCGCCGCAGGTGGGGAAAAACTGCACCCAGTGGTAATTTCATCCTTATTAATGATATGAAATTCAGAAGTCAAACAAAGCGGTAGTTCGGCAAACTATGAGGCACGGTAGAGCTAAACAGTCACTGCGAATGGAATGAGAAAATGAGTAAATCACTTCTTGCGGTGTTGGTCGTCGTGTGTGCCACTTTCGCTTTTGGCAGTACGCAGGCCACTGCTCTTGGCGGTCACGGGTACCGTCCGAATGACCCAGTGCGAACAATCTGTTGGCGCGGGCCGAGGTGGGACTACGCCGCAGCGTACTACCAGTCCTACCGCCACCGCCGAGGGTATGCCCGGGCGTGTGGTTGCCGGAGGTAACCGATACACAATCCAGCCTCGCTCTCAATTCTTGCGTGGGAATTTAGCCGGCTTGAGGCTGGCTCTCAGGGTCGACCGAGCCAAATAGTAGAGTGTCCTACATCAGCACCTGTGAGACAGATTTGGCGGCTTGAGGAAGGGAGGTTTTCTGGCTCATCGTAACTCGCAAGGAGCGAAGATGAGATGGAAATCCCAGGCCCACCGATCTGTCGTCCGAAGAGGTCGTCAAGGACATCCGCCGGGCGACGCACAAGCGCTACTCCGCGGAAGAGAAGACCCGCATCGTACTGGACGGCTTGGGCGGCGAGCACTCGATTGCTGAGCTGTGCCGCCTCGAAGGACATTGCCGAAGACCTCTACTACAGCTGGTCGAAGGAGTTCCTGGAAGCTGGCAAGCGGCGGCTGGCTGGCGATACCGCCCGTGCTGCCACCAGCAGCGAGGTCAAGGATCTGAAGCACCAGGCCCAGGAGCTGAAGGAAGTCGTTGCCGAGCAGGTCCTCGAATTGAGCCTGCTCAAAAAAGCCTGATCGTCTATCGCTATGCTCCTCATGAGCACGAATCCCGCGATGCCTGGGTGGGTTCCTCTTGCTATGCATGGTGGTGGGACTAGAAGTGGAAGCGGAAAACAAGGAGTAGTTACCCAATGCGCTACCTGCATACTATGTTGCGTGTCCGCAATCTCGACGAGGCTCTCGAATTTTACTGCAACAAGCTTGGCCTCAAAGAAGTCAACCGCCGGGTGGACGACAAAAACCGCTATACGCTCGTGTTCCTGGCAGGTGCCGAGGACGAGTCGCTAGCGGAGGGCAGCAAGTCCAACGGGCGCCCCGCGCCGCTGCTCGAACTCACTTACAATTGGGACACAGAGGACTGCGGGGAGGCGCGTTTTTTCGGCCACCTAGCCTACGAGGTCAACGACATTTACGCGACCTGCGACAAGCTGATGAAAGGCGGCGTCACTATCAACCGCCCCCCGCGCGACGGTAACATGGCGTTCGTGCGCTCGCCGGATAAACACTCCATCGAGTTGTTGCAGAAGGGCAAGCCGCTGCCGCCTAAGGAGCCATGGGCGTCGATGGAAAATTCGGGGAAATGGTGATACAACACTCTTCCAACGTAATAAACTAGACCCACCCAGGGGTTCGTCACTTTTGAAGCTGTGGACGGGTCCTCCACCGGCACGTGAGTGCCAAGTACGTGGTTGCTGTTGAGGTGACCGCGATTCGGAGGAGCCACCATGCAAAAGGGTCACCATCTCTAGACATTGCCAAATCGGTGTTGCAGGTCCACGGCGTTGATGCTCAGGGCACCGTCGTCATTCGGCGGCAGTTGAAGCGCCGACAGGTCCTGCCATTCTTCAAGAAGCTGCTCCCTTGCCTGATCGGGATTGAGGCGTGCACAACTTCGCACCATTGGTCGCGCGAGCTGCAGGGGCTTGGTCACACGGCACGCCTTATGCCGCCGCCTATGTGAAGCCGTACGTGAAGCGGCAGAAGAAGGATGCCACCTATGCCGAGGCGATCTGCGAGGCCGCCACGCGCCCGAACATGCGGTTCGTCGAGACTAAGACCACTGAGCAACAATCAGTTCTGGTGCTGCGTCGCACCCGGCAACTCTTCATGAAGGGCAAACATCGCTGATCAATGCCATCCGTGCGCACCTTGCCGAATTCGGTATCGTGGCTCCCGTCGGACGCAACTGCGTCGAGGACCTGCGTAGGTGATCGCTGATCCCCAAGACGAGCGCGTGCCGGAAGTTGCTCGTGAGTGCCTCGCCGCGTTGGGACCTGAGCTTCAGCGTGTCAAAGCGCAGCTTCTGGAGTTCGACCGCATGATCCTGGCATGGCATCGGTCAAACGAGGCGAGCCGGCGACTTGATGCCATCCCCGGCGTCGGACCGGCTCTGGCACTCGTGGCGAGTGTTCCAGTTTCAAATGTTTTTCGCTCGGCGCGCGACTCCGGCCGCCGCATGAATTGGATTGGTGCCGAAGCGGAACTCGGAGCGGCGGCAAGGAGAGACTTGGCACGGAGCCGTCCACATGGGCACAAAGCGTCAGTCGCTTGAAATCGCGACGCCTCGCAATGCGGATGAAAGGTCTGCGTCGCTCGCGCCCCCAAACAGCCCCTGGCACGGCAACGCCAGTCCGGGCTTGTGAAGCTACGCTGAGGGCCGCCACCGGCCAGGAATGCGGCAATACACTTGCGATCGCAACGCAATCCTAATGTCCGGGCCCGTCGGCCACATACACTAGGGCGCACGCCGTTCCTATCGGCGGCGCCCTTTACCTTTCAGCCAAAGCAGAAACGGCTTCTCCTAGCCATTTAATCCAGGATTTAACTCAATACGAACCGGCAATGTCTTTTGGCTTGTCAGGTGGGTTGGTGGTGCTAGATTGGGGTGGGCGCCAGTCGCAGGATCGAAACCTGCCGCCTCCACCAATGCGGGGGCGTAGTTTAGGTTGGGAAAATAGGTGCCTGTCTTACGGAAGCTCGGCCCTCGCGCTGGGCTTCTTTTTTTGTCCTGTGTTTGCGAAGTACACAATCACCAATTAACTAGTGGTTTTCGCTTCGTTAGTCGCCGGTCGGTGGGGCGCTGAGCGTTACGTTCGCCGTAGGCGACCAAGCGGAACAGGCACGATGAAATCATCGACGTTGCTATGGGCGCCATGCTCGACTTCCGGGCCGGTGCGTATCTTGAAAATAATTTCTACGCGTGGTGGGGGCCGGGCATCGATACTTTGCCCACAAGTATATCGGGGGTTTTTATGTTGACGCTCTCCCAGGATCGCTTAAAGCCGCTCTAAACTCAACTCATACCCCTCGATCGGTCCAGTCCTATGCTGCGTCACGATGGGACGCGAACAGACCGAGCCATCTCTTCCTCGTGGCAAGCAGCGCCACAATAAACCATCTTGGAAGAAGGTCGGCTGGGGATCGGTGAAGCCCCAACGTCAGTGCAACACGTCCTTTCATCGTTAGGGGCACGAAGTACTTTGGGATGTCGATCCTCTCGAAGGCATTCCTGCGCTTGAATCCCGACAGGCTATCCTCGCCCTTACTACCATAGGAAAAATTGGCATACACCAAATGCGTAAGCTTCTTGCTGGAGCAAATCTCTACCGCTTTGGCCAGCAGAGCGTTGGTTACGGCCTTATCCCGATGGCTAACGAAAGATAGTATTTGCATGACCCTCGCATGTTGGCCGACGTATACCATCTTGAGGAACCCGACCAACTCATCATTCAGGAATGCGCCGATGAATACTCCCCTGTCCAGGTAAGTTGCATTCTCTCTTCTTACCGTTGGAGTATCTTTTTGATAGTGCCAAAACCTTCTTCCCTGCCGTACCGGGGTCTCATTGTAGATAGCGCTAATGCCATTCACGAGCGCATCGTCGAATTCCGCTACTCTTGTGACTATGCCGGCCTTTTCGGCTTTCCGTACCATGTTCCTGGTGGCCGCCTTTAATTGACTCTTCCACCAATGATCATACGTAGATATGGAAATCGCCGCCAGGTTGTCATGCTCCAAACGGAAATTGAAACGAGGCTGTATATCGGGCAGCCGTTGGGAGAAAGTGAAGATATCCGGAACAGGTCGCATTTGCTTCAACTGGGCGATTATCGCGTTGGGATCGTCAACAGCATCTGCCAGCCAGGGCTCATCTTTGATCTGCGCGATGCGCAGCAATGTGCCTGAGATGACAATTGGAAACGGCCCGACGTCAGCTTCGCGGCTCTCGGCATTCTGTTCGACGGGCGCTTCGCCCATCAATATGCGATGCTGATCCATGGTCTCAACAATGGCGAATGGCAGCCAGCCCTGATTGCGTCCAGAAGCAATTGCTCCGGCCTCGACCTCAGCGCGAGCGCCCGTCGGCAACCTCCCGAGCTGGCATCCCGGCCACAACGGCTCCTGGCCGGACGTCTCGCGTCACGACAGCCCCGGCGCCGATGATGGCGCCTTCTCCGATCGTGATGCCGCAGAGGATGGTGGCGTTCGAGCCGATCGATGCCTTGCGACACACCCGCGTGGGCTCCATTTTCCAGTCCGCCGAGCCCTTCAGTTTCCCGTCGGCTCCCGTCGCGGCTGGGAACCGGTCATTCGTGAACATGACGCCGTGCCCGATGAAAACCTCATCCTCCACCGTGACACCCTCGCACACGAACGTGTGGGATGATATTTTGCACCGTGATCCGATCGTAACCCCACCCTGGATCTCCACGAAGGTGCCAATCCTGGTCTCGTCGCCGATCACGCACCCGTAGAGATTGACAAGATCGGGGTGAAAGATCCGTACGTCCGTTCCCAACTTCACATTCTCAATGGGCATATACGAGTTCCCCGTCCGGAAGTCGGTGTTTATCACCGCGCCTGCAGCGCATCGCAGCGACCATGCGAGCACGGATGGCATAATCTTCGATTTGCGTAGACACCAAGTTCTGAAACCAGGATAAATACAAGCGGCTCCAGATGACATCAAACGTATCCTGCAGGCGCGGTGAATGCCACCCGCCAGGCTCGCACCTATTGCAATGGCTCTCCCGTATTGCGTGCCGAAGCGTGCGCGGTGGTTTTCCTACCGGCCTGCAATACCCTTAACCAAAGCTACGAGGTGCACCTATGCAATATCGCATCCAATGCCGGCTTCTACCATAGAAGTCAGACGCAAAGATGAAAATTGGCCCACCGTAGAATGCTTCATTGTGTTGCCGTGGTACGACGACGTCCTGCCTCTTTGGCACTGATCCCTGGGAGACGTTAGCCAGTTGCGTAGCGGGCATAGAGGAACAATTGCCTGGGGAGAGCGTGGGAACTACATTGGTCCTCTGGCTGAGGCGGCAGCCGTCGAAAAGCGCGTCGTTGATCGAACCTTCCCGCGTCGACAAGACTTCCGAACCTTCGGGCACTACTCTAGGCTGAGGCGCAGGCTTGTGATCCGGTTCCATTGACAAATGTCCCAATTCGCCACCGCCTTGTGCTTTCTGTTCATTGCCTATCTGTTTTACACAGATGTCAGGCGGCCCGACGGCCGGTCATTGGCGCTATGGGTGCCGACAATTTGGATGTTTCTGGCCGGTTCGCGATTCGTGTCGGCCTGGCTGCATCTCTCTCCCGACTTTGAAACGGCCAGCGATTATTCCGAAGGCAGTCCAATAGACCGCGCCGTTTTTTTCGGCCTCATCCTGGCGGGCATTTTCATCCTTGCGAGACGAAAGATCGATTGGGAGCACGTGCTCACCAAGAATGTGTGGATCGTGCTGTACCTGCTTTACTGCCTGACCAGCTTGGCGTGGACCAACGATCCGACTGTGCTCATGAAGCGGTGGGTCAAGGATCTGGGAAACCCGATCATGGCCCTCGTGATCCTCACAGAGCGGCGCCCCTACGAGGCGGTAGGGGTCGTTCTTCGTCGTCTGGCCTTTCTCATGCTTCCCCTCTCCGTCCTGTTCATCAAATACTACCCCGAGCTTGGAAGATGGTACCGCCCCCATGATGGAGCGGAGACGTTCACGGGAGTGGCGACCCAGAAGAACCAGCTGGGAGTAGGCTGCCTAATCATCGGCATCTACATGACTTGGGAGTTCCTGCAGAGGCGGCAAGAAGCGTATCCTCCGTACCTGCGGCAGAACAAACTCGCGGCCCTCATACTGGTCGGTATGCTGGGGTGGGTTTTATACAAATCCAACAGCCAGACGGCCCTGGTCTGCCTAGTCCTCGGCATCGCGATATTCCTGCTCGGCGGCCCGAGGTTCATGGCGCGCAATCCTGCAGCCATACTTGGGATACTGATTTCCTCTGTCCTGACGGTATGGTTCATCGACACTTTGTTTCCCTTGAAGGAGTTGGTGCTCGGCATCCTGGGGCGTCGGCCGGATCTGACGGACCGGACCGATATCTGGGCATTGCTCCTGACGCTCGAGCGCAACCCCATAGTGGGCGTGGGGTACATGAGCTTTTGGACAGGCCCCCGGCTCGAGGCAGCCTGGCAGCTGCTCGGCATGCGAATTAATCAAGCGCACAACGGCTACTTAGAGCAGTACTTGAACCTGGGTTACATCGGCGTGGGCTTCATCATCGCGATCATGCTGACCGGGTTGTTCAGGGTACATAACCATTTGAAGATCGACCCGCCGGCGGGAATGCTGCGCCTTTGCCTCATCGCGATCGCTGCTGTCTACAATTACACGGAGGCCGCATTCTACGGCTTGAACAATATATGGATTTTGCTCTTGCTGGCATGCATTGAAATACCCAGCCAAAAGCAAGCTCCGAGCAGCGCACGGCCCAGACGGCAAGTGATCGCAAGCGGAATTGGATACCGCACGCAGTCTCCGCGTGCACGAGCAGCAAGGGAACTTCCACATCGCCTGCCCGCTGCTTCGCGGACATCCGAGCGTGCGTGACATACGCCAGTCATTGAGATGCGGACAATGCCGAAACGAAGCCTGATCGAGCGGGCTGTCAGCAAAGGCCGGCGCGTTCTGGCCGACCGGCTGTCCCGGCACATGGTACCGATCAACACGACCGTCCCCATCGTGTCGTTTACCTTCGATGACGCGCCGATAACTGCGTTCGATACCGGGGGCGCCATTCTCAAGCAGGTTGGCGCACGGGCGACGTACTTCGTATCTCTCGGGCTCCTGGAAACGGACACAGAGGTCGGGCGAATCGCATCAGCCGCCGATCTGCAACGCGCTGTTGGCGACGGTAACGAGCTCGGGTGCCACACGTTCGATCACCTGGACGCCTGGCACGTGCCATCCTCCGACTATGTTTCATCGGTGCATCGGAACAGGGAAGCGTTGCACAGAATTATTCCGAGCGCCGAGTTCACCACATTCGCATACCCCAAGAGCGGAGCCACGGCTTGGGTGAAATCCGCCTTGCGCGACACCTTCGTCTGCTGCCGCGCCGGGGGTCAGGTAGCGAACGTCCACAGTACCGACCTGAAGCTGCTCAAAGCGTGCTTCCTCGACCGGCGGACGGGGATCGATATCGAGTACATCCGTTCGCTTGTGGACTACAACGCAGCGCATCGCGGCTGGCTCATATTCGCGACGCACGACATAACTGCGAACCCCTCGCCTTACGGCTGCACACCCGAGTTCCTAGAGGCGGTGGCGCACTATGCAAGCCGTTCCGGCGCGTTGCTTCTACCCGTGGGCGAAGCTTGTCGCAGGCTGCAGCTGCAGCCCTAGCAGGGCACTTGGGTAGTCAGCTCTTGTGCCGCGCCGCTCTAACGCGGCAACCAAGGCTCATCAATGCGCCCGTGGGGGGTCAGTGCCGTGCATGAATCGATAACCCGCGGGTATGATCGTCGGGTCGTTGGTCACCGGCTTTGCAGGATCAACTGGCGGCCAAGCAAGATCGCCGAACCAAGCGGGTTTGGAAGGGAGAAAAAGACTGTCGGGTATCGCGGTTGGGGCTATGGTCCAGTCCTGTTTGCCTGAGAACGAGTTCCAGTTCCCCTCGATAAGCGTTGTTCCATGCTTGGTGGTATTGCGATCGACATAGAGGTCTCGCGGGCCGCCAGCGCCGTTCTCAGTTGGTACGGGGGGATGCAGTCCTGAAAAGCGGTTGTTGCCACTATCGGGAAAGCCGAGCCTGAAGATGGCTCTGCCAGACCAGCCACTCGTGGTTGCAAACTCATGGTTGGCATGGGTTGCGACTTCACCCAGGACATTGCCGACGATGGAATAGTAGAGATTCCTCCTGTCGATCTGAACCGCGATGTGGTTGGTTGCATGAATCCACTTGTTCCTTGCGGCAATGAAGTTCCGCAACAGGACGGTGTGCGACCCGCTTCCATGATATCCGTCGGCAGTGAACTTCCCCATGACGTTCCCCTCGACAAGATTGTATTGGGGATGGGGGCTATGGTTCGTGCTGATGTCACCCGCCATCATCCCGTGATTGGGCGATGTCGGAGGGTCCCAATAGTAGGAATCGACGCAGTAGTTGTAGGCAATGACGTTGCCGAAGCCCCCCGAAAAATTGTCACCCGCCCCGGCGTCCGCGATATTGATTGCGGGAAAGCCGCCGGCAGCGCAGATGTTGTCAATGATCAGGCTCCAATTCGCATCGTTCAGCAGGTTCAGCCCTTGGGAGTTTGGTCCGCCGTTGGACTGATTGTGCAAGCAGTTCCTCCTGAGCTCCACATGCCCCGACCAGGCAACAACGACGGTCTTGGACGGCATGTTAGAGAACTCGGAGCCCTTCACCCACGCATTCCAGGCGCTGAATATTCTTATGAAGTCCTCTGGGTTGGAGCCGTCGCCTACGAACTTGATATCCTCCACCCCGGCGTTCTGGACAACGTTGGGGAACCGGGACAGTCGGGGTGACCGCGTGTAGTCGATAGGCAGAGGCGGCCTGAATTTTAAGGTGTTGCCACTGCGGGCTTCCACGATGTGCATGGACGCACGGGACCGGTACGACTTGCCGGTTCTTGCCCATACAAGTGCAGGGTCGTCCTCCTCGTCGACCATCACCATGGTGCCAGCCGCTATCGATGCAGCGCTCTCAACGGTAACCGCCGTGCTGCCCCGCGTTGCACCTCCGGTCACCGAAGTGAAGTAGCCAGGATTGTTCCTCGGGGGTGGCCATGGCATGCCGCCCTGGATCAGAATCGCGTTGCCGGTGGACACCTGGAAAATTGTCGAGGGCCCTGCACCTCGCAAGGTGATCGATTTCCGGATCTCTATGCGATTGTCGATCAGGTATTTGCCGGCCGGCACGTAAACCACTTGGCCGCTGGTACACTTATCGATCGCCCTCTGGATCGCAGCGACTGCACTGGCCGAGCCGGTGTTGTTGGCGCCGTATGGAGCCTGAGTAACATCAGCGCAGATCGCTGTGCGATTGGGTATTCCGCCCTCGACGCCGGCGGTCTCCCACGTGCCGGGGAGCGGCAGGCGATCGGGGGGAATGAGGAGTTGTGGTTGCTGGCGATCTGGTGACGCGTGCGTTGTCGCGGATGAGCTTTGCGCAAACGCTGCCCCCCCCAAGCCCCCTGAACATTCGGCAAGGACAACAAACGCGATCAATGCCGCATATGGAACTTTTGAGCTCTTATGTGTCATATGGAAGCGTACCCGATCCGGACTACGTCATCTAAACTATCGCCGATCCCTCAAGTCAATTGGCGAGGGAGTGCCTAGGCCAACGCCGGAGCCGTCCTTACAATCATCTTTACGTCCTTGTCGCAAATGCTCGAGGCATCATTGCCCGTAGCTGTCATCAAAGCTCCAATCGATCTTCGGGATGTGGACACCCAAATCTTACGCCAGCACATGGACGTCTGATTGAGCGCATGGCGCTGGAACTTAGTGGTATCCCCTGGCTGCCCGGTCAGTCGAACAGCGTCGCGAGCCGCTTCTTGATGCTGTCGGCGATGTAGAGCGCGAGCGCCTGGATGGTCGATGTAGGGTTCACACCGCCGGAGGTGACCAGGATGCTGCCGTCGACGATGAAGAGGTTCTTCACGTCGTGGCAGCGGCCCCATTCGTTCACCACGGAACGCTTGGGATCGTTGCCCATGCGCGCGGTACCAAGGAGGTGTCCCGGACTGCTCAGCGCGGTGCTGGAGCCGAAGATGTTACTTGCCCCGGCCGCCTCGAGCGCCTCAGTCGCTCGGGCAATGCCGTGCTCCATCATGGCCCGCGTGTTCTCGCCCACCGTGTAGTCGATCCTCGGCGCCGGGATGCCGTGACTGTCCTTCAGCAAGGGGTCGAGAGTGACGCGGTTGTGCTCCTCGGGCAGATCCTCGCAGGCGACGATCGCCGTGAGGCGGTGGTAAAGCTGCGTGCGATAGACGCGGTGATGATCCTTGCCCCAGGGAAGACGGCCGGTGCCGAGGTTGGTGATCGCCTCGTGGGCAGGACCGTTGCCTCGGACGAACTGCAGCGTATAGCCCCGCACGAAGCCGCGCGAGCGGTCGGTTTCGTAAAATTCCTTGCTCCACAGCACTGTCGGCGGCGCGCGGTCGCCATCCATCTCCTTGTCGACATAGCCCGACACCTGCGGCCAAGGGTGCAGCATCAGGTTCCTGCCCACGAGGCCCGATGAGTTCGCCAAGCCATTGGGAAACCGGGAGGAGGCCGAGTTGAGCAGAAGTCGCGGCGTGCCGATGCCGTTGGCCGCCACGATCACCACTTCAGCGGGCTGGAAACGCTCCACTCCGTTCGGGTCGTAGTAGACGACGCCAGAGGCGAAGCCCAGCTCGTTGGTGGTTATCACGCGCACGCGGCAGCGCGTGCGCAAGTCCACCCTGGCCCGGAGTGCATGTGGCCAATACGTGATGTCAACGCTCGCTTTGGCCCCTTGCGCGCAACCCAGCGTGCACTGGCCCAGATTGATGCACTTGGCGCGACCGTCGTACTCCGTCGTCGCCAAGGCGATCTCGGATGGCCACCAGTGCCAGCCAAGTTTGTTGAGTGCCTGCGCATACCTGGTGCCGGACCTGCCGAGCGACACGGGCGGCAAGGTGGGCTGGTGCGCGGGGTACGCCGGATCGCCGGCAAGGCCGGCGACGCCCATCATACGGTCGTTCTGCGCGAAATAGGGCTCCAGCATCCAGTAGTCGATTGGCCAGTCCTCCGCCACACCATCAAGCGTCCTCACCTTGAAATCGGACGGATGTAGGCGCGGGAAGTGCGCCATGTAGAGGATCGTTCCGCCGCCGACGCCATTGAAGTTGGCGACCTTAATCGAGGAGCTGTCCTCGTTGATGGGATAGTCGGCGTCGCGCGCGCGACGGTTTGGGTTGATGTGGAAGTCGGCATAGCGGCGCGCTTCCCAGTTGCGCCCGTTGGTGGGGAACTCAGTGGGGTTGGTCCAGTCGCCCTGCTCGAGACACAGGATCTTCATGCGTGTTTCGGCGAGGCTCCAGGCCACTGCGGCGCCCGAGGCGCCGGCGCCGATGATGAGCACGTCGACGATGGCATCGGTCGGGCGGGGGGCGCCGGGATCTTCTGCCGCGGCCATCCTCAGCCTCCCTCCACGTCGCGCCACATCGGCGGTCGATCGCGCACCGCGTCGAGCAGCGACCAGTCGCCCTGCTCCACGATATGGCCCTTGGGGAACGGCGGCCCTGGCTCAAGGCCTAGCGACCTGATCACGCGGTCGTCGCGGTAGTAGCATTGCAGCACCGCCCGCCCGAGTGCCGTGGTCTCGCGTCCCTGACGCCGGAGCAGCGCCATCGCCGTCGCCTCCGCCTTGGCCTCGTCCATTGCGGCGAAGTCTCCGCCGGCCAGTTCGCGCAGCATGGCCAGTGCTTTGCGCACGTCGTTTTGGTCACGGCCGAGGGAGCGGACGATGTCCGCGAAGATCGCCGCGTCCTCTGCGCCAGGCACGCGATAGTCTGTGCTCGAGGGCACCATGAAGCCAACCAGCCGGCGCAGATCTCGCAACTCCCCAGGTGTCAGTTCGCTCGCGAGATAGTCCCCCATGTCGGCCTCCTTGGAAAGCATCCGCCGAGCGGCGGCCGTCACCACTTTCGGCTGTTAATGTCCTTCAGGCGATGTCCAGCATCGCCCAGCATCTTCTTCAGCTTGCCGTTCTCGTCTTTGAGCGCCTTCAGCCGCCGCGCATGCGACACGTCAGGTCAAGCCCAACGGAAGCGCGAGGGCATCTATGACATTCGCGATATCCGACATGCATTCCCTGACTCGGCTCGCAGCTCATGTTAGGACCATAACGCGACCATAACGAGCAAGCGTGATTCTGTAGTCTCTTCGCTGTACCGCACCGCGATCCAACACCTACCTGAACCCGGACTTGCGCCAACCATACCTCTTCCGCATGCAACCCTCGGCCATCAATGCGCCATTGAACCGAGGGCGTCCATAGTAGCGTGGTCGCGGACGGAACGCTCGCAGCGCGCGCGTGTGTGTGTGTGTGTGTAATCCCTAGGCCTTTACAACATTTGAGCCGACGGCACCCGTCCGAGCGCACGCATTTCGCGTATCAACAACGATCTTTGAGTGTTCTACGAGCAGCTTGTAATCGATCGCGTCATGATCCGTCGTGATCAACGCTGCATCATAACTGGAGATAACCTCACTGGTAAAGGCGACTGACTTGCGCCCTGCGAAATCGGGATGCTCGCGCGTTAATGGGATCGTGGGAACAAACGGATCGTATACGCCGCACACCGCACCCTGGCGTTCCAGAAGCTCAATCAACTTGAAGGATGGGCTTTCGCGAGTATCGCCAACATTCTTTTTATACGCCAACCCGATCACAAGAATTTTCGCCCCGTTTAGTCCACGCCCTGTTCGCGCGTTCAACTCCTCAACCATACGGGAAACTACGTACCTCGGCATCATCGTGTTGATCTCGCCGGCGAGCTCGATGAACCGGGTTGTCAAACCGTACTCCCGCGACTTCCAGGTCAGATAAAACGGATCGATCGGTATGCAGTGACCGCCCAATCCTGGCCCCGGGTAGAACGCCATGAAGCCGAAGGGCTTAGTCTTGGCTGCTTCGATCACCTCCCACGTATCGATACCCATCTCCGCGTAGAGCATCTTGAGTTCGTTCACGAGGGCGATGTTCACCGACCGAAACACGTTCTCCGTGATCTTGACGGCTTCAGCAGCCTCCAAGCTGGAGACCGGCACGGTCTTGGCGATGAATGAGCTGTAAAGAGCGTCCGCCAGCTGCAGAGCATCCTTCCCATCGCCACCGATGACCTTGGGAATGCTTTTGGTCGAGAAGTGGATGTTGCCGGGATCTTCGCGTTCCGGGCTGTAGGCAATGAAAAAGTCTTTCCCGCTGACGAGATTGGATTTCTCCAGGATGGGTTTGACGACCTCTCGCGTCGTTCCCGGATATGACGTGGATTCCAGGACGATGAGCTGCCCTTGCCGCAAGTTCGGGAGAATGGAGAGGGCTGTGCCTTCCACAAAAGAAAGGTCGGGCTCCCGGTGACTGGTCAGAGGCGTGGGCACGCATATCAGAATCGCATCGGCTTTGCCTAGGTCTGCAAAGCTGGATGTCGGTTGAAAGCGGCCGTCTTTGATGGCATCTGCGAATGGTTGAGCCGGCAAATTATCAATATAGCTTTCACCATTCTTGAGAGCTTTGATCTTTCGTTCGTCGATATCGAGGCCAATAACGCTGAACCTCGCCTGGAGCATCGCCAAGACCAACGGCAAGCCGACGTAGCCCAATCCAACGACAGCAACAGTCGCCGTGCGATCGCGATATCTTGAAAGCAGCTTCTCTACTGACAAAGGCTCATTTCGTTCGGTCATCTCGCACCTCGCTGCGGCATATCCATTGTATCAAGCGCTGAACGGGACTCGCCAGCAGGATTGAAACTCGGTTTATACGGTCTTCAAAGCGGGCCCGGCCGAGGCGAGGCGGCCACCGACACCTGCGCCAGAAAAGTAAAGATCAAATGATGCGCACGCCACTCGATCCGCCTGTCAAGGCGGAGGCGAATGGACGAACAGAATTGAACGGCTTTGCAGATGGAACGTTCATGCCGCTGCTCGTTCTAGGGTGAGGATCGCACGTCGTTGACCCTGGACCAGATCAACAGCCCCGCGCTACCGCCAATCAAGCAAAAGGCCGCAACGAGGATTTCGCCGACCTGAGCTTCGCCAACATTGGCTACATACGGCACCAGGCCGAGACCGATCCAGATCAGCTTCTGCCACTGATAGGAATCATAGCGCTTGGCGAGCGCGCGCCGCCCCGCCCAGACTTCCTTGACTTTGCCAGAGAACGGCAGCGCAAAACGGATGACGGCCGGAACCACCCGGAGGGCGATGAGCGTTGCGACGAAGAAGGCGGGAAACACCCAAACCGATTTGCTGCCTCCGAACAGGGTGCGCGACACAGGCGGGCTGCACAAACCGATCAACACGCGGACGAATGCACTCCAAGGCCAGCTATCGAACCCGACCAGAATGCGTTCGAAGGGTCGCATGATCACTCCCTCGCTTCGCCAAACTTGTGCCAAGCTATTGATCCCGCCGCACCCGGAATGGAACTGGAAGGTAATGGCGCACCAAAGAGAACGCCAAATATAGAGGAGCCGTTACCCTGAAGACGCCGGCGATCAACACAAGGTAAATGGCCAGGCACATCGGCACGGAAACCAGGAACCTCGTCAACTGAGGAAGATCGGCCAGAAATTCCCGCTCTATCGCAAACCCAGACAGCACCGTGATGAGTGCTGCTAATGTCTGTGGCCCCACGGTCCGAAGCACGTCGCCGGCTCCGATCCCCAACGGTTGCCCGGCATACGCCAAGGCCGGAATGAAAAGGCAGAACGTGACCATGGCATGCGCGGCCGCAACGCCTTGAAGCCCGAAGGGGACGGCCGAGAGCACGGCCACAAGCTGACATATCGCGCTAAAGACACCCCACCGCATCCAGCGGTCCGAACGCCCAGCCGCAACATGGAGCCAGCCGAGCGTGCGCTCGGTGACGTGGGCAATGCCTTTGACAGCGAAGATACACACCAATGGCCCCGCCAGCGTCCATTTTTTGCCAAGCAACAGCACCACGAAATCCTCCGCGGTGACGGCGAGGACTGCGAATTCTCCGGCTGAGAAAAACGTCAGCGACGAGAGCGCTGCAGCCCAGGATCGCTTGAGCTCGCTCAGGTCGCTCCTGAGCTTGCTGAGACTGGACACCGCGACATCATGCAGCTGCGTGAACACTCCCAGGAAGTTGTCATAAAGCAGGAACGCGTTCTGGAAGTAGCCAAGAGGTCCTGCCCCATAGAAATACCCGAGCGAGATTCGATCTGCCGATTTCGCCCAATAGTCGGTCATCGTGAAACCGGTCACGCCCAACCCGAAGCGGAGCATCTCCGCGCTTCCCGAGCAGTAGCGCGGTCGCCCCGGTACCCATGGGCAGATCACCCATGCTGCTATGGCGGACAAAGTTGTTGTCAGGATGGGCTTTGCTACAAGTGCCCAATAACCCCAACCCGTGAGCGCCATCGTGATCGCGATAATGCTGCTGACCACATTGGCGATGATGTCGATAGCGGCGATCTGCCTGAACTGCATTGCGCGCCGCATCAGGGCAAAGTGCTGAGACGACAGAGCCGCCATGACAAGCGTCACGGAGGATGCGATGGCGATGCCCGTCAGTGCCGACTCGCCATAAAATACAGCAATGAACTCGCTGCCACCCGCGAGAAGCACTGCCAACGTGGCGCCAATTGCGACCTTGAGCCAGAACAACGCACTGGCTTCGGCGTGGGTAATTCGTCCTTTCTGAACCGTGGCATCGGTTGTGCCGAGATCGATGAGCATCGGCGCGAAGCCGATCAGCGCGAACACCATGGCTACAAGACCGTAGTCCTGAGGGGTCAGCAGGCGCGCCAACAGGATCGTCGAACCCACCTGCACAATGATGTTCACGCCACGCGCGGCGAGGAATGCGACCCCACTGTGCAGCGAATGACGGCCAAGTCCCGCATGCGGCGCGTTCTCGTCGAAATACTTTTGGGCTCTGGCACTCAATTTGAACTACTCTTTTCATGATTTTGATTCAGAAAGAAGCTGCGCGCGATTTCAGTCTTTGTCGCTGCGAGAAGGAACGCGTTCCAGCCAGATCTCGCGCCAGAAGGGATAGATGGCACGAGGACAGAAGCGGCGGCACTTGGCGTAACGTGACTCGCAAACCACGTTTTCGAGAACAATAGCATCGGACTTGAAGTGAACCATCTTGGACGTTCGCTCGTCGATGATCCGCTTCAACCGCTTGTGCACTTTGTAGTCGCGTTCGGTAAAAAGCACCATCTCGGCATCGAAGTACATGCCGCGGTTGTGATAATTCGAGTTCAGCGTCTTCAGGATTTCGCCAAACGGCTTGACGCGTACGATCTCGCCTGGCTGCAGACCGAGTTCCAGTTTCGGCGTGGGCGTGCCTTTGGGTACGCCATACGGCCGCAGCGGATACGGCGAGCCCCCGACAGCCCGCTGGAACGTGTCAAACGTCCAGCGGATTGCACTTCCAAGGCCTATGCCGGCCTCGCCTACAAGACGCAAGGCCGAGTATAGGAGACCGGATGCGAATTGCGACAACCTGACGTTTCCTGACGTGTAGTCCTCCAGATACTGCCGTGCGTCCCACCAAGCCAAGGGCTGTGTCGCGAACTTGATCTGGGTGTTCTGACACACGTAGGTGGGGTCACTGTCGTCGGCGGTCGCAGGGATTTTGACGCCCGATCGAAGCTCGTCCTCAGTACATTGCGCATGCTGGGAGGGCTGGTCGCGCGGAGCCGTCTCGGAGGCGGTGTCCCCGTCGACGCGCTTGAGCCATGACTCCTTCCAGAAGATCAAACATGCGGCCTCGCATCCATCGTGCGCGGAGCCATTGCAGCGGATGTTCTCCAAGTGCACGGCACGCGCCATCTTCCGGCCGCCGATGCCCAACGCGGGATCGCACGTCTTGTGCGCCCGCTTGCTCACCTGCATCTTCATTCCGCAGTACCGTAGCATCTCCGGCATGAACGGCAGCTCGTCCAACCGGCCGTTGGCATCCAATGTGCTCAGAACCTCTTCCTTCGTTCGCACCTGAACCCACTCTCCGGCCCGAAGTGGAGGACTGGAAGTCGTTCCGTTTTTCATGGCTGCGCCTCGGATGGAGTTACGGTCAAGGCTCGATGGTCGCCTGAGCTACCAAATCGGCGAGCTGTTTCAGTCTCTGCTTTCTGTGCAGCAGCTGCGGTAAGGAGGGGATCTTAGCCAACTGCAGCACGTGCTCCCATCGATACGCCCAATCGTGGTGAAGCAACATTTGGACCATGTTGTTCCTGCGCGCCGCGACCTGCCTCTCGGGATACCTGTCGAACTCCCTGATGATGTCGCCGACATTCTCACCGTCAAAGGGAAGGTCGACCAGTGCGTCCGGCCAGTGGAAAATTCTCTCGTATTCACTGTTCCTGGGGCGTTCCCCGATGACGAGGGTGCCAGCGGCTGCGCCTTCGAAATGGCGACAGCCAAACTCGCTGGTTTTATCTGTCTCGGCGGGAGAGTCGATCTTGCCGGGGTTGGCGATGAAGTACCTGCTTCGCTTCGCCATGTTCGTGAGCAGCATCCTGTGCTGATCCAAGTTGTACGCAGCAAGGTTGCTGAACGTATCATACATGTAGAAGAAATTCTCTCGCTCCGCGATTTTGAGTAGCGCGCGATGCGTCCGCTCGGATCTGCGGCCGATGCTGAGAAGGTCAATAGAACGTTGCGGCGGATCGGGATAGGGACAGAAGCGGAAAGCATCGATGGCGCCGGGCAGGTACAGGCACTCGCCCTTGACTACCTTCCTGAAGGCATCGAGCCTCGGAATGAAGGAGAACACATAGTCGAACTGGGACAGCACCTCCACGCAGCTGCGATGCGTTGCCATGTCCTTGATCCAGAACTCCGTCAGCCAGCAAAAGGACGTCTTGCAGCGATCCTTCCAGCCCCGAACCGAATTGACGTTCAAAAGCTCTGACGGCTTCTCGCACACGGCAAAGAAGACATCGTAATCCTTCTTGAGGACAGTCTTGGGAAGTCCCGGATTGAGAGGGGTTGTGAATTTCCGGCCGTATCTGAGAGCAATGCGCTTGCCGAGCGAATACCAACTCGCTGGGTTCGGGGCTAGAACGTCGACGGCATCGATCTGCTCGAGCACACCCTCGAATTCCTTGATCGGGCAGCGCCAGACCTCCCGCTCGTATATATTCCTTTCGGAGAATAGAAGGACCCGTGGCGTCTGGGGCATCGCCGTTTCAGCATCCAGTTCACGCGGGAGGTCTGCCATATCCATCGGTCGCAGGGTCCTCATCACGATATGCGCTAGGTCATAGCTGCCCGTCTATGCCGCGGCCGGCCGATCAAATGGGTTTCTCGTGCCGACGCCAGGGCATATTGCCTTTGTCCACCATGTCCTCCAGCGCTTGCTTGTCCCGCATGGTGTCCATGGGCCGAAAGAAGCCTTCATGACGGTAGGCGATCAGCTGACGCTCGGCGATCAATCTATTGAACGGTTCGAGCACCAGTTCCTCACCGTCGCGGATATAGTCGAAGATCCTGTTGCCGAAGATGAAGTAGCCGCCGTTGATCCACATGTCCGCCTCACTACTGGTGCGCAAGCGGGCCACGACACCATCGGGTTCGACTTCGGCCAGATGGAAGTTGAGCGGCGCGCGCACGGTCACGAAGCAGCCGATCTTGCCGCTCTGCTTCAGCATGTCGATCATGGTCGGCAGCGGAGCATCGGTCAGCCCATCGCTGTAGTTGGCGAGGAAAAACTCCTCATCCTTAACCAAATGTTTGACGGCCACCAGCCGCTCACCGATGTTGCGCCACATGCCGGTATCGACCAGGGTAACACGCCAGTCCGGCGGCATCTCACCCAGCACCTCCACCTTGCGGCCGTGATCGGAGATCACGCAATCGGTGTGGATCGACGGCTTGGAATTGAGGAAGTACTCCTTGATCACGTTGGCCTTGTAGCCGAGGCACAAGATGAAATCCCGGTGCCCGTATTGGCTGTAGTACTGCATGATGTGCCATAGGATCGGCTGCTGGCCGACCGGTATCATGGGCTTGGGAATGCTCTCGGAGTAGTCGCGGATGCGCGTGCCCTGCCCGCCGCAAAACAAAACGACCTTCATGGCGTCACCTCGCGCGGGTCGATCACGTGGACCTCTGGGATCGGCACGATCAGCTTGCACCCCCACTCGGCCGTATGGCGCATCTGCGCGGCGATTTCGTGCCGCAGGTTCCAGGGCAAGACGAGCAGGTAGTCGGGCCTGTAAGCGTCGATCTCCGACACCGGCTTGATCGGAATGTGCATGCCCGGCGTGAGCCGTCCGTGCTTGTAGGGGTTCCGGTCGACGGTGAAGCTCAGGAAATCGGTGCCGATGCCGCAGTAGTTGAGCAAGGTGTTGCCTTTGCCGGGAGCACCATAGCCGCAAATCCGTTTCCCCTTTTCCTTGCAGTCGATGAGGAACGACAGCAGCTTGCGCTTGGTGCTGTGCACCTTGGGCGCAAATGTCGTGTACGCGCCGATCTCGTGAAAGCCGAGCCCGCGTTCGACGGCACGCAGCCTTTCGACCGATGCGGTTGGACTGTGCTTGGAATCGAGCCGGGCGAGATATACGCGGATCGAGCCGCCATGCGTGGGCAGTTCCTCGACGTCGCACACCTTCAGGCCATGGCACGCGGCCAGATGATCAAAAGCGATCAGCGAGAAGTACGAAAAATGCTCGTGATAGATGGTGTCGAACTGGTTTTCTTCGACAAGCCGCTGCAGGTGCGGGACTTCGAGCGTGATCACGCCATCCGGCTTCAGCAGATGCGCCATGCCGGCGACGAACCCGTTCAAGTCGGGCACCTGCGCCAGCACGTTGTTGCCGATGATGAGATCCGCCTGGCGGCCCTCGCCGACCAGCCGTTGCGCCAACTCGATGCCGAAGAACTCCACCATCGTCGGTACGTTCTTCTTGCGAGCGGCCTCCGCGACATTGGCAGCCGGCTCGATTCCGGTGACCGGCACGCCGAGAGGGAGGAAGTGCTGGAGCAGATAGCCGTCGTTGCTGGCAACTTCGAAAACTTGGCTGGAGGGCCCAAGTCCGAGGCGCTCCTTGATCATGACGCAGTATTTGCGCGCGTGCTCGACCCAAGACGTGGAGAACGACGAGAAGTAGGCGTACTCCGTGAAGATATGTTCGGGCTTCACGTACTCCTGCAGCTGCACCAGGAAGCAACGGTCGCAGACCAACACGTGGAGCGGAAAATAGGGCTCCATCTGATCTGCTTGATCGACCGTCAGAAAACTCTCGCAGAGCGGCGACATGCCGAGATCGACGAAGGTCCTCGACAGCGGCGCTTCGCACAGCCGGCAGATCCTCGCGTGTGGCCCGGCGCCACTGGCCGCTGGAAGAACGCGCAACGCCTCACTCATAAAAAAACCCGTCCTTTGCGAAACGGCCGCAATCCCCTAAAGCACTACCATACCAATATATTTTGCTAATTTGAAGGTACCACCAAGCATCACGCTCGGGTGAGACGACACATAACCTTAACTTTGCACTGACGGCCACAGCATCCGGCGCGGCGTTCCTTCACCGCGCCTGGCCGTCTGTGAAAGATCCAGAAACGCTCAGGGCTATGCCTTCGGCACCAAGCTGTTACTCGACGACAAAATAAGCCGGATAGGGATTGTGGGGGTGACGTACCAGGCGGATTTTATCGAGGCCGAACGCGTCCCGCAGGGCTCGCGTCTCTCCAGGGAAATGCGGGCAGTTCAGCTCATCGAAGCCGATGATGCTTCCCTTGGTTACCACCTTCTTCAAGGCCTGAAGCGCTTTCACAGTCGGCTGGTAAATGTCCATGTTGAAATAGGCCAGCGAAACGATCGTCTCGGGGTTCTTCTCCAGATACTCCTCGATGGTCTGGGATGCATCGCCCTTCACCAGCTCAAACTTCTTGATGTGCGAAACGGGGCTTTCCTTCTCGTGATAGTCGAGAAGCTCGGACAGATAATCCTCGTAGCCTGGCGTTACCGAATAGGCACCTTCAGCGACGACCGGTGCAGTACCATCCTGCTCATGGATGCCCGTGAAGCCGCTGAACGTATCGAAGCCGATCACTTTGCGCGTGTAGTTGTAGGGCTCATAGATCCCCCGAAATGACTCGAACAGCGCCAGGTTCTGCCCCCAGCGGACGCCGAACTCCATGACCACGCCGGGCACGTTGATGATGTTGGAATACATCTCGTGCATCCAAAGAATGCGTGCCATCAACTGCCGGTTGATGAACAGGCCCAAGTGAGCCGGCTGCTCGTGCTCCGGAATCGGCGAGCGCTTGTACAGGTCCAGCAGGCGGTTACGGACACTGAGCTCATCCGTCGACGAACGGTTGACGATATTGAACTGCTTGCTCACGAAGATGCTCCCATAGCGGACGCGTTGCGCCGCTGCTTGCCTTTGGTCAACTGGCTCGAGGTGGCGGCGGCAGCGTCGAGGCCAGGTTGCTGCAGCCAGATCTTCATTCTGCCTGTCACGGTTGCTTAGGCGGTCGGCTCGAAGGCAACCTTGCCGCCGCCCTCGGTTCCGTCGTCATAGAGCGCGAAGTACTCTTGCGGCACGTGAGCGTAATCCGTGGCGCGGATGTAATCTCCGAGCATGTGCCCTTCGCACTCCGAGTCGATGTTGGGCGCTCCACGCTTGGCGGCGACGTCGTCGAGGTGGACCGTCCGGAAGTCGAAGCTGAACCGCGTCACGCCCGACGTGTTGGGCACGCTGGCGTGCAGATGCGCGGCCGAGAACAGAATTATCCCGCCCACCGGAGGAAGGAACCGGATCTCGGGCTCAAGCTTGACGTCCTCCGTGGCCTTGGGGACCGGGCGCGGATCTTCCTTGATGTACTGCGAAACGTGGCCGCCGCGATGCTGCTGGTTCCACTTATAGTAGTTATATCCCTTCGAGCTGTTCTTGACCGGTGCGTTCCAGTACTGCGGATAGAACGTCATCGCATTGTCATGCTTCAGCGGATAGACTGGGATCCACCAGTTGATCTGGCTCGGCACTGCCGCGAACCACGTATCGCGATGCGGGTGCCAGGCGAACGCAATGCCCTTGGTCAGGTAGTCGTTGCTGGTCGAGCTGCGCAGCTTGGGGACCTCATAGTAGGTCTTTGTCAGGTCACACCCGGTCTCTTCGAGAATGCCGCTGAGATAACGCTTCGACTCCGGGTGGTGAATGAAGGTCGGCTTCAGCTTCTGGAGAATGTCGGCGTACTTTTCGACGGGAAGTTCGAATTGCGCCGTCTCGGGATGCAGGGGCGCAAAAGCCTCCTCGGCAAGCTCCCTGGCAAATTTGCAGAATGCCAGCGAACTCTTGGTCGGAGAAAGAACGATGAGTTGCCCCTCGTAAAGGCGCCGGCGCCTTTCCTCGTCTGAAAATGGGGGATCGAAATACACCGAATTCATAACATACGCCCTTCTCTACTCAACTAAGCCCCTGACCCCACACCTTTAAACGTCACCACTTTATCCCTGGACTAGAAGGTGGCAATGGCAGATGGATGACAGCCTCTGAACCCATGCGCACGAGAAGTATGCGCTTCCCTTACGAACGATCTGAATGGCAGACACTGCAGGCGGCCATCTAGTGATCGCGATGGGCGTCTGGGTCAAGCACATGCTGCTGGCTACGTAAACGCACCAGCCGCACGTTCATTCAGCCTCCGGCTGCAGGCCGCGCGTACCCTTTCGTAACAGTTGCGCGCAGCCGCGCATGGGCCATGGTTGGCATCGTCCAGATCCGATCAGGCAGCCGAGTTACAATGCGCTAACCAAAGCGAAACGCTACGCATAGCCGCTCGCACCGCCCACCCCCAATTCGACAGGAATATGATCGCGTCCAGTGCGTTGACTAACGAAAGGTTTTCTCCGTGTAGCCAGCAAAACTTGATGGAGTCAGGTGCCGAGTTGCGTAAGCCAACTGCCCACCGGTCAGCCAACCAGGCGACGTCCCATCACCGGTTCGACGAGCGCCGGCTTGCGATCTTACGGCCGGACCACAACACCAGCACATCCGCGACCCAACGGCGACGCTCCAGCTTCACGGGTACGCTCCCCCTCACGCGCGAGACCTCGACTTTCGTCTGCTATCTGGCCAAACAACGCGCGCGTAGCTCTTTCTTAATCGCTCGGCGCAAACCGATGCAGAAAGACGACAATGGTAATCAAATAGACTTTTTGTTCATCCCTTTAAGAATGGGATGGTCTAAGGTTTTCAGTATGGGTCCATCTATTGGTGCGTAGTCGTTACTGTGCGGGAGTGGTGTTGATATGGGGCAGGACGTCGTAGGGATTGCAGTCGTCGGATACGGCTACTGGGGTCCCAACCTGGTGCGGAACTTCGCCAGTGTCGAAGGGGCCCAGGTTGTTTCAGTCTGCGATCTGGACCCTGGTAAGCTGGCGCTAGTCAAACGCCGCCATCTCGGGGTCTCGACAACGACCAATTTCCGCGACCTGCTGGAAGATCCACGGGTCGACGCCGTCGCAATCGCCACACCCGTGCAGAGCCACTATGACCTGGGGCTGGCAACCTTGAGAGCGGGCAAGCATGTCTTCATCGAGAAGCCGCTGGCACAAACATCCGACCAGGTGCGGCACCTGATCGAGGAGGCGGAGAAACGCAAACTTACTTTGATGGTGGATCACACATTTCTTTATACGCCCGCGGTTCAGAAAATTCGCGAACTCATCGCGGAAGGAAGCCTCGGAGACATCTATTACTACAACGGCATTCGCGCCAGCTTGGGACTCTTTCAAAGCGACGTGAACGTTATATGGGATTTGGCCGTCCACGACTTGTCGATCATCCAGTACATCCTGAACGAAACCCCGATAGCGGTCTCCGCCACGGGCGCATGCCATGTCGAGGGAACGCCTGCAAACATGGCCCATATCACCCTGTTCTTCCAGACTAGCTGCGTTGCGCATGTCAATGTCAACTGGCTGTCTCCAGTCAAGATTCGACAGACGCTCATCGGCGGCAGCCGCAAGATGATCGTGTACGATGATCTGGAAGCGACCGAGAAAATAAAGATGTACGACAAGGGCATCACCGTAAGGCGCGCCGAGGAAGACGCCCATCAATTCAGGATCGGCTACCGCGCAGGCGACATGCTGGCACCGCATCTTTCCGTCAAGGAAGCCTTGCAGACGGAAGCGGAGCATTTCATCGACTGCGTCCGCACCGGCGCGTCTCCCATCTCCAACGGCGCCTCAGGCTTGCAGGTGGTCGAGCTGTTGGAAGCGGCGACCCTTTCCATCGCCGAACAGGGCAAACCGGTCTCCTTGCTCGGCAAGCAGAAACTCCGCGAAACGGCGTGATCGTGCTCTCGCCGACACGTAAGACGAGGTCCGCTCTCAGACGCCCGGGACGACCCCGTCGAGCGGCGAAACGCTGGGTACACCGAGAGGTGCCACGAAAAGCCCGGGGCAAAACTGCTGCCATGGTGAATACGGAGGTCGGCGTCTGGACGGCAACCCTTCCGATCAGCGAAGATGCGCTCTATTTCAAGAGTTGCTTGAATGCGGATCTTGCTTGCCTGTCCACATGAACAGCCAAGACACACAGCATGAACTCTCAGACACCACAGCCTCAGTTCCCGAAGGTGTGCGGGTGTATGCGATCGGTGACATCCATGGCCGGGCCGACTTACTGGAACGCCAGCACGCGCTGATCGAAGCGGACTTCACTGCCAACGGTGCGCCCGTTGTCCACCTCGTCTACCTTGGCGACTATATCGATCGTGGGCCGGATTCGTTCGGTGTCGTCGAGCGGCTTGCGGAAGGGCCCAGCAGCTTTGTGAATGTCACGCTGTTGCGCGGCAATCACGAGGCTATGCTACTTCGATTTCTCGAAGACCCTGCAGTGGGACCCGGCTGGCGCCAGCTGGGGGGACTTACGACCATGCTCTCATACGGCGTCGACGTCGAGGGAGCGCTCAAGGAGGGTGGATACCCCGGGCTTGCAGAGCAGTTCAAGGCGAGGCTTCCGGCGCGCCACCGGACCCTGTTTGCCGAACTGAAGCCCAGCACCACGATCGGGGACTATTTCTTCTGTCACGCCGGAGTGCGACCGGGCATTCCTTTGGAGGAGCAGAAGCAGCAGGATCTCCTTTGGATCCGAGATCAGTTTCTCGATGCCACCGAGGACTTCGGCAAAGTCATCGTCCATGGCCATTCACCCGTGGAACAGCCGGCTTTTCACAAGACCCGAATCAACATCGACACCGGTGCCTATGCGACCGGGCGCCTGACCTGCCTTGTGCTCGAGGGGCGCAACCGTCGCATCCTTTCCACATGAGGTGCGAGCAAAGCTCTGGGATGAACCGCCCGATGCTGCCGCGAATAAACATGACTCGTTTCATGCAGCCGACGGGACTGCCGCGCAGGGATGATGGCGGAAAAGGGAGACGTGCCCCTGGGTATGTCCACTCCGATAAAGCCGAGCAGGAGGGCCGATGATCCCGCTGAAACTTCCCACCAAAGGAGACCGGCTGTCCGTCCTATGTCTGGGCGCGCATTCGGACGACATCGAGATTGGCGCAGGCGCCGCCCTGCTGCATTGGATATCCGCGGGCGTGCACCTGGATGTTCTCTGGTGCGTGCTGAGCGGCTCCGCAGACCGGGAGGAGGAGGCACGAGAGTTTGCCGCCGACTTCTTGACGGGCGCAACCAACGCACGCGTTGAAGTGATGCCGTTCAGGGATGGTTACTTTCCCAGCGAAGGCGAGAAGATCAAGGCCTGGTTCGAAGCGCTGAAACCTCGCTTTCAGCCCGACCTCATCTTTACGCATCGCAGAGACGATGCCCATCAAGATCATCGCGAGGTCTGCCGGCACACCTGGAATACTTTTCGCGATCACCTCGTGCTCGAGTACGAGATCCCCAAGTGGGATGGCGACCTGGGACAACCCAATCTCTATGTTCCGATCGCGGGCCCCATTCTCGAGCGCAAAATCGACCTTTTGGCGAAACACTTCGGCACGCAGCGCTCCAAGCATTGGTTCGACAGGGAGACGTTCAGCGGTCTTGCCAGGTTGCGCGGCATGGAATGCAGGGCGGAGGACCGGTATGCCGAGGCGTTTTTTGCGCGCAAGGTGACCCTGGCCTGATGCTGGCGTTGACCCTCATGGTCCCAGCACCCTGTCGTCGGTTCCCGGCGATCCTCAGCAACTCCACTAACCCTCAGGAACGGCGTGTGTTGTACTGGATTGTGAGAGCATGCATGGTGCCTGCCGAATGCGCCGGCGCGTGCGCTCCCTGTTTGCCTGCGGAGAGGCGTCATCATGTTTCTTGGCCGGCTTGAACGGCGGGGCTTGGTTGTCCGCCCGCGGCACCGGCCTGATTTGGAGCGCACGGGATGAAAGTCGCGATCCTCACGCGGGATGACCCGCACCACAAGCATCTGTGCGTGCGACTGGCCCGGAAACACAATGTCGTGGGCATTCTGCATCCGGCGGCAGGTGCCGGTGCTGGCCGGCTCCGTCGCATCCGCAATTGGGCGAGGGCGTACGGCTGGCCGCTGGCGCTGATGTCGGCCGCCGCGGCGGCGCCCAGCGTTGTATCCGGCTGGACCATGAAAAATGAACTCGCCCGCGCCGGGAAGCACTATTACGGACCATTCTCGGCCGAATACGAGAAACTGGATCCGAAGCTCATCAATCGCGGCGTCGACGTGAAGTCGGCTGCCGCTCGCGATTTGCTCGGCCGGCTTGATCCCGACGTCGTCGTCGCTCTGGGAGGACCGGTTTATCCTGCGGAGTTCATCGCGTCCTGCCGTCTCATCCTCAACTTCCACAGCGGGATCTCGCCCATATACAATGGCAGTTCGACCATCGGCTTCGCGTTCGCCAACGGCCATCCGCATCTCTGCGGCGGAACCCTCATGAAGATGAATGCAGCCGTCGACGGCGGCGCAATCCTGGGCCACTACCTTCCGGGCATCGAGGCGAATGACGGCCCGGCTTCGCTCTTCATGAAAACGGTGGGTGGGGCAGCTACCCTCTATGAGCGTGTATTAGACGACTATGCCGCGGGTGTACCGCTGCGGTCGATCCCGCAGGCTCCCCCGCTCTTTTATTATCGGTTCGCCAATTGGACCCTCTATCAGAGCCAGCGAACCGCGTATCACCTGAAGGCCAAGCTGGCCGCAAAGCACCTGCGTCCGGAGCGGATCATACCCTATTGGGATGCCCCGTCGGACGAGGAAGCGCAGGAACGCTATCGCCGCACGATCGACCAGCTCCTATGGGACAACGCAGCTTGAAGACCGGGGTGAAGCGGCTTGCCGCCTTTCTAGCGCGCGGGGCGAGAGCGCTCGCCGGGTCGCTCGGTGTGTCCGGGGCTGTTCGCCCCCTGGTGCGGCGCATGTTTCTCAGTCACACGAACGTCGTCTATTACCACCTCATCGGAGAGCGGCAGCCCTACTACGCGCCCGGACGTGGCGGCAAGTGCACGGTGGATCAGTTCGCGCGAGACATCGCTGGCCTCAAAGAGGTCTTCACATTCACGACCCTGGAAAGGCTGTGCGAGTACAATCGAGGCGGCTCCGCCCCGGACAGACCGCTCCTGGCCCTCACGTTCGATGACGGTTTTAGGCTGAGCACCCCGGAAGTCCTGCAGGTGCTGGACGACCACGGCATCAAAGCCACGCAGTTCCTGATCACTTCCTGCGTCGGCAATAGCAACCTGATGTGGAGGAACAAGATCTTCGCCATCCAGGCGATGGTTCCTCAGTCGATCTATGTCCGCCGCTATAACGTGCTTGCCGGTCGTGCGGGTTTTGCACCGATCGCCAGCGGCGGCGATCTCCAGCCCGCCAGCTCCAAATGGCCCATGTCGCAGAAGGACGAGCTGGCAGACGAGCTCTGGAACGCCTGCGGTATGCCGCCACTGGCGGAGTTCCTCGACGAGCACCGGCCGTACTTCAGCTGGAAGGAGGTCGAGGAATGGCTGGGTGCAGGGCACAGCGTCGGGCTCCACACACGGACGCATCCCTACTGCTCGCGCCTCACCGATGAGGAGATCGAGGCAGAGATCGTCCGTCCCGGCGAGGAGCTGCGGGCCCAATTCAATCTCGGATTTTTCCCGTTCTCCTATCCCTTCGGCGACCGCATCGCTGCGGCGCAGGAAAAAGCCCTGCTGGAGCGGCGCGTCATCGATTGCGCCTTCGGTAATAAGGGATTTGCCCGGCGCGGCACCGCGCCCCATCGTCTCGAGCGTGCCGGCATCGAGGGCGGGGGCATCGATTGGCCCGTGTTCGGCAGGCCGGCGATTCTCTATGGCCTCACCGGCACCGCTGCACGGTAGTCCCTCGCGGCGTTCGCCTGCGCCGGTTCAGCGTTCAGATCGCCACGCCGACCCCCTGGAGAAGTCCTGCGGAGCCGGCGGATCAATCGATCCCGTACTGGGCATAGAGCTTGTTGGAGTAGTAGTCGTTGTACTGCCCCTCGTGCCGGCCCAGGACTTTGAAATCGACCCTGTTGAGCACGACGCCCAGGAGACTGTCGTGCACTTCCGGGGCCTTGCTGAGAGCAAGCTCGGCCACGCCGATTTTCGTGCGTGCCCAGGCGACGACGAAGACATAGGCATCGATGAGACCAGACGTCGATCGCACGTCGACAATCGGCGCGAGGGGTGGAAGATCGACGATCACGTAGTCGTATCTCTCGCGCAAATCCCCAAACAAAGTCCGCAGTGCAGGTGAGGCAAGAACGTCGCTCGAGTGCACGACGCGAGACTTCCCGGAGCCCGGCAGGAAAGACAGATTTGTCGTCGGATCGTTCCACAGCACGTCTTCAAGTGGCTTCTTGCCTGAGATCACATCCAAGATGCCGTGCTCGGCGCGCGGAGCCAGGATCGTGGAAAGGGCCGGGTGGCGGAGATCACAGTCGAGTAGGATCGTCCGGGCGCCCGTTTGTGCTACAAGCAGTGCAAACGCCGCTGCGATCGTCGTTTTTCCTTCGTTCGGGAGAGACGACGTAATCCCCACAATCTTGGCCGCCCTTTTCAGATCAGCGGCCAGCTTGATGGAGCGCATTCCTTCTGCAAATCGTGATAGTGGTCGGTCAACTACCTCCCATACGACATCGGTGTTTCGAACTATCATCCGCGCTCCCGATGGCGTTTGCGCAGTCTCTGCCTTAGTAGGCGAGAGCACGGGGGTCAAAGTGAGGCAACTTGCCTGAAGGGCCGCCTCGACCTGTCTAGATGTGCGAAACACGCGATCCAGCGAAGCCCTGAGTACGCCAAGCCCTAAGCCGAGCATCATTCCACCTGCAGTTGCCCCGAAAAGGATTACAAGGGTCTTGGGGCTGCTCTTTGAGGTGGGCGTAGACGCCCGCGCAATTAGCCGCGCCTCGGTGCCGGGAAAGGATTGCTGTTGAACTAGCTCGGTGTTTCGCTGAAGAGCGGCTTTGTACAAACTTCGATACGCTTCAGCCGCACTCTCGAGCTGGCGCAACTCACTCTGGGCCTGACTAGCCTGCTGGAATTGGGATACTGCCGTCGCAACTGTCTTCTCGATTTCAGTCTGCCGTTGCTTGGCAATCTCGTAGTCGCTCCTGTATGTCTCGGCGATCCGACCCAATTCGTCAGCGATGGATGCGCGGATCTCCCGTATCTGCCGACCGAGATTAATGACCGCCAAGTGATCCTTGCCAAATCGGCTCGACCAGTCTGCTTCACGATTTGCGAGATCAAGGTATTGGGAACGCAGCTTTACGATGACAGGGTTGTTCAACGTGTCGGTAACGGTTCCGGCTATCTGTTTATCCGGCGAGTCAGCGCCGATGACGGCCACGATTCGATCGAGACGCGCACGGGTTTCGGCCGTTTTCTCTCGAGCTGCGCCGAGTTGTGTATTCAATTCAGCGAGCGTTTGGTCGTTGATGAGCTTCCCGCCAACCGTGACGATTTCATTCTTCTTCTTGAATTTCTCCACATTATCATCCGCGCGCGAGATTTGGGTGCCCAACTCCTGAATACGATCCTCCAACCAAGCTGCTGCCTGGCGAGCACCCTGATACCTCGAGTTCAGTCGATCCTCGATATAACTGTCGGCAAGCGCGTTCGCGATCTCCGCGGCCCGTTCGGGCTTGAGCGACACAGCGTCGATGTCAAGGATGTTGCCGCCCGTCCTGTTGACCGTGAGACGCTTCTCAAGTGTCGCCAGAGCAGCGCCGACAGGATCCTCGACCGGTGATTTGTCGCTGGCCGCCGAGCTGGCAAACAGTTCGTGGAACCATCCCCCTTGCCCCTTCGGCAAGCCGATGAATTCAGGGTCCTTGTCCAGGTTGAGTTTTTTTATGACGGCCAAAACCACGCTTTCTGATTTGATCAGCATGGCCTGGCTTTCCATTTCGACGACGCCGACGGGAAGCTCGCGCGCCATCTCTCCGAGCTGGGCCTGTAGCTTCCCCCTATCGATGATCAAAGTCGCGCGGGCCGTATAAGCCGGCGGCGTTATGTAAATGTAGAGCGCACACGCGGCGATCGCCAAAAGCGTGACCGACAGGATCAATACCAACTGCTGGCGGAGGATGCCCCAGAAGAAATCAATAAGCTCGGGCAACGAGCTTTCTGCGGGAGCGTAATTGTGACTATCTGCGTTCTGTCGATCGTTGGTTTGAAGCATTACTGCAACCACGAATTTGCTACTACGCCACTCGGCGACAAAACGCTGCTCTCCGGTTTAGGTAATGTACGTCCTTCAAAAACCAACTCTACAGCCTGCAAAAAATGCTGTCTCGCGTTGAAAAGGATCTACCGCTTGGCCCCGCCCCCACATAGAGATGCACCCGCATGCGCCCGCCGATTGAATCCAGTCTACTTTGCGCAGATTTGCACCTAAGTTCCCATACCATCACATCAATCCGCGCGCAACGGGTGGCCGGTCCCGGTTCTATCGCAAAACCTGCCACGCACCCCACTTGCTGGCGGCTACCGCCTTACTCTCAGCCAAGCTGGGTGGGGCATTCTCACCCAGAAACGGCCGCATTTGCTAGTTCTCAAGGTGCGCAAGTCCAAGGGTTAAGTTGGTTTGATTTAACGTTACAAATTGATTGACAGTTCGGGACGCAGAGCACACGCGCCAGTGGCCGCCGCAGAACAAGAATTCTGGATGCTTACGGGCTTCGGGGGGCGCGATCCGCGATTTCCGGTGCAGCAGGCTCGATGCCGGTGAAGTTCAGCGTCCCTTCCAGTTCGGCTTGCGCTTCTCGGCGAACGCCTTCGGCCCTTCGACCGTGTCCTCGCTGGTCGTGAGCGCGACGAACGCGGGATAGTTGAGATTGCGCATGGCCATCTCCAGCGCGGGTACGTCGAGGGAGCGTGTCACCACCTGCTTGGTGGCACGAATGCTCATGGGCGAGCACTCGAGGATCAGGCCGGCCCAGCGGCGCGCCTCGTCCATGATCTTGGCATGCGGCGCCACGGCGGTGACAAAGCCCAGCTCATGGCCTTCCTGCGCCGACACATGGCGGCCGGTGAGCATCATGCCCATGGCTTTCTTGAGCGGGACCTGGCGCGAGAGGCGCTGCATGCCGCTGGCGCCGGCCGCGAGGCCGACGCGCGGCTCGGGCAGCGCAAACCTCGCCTGATCGGAGGCGATGATGAGGTCGCAGGCGAGCGCGATCTCGAAGCCGCCGCCCATGGCGACGCCGTTGACGGCGGCGATCACCGGCTTGTCGAGATCGTGCCGGTTCGTCAGCCCGCCGAAACCCTTGGGGACGGCAGGCGGGCGCTCACCGGTCTTGGTGCGATACTCGGCGTGGAACTTGAGGTCGTTGCCGGCCGAGAAGGCCTTGTCGCCGGCACCCGTGATGATGGCGACCCACAGATCGGGATTGGCGGCAAACTCGTCGAAGACATCGGACAGTTCCTGGTTCGCCATGTAGTGCAGCGCGTTCATCACCTCCGGCCGATTGATGGTGACGATGAACAGGTGTCCGTCGGTTTCGACCTTGCAGTACTGACCCATTGCCGCTCCTCCGAAAGACGTCGATTCCTGCCGGCGCCGTCGATGTTGTGATCCCAAAGCCGTATCACGCAGCCGGCGGCTTTGCACGGGCAGGCCGCAGGCCCGCGACCACGGCATCGGCCGCGGCTACGGCGCCGAAAATACCGCCCTCGACGGTGACCATGTGCACGGCGGCCGCGTGCGCGTAGGCGTCGCCGCTGGCACACGCATCCTCGATCAGGAGGCATTCGAAGTAGCGGTCGGTGGCCTCGCGCAAGGTCGAGTGCACGCACACGTCCGTCGTGCAGCCGGTGAACAGGAGATGCTTGATGCCCTGGGCGCGCAAAACCGGCTCCAGCTCGGTGTAGGTGAAGGCACCGTTCGCGGTCTTGTCGACGATGACATCGCCGGCCCGCACCTTGATCTCCGGTACGATCTCGAAGCCCGGCGAACCACGCAAAAGGACGCCGGCAGTCTTCGGAAGCCCGCTTGCTGCTGCGACGATCGTAGCCGGCCATGTCAGCCATGTCGGCGCGGTGACCCTGGCGGGTGAAGACGATGAGACACCCGGCGGCACGCGCCGCGTCGATCACACGATTGACGGCGGGCAGGATGGCGCGCAGCGGCGACAGGTCGTAGCCCTTCTTTGCCAGATAGCCGCCCGGCGAAAGGAAATCCATCTGCATGTCGATGACGAGCAGCGCGGTCGACGCCGGATCGAGGCGGCCGCTGTCGGGATAGTCGAAGGGTCGGGCCTTGATGACGTTGCGTGCCATGGCCGCCCTACGTGGGTTTGCTGTTGCGCTGTCCGCGTTTCACCGCGCACCAGGGTCGGGCCCCAGTTTCACCTGCAGCTTGCCGAAGTTGTCGCCGCGCAGCAGCCCGACGAACGCGCGCGGCGCATTCTCGATGCCCTCGACGATATCCTCCTTGTACTTGACGCGGCCCGAGCGCACCCATTCGCCCATCTGGCGGCGCGCCGGCTCATACTTGCCGTTGAAGTCCCAGACGATGAAGCCGCGCATGGTGACACGCTTGCCGACGAATGCGCCAAGCAGGCGCGGTCCCGGTTCCGTCGTGTTGTATTGGGAGATCGAACCGCACAGCGCCACGCGCGCCCAGAAGTTGAGATTGACGAACACGGCGTCGCTCACGACGCCGCCGACGTTGTCGAAGTAGACGTCGACGCCGTTAGGACATGCCGCTTTGACGGCCGCCGCCAAGTCCTTCTCGGCCTTGTAGTCGATGCAGGCATCGAACCCGAGCGTGTCCTTCACGAAGGCGCACTTCTTGGCTCCGCCGGCAATGCCGACGGCGCGGCATCCCGCAATCTTGGCGAGCTGACCCACGATCTGGCCGACCGCGCCGGAAGCGGCCGATACCACCACCGTCTCGCCTGCCTTCGGCTGCCCGACATCGAAGAGGCCGAAATAGGCGGTCATGCCTGGCATGCCCAGGACGCCGTTGGCGGTGGAGATCGGTGCCAGCGACGCGTCGACCTTGCGCATGGCCGGGCCGGGACCGATGGCATATTCCTGCCAGCCGAGACGGTCCTCGACGATGTCGCCGACCTTGAAGCCAGGATGGTTCGATTTCACCACCTCGCCGACGGTGCCGCCTGCCATGACCTCGCCGATGCCGACAGGAGCCGCGTAGGAAGCGGCGTCGCGCATGCGCCCGCGCATGTACGGATCGAGCGACATGTAGACCACGCGCACCAGCACCTCGCGCGGCCCCGGCTCGGGCACTGGCGCCTCCTCGACGCGGAAATCGCCTTCGGCCACCTCCGCGGGCGGGCGGCGGGCGAGAACGACGCGGCGATGCGTTTTCGGAATCATTTCTAGGTCTCCGGCGGTAACACGGGAGGAACGTAGCGCCGGCAGCCTCCAAGCGGAACCTGCCTTTGCAGGCGCTTCTGCACGGCCGGTGACTTCCTTGTTGCAGATTTGCCGATTTTGTGGCTTTTGGCGGCTCACGGCCGTCAATTGCGGCCATTT
The DNA here is from genome assembly GCA_963814055.1 of uncultured Alphaproteobacteria bacterium. Lineage (GTDB taxonomy): Bacteria > Pseudomonadota > Alphaproteobacteria > Rhizobiales > Hyphomicrobiaceae > AWTP1-13. The sequence continues at coordinate 35,177 of CAWFBJ010000028.1, forward strand.
CCAGCGGAAACTGAACCAGGCGTCGGACCCATGAAGGTCAGAAATTCATTGAAATCGCTGCGCTCGCGCCACCGCAACAATCGCGTGGTGCGCCGCAAAGGCCGTGTGTACGTCATCAACAAGACGAACCGGCGCTTCAAGGCACGCCAAGGCTGAACAGGAAAGCCGGCCGCAGCTTTTGACGGCCCCATTGCTGCCCGGCTATGCTGGCAGCATGCCGTCGATGTCGAACCCTAGGCTACTTGCCATCCTCAGCTCCGCGGTGCTCGCCCTCACTTTGCTGGGGCCGGTGACGCCAGCGCTGACGCAGGACGCGCCGCCCAAGAGCGCCAAGCGCGGGCCGCCAACGGCCAGCTTGCCGAAGACCGCCGCCGAACGCGACAAGGCCCTCGGCGACCTCTACGCGATGCTGGCCACCGCCGAAGATGAGAACGCTGCCAAAGCAATCTCGGAAGGCATCGAGCGCATTTGGCTGCATTCAGGCAGCCCGACCGTCGATCTTCTGCTCGGACGGGCCATGAAAGCGGTCGCCGAGAAGAAAATGGATCGCGCTCTCAAGCTGCTCGACAACGTCGTCGAACAGGCACCTGATTTCACGGAAGGATGGAGCCGCCGCGCCTACATCCACTTCCAGCGCAATCAGGTGGGCCAGGCACTGGGCGACCTGCGCCGCGCCCTCGCGCTCGATCCCAATCATTTCAAATCCTTGGATGGCCTCGCCCAGGTGCTGCGCGAGATCGGACAGAAGAAAGCCGCGCTGCAGGTTTTCCGGCATCTCTACGACGTCCACCCCTACTGGCCGGGTGCTGATCGCGCGATCGACGAGCTGTCGCGGGAAATAGAGGGCCAGGGCATCTAAGCCCTGCGCCTGTGCCATAAGCCCAGGAATCCGTTGACAACCCGCGACGGGCACGGTTGCCCCGCGCCCCGGCTCTGGAAGAGTTGCTGCGCCCTTGCTAAGGCACCTCACCGATAAATTCCCGCGGGACCAGAGTGCTCAGGGTCGACTATTTGGCTGTGCCGGGGCTGCCCACGCTGTCGTTCGAGGTGGCGGCGGGTGAATGCCTGGCCGTGGAGGGACCTTCCGGTTCCGGCAAAACCAGGATGCTGCGCGCGCTGGCGGACCTCGATCCTGCGGGCGGATATGTGCATCTCGACGGCGTGGAACGGGCCGAGATGAAGGGGCCGCAGTGGCGCCGTCACGTTCGCTATGCCTCCGCCGAGCCCGCCTGGTGGGCGCCGACAGGGGGCGAGCATTTTCCCAAGAGTGCGAGGCTCGATCGGTTGCTTTCTGCTCTGGCGCTCGACGATGGTCATTTGAGCCGTCCGATCGCCGAGCTTTCGACGGGGGAGCGCCAGCGCCTGGGGCTAGTCCGCGCGCTGGTGGACGAACCGCGCGTGCTCCTGCTCGATGAGCCTACCTCCGCCCTCGATACCACCTCGGCAGCGATGGCCGAGGAATTGATCAAGTATCAACTGCTGGCGGAACGGATCGTACTGCTCGTCAGCCACGACGTGGCGCAAATCGAGCGCCTTGCCCACGCCCGCCTGCAACTTGCGGCTGCCACCACCTTCCGCCGCTCCGAAGGAGCCGCAGCATGAACACTATTCCCCTCAGCGCAGTCGATCTGGTTCTGGCCGCAGCGCTCCTGATCGTGAACGGCATCATCTCGGTCGTGTTCGGCCTCCGCCTCGAGCGCAGTCTGGCCATAGCGGCGATCCGCATGGTCGTGCAGCTCGCGGTCGTCGGTTACGTACTGAAGTTCGTGTTCGAGCAAACGTCGCCCATATGGACGGCGCTGGTGGCACTGGTGATGGTACTGGTCGCCGGCATCGAGCTCATACAGCGGCAGGAGCGACGGCCCCGAGGCTGGCTGGCTTACGGGCTCGGGAACGCAACCCTGCTGCTGGCAGGCGGCCTCGCCACTCTATATGCGGCCACCATCGTTATCGGCCCATCGCCATGGTATGCGCCGCGCTACGTGCTGCCGATCCTCGGCATGGTACTGGGCAACACGCTGACCAGTATCAGCCTCGCGCTGCAGACCCTGAACGAGGGGGCGGAACGCGAGCGCAGTGCCATCGAGGCGCGCATTGCGTTGGGTGCCACGCGCCTGCAGGCTTTTTCCGGTCTGCTGCGGCAATCGCTGAGGACTGCCACGACGCCCTTGCTGAACTCCATGGCCGTTGCCGGTGTCGTCACCCTGCCCGGCATGATGGCCGGACAGATTCTTGCCGGCGCCGATCCCAATGAAGCCGCCAAGTATCAGATCATGATCCTGTTCGTGCTGGCCGGCGCTTCCGGTCTCGGGGCCTTCGCCGCGGCGCTCGGCAGCGTGTTCCTGATGACCGACGCCCGGCATCGGCTGCGCTTGGACCGGCTGGCAGGGCGCGCAGCGCGGCGCAAATCAGAATTCCTAACGGATTTCTAACCAGTTCAGCCTTACGCAAGCCGAGGCCGTGATGATGCCGGCTCATGGGACACCCGACTGCCGCTCGACGTTGCGCGCGCATGCGCAACGACTTTGGGAATATGGCCTAGCCGATGCCCTCGACCTATCTCACCTACAAGATGTACGCGCAAGACATCTCCAAGAGCCTGGTGCGGACAGCATCCAGGGTCGAGGTGGCGCGCGAGGAAAAATACTACCAGGAGAACATCGGCAAGGTGACGTCGGTCGATGATCTTCTCAACGATCGCCGCCTGTTTGCCTACGCCATGAAGGCGCACGGCCTGGAAGACATGACCTACGCCAAGGCCTTCATGCGCAAGGTGCTGGAAAGCGATCTCACCGATGCCAAGAGCTTTGCCAGACAGCTGGTGGACTCGCGCTACGCGATCTTCGCCAATTCATTCAGCTTCACGAAGGATGGCACCGTCCGCTCGAGCCTGCCGTACGTCCAGAACGAGTTCCAGGGAGACGACACGACAGGCCTCTACTCCGAGCACCGCGTGAAGAAAGGCGCATCGGCCGCAACGGAGGCGCAGTATTATCAGTCGAAGCTCGCAACCCTGGCATCGGTTGACGACCTCGTCGCCGACGATCGGCTCTTTGCCTTCGCCCTGACCGCCTATGGTCTCGATCCGAAGATCGCATCAGAGACGACGATCAGGAACGTCCTGACCAGCGACCTCTCCGATCCCGATAGCGTCGCCAATCGTCTGGGCGATGCCCGCTACGTCAAGCTGGCCAACGCCTTCAGCTTCCAAACCGATGGCAGCGCAGCGGCCGGCACCGCCCAGTCGGACGCCCAGCTCAACACAACGATCTTTGCCTACTACGATGCCTCCGGCAGCGGCGCGAGCCCCGCCGCCGCAGCGCAAAGAACCCAGTACTACACCAGCACCATCGGTAGCGTGGCATCGGTCGACGATCTGCTGAACGACGATACGCTCTACACCTACGCTCTCACGGCTTTCGGCCTCAATCCCAACCTGCAATCCAAGATCACGATCCGCCAGGTGCTGGTGAGCGACCTTTCCGACCCCGACAGCTTTGCCAACACGCTGGCCGATACCCGCTATCGCACGCTCGCTGCAGCCTTCAACTTCGCGACCGACGGAACGGTCAGCGGAGGCGATGGAGCGCAGTCGGCCGATCAGATCGACAGCACGACCGAACTCTACCTCACCAATTACGACGACGCGGCAGTCAGTGCCGAAACCGTCGCCACGACCTTCTATCGCAACCGCATCAACCTGATGACCTCGGTGGATGCCCTGATGGACAACAGCACGCTCTATAACTACGTGCTCGAGGCCTACGGCTTCGATCCGAAGACCGCGTCCAAGAGCAAGCATCCGGCAAGCGCTGGTGAGCGACGTCTCCAATCCGACGAGCTTCGCCAACCTCCAGTCGGACCCGCGCTATCGCGAACTCGCCGCCGCCTTCAACTTCGCGCCCGACGGATCGGTGCTGCAGCCGCGCGAGGCCCAAACGGAAAATGAAGAGGTTGCGACGATCCAGCTCTACAACACCCGGATCGGCACTTCGGACTCCGAAGAGGCGCAAGCCATCGAGGAGAATGCCTACTATCACAACACCATCAGCCGCGTGCGGTCGCTCGACGACTTCCTGGACGACAAACGCATGGTGGCCTACGTCCTCAAGGCCTACGGCCTGGAAGACGAGCGGGTTTCCAATGATGTGCTGCGCAACGTCCTGACCAGCGATCCGTTCGACAAGGACAGCTACGTCAGCAAGTTGTCCGATAGCCGATATCGGGATCTGGCCGCGGCATTCAATTTCACGTCCGATGGCAATATCGGCCGCGCTGCGGCCCAGCAGGTGCAAACCAGGAGCAGCCTTCTGAAGACCATCGATCTGCACGTCCGGCAGACGATGGAGAGCGACGCCGGGGAGCAGAACGAGGGTGTACGGCTGGCGCTCTATTTCCAGCGCAAGGCCGCCAATGTCACCTCCGTTTTCGGCATCCTTGCCGACAAGGCCCTCTTCGAGGTGGTGCGTACCGCCCTTGGCCTGCCGGTCGGCATGTCACAGGCCGACATCGACGTGCAGGGCGCGATGATCACCAAGCGACTCGATCTGGCGGACCTGAAGGATCCAGAAAAAGTCAGCAAGTTCCTGGCCCGATTCAGCGCCCTCTACGACGTGGCCAACGGCACGTCGGCCACTGCGTCGGCAGCCTCCATCATCCTGGGCGGCGGCTCCGGGATTGGCACGAACGTCAATCTCCTCGCGAGCCTCCAAAGCGTCACGCTTGGCCGGCTCTGATCGCGGGTAGCTGCGCCTACAGGAGTGCCTTGAGACGGCGCGCACGACGATGTAGGCGCCGAGCACCAGCAGCACCGCGAAGAACACCGTGCGAAACATCTGCTCGGACAGGTATTTGCGGACGGCTTGGCCGGTGATCATGCCGGCAAGCGCCGGAACGACCGCACCCGCGGAGAGGAGCGCAAGTTCCCCGGTCAGCAGTTGCCGGTCATGCAGCGCGAAGGCCAAGGCGATCGTGGAGGTCGTGAACAGCACGCCCATCGACTGGATGAAGCCGTCGCGCGGGAACCGCAGCGACTGGAGGTACATCACCCCGGGCACGACGAACGAACCGGTCATGCCGTTCAGTATGCCGCTCACGGCCCCGACGACCGGCGAAAGCCAGGGCTCGAGGCGGCCCGGACTTGCCGGGTCGGCCCGCGACTAGACCCAGCACGGCATAGATGCACAGGACGAGCCCCAGCAATCCCGCCAGAAGGTCGGCGTTGGCCTTGGCCAGAATCCCGACGCCGAACCAGGTCCCGATGCAGACGGCCAGCAGCAGGCTCCAGGTCCGGCGCAGGATCGACAACAGATGGCCCCCAACCGCGGCCTGCCAGACGTTGGTCACAAACGAGGGCACGATCAGAATCGCCATCGCAGCCTTGAGCCCGAGCGTCGCTGTGAGAAGCGCCAGCGACACCGAAGGAAGGCCGAGACCCGTCACTCCCTTGACCGACCCCGCAAGGAGGAAGGTCAACGCAACGATGAGCATGCTATCGAGAGCGGGCATCGACATCTCATTCGACCTGCCGCAGGAAGGTTCGCTCTTCGGCTAGGATGAAGCGCTGCTCCTCGGCCATGCGGAAGTTTGCGGCGCCCTCGGGATCGGCCTTGAGGCGTGCCCGGTAGGCTTCGTAACTTGCAAGGCTCGGGAAGGAGATCAACCCGAAAGCGATATCGTTCGTGCCTTCATGCGGCATCCAATAGCGCACGTCATGGCCGCCGCACCTGGGAATGATCGTCAGCCAACGCTTCGCGTAGGCCTCGAAAGCATCGCGCTTAAAGGGGTCGAGCCGATAGCGGATAAAGACGGTAATCGTCATGGCTGCTTTCCGTTTTTTGCTGCGTGGTGCGATCCTATTCGCAATATCGGCTTCATGCTTCGACCAGGACCGAAGTGTTCCGGTTACGCGGAAGCGGTGCACAAAGCCGATGCGAGGCTTTTCTGGCTGGCAGGATCGTGGGAAGATTCCAGTCACGGCAGGAGCGTGGACCTCCGCGCGTGGAAGGTGGACCATGCCGCGCTACAGAAAGACGCCGCTCACCACAACCAGCGTGCGTCAGCTTGCAAGCAGAAGGGGTTACCTTCTGGCGAAGGAAGGCCGCACTCCGCGCCTTTGCAAGTTGTTCGATTTGTCGGGACGACGCACGGCGCCGATTCCATCCAAAGATCCCAAGCGCCGCTACACGTGGCGGCTGGCCGACGCCGATGCGTGGCTCAGGGAGCAGCCCCTGCTGCGCGATCAATGAGTTGCCGTGACAAATCGATTCGCGTTTCCATCGAACTGGCGAATGCCGCCCGAATTGAAGTTGCAACTCATTCATATTGCTTGAGAAAATGCCCGCGTTAACCTTTCGTTAACCAATCGCGACAACCTTCGGCGTCGGGGAATGGGGAGAAAGACACATGGTCCGCAATGAACGGAAAGACTGCGTGGAGCTTCTCTGCGAAGGCGTTCGACGCGTCGCGCAATGAACGTTGTGCCCGGCTTCTCCGCCCACTTTTTTTCCAGTTCGGCGTTACGTGGTTTTGGGTAGCCTTGGCTCTCGAGGGTCGCGCCGTGGAGGTATGGCGCGAGCTGCGGCTGCAGAATGCATCAGCCAAACGTTTGCGGCTGACAGGGGTTTGGGCGGATTGCGCGCAGGGTTTGCGCCAGACGCTCGAAAGCGGGATCAGCGGGCAATCGCCTGAGGTTTCTGCCTGGTCCCTGCCTGAAAGCCGCAAGATGCGGGGCCTCGGTCTTGGGCGCATGTGGGCGGTTCTCTGTCCCTACTGCCACCGTTTCCACATGCACTCGCCCGGCGAGGGCCGGCGCACGCCGCATTGCTGCGCGGAAAAGGACGACAACCACTACGTCCTTGGCTTTGCCGGCGCACTGCCGCTGCAGCACCACAGGCGCTTCTACCGGACATCCCGGGCGGACTTGCCCCGGCTTCTGGACCAGTGGCCCGAAGCGACTGGTAATCGGGCACAGCCCGCTGAACTGTTGGCGGCTTAGCAAAATCGCCAGCCGCGGAGGGATTTCACGCGCAGCGTGGGATTGTCCGCGGCTGGTCTGGCGGCCTTTGACCCGCGCGCAACAGCCGATCCGCGGTGCTGGATGGCTACAGCCGACCGTCGTCGCGGTCGGCAAACCGGCACAGGTGGCTAGCTTCGTTCGGCCAGGTTGCCGTGAACCTACTTGGCCGCCGCAGCCGGCTTGGCGGATGCCGTGGGGTCCGGGCCGGGCCAGCACACGAGCGCGCTTGCCTTGCACGTGTGCTCATCGAATACGATGAAGTCCAGGAACAGCTCGCAGCTCACATCCTTCTTGCCGACGGTGTGCCCCTTGATGCCGTTCGCCTTGGTCCACTCGGCAATATGCTTGTCCAGCAGGCTCTTGGCGTCACGTCGTGGGGCCGTCCTTGCCGTAGTCGTTCACCGAGAACGACAGCCTCTTGCACGCGGCGTCTGCCGGTCCTGAGCCGGCCCATGCGAGCAGCGCTACGGCTGCAGACGCCGCGAAAACCATGGACCTTGAGCGCATGCACGATCTCCCCTCGGATCGATGAATCATTGTGTCAGTCGCGACCGGTACTGAAACGCTCAGCGCGGATAGGGAGCATCGCCGCCGCGAGGCCCCGTGCCCGAATCGAAAAAGAAGTCGTGGTCGAACGGGCCGGAACTCGTCTGCCGGTCGATGAACGGATCGCGATAAGAGTTCGTGCTGCCGTATAAGGTGCGCGAGCCGCCGTAGACATTCACGACATCGGAATCCGTATAGGAGTAATAGCCGCCACGGCGCGCCACGAAGCCCTTCACCCGCGCAGGCCGCTTGCGATGATAGCGCGACTTGGCCGGCTCCATATGCCCTTGCTGACGGTATGTACTGCGCTCCTGCCGCTCGCCGGCCTGACCAGAACTTGTGAACGCCAACACAGCGATGGCGCTGCAGACCGCAGCCATCATGCCTTTGTTCTTCATGACAATCCTGCTTTCCGTTCGGTGTGGCGCAACTCGCCACAAAAAGGGCTGGTCAGTCTAGGACATGGAAGCAACCAAATCCTAAAAACCAACGCTGCGGAAGGCCGAATGGGTCCGCCTACCTGCAAAATCCCCGCAAAACCATGATCGGCACTGCTGCCGGCCGCCCGTCGCCTGCCCCTCAGCAAAAAAGGCTGCCCCGCCGAAGCAGAGAAGCCTTTTTGTCATTTCAGCCTTGCTTCAGGCAGGTTGCCTCAGGTGCAGGCGCGCTGCTTGGCCGTGCACGAGGTCAGGAGCAACGGTCCTGGCGCGCCGCACTTGAGGGCTGCCTTGCCGGCCGCCTTGGCACCCTTGGCGGCGACAGCGAACTCCAGGTTCATCTTTGTCACCTCTTGGGCGATTTCCTTGGTGAGCCCTTCGCCCTTCACGCTGACGCGACTGCAGGCGGCCTGAGCGGCGGTACCGGCTACCAAAGCCAAACCAGCGACCGCGCACGCTCCAACAACCAGCTTGTGTATGCTTTTCATTGCACGTCTCCTATCAAACCAACGCAACCTGCTGTTCAACAACCGTCACTTGCAAAGTTTCGCCTGGATAACGCACTCCCTGCCAAGGCCGCCCCCGGCATTGCAGCGCTGCTTCACGTTGCTCACCTTATAGCCGGGAGCCACACCGACCTTTTGGCTCGATGCCATCCATGAACCCCACATCCCCCAATCGGTCCCCTGGAGAACAGCTTCCCAAGCCTGGAACTTCGCAGATTCGTCGTTGCCGCCGGTGCCTTTTCCGGCCTTGTTGATGCATTGCGCTTGGGCGACTGCGCCCGCCGCCATGAGCATACTTGCGGTCGCGAGCACGCGAACGAAGGTCTTCATTGCCGGAAGCTCCCCTTATGAATTGAACGTGAGTTGGGAACACTGCCCCAGATTTAGAGCCTTGCACATGGCGTGCGCCCCTGTTCTCGAGGCTATCCGGTCGAATTCAGCCAACCCGTGGCACGCAGGTGACGCGTTCGGGGGCTGTCAATGCCGAGGGACGGTAGCTCAATCGGCCGATTGGAGATTGACCGCCTTTGGTCCTTTGCCGCGCTTGTCCGGCTCGGTCTCGAAAGACACGCGCATGTTCTCGGTCAGCGCACCGACATCGGAATGCTCGACAGCGGTAATATGGACGAACACGTCCTTGCCACCGTCGTCCGGCGTGATGAAACCAAAACCTTTCGACTGGTTGAAGAACTTCACCGTTCCACTCTGCCGCATTACGACGTCTCCTTAGTCCCCGGTGGAAAATATTGTTGTTGGCATCAGCAAACGTGCCGACGCGCGTGAAGCCACGACGATCTCATCCGATGTCGGCGGGGAAAGTGGGGCGCGCGAGAAAGCGTCGATGCGTCTGCGCAAGTCATCTCAGTACAGTCTCTGCAGTCACGACTGGCTGATAAGCAGCCTGAACTGCGTGCGAGTATCGATGATTGACGTAGGCCGTGCAAGGCAAATCCGTGCACTTCGCCTTCAGCGCGGTGGGGTCTTTCGCTGATGCGAACGGGCCGTTCCGACCGGTGTGACACGCAGGGTCTGCACGACGCGGTCGAGGCGATGGCGCGCTCCGCTGCCTTCGGCCAGACGATGCGCAAGCTCGGGCAGCACGGCTGCGAGATCATCACGCAGCGTGTAAGGAGGATTGGCGACAATCAGCCCGCAGCCATTCAGGCGATCGGGAGTATTTCCCCCTCGTATCATAAGCTCCACGCGCATCAGCTCCGGTCCGGCAATGGCCGCCAGTGCGCCATGAAATGCTGCAATCGGCTTGAGGTCCTTGATCGGATACCACGCCACATAGACGCCGCTCTCGAAACGCCGCAGAGCCTCTGCCAGCCCCTCGGCAAGGCGCGCGAGTTCGCCTTCTTCCTCGAACGGAGGGTCGATCAAAACGACGCTGCGGCGCTCCTTGGGAGGCAGCAGCGACTTGAGTGCAAACCATCCGTCGATAGCGAGCAGCTTGACCCGTCGATCCCGCCCGAGCACGGACTTGAGTTCCGCCCCGTCCTCCGGATGCAGTTCATTGGCCACCAGCACGTCTTGCGGACGCATGAGCCGCCGCGCAATGAGCGGGCTCCCGGGGTAGACCTCGAGTTGCGGCGTGGGGTTCTCGCTTCGCACCGTTTCGAGATAAGGTCCCATCACCCTTGCCACATCCGCGGGCAACGGCCTGACATCCGGGCCGAGCAGACGGCCGATGCCGCCGCGCCACTCTCCAGTCTTGGCTGCCTGGATGGAGCCGAGCGCATAGCGGCCGCAGCCGGCGTGCGTGTCGATCACGCGGAAGGGCGCTTCCTTCCGTTTCAGGTAGTCAATGACCAGCGCAAGCACGAGGTGCTTCAGCACGTCGGCAAAGTTGCCGGCATGATAGGCGTGCCGATAATTCATGAACGCACCTTGCGCGCGGAAGAGGCGCGAATGTCAAGCGAACATACCGAAAGCAGGCACCCCAATGGTGCCGCTCGCGGCATCTGAAAACTCGGGGCTTACTTCGTCTTGGGAAGGGCTGACTTGACCAGCGGATTCTTGCAGCCCGCCAGATATTTGGCATCCAGTTCGACAAACCCGGGGTCTCCTGCCTTCACGACCTTTGCCTTCGCCAGTGCGCCCCGATCGGAGATGCTGTCGGAAACAAACACATGAGGCCGGGCGCACGTAAAGAGCATGAAGCCGCGCTTGTCCTTCTTGGCTGCTTCGCGCGACGCATCACCGTAGCGATAGACACGTTCACCCTTAGTCGGTATTCACGACGACATAACTCAGGCCGGAGCCTGCCGTGTAGGCCGTACGGAACTTCTCGATGTCGGCATCGGATTCCGCCGCAAACGCGTGCGCGGCAATCAGCAAGGCGCCAGCCGGCGCGAGAAGGGCGAACTTTTTCACTGTCGATTCCCTGATTGATGTTGGCGGATAGTCCAAAGTGGGACCATCATCGCGCCATAGCAAGTCCGTCACGCCGCCTGCTTCCAACACCAGCTGGCCGAGAAGGCGCAAATAGGTGAGCGGCAGCCCAGGTACTGACGCGATGCAGCACGAACCAACTCGGTGAGACCTAGGTGGCCCCACATTTCTTGTGCGCCGCAAAATATGGCGTCGATCTGTTTCAAGTGATCAAAAGCTGTTCACAAAAACTTATCCACCGCGTCGACCATTGCTGGTGCAAATAAGACATTTCGGCAGGTAGTATAACTACAGGCGGCGTGGACAGGTCTGCGCCATTTCAAGTCGGGGAGGTCGAGATGTTGTCAAAGCGGCGCTGTCCCCATACCGGGGTTGTCAACTTCTTCTTCGCTGCCGATCCGTATCTGGCTGTCGGATCGGTCATCAAAGGTGAGCGCACCGGCTACCTTTGGCGGTGCTACACCGACCCGTGCGAGACTGCCGGCTCGGTGGCAGATATGAAGACAGCGGAGCGCCGCGTCGTTGAGCTATGCCGCCGCGCGGCTGCAACCACGACCCACTTCGTTGATGCGGCGTAAAGGCTACGCTGGCTCGCATACATATCGATAATAGATAGCCGGCGCGATTACTGGCTCGCGGCGCGTTGCCTGCGTCCTATTGTGCCGTCTTGGGTCAACTGTACTGTTTTAAATGATTATAGCTTGGGTAATTCTTTAGGATGCAATTCTAAGCTCTGCTCTCATGGAATTATGAGACCCGAGCGTATGTACGATACCGTTGCCAAGTTCGCCCGGCGCCTTAACACAGTGACGCGAAGGGTCCGCGCAGGCATCTCCAGGCGCGTTGGGGAAGTGCACGTGCGCCTGCGCAAACGGGTCGCATCTCCGCGAAAACTCATTTCACGGTTGGGGGTCGCCGTGACCTGCATAACGGTGGTAGCCCCACCGGCGCTTTATGCATTGATCAGCACCAACCAGTTGCGACAGCACGCTCTCGAACAGGCCTCGATCGGCGCCCGCCATATCGAAGTCCAAATCGGCAAAAAGGAAACCGTGGACTGGCTCGCTCAGGCGTCGATCAATGTCTTGCACGCGACCCAGGGAGCCAAGAGCTCCATTGTCGCAAGCTGGGTTACGGACACCGCGGGTGCGTCGCTGATGTTTCAGGGGCGCTCCGCCTGGTGGCCTGAACTCTGGGCAAAGGCAAAAATCGACGCCGCCGTTTTTCATGGCCACTTCCATGTAGCCGTCAGCACGCGCCAGGTTTTCCTTGGTACCCTCCATGCCGCCTTGGCATTCCTGGTCCTGGGTCTGGCAGCCTACTACTGCTTTCGACGGTTGCCGCTCGCCGCTCTCGACCGCGCCTTGCAAAGCCTGGAGGCAAAGCAAAGAGAGCTGTTCGAACAAAAAGATCAGCTCGAGATGCAGAACCTGCGTTTCGACGCGGCGCTCAGCAACATGTCTCAGGCCCTGTGCATGTTCGACGGCAAGCAGGAGTTGGTGGTCTGCAATGCCAGCTATGCCAAGATGTATGGCCTGCCCGAAAACCTGACCCAGTCCGGCACACCCTTCCAAGCGATAATGGAGCAGCGAATAGCCAACGGCCTCCACGTGGGAAGGACGATTGAAGAGTATACGCGCGACGTACTCGAATCCATGGTGGATGACAGAGCCATCACAAAAGTGAGCGAGCTTAGTGACGGGCGTATCATCGCCATCAAGCAGCGGCGCATGCCCGATGGAGGCTGGATCTCCACGCATGAGGACATTACCCAATACCGGCGCATCGAAGCGCAAGTGGCCCACTTGGCGCGACACGACATACTGACCGACCTGCCCAATCGCCTGCATCTGCGCGAACGCCTGGAAGAAACGACGGCAAGCGCGCGCAAGGGCGAGAATGTGGCCGTGCTATGCCTCGATCTCGATCGCTTCAAGGAGATCAACGACACGCTCGGGCACACGTCAGGGGACGCCATGCTGAAAGCCGTCGGCGAGCGGCTGCGCGGTTGCCTGGGTACGCGCGATCTGATCGCGCGACTGAGCGCCGACGAGTTCGCAATCGTGCAAATCAGCGAAGAGCAGCCCATCGCGGCGACCGCGCTGGCGGGCAGCTTGATCGAGGCTATGAGCCAATCCTTCGATCTCGACGGACAGGCGGTTAATGTTGGCGTCAGCGTCGGCATCGCAGTTTCATCCGACGACCGCAAGGACGCCGACGAGCTATTGAAGAATGCAGACCTTGCGCTGCATCGCGCCAAGACTGAAGGCGGCAGCACCTACCGCTTCTTCGAAGCCGTCATGGATGCGGACATGCAAGCGCGCTGCAAGCTGCAGTTCGACTTGCGCAAGGCGCTCTCGAACGGGGAATTCGAACTTTACTATCAGCCAGTGGTCAATCTGGAGCGCAATCAGATTTGCGGTCTGGAGGCCTTGCTGCGATGGCATCATCCCGAGCAAGGCAGGATTTCGCCGGCCATGTTCATTCCGGTCGCCGAGGAGACCGGCCTTATTCTGCCGATCGGCGAATGGGCCTTGCGGCAGGCATGCACCGATGCCGCCAAATGGCCCAACCATATCAAAGTGGCGGTGAACCTTTCGCCGGTACAGTTCAAGAGTCCCAATCTCGTGCAGATGGTGTTTGCAGCGCTTGCTGCTTCGGGGCTGTCGGCAGGGCGTCTGGAGCTCGAGATCACAGAGTCGGTCCTGCTGCACGACAGTGCCGCCACCATCGCGACGTTGCATCAGCTGCGGTCGCTTGGCGTGCGCATCGCCATGGACGATTTCGGCACGGGCTATTCCAGCCTGGGCTATCTACGCAGCTTCCCCTTCGACAAGATCAAGATCGATCGCTGCTTCGTCAGTGATTTGTCCGACGACAATGCGGGTTCGCACGCCATCCTGCGCGCCGTTGCCCACCTGGGGCTGAGCCTCGGCATGGCGACCACGGCGGAGGGCGTCGAGACGCAAGAGCAGGTGGACAAGGTGCGGGCCGAAGGCTGCACGGAGATGCAGGGCTACTTTTTCAGCCCGCCACGACCGATCCAGGAGATCGAGCGCCTGTTCCTGCAATCGGAGGAACGCGCAGCTAGCGCGGCCTAGTTCGGGACGAAGCTCGGCTTTCGCCCACATGCCCTCTGCGCAGCTGCCTTGCAGTCGTCTCGGGCCCGCCGCCTAACCGAAAGCTGTCCTGCCTCAGACAGCCTTTCTTGGCTGACGCTGGCGTGCGACGGACGTGATCAGCCGGCCGACTTCGACGAAGTCGCGCTTGCGCGAGCAGGTGGACCGCCACGCCAGCCCCAAGGTGCGGCTGGGCTCGGGTTCGGCGAAGCGCATGACCCTGATATCGGCATGCCGGGTTTCCAGATCGACGCTGATCTCGGGCAGCAGCGTGAGGCCGAGGCCGTTGGCCACCATCTGCACGATGGTCGACAGGCTGGAGGCTCCGAAGGTGTTGATGCTGTCGACCTGGCGCAACTGGCAGAAGGTCAGCGCCTGGTCGCGCAGGCAGTGACCTTCCTCCAGCAGGAGCAGCCGATCCCCCTTGATCAGGTCGGCCGTGGCGCGCACCCGGCCCTGCGTGCGGTGGGCGCGCGGCAGCGCGAGGAGGAAGCGGTCTTCGAACAGGCGGATCGTTTCGATCTCGGGATGATTGACGGGCAGTGCCAGCAGGAGGAGGTCAAGCGTACCGTCGAGCAACTGCTGCAGCAGGGCCTGGGTCTGCGTCTCGCGGATGTGGAGATCGAGACTGGGATACTGGTCGCGCAGGATGGGCAGCAGCGGCGGCAGCACGTAGGGGGCGACCGAAGGGATCACGCCCAGGTGGAGGGCGCCGGACAGAAGGCTTGCCCGCTGGCGCGCGAAATCGGTGAGGTCGCGCACCTCGGCCAGGATGCGGCTGGCCCGTAGCGCCATTTCCTTGCCTTCGACAGTGAGCCGCACGCCCTTGGACCGGCGCTCGACCAGCTGTAGCCCGAGATTTTTTTCCAGCTCCTGGATCTGCATCGAGAGGGCCGGCTGCGAAACCGAGCAATGCTCGGCGGCCCGGCCGAAGTGATTGAAGCGTGCGACCGCCTCGAAATAGCGCAACTGCTTAAGCGAGGTCATTTTCACCGATCAGTTTTTCTTATCTTCGGATAAATCTAAATCGATTGGCCCTGATCGGCAAGGCACGGTAGCGTACTCACTCCAGTCATAAGAGGGCCCGACCACCGCCGCTGGCGGTCTGACGCAGGGATACCGGCTATTGCGTCGAGCATCGGCAAGGGTGAAGCCCTCGGCACAACACAAATAAGAACCCGAACGATCGGAGAGAAACATGGACACGAAGACTGACGAGAGCGCGGGCAAATGCCCGTTCGGCGGCGGCAAGCGCGGACACACGAACCGCAACTGGTGGCCGGAGTCGCTGGACATCGAAATGCTCCATCGCAACTCCGACCTATCCGATCCGATGGACAGGGACTTCGACTACGCCAAGGAGTTCAAGAGCCTCGACCTCAACGCCGTGATCAAGGACCTGCACGCCTTGATGACGGACTCGCAGGCGTGGTGGCCCGCCGACTTCGGCCACTACGGCGGTCTGTTCATCCGCCTGGCGTGGCACGCGGCGGGAACCTACCGCATCACCGACGGCCGTGGCGGCGCCGGCGCCGGACAGCAGCGCTTCGCGCCGCTGAATTCGTGGCCAGACAACGCCAACCTCGACAAGGCGCGCCGGCTGCTGTGGCCGATCAAGCAGAAGTACGGCCGGAAGATCTCCTGGGCCGACCTCATGGTCCTCGTCGGCAACGTCGCGCTGGAGTCGATGAACTTCAAGACGTTCGGTTTCGCCGGCGGCCGCGCCGACGTGTGGGAGCCCGAAGAGCTGTACTGGGGTCCCGAGGGCTCCTGGCTCGGCGACGAACGCTACAGCGGCGAACGCCAGCTCAGCGAGCCGCTCGGCGCGGTGCAGATGGGCCTGATCTACGTCAATCCGGAAGGGCCGAACGGAAATCCCGACCCGATAGCGGCGGCCAAGGACATCCGCGAAACCTTCTTCCGCATGGCGATGAACGACGAGGAGACCGTCGCGCTGATTGCCGGCGGCCACAGCTTCGGCAAGACCCACGGCGCGGGCGATCCGTCGCTGATCGGCCCGGAGCCGGAAGGCGGTGCCATCGAGGAGCAGGGCCTCGGCTGGAAGAGCAAGTTCAAGACCGGTATCGGCTGTGACGCCATCACCGGCGGTCCGGAAGTCACCTGGACGCAGACGCCGACGAAGTGGAGCAATCTCTTCTTCAAGAACCTGTTCGAGAACGAGTGGGAGCTGACGCAGAGCCCAGCCGGTGCGAAACAGTGGAAGGCGAAAGGTGCAGCGGCCGACGTTCCCGACGCCTTCGATCCCTCGAAAAAGCATGTGCCGACGATGCTGACGACTGACCTGTCGCTGCGCATGGACCCTGCCTACGAGAAGATTTCGCGGCGCTTCTATGAGCATCCGGACCAGTTCGCGGACGCGTTTGCGCGCGCCTGGTTCAAGCTCACGCATCGCGACATGGGCCCGCGCGTCCGCTACCTAGGCCCGCTGGTGCCAAAAGAAACGCTGATCTGGCAGGACCCGGTTCCGGTTGCGGATCATCCGCAGATCGACGAGGCGGACGTCGCTGCGTTGAAGGCGAAGATTCTCGCGTCCGGCCTGTCAGTGTCGCAGCTCGTCTCGACCGCCTGGGCGTCGGCGTCGACGTTTCGCGGTTCCGACAAGCGTGGCGGCGCGAATGGGGCGCGTATTCGTCTCGCACCGCAGAAGGATTGGGAGGTCAACCAGCCCGCCCAGCTCAAAACGGTCCTGCAGAAGCTCGAAGCGATCCAGAAAGAGTTCGGCAAGAAGGTTTCGCTTGCCGACCTGATCGTTCAGGGCGGCAGCGCGGCGGTCGAAAAGGCGGCCAAGGATGCCGGCGTCGACGTGAAGGTGCCCTTCACGCCGGGCCGCATGGACGCGTCGCAGGAGCAGACCGACGTCGACAGCTTCGCGCCGCTCGAACCGCGTGCCGACGGCTTCCGCAACTATACCAACGGCAAAAAGCTCCAGTTCATGGCGCCTGAAGAAGCGCTGGTGGATCGGGCGCAACTACTGACGTTGACGGCGCCGGAGATGACTGCCCTCGTCGGCGGCCTGCGTGTCCTCGGTGCCAATGCGGGCGACTCCAAGCACGGCGTGTTCACACAGCAGCCGGGCAAGCTGACGAACGACTTCTTCGTCAACCTGCTTGACATGGCCACGGTGTGGCAGGAGACGGGCGAGAACGCCTACGAGGGCCGGGACCGCAAGACGAATGCGGTCAAGTGGACCGGCACCCGCGTCGACCTGATCTTCGGTTCGCACTCGCAGCTGCGCGCCTTCGCGGAAGTCTATGCCTGCGCGGACTCCAGGGAGAAGTTCGTGGAGGACTTCGTGGCGGCGTGGACCAAGGTGATGAACCTGGACCGGTTCGACCTCGCCTGATCGTTGCGGACGTGCCCTCTTCAAGTGAGGCCAAAGGAATCAAGCCGACGACGCCTGTCCCGTGCTCGCGCGACCAGGGATTGGCCCTCCACTGACGATGTAAACGCCGGCGGAGATCAGAGTGATGGCCATCCAGTCCATTGCCGTTGGCCATTCGCCGAGAATCGGAATGGCTAAGAGTGCAGTCATGGCCGGGCACAGGGCAGCAAGCGCTGCTCCGCTCGAAGCGCCGAGGATGCTGACGGCTCGGCCGTAGAGGAGAAGGGAAATGATGGCCGTCAGCAGCCCCTGCACGAACGCTTGAAGGGCTATGTCGCCCCATGGAGCTCTGAGAAGGTCCGACCCAGCGGCAAAGAAATAGACGGGCACGTAGAGAAGCAAGGCACCGACAGCCGCGATGGCGGCCGCGTGCAGTCCATCGAGCCGTGCACGACGCATCGCTACGGTGTAGCAAGCCCAAGCCAAGGCAGAGCCAAGAAACAGAGCGTGACCGACATTCTGCTGCGAACCGATGGTGTCGGCCGCGTTCCAGGCGATGCCGAAGACACCGGGCAGGATCAGAGCGAAACCAGTCATTTTAGCGGAGGTGAAAGATTCGCGCAGGACGAACGCCGCAAGAAGAGCCACCATCAGGGGCATTACACCCGGAAAGAGGGCCCCCGCATGTGCCGCAGGGGCAAACAGCAGGCCAGCATTGGCAAGGAGAACTGGAGCACCTCCGCCCAGTACGATTGCCGCCAATCCGATCCAACCGAGGCGTTCGAGTGCGAGGCCTTTACCCAGCAAATACGGTAACAGGAGCAGCCCAGCCACGCCGAAACGAAGCGCTGCGATATCCCATGGCGTGAGACTCGTCTGGAGGCCGAGGCGAGCCACGACGATCCAGCCCGACCATATGCTGACCGCAACGAGGCCATAGAGTGCGCCACGCGCGTATTCGGCACTTGTGCGCCCATCCGCAGTAACCCAACGCATAGCCCACTCCTACAAGACGCGTGATCTGCCATAACCTCTTTATAACATTTTAACGGTTATGATACGCAGGAGACGCGACAAGAGGCAACGACGGCAATGAAAGATAGTGCTGATCAATTCGAGTGGAGCGGCGGCCATCCGGCCCTCGACTTCGTGAACACGCTGGACGAGCGGCCTTCGGATTCGCCGGTTGAGAACCTGGCGACATACCGGGACCTGGTGCGGTTCGTTAAGTTGGCGGGGCTTGTCGAGCCCCCTCTTGCCGACCGGATGCTACGTTTGGACGGCCGTGCGTGCTCGCACATCGCGACACGCGCCCGCAAATTGCGTGAACATTTGCATGATGTCCTGGTCGCGGCTCACTGCGGACGTCCTGTGCGCGAAGCCGACCTGAAGGCAATCTCCACGGCTATTCAGAAAGCGCATACGGCCCGCGTCCTAGGCGCATCCAATTCGTCTCAACTCGCCAGTCACTGCTGGTGCCCTCCATTGGCGCGCGATATCCCGCTGCACGCCTGCTCGCTTGCCATTGAACGTCTGCTCCTCGATGAGAACCCCCGGAGAATTCGACAGTGCGATGCCGCCGATTGTGAGGTCTACTTTGTCGACACGAGTAAAGGTCACCTTCGGCAGTGGTGCAGCATGAAAGGATGCGGAAACCGCGAAAAGCAGCGGCGCTGGCGCTCTGCGCCCAAGTAGCTCCCGGACCGCCCTCGCAACTCATTCTCTCTTCATGGCGAAGCCATGCGCAGGCTGGGGAGGCGAACACTTACCGCAGGTGGCACGCGACCTGATGGCCGGGCTCGACTTCGCGGAGTAGCGGGGATTCCACCTTGCAGCGCGCTTCGACGTAGGGGCAGCGCGTGTGGAAATGACATCCCGATGGTGGCTTCAAGGGGCTCGGCACGTCGCCCTGCACGACGCGTTTGACCCGCTTGATGGCGGGGTCCGGCACGGGAACGGCCGCCAGCAGCGCTTCCGTGTAGGGATGCAGCGGCTTCGTGAACAACGTGGTCTTGTCGGTGTACTCGACGATGCGCCCCAGGTACATCACCGCAATGCGGTGGCTGATGTGCTCCACCACGGCCAGGTTGTGCGAGATGAAGAGGTAAGAGAGCCGCATGTCGCGCTGCAGGTCCATCAGCAGATTGATGACCTGCGCCTGGATCGACACGTCGAGCGCGGAGACCGGCTCGTCGCAGATGATGAGCCTGGGATTGAGGGCCAGCGCCCGGGCCACGCCGATGCGCTGGCGCTGGCCGCCTGAGAACTGGTGCGGGTAGTTGTCCATCTGCGCCCGGCGCAGGCCGACACGGTCGAACAGCTGCGCCACCTGCTCGCGCCGTGCTGTCTTGCTGAAGTTGCCGTGAATCTTCAGCGGCTCGCCCACGATGTCGCCGGCGCGCATGCGCGGATTGAGCGAGGAGAACGGGTCCTGGAAGATGATCTGCATCTGCTGGCGAAAGGGCCTGAGCTCGGTCTTGCCCAGATGGGTGATGTCGCGGCCTTCCAAGCGCAAGGCGCCGGCCGTCGGCTCGATGAGGCGCAGGATGGCCCGGCCCACCGTGGTCTTGCCGCACCCGGACTCGCCAACGAGGCCCAGGGTCTCACCCGATTTGATCGTGAAGCTCACATCATCGACGGCGTAGACGTGGCCGACGGTACGGCGCAGCAGACCCTTGCGCACCGGGAAATGCTTCTTCAGTCCATCGACCTGGAGCACGGGGACAGCGACAGACTCAGCCATTGGCACTCCTCGCCACCTGATCGGAGTGCCAGCAGGCGGCCCAATGGCCCGGTCGCTTTTCCTCATAGCGCGGGTACTCGCGGCGACAGGTATCGCTGGCGAAGGCACAGCGCGGCGCGAAGGTACATCCCGGCGGGAGATTGCTCAGCGCCGGCACCATGCCCGGGATCTCCTGCAGGCGCTCGACCGGCTTGGCATTCTCGCGCCGCATCAGAGCGAGGCGGGGAATCGAATTCATCAGGCCGCGCGTGTAAGGGTGGAGCGCAGTGGCGAACAGGTCGTCGACCGTCGCTTCTTCGACCTTGCGCCCGGCGTACATCACGATCACCCGCTCGGCGGTCTCGGCAACGACGCCCAGATCGTGGGTGATGAGGATGACGGCGGTACCGAGGTCGCGGCGCAGCTTGGCGATGAGATCGAGGATCTGGGCCTGGATCGTCACGTCGAGGGCCGAGGTCGGCTCGTCGGCGATCAGCACCTTGGGATTGCAGGCGAGCGCCATGGCGATCATCGCGCGCTGGCGCATGCCGCCCGAAAGCTGGTGGGGAAATTCCTTCACCCGCTGCTGCGGCTCGGGAATGCCGACCAGCTGCAGCATCTCGATGGTCCGCGCCAGGGCAGCCTTGCGCGAGTTGGTCTCGTGCAGCAGGAGCGCTTCGGAGATCTGGCGGCCGATGGTCATGACGGGATTGAGAGACGTCATCGGCTCCTGGAAGATCATCGAGATCTCCTTGCCGCGGATGCTGCGCATGGTCGCCGCGTCGAGGGCAACGAGGTCAACGCCGTCGAGATGGATGGAACCGCCGACGATGCGGCCGGGCGGATCGGCGACGAGGCGCATCATGGAGAGCGCAGTCACGCTCTTGCCGCAACCCGACTCGCCGACGATGGCCAGGGTCTCGCCGCGCTTGAGCGAGAACGAAACGCCGTCGACGGCCTTGACCAGGCCGGTGCGGGTGTAGAAGTAGGTCTGCAGGTCCTGAACCTCGAGCACGCGCTCGTCCGTCGCAGGTTCGCCCGCGAAATCCTTTTGATCCAGGTTTGAAGAAACATCCGGGGGGCGGAGCACGCTTGCCATCTAGGAGCGCTGCCTGGGATCGAGCATATCGCGGATGGCGTCACCCAGCAGGTTGGTGCCGAACACCACGACACTGATGGCAACTCCTGGAAAGATCACCAGCCAGGGCGCGGTGCGCACGTATTCGGCTGCCGATTCCGAGAGCATGCGACCCCAGGAGGGATGCGGTTCTGGAATACCGAGCCCCAGAAACGCGAGCGCCAACTCGACCAGGATGGCCGAGCCGAACTGCGCCGTGCCCAGAACGATCAGCGGCGCCAGGGTGTTGGGGAGCACGTGTTTGATGGCGATGCGCATCTCGCTCATCCCGAGTGCGCGGGCGGCTTCCACATAGGGCATCTCCCGCAGCGAGAGCGTGTTGGACCGGATGATCCGCGCCACGTTAGGCACCAGCGGAATGGCTATGGCGATGATGGTATTGGTGAGCGAAGGGCCCAGCGACGCGGCCATTACCAAGGCCATCACGAGCAGCGGCAACGACTGCATGATGTCGATCAGGCGCTGCACGATGAGGTCGAACCAGCCGCCGAAGAAGCCCGACATGAGGCCCACCACCATGCCGATCAGGCACCCCAGCGCTGTCGCACCGAGCCCCACCGCCAGCGATATCCGGGCGCCGTAGATGATGCGCGAGAACACATCGCGACCCATGAAGTCGGCGCCGAGCGTGTGCATCTCGCCGGGTGCGGCGAGCGAGGAGCGCGCACTGGTCGTCAGCGGGTCGTATGTCGCGATCAAGTCGGCGAACACAGCCGTCGCCACGAAGGCAATCATGATGAGCGCGCCGATGGCGCCCAGCGGATAGCGCCGCATGAAGAACATGACTGCGCCCAGCCGAGTATCGACATGAGCACCAGCGCGCGTAAGCCCCGCCTCGTGATCGACTACTGCCACGCCGTCACTCCTCGTATTTGATGCGTGGATCGAGCACCACATAGGTCATGTCGACGATGAAGTTGACAACCACGACCACGATGGCAATGAACATCACCAGGTTCTGCACGATCGGGTAGTCGCGCCACCGGATCGCTTCCACCAGGAAGCGCGCCACACCCGGAATATTGAAAACCGTTTCGGTCACGATCAATCCCCCGATCAGGAATGCCGCCTCGATGCCGATGATGGTCACCACCGGCAGCATAGCGTTGCGCAGGGCGTGATCGTAGTTGACGGTGGGGTCCGATGCTCCCTTGGCGCGGGCGGTTCGAATGTAATCCTGCCGCAGCACCTCCAGCATCGAAGAACGCGTTAGGCGCATCACCAGCGCGGAAGTGCGAAAACCCACGGCGGCGGCGGGGATGCTGAGCAGTGCAATCTCGCGCCAGAAATTATCGGGGGTGCTCCGATAGATCGGAATCCATCCGAACCATTGCACGCACGCCATCAGGATGAGCAGCCCCAGCCAGAAGGAGGGCAGCGACAGGCCGCTCAGGCTGACGACGCGCAGCGCATAATCGAGAGGCGTGTTCTGGCGCACGGCGCTGATGACACCGAGCGGCACCCCGAACAGAATGGAAAACAGCAGCGCCAGCACCGCCAGCTTGGCCGTGACCGGGATGCGCGGCAGGATCTCGTCGATCGCCGGTTTCTCGGACACGAACGCGTAGCCCAGGTCGCCGCGCGCCAGACCCGAGATCCAGGTCACGTATTGGGTGACGATCGGCTGATCGAGCCCGAGCTGCCGCTCGATCTTGGCCTTCTGCGCCGGGTTCACGAACCCGGCGCTATCGAAAATGATGTCGGTGATGTTGCCCGGCACGAGGCGCAGCATGACGAAGATCAGCACCGACATGCCAAACAGCGTCAGCAGCATCAGCAGGAAGCGGCGTATCAGATAGGCTCCCACGCGGCTCTCCGATTTAATTTTCCGCCAGTCCGGCCGGCGCGCCGGCGATGCTTACTTATCCAGCCACACGTCCTCGAAGCGCCAGTTGTTGTAGATGCTGTTGTGGTGCAGCACGAAACCCTTCAGGTGCGGCTGCCAGCATGTGGCCGCGCGCTCGATAGAAGATGATGGGGCGCGCGAGATCCTCCGCCAGCCGCCTCTCGATCTCCCACACGATCTGCTTGCGCTTGGCAATGTCGGGTTCCTGCGACTGCTTGTCGATCAGCGCGTCCACCTCCTTGTTGCAGTACTGCGTGAGGTTGCGCTCCGAGTTGCAGCTGTAGTTCTCGTACAGGTTCACGTCGGGGTCATCGACGCCGACGCCGGTAAGATTGAGACCGACCGAGAATTCCTTGCGCGTGACTTTGGCGTGCCAGATGCTGGTGTCGATCACCTCCAGTTCGCCATCGATGTGGATGCTCTTGAGCTGGTCGATCAGCAGCACGGCGGGGTCGCGATAGATCGAGATGTTGCGCGTGGATACCTTCACCTTGAGCGTCTTGTCCGGCCCGTAGCCGAGGCCCTCCATGATCTTGCGCCCCTCGGCCCTGCTCTTCTCGACGTCGGCGGCATAGCCGGGCAGCGTGGCGAGCGTGTCCGGCGGCATGCCCCAGGTCCCCTCGGGCGGCGGCAGCATGACACCGGCGAGCACGTTTTTGCCCTGGCTCAGAATGTCGATGATGGACTTGCGGTCGAGCGTCAGCGCCAGTGCCTTGCGCACCTTGGCATCGTTAAACGGCGGCGCTGCCGGATTGATGATCAGATTGGCCGAAACTCCGTCCGGCGCCAGCTCGCAGAGCGCCTTCGGCGCCTGCGCGATGACGTCCTTGAGCAGCGGCACCGTGACAGTCGGCCGAGAACGTCATATCGAACTCGCCGGCCACAAAGGCCAGAATGCGCGTGGACCGGTTCTCGATCACCTTCCATTCGATGGCATCGAGGTAGGGCCGGCCCTTCTTCCAGTAGTCGGGATTGCGCGCGAACTTGAC
This sequence comes from uncultured Alphaproteobacteria bacterium, assembly GCA_963814055.1. Lineage (GTDB taxonomy): Bacteria > Pseudomonadota > Alphaproteobacteria > Rhizobiales > Hyphomicrobiaceae > AWTP1-13. The sequence goes on from CAWFBJ010000028.1 coordinate 59,235, forward strand.
GACATCGCCACGCTTGAACTCGACGAACTTGAAGGGCCCCGTGCCGATCGGATTGGTGCGCATGGCCTTGGTCGACACGTGGCACGGATAGACGGGCGTGTAGCCCGAGGCCAGCATGTTGAGCAACGACGACTGCGGGCGGCCCAGCACGAACGTGGCTTCGTGATCGCCGTTGACCGTCACCTCCTTCACGTTCTGATACCAGACGGCGCGCGGGTTGCGTCGGAAGTCGTCGGCCGTATCCTTGCCCATCAGCTTGGCCCAGGTGCACTGCACGTCCTTGGCCGTGAACGGCTTGCCGTCGTGCCATGTCACGCCCTGGCGCAGCTTGAAGGTCAGCTTGGTTTTGGTCGCGTCCCAGGCCCAGCTCTCGGCCAGGTCGGGAACGATGGTCTCGGTCGAATTGAGCTTCTTGGCCTGATCGAACATCACCAGGTTGTTGAACACCGCCATGAACGGCTGCACCGTCGAGATGGTCGCTTCCTCGTGGATGGAGCCGCTTGGAAGGTTGTCGCGGTGGTAGATGCGGAATGTTCCGCCCTGCTTCTGCGCAAGCGCCTCGGTGGCGGCCCAACTCAAAGAAAACAATGTTAATGCAACGGCGCAGGCAAGCTTGGCGCGCATGGACGTTCTCCCACGGGTCTCCCGCTGAGCCGGCATCCCGAAGGCGGCAGCTCGCAGCAGCCTCAAATTCTTTGTTCAGCCACGCTAGACGCGGCCGCAGACTTGGGCAACTGGCAAATGGATGTACCCGGTCATTGCCCAGGGCCCAGCCGGAAGGGACGCGTTCCGGGCTGCGCCCAAGGCACAACTTATGAAGTTCAGATCGCCTGCACGTCGGTTCTCGCGGATTGGACGTGACGCTTACCATCGTCATTACCCCGTGCGGGCGGGGCTGCGTGTGAAACACGAATGCCTTGTCACCATCGGCTTGCGGCTTGGGTCCTGACTTAGTCTCCGCTTGAACATTGCGCGGCTCCGGCCAGCCGATCCGCAGGCTCGTCGCGGCTGCCTTTGGCTCGTCGGAATTTCCCAAACTTTTTTCCTCTCGCAATACCGCAACGGTGAAACCGACACGCCGCCGCCTTCGTTTAAGGGCAAAGGCTTGGAGTATCACGCCGGTCTTCAAACTTGGGCAATTGAAGGAGGTTGATATGAAACGAAACGCACGCGGGCTCCTGACACGGAGCGCGGCTGCGGTTGCTCTGGTCCTGCTCTATGGTCTCAGCACACTCGGCGTCTCCAGTTTCATTGGCATCCCGAAAGCAGAGGCTCGAGGCCGTGGTGGCCGTGGTGGTGGTGGCGGCCGGGGCGGAGTTCGCGGGGTCCGCGGTGGCCGCCGAGGGATCGGCAGGCGCGGCGGCGTGTGGTGGGGTGGACCCGGTCTCTATAGCTACGGCTATAATGACGCCTGCTATTGGAGCCCCCGCCGCGGGCGCTATGTCTGCCCGTACGCCTACTACCCCGGCTACTATAGCTATTACTGGTAGTCGCACAGCCAGGTTCGTCGTCTTCCTCCGCTTGAAAGCGGAGGAAGCGGCGACACCTCTGTGCTGATGCGAGCGTTGCGCCGAGACTACCGCTGTCGTATTGCTGCCCCTGCGATTGTCGATAGGGGTCGAGACACGAGCCGGAAGCCGATCAGCCGGCCGCGACCCGACGCACACGGGAATGTGGCAGGTGGGCGGGGGCTCGTTGCATCACGTCATTCCAAAACAGTGGCGGCAGCGTCTCGCCTACGCAGGAATGTCGCTGCTGGTCACCTGGCATACGTTTGCCATGGTGGTGGCGCCCTCGCCCGACAGCGACATCACCGATGCGGCGCGCTCGATTCTCGATCCCTACCTGACCCTGTTCAGGCTGGACAACGGCTGGGGCTTCTTCGCCCCGGATGTCGGCCGCGGTTCGCAGTTCCGCTATGTCGTCGAGGACGCTGCCGGCAACCGCCACACATTCATTCCGGCGGAGACGCTGAGCCGTTTTCATCCCACGTCGATCTGGATGCGAGACCGCTACATCGCCGTCATGGAGAAGCCCAAGGCCTATGCCGACGCCGCAGGGGCGTCCTTGTGCCAGGACCACGCCGCGCTGAAGCCAATCACCGTGACCCTGTTGGAACTCGAGCAGAAGGAGTTTCTTCCTGCCGACCGGCTGAAAGGCAAACGACCGCTCGACCCGGAGTTCGTCGACCTCAAAACCGTGAAGACCGTGCCATGCACCGTGAAGTGACGCTGGCGCCGATTGTGGATCGAACCCTCGCCGGCGTCCGCGAGATCTGGTCCCGCATCTGGTTTCAGGACCAGCCGACGACTCCTCTTGAGATCACCCGCATCGGCGTGGGTTTTGCGCTTCTCGTCCACTACAGCCTCGCCAGTCCCTACCTCTTCACGTTCTGGGGCGACACGGGTTGGCTGCCGCGCCACCTTCTCGAGCTGATGCGCGACAATCCGTGGAAGCAATCGGCATTCTTCTATTTCAACGCGCCCTGGCAGTGGGTCGCCTTCCACGCCGTCTTCCTGTTATGCGCGGCGGCCCTGACGCTTGGGTGGCGAACCTCCTGGGTGAAGTGGCTCGTGCTGATCGGCCACATCTCCTACGACCAGCGCAATCCGGAAATGACCTACGGCGTGCACGCGATCCTGGCGAGCCTGCTGGTGATCTTGTGCTTCGCACCGATCGGCCGTGCGATCAGCCTGGACAGGGTGCGCGAGGTGCGCCTTGCCAAGCGCAAGGACCTCGCCGCTCATCCGCCGGCGTTCACCAGCCCCTGGGCGTTCGCCTGCACGCGCCTGATGCAGATCCAGATGGCGGTTCTGTTCTTCGTCAGCGCGACCGACAAGCTCAGGGGTAACGACTGGTGGGACGGCCACGCCATATGGAACGTGTTCGTGATCGACGATTACTACAACGGCAGGCTGCTCGACCTGTTCGCGTCGCAATACTGGATGGTCAACGTGGCGACCTATGCCACCATCCTGATCGAGATCGCCTTTCCGTTCATGATCTGGCAGCGCGCCTCGCGCCCTTACTTGCTTGCCGGCGCCGTTTTCCTGCACCTGCAGTTCGCTCTCCTCATGAACCTCTATTGCTTCTCCTTCGTCATGGTCATGGGGCACATGAGCTTCCTGTTCCCCGATTGGCTGAGCCGTCTGGGCGACGCCTGGAAGCGGCGCATGGGCGGCATGGAGATGATCTACGACGGCACCTGCGGTTTCTGTAAACGGTCGATGGCGTGGTTCCTGGCCTTCGACGGCTTGCGGCAGATTACGGTCCGCGACTTCCGCACCAATCCCTCGCCTGTCGTCAGCGACGAGAAGATGCACAAAGCGCTCTATACCGTGCTGCCCGACGGCCGCGCGCTGCCGGGCTTCGAAGCCTATCGCTATGTCGTGCCGCGCGTGCCGGGGATGTGGTGGCTGGTGCCGTTCTTCTATGTCCCGTGGCTCAGCCGCTTTTTCGGCCACCCGATCTACAATTGGATTGCCGCCAACCGCAGCCGGCTTTAGAGCCGCGGCATGAAGATTCCATTTCTCAGGACCTTGCGCACGCCGGTGGACGAGTTCCTGCGAGTTGCCGCTGCCCAATGCTGCCTGCGCAAAATTCCGGAGCTGACCGTGCCGCGATCAGCAGCGCCGGATCAGCGGATGGCGGCGGTGACGGATTGGCTGGATACGCTGGACGCGCGGCAGGTGTTCAACGGCAGCGTGCTGATCGCAAAAGAGGGAAGCACCCTGCTCGAGCGCCATTGCGGGTTTGCCGACGCCGACGGCCAGATTCCGCTGGCGGGCAACGCATCGTTCTCGCTGGCGTCGGTGTCGAAGCCGTTCACGGGCCTCGGCATCGTGATGCTGGCTCAGCGGGGAAAGCTCGGCATCGACGACGCGCTCGCGCACCACATTCCGGAGCTCACAGCCTATCGCGGCATCACCATCCGGCATCTGCTGCACCACACGTCCGGGCTGCCGGACCATATGGGGCTGGCCGACAGGTATTGGGATCCTGACGTGACCCTCACCACCGCGGACATGATCGCTCTGTTCGTGCAGCATCGCCCGCCGCCGCGTTTCGCGCCCGGCGACCGGTTCGAATACAGCAACACCGGCTATGTCCTGCTGGGCGAGATCATCGCGCGGGCCTCGGGACGGTCCTTCATCGATTTCATGGCGGATGAAATCTTCACGCCGCTCGGCATGAAGGACAGCGCCGCCTACAATCTCACCTGCCCCGTGTGCACGCTGCAATGCCGGGCGACGGGCATGCGCCGGCGTTTCGGCTGCTTCGGCAAGCGCGTCAGCAGCGACATGAACTACCTCGACGGCGTATTCGGCGACGGCGGCATCCATGCCAGCGCCGAGGACCTCCTGCGCTGGGACGCGGCCCTGCGTGCGGGTACGCTGGTTCCCCATGACCTCTACGCGCAGGCCTACACGTCCGGCCGGCTGAACAACGGCGAGGCAACCGGCTATGGCTTCGGCTGGGAGGTGCGGCCGCGCCAAGTCGTCGAGCACCTCGGCGAATGGGAAGGCTTCACCACCTGCCTGCGCCGCGACTTGCGCAAGCACACGCTGCTGGTGGTGCTGTCCAATCTCGGGCCCGCCGCCTGCGTCGACGAGATCAGCGCCCAGCTCGGCAGGTTTGTAGCAACCCTCTAGAGTTGTTCCATCCTAGATGGAACTACAAGCCGCGCACGCGTCCTCGTCCTGAGCTTGTCGAAGGACGGGTCGCGCTCGGCAATGGCGTGGTTCGACAGGCTCACCACGGGGTCGGCGCAGTCGGCTGGGTCAACCTGAATCGGAAACTATGAACCCGTCACTCCCGCAGCAGGCTCGAGCCGCCGTCGACCGGCAGCGCCACGCCGGTGATGAAATCGGCTTCGTCGGAAGCCAGGAACAGCGCGGCGTTGGCCACGTCCCACGGACTTCCCATCTTGCGGCGCAGCGGCACGCGCGCGTCGCGGGCGGCGGCCACCTCGGCACGCGTCTTGCCCCAGGTGCGGGCGCGCGTGTCGACCGCCATCGGCGTGTCGATCAGCCCCGGCAGGATGACGTTGCAGCGGATGCCGAGCTCCGCGTTCTGCGTGGCGATCTGCTGCGTGTAGGCGATCATGGCGGCCTTGGTGGCCTTGTAGGCCACCGTTGGATAGTTGGTCGCCCAGGCGGCGATCGACGAGATGGAGATGATCACGCCCGAGCGCTGGGCACGCATCACCGGCAGCACGTGCTTGCAGGCCATAATGGTGCCGCGCAGGTTGATGGCCGAAATCTTGTCGAAGGCTGATTCCGTGATCTCCAGCGGACTGGCGTCGCCGCCGGCCAGGCTCAATCCGACGTTGTTGTGCAGGATGTCGACGCGGCCCCAGCGCTTCACGGCCTCGTCGATGGCGGCCTTGAGCGTCGCCTCCTTCGTGACGTCGGCGTGGAAGGCGACGCACGTTCCGCCTGCCTTGGCGACGGCCGCCGCGGTCTCTTCCGCCGACTTCAGGTCGATGTCGACGGCCAGAACCTTGGCGCCCTCGCGCGCGAACACGAGCGCCGTAGCCCGCCCATTGCCCATGCCCTCGCCCGGCCCCTGGCCCGCACCGACAATGATTGCGACTTTGCCTGCGAGACGCATGGGTATCTCCTTGTTTCTCCCTCTCCCCATTGTCTGGGATGAGAGGTGGGGGGCAGGCAACAAAAGTCGGCGCGCGCTTGCTGCCCTCACCCTAACCTTCTCGTCATGACGAAGCCATGCTCCGCATGACGTAAGACTCGGGCCTTGTCCGCCCGTCATCCCGGCCAGGCGGTCGCGCTGGAAGTGCGATCGCTGATGAGCCGGGATCCAGCCGCACGCTCGGTGCTCGTATCTGGATCCCCGATAGCCGCCGCTGAATGCGTCGGCTTCGGGGATGACGGTGGGAATAGTGCGAGGAAAAATCGTTATGCCGGTGCGAACCGCACGTATCCCTCGGGGCTGATGGGCCATGCCGGGTTCCAGGCGATTTCCCAGGCGTGTTCGTCGGGGTCGGCGATGTAGCCGCGCATGCCGCCGTGTGGCGGTGCATCAGCCGGGCGCAAAGTGCGGCCGCCGAACTGCGCCAGGCGATCAAGCACAATCTGCACGTCCTCGGCAGTCGCGACGTTGTGCGCCAGGGCGAATGCGCCGGGCCGTGCCAGCCCGCTCCGCTGCATGTCGCCTTCCAATCCCTTGGTGAGCCAGGTGCCGAGCACGAAGCCGTTCATCTGGTAGAAAACGATGTCCTCGTTGGCGAATACCGGCGTCCAGCCGAAGCCGTCGCAATAGAAGCGGCGCGACCGCGCGAGATCGGCGATGCCGAGCGTGATGACCGAAAGCTGTTGTTGCATGATCCACGTTCCCTTGTTCGCCGGCGCACCATTGCGCCAGCGCTTCAGGCCGTGGGACTTGGCGCCTGCGCGCCAGTCAGAGCTCCTCGCAGCGAAAGATAGCAGTGCGAGGAACGACCGGGCCAACCAACCGGTACCGCCTTTTTCGACGAGGCAAAAATAACGGCCCGCGTGTCTCTGATCAAGCGCTGCCCTCGCGCAACGCAGTCGCCGACGCGGCAGTGATCAGGAAACCTGCAGCCGATGAACCACATTTCACGCGCGCGAGGTTGTGATCCAGCGGAGACTTGAGCAGGTCCAACAGGAACGGTCACTGGCCTCTGCTTATGCCGGGCGGCAAGCGCCAATCCTTGGCAGCAAGATCGCGACCCTTCTGAGAGAACAGCCACTGGTGCCCTTCGAGGTCCGCAACCCGGTAGCTGCGGCCACCCCAAAAACCATCTTGAAGTTCATCGCTGTGCAAGTCGTGACCTCCCGAAGACGAGAGGTTCACAAGTCCATCGCCGATCTCCATCCACGTCCTGCACCCGCCATTCGAGTACAGGCGCGCTTCTGTGCGCTCCTTGAACCCGAACACACGGCTGAGCCAGTCGACTGCTGCCGGCACGTCGTCGTAGGCAAGCGTCGGAACGATGTCAGGTGTTCGCCACATGCTCTTGGTGCTCATGGTGCGCTCCTTCCGCGGCCCTTGGTTCCATTGTCTCGAGCTGGTGCCTCTCCTGCTCGACGTCAAGCTAGCAGTTGCCTCGGACATGCATGCCTATGCGCCTGCTTCCGTACCGCCGCATGGCGCCGGCTGTCGGAGGCTCTGCTGACGCTACAATAAATCGTGCAGCCGCACGCGCCGGGAGCGCGCAACGGCATGCAGGCGCTTCTCCATGCATGCGTTCACGGCTAGCTTGCGCGCCATGTTCAGCACATATCTCGCGCGCTGGGACCTGACGCCGGACGGCGATCCTATCGTCACGCACAGCAGCCGGCTGTTGCCTGTGCGCCGGCGCGGCGTGCCGGCAATGCTGAAACTGTCCATGGAAGCGGAGGAAAGGCGCGGCAGCCTGCTGATGCCGTGGTGGAACGGGAAAGGCGCCGCGCGCGTGCTGGCCCATGACCGCGATGTGCTGCTGCTCGAGCGTGCCATGGGCCACGGCTCGCTGGCCGCATACGCCCGCATAGGCCGCGACGATGAAGCCACGCGCATTCTATGCGCCGCGATCGCAACGCTGCATGCCCATGACGCCGCGCCGCCGCCGGACCTCGTTGCGCTGACTCCGTGGTTCAGGGACTTGTGGCCGGCCGCCAAGACGCACGGCGGCATCCTTGCCCGCTCGGCTGACACCGCGCGCGAGCTGCTGGCGTATCCGCAGGATGTCGTCGTGCTGCACGGCGACATCCATCACGACAACGTTCTCGATTTCGGCGCACGCGGCTGGCTCGCCATCGACCCCAAGGGCCTCATCGGCGAGCGCGGTTTCGACTACGCCAACCTGTTCTGCAATCCGGAGAACGACCCAGGTGTCATGGAGCCGGATCGGTTCAGGCGGCGCCTCGCCATCGTGGCGGAGGCGTCGGGGATGGAGCGGGAGCGGCTGCTGCGATGGGTGTTGGCCTGGGCGGGGCTGTCTGCCGCCTGGTGGCTGAGCGACGGGGTGCAGCCGGAGATCGACTTCAGGATCGCAGAGCTGGCGGCAGCAGAACTCGGCTCGTCCCGGCCGCCTTCCACAGGCGCAAATTCTGGTTGACTAGAGCTGATGTTTCACGTGAAACATCAGTGCATTGGTTAGTTTTCTTCACGTGAAACATTAGCTGCGAAGAGGCTGCGGCTGACCCTTGACGATCAGCGCATCCACCACCGATACGCCCTGGCCCTGCGGATGCACCAGCACTGGGTTCAGGTCGATTTCGGCGACCGTGTCGGCATGATCGGACGCGAATTGGCCGAGACGCACCATCAGATCGACAAGCGCGTCCACATCCGCCGCCGGCTGGCCCCGGAATGGTCCCAGCAGCGGTGCGCCTTTGAGGCGATCAAGCATAGCGCGGGCGTCGCTCTCGCTCAGCGGGAGGGGCGCCAGCGCCACGTCCTTGAAGATTTCCACGTTGACTCCGCCGAGACCGACCATCAGCAGCGGGCCGAAAGTGGCATCGCGTTTCACACCGAGGATCACCTCGCGTCCCGGCGATGCCATCGGCTGCACCAGCACGCCCAGCACCCGCGCATTCGGCGCCGCGCGCAACGCATTGGCGAGCACGCGCTGGTATGCGGTCCGAACGGCGTCGGCCGAATCGAGATTGAGGGCGACGGCGCCCGCTTCCGTCTTGTGGGCGATGTCGGGCGATTGCACTTTCAGCGCCACCGCGCCACCGATCCTGTGCGCCGCAGCCGCTGCAGCATCCGCGCTGTCCGCCAGCTCGCCCGCGTTTTTCGATCCGATGCCATAGGCCGCCAGGATCGGCCGCGCCTCCCACTCGCACAGCATCGGGCCGGCCGCCGCAAGCGCCTTTTGCGCAGCGGCGCGATCCGCAGCGAACGGCGCGCGCACCTCGATCGGGCGCAGAAATCGCTCGCGCAGCGCCCGGTAGTCGGCCATCGCCCGCAATGTGCGGGCGCAGTTTGGAATGTCGGTGAAAAGCGGGTAGCCGGCCTCGCTCAGAAGCTTCACCGAAGCCGGCGCCGGCAGCGTGTAGCTCCACAGGAGAATGGGCTTGCCCGTTTCAGCAGCAAGAGTGGTCATCGCCTCGCGCTGGCGTTCCAGATTGGCCGCGTTGCGCGCCGTCATCACCACGATGACGCTATCGACTGAAGGCGACTCCACGACGAACCTGGCAAGGCCCGCGTAGCCGATCTTGTGCAGCGCCTGCGCCGTGGCGTCGACGGGATTCTGCGAGGTGCCGTACGCAGGCAGGTGCACGTCGATCTTCGCCCGCGTCGCCGCATCGAGCTGCGGAACCTCGAGGCCTGCGGCCGCGCAGGCATCCGCCATCCAGCCGCCCCCGCCGCCAGAGGCGGTGCAGATGCCGACGCGCTTTCCTGCCGGCAATCGCGATCCGAACGCCACGAAACCCGCGGCGATGTCCACCATCTCGCCGAGATCGCGGCCCTCGATCAGCCCGTAGCGCTGGAACATCGCGCGGTGCGCCTCGTAGGAGCCCGCCAGCGCCGCCGTATGCGAGGCGGCAGCGCGCATGCCGGCTTCCGACTGCCCGATCTTGTTGACGATGATCGGCACACCGGCCTTGAGGGCCTTCTCCGCCACGCGCCGGAAGCTGTCGGGACTTTTCACGTCCTCCAGCAGCATCAGCAGGGCGCTGATCTTGCCTTCGTCGAGAATGAAATCGGCAAAGTCGAGCGTATCGAGGCAGGCTTCGTTGCCGGTCGTGACGACGTAGCGGAAGGCCAGCTCCTTGGCCCGCCCGTGGTCGAAGAACGAGAAGCCGATGCCGCCGCTCTGCGCGATGACGGCGAGCTGCCCGCGCGCGCGGCCCTGCGGCAGCAGCGGCCGCTCGCTCGGCTCGACGGCGGGACTGAATGTAGGGCACAGCGCCGCCGCGGTATTGGCGAAGCCTTCCGAATTGGGGCCCATCACCGCCATGCCGTAGCGCCTGGCGATGGCGCGCATCTCGTCCTGCAGGCCTGCGCCGTCGCCGCCCGCGGCCTCCGCGAACCCGGAGCTCAGCACGACGGCGGAACGTACGCCCGCCTTGCCGCAGCGCTCCAATTCGGCGGGCACGTGCTGCGCCGGGATAATGAGAATCGCGAGATCGGCCGGAGCGGGCAGATCGGCGACCGAGGCATAGGCCTTCAGGCCCATTACCTCGCCATGACTGCGACTGATGGGATACAGCGCGCCCTTGAAGGCATGGCCCGTCATCACCTTCATGATGCGCCCGCGCAGGGTTTCCAAATCCGGCGAGGCGCCAACCACGGCGACGGTTCGCGGCCACAGCAGCGCCCCGAGATCGGGCCGTCCGTTCTGTCCCATCATGCACCCGTCACCCAGCCCGCTGCGTTCATGGCGTCCTCCCAGGCCCGTCGAAAACGGCGCCATGCTAATGCAGCGATGATCGACGCACCACCCGGAAGCGCTCGCGTTACGATGGCGCCGGGGCTACAAGTCGCGGCAGATATGCAAGCTTGCCACGGAGGAGCCATGCAGCTCGAAATCGCCCAGAAGATCGTCGCCGCCGCGATGGCCAGCGCCAGGTCGCACAAGTTCAAGCCGCTCGCTGTCGTCGTGCTCGATGCCCGCGGTGCCCTGCGGGCCGCTGCGGCCGAGGACGGCGCGAGCTTGAAGCGCGCCGAAATCGCCATCGGCAAAGCGCATGGCGCACTGGCCATGGGACTTGGATCGCGCACCCTGTTCTCACGCTCCCAGCAGCAGCCGCAGTTCATGGCCGCCGTGACGCACGCGGTGGGCGGGTCGCTCATCCCGGTGCCGGGCGGCGTGCTGATCAACGACAGCGCGGGCACGCTTCTGGGCGCCGTCGGCGTGTCCGGCGACACGTCCGACAACGATGAAATCGCCGCCATGGCCGGCATCGCGGCGGCAGGCTGCAAGGGCGACCCCGGAGCCTGATCACATGCCGGAACTACCCGAGGTGGAGACCGTGCGTGCTGGCCTAGAGCCCGTGCTGCGGGGTCGCCGCTTCGTCCGCGTGGAGCAGCGCCGCAAAGATTTGCGCTTTCCGCTGCCCGAGCGATTTGCCGAGCGTCTCACCGGCCGCAGGATTTCCAGGCTCGATCGCCGCGCGAAATACATCCTGGTGCATCTCGACAAAGGCGAGGTACTGGCCGTGCATCTGGGCATGACGGGGCGGTTCAGCATCAGCCGGAGCAGCGCCGGAAAACCTGCTCAGCTCGGCGAATACACCCACGACCATGGGCACGACGCCAAGCACGACCATCTCGTATTCACGATGTCGGGCGGCGCCGTCGTCACCTACAACGACGCCCGCCGGTTCGGGTACATGACGCTGATTCCGACTGCCGAGATCGAGCAGGACGCCTTCTTTCGCGGCCTTGGCGTCGAGCCCCTCGGCGACGACCTGAACGCGGCCTATCTCGCCCGGCGGGCCTGCGGCAAGAAGGTGGACCTCAAGGCGTTCCTGATGGACCAGCGCATCATCGCCGGCCTCGGCAACATCTACGTGTGCGAAGCGCTGTTCCGCGCCGGCCTCGAATCCGTGGAAGCTGGCCTGCCGCCTCGCGACCAAGACCGGCAAGCCGACACCCGCCGCCGAACGTCTCGTTCCTCAAATCAAGGCGGTACTCGCCGATGCCATCCGCGCCGGCGGCTCCACGCTGCGCGATTACAAGCAGGCCAACGGCGACATCGGCAGCTTCCAGAAGGAATTCGCCGTCTACGGCCGCGAAGGCGAACCTTGCGCAAGACCCGGCTGCCGCGGCACCGTGCGCCGCAAGACGCAAGGCGGCCGCTCGACCTTCTTCTGTCCCGCCTGCCAGCGCTGACCTTTCACCGCAACGGAGCATCCGCACATGGCATACGAAACCATCCTCGTCGAAACCAAGGGCCGCGTCGGCATCGTCAGACTGAACCGTCCCTCCGCGCTCAACGCTCTCAACGCGCAACTGATCGACGAGATGTCGAAGGCGCTCGACGCCTTCGAGGACGACGAAGGCATCGGCTGCATCGTCATCACGGGCAGCGAGAAAGCCTTCGCCGCCGGTGCCGACATCAAGGAAATGCAGTCCAAGACCTACATGTCGGCCTACAAGGAAGATTTCATTTCCAAGTGGGATCGCGTGGCGCGCGCACGCAAACCTGTGGTTGCCGCGGTCGCTGGCTTCGCGCTCGGCGGAGGCTGCGAGCTCGCCATGATGTGCGATATCGTCATCGCCGCCGACACGGCCAAGTTCGGCCAACCCGAGATCAAGCTGGGCGTCATGCCTGGTTCGGGCGGCACGCAGCGCCTGATCCGGCAGGTCGGCAAGGCCAAGGCCATGGAAATGTGCCTCACCGGCCGGATGATGGACGCCGCCGAGGCCGAGCGCGCCAATCTGGTGGCTCGCGTCGTGCCGGCAGCGTCGCTCATGGACGAGGCCATGAAGACCGCCGAAGCCATCGCCTCCATGTCGCTACCCGTGGCCATGATGACCAAGGAGACCATCAACCGGGCCTACGAGACCTCGCTGGCCGAGGGTATCCGCTTCGAGCGGCGGGTGTTCCATTCGCAGTTCGCGCTGGCCGATCAAAAGGAAGGAATGGCCGCCTTCGTGGAGAAGCGCAAACCGGCCTTCAAGCATACGTAGACGGCATTTGTTGACCCTTTTGGCCGCAACGGTCTATGAGAGCACAACTTTCACCCTCGGGGCGCGCACCTGCCGCCCCGATTCGTACCCAGGAGCTCCCAATCTATGGCTAATACCACGTCGGCCCGGAAGGCCGCGCGCCAAGCCGTGCATCGTACCGAGATCAACAAATCCCGCACGTCACGCATGAAGCTGTCCGTGCGCAAAGTAGAAGAGGCCGTTACTTCCGGCGACAAGTCCGCCGCCAAGGCCGCTCTCCTAGCCGCAGAGCCGATTCTGATGCGCGCCTCCCAGAAGGGGATCGTCCACAAAAAATCGGCAGCGCGCAAAGTTTCGCGCCTGGCTTCGCGCGTCAAATCCATGGCCTGATCCGGCTCGCGATCTTATTTCTGCCGGGGCGGGCCCATGGCCCGTCGTGTGGCAAAAAAGCCGCAAAACCAGTCAGGGCAGAGTCGGTATTGGCGGGGTTGATTTGTAAAGAATCCAGAGTGTTCCGAGCGCATGTGCATCCACGGCATGGTGGATGCAGGACAGCGAGTCTCTAGCCTCCCAAACGGAATAATACAGTTGAACAAAGATTATTTTTCACCAGATGGGAACGCGACCCGTTGCGCCGAATCCGGTTGATGAGTCAGTCGTTTTCCCCATCTTTTCGGACTCCGCCCTGGGTTATCCACCGCCCCTTCCGGCGCATACCCGCACGCCGCGCCGATTTGACCGGCCCGGCCCTTTCGTCCTACATACTTCGGCGTTGGGGCGGCGTTGTTAAACCCACCCAACAACTAAAGACAGCGTTTCTGAGTGCAGGCCAAGTATTTCGTAGCTCAGAACTCGGTGTTTCGCGTGCGGTAATCGACGTCTGTATTGGGTAGTTCTTGAGTAAGCGAAGATTATTCTTCGTTTTTCGAGCATGGCGTCGTTTTGCGGCAAAAGAATTAATGCGGCGTTGCATAGGGGGTAAAGACGAGCGTGGGTGGTGATGTCCCGATCGAGTCCATTTCGGTGGACGAGACATGGGCGAGACTGAAGCGCGATGCGGACGCGGTTCTGATCGACGTCAGGACGATTGCCGAGTGGGCCTATGTGGGCTTGCCGGACCTGTCATCGATCAACAAGCGGCCTGTGCTGGTGGAGTGGCAAACCTTCCCAGACGACCGTCTGAACACTGCGTTTATTGATCGCATTGCCGAAGCGCTCAGTCCCATCGGCGCCAGCAAAGACAGCGAGCTGCTCTTTATCTGTCGCTCCGGCAGCAGAAGCCTCAAGGCTGCGCGGGCGATGGCCGCGGCGGGTTACACCCGCTGCCGGAACGTGGCGGACGGATTCGAGGGGCCACTCGATGCCGATCGTCACAGAGGGCGCCTCCAAGGCTGGAAGGCCAGGGGGCTTCCGTGGGCGCAAGGCTAACGCGACCACATACGGAAATGCGCACCGAGGCTGCGACGTCTGAAATGTACGGCGGACGGACGGATCGCGGGCTAGGGGCGAGTACTGACTGCAGAGGCGGCGGTCAAAGGCGGCAAAGTTCAGTTATGGCGGGGTCAAAATGCAAGACAGCACGCAAGTGCCGGGTGTTACCGATGCGCTAGACGAATCTGCGGGCAAGACCGAAACGGCGGCCAAGCCCGCACTTCCCAAGGGAGACAAGGTGCGCGTGATGTTGCGCGCACGGTTCGGTGCCGAGGTCTACGACTGCTGGTTCCACGCCTTGGAATTCGAAAGCTTCGACGGCCGCACTGTCCGGGCCTCCGTCCCGGTGAAGTTTCTGCAAACGTGGATCCAGGCCCACTACGCGGATGGACTTCTGGAATGCTGCACGGCCGAGTTCCAAGGCGCCGAGCGGCTGGAAGTCGTGACCCGGGAATTCGGCGCGGGCCGCACGGTGCCGGCACAACTCGCCGCTCCGGTTCGCAGCACGAACGCGGCTCCGGCGGAACCGTCAGCAACCGGGCCCCGGCGCGTGGCGGTTGGGCCAAGCCCGGCGTTCACCCGCACCGCAGTGAACGGCTTCCAGGGTTCGCCTCTCGATCCCAAATACACCTTCGAGACCTTCGCGGAGGGCAAGGCCAACCGCATCGCCCACGCGGTGGCCGCCCAGGTGGCTGCCACCGTGCTCGACGAGCAGCGGCCGTTCAACCCGCTTTATCTCCATTCCCAAGTCGGGCTCGGCAAGACGCATCTGCTTCATGCCATCGCCTGGGAGGTCAAGCGGCGTGCGCCCACCGCGCAGGTGCTCTACCTGACGGCCGAGCGCTTCCGCTATCAGTTCGTGGAAGCCGTGCGCAGCCAGGATGCCATCGCGTTCAAGGACAAGTTCCGCGCCATCGACATCCTGCTGATCGACGATCTCGAATTCATGCAAGGCGAGAAGACCGAGCAGGAGTTCGAGCACATCATCAACGCGCTGCTTGATGGCGGCCGCCAGGTCGTGGTCGCTTCTGCCCGTCCGCCGGGACAGCTCGATCGCCTCAACGATCGCATGCGCTCGCGCATGCAGCGCGGCCTCATCGTCGAGATCACCGACTTCGACGAGGAGTTGCGTCTCAAGATCCTGGAGCGGCGGGTGCAGGAAAAGCGCCTGACCGACCCTACTTTCGAGCTCTCTGGCCAGGTGCTCAAGCTCCTTGCCGACCGGCTGACGGAAAACGGCCGTGAACTCGAAGGCGCGGTCAACCGCCTCTACCTGACCTGGCAGCTGATGCACACACCCATCACGCTGGATTCGGTCGAGGCCATCATCCGCGACCTTGTGCTCGGCGTCGAACCCAGGCGCATCAAGGTCGACGACATCCTGCGCATCGTCTCCCGGCACTTCGCCGTGCCCAAGTCGGAGATCCTCTCCGATCGCCGGCATCGCTCGGTGGTACGGCCCCGGCAGATCGGGATGTATCTGGCCAAGCAGCTGACCGCGCGCTCGCTGCCGGAGATCGGCCGCCGGTTCGGCAATCGCGACCACACCACGGTTCTGCATGCCATACGCAAGATCGACAAGGAAATGGGCGACAATCCACGCCTCAAGGACGAGATCGAAGAACTGAAGCGGCAGCTCAACAGGTAACGGCGGCGGGGCGTCGGGTCCGTCCACACGGGGTTGGGGGCGGATGCAGCGGGGCGGGGGCGGTGTCGATTGGCGCCGCTCCCTCTCCATTTGTGTGGGTGCCTTGCCGGCTAAGATAGGGCGGCCCTTGCAAAATGGTGCGTCGCGGTCCACGCTTGTATCAGCATGCGAATCTCCTCAGCGGATCTTGGACTTTCTCGCGTGTGTGAAGATCCGCAGACACCCCTGACGGTGAATAACACTGAGAGCGCCGAGTCATGAAGCTGGTGATCGAACGCGGTGAGTTGTTGAGAGCGCTAGGCCATGTCACGAGCGTGGTGGAACGGCGCACGACCATCCCGATTCTGTCCAACGTCCTGCTGAAGGCCACCAACCAGGGCCTGCAATTCAAGGCGACCGACCTGGAACGCGAGGTGCTGGAACAGGCGCCGGCCGACGTTTCCCAGCCCGGTGCGGTCACGGTGCCGGCGCACGTCCTGCACGACATCGTGCGCAAGCTGCCCGATGGCGCAGAGGTGGAAATCAAGCGCGACGCCGAAAAGGAACGGCTGACCCTCAGCTCCGGCCAGTCCCGCTTCTCATTGCAGACGCTACCGCCCGAGGACTTTCCCGACCTGGCGCCGGGCGAGCTCAGCCACAAATTCGAGATCGCCGCGCACGAGCTCAAGCGCCTGATCGACAAGACACGCTTTGCCATTTCCACCGAAGAGACGCGCTACTATCTCAACGGCATCTATCTGCATCCCGCCACCCAGGGCAAGCAGGCCACGCTGCGCGCGGTCGCAACCGACGGTCATCGGCTGGCCCAGGCCGAGCTGCCGCTGCCGAAAGGGGCCAGCGGCATGCCCGGTGTCATCCTCCCACGCAAGACCGTGCACGAACTGCACCGTCTGATCGAAAGCAGCGATGCCACCATCCAGGTCGGCATCTCGCCATCCAAGGCGCGCTTCGAGATCGGCACCATCACGCTCACCACCAAGCTGATCGACGGCACGTTCCCCGACTATGCGCGCGTCATACCCAAGGGCAACGACAAGGCGCTCAAGGTCGACAACGCCGAATTCAAGAGCGCCGTGGACCGCGTATCGACCATCGCCAGCGAGCGCGGACGCGCGGTGAAGCTCAACATCAGCAGCGACAAGCTCATCCTCTCCGTCAACAATCCGGAGGGCGGCAGCGCCACTGAGGAACTTGGCGTCGATTACGATGCCACGCCCCTGGAAATCGGCTTCAACGCCCGCTATCTCCTGGACATCGCCGGTCAGCTCGAGAGCGAGACCGCACACTTCCAGCTTGCCGATCCGGGCTCCCCGACCATGGTGCGGGATGGCAGCGACGAAGGGGCGCTCTACGTGCTGATGCCGATGCGTGTCTGACGCGAGCCCCATCCGTCGCGAGTTGTCCTCCATGCCGCTCAACGCCGTCCCGCGTGCCGACGGGGCCGTTTCATCGTCGCCCGAGCTGACGGAACTGCGCGTGTGGGTCGAGCGGCTGCGCCTCACCAACTTCCGCAACTACACCAGCGTGGTTCTCTCGGTCGGCCCCGAGCCCGTCGTGCTCACCGGTCCCAACGGCTCGGGCAAGACCAACCTGCTGGAAGCTGTCTCGCTGCTGACGGCAGGTCAAGGGCTGCGCCGCTCTCCATTTCCCGAACTGGCGCGCATGGGATCGCCCGATTGGGCCGTCGCTGCTACCATGCGCACGCCGCTGGGTCCGATCGACATCGGCACGGGACTCAAGGGCGAAGCCAGCGGCACGCGCACCGGCCGCATCGTGCGCATCGACGGAGAAGACCAGTCAGGGTCGGGCGTCCTTGCCAGTCACGCCAGCATCTTCTGGCTCACGCCGGCGATGGACGGCCTGTTCACCGGTCCCGCCTCCGAGCGCCGCCGCTTCCTCGATCGCCTGATCCCGAGCTTCGATCCCGGTTATCGCCCGCGCCTCGGGCAATTCGAGCGCGCCATGCAGCAGCGCAACCGCCTGCTGGCCGAGGACGTGCGTGATCCTTCACGTTTTACGGGCTTCGAGCATGTCATGGCCGAGACGGGCGTCGCGATTGCCGCCGCGCGTGCCGCCGCCGTCGCCGAACTCGCGGCCGCCATCGGCGTCCGGCGCGATGCCGCATCGACCAGCGCCTTCCCGTGGGCCGAACTTGCACTCACCGGCACGCTCGAGAATGCGCTCGCAACGCAGCCCGCAGTCGACGTCGAGGACGCCTACGTGGCGTCGCTGCACGCCATGCGCGAACGCGATCGCGCCGCCGGCCGCACGCTCGAAGGCCCGCATCGCTCCGACCTGATCGTCGGGCACGGCCCCAAGCAGATGCCGGCCAGCGTCTGCTCCACGGGCGAGCAGAAAGCGCTGCTCATCGGCCTCGTGCTGGCGCATGCCGATCTCGTTCGACAGCGCCGCGATGGCGCCGCGCCGATCCTTCTGCTCGATGAGATCGCCGCCCATCTCGACCCTTTGCGGCGCGGCGCGCTGTTCGATGAAATCGTCGCGCTGGGCTCTCAGGCGTGGCTGACGGGGACCGATCTGCAGGCCTTCTCGGCGCTGGAAAATCGGGCCCGATTTCATCACGTCGAAGACGGCCGCATTGCGGCCGCCCTCTGACCCGCCTGCACCCACCGATCGCCTGCCATAAATACCTGAAAATACATGTGTTTTTAAGCCACCCTTGCGCCTCTTTTCGCGTGCTTCTGCGGCCGTTTTGCGCTATTCTCCGGAGTTACAAAACTCCCCCAAAAGGACGTCCCCTGACATGAGCGCAAACCCTGCGAGAAAGACCAATGGCGCCGAGCGTTACGGCGCCGACGCAATCAAGGTCTTGAGGGGTCTCGACGCGGTGCGCAAGCGCCCCGGCATGTACATCGGCGACACCGATGACGGCTCGGGTCTGCATCACATGGTCTACGAAGTCGTCGACAACGCCATCGACGAAGCACTCGCCGGTTTCGCCAGCGAGGTCAGCGTCACCCTTAACCCGGACGCCTCCTGCACGGTACGCGACAACGGCCGCGGCATTCCCACCGGCATCCACACCGAGGAAGGCATCTCGGCCGCCGAGGTGGTGATGACGCAACTGCACGCCGGCGGCAAGTTCAGCGAGGGGGAAGACGACAACCCCTACAAGGTGTCGGGCGGCCTGCACGGCGTCGGCGTGTCGGTGGTGAACGCGCTCTCCACGGTGCTCGAACTGAAAATCTGGCGCGACGACAAGGAGCACTTCGTCCGCTTCCGTAACGGCGTCACCGAGGCGCCGCTCAAGGTCATGGGCCCCGCGGGCGACAAGCGCGGCACCGAGGTCACGTTCTGGCCGAGCCTCGAGACGTTCCACAACGTCACCGAATTCGACTACGCCACGCTGGAACACCGCCTGCGTGAGCTCGCCTTCCTGAACTCGGGCGTGCGCGTGGTGCTCAAGGACGATCGTCACGCCGATAAGAAAACCGAGGAGATGCGCTACGAGGGCGGCATCGCCGAGTTCGTGCGCTACATCGACCGCTCCAGAGCGGCGCTGATCGATGCGCCGGTCATGGTCAGCGGCGACAAGGACGGCACCGGCGTCGAGCTGGCGCTGTGGTGGAACGACGCCTACCACGAGCAGGTGCTCTGCTTCACAAACAACATCCCCCAACGCGACGGCGGCACCCATCTCGCCGGCTTCCGTGCAGCGCTCACGCGCATCATCAACAAGTATGCGGAAGAAACCGGCATCGCCAAGAAGGAGAAGGTGGCGATCACCGGCGACGACGCACGCGAGGGCCTCACCGCCGTCCTGTCCGTCAAGGTGCCCGACCCCAAGTTCTCCAGCCAGACCAAGGACAAGCTCGTCTCATCGGAAGTGAAACCGGTCGTCGAGAACGTTGTCGGCGAGCAGCTCACCGCCTGGTTCGAGGAGCACCCCAAGGAAGCCAAGATCATTCTCGCCAAGGTGGTGGAAGCAGCCGCCGCGCGCGAAGCTGCGCGCAAGGCGCGCGAACTGACCCGCCGCAAGGGTGCGCTCGACATCAACTCGCTGCCCGGCAAGCTCGCCGAATGCCAGGACCGCGATCCCGTCAACACCGAGATGTTCATCGTCGAGGGCGACAGCGCCGGCGGCTCGGCCAAGCAGGGCCGCAACCGCGAATTCCAGGCCGTACTTCCCCTGCGCGGCAAAATCCTGAACGTCGAGCGCGCCCGCTTCGACAAGATGCTGTCCAGCCAGGAGATCGGCACGCTCATCACCGCGCTCGGCACCGGCATCGGCCGCGACGACTTCAATCTCTCCAAACTGCGCTATCACAAGATCATCATCATGACGGACGCCGACGTCGACGGCGCCCACATCCGCACGCTGCTGCTCACCTTTTTCTACCGGCAGATGCCCGACCTCGTCGAAAAGGGCCATCTCTACATCGCCCAGCCGCCGCTCTACAAAGTCAGCAAGGGCAAGTCGGAGGCCTACCTCAAGGACCAGCGCGCTTTCGAGGACTACCTGATCAATACCGGGCTGGAGGAAGCCTCGCTGGTGCTGGGCTCGGGCGAGATGCGGGCGGGACGCGATCTGCGCGACATCGTCGAGCAGGCGCGCGGCATCGCCAAGGTCATCGACGACCTGCATTCGCGCTACACCCGCTTCGTGGTGGAGCAGGCGGCCATCGGCGGCCTGTTCGATCCCAAGCTGTTGCTCTCGGCCGAACAGGCGACCGCGAGAGCCGAGGCCATTGCCCTGCAGCTCGACCAGCTCTCCGACGAAACGGAGCGCGGCTGGACCGGCCGGCTCGGCAACGAGGGCTACGTGTTCCGCCGCCTGGTGCGCGGGGTGACCGAGACGCACATACTCGACCGCGCGCTTATCGGCTCGCTGGAGGCCCGCCGCCTCAACGAGCGCCACGCGCACCTGCACGAGATCTACGGCACCCCCGCCAGGCTCAAGCGCAAGGACAGCGAGACGCCGGTGTTCGGCCCGCGCACTCTGCTCGACGCCATCTTCGAGACGGGCCGCAAGGGTATCTCGGTCCAGCGCTACAAGGGGCTGGGCGAGATGAACCCCGAGCAGCTCTGGGAAACCACCCTCAACCGCGATGTGCGCACGCTGCTGCAGGTCAAGATCGGCGACCTCGGCGAGGCGGACGAGATTTTCTCGCGCCTGATGGGCGACATCGTCGAGCCC
This sequence comes from uncultured Alphaproteobacteria bacterium, assembly GCA_963814055.1. GTDB lineage: Bacteria > Pseudomonadota > Alphaproteobacteria > Rhizobiales > Hyphomicrobiaceae > AWTP1-13. The sequence goes on from CAWFBJ010000028.1 coordinate 80,060, forward strand.
CGCCGCGAATTCATCCAGGCCAACGCCTTGGCGGCCAGCGTGGATATTTGACATGTCATCCCGGCGCTTGTCGCCGGGATCCATCGTGCTATCGGCTCCACGGCTTGCGATGGCTGGATACCGGGGACAAGCCCCGGTATGACGATGAGCTTCAAAGCCGGCCTCCTAGCCGCGCGCCAAACGGCCTGAGTAAGGTCACTTTCGCCACGCATGCCACCGCCTCTCATCCAACTCGCCGACATTGCGCTCACCTTCGGCGGCACGCCGCTGCTGGAGGGCGTGGAGCTGTCCGTCTCCGCGGGCGAGCGGGTCTGTCTGGTGGGCCGCAACGGCTCGGGCAAGTCGACGCTGCTCAAGATCGTTGCGGGCCTGGTCGAGCCGGACAGCGGCGAGCGCTTCATCCAGCCGGGCGCGGCCGTGCGCTATCTGCCCCAGGAGCCCGACCTCTCCGGCTTTGCCAGCACGCTCGCCTATGTCGAGAGCGGGCTCGGCCCCGCCGACGATCCCCACCAGGCCCGCTACCTGCTGGAGCAGCTTGGTCTGACCGGTGACGAGGATCCCGCGCAACTCTCGGGCGGCGAGGCGCGCCGTGCCGCGCTCGGGCATGTTCTTGCCCCCGATCCGGACATCCTGCTGCTCGACGAGCCCACCAACCACCTGGATCTGCCGGCCATCGAATGGCTGGAAGCGCGCCTCTCACAGCAGAAGGCGGCGCTGGTGCTGATCTCGCACGATCGGCGCTTCCTGGAAAACCTCTCCCGCATCACCGTCTGGCTCGATCGCGGCAAAACCAGCCGTGTCGACCTGGGCTTCAGCCAGTTCGAGGCGTGGCGCGACCAGAAGCTGGAAGAGGAAGAGGTTGCCCAGCACAAGCTCGACCGCAAGATCGCGCGCGAAGAGCATTGGATGCGGTACGGCGTGACGGCACGGCGTAAGCGTAACGTGCGCCGTGTGGCGGGACTGCAGGCATTGCGCCAGACCCGGCGCGACTACCGGCGGGCCGAGGGCAAGGCGGAGATCGTCGCCACTGCAGCAGAGACATCCGGCACGCTCGTCATCGAGGCCAAGGGTGTCGGCAAATCATTCGGGGAGCGGACGATCGTCAAAGACCTGTCGGTGCGCGTGATGCGCGGCGACCGCATCGGCGTCGTCGGCCCCAACGGCAGCGGCAAGACCACGCTGGTCGGCCTGCTCACCGGAGCGCTCGCGCCCGACAGCGGCAGCATTCGGCTCGGCGCCAATCTGGCGATGGCAAACCTGGACCAGGGGCGCGAAAGCCTCGATCCAAACTGGACCCTCAGCGAGGCGCTGACCGGCGGCCGCGGCAACACCGTGACGGTTGGGGGACAAACCAAGCATGTCGTCGGCTACATGCAGGATTTCCTGTTTTCGCCGCTGCAGGCGCGCACGGCGCTGAGCGCGCTCTCCGGCGGCGAACGTGGCCGGCTGATGCTGGCGCGCGCGCTCGCCAAGCCCTCCAACCTGCTGGTGCTGGACGAGCCGACCAACGACCTCGATCTCGAAACGCTGGACGTACTGGAGGAAATGCTCGGCGCCTATGCCGGCACCGTCATCCTGATCAGCCACGACCGTGACTTCCTGGATCGCGTCGTGAACCTCGTGCTCGCACCCGACGGCGACGGCCGCTGGACCGAATATGCCGGCGGCTACTCCGACATGCTGGCGCAGCGCGGCGCGGATCTCGACGGCCGGAAGGTGCAGAAATCCAAGAACGCCGCTCTTGCGAAAACTGCAGGCGCGCCGCCATCCTCGAAACGCAAGCTCAGCTTTCACGAGCAGCACGGCCTGAAGACCCTGCCCAAGCAGATCGCGACGCTGCAAGCAGCGATCCGCCAGTTGCAGCAGCGTTTCGACGACCCCGATCTCTACACCCGCGACCCCAAGGCCTTCGCAGAGACGTCGGCCTCACTCGCCACCGCACAAGCCGAACTGGCCACGGCGGAAGAGAAATGGCTGGAGCTCGAGATGCTACGCGAGGAAATCGAGGGAAGTTGATTATCTGGCGACCCGTGTCATCAAAATCGCAAGCATTCCCCTTTGTCATGGTCGGGCTTGTCCCAACCATCCAGCCATCGGTTTCCTCGCTCGCAAGTTGAAAGATGGATCCTCGGGACAAGCCCGAGGATGACGACGGTGGCTGGTCAATCACTGGGCGAAATGCTGGCAAGGCGCCCTACACCTAACCGTCCTGTACGCCACCAAGCCATTCCAGTGCACCATTCCCGGCGGCAGCGCCCGTCGCAAAGCAGGCCTGCAGCAGATAGCCGCCGGTCGGCGCTTCCCAGTCCAGCATCTCGCCGGCAACGAACACGCCCGGGCGGCGGCGCAGCATGAAGTGCTTATCGACCTGATCGAACGCAATGCCACCTGCAGTGGAGATGGCCCTGGCAACGGGTGCCGTTCCGGTCAGGCGAACCGGCACCGCCTTGACGAGATCCGCCAGTGCAGCGGGCGCCATGCTCGCCAAGTGTTGCGACGACGCCTTGACCGCCTCCTGCAGCAGGCCGATCGCGACCGGCGACAGGTTCGCGGCCTTGCGCAAGAACGTCGAAAGCGACTGCTTCGCGCGCGGCGCCGCGAGACGCGCGGCCAGATCGGCATGCGTCAGGTCGGGGCGCAAGTCGATGTGCAAAATCGCCTCGCCGGTACCGGCAATCGACTCGCGCAGCGCCGCCGACAATGCGTAGACGCCACCGCCTTCCAAGCCGGTCTCGGTGACGAGGGCCTCGCCGCGCACTTTTTTATCGCCAAACGACAGCTCCAGACGTTTCAGCGGCTGTCCGGCGAAGCGCGTGCGAAAAATGTCCGACCATCGAACCACGAACCCGCAGTTTGCCGGCTGCAACGGCGTGACGCCGACACCCGCTTCGCTCATTGGATCTACCCACGCGCCATCGGAGCCAAGGTGCGGCCAGCTCGCGCCGCCCAGCGCCAAGACCGTCGCATCGGCGCTGACCGTTGTCTGACCTTGGGGCGTATCGAAGAGAAGGCAACCTT
>CAWFBJ010000029.1:0-387283 GCA_963814055.1 uncultured Alphaproteobacteria bacterium
CTGTTGCATCTCTGGGCGCGTTTCGTATTGCTCTGTTGAAAGCGAGCGCAGGCGGTGGCGGCCGCGGCATGCGGGTGGCGAGGAACGAAGCGGCGTTCGCGGACCTGTTCATGCAGGCATCGGTCGAAGCGAGTCTGCGTTCGGCAACGGCGAAATCTATCTCGAGCGGTTCTTCTCGCGCGTTCGCCACATCGAGGTGCAGATATTCGGCGACAGCCATGGGCGCGTTCGGCACTTCGGCGAGCGCGATTGCAGCGTGCAGCGGCGACATCAGAAAATCATCGAGGAAGCCCCTTCACCCGCACTCGAAGCCCATGAGCGGCAGGACCTTCTGCAAGCCGCCGTGGCGCTCGGCGAGGGCATTGGCTACGAGAACGCCGGCACCGTCGAGTTCATTTTCGACGTCGCGAGCCGCCGCTTCTTCTTCATCGAAATGAACACCCGCATCCAGGTCGAGCATCCGGTTACCGAGGCTCTGACTGGATACGACCTCGTCACAGAGCAACTGAAAGTCGCGGCCGGCGCACCGCTGTCGCGTGATGCGGCAAAACCATCAGGCGTCGGCGCCGCCATCGAATGGCGCATTTGCGCTGAAGATCCCTCGCGCAATTTCCAGCCGAGCCCCGGACGCATCGGCACCTGGCCCCGCCCGTCCGGCGCCGGCGTACGGTTTGATACCCACGCCTATAGCGGCTACGTGGTGTCTCCGTTTTATGACTCCATGCTAGGCAAGTTGATCATCTCTGGCCGTGATCGGCGCGAAGCCCTGGTCAGGTCGGAGGCAGCCCTGATGGAGTTCAACGATACCGGCATCGCGACCAATGCACCGTTTCATCTGGACCTCCTGCGGCGGCAGGAATTTCGCGATGCCGCGATCCACACCCGCTGGATCGAAGAGGAGTACCTTTGATGGAATTTCGTGATATCGCGACGGTGCTCGAATACCTCGACGGCAAAACACAAACGCTCCCATCTGGCGTCACTGTCGACGTGCGGCGCGACACGCCCGCGCCGTCGGCTCAGTCACGATCTGCGCCCCCAAAGCCGGAAGGCGTGCTCGTGCGCGCGCCATGCCCTGGCCGTGTCGTACCGGCCGGTGGGCCGGGAGCCGTCCGCGAAGGCGAAACGATCGGGGAGATTTCAGTGCGGCCGCCGACGTGTTGCGATCATCGCGCCGATCACCGGACACGTGGGTCAGTGGTTTTTTGAATCGGGGCAGTTCGTCGAGTTCGATCAGGCGCTGGTGGTCCTGAAGAGTTCGCCGCTGCCGGAGACACCGCGAGCGGCGATAGGAACAGCACCAGCACATGCCTCGCTGCACCGGCGGGGAGGGAGGGAGGCATGAATTTCACATTTGAGGACGTTGAAACGCTGCTGCGCGTGTTCCGCGAAACCGAGTACTCGGAAATTCACATAGAGATTGGCGACTTCAAGCTTGCGGCCAGCAAAAATGGACAGACACTGACCCAGGCGACGAGGTCAGAGCCTGCAGCTGCCCCTTCGAAGCCTCAGCCCGTGCAGCCGCAGAAACAAGTCGATGCCCCGACCAATATCGAGCCCGGGACCATCGCCGTGCGTGCCGAAGTCGCCGGTCAGTTCTACAGGTCTCCCAGCCCCGGCGCGGAACCGTTCTGCAAGGCGGGCACGCGCGTTGGCCCCGACACGGTGGTGTGCCTCGTTGAGATCATGAAGCTGTTCACATCCGTCACGGCGGGCGTGTCTGGAACGGTGATCCGCGTTCTCGTCGAAAACGGAAACGCGGTCGAAGCCGGTCAACCGCTCATCCTCATTCGCCCGGACAACTCATGAGCACAGTGAGGATCATCGATACGACGTTCCGGGATGGACAGCAGTGCCTGTGGGCGACCCGCATGTCGACCGGTTCCATGCTGCCGGTCGCTGAGGCATTGGATCAGGCCGGCTTTGAAGCTATCGAGGTGGTTGGTGCGGTCCAGTTTGATGCCGCGGTTCGCTATCTGCGCGAGGATCCGTGGGAACGCCTCAGGCTGCTCCGGCAGCGCATCACCAAGACGCCGATGCAGGCCGTGATCCGCAGCCGCTGCGTACTTGGCTTCGAGCTTTTGCCGCAGGACGTAAACGATCTGTGGATCGAGCGGCTGGTCGCCAACGGCATTCGTCAGTTCGTGGCATTCGACGGGCTGCACGACCTCGACAACGTCGTACCCTCTCTGCTTCTGGCAAAAAAGCTCGGTGCGCATACGGTGGGGTGGCTCACGTTCAGTGAAAGCCCGGTGCATACCGATGCGCTCTACGTCGCCAAAGCCCGCGAGTACATCGAGCGTGCAGACGTTGACGGCGTGCTGATCGAGGACGCCAGCGGCGTGCTTACGCCTGAACGAGTCGCAAATCTCGTGCCGGCGCTGAAGGCAGCAATCGGCAGCCGCCGTCTCGGGGTCCACTCACATGGCCTCCTCGGCTTGCCGCAACGCGCGCAATTGGCGGCAGCCGCGCTCGGAGTGGATCACGTCTACACATGCGTGCCGCCACTTGCCGATGCGAACGCGCCGCCATCGGTGTTTACGACGGTGCACAACCTCGAACAATCGGGCTACGCGACCGGTGTCACGGTGGAGCGTCTCCGGCAGATGGAGCAGCATCTCGAGGCGGTCGCGGCCCGCGAAGGGTTCCAACGCGGGAAGCCGGCAGACTTCGACGCGAGCTTCTTCAAGCATCAGATCCCGGGCGGCGTTCTCAGCAATCTCACCGCGCAGCTCAAGGCCGCTGGTCTTCAGGATCGGCTGCCCAAGGTTCTGGAAGAATGCGGCAGAGTGCGCGCCGAACTCGGCTGGCCGATCCAGGTCACGCCGTTCGCGCAGTTCATCGGCGTGCAAGCGACCCTCAACGTCATTCACGGCGAGCGCTATCGCATCGTTCCCAATGAGATCAAGAAGTACGCGCTCGGTTACTACGGCAAGCTGCTTGCGCCCGTCGAGCCCGACATACTGGATCGGATCGTCAGCAACGCGTCGAGGGATATCGCGCTCGAACCGAAGCCGTTGGAGCCGTTGCTGCCGCTGGTTCGCAAACGCTACCCGAAAGCCGATGGCGATGAGCTTTTGCTGCGCCTTTCCTACGATGAGGCCGTCTTGGAACCGATGCGCTCCAATCGTCCGGACTACGCCTCCTGGACTATTGCCGACAAGCCCATCGTCCATCTGCTGAAGGAAATTGCGAAGCGGCCGGCCGCAAGACGCATTTATGTCTCAAGCGGAAATGTCTCGGTGGAGCTGAAACGCTAGGCAAGGGGCGCGCAAGAAACAGCGCCGGCAACAACACTTGCAGGCGCCGCAGAGGACACAGATGTATCCGGTAGACTTCTTCTGGCGTTCGGTTCGCGCGTTTCCCTCACGCACCGCTGTCATCTATCCTGGCGGAGAAATGACCTACGCGGAATTGGCGCAGCGGATTGTCCGGCGCGCCGCGGCCTTGAGGCAGCAGGATCGGGGGCTCGGTACCCACGTCGCTGTCGGCGCCGCCAACACCGTTGATCATCTCGTGACGATCCTGGCCATCCTGGCGGCGGGTAAGGTGTGGGTGCCGCTCAATCCACGCAATGGCGATTCCGAACTTCATCGCATGATCGCGTTCGTGTCTCCGGCCCTCGTCGTCACCGATCGATCCATGCAGGAGCGGCTCGGAAAGTTCGATCCGACACCGCTGGAGACGCTTGATCTGGACGACGCGTCAGCTTCCGACCTGCCACTGGGTCCACTGCAGCGTGAGAATATCCCCCTTGGCCATACGCAAGCGGTCAAGTTCACGGGTGGAACCACGGGCATTCCGAAAGGCGTGCAGCAGCCCTATCGCGCTTGGAACACGAATATCGTCACCACGATCAATGCGCTGAGACTGGGGGCCGACGACCGCTATCTTGTATCTGCGCCCCTCACTCACGGCACGTCGACCTATATGCTGCCGCTGTTCGCCAGGGGCGGCGCACTTGTTTTCCCGGAAGATGCGAACACACCGGGATTGCTCGACGCCGTCCAAAAATCGCGCTGCACGGTATTGTTCGCGCCGCCGACGCTCGTCATCACTGCAATGGAGGAACAGCGGCGCTCACCGCGCGACCTGTCGTCTCTGCGCATGATCGTCTATGGCGGGGCCCCCATGCGTCCCGCACAGATAATGGATGCCCAAGGCGTGTTCGGCCCCGTCATCTCGACCACCTACGGCCAGACTGAGGCTCCGCAGACAATCGCCTTCCTGCCGCCCGAACACATGCATGGCGACGCGCTGACATCGGTCGGCTACCCAACGATGCTTACCAAGGTCGCGATCCTGGATGACGCCGGAAATTTGCTGCCCGAAGGCGAGTCCGGCGAAATCTGCGTGCGTGGCGATCTGGTGATGTCCGGCTATCTGAACGCGCCGGAGGCTACCAGCCGCACGCTCGTGGATGGATGGCTGAGGTCAGGCGATCTCGGCGTCCTCAACGACGGGCTGCTGTTCATTCGCGACCGCAGCAAGGATCTGATCATCACTGGCGGCTTCAACGTCTATCCCAGTGATGTCGAGAGCGTCCTGGCCCGGCATCCGTCCGTGCTCGAATGCGCGGTGGTTGGCGTCCAGGATTACAAATGGGGCGAAGCTGTCCACGCGGCCATTCAACCGCGCGACGGCGCTGAGCTCGATACCGCGGAATTGTCGGCGTTCGTGCGCAAGGAACTCGGGCCCGTGAAGGTGCCCAAAGGCTTTCATGCGTTCAAGGAACTGTCGCGCACACCGGTCGGCAAGATCCTCAAAACGGCGATCCGAGATGAAATTGCGCAAAGGCTAGGTCGCGGCAAAACCGACGTGTAACCAACTCTGCGACATGCCGTTCTCGGCAGCACGAATACTTTGTGGAGGCATGAACCTGTGACCCAGTCCGTATTGATTACTGGTGGCGCGAGCGGAATCGGAGCCGCTGTTGCGCGGCGCGTGGTGGAGGGAGGGGGTTGGGTCTGTCTTGTCGACGTCAACGAGCAGGGCGTGATCGAGCTTGCGCGGGAACTCGGAGAGCGTGCCATCGCCGTTCACTGCGACACGCTGGAAGAAGACGCTTTCGCGGCGGCCGTAACGAGCGCGGAAACGCGCATGCCGCCCCTCAACGGGCTCGTCACCTGCGCCGGAATTCAGCCTCGCGCCAAACCGATCGAAGATACCGATACGGGCGAGTTCAACCGGCTGGTGGAGTCGCATCTCACCGGCACGTTCATTTCCTGCCGGGTTCTGGGTTCGCTCATGGCAAGCCGCCGCGCGGGCGCGATTGTCACTCTTGCGTCCGTCTTGTCGTTCCGGCCGGGACCAGTCCTCGGCTACACCACCGCCAAAGCCGCCGTCGTCAATCTCACGCAAGCGCTCGCGGTGCAGTGGGCTGGCAAGGGCGTGCGGGTAAATGCGGTCGCACCGGGCTGGACCGATACACCATTTCTTCAGCCGCGGGATGGGCGCCCGCCACGCGACCTGACTCCCATTTTGAAAGCGACCCCGATCGGCAGGCTGCTAAAGCCGTCGGAAATCGCAGAGGTCGTCCATTTCCTACTGTCGCCGGCTGCCTCTGGCGTCACCGGCGCAACGGTGCCCGTGGACGGGGGGGTCATGGCCGGCGCGGGATGGTTCCCGTACGGCGGCTTTCCGCAGGAGTAGCGCAAAGCGATCAGACCACGTGCGGCCTTGCCGCTAGGGAGAAGCAAAGATGGGTGAGTTGTCAGGACGCACGATCGTAGTCACCGGCGCGGCCGGTGGCATTGGAGCAGCCGCGTCGCGAATGGCTGCAAAGGCTGGCGCGCGGCTTGTCCTGATCGACCCAAACGAGCAAGGCCTGAACTCCCTCGCAGCATCGCTCGCCGGTAGCGGTCATGTCATCTCGCCGTCCCATCTCGACAGCCCAAAGGCTTGCGCCGAAGCTCTGGCACGCATCGATGGTCCGCTCTATGCACTGGTCCACATGGCGGGAATTTTTGTTCCGCACGAACTCGAACCCGGCGCCCGCAATGTGTACGACCGCACCATTGCCGCCAACATGACCAATGGCTTCGACTTGGTTTGCGCCATGGTGGATCGCCTGGCCACCGATGAACCCGCGAGGCTCGTGTTTGCGAGCTCGCAAGCCTACAGACGCGGCAGCCTTGGCCATGTTGCGTACTCCATGGCAAAGGGCGGCATCGCTGGGTTCGTCCGGGCGCTGGCGCGCAACTTGAAATCCCGCGCGCTCGTCAATGGCATCGCACCCGGCGTGATCGAAACGCCGATGGCGACGCATATCATCGATGCCCGCAAGGCTGATATGCTGAAGGAAATCCCGCTCGGTCGCCTCGGCAGACCGGATGAGGTGGCCGGCGTCGTGATGTTTCTGCTCGGCCCATACTCAACCTACGTGACCGGACAGATCATCAATGTCGACGGCGGCACCAACAACGCCTGATCCCTTGTCTCCTGGAGCAAGTTTGCAACAATCATGAATGATCCAAAAAGTGATTTTGAAAGTGAAGCCAGGCAGGCGTTCGAATTGGCTTTGAAGGAGCATCACCCGGACTTTGAAAGGTTCTTCCTGGCTCGGCTGTTTGGCCTGACTTTCAGTTATCCCGGCGACACTTGCGTCGTAAAGTTTCCCGTGCGCCGATATATGTTCAATCCGCAAGGCGGTCTGCACGGAGGAGTGAGCGGGTTTGTTCTCGATGTGGCCATGGGACACCTGTTGCGTCATACGTTCGGCCGACCGGGCCTGACAATGGAAATGAAGGTGCAGCTGTTTGCGCCGATCCGTGAACCGAATGCACGGTGTGAAGCACGCTTCCTTCACAAGGGTAGGAGCGTTTGCTTCCTTGAGGCGCGCCTGTTCGGATCTTCAGGCACACTCGCAGCCGCTGCCACATCAACATGGCGCGTTTCCCGACCGGAATGAGTGGGTGTCTGAAGGTTTCGTTTCCTCTCGTCATGACGCACCTCAGCCTGGATGCAAAGGGGAGATGTAACGGGGACAACCTTCCCCGAAAATTCTAGACCCTTGGCGATGCTGTTGTGAATGTTTCGGACCAGTTAGGTTTGCTGGGGGTCAAGGCCTCCCGTTTGCGAAGCGGCAAGAGTGACCGGAGTTCAGCCGGAAGCAGACATGCTGTTTCGAGCATCGGTGATTTCGCTCTTCAAAGCGGCGCATGTCCGCTTTTGTATACGAGCGCAAACGGCGGGCGGATCCCATGATTGGTCTCAATGACCGCAAGTGGCGCTCAGCGGACATTGCCGATGCATCTGAGTGTCCGCTTTCAGCGTGGTGCCGGGCTCCATACGGGTACGACATTCCGAAGGCCGAGTCAGTTCTTGGCACAACAGAGATTCGCCGCGATGTTCGCGATGTCTGCTTTCGGGGGTGAAGCAGACCTGAGCGCAGCACGGCGGGATGTCCGCTTCTGACCCCAAGCTGCCGTTGTTCATGTGGTCCAAGTTGAGTGGGCGGGGTTTCTAAGTGGTCATCGGTCCTTAGCTCGTTTCGGTGCAGTGCCTGCCTTTGGTACGGTCGGTCCCGTGATCGGAAATACAGCTCGCACATGCTCGGCCCACATCTGGCAAAAGGCCGTGGCGTAGCGAGGTAGCGGACGTCGCTTGTCCCATAGGACAGCCAACGGCTCGCGCAGCGGCCGGCTCCGATACACGATGCGAACAATCTTCAGATTATAACGATGCGCTCGGAACGTGGACGCAATGATGGCTACCCCGTGCTGGGCTTGGGCGAGAGCCAACAGGGTATGTGGAGAGCGGGTTTCGAGCCGAATGTTCGGTTTGAGGCCCGCGAGGCGGCAGGCTGCGTCAAAGGCTCGGCGAGGAATGCTGAGCGGCGATTGACGGACGCAGATCCCGATTGCGTGGGCGGATCGCGTGGAAGCAAATTTACCACCGCACAACCATGGTCCGAATGGTCGCAACCAAATAGTTTGCGTTGCAAATGCGCCGCGGTCTAAAACTGCGATGAGTGCGGAATTGGCGAAGATGGGAAGAGTAAGAGCGATGGCGAAGGGTAACGGACGGATGACAGCCAAATCCGTAGGCGCGTGGTTTAAGACGATGCTGTTCGATGGGCAGGTGGCATTCTTGGGTGAGTTGCAAGAGATGCACAGCAAAGCACGCCTAATACAAATCAACACGCTGAAGCGGCAGCTGGCAGCGTTGGAAAACGGGTCGAGCAACGGACACACAGAGCCGAAGACTGCCAGGCGTAAGAAGAAGAAAAGCGCCGTGAAGGTGAAGTATCGCGACCCGAAGACGGGTGGCACTTGGTCTGGCCGAGGGCGAATGGCGATGTGGTTGGCAGAGAAGATCAGGGCCGGCGAGAAAGCCGATAAATATTTGGCCTGATCAGATAGCGTGGCCTGCTCGCGACAGCCTGAGTAGCGACACCCAGGCGGCACCGGTTATTATGACCCGCGTACTTCTGCGTGTAACGGCTGTCCTCACGAGCCAGACCCTTTTTATTTTAGGCAAGCATTCTCGAGGCGCGCTTGCGTGTGCCACGCATGCCGGTAAACCTGCCGCCCGACGCCTATGACCGTTGGCTGGCCACCATCGAACCCGATCCGCGTGATTTGTTAGTGCCGTTCTCGTCAGAGCGGATGAACTGCGCCGAGGTGCGCCATGAGCTTTGCGCGAATGTGTGAGGCCTCCTCTGGCGCTCGTGAGAGCGCGCAGTTGAGCCTACTTCTGTGTGCACGGCGACCGCACGGGTTGGTGCGGTCAATCAGTTCCCGACAACGCGAGTTGTCAGGCGGAGAACGCCGCTTTTTCAAAGCCAAGTTGGCTCGCGACGGAGTTCGAAATGTCGAGCGACCGGCCGCGAATGAAAGGTCCTCGATCGCGGATAACAACGTGGGCGCTTCGGCCGGTCGTGGAAAAGTGACAATCAACCGCGTGCCCAATGGAAGCGTGCGATGAGCGCAACGTGCGGCGCGGTTGCCCTATAGTGGCTGGTGACCATCGTCTCCGAGTGTGCGGAAAGCGGCATGCATGAAAGGAGAAGTGCGAGACCCAGGCGGACGTTCATTGGTACCTCTTACGGTAATGCGCGCAACTGTGTTTTTCGCGCGATGTAATGGCAGAACCGCAATTGGGTAAGAGCGTTCCTGCGCTCAATCCTAATCAATTTGGCGTACCCGTTTTGGGGGAGGGTTATGTTGGAGCCAAAACAATAGGCGGTGATGAAATCGAATGTCGCAAGCTGATCAGCACCGCAGTCAAACCCCGGTCAGATCGGCTGCACCGCTAGTGAGCTCTTCGCGCTCACGAAACTCTCGCAGCGCGGCCTGGCGCTCGTCCTCGGTGATGTCCTGCGCAAGAGTGCTTTTCATGAGCGTGGACTTTCCGTAGCGGGTCATGTCGTTGACGGCGCTGTGGCGCAGGCGCTCATCAAGCGTGAGCCAGAGTGGGGACCTTGCACCTCAGCAAGGCGCCATGCGGCGTTATCGTTGCCTTGATCGGTGCGCTGCGTTAGCACCTCATCCCACAAGCCCGGGCGGCTGGCTTTGGCTACGCCAAATTCAGAGATGCAACAGCGATTGACTGGGCGTCGGAAAAAGTGGTCATGAATAACGCGACTTGATCGATGCAGAGAGGCGGGCCTCTTGCACGCGACTTTTCTTCTTGGATCGCTTCCAGAACACGCCGGGATAGCCTTTGAGCGGAACCAGCGGGTCGCCAGCGTATGCCCAGTCCTGGATGGAGTTTGTGCTGATGCGAGCTCTGAAAATCGACCGAGACGTAATCGAGCCCGGTATCTGGCCGGTTGTTGAGGCCGCGAACGAGAGCGGTTACGAGACAATTTCATCTTGCGAGGGTCACCCAGATGGAAAGAAGGCCGCCGTCGTTTTCTTAGCAAGCAATGATGATGCGCTTCGGATCCATGTGGGGCTAAAGAATATCCGTGTTGAACTCCTTTGCAGTTGGGAATTGCATGCACGGTTTCTGCACCTAACCGACAAGTGGGTTCTGGCTTGGAAGCTGGAGAACTGGGGCGTGAAGAATAAAGAAGAGCTAGGCCATGACGACTGGTGGGCAGCCAACACCGAGGCCGCGCAGCAGGACGTGCACCGCCTTGCTCAACTGTTTCGCGAACTTCCTGCCACGCCTGTTGCGCGTTGAAGAGCCGGCTAACACCGTTCGGAGGCTTAAAACGCCACCCAAACTGCCACCGGACGTTCCTGCAAAATTTCTAAGTTGCTGAAAAGATTGGTCGGAGCGGGGAAATTCGAACTCCCGACCCCTTGCTCCCGAATAAACAACTACTCCCTAAAAACCCTTGTAATTCAGTGCTGGTTGAAGCCGTGTCGGTTTCCTGAGGATTTGCCAACCAACGCTCGCCAAGCGGCCGATGGACGGTTCGTCATGGGTGTATGAAGCCAAATTCGATGGCTACCGGCTTCAGGTCAACCCAGCCCGACATAGGCGAAGGCAGCCAACGCAGACCCAGCATGGCACCAGGGCGCGTACGCTGATGCTGAGGACAGCGCGCTAACCCAAGTTAGGACAGCCGCAGTCAACAAGGGACGCTTGATCGACACCAAGCGTCCCTCAGTCAATTAGTCACCAGAACTTCGGTAGCCCCCACACGTATGCAACGGCGGCCACAATCACTGCTAGCGCTACAACACCGATGATCACGTTTCTGCTGCTGGTCATGACGACCTCCCTAGCGTGCTCCGCACAGGGAACTTCCTTGCACGCCTAAGTGGCCGTGTCGTGTCCTTAACGCCTCTTGGGGCGCTTAAAGATCAGAGTCTCAGGAAACAAGTCTAGCTGAGCCTCAGCTTGAGCGCGGGGGCGGTTCCGCGACGGTGACCTAGTTGATACCGTCATTGTTAGTCGCGCGACTGCCGAAACAGACAGCCGCCCATCGCGTGGAGCTATTTGCTTGGCAATCGGTCTGCGATCGATTGGGTCCTCGACCAACACAAGGAGAAGACACCCAAGGACCCAACCATCCGGGAGGAATTGAACACGTATCGCTTTGCCGACCACAAGGAGAAGGTTGTCGATCTGTTGAAGCGTGTGACTACGGTGAGCGTTGAGACGATGCAAATCATCCAAGCGATGCGGGCGGCGCCAAGGAAAATGGATGCGTCGTCTGGTTAGGCGCCAGAGGAGTTGGGCGATGCTAGGGTGCTCTTCTCTGGTGAAACCGGATTAAGTCGCCCCCCAAAGCGCCCCCGGAACTCGCGACGATTTTGCTAAGTAGTTGAAAAGATTGGTCGGAGCGGGGAGATTCGAACTCCCAACTCCTTGCTCCCGAAGCAAGTGACTCTATCTGTGTGGGGAATTTCCTCAGCGCAGTAGTTCTTCGCCGCGGTTCACTGTACGGTTTCGCTAGTCGATTTCACCAACCGATTGCGCGCCCACTCGTCCACGATGTCGGGAATGTATTTCACAAGCCTGCCGAGCTTGAAGAATGGGGGGCCATCGCCTCGACACCGCGAAGCATTCAGCCAATCGACAGAACAGCCGAGATAGTCGGCGCATTGCGCCGAACTCATGGGTGGTCGGTGTTGTTGTGTCTGCTGGCCCATCGCGAGCGGGCGCAATCAAGATTATCCAATGAAATCATGGCGCGCCGGACAGGATGAAACTGCGAACACCTATGTCATTGAAATCTCGTTGTGATCCAGATGGTCCCAGAGTGACCTTGTGGACGTAGGTTCAAATCCAGGACACGCAGCCACCTTTACCGAACCACAGTCTTCCTGCACAAAAAGTAGAGCATCAACGCGCTAAATATGGGACCGCCCGGTGGACGCATTGCTGGCTTTGCGGAGGGAGGCGATGCTGCTCTCTTTGCAACTCATGTCGAGCAAGCCGCGTGAATTTTGCGGGGGTGGGTGTTGCGCTGTGATGTGCACGGTTGAGCAGAGCTTGCAACGGGCGTCCTACTAACCTATTGAAGTTTCAAGATTGCGACAGTCTCACGTTCATCGAACTCTGACTCCGTTAATCTAGGTTCGAAATCCTAGTTCCCCAGCCAAATATCAAATTCGATCGCTTTACCATTTCCCGCAGCCGTTACTTGTGCCGCCCTTGCGGTCGTTTCAGAAATCAAATCAAAGGGCTGCCTGAAGTCAGCGGTGAGCTGGCCACCTTTCCAGGAGCAGTTCGAAAGTACAAAATTGAGGAGACGGCGCTTTTCGTGTGCCTCCTGTTTTTGGAATAGCCGATGGGCGTTTCTCGCGAGTTCGAGAAAATCTTGACCCCGTTCTCCAAATACGACTGGTCAGCCGACTGGTGCCGCTCTATCGCCTGCTGGCATCGCTCCTGCTCGGCCCGCCACCGTGCGGACATCTGATCGAACAATGCCACGTCAACGCGTCCGTCCAGCTTGTCCACGTACATAGCGTGAAGTCAAATCTTGGAGACGGTCATATTCGGTCTGATGCCGTGCGATTGCTGCCTCGTGCTCTCGCAACTCGTCGGAATGGCTTTCATAAAGGGCCTCCCGAACCCACTCCAGAAAATCGGCATCAAAACTTAAGCGATCCATTTGTTCAGAAAAACGCTCTTCAAGGACCTCTTGGCGCACATAGGGTTCGGGGCATTTTCCCTTGTAACCGGTACAGTGGTAGTAGACGTAGCGCCCTTTTTTGATTGGTCTGCCTCCCTGAACTGATACCAAGGTCTGCGAGCGAACTCCCTCTTGCTCCGGGAAGAACAACCAGCTTTGACTGTCAGTCCGACGCGTCAGAAACGTGAAGCTCGGCGTCAACATCCACGCAAAAGACTGCGCCTCAAGAACGTCTAGGCAGCGGATGCCGTAGTGCGCCGCCTTCTGACGCGCCGTTTTCCAGAACCCAGACGTAGAACTATTGTGAACGCCGGTGTCCTGGCATTTCTGATGGAACGCCTCGACCATGCCGACGGTGACTGGCCGGGAGTGGTCTCTGCACTCAAGAGCGATTTGGACAACGTGGTGGGCACGGGTGATCGTGAGGTTTCCCAGTGACGCGGTCGAGAAGGCGTTTGCGAATTTCGACATTGACGCCATCGGCCCCTAGCGCCGCCGAAGCGCGGAGGGCGCAGCGACGTCTGCTTATGACCCAGAGCAGCCATCAAGAACGTGGAGACGCCGGGACCTGTGAGCAACTGGCGTCATGATTCCGACTGCCTCGGTTGCGGTAGGGGCGGTGCGCGGCGAACGAGATCCCGCCCGGGGTAGTCGCGACGCGTGGCGGCGACAAGTTCTTTGACAAAGAATTCGGCGTAGGGAGCGAAAAATCGGCGCGCGTCCCAAGCAGCAACGGTCCATCTGCCGATCGAAGCGCCGCGGTGCACGACGGGCGCGATCCGGACGCCATCGCGAGGTATTCGCACAGGTGAGGGAACGATGGCAATTCCGTGCCCGGTCCTCGCCAGAGCAATGATAGTTTGGGGAGCTCCACTCTCTAAGACCACACGCCCCTGAACATGCGCGATTTGGCAGGCTGCCTCGAACCATGCGTGCGATGCAAAACCTCGGCTGAGCAGCAATAACGGTTCACTCTCCAGCTCCGCAACCTCAAGCGAGCGGCGCCGGCTCAGGCGGTGGCCTTCGGGCAGCACGGCCAGGAGAGACATTGGATACAGCGCCCGTCCTTCGAAGCGGGCGTCACCGGCCGGCATGATAGCCACCTCGATCTCGCCGCGATCGAGCAAGTCCCCCAACTGAGCCCCGCCTGCTTCCTTCAGCTCAACCTCGACCAGCGGATGCCGCCGCTCATACTCCGCAAGAAAATCTGCCAAGAGATTCTCGATCACCTGCGGGGTGGCGCCGACGCGAAGCAAACCAGCCTGCCCTGCCTTCAAGGCTCGCGCCCGCTCACTGAGCGAGCTGACGTCTGTCAGCAAACGGCGGCTATGTCGTAGCAGGTCCTCGCCCTGTGACGTCAGTCGAACGCCGCGACCTGCCCGATCGAACAGCGATAGTCCCAGCTCCAACTCAAGAGCATGGATCTGTCGCGAAAGCGCCGGCTGGCTCACATGCAAGCGCTCGGCGGCTCGAGCAAATCCGCCAGCATCCACTATCGTCGCGAAGGCACGGAGATGCCGAAAGTTCATGCGCCGAATGATAATGAATTTGCATCGACAGGCAACGAATAATTGCATTGGACGCATGGGCAAATGAGGCCATACGCTTTCTCTCACAAGGCCATGGAGCAACGATCGGCGAATGGAGATAGCCATGCTTTCCGCTCGACTCGTGAATGCGGCTACATTGGTGATTGCGCTCGGTACTGGCTCTTTAGCGAAGGCTGACATCGCGACTGATTGGAATGCCATTGCGATCGAGGCCACGGCCGTTCCGCCGAATTCAATTTTGCAGTCGCGCGTGCTCGCGATCACGCACGCGGCCATGTACGATGCTGCGCGCGTGATCAATCAGAAGGCGGCGCTGTTTGCTACCGGCATCCAACCCGACGGGCCGAGCTCACTCGAGGCCGCCGTGGCCGCTGCCGCACATACTATTCTGAGACGCCTCGCGCCGGCGCAATCCGCTGCGGTCGACGCCGCCTATAAATCCGCGCTGTCGAGCGTTGCCGAAGGTCCGCCAAAGACGAATGGCGTGAAGCTTGGGCAGATGGTGGCCGAAAAGCTGTTGGAATTGCGTGCTACAGATGGGTCCACGCAGAAGGCGGACATCAAGCTGAAAGATGGGCCAGGCTCTTATCAATTGACCCCGCCACACTCGATGCAGCCAATCTTAGGTCATTGGGGCGCGGTTAAGCCTTTCGTGATTCGGCTCGACGAGAGCTACAAAACTCAGGGACCGCCCCGCCTGGACAGCGCGCAATTCAAGGCCGACTTCGATGAGGTGAAGCTGCTTGGCGCGCGGCACAGTAGCGTGCGGACTGCCGATCAAACGGCGGCAGCCGTGTTTTGGACGGTACAGACCGGCGTGCCATGGTTCGCGGCGGCAAGGGCGGCGGCCGCTGAGCGCAACGCCGCTGTGCTCGACAACTTGCATCTCTTCGCCCTGTTGTCGGTTGCCGTCGCGGACTCCCAGGTCGCCTGCTTCGTGGACAAGTATGATCGCCTGCACTGGCGGCCGATTACGGCGATCCGCGCGGCTGCCGCCCTAAAACTCTTGACGCTCGCGGGGGATGCGGCCTGGGAGCCGCTGCTTGGCACGCCGCCGCACCCGGAATATCCATCGGCGCATGCGTGTTTTTCCGGGGCAGCCGAGGCTGTGTTGCGCGGCGCGCTCAAGACTGACAGTGTACGCGTGAGCATCACCTATCCCCCGGTGTTTGGCGTGACGCGCAGTTTCGATAGCTTTTCCGCTATCTCCAAGGAGGTCAACGATGCGCGCGTCTGGGGTGGAATTCACTTCCGCAGCGCCGATGTCGACGGCCATGAACTCGGCTGGCGGGTGGGCGAGGCCGCTTTGCGCGATTTCGGCGCTACCTCCCGAAGTCATTGATCACTCATGCATGTGAGTCGCTGGCTGTCATGTTCGATCTGGATCAATTCATCGCCGACTGCCGTGCCGCGCTTGCTGCGGATCGCTCGCACAAGTTCGTCAACGAGGTTGTCGCTCGTGCAGTATCCGATCCGGGCGGCGTTCTGAGCGGACTGGGCGAACCGAAGCGTGCCCAACTCCAGAAGCTTTATCACGCACCGGACCTGACAATCCTCAACGTGATCTGGGCCCCGACAATGACGATTATGCCCCATGACCATCGCATGTGGGCGGTGATCGGCCTGTACACCGGCCGGGAGGACAACATCTTCTGGCGGCGCATCAAAGGCGATCCCCACGGCCGGGTCGAGGCGGCCGGCGCACGCGCCCTATGCGTGGGTGACGCCGAGCCGCTTGGACACAATGTCATTCATTCGGTGACCAACCCAATTCCCCGACTGACTGGCGCGATCCACGTCTATGGCGGAGATTTCTTTGCTGCGGAGCGCAGCGAGTGGGACCCGGAGTTATTACGAGAGGACCGCTTTGACGCGGAGCGCGCAGTCCGTCGGTTTGAAGAGGCCAATGCGGGGATCGCCAGCCCTGAGTAGAACGACGACCACCGCGAGGGGCTCAACGACAACATGGCGGCGGACCTGATTACCGAGGCGATCGCCAGCGTAGTCAAAGCGCCTGCGAGCAACTGAAAATGTAAATCGCCCCACTTCCGGAACTGGCACTTTCTTGCCGTCCGTCATAGCAGAGAGGTTTGTCCGGAAACGGTGTTACATCCTCCGTTGTCGCGGGGTCGGCGGACCGGCGCCCGACCCCTCGGCTTGACGGTGGGCGCCAAGGTGCAAGAGACCAAACTCCGACAATTCAGCTATTGATTGCAGCATCCGCAACGGGTCGCGCACAAGGCATCGCGACGCCTCTCACTCGTCGAGCCACACATTGACTAAATTCTGGCCAGACAGGGATGGCTTACAGCGAGTTTTTGGCGGGTGCGCGACATGGTAGAGCGCACGAGAATGGAAGACGTTGGCGAGGGGGCGTGATGCCACGGGGATCAAGACCTGGGGAGCGGCGCGGCGGACGCATGAGGGGCACGCCGAACAAGATCAGCACAGAGATTCGTGAGGCGGCGCGCAGGTACGGACGGGAGGCGCTGCAGCTGCACGTTAAGCTGATGCGGGCGAGCAAGAATGAGGACGTACGCCAACGCTCAGCGAATGTGATCCTAGATCGTGCCTATGGCAGGCCATCGCAGGCTATGAGCGGCGATGAGGAAAATCCGTTACAGCTGCTGATGCAGCACCTGGAGGGCACATCGCGCGGGCTGCCATCTGAGCAACAATGACCCGAAGCCTAGCCTGCTCTTTGTTCGTGTTTCGCCATTGGTCAAGGGATGAACACGAGGCCCTGTTCGAAGTTCCCATCGAGCATTTCCCATCGAGCAGAAGGACATTAAAATCCGCGGCGATCTTTACAAACACCACACGTCGCGCTTGCAGTTGGCATATATTCGGCCGTCATCGATCCTGGGGCTCGCGATCCGTCAAGCTAATAAAATTCCGCAACTGTGCGGTCTCGCGCTGAAGCTCATCGAGCCGCAAGTTCAGCACGTCACGCATGCTGACCATGCCAACAAGACGATTGTCATCGTTCACTGGCAGGTGGCGAATATTTCGTGACAGCATTGTCGACGCGACCTTTGCAATGTCGTCATTAGGGGAGCAGGTGATCACGGTCTTGGTCATGAGTGCCGAAACCGGCAAAGTGTGGAGTTCGGCCTTCCGAACGGCGACGCCATAGGCGACGTCCCGCTCTGAAATCACACCGTCGACCGTCTTCCCGTCGCCACTCACGATAGCCGCACCGATGCGCTTGTCGCTCAGGAGCTGGGACAGCGTCCCAATGGTTTCCGACGGACTGATCGTGAAAACGACGGAACCCTTTAATGCGAGAATGTCCGCTACCTTCACGGTACTACTCCCTGCACGATTGATTTCGCGCAGTGCAGTGCGCGACTTCACCATATCGCCAATGGGACCAGTTAGGCTACAGGTATGCACTGGCCACGTCGATCGCGGCCGGACCCCGAACACTGGCAAGAAATATATCGTGCCAGTGGCGGCAGGAGTCTCAATTGGCTAAGGCGGTCTGCGTGGTCTGCGTCATGAAGGAATGCACGTAACTCAGCAGGACGTGATGCAGAAGCACGCTCGCTGCGATGGCCTTGCGGAGTTGCTCAGCGAGATGTTGCCCATTGCCCGCGATCTGCATGTAGGTCTCGTGCGGAACGCGGTCGCCATTGCACATGATCACGGACGGCCCGGTCATGCCTTCGCTGTCGCGCGGGCGCCCTTGACAGGGCGACGCGGCACAGGATCAGCTACCGAATGAGTGTCTCGGAGCAGCGCCATGCAGTTTACTGTTGGGTTGAAAGCGTCGGGAAAGTCGGAACATACGATCGTTGATGCTGAGGACGCGCTCATGGCGGCCCTGAAGGTCAAGATGCAGCGGCCGGAAGCAGAGATCATGTACGTGCGCCGAGCCAACAAGCGGGGCGACGCGCGTCATCCGGCGCGAAAGCTTAAGACCTAAACTACAGGAAGGTGCGTGAAGCTTTTTTGAAGGCAGGTGTTTACAAACGCGCAATCGGTACCAACAAGAGAGCTTGCGATGGATAGGAACAGAATATTGCTCATTGGCGGAGCGATGGTGGTGGCGTTGTTCCTCGCATACGTATTTGCCCCTGGCGGCATTCTGCCTCGATAGCCGACCTGCGGAAGCGCAGTAGTCGCGAAGGAACGATGGTGGGAGCCGGAAGGATTGTGGAGAGCTGTCCGACCTGCGGTGAGCCGATTGAGTTCTGAAGGAAGGCTGTAATGGCAGACACAATCCTAGACGGCAGCGGAGAACAGATACCCGGGCGTCGGCGCCTCGACGGGACCGACCTAGAAATCGCCTACAACCTGTTGGGCGATGATCTGGTGCTGCGCGTGAACAAGGCCGGTGTTCAGGTGTTCGGGGTGGTGCTTGAGAACGCTGGCAAAGCGATGACTACGCAGCAACTCCTAGAATTGAAGACCGAAAGCGCGGACCTTGTAGTCGCGATTGGCCCTCGCGGCGACGCGGTTGGCAACGTGGGCTATCGGCTCGGACGCGTAGCTGGCAAGCTGATCAAGGCGACGCGTGACAAAATGAGCAAGACCTAAACTCCCACGTCTTGAGGATGTCGGTCGATGTTGCGGTGGTGGCGAAGAGTGAAGTGCTGGTGGCGTTGCCGGCGTGGCTAGTCGGTGAATTGCCAGGTTGTGAGGATGTCGGTGAGCCAGGCTTCGTGAACGCGTTGCCGGGCGGACTGGATCAAGCTGCCGGCCTGATTCTTTCACTCGAAAGGCACGACACGCTTAAAGTGGGTGCGGGGCGGAGACAAGCGGTGCGTCTTAGCGGTTGCCATAACTTCCACGATTTTCGGGAACTCGCGAGGCGGCGGCTACCCGGCCCTATCTTCAACTACATCGACGGGGCGGCGGACGATGAGATCACACATCGACAGAACACCGAGAGCTTCAATAGCTGTGACCTGGTGCCCAATGTGCTGCGTGGCGTCCAGAAGGTCGATATGTCGGTCACCGTTATGGGCCAAAAGCTCGCAATGCCCTTCTATTGCTCACCGACCGCTTTGCAGCGCCTGTTCCATCATGATGGAGAGCGGGCTGTCGCTGCTGCAGCTTCGAAATTCGGCACCATGTTCGGCGTATCGTCGCTCGGCACGGTCAGCGTCGAAGAGCTGCGCAAGAGCTATGATACGCCGCAGGTCTATCAGTTTTATTTTCATAAAGATCGCGGCTTAAACCGCGCCATGATGGAGCGTGCCAAGACGGCGGGCGTCAACGTGATGATGCTGACCGTCGATAGCATCACGGGCGGCAACAGGGAGCGCGATCTGCGCACCGGGTTCTCCATTCCTTTCAAGCTAACGCTTGGTGGCATGCTTGAGTTCGCCAGAAGGCCAGTGTGGGGCATCAACTACGTTACGCATGAGCGCTTCAGACTGCCCCAACTGGATGAGCACGTGGACATGGGAGGCGGCGTCATGTCCATCGGAAGATACTTCACCGAGATGCTCGATCCTTCCATGAACTGGGAGGATGTGGCGGAGATGGTCCGGCTCTGGGACGGTCAGTTCTGCCTCAAAGGGGTCATGTCGCTGGAGGACGCCAGGCGCGCGGCCGAAATCGGCTGCACCGGCATTGTGCTGTCCAACCACGGGGGCCGGCAGCTGGATGGCTCACGCGCAGCATTCGATCAATTGGCGGAGGTCGTCGACAGCGTCGGCGATCGGATAGATGTCATGATGGATGGCGGCATTCAACGCGGGACCCATGTTCTCAAGGCACTGTCGCTGGGGGCCAAGGCTGTCGGCATTGGCCGCTGCTATCTCTATCCCCTGGGCGCCGCAGGCCAGGCCGGTGTCGAGCGAGCACTTGTCCTGCTGCGAGCGGAGATTGAGCGCGGGATGAAGCTCATGGGGTGCGCATCGATCGGCGAACTCTCACGCAAGAATTTGCGTTTCAGGTAGCATTAGGCGGCACAGACGCCGCATCGCCAATGCCATCAGGGATTGTGCCAAGCACGGGAAGGGCTGGCTGAGTTAACCAACTTGGGAATGCTACTCCGGCCGCGTCTCAGCTGACGAACGCGAAAAAGTGAGACGGCTCTACGAGCTGGGAGGGCGAGTTCGCCGGTTAGGCGCGGCTTCCAGTGCCAAACAACCTGTCGAAGTGGCGATCCAGCCGTCGTGCGTGCGCGTGACATACCCAGCCGCACTCAACACTGCCATCCTAGGCTCGATGGCGGGAAGCAGCACAGCTATCGATGGTGGATCAGTTTTTGCCGGTCGGGCGGCCGCGAACGAACGACAGATGACCCAAGAAAGCTGCGGGAGGCGCCGTGCCGTCCACGGTTGGTGCAAGGGCGGCCTGCTGGATGATCATGCCGCACTCTTCTTTCTCCCAAGCTTGGGAATTGAATAGGAGTTGATCGAGCCCCCGTCATTTTAATAGCGCAGCCGCTAGCGCATCCCAATTTTGACCGTGGTGACGCCATACCCGTCCCGACCACGTTTCGAGGATCGGCGAGAGAACCGAAAGCCCCGCGTAAACATCGGTCGTGCGCAAGCCTGTTTGGGACTTCAGGTCCACCTCAGCGCGGCCGTGTCGGTCGGGTAGGATCGCTTGCAAAAACTTCCGCCAGTGGACATCGCTCATCTCCATTCGACCCTTGGCCGCGAGCAATCCACCGAGGTCCGAAAACGTCGTGGTTTGCAGGCACTGTTGCAGCGCGTCGGAAACCGTTTCAAAGCGCGCGAAGGTCACCAGCCAGTCGCAAACAAACCGAAGATAAGAGAGATCATTGGCCAGCGGATGCGCGAGCACCGCTGACGCATCTTCCGAATCTAGTATTTTCCGATGTCGCGCCAAGTAGGTTTCCACGAACGCAGCCATATCACGCCTATTCCATTCCGCCTGCGCAAATCCCGGTTTTGTTCCAAACGTATCAGTGCGAGTAACGATCACATGAATGTTGGTGTGAGGACGAACACCTTCTAAAATCGCATCTTCTTCAAGGCCAAAGAGGTCACTTCCGCCAATGACGATAAGAAGCTGGCGCTTAGCCGTGACGGCCCAGGCCTGCAGTTTGGCAAGCTCGCCGGCAAGCTCAAGAGACCCTGTTCCAGGAGATGCGCTGCCCACTCTTTTTGTCGTGCGCCGGCAAAACTCGGCAAGTCGCGCTATGAAAGCATGGTCGGAATCGCCTGCGTCAACTAGCGAAGGGTAGTGCTCGAAAGTTAGCGCTGAAGTTACTTTGCGTACCTCTATCGAAAGGGCGCCCGCGAGTGCAGCGGCCTCCCACGACGACTTGCACGCAATCAGTCCGTTTTGTTTGCCTAAGATTGCTTGGGTGTAGACCCGCACAGGGTCCGAAGCGGTCGGGATTGCCGACGCACTCTGCAATCCGTATTGCCGGTGCTTGCGAAAGTCGTTCAGTGTCGTGTCAGGACCGCTAGCGCCCGGATAGTGACGCCGCACGACCTCCCAGAGCTTTTCGGTGACGTGCTCAGCGAATTTGCTGCCAATCGCTTGAGGTTGGTAGCCTCGGCGCCGTAAAGCGCTCAACAACGGACGAAACTCATCTGCGATAGCTGGGACCTTGGCCTGAAACGGAAAGCGTCGACGCGCGCGATAGTAGATTAGTGCCGAGGGATTACTGCGATACGGGCGGAGCATGGCGTAGCGAATTTCAAGTTCGGTGATGCTCGCGTCAGGCGCTTCCGCAGGTAACCATTTGACCTCATCGCTCCACCTTTGTAGCTCACCGGACGGACGCGTGCCGTGGTTCTGTCCAATCAGTCCCACAAAGAAGGGATAAGCTGCATCCACTTCCCTAAGACAGCGCTCAATCGCTGTTCCGGCAGCCGACTCCGCGCGTGTCACGCCCCAGCGCAAGTCGATCGAAGAGACATGAACGCCTCGACGTGAGCCCCTCCTCTGCAGTTCGGGCAATACGCTTTTCGCGATCACGTCCCGCTCGGCAGCAAATTCGCCAAATGTTGAGGAAACAAAAACTCTCACAGCCCGATCCGCAAACACTTTGGCCGGATCAACGATTTCAAGTCCATGAAATCTGGCTGTAACGGGCTCCCCGCGATAGAGCGGCATCGCGTCGTCACCGCGAAACGCGTCATCAGCATGGGCAAGCGTCACCGCGGCTGTCGCCAATTCGCCTCCCTCAATCAGAGCCTCTTCCGCGACGGACATCAATCGATCGCGATCAAAAATCGGTTCGTCAGCAGGGTAGCGCGCGGCACCTACGACGATGTGTATCTTTGAGCTGTCCTTGCTTGCTACGATGTGCGCGCCAGCTCCTGGCTCGCTGGTCCAACCGTCAATTTCATACCCCTTTTGCTCTAATTCGTTGCGTACGCATTGGATGGCTAAGTCCAAAACCTCCCAGTCAGAAATCTCGATGCGTTCGCGGATGTTCGAATTTCATCTCCTCGAGCTGCACCCCGCCGGTGACTTCATAGAACGCTAATGATTCAACCGTTGGCTTTGCGACTTCCAGACCTCCCTCTCTGATCAGCAAGGTCGTTCCGTCAGCGCCCGGCTTCTCTCCAGACGATCTCATGTGAATAGGAGCAAACAGATTACATTGCGCGAGAATTGCTACTCCGCGAAGCTCCTTGGCGCTTGCCAGCAGTCTCGCCCGCCTTTCGTGATCGAACGCCGTCAGGGCGGTCGAACTCCAGTTCGCCGCCACGAAAACGAGGCCGAGCTGATTTTGATATCTCATCACAATATGAAAATCGGGGTCGAGGCTCTTGGAGACGAATATTCCAAGCCAACCTCGTTTTAAAAGCGTGTCCCACGCTGTTCGCTTAGCCTCTCTGATCAGGCTAGGCCCTGCCCGCAACATGCGTGCTTCCGGCTGGCCCGCACTATAGGTCTCGCCGAGATATTGCTTGATCCCACTTTCATCGACATAGAATCTCAATCCTGTCTCTGGATCGATAATCAATTGGTCAGTGTTGATGTCGGTACGAAGGGTTAAGTTATTTCCACGCTTCCACGACTTAAACACGGCCAATGCTCCCGGTTGACCGCCGCGTAGCCAGGCAAACTTGGTCCCATCAGGTTCGGTGCCGATTTGAATCCACTCGCAGGGGACAGTTGGACCGCGGATTTGATCAATGACGACGATGTCGCGACACTCGCCTCGCTCCATATACCGCAGGCCGGCTTTCTGCATTGCCAAGATATAGACCTCGACATCGCCTGGCGACATGAACCCAGTTGCCGCCAGTTTGCCATCGCTGCGAAAAGTGGTGTTCGGAGATGCTTCAGCAAGCGCAGCCACGCCGCCCGTAATACAACGATCGACCGCATCAATGCGGATGACCACCGTGATGGCCTCTATCAGGACGCTCATCAATGTTCCTCCGTCGGCGGTTGACAATGGCCCAAGCGGAGCAGAATGGAAACTGACTGGGTCGTGGTACCCCGAACCGTAGGTCACTCGGCCAGTCGAGGATTTTCCCCTGACGTATTCCCACAACGGCCTGGGCGGGAGGTTGTAAATGGAGCGCATGCCGTGCGACGGATAGCGCGGCCGTTACATATGTCCTTCAGGCAAAAATAGCCTCCAAAGTGTCGAGATCGAATTCCGCCCGTATCCAATGTCGCGCGTTCCCAATCTACGAACTGGTAGCGCTTGCGAAAGTCTTGTTCAGCCTTATCAGTTGTAAAATAGTCGACGATGGCCAAGGGAGATTTGGTCTTGCCGTGGAAGTCTTGGCCCCACGCGTGCCGCTGATAATTGGTGACGAGCGAGTGCAAAATCTGACGGGCGTAGTCATCCTGTTGGGGAAGTGAAAAGCCGGTGATCGCCATGTCTCTTCGAATTGCCGGAGAGGGGGGGTTACCATGAAAGGGCAGGCAGAGGCCCGGGGGGACGCGGCTGTCGCCAAATCCATCCACCGTGACCAGACCAGGGAGCTCGCCGCTACGTTGTGTGACGCGTCCGCACATTCTCAATATTTAGCGCTTCAGCGCTTCTCCACAACCAGGCTCGCGGCTTCACATCATCGCTTTGGGAAGCTTCCCAGGCTCCCACACTACCGGACACGCGCATTCGCGCTTCGCTCGCGCTTCGTAAGGGCGCTGTTTGTGTTCTAGGGCACAGCGAAGGCGCTCATCGGCCCCTATTCTTTTCACAGACGCTTTTTGACGGCACGGCCGAATTATTAACGCGGCGGTAACGCCAGCTTCGCGTCGCCAATGACGAGGATGTTGTTCAGTCCACCCACCGACAAGCGACGACTGAGCGTCGCCGGATCACTTGGAGAAACAAAATGCGTCACACACCGATTCTTACAGCTGCCGCGGTGATCACCGCCATTGCCGCAATTTTGGGCGTGACGGTCATCAATGCCAAATCGGCGAAACAGGCCACGATCGCTCCGGCAACGAGTTCAATCGACGTGATGCAGATGATGAAGGACGCAAAGAACCTTCCACAAGAACAATTCGACGCTCACTGACGCCAGGTTCTCAACCTCTAGGGAGGAAGACATGAAAAGCTATGTGCTTGCGGT
The DNA here is from genome assembly GCA_963814055.1 of uncultured Alphaproteobacteria bacterium. Classification (GTDB taxonomy): domain Bacteria; phylum Pseudomonadota; class Alphaproteobacteria; order Rhizobiales; family Hyphomicrobiaceae; genus AWTP1-13. The sequence continues at coordinate 24,576 of CAWFBJ010000029.1, forward strand.
CGCCCTGTTTGCCGCTACCGCGGTCGTCTTCGCCGTGGCTGGCGTCAGCGCCCAGGTCTTTGCTTGCGGAAATTGCAACAAAGCCTCTCAAGCGAACGATGAAACTCCGCCCACGTCGCCCTCTTGCAGTATTACCCTTGATTGCCACCAGTCCTGATCTTCGGCTAGCGCATTGGTTGCAGGTCGGCAGTGGCTGGCGCCTAGCGCTCCGAGGTATCGCGCAACGAATGGTTGAAGCCGCCGATGCTTTGCGCTTAGGGACGCTCAATCGCGTCGCGAACCGCTAGCGTGACACTGAAGGCGACTACGCCGCTCACGAAGCCGAAGGCCAGGCCGTTGCAAACGTATTCTTCGATGCCAGCGGCCAGGCCGACAGTTCACCGGAAGGAAGCCATGCGGCGCCTTACGCCGCCGTTTTCTGCTGAAGCCGGAGGCCGCAGTTCTTCTCGTTGGACACCCTTTCTAAGGCTTCGAACTCGCCTTTGAGCCGTCCCAACTCCGCTGCCGTCTGCCCGTCGCCCTTCACCAGGAAGGCGGCAGGCCAGAAGATGATGATTGCCGCGGTGGTCGCGACGGCATCGCTGGTTCTCTTGCCGTCCTGGACGCCTGACAGCTCAGCTGCCCGCCGGGATACGCGCTCCGCCTCCTGCGCTATCTGCTTGCAGTTCAAATGCTGGAATTGGAGGGGCGAGACGTAGGTGGCGCTGACCTCGCTGGCAGATGATGCGCAACCCGCAAATAGAATGGCAACGAGCACAAAGCCCCAAGCTTGCATAACAACCTCCCGCACTACATGGGGCGGAGAGTATGCTTACTGATTTTCCGCACTATCCATTTCGCAGCGTCAGCGCTGAAAGTCTGGGGATTGTGGCTGGTTCGCCTCACGTTGGTCCAATCCATAGCTCGTCATTGGCTTGCTGCGCGCAATTGGCCAGCTTGCGATGGCAAGGATGCCCTTCACCAGCGCCTCCGCCTCACGCACGAATGGCGGCTCTATGCTCTCTTCGCTGGGCACTTCCAGGCGGCGCGTGCTACGACTTCGCGGATAGGCGTTCTTGCGCGCAACCGCTCTTCAAAAAGCTCTCGTCCACGGCATAACAGGAGTGTATTTGGTTCTTGCCGAGCGAGGCTTAGCCTTCGTTGGCTTGGCCTTTCCAAGGAGAGCCGGCGCTGCCCATTTGCCGACGCCTGGATGCCGAATGACAGCCTTCTGAGTGTATGCTGGGGGGACATAGGATCGCCCAGAAGCGTCAGCAGCGCCTTCTGCCTTTTTAGCAACGCCGGGCTCAAACGACCGCGTGATTGATTGGGCTGCGTGCAAACCCGGCGGCCCGGGTGGCCCGCTAACAAGGAACGCGGCGCTGCCGATAGCCAAGGTTGCGATAGCGATGCCCACCAAAGGGCGGCGATCCGGCTGGGACGGAATCCAAACGAAATCCTCGCTGTCGCGGGTCATGATCTGCGCTGCACTGTTTCAGTGCTAATCTTGCCGGGTCCTGCCAATGGAACGCCATCGGGCAAACTTGCGAAATGCAGTCAAAAACACCCGAGACGAGCCTGGTATAAACCCCTGATCCCACCCGAGTGTGTGGTGCCCATTTCTCCGTCGTGCTGCCCCACTCTTGCCAAGCGTCGAGCATGGACATCCCGCCTCGATACGACCACGGCCACTGGCACCCTGATGTTGCAAGTCCTCGGCGCTGTTGCCGAGCATGAGCGAGCGATGATGCTGGAACGCCAGCGCGAGGGGATTGCCAAGGCGAAAGCTGAGGGCAAGTACAAAGGACGCGCAAAGACGGCCAAGGCGAAAGCCGGTGAGGTAGAGGCACTGCTGGCCGCCGGGACAAGTCCATCCGAGGTTGCCAGGCGGTTGAAGATCGGGCGAAGCAGCGTCTACCGCGCCATGCGGTTACGCAACATCAAGGCTCATGCCCAGGATGTGTAGACCAGCGCCCCTGGCCGCGACCTGATCGACGATTTCGATCAGGTGGCGCATGGACCTGGCAACGCGGAACCTCCTATGCGTCCACCGGGCGGTCCCATATTTAGCGCGTTGAGCGAAGCAGTCGTTTATGAGGTCACGGCCTCGCGCATTTTCCGGTTCATTCTTTCAAGAGCAGCCTCGGCAAGATTTGTCAGCTACGGACCACCCATGCTCTTCGCACACCCACATCCGAAGAGCATCAGTTTGAGAGGCAACGGAATGGGAGGCATGAGGGCCGTCGCCCTCGTATCTTCGTTACTGCGGTAGCGTCGGGCCGGAGTGATCCGACATCCAAGGTCACTCGACAACGGCGACGCCGTATTCGCTCTGCCGAACTCTGCAGCGTCATCCGTAACCATTCCCGTCCTCTCCGTTGGATGTCGGGGTTGGCTGTTTCATGTTCTGGGGTATTTCGCAGCCGGCTCCGGCATTTGCCCTGATCACAACGCCTTCAGTGTCAGCGTAGTGTCGGGCCATGAGCGGAACGACGCCAGATTATTGCGAAGCAGCAGATGCTATGAGCCAATCAATGCAAAAAGTTCGGGCCGGCAGTCTGATGCTAACACTGGCATTTGCGCTTTGCGCACAGCTGGCGAGCTTGACTTTTTCTGATGTGAGTGCGGCGGAGCCAGGCAGCCTTGAGGGCGCTTGGAGCGGTACCGGATCGGTTTCGTTCACAACCGGAGCCAGAGAGACTGTCCACTGCCGTGTGCGTTACAGCCGAACATCGAACACTAGCTACTTCGTGAGTGCCACGTGTGCCACTTCCGCAGGAAGAACGACGCAGTCGGCAAATCTGCAAGGCGTCGGCACCAACAGCTATCGGGGCAGCTTCCGCAACAGCGAGTATAACGTCTCCGGCACCATCTATGTAGTGGTCCATGGCGATAGGCAAACGGTCACGCTCACCAGCGATGTAGGCTCTGCATCGTTGCGGCTCAGGCGCTAGTGAGCAGTGCTCGCTACCTAGATGCTAAATAACGACAGGACATCATCGAACGCTTCGGCCAGCCAACCGAGATCGCGCGCGAGCCGATGAAGCGGAAGGCCTAGCGCGGCGATGCATGCGATCTGGTGAGCCGCAGAACCAATCAAAGCCCCCAGTCCGTGCACGCGCTGCGGCAACATCTGTTTTGTGGTCGTGCGGTAGGGCGCCGCAGCTCTTCTCATTCCCGATCGCCCCACCAGACCAGCAGCGTCAGCCCCAGAATGGCTCCCAGCTCGTTAATCACGGCGGGCATGGCCCATGCGCCGCTACCCTCGGGAAAGCCGACAGGTCGACGACACTTGCCGCCAGCCACTGATCTCGATGTCTTGCCCGTCGATGCCCTTTCTTTGCGCGTTGCCCTTACCTACCTCTCGGGCATACTCTATGCGCACACTGCAACCGCTGCCCATCCGAATTGCGACCTTGACGGCGCCGGTCTTTAGGACTTGCAGTAGCGTGAGGGTGTTGCCGGACAGTATCGCGACGGCGTGGCCGGGCTCAGCTTTCATCTGACCTACTTTTCCCAGCTCACTCGAGATCGGGGTATGGTCCGTTAGGACCACGCGCGCTTCAACGCCCTTGCTCATGACATTGCGCGAAATGCTGCCTGAAATCTTATTGCCAGCGATGGCCACATAGAAGTCAACGCGCAGCCGGACAGGGTTTGTCGGGCCGAGCTTGGGCTGCACGACCTCCAACTGCGCGCTACCGTCGATCTTGATGGGTTGGCCCCCGCCTCCTTGGGCGACGGCCACCGTTGGCAATCCAAGCCAGGCCCCGGCGACAAGAATTGCACACAAAGTGCGCATGGCGCCTCTCCAATAAAAATTCGCACAAAGAACTCAACTGCTGCCCGTCGTAGCATGGCCAGTTTGACGCTGAGACTGCAGACAACGGGTATCAACAAACTTCAGTCTACCTATGGTTCAGCCGAATGTCCTGCCCGCTTTCGCATCCGAAGAGCCAGCCCCCGCCGCTGCTAGCACAGGAGCGCCAGTGCGGCTATGGTGCACCCGTGCGCGGCACATGAGTGAAAGCCAGGACGTTGGACGAGCAAACACAAAAGCCTCGGCGGGGCGGCTCGAGAAGCGGACGCAAGATCGTGCGGCTGCCGCTCGACACCTTGGGAGGCCTGATCAAGGAAGCGGGCTGCATCTACCGCCAGATGAAAGTCAGCAAGATTGACCACGACAAGGGCGCCAAACTCGTGTGGGTGCTCGGTCAGATGCGCGCTATGTTGGAAGCCCAGCAGCTGGAGCAGATGAACGCTCGGCTTGAGGAGTTGGCCCAGCTTGCGGAGAGCCGAAACGGCGCGGTTGGCTCATCGGGAAGAGAGCAGCTCAGGCTGCCGAATTGACCGGAAGATGGGTCAAAGGATGGGTAGCTTAGGGATCATCCCTGGATTATCGTTATAATTCAGTGGATTGAGTGGTGCGTCTGGCGGAGACGGAGGGATTTCAACCCTCGATACGCCTTGACGACGTATAACGGTTTAGCAAACCGCCGCCTTCAGCCACTCGGCCACGTCTCCATATCGGCGAGGCAGCGACTTAGCATAGTCGGGCGCACTTGATAACCCCGGAGTTGGCACCCGCCGGCAAGCCAGCCGCAGTCCCGCCCTTCGCGGGACCAAGGGCTTTCGGCATAGTCACCACCCACCCTCTAGTCTGCTTGTGATCGTAACGATGGAGAGCCTCGCCAGACTACAGGTGGCAGTGGTAGCTCCGTCCTGAGACCACATAGTTCGACGAGGGAACCCTGCAGATGCTTTCTGTCAGGGTATGCCGCATTTAGGGCTACCCTCGTCTCTTCTCGCAAAAAGGATCTCCAACGATGGCTGATGCAGATCGCCTCGGAAAAATCGCCTCGATCGGCCAAGACCTCATCACGACGCAGTTGACGATGGCGGCGGAAACTCCGTCGCAAGCCCTCGAAGGCGGCTGGGTGCTCGGGTATTGCTTCGGAATCTTCGATGCGCTCGCTCAACAAGCTGACCTTGATGATGGCGCTGAAGGTTTCGGCCTCGTCACTCTCGGCTTCCTCGGTCTCTTTGCGGACCCTGCCGATCCCGAGGCGGCAATGTTCGTTCGCCGATCCTTGGACAGTCAGGACAATCCGCGTTTTCAAGAAGGTGCTGCCGCTGGAGGCAACGACGTCCTCGTTTGGGTTGCTGACCGCGCGAAAGCACCCAACGCGCTGTTCGAACATCTCACCCGATGACCAAGAAGAGCGCGTAGTCGCACACCAGCGCACTTAGCTTTCGCAGGGACCCTGCAGATGCTGGCTGTCAGGGTAGGGCGCATTTAAGCGCGCATGAAAATTCTTGAAACAAGATGTTATCGAACGCCATTTGTACCGTCGGTCATCGATCCCCACATCACACACACAGAACAGTAGAGGCGTGGTGGGGGACTCTAGCTAAACCTCCTACCAGCTGGCCTAATGCGCGAGAATTTACTGCCCCATGGGCCTCTCGCGCAGGGAAAGGGGGACACAATGTTTGTGTTCTTCTATCTCGACGCCAGTCAGCCGAGCGGCGCGACCTATCGTTTAGGTCTCGGGTGCTTCGTGCATCCGAAACTGGCCTCGATGGTAGTATTGCTGATACGGCTGTTTTAACGGGAAGGGCGTCTCGGAAACGGGGCGCCCTTTACGCTGTTCGCTCAGCTTGCCCGCTTTGCATGGTCCACGAAATCATTCATGGCTTCAGCGGCACGCGCTAAGTCCGACTTGGAACCTTGTGCCCGGCAAGCCAGCCGCAGTCCCGCCCTTCAACCCCAGATCGCGCGAGCGGTATCGACCAGCAGGCGCAGCTTGGCGCGTTCCTGCGCCTCGGTGAGCGGGTTGCCGGCGGCCGTGGAGGCAAAGCCGCATTGCGGGCCGACGCCCAGGCGATCGAGGTCGATGAACCTGGCGGCTTCGCCGGTGCGGCGCTGCAAATCCTCGACGGTCTCGAGGACGGGCGTCTTGGTGCTGACAAGGCCGAGCACGACGCCCTTGTCCTTGGGCACGAACCGGAGCGGCTTGAAGTCGCCGGCGCGATCGGTGTCGTACTCCAGCAGGAAGTGGGTGACATTGGTGTTGGCGAAGAAGCGCCCGGCGACGGACTCATAGCCGCCCTCGGACAGGTAGCGGCCGCGGAAGTTGCCCCGGCACATATGCACGCCGATCACCATGCCGGCCGGCGCGCCGGCGACGCAGTCGTTGATGGCCTTGATGTAGAGATCGACCAGGCGGTCCGGGTTCTGGCCGGCACCGGAGATGCGATCGCGGATGGCAGGGTCGCACAGCATGGCGACGGCCACCTCGTCGAGCTGGATGTAGCGGCAGCCGGCCTTGGCCAGATCCGCGATCTCCTGCTGGTAGATTTTCGCCAGGTCGGCAAAGAAGGTTTCCGCGTCGGCATAGACCTTGGGATCGGCGAAATCGGTGCAGCGGTAGAAGTGCATGGTGGACGGCGCCGGCATGGTGATCTTCGGCGTGACCTTGGCGACGCTGCGCAGGAACGCGAACTCGTCGGTTGCCAGCGGCTGCGTGCGGGCGAGCTTGGCGGCGGCATAGGTGGCGGTGAAATCGACCTCGTGGCCGTGGTCGTCGCGGAACTTGAACACAGCAGGCTTGATCTCGAAGCCGCTGCAGCGCTCGACGAAGCGGCCCCAGTAGGAGCTGCGGCGGAACTCGCCGTCGGTGACGACCTGCAGGCCCGCCTCCTCCTGCAGCCGCACGACATCGCGGATGGCTCGATCCAGGATTTCGGCATAGGCCGCAGCTGAGAGTTCGCCCTGGGCATGGTGGCGGAAAGCGTCGCGCAGCTCCTTGGGTCGCAACAGGCTGCCGACGTGATCGGCACGGAACGGGGGACGCTGCTTTACCGCTTGGGCCATGGCCGGAATCCTCGTTTTACTCGCGTCCCCGTGGTGAGACTTGTCGAACCACGCATGGTCCGGGCCGCCGTCCTTCGACCCTTCGACAAGCTCAGGGCCCAGGATGAGGCTGGAGACAGCATTTCAATAGACGTATAGATTCTATAATTGTATAGATCAAGACAGCCGTTCCGGATCGCGTCCACCATGACCACGCACACGCCCCGCGCGCGCCTCGTCCGCAACAGCCGGGTGCTGCGGCGATCCGACGAGATCATCGATGCGGCCGCCCGCGTGTTCGCCGAGCGCGGCTATCACGGCACATCGACGCAAGCCATCGCCGACGTGCTCGGCATGCGCCAGGCCAGCCTCTACTATTATTTCCCCTCCAAGGAGGCGGCGCTCGAACTGGTGTGCGCGCGCGGCACCGACGGCTTCGTGGAAGGTGCCGAGGCGGTGATGGAAAGTGCATGCGCCCCGCTCGAAAAGCTCGCACGCCTGATTGCTGCCCACCTCGCGCCGATCGATACCATGCCCGACTACGTCAGGGTGTTCATCAACGAACGCCGCTACCTGCCGACCGCCAGCCGCCGCCGCATCGGGCGCAAGAGCCGCCGCATCGAACGCTTCTTCGAGCACGTGATCCTGGCCGGCATCGCCGACGGCAGCATCCGGCCCGGCGCCGACGCCCGCCTCGCCATGCTGGCGGTGCTCGGCATGTGCAACGCCGTCATCAACTGGCGCGAGTCGGACCGGGCGAGAGACATGGACCGGGTTGCGGCCGAATTCGCGAGCCTTATCGCCAACGGCCTTTGCGCCAACGGCAGAGGTTAGAGGCAGCGGTCGTGATGCGTGAACCCGCCAACACACTGCGCTCCGCCGACGACCTGCGCCGCACCACGGCGCCGGCGCTGCTGCTGGAACTGGCGCGCACGGAGCCCGATGCTATTGCCTTCCGTGCCAAACAACGCGGCATCTATCGCGAACGGACGTGGCGGCAGTACGCCGAGCTGGTGGCCCGCACCGCCAAGGCCTTTGCGGCCGAGGGTATCGGCGCCGGTGACCGCATCGCCATCATGGCCGACGCCTGCGAGGAGTGGCTGATCTGCGACCAGGCCGCCCAGTCGCTCGGCGCCATCGTCTACGGCATTTATCCGACCGCCTCGCCCGAGGAGGTCGAATACCAGATGCGCGACGGCGGTGCGGTGCTGTTCGTTGCCGAAGACCAGGAGTATGTCGACCGCATCCTGCCCATTGCCGAGCGGCTGCCGGCACTGCGCCGCATCGTGGTGGTGGACGACACCGCCCTGTTCGCCTTCGCGCACGCCAAGCTCGTCTCATACGAAACGATGTGCGAGGCCGGGCACGATTCCGATCTGGCGTGGCTGGAGGCGCAGGTTGTCAAGGTGAAGCCGGAGCAACCGGCTTTCATCGTCTACACCTCGGGCACGACCGGGCATCCCAAGGGCGCGCTCGTCACCCACGGCAAGCACTTGGCCGCCACGCGGTCGGTAGCGGCGCAGTATCCGATGCTGATGGAGAAGGAGCACCGCACGGTCGCCTACCTGCCGCTGTGCCACGTGCTGGGCCGGGATATCGCGGTGACCTTGCCGCTGATGACAGGCCTCGTGCCCCACATCGGCGAAACGGCGGAGGACTTGCCGGAGACCCTGTTCGAAACGGCGCCGACCGTGCTGTTCACGGTGCCGCGCTATTTGCAGAAAGTGGCGGCGCAGGTGCTCGTCCAGGCCGGCAGCACCTCGGCCCTCAAGCGGTTCGCCTACCATCGCGCTTTCGCGTTTGCGCGCGCTCACGTCAAGCGCCGCTGGACGGGCACGGCGACGGGATTTTCAAGTCTCCAGCATGCCATGTGGCGCATAGCGGTATTCCGCCCGATCCTCAACAAGATCGGGTTCGACAAGCTGGAGCTGGTGGTCTCGGGCGGCGCGCCGCTGCCGGCCGAAACCATGGCGGTGTGGCACATGCTGGGCGTCAACGTGTGCGAGATGTACGGCCAGACCGAGACGGCCGGCGGCATCATCGCGGGGCAGCGCGGGCCGTTCCCGCGGCCGGGCGACGTCGGCACGGTGCCGGAGGGCTTCGAGGCAAAGCTGGCGGATGACGGCGAGATCCTGGTGCGCTCGCCGGACCTGTTCGAAGGCTATTGGAACAACCCGGAGGCGTCGCTGGCGGTGCTGGGAACGACCGGCTGGATGCGGACCGGCGATGTTGGCGCATGGCGCGAGGGCAACCTGCGGCTGATCGACCGGGCGCGCGATTTCCTGGTCACGTCCGGCGGCAAGACCATCTCGCCGTCCTTCGTCGAGAATGCCCTGCGGGCGAGCCCCTATCTCGCCGAAGCGGTGGCGTTCGGACACGGCCGCAAATATCTGACCGCGCTGATCGAGATCGATTTCGAGACGGTGGCCGACTGGGCCCGCGACAACAACGTGGCCTACACCGGCTTCACCAGTCTGGCGCAGCATTCCCGCGTGCGCGGGATGATCCAGCGCGAGATCGACAAGGCCAACGAACAGCTCGCGCGCGCAGAGCAGATCAAGGCGTTCCGAATTCTGCCCAAGGCGCTCGATCCGGAGGAGGAGGGCGAACCCGTCACACCGACGCGCAAGGTGAAGCGCAGCCTGATGTACGAGCGGTTCAAGCCGCTGGTGGAGGAGATGTACGACGACCGGGAGGAGAAGCTGCTGGCAGCGAGCGCTGCGGACGCACTCGCCTGAAATTTCAGAAGACGAGTAACCAAGACTGGGAGGAAGCGATGTTACGCAAATTGGCAGCCGCCGCCGTAGCGGCAACGATCGCGGTGCCCGCGCTGGCGCAGGATGCCTACGTTATAGGATTGACCGGGGCGCTGACGGGCCCGCCCGCCAGCACCTACGCCCCCGCCGCAGAGGCGCTGCGCATCTACATCGACCGCGTCAACGCCGCGGGCGGCATCAACGGCAAGCAGGTCAACCTGATCCTGCAGGACGACTCGGCGGAGCCCGGCAAGGCCGCAGCCAACGCCAAGAAACTCCTGACCCAGGACAACGTGATCCTGCTGCTCAACGCCAGCCTGTCCTCGACCTATGCGCCGATGGTGGCGGAGGCCAAGCGCGCCGGCGTGCCAATACTGTTTGCAAGTTCGGTGTGCCCCAAGGACGTGTATCCGCCGGCGGACCCGCTGCAGTTCTGCACAACGGCGTTCGCCGCCAACTACGACAGCCGCGCGGTGCTCGGCTTCGTGAAGGAGACGGCGAAGGAGCCGGTGAAGCTCGGGCTCTCGGCGATGGCGATTCCGATTTCGCGCGGCGAGATCGATTTTGCCGAGGAGCTGTCCAAGACCATGGGCATGACTCCCGTGGACAAGGAAATCATTCCGCCGCCGACGCCCGACTACACGCCGTTCGCGACCAAGATCAAGGACGCGGGTGCCAACTGGGCCTACTCGTGGGCGCCGTGGGTGACGCAGGTGCGCACGTTGGAGTCGCTGCGGCGGCTCGACTGGAAGGGCGACTTCATCGCCTGGGCCCACATCGAGGCGGAGGGAGAACTGGCGCGGCTGAAGGACGGCAAGTTCTACGTGGTCGGCGCCAACGCGCTGTTCCAGGACGGCCTGCCGATCCACAAGGAAATCGCCGATGCGGTGAAAAAGGCCAACGTGCAGTATCCACCGCAGCAGATGGCCGAGGGCTGGATCGCCGGCATGGTGGTGGAGGCGGCGCTGAAGGCGACGTCGTGGCCGCCGACCAAGGAGAAGCTGGCGGAGGCCATGTCCAATCTCAAGGTCGACACCAAGGGCCTGCGCGGCGGGCCGATCGAGTGGACCAAGGACAACCACTTCCGCACGCGCCAGTATTATCGCGTCTACACGTGGGACACGGGCAAGAACGCGATCAAGCAGGTGAAGGACTGGACTGCCTTCGAGGTTAAGTGATCTTCGAGGGGCGGGGATAGCGGGGCGGACGGCCGGTGCAGCTTGCCGTTAACATTGTCGTGCTGGCAGCGATCTATGCCCTGATCGCGTGCGGGTACGTGCTTGTCTATCGCGTGAGCCGGGTGCTGAACCTGGCTCATGGCGAACTGATGATGCTAGGCGCATACCTGCTGCTGATGACGGCTACACAGTTCAGCAGTCATTGGCTGATCGCGGTGCTGGCAGCCGTGCTGCTCAGCCTGTTGACCGGCGTGCTCGTCTACGTGTTCCTCATGCGCAAGATGACGGGCGAGATGGTGCTCGCCGCTGTGCTGACCACTGTGGCGCTCGGTATTCTCCTGCGCGGCGTGATGGTGCTCGTGTGGTCGGCACAGCAGCAGTATCCGGCTCAGCCGCTGCAGATCACCAACTATGCCATCGCATTGCCGGGTGGTGCGCGCATATCGCTCTGTGCAGCGCTGCTGGTGTGCACGACGGCATTCATCTACAGCGCCCTGCTGCTGTTCCTGCGCTTCGGACGATGGGGCGTACGTATGCGCGCTGCAGGCCAGAATCCGTTGCTGGCTGCGCAGCGCGGCGTCAACCTGCACGCCATCTATGCGCTGGCCTGGGGCCTATCCACGCTGACGGGCGCGCTTGCCGGCATGCTGATCGCGCTCGATTCCGGACTCGGACAGACCATGGCCATCATCGGCCTGAAAGCCTTTCCGGCGGCCCTGGTGGGCGGCCTCGATAGTCTCGTTGGTGCCCTGGCGGGCTCGCTCATCGTCGCCGCGGCCGAAGTCCTCCTGATCAATTACGTCGATCCTCTCCTGTCGGAAGTGGTGCCGTTTCTCGTCCTGATCGCCATGCTGATCGTGCGGCCGTGGGGCCTGCTGGGAACGCGCGAGGAACTCGACCGTGTCTAGGCGGCCGCGCGCCAGCGGTATTTCCGCACCGGATACGCGCAGGATCTCGGGCTGATCGAGACCCGCACCGAGCGAACCGCCGCCGTTGTGCTGGCAATCATTTTGTTGGCGTTTCCGTTTTTCGCATCGTCCTTTCTGCTCGACTTGGCGAACCAGGTTTTCCTTGCTTGTATCGGCGCCCTCGCGCTGATGCTGCTGACGGGCTACGCGGGGCAGGTCTCGCTCGGGCACGCCGGCCTGATGGCGGCTGGCGCCTTTACGGTCGGCATCCTGTTCAAGGAAGTGCAGGCGCCGTTCTGGATCACGCTGCCGGCGGCGGCGCTGGTCGGCGCACTGCTCGGCGTCATCTTCGGCCTCCCCTCGCTGCGCCTGCGCGGGCTCTACCTGGCGGTGAGCACGCTGGCGCTGCATTTCCTCGTGGTCTACGTGGGTGGGGAGTACGAGGCCAAGCGCGGATTCTCGACCGGCATCCTCATCGATCCGCCTTCGATCGGCGGCATCGCCATTGCCGATGGCCGCGCATGGTATTTCATCCTGGGTGCGGCCGCGCTCGCCACGCTGATGCTCTGCCTCAACCTCCTGCGCAGCGGCACCGGACGCGCCTGGGCCGCCATCCGGGCCAACGAGACGGTCGCGGCCGCGCTCGGTATCGGCGTGGCCGGCCACAAGCTGCTCGCCTTCGTGATCTCCTCGGCGCTGACGGCGATGGCCGGTGCGCTGTTTGCCTACTATCGGGGCTTCGTCTCGGTGGAGGCCTTCTCGCTGTTCCTGTCGATCCAGTACGTGGCGATGATCATCATCGGTGGCATGGGCTCGCTGCTGGGTGCGATCCTCGGCGCCATCTTCGTCACGCTTTTCCCCTATGGCATCGAGGCCGCGCTGCGCGCGCTGCCCGGCGCTCAGCGCTACGCCGGCATGCTGTTCGCGGTGAACTACGCCGCCTTCGGCTTCGTCATGATCCTGTTTCTCGTGCTGGAGCCGCTGGGGCTCGTCGGCATCTGGCGCCGCGTGCAGACCTACTTCCTGATGTGGCCGTTCAAGCACCGGCAGATGAGCGGGCCGCGGCGATGAGCGATCCCCTGCTCGCAGTCGCCAAGCTCGAAGTGGTCTACCAGCGCGCCATCACCGCAGTGCAGGGCATCACGCTGTCGGCCGCGCAGGGCCAGATCGTCGGCGTCCTCGGCACCAACGGTGCCGGCAAGAGCACCCTGTTGCGCGCCATCTCCGGCTTCCACGGCATCGACGATGCCCGCGTCACCGACGGCACCATCACCTTCAAGGGCCGGCGCATCGAGAACGGCGAGCCGCATAGGATGGCGCAGGCCGGCATCGTGCTGGTGCCGGAACGCGAGAAGGTGTTCCCGAACCTGACGGTCGGCGAGAACCTGGTTGTGCCTGCCGCACCGGGTCTCACCGCCTCGGAACGGCGGCGGCGCGAAGAGCAGGTGATGCAGTTCTTCCCCAAGCTCGAGGAACTGCGCCATCGCACTGCCGGTCTGCTGTCGGGCGGCGAGCGGCAGATGCTCGCCATCGCCGGCGCCCTCGTCTGCAAACCCGAATTGCTGCTGGTGGACGAGCTGTCGCTCGGCCTGGCGCCGGTCGTGATCGACGACCTCATGGCGCGCCTGCTGCAGATCAAGCGCGAGCTTGGCATCACCATCCTGCTGGTCGAGCAGAGCGCGGCAGTCGCGCTCGATGTCGCCGACTACAGCTACGTCCTGGAGAACGGCCGCATCGTGCTCGACGGCGACAAGGCGCGCCTGCTCGGTCATCCCGACATCCAGGAGTTCTACCTGGGTCAGTCGAGCGGCAAGCGCCGCAGCTATCGCGACGTCAAGCAATACCGCCGCAGCCGGAGGTGGTATGGCTGAGCTGGAGGTCGACAGTCTCAGCCTGCGCTTCGGCGGTCTCACCGTGCTCGACGGCATCTCGTTCGCCGTGCAACCGGCCGAGCTGTTCGCCCTCATCGGCCCCAACGGCGCCGGCAAGACCAGTGCGTTCAACTGCATCAGCCGCATCTATCGCGGCGAGGGCCGCATCCGCTTCCGCGGCCACGACATCTCCGGCCTGTCGCCGCGCGCGGTCGCCAAGCTCGGCATCGCCCGCACCTTCCAGCACGTCGAACTGTTTCCGCACATGAGCGTGCTCGACAACATCATGACCGGCCGTCACGCGCGGCTCACCACCAACCCGCTGCAGCAGATGCTGTTCCTGCCCGCAGTCCGGCGCGATGAAGTGCGCCAGCGCGAGGCGGTCGAGCGCATCATCGAGTTCGTGGAGCTGGAGGGCGTGCGGCATGCCCATGCCGGCGCGCTGCCCTTCGGCGTCCAGAAAATCGTAGGGCTGGCCCGCGCGCTTGCCCTGGAACCGCGTTTACTGCTGCTCGACGAGCCCTCCGCCGGTCTCACCCGCGACGAGCGCGACGACCTCGCGCGCTTCATCCTGCGCATCAAGCACGACCTGAAGCTGCCCATGATCTGGATCGAGCACGACATGCAGATGGTCGCCGACCTCGCGGACCGCATCCACGTGCTGAACTACGGCCGCACTCTTGCGACCGGCAGCCCGGACCAGGTGCTGAACGACCCCGGTGTTGTCGCTGCCTACTTGGGGCTCAGATCGGCGGCCACGTGAGGCCGAGTTTTACGCCACGTTGGTGTGCTTGTACTTGTCGAGCAGGCGCTGGGGCTTCTTGAGCGCATCGCGCCGGAAGGGATCGCCCAGTTCCATCGTCACGTGCACGTCGAGGATGGTGGTCTTGCCCTTCTTCTGTGCATCGCAAGCCTTCTGCAGAGCCTCGCCGACATCGCCCAGGTTCTTCACCTCGACGCCTTCGGCGCCCATCGTCCTGGCCAGTTCCGCCCAGCTCGGGTTCTTCAGGTTCACGCCGTCGAAGCGGTTGTTGTAGAAGTCGACCTGGTTCTTCTTCTCTGCGCCCCACTGGCCGTTGTTGAACACCACCGCGGTGACGGGGATATCCTCGCGCACGCAGGTGAGGATCTCGCCGAAGCTCATGCCCCAAGCGCCGTCGCCGACGTAGGCCACCGCCGGGCGATCAGGGGCCGCGACCTTGGTGCCGATGATGGTGGGGAAGGCATAGCCGCAGTTGCCGAAGCTCATGGCGGCGAACATCGAATTGGGCTGGTTGAAGCGCAGATAACTGTTGGACACCGAGCAGATGTTGCCGATGTCGGTGGAGACCATGGCGTTCTTCGGCATGGCCTTCTCCAACTCGCGCAGCATCTGGCGGGGATGCATGCGCTTGGAGTCCTTGGAGACCTCCACCGACCACTGGTCCTTCTCGTGCGTCCAGTCGCCGAGCTCCTTCTCCCAGGCGTCCTTCTCGGCCTTGACCGCCTTCATGCGCTCGGAGGCATTCTTGCGCGCGGCAACGTCGCGGTTGGCGAGCCGCAGGTGCAGCGCCTTGCCTGCGGATTTGGCGTCGCCACAGACACCGACCGAGATCTGCTTGACGAGGCCCAGCATGCGATGGTCGGTGTCGACCTGGATGATCTTGGCGTTCTTGGGCCAGTAGTCGAGGCCGTGCTGCGGCAGCGTGCCGAACGGCCCAAGGCGCGTGCCGAGGGCCAGCACCACGTCGGCCTTGGCGATGATTTTCATGGCCGCCTTGGAGCCCTGGTAGCCCAACGGGCCGCACCACAGCGGATGGTCGGCGGGAAAGCTGTCGTTGTGCAGGTAGCTGTTGACCACGGGCGCCTGCAGGAACTCCGCCAGCGCCTTCGCCTCCTCGATGCCGCCCGACATGATGACGCCGCCGCCGGCGACGATCACGGGGAACTTGGCCTCGCTCAACAGTTTGGCAGCTTCGTCCAGGCTCTCTTCGGCGCCGGGACCGCGGGCGATGCTTTGCGGGCGCGGAATCTGGCAGTCGACCTCGCCGTAGAAATAGTCGCGCGGGATGTTGAGCTGGGTGGGGCCGCGTTCCGACAGCGCCATGTCGAAGCAGCGCCCTGTAATCTCGGCCATGCGGGCGGGGTTGTTCACGTGGCCCTGGTATTTGGTGATCTTGGAGAAGATCGGCAGCTGCTCGGTTTCCTGGAAGCCGCCCAGCCCCATGCCCATCGAGCCAGTCTCAGGCGTGATCACCACGACCGGCGAGTGCGCCCAGTAGGCGGCGGCCGTCGAGGTGACGAAGTTGGTGACGCCGGGGCCGTTCTGGGCGATGCACACGCCCTGGCGTCCCGACACGCGCGCATAGCCGTCGGCCATGTGGCCGGCGCCCTGCTCATGAACGGTCGGAATGAAGCGAATGCCGGCGGCCGGGAAGAGATCAAGTGCGTCCATGTAGGCGGAGCCCACGATGCCGAACACGCTCTTGACGCCGTGCGCGACCAGCGTCTCCACAAAAGCTTCGCTGGGCGTCATCTTGGGCATAGGGGTGCTCCCGGAATGAATGTGTGTTGTTCTTGTTCGCCAGATCGGCACTGCGCAAGGTCACGCAGACGCGCCGACTTTTGTCACACGCGGCCGTTGTGCGAGTCAAACGACGCGGGGCAACTCTCTTATGCGCCAGGCCGGCACAGAAGCGTTACTGGCCGAAGACGTTGGTGCGGAACTCGCGGGTCAGCTGCGCGATTTTGTCAGCCGCCAGCCCAGCCTGCTTCAGCAGCTCCTCGTACTGCTTGATCAGGGCTTCCTTGTCATTGACTAAGGCGACAGGAGGCTTCGCCCCTCGCGTTGCTCCAACTCCCCCCGATGAGGTGGAGGGCGTCGAGGCCATCGGGGTGCCGTCCCTGGGGTAGATAGAAGCCATGAAGCGGCGATCCTGCTCCGATAGATCGTTGTTGTCGGGGACCCAGCATCTGCTCGCGCGGCCGAGCTTGAAGAGTTCCGGCGCAAGGCTGTAGTGCATGATGGATTTGCGATCGACCGAGGTCAGGTTGAATTCCTCGGCATTGGTCAGCTGGCGCATCTGGGAATGCACCATATCCTTGTCCCAGCCCATCTTGGCGCCCATCTGATAGGCCGCATCCCAGTTGATTTCGCTGTCGCACTCGGCATTGGGGCTCTGGTGCTCGTGCATCATGCCGAGCGCGTGGCCGAACTCGTGCAGGATGATCCGGCGTATTTCCAGTTCCGGCGCCGGCTGGCCGTTCGTGAAGCGCGGAGTGTCCACCCCGAAGAACTGGAGATTCATGGAAGGATCGCGCTGCCGGCTGATCGTGCCGTAAGCCGACCACCAGCCTTTGTTGTCCACGAAGTCGACCTTGATTTCCTCGCCGCCCTGGCACTGGCGCGGAGCTCCATTGTCATGGAAATCGAAAACGACATTGGCAAACTGCATCCACTCGCGGGCGACCCGGATCACCCTCTCTTGCGCGCCGCGCGTACCCGACTTGAAACACACCTTGAGCGTCTGTCCCGGCCTCCACGTCACGGCCCGGGCTACCACGCCCCGGACCTGCCGTGCCAGGGGACCCTTGGCCTCGGCAGGAACGAGGCGATCCAACTGTCCCCCAGGACCCGAAGGAAGCGACGCAAGGCAAGAAGGGAACGCAAAGCCGCCCTGCGCCGCGGCGGGGCCGGCAAGAGCCATCATGGCGGGAACGGCGCACAGGGCGAAGAACCGCAAACGCATGAAACAACTCCTCCAGAACCGGATCATCGCGCACGCCGCGCGCATGGTTGCGATGATCACCCATTGAAGTCAACACGCGGTGCGACCGCGGTACGTCGGAGCTTCCATAGCATCGGTAACGGGCGGAAAAATGATCACTGCCGGTCTTGCCCGTCAGTGCGGGCCGCACAATGCCCGCTACGTCAGTTCCCACGCACGCGCGATGCGCTGAGCGGCCTGGCGCAGGCGCGGTACACTCTCCTTGCAGCGTTCAAGCGTCATGCGCGGCAGAGGGCCGTGCATGGTCAGTGCCGCCACCACCCGCTCGCTTGCGTCCCTGATCGGAACGGCGATCGCCACAATGCCTTCGAAATTCTCCTGGTCGTTCATGCCGTAATCCTGGGCACGCACCGTTTCCAGCTCGGCCTCGATGTCTGCCGCCCGCGTCAGCGTGCGCGACGTTCTGGAAACGAGCTTGCGGCTCCGTAGCAGGCGCGCGCAGGCTTTTGGGTCCAGGTGCGCCAGCAGCACCTTGCCGCCCGACAGGCAGTGTGCCGGCGAGCGGTTTCCCACCTCCAAATGAATGCGCAGCGGCCATTCGCACTCGATGCGCTCGATGTAAACGTAATCGAGACCGTCGAGCACGCCGATGTTGCAGGTCTCGCCGACCTCATCGACCAGTTCCTGCATCACCGATTTGACCGGCGCCCAACGATTGTTCGACCCGAGGGCCGCGAGCGAGAGGCGTGTCAGGCGAGGGCCGACCAGGAAGCGTTCACGCGCGGGATCACGCAGCAACAAACCGCTGCTCTGCAATTGCCCCAGCAAACGATGAACGGTCTGGCGAGGCAGCCCGAGGCTCGCGGCCAGATCCGGCAACCCGATCCCATGCGGGTGATCGGTCACGGCCTCGAGCACAGCGAGGGTCTTGCCCAATGCACTCAACCGCTGGTGGTCTTTCGCAGACCTCTGCATACTGCGCTCACTCTACCTCTAGTTGTCGACGAAGTGCTCGGACGTCGACTGATCATAGTAGGCATTTTTGTGCAATCGCCAACGGTACTCGACAAAAATGGCGGATAACAAGGTTAGTTGACAGACGGCCGTGAGCCCAGCGGTATAGCACCGCCAATGTCGGCAGGTTAGGGACGCATGAGGTGGCCGATGCCCGGAGTTCGAAGCAGTCGAACGCAACCGGGGCGTGCGCGGCAGCAACGCAAAGACCGATGCAGTCGCCGCGTTGATCGCCGCAGCACGCCGTGCCATGGGCCAATTTTCCAGCGAAATCAACGCCCTAGGCCAGAGCCGTATCGACGAGGCGGTGACCGCTCTGGCCTGGTCGATTTACCGGCCAGACAACGCGCGGCGGCTGGCGGAAATCGCCGTCGAAGTGACCGGGATCGGCGACGTCGAGAGCAAGGTTATCAAGAACCAACGCAAGACCTTTGGGACATTGCGAGACCTGCTGCGCGTGAAGTCCACGGGCGTGATTGAGGAAATTCCGGAAAAAGGCCTTATCAAATACGCCAAGCCGGTTGGCGTCGTGGCTGCCATCACGCCTTCGACCAATCCCTCGGCCACCCCCGTGAACAAGGCCATGATGGCGCTGAAGGGGGGCAACGCCATCATCATCGCGCCGCCGCCGACGGCATGGGAGGCAACCAAGCCCGCGGTCGACGGAATGCGCCGCGAGTTGGAAAAGATCGGACTGCCGGCGGACCTGGTGCAGCTCCTGCCAAGCCCCGTCACGCGAACCATGACGACCGAGCTGATGGAGCGCGCCGACCTGGTCGTGGTCACGGGCAGCCAGGTCAATGTTCGCCAGGCCTACATGTCGGGCAAGCCGGCCATCGGCGTCGGGCTGGGCAACGCGCCGGTCATCATCGACGCGACGGCGGACCTCGACGACGCTGCGCACAAGATCATGGCGTCCAAAACCTTCGACCACGCAACGTCGTGCTCGTCCGAAAACGCCATTGTTGTCCTCGATCAGATCTACGATCAGGCCATCGACGCCCTCAGGAAGGAGGGCGGCTATATGGCCAGCGCCGCCGAGCGGACGCGCATCGTCGAGCGGCTGTGGCTGGACGGCAAACTCAACCGTGCCGTGATCGCGCAGGGACCGGAAGCCCTCATCAAGGTGTTCGAACTCGGATCCATCGCCGAGGGCTGCAAGTTCGTTATGGTCGAGGAAACGGCCATGGGGCGGCAGCATCCGTTGTCCGGCGAGAAGCTCTCCCTCGTGCTGACCGTGTATCGCGCCAAAGACTTTGCCGACGCCAAGCGCATCGTGCGCGACATCCTGGACTACCAGGGCAAGGGTCACTCCTGCGGCATCCACACCAAGGACGCGGCCCATGCGCGAGAGCTGGCGGAGGAAATCGACGTGGCCCGCGTGCTGGTCAACCAGGCCCACACCTTCGGCAACGGAGGCGGCTTCAACAATGGCCTGCCGTTCACGCTGTCGATGGGCTGCGGTACCTGGCAGGGCAATTCACTGTCGGAGAACCTCAACTGGCGCTGCTTCGTGAACATCACGCATCTCGTCACCACTATTCCCGAGGATAAGCCGAGCGAGGAAGCGCTGTTCGGCGGCTATTGGGCAAAGTACGGGAAGTAAACGCCGTGTCGCTGCGCATCGACAAATCGTGGACGGTGCTGGCGAGCATCGAGACCGGCGATGGCCATCGCTGCGTCGATCTGTTCCGCCGGCCAGACGCTACATTCGGCTACGAGGAGTTTCGACGCGATCCCGAGGACCAGGGTGTGTGGACACCGGTGCGCTTCGCCTCTGCCTTCAGCTATGCGACCCTGGAGGATGCTCGCGCAGCCGCCACGAAGGCGGTAGCGTGGATGCGTGAAGATGACCCTGCAGCGGAGCCGGTCGCGCGATGAATTTCGAAGAACACGCGGCGAAACCTTTGCTGCGCGCAGCGGGCCTGGCAACGCCGAAGGGGGCGCTTGCAGCCAGTGCCGCCGAGGCTGGACGCCTTGCGGCCGAGATCGGACCGTGCGTCCTCAAGGCTCAGGTGCCGACCGGCAAGCGCGGCAAGGCGGGCGGAATCAAGCTCGCAACGGGTGCCGCCGAAGCGCAGACCGCCGCATCCGCCATCATCGGCATGAGCATCGCCGGACATCGCGTCGAGAAACTGCTGGTCGAAGCGCAGGTGCCGATTGCACGCGAGTTGTATGCAGCCGTCTTGAACGATCCCGCGTCCAAGGGACCCCTATTGCTGTTCTCGACGCGCGGCGGCATGGATATCGAAGAGATTGCGGCCACGCACCCCGGTGAGCTGGTGCGGCTGCCCGTCGACATTCGCAAAGGGCTCGGCGCCCTTGAATTGAAAGGCGCGCTGCCGGCCGATCTGCCCTGCGATCGTGAAGACCTGGTCGATGCCCTGCTCCGCCTCTACGCAGTCTACGCCGGCAACGACGCCGAGCTTGTGGAGATCAATCCACTGGTCGTGACGAAGACCGGTGAACTCGTCGCGCTCGACTGCAAGCTGGCGATCGACGACAGCGCGCTTCCCCGCCACGAAGCACTAGCCCAGGCCGGCACGCGCGAGCAGCTGACCGAACTCGAAACCCGGGCCGGTCTCCTGGATTTAAAGTTCATCGAACTCGATGGCAGCGTGGGCGTGCTCGCCAATGGCGCGGGACTGACCATGACGACCATGGATGCGGTGCGCCACTTCGGCGGCAGCCCGGCCAACTTCATGGAAATCGGAGGCGAGAGCTACACCAAGGCAACGCCGGCGCTCGAACTCGTGCTCTCCAACCCGCGCGTCAAGTGCCTGCTCGTCAACTTTTGCGGGGCGTTCGCGCGCACCGATGTGATGGTCGATGGCGTGATCAAGGCCTGGCTGGAGCTGAAGCCTGGCATCCCGATCTTCTTCACCATCCACGGCACCGGCGAGGACGAAGCGATCGCCATGGTCAAGGAGCGGCTCGGCATTACACCGTTTGACCTGATGGATGATGCCGTCAAAGCCGCGGTCACCGCCGCCGAGGGCGCGCGCACATGATCGTCCGCGGCAGCGAAACGGTGCTCGTACAGGGCATCACCGGCAAGCAGGGCACCTTCTGGTCCGAGCGCATGCGCGACTACGGCACCAAGATCGTCGGCGGCGTGAACCCCAAGCGAGCCGGCGAGGCGCATCTGGGGCTGCCGGTGTGGGCAACCGCACGCGATGCCGCGCGGGAAACCAACATCGACGCCACGGTGATGTTCATTCCGCCGTTCGGTGTGAAGGCGGCGGCGCTCGATGCGATCGAGGCCGGCATCGGCAAGATCGTGTGCCTGACGGAGCATGTGCCCGTGCATGACACCATGTACATCATGGCCGCAGCGCGCGAGCGAGGCACGCAGGTCCTCGGCCCCAACACAGCGGGCTGCGTTACGGTGGGCGAGTGTTTCCTCGGCTTCATGCCGGCATTCAACCCGCGCGTGTTCCAGCAAGGTCATGTCGGCGTCATCTCGCGCTCGGGCTCGCTCGGCACGCTGATCTGCCTCAACCTCGTGCAGGCCGGCCTTGGCATCTCGGCTTTCGTCGGCATCGGCGGCGATCCGATCATCGGCACGACCACCAACGACGCGCTCGTGGCTTTCGATCATGATCCGAATACGAAGGCGGTCGCGCTGGTCGGCGAGATCGGCGGCGCCATGGAGGAAGAGGCCGCCGAATACGCGCGCACGATGCAAAAACCGATCGCGGCGTTCATTGCCGGTGCCGCCTCCCCGCCCGGCAAGCGCATGGGACATGCGGGCGCCATCGTGATGGGCGACAAGGGCAGTTATGCGGGGAAGAAGGCTGCGCTCGAAGCAGCCGGCGTGACAGTCTGCGCCACGCCGAGCGGCGTCGCCGAGGTTCTGAAGCAAGTTCGCGCCTGACCCGCAATACTATAACGTAAGCTGATCACAGTTGCGCGAGCGCGGAAGGATTTGCATTCTGCGCCGTCCATAACGTGCAGCCTGCAAACAAAGATATGGGGGACGTCCAATGTTCATGCGAACTGCCCTTGCCGCGGCGATCGCCGTCGTTGCAACGGCCGCCATAGGCCCAAGTCTGGCCCAGACGCCACCGCCGCCCTTTGCCACCACCAAGGTGGAGGGAACCGACAACGTCTACATCTTCCGCAACGGCAACCATCAAGCCATGTTCGTCGTCACCAAGGCCGGCGTGATCGCCACCGATCCGGTCGCCTACGGCCGGCCGACAGGTGGACAGATCTATGTCGATGAGATCAAGAAAGTCACCAAGGCGCCGATCAAGTACCTGATCTACAGCCACCATCACTACGACCACA
Organism: uncultured Alphaproteobacteria bacterium; assembly: GCA_963814055.1. Taxonomy (GTDB): domain Bacteria; phylum Pseudomonadota; class Alphaproteobacteria; order Rhizobiales; family Hyphomicrobiaceae; genus AWTP1-13. The sequence goes on from CAWFBJ010000029.1 coordinate 47,138, forward strand.
TCGCCGGCGGCAAGGCCTTCAAGGACGCCGGTGCGCGGGTCATCGCGCATGAGCGGGCAAAGAAGCGCCTCGCTGCGCTCAAAGATCCGCACACAGTGATGCCGGACGAGACGGTGAGCGACAGAGGCCGCACGATCAAACTGGGCGGGACCACGCTCGAGTTGAAATACGTCGGCCTCAACCACTCCGACTCGACGCTGGTGATGCGCCTCCCCAAGGAGAAGATCATTTTCGTGGTCGATCTGATTCCGGTCGCATCCGTGCCGGGGCGCGGCATGATCGACTTCTACCCGCTGGAATCCGAAGACTCGATCAAGAAGATCATTGCCATGGACTGGCAGCGTCTGATCCCGGGCCATCCTGGCCCCGGCGGCAAGCTTGGCACGAAGGAGGATGCCAAAAACCTTCTCACCTTCCTGCAGGATGCTTCGAGCGAAGTGAAGAAAGCCGCGCGCGACGGGAAATGCTGGGATGCGGCTGAGAAGGAAGTCAAGCTGCCCAAGTACGAGAATTGGGCCGGCTATCAAAACAACCTGCCCTTCGTTCTCAGGCGCTATTGTGGGCTCTGGGGCCGCGGCACTTAGAACGATACTTATCCTGCTGTGACAGACTGATGATGCCGGCGGGCCGACCGCCGGCATCTTTTTTTTGTGGTCGACGCAGCCGCCGGCATTAAGATGCCCGCAATCGCCCTCGGAGAGAACGAGCATGCTCAAGGTCTATGGCCGCGCCAACTCCATCAACGTGCGCAAAGTGCTTTGGATGCTCGAAGAGGTGGGCGAAAAGTACGAGCGCGAGGACTGGGGCCGCGGCTATCGGCCCACGGAAGATCCCGAATTCCGCAAGATCAATCCGGTTGGCGTGGTGCCCGTCATCGACGATGGCGATTTCCGGCTGCGCGAGAGCAACACCATCGTCCGCTACCTCGCCGACAAGCACGGTCGCGCCGACCTCTATCCTAAGGATCTCAAAACGCGTGCCACCATCGAGTCCTGGATGGACTGGGCCTCGACCGACTTCGGCAACGGCATGCGCCCGGTATTTCATGGGCTCATCGTCAAGAACCCGGCGTTTGTCGACAAGGTCGAAAGCGGCGCCAAGGAATGGGCCGGACAGATGGGCGTGCTCGACGCACACCTCGCCGCTAATGGTCCCTACGTCATGGGCAGCACTTTCACGATCGGCGACATCCCCGTCGGCCTAGTGGTCAACCGCTGGTTCTCGATCCCCTTTCAGAAGCCCGAGTTCAAGGCCGTGTCGGCCTACTACGACAGGCTTGCGCTACGGCCGCCCTACAAGGCGCATGGCCGCAACGGCACACCTTGAGCTGAGCCCCGATCCAGGAAATGCCGCATTGTGCGCGCATTCCTGCACTTTGGGAGAGAGGGATGTGTTGCGTCTCGCACCACTAGACGCCCGTAGGATCGGCCTAGCATTCTTTGTCTTGTGCGCGCTCATGGCGCGGGCGGAAGCGCAGGAATATTGCGTGGCCTGCACCGGGCCGTCCGCGCTCTACCGCTGCATCATCGAAGGCGCGCGGCCGGGCGGAAGTCAGCCCCTGCAGACACTCTGCACGACCGCCATGGCCAAGGAAGGCCCCCACGCCACCTGCAATGTGAAAGGCGGCACCGTTTTCGATTGCACCGGGCCGGTCAAGCGGGTGCCTTGGGCCGCCTACAACGAGCCGGGTCCGAAGGGTGCCGCAAAGGATGCGCCCAAGCTGCCAGCCTCTCAAACGCCGGCTCCGGCAGACGATCCCAATCAGCCACCTCGAACGGTGGAAGAGATGGCCAAGCGGGCGAACCAGAAAACGGCCGAGCAGATCAAGAAGGCCAACGAGGACATGAAAGACCAGGCGGAGTCGTTCGGCGACAAGGTTGGCGACACCACCAAGAAAACGTGGCGCTGCATCAGCTCGCTCTTCACGCGCTGCACCGAGTAGCGGTGCGATCCGGCGGCGCCTTAGTGGCGGCGCAGCCACTCGCGTGCCTGGCGCTGGGCTTCGGCGATTTCCGACCTGCTCATCTCGCCGGCGATCTCCATGCGGTAGCGCTTGGCTTCCGCATTGCCGCGCGCGGCCGCGAGATTGAACCACATGTGCGCACTCACCAGGTCGAGCGGAACCTCGCGCCCTACACAGTGCATCAGCCCCAGCTGAAATAATCCATCCGGCGTGCCGCCACCCGGGGCGAACTCGACGGTCTCTACTACGCTTGCTTCAAATCGTGCCATGACACCGGCCTCTGTTTGCCTGGCCTCTCCGTTCGTTCGGAGAGACGCGTTGACGGGGCGCGACCGTTGGATCCAGCCGAACGGATCGGGGCGCCCGCCAGGGCAAACATGTCAAGTGCCGGATTAAATCTCGTAAATCTCGAAGCAAATTCGTCGGATGCGCGGGAGCGTGAATGTAAAGGATCCGTATCCGGCGCATTCAACCCGGAGCATTTGCGGTCACGATGGGACACCGGCAAGGGCCGGATTATCGTTCCATCCACCCGAGATTAACCAGGCCACACGAAACCGGCGCGACCTCTTAAGAGAGCCGCGCCGGCAAAGGTCCGGAACTGAACTGGCGAAGGCGTCAGGTCGGGCGCGCGCGCTGGCCAAACAGGATCTTCTGCGCTTCCTTGTCGGACGCCAGATTGTAGGCGGCAGACCGCAGGTCCTCGCCGACCTTGACCGCCTTGGCGACGGCGGGCCGGTCGCGCATGCGCTGGAACCATTTCTCCAGGTTGGGAAACTCGGCGATGTCCTGGCCCTGGTTCTTGTAGGGCCGCACCCAGGGGTAGGTGGCCATGTCGGCGATCGAGTACTCACCCGCCAGATACGGGCGATCGGTGAGGCGTATATTCAGCACACCGTAGAGCCGGTTCACTTCGTTGGTGAAGCGGTCGATGCCGTACTGGATCTTGTCTTGCGCGTAGTTGCGGAAATGGTGCGCATTGCCGGCATTGGGGCCGAGGTTGGCCATCTGCCAATACAGCCATTCGTCGACCTGGACGCGCTGGCGCTCTTCGGCAGGATAGAACTGGCCGGTCTTGCGGCCGAGATACTGCAGAATGGCACCCAACTCGAACACCGAGATCGGCCGGCCGGCGGGACCATCGGGATCGATGATCGCCGGCATCCGGTTGTTGGGCGAGATGGCCAGAAACTCCGGCTTGAACTGGTCGCCGCGGCCGATGTTGACAGGCTTGATCTCGTAGGGGAGCCCGCACTCCTCCAGCATGATGGTGATCTTGTGCCCGTTGGGCGTCGGCCAGTAGTAGACCTCGATCGGCTTCTGCGGCATGTCCGTCTCCTCTAGGGCAGCAGCACGATCGAGCCGGTGGTCTTGCGGCCCTCGAGATCGCGATGTGCCTGCGCTGCGTCCTTCAGCGGATAGGTATGGTTCACGTTGATTTTCACGATGCCCTTGCTGACGACATCAAACAGGTCGTTGGCATTGGCAAGCAAGGCTTCGCGCTTGGCGACATAGGTGCCAAGCGTCGGACGCGTGGCGTACAGCGAGCCTTTGGCCGACAGCGAGAGCAGGTCGAAATTGGTGACGGCGCCGGAGGCATTGCCGAAGGTGACCCACAGGCCGAGCGGCTTCAGGCAGTCGAGCGAACCCGGGTACGTATCCTTGCCGACGCCATCGTAGACCACATCGACGCCCTGGCCGTTCGTCAGCTCCTTGGTGCGCTTCACGAAGTCTTCCGTCTTGTAGTTGATCACGTGCGTGCAGCCGTGCGCCTTGGCCAGCTCCATCTTGTCGGCAGAGCTTGTCGTGCCGATGATCGTCGCGCCGAGGTGCTTCGCCCACTGGCTGGCGATCAGGCCGACACCACCCGCGGCGGCGTGCAGCAGCAGCGTTGTGCTGGGCCCGACCTTGTAGGTCTCCCGCAACAGGTAACGCACCGTCATGCCCTGCAGCATCATGGCGGCGCCGGTCTTGTAGTCGATGCTGTCGGGCAGCTTGACCAGTCGATCCGCCGGCATCACCCGCTCGTCGGCGTAGCCACCGAGCGCGCCGGCATAAGCGCCGCGGTCGCCGACCTTGAAATCGGTCACGCCCGGGCCGACTGCCACGACTTCACCGGCGCCTTCGCTGCCCGGGCTGAACGGCAGCGGCATCTTATAGAGACCCGAGCGCTGATAGGTGTCGATGTAGTTGACGCCGATGGCATGCTGCTTCAGACGCACCTGCCCGGGGCCGGGCGCCGGCACATCCACGCTTTCCCACTTCATGACCTCGGGGCCGCCGATCTCATGGATACGGATTGCGTGGGCCATCGTGATACTCCCTGCTACTGATTTGAATGCGAAGGATTCGTGTGGAACGCGTGCGAATCCTCTAAACTCCTGACGGCATCATGGATGAGTGCGGCCATATCGCCGCCACGTCTGCCTTCTATGGGCTCGCAGCCCGAACCTCAAGAGGAAAGCATGCGCGCACGCCGGCCGAGACAAGTCGCGATTGCGTTTCTGATCGGGGCCGGTCTGGCCCTGACGGCATGCTCGGGCGGACTTGGCCCACCGGATAGCAGGGCGGGCCTGTCGTGCATCGACGACAGCACCGAATGCGTCGAGCAGCGCCAAACGACGCTAAAGGCCATGCTGGCCGACAAGGATCGCGCGTGGGTCAAGGAGCCGGCATCCTCCCATGCACACGCTTCCGGCGTACGCCTGTTCGCCTTCCGGAGCTCGAAAGCCGAATTGACGTGCGAGCAGCTGGCGCACGGCCGCAAGGAGGCGGAGGGTGCACCCAAGGCGCTCAAAGGCGGCCAAGGCCTTTCGCCCGCACAGATTTCCCGAGCCTCGATGTTCGCCGCCGAGGTCAACAAGGAACTGTCCGTCGAAATGAAGAAGCGCCGCTGCAAGGCCTAGGCATCGTCGCACCGCTATCACGGACGCGGCGTTTGCGCGGGTTTGCCGCTACCTGGACGTTTCCATGTCCAGCCTGTTGCGACCCCGTTTTCGTTGACAAGACCTGTGCGCTCGGGCCTTGCTCCGTGGCTTGATTTGCAGGAGCAACGGCATGGACTTCGCGCACTACACGAATCTGGTCCGGGATTTCGTTGCTGCCTATCCGAATTGGGCTGCCGCCGTCGTGTTCGTTCTGGCTTTCGGCGAATCCCTCGCGTTCGTATCGCTGGTGCTGCCGTTCTGGGCGATGCTGGTTGCGATCGGTGCGATTATCGGCGGCACCAACAGCCTCAACTTCTGGGTCATCGTCGCGGCAGCCGCATCGGGCGCTGCACTCGGAGACTGGCTCTCCTATTGGCTCGGCTACCACTATGCCGAGCGCATCCAGTCCATGTGGCCGCTCAAGAACCATCCGACGCTGATAGAGAAAGGCCGCGTGTTCTTCCGCAAGTGGGGTGCGTGGGCGATTGTGCTCGGCCGCTTCTCCGGCCCGCTGCGCGCCAGCGTGCCGATCGCGGCAGGGATCGCACAGATGCCGCAGCCGCTGTTCCAGTTCGCGAACTGGACCTCGGCACTTCTTTGGGCGTTCGTGCTGCTTACGCCCGGCGCTTTCGGAATGAAATGGTTGTTCGACTATTTCTCTTGAACTGCGCACGAGCCCGGCGACCCAGCAGTGCTCAATGATGTGATCGGCCCGCCGCAGATCGCGGCCTTGCTTCTGCTCCTGCAACGAGGCGCGGAGGAGCTTCACTCCGCACGCAACACGCGGGCCCTGCTGGCGGCAGGCGGCTTCGAGATCGGCCGTGACTATTATCCCGTCGTCGCCGTGACCCATCTGGCCTGGATCGCCGCCCTGTTCTTTCTGCTGCCGCCGCATGCACCGGTCTCGATCCCGCTGCTTGGCCTTTTTCTCGCACTGCAGGTCGTGCGCTATTGGGTCATCGCCACGCTCGGGCGCTACTGGACGCATCGCATCATCACGCTCGAGACAGCCCCGGTCGTGCGCCGCGGTCCCTACCGCTACCTGTCGCACCCCAACTACGCCGTAACCATCGCCGAGACGTTCCTGCTGCCACTCGTGTTCGGCGGCTGGGCCCTGGCGGCCATCATGACCGCCGTCTGGTCCGCGGTGCTCTCCTACAAGATCGTATTGGAGAACCGTGCATTGGCGGAGCGGCAGTCGATACCGAAATAGGATTCTAGAACTCGGCCGCCGCGAAGTAGGCCGAGAAGCCCGGACCGAATGCGGCCAGGAGGTGAGGTCCCTTGCAGTGGGCTTCGATTGCTCGGCGCAGCACAAACAGGACCGTAACCGACGACATGTTGCCGTAGTCGCGCAGCACCGACCAGGAATGCGCAAAACGGTCGCGCTCGATGCCGAGCGTCTGCTCCACGGTCTCCAAAATCTTGCGGCCGCCCGGATGGAACAGGAAACCCTCGAAGCTCTCCAGGTCCAGATCGCTACGCGCGAGAAACGCATCGAGCGCCGGCCGCAGCTCGCGACGCAGCAGCGCGGGCAACTCCGGGCTCAGCACCACCCCAAAACCGTCCTCTTTCACATCCCAGCCCATGATGCGCTCGGTGCCGTGCCAGAAATGCTCGCCCGTGGCGCGGATACGGGGCAGCCTGCGACCGGGGACGCTGGCGTTGCCAGGATCGGCGGCGCGCAACACGGCGCCCGCGGCACCGTCCCCAAACAAGGCCGCGCACACGAACATGGCCATGCTCGGATCGTTGGGTCGCGCACAAAGGCTGCACAGGTCGACCGTCAGGAAGAGCACATTGGTCCCGGGCGCTGCTTGGGCAAGGCGCGCGGCGCGCGCCAGACCGGCAACGCCGGCACCACAGCCGAGACCGAACATCGGCAGCCGCTCGATGGTGTCGCGAAACCCCAGCCGGTTCATCAGCAGGGCATCGAGGCTCGGGATGGCGAGCCCGGTGACTGTATTCACGACCAGACTATCGATGTCGCGCAACGACAAGCCGGCCTGGGCTACCGCTTCGGTGGCAGCGCTCTCGAGCAGCGGCAGGGCGTGACGCTGAAACGTCCGGGTGCGGTCCTCCCAGCCGTGGGGCTGCTGATACCATTCGAACGGCTCGCACGAATACCGCGTTTCAATGCCGGTGTTGGCATAGAGACTTTCCATGCGCACCAGATGCGGAAACACGGCCTTGGCCCGCTCCAGGGCCTCGTGCTGATCGACTTTGTGCGGTGGATTGGCGGTCGCGACGGACAGGATCTCGACATCCAGGCGCGAACCGGCCTCGTCCCGCGCTTGGAGGCTCGCAAGTCGTTCTTGCATGCCGTCTTGTCCTGGTGAGGAAGCCGTAAGTCCATAATACCGTTACGTCATCCCGCGATCCGATCACTTCGGTGTGGCGGTTCCGGGGCCGCGCGGCGGGCTTGTGCGGGCAGTTGAAAGCCCCTACACGGTGCGCACCAGATCCATCGAGGGAGTTCGGCATGGTCGCCCGGTCAGCACGTAACGTCGAGAAGCAGAAGAAAAAGAAGCGCCGAGTCATTCCGCGCGCCAAGGTGACGCGCATCCAGGGCAACACGCTGGGCGCCAGACGGCGGCTGAAGAAGATGGCCGGCAAGGCGCGCGCCGCCAAAGCGGCGGCAGCAAAGGCCTGATCTTGCGCTTCTGCTATTTGGCCGCGATGGCAACGGCAGCGGAAGCCATCACGGCGCCGGTGCCGCGGTTGACTATGCGCATGGCACGCGGGCTGGTGAACAGGCGGCGCGTGCGGGCGGCGAGCGCCACATAGGCGCCGAAGACGACGGTGAGCACGCCGAGCACGACAAGCGACAGCTCCAGCCAGCCCAGGATGGTCACTCTCTGCAGATCGATGATGTTGGGCAGCAGCGCCAGGTAGAACACCATCACTTTGGGATTGCCGAGCGTCACAGCGAGGCCGGCCAGGAACAGCCTGGTGCGGTTGACCTCGGATCTGTCGGGCGCGACGTCATGGGCGATGGCTGGCGCAGTCCATAGCTTCCAGGCGAGATAGAGCAGATACGCCGCGCCCGCATACTTGATGACCAGGAAGACGCCGTGGAAGGTCTGCGCCAGCACGGCGAGGCCGAGGACGGCAAAAGTCAGCCACACCACGTCGCCCAGCGCCACGCCGGCAGTGAAGGCGATGGCGCCATTCATGCCGCCGCCCAGTACCCGCGCCACGATGGCCGCGATGCCGGGTCCCGGCGATGCGGCGGCGACGAACAGCGCACCGGTGAAAACGAGGAGCGAGGTGAGGTCCATCATGTGTGCGGTCCACATCAATCGGCGGTGGACCGAACGATAGCACAACCATGCGCTCCGTCATGCAACGCCGCATGCCCTCGCGTGGCAAGGGCGGCGCCGACTCAGGACGGCACAGCGGTTGCGCCGTCCTTGGGTTTGTGCAGGCAGCACCTCAGGGGACCACGTAGTTGCAGGGCTTGGCGCTCGCGAGACAGATCCAGCGATCGGGCTGCTTGTTGCAGTTGATGCTCCTGGCCTGTGCGATCGACCACACCGACCAGGAAAGGCCGAACTGGTTCTTGACCGACGCCGACCAGTTCTTGCTGGCCTTGCCATGCGCCACCACTTTCAACTTGTGCACGCTGGCGGCTTGCGTGGGATAGCCCTTGCACTGATAGGCGCTGGCGTTGCCGGCCAGGAGCGTCGCGGTTGCCCCCAGCGCAGCCAGAGCAACCAGGGAGGCTCTGAATTTTCCGAGAGTGACCATGTGTTGAAGCCCTTGAAGGGTTGAGTTCCCGCAGCGATGGCCATGCCGCCGCCGAAGCCGGACAACATGCATCCGGGCATTGGTCGCGACGGCGCGCAGAAAAGTTCAAAGGCGGTTGGGCTAGATGCCGAGCTTTTTCTTCAAAGCATCGTTCACGGCCTGCGGGTTGGCCTTGCCGCCGGTCGATTTCATGACCTGGCCGACGAACCAGCCGAGCATGGCGGGCTTCGCCTTCACCTGCTCGACCTTGTCGGGATTGGCGGCGATGATCGCGTCGACGGCCTTTTCGATGGCACCCGTATCGGTGACCTGTTTTAGCCCCCGCTTCTCGACGATCTCGGCGGGGTCGCCGCCGTCGCTCCAGACGATCTCGAACACGTCCTTGGCGATCTTGCCGGAGATGGCGCCCGAAGCGATGAGATCGATGATGGACCCGAGCTGCGTCGGCCGGCAACCGGGCTTGCGCCGATCTCGAGTCCCTCCTTGTTGAGCCGGCCGAACAGCTCGTTGATCACCCAGTTGGCGGCGGTCTTGCCATCGCGTCCTTTGGCGACGGCCTCGAAGAATTCCGCGCTCTCGCGCTCGGCGACGAGCACGTCGGCGTCGTAGGGCGAAAGCTTGTAGCTGCCGATGAAGCGGTGCCGCTTCTCGTCGGGCAGCTCGGGCAGGTTCTTCTTCAGGCTGTCGACATAGCCTTGCGTCAGCTCCAGCGGCAGCAGGTCGGGATCGGGGAAGTAGCGGTAGTCGTGCGCTTCCTCCTTGGAGCGCATGGAGCGCGTCTCGCCCTTGTCGGGGTCGAACAGCCTCGTTTCCTGATCGATCCTGCCGCCGTCTTCCAGAATGTCGATCTGCCGGCGGGCCTCCACCTCGATCGCCTGGCCGATGAAGCGGATCGAGTTGACGTTCTTGATCTCGCAGCGCGTGCCGAGCTTGCCGCCGGGCTTGCGCACGGAGACGTTCACGTCGGCGCGCAGGTTACCCTTCTCCATGTCGCCGTCGCAGGTGCCGAGATAGCGCACGATGCTGCGCAGCTTGGACACGTAGGCCTGGGCCTGCTTGGCCGAGCGCATGTCGGGCTTGGACACGATCTCCATCAGCGCCACGCCCGAGCGATTGAGATCGACCAGGGTCAATTCGGGGTGCTGGTCGTGGATCGACTTGCCGGCGTCCTGCTCCAGGTGCAGGCGCTCGATGCCGATCTTCAGCGCGGTCGCCGTCGACATCGACCTCCACCTGGCCCTCGCCGACGATCGGCTGCTTGTACTGCGAGATCTGGTAGCCCTGCGGCAGATCGGGATAGAAGTAGTTCTTGCGGTCGAAGACCGACACCAGATTGACCCTGCGCCTTCAGTCCGAGCCCCGTGCGCACGGCCTGGGCGACGCACTCCTCGTTGATCACCGGCAGCATGCCGGGCATGGCCGCGTCGACCAGGGACACGTGGCTGTTGGGCGCGCCGCCGAATTCCGTCGAGGCGCCGGAGAACAGCTTCGCTTTGGAAGCGACCTGGGCATGCACCTCGAGGCCGATGACCACCTCCCAGTCGCCGGTGGCGCCCCGCATGAGATCGTTGGCAGCATTCTTCGGCATGAATTGCGGACCCTGCATCGGCGATCGTGTCGTCTTGCCCATGCACTAGGGCCACCGGCGCGCCGGGGTCAAGGCGCACCTGCCGTGCGGAGAGGTGCGGCAACAGCGTTCCGGCATGATGGATATGCGCAAAATTAATACGAAAAATAGGCATTTGTTCACCAATTCTTGCCTAGCTTACCGTTGGTTCCGCAAACGATGGCGAGGGCGCCCCACCCATGACCACACGACGAGCCTTGGCTCTTGCTCTTTCTGCTCGTCGCCGGGCTTGCCACCGGTTTGGCAGGCAACGCCATGCTCAGCCCGGCAGCGAAGAGCCAAGACGTAAGGCCACTGTGGCTCTCCAAGGCGGGCCTCAACTCGCTCGACCCCTACACGCTCAACGAGTCGGTCACGCTCGGCCTGCTCGCCAACGTGATGGAAGGCCTGATCAGGCGCGACAAGGACCTCAAGATCGTCCCCGGTCTCGCCGAGAGCTGGGAGGTGCTGGACCCGACCCGCTGGCGCTTCCATCTGCGCAAGGGCGTGACTTTCCACGACGGTTCGCCCTTCACGGCCGACGACGTGGTGTTCTCGGTGGAACGCGCGCGCGGGCCCGGCTCACAGCTGAAGACCCGCATCCCAGCCGATGCCAAGGTCGAGAAGGTCGACGATTACACGGTCGACTTCGTGCTCGCCTCGCCCAATCCGATCCTGCACTACGAGTGGGAGACGTGGTTCATCGTCTCGAAGGCTTGGTCGGAAGCCAACGGCGCCAGCCAAGGCGCAACCGGCAACCGCCCGCGCGCTGAGCCCCTTCGCGCTCAAGGCCAACGGCACCGGCCCGTTCATGGTCGCGAGCCATGAGCCAGGGGTGAAGACGGTGTTCCGCCCCAATCCGCGCTGGTGGGGGAACGTCGAGCACAATCTGGACGAGGTGGTATTCCAGACCATCAGCTCCGATTCCACCCGCGTTGCCGCCTTGCTCTCGGGCGAGATCGACCTGATCGATCCGGTCCCGGTGCAGGACATGGCGCGCATCCAGGCCGGCACCAATACCATCGTGCTCACGGCACCCGAGCTGCGCACCATGTTCCTCAACATGGACTCGCATGCGCGAGGAATTGGCGCACTCCAACATCAAGGGCCGCAATCCGTTCAAGGATGCGCGCGTGCGCCGCGCCTTCTACCAGGCCATCGACATCGAGACGATCAAGACCAAAGTGATGCGGGACATGGCAGCTCCGACGGCTCTCATGATCTCGCCGCTTCTGTTCTCTGGCGCCGACAAGCTGAAGCGCTGGCCCTACGATGTCGCCGCGGCCAAACAACTGATGGCGGAGGCGGGTTATCCCGAGGGCTTCGAGCTGGTCATGGACTGCCCGAACGACCGCTATGTCAACGACGAGGAAATCTGCCAGGCCGTGACGGCCATGCTCGGGCGGATCGGCGTCAAAGTAACGCTGAATGCATTGCCCAAGGCCCAGTATTTCGAGAAGGTCAGCCCACCCAAGTATGACTCATCCTTCAATCTGCTGGGCTGGACCCCCGGATCGCTCGACAGCTGGAACGTGCTGACGAACCTGGTCATCTGCCGCGATGCCAAGGGCAAGGGCGGCACCTTCAACTTCGGCGGCTACTGCAATCCCAAGATCGACGAGCTAGCGCGGCAAATCCTGGTCGAACAGGATGCGGCCAAGCGCGATGCCTTGATCGGCGATGCGTTCCGCATCCTGCATGACGATGCCGGTATGATTCCCCTGCACCAACAAGCCCTTGCCTGGGGCGTGACCAAGTCCATGCAGGTGACGCAGAGGGCCGACGGCCACATCCGCTTCGCCTGGATGCGGAAACAGTAGCTCTTTGCAACCCGATCGGTGAGGATGCTGCCCGCGCGGCCACGGCCGCAACGGGTGCAGGTGCTGGATTCGGACCTGGCGATGCTAGCCTTCGCGATCCGGCGTCTACTGGAAGCGCTCGTGGTCATGCTGGCCGTGGCGTTGATCGCGTTCGCGCTGTTTCGCTATGTCGGCGATCCCGTGCACCAGATGGTGGGCCAGGACGCCACGATCGAGGACCGCCAGGCTCTGCGCAAGGACCTCGGCCTGGATGACCCGATCCATCTGCAGTTTGCACGCTTCGTCGCCAATGCGGCGCGCTTCGAATTCGGCATTTCCTACCAGGTCAAGCAACCGGTCACCCGGCTCATAGGCGAACGCCTGCCGGCAACCATGGAACTCGCATTCGCAGCCGCCCTGTTTGCCGTCGCGTTCGGCATTCCGATGGGCGTCTATACCGGCATCCACCGAGACAGCTGGCTGTCCAAGGTATTTCTCACCGTGTCGCTCATCGGCATCTCGCTTCCGACCTTCCTGATCGGAATCCTGCTGATCTACATTTTCGCGGTGTGGCTCAACGTGCTGCCTTCGTTCGGCCGCGGAGATACGGTGGCGCTGGGCTTCTGGCGCACCGGCTTGCTCACGGCATCCGGCCTCAAGGCTCTCATTCTGCCGGCCATCACGCTGGGTCTGTTCCAGATGACGCTGGTGACACGCCTGGTGCGCTCCGAGATGATGGAAGTGCTGCGCACCGACTACATCAAGTTCGCCCGTGCGCGAGGACTGCCGGAGCGCGCCATCAATTTCGGCCATGCGCTCAAGAACACGCTTGTCCCGGTGATCACCGTGATCGGCCTGCAGCTCGGCGGCATCATCGCGTTCGCGATCATCACCGAGACGGTGTTCCAGTGGCCGGGGATGGGGCTGATGTTCATCCAGGCCGTGCAGCACGCCGATATCCCGGTGATGTCGGCCTACCTCCTGCTGGTGGCGTTCCTGTTCGTGCTGATCAACTTCATCGTCGATCTCATTTACGTGCGCATCGACCCGCGCATCCGCATCCTGGGGCGTGGGGTGTGAAGGCTCCGAACCAAGCGCAGGGCTTGACCTCTCCGAGCAACGGGGAGAGCAACTCATCAGCGCCGGCTTCGAGGTCGCGGATCGCCGCGCTGCTCGATAGCGACCTGTTCTACAGCTTCTGGAGATCCAAGCTCGTCGTCGCGGCTGCGGTTCTGACGACGCTGCTGGTGGGGGCCGCGCTGCTCGCGCCGCTGATCGCGCCGCACGATCCCTACGACCTGAAATCGCTGGAACTCATCAACGCCGACCTGCCGCCAGCGTGGAACGAACGGGGCGACCGCCGCTTCCTGCTCGGTACCGACGACCAGGGCCGCGACATCCTGTCGACGATCCTGTATGGCACACGCGCGTCGCTCCTGATCGGCATCGCCGCGGTGCTGCTGGCAGTTGGGCTCGGCGTCACGCTTGGGCTGCTGGCCGGCTATGCGGGCGGACGCGTCGACAGCCTGATCATGCGCGTTGCCGACGTCCAGCTCACCTTTCCTGCCATTCTCACCGCCTTGCTGATCGACGGCGTCGCCCTGGCGATCTTCAAGAACTATCGGATGGAAGGTGGCAAGTTCTGGATCCTGGTGCTCTCGATCGGCCTTGCCTATTGGGTGCAGTATGCGCGCACGGTGCGCGGTGTAACGCTGGTGGAACGCAACAAGGAGTATGTGGAAGCGGCGCGGCTGATCGGGTTGCATCCGCTCAAGATCATGTTCCAGCACATCCTGCCCAACATACTCAGTCCCGTGCTGGTGATCGCCACCATCAATCTCGCGCTTGCCATCATCACGGAAGCCACGCTTTCGTTCCTCGGCGTCGGACTGCCGCCGACGGAGCCCTCGCTCGGGACCATGATCCAGGTCGGCAACAAGTATTTGTTCTCGGGTTCGTGGTGGATGGTGGCCTTTCCCGGACTGACGCTTGCGCTGCTGGCGCTGGCGGTCAATCTGCTGGGAGACTGGCTGCGCGATGCACTCAATCCTAAGCTAAGATAGCGTCGCGGACGACGCACGACAGAGGAGACCGGTATGCGTTCAGGAACCCTGCTCAAAGTTGCCATGGCTTTTCTTGGCCTCGCGATAGCGGCCGGCGCGGCCGATGCGCGCTCCCTCAAGTGGGCGCGCACGGGCGATGCGCTCACCCTCGACCCGCATGCCCAGAACGAGGGCCCGACCCACAACCTGATGCACCAGATTTACGAACCGCTGCTCATCCGCGATGCCAGCGGCAAGGTGCTGCCTACGCTCGCACTGTCGTGGGCGGTGACATCCGACCCCACGGTCTGGGAGTTCAAGCTGCGCCAGGGCGTCAAGTTCCACAACGGCAACCCATTCAACGCCGACGATGTGGTGTTCTCGCTGGACCGCGCGCGGCAGCCGACCTCCGACATGAAAGGGCTGCTGAGCTCAATCGAGAAGGTGAGCAAGGTCGACGACTACACGGTGCACATCAAGACCAAGGGGCCCAACCCGCTGCTGCCCAACTACCTCACCAACATGTTCATGATGGACAAAGAATGGTCCGAGGCGAACAACACCATCACCGTCCAGGACTACAAGGGCAAGAAGGACAACTTCGCCGTCCGCAACGCCAACGGCACGGGGCCTTACGAGCTCGTGTCGCGTGAGCAGGACGTCAAGACCGTGCTCAAGCGCAACGATGGCTACTGGGGTAAGGGCACGTTTCCCATCGGCATTACCGACATCACCTATCTCATGATCAAGGCCGATGCCACGCGCATCGCGGCGCTGCTGTCGGGCGAGGTCGATTTCGTGCAGGACGTACCCGTGCAGGACATCGACCGGGTGGGGAAGACGGCAAACATCAAGATCAACCTGGGCCCCGAGAACCGCACGATCTTTTTTGGGATGGATGTCGCCTCGCCGGAGCTGCAGACCTCCAACATCAAGGGCAAGAACCCGTTTGCCGACAAGCGCGTCAGGCAGGCGATCAACATGGCCATCGACCGCGAGGCGATCAAGCGGGCCGTCATGCGCGGCCAGTCGGTGCCGGCAGGTGTCATCGCACCGCCGTTCGTCAACGGCTACACCAAGGAACTCGACGCTTTGCCCAAGGTTGACCTTGCCAAGGCTGCCGCGCTGCTCAAGGAGGCCGGATATGCGGACGGCTTCCAGGTCACGCTGCATTGCCCCAACGATCGCTACATCAATGACGAGGGCATCTGCCAGGCCGCGACCGCCATGCTGGCCAAGATCGGCATCAAGGTGAACCTGGTGGCGCAATCGCGGGGCCCGCACTTCACCCTGATCCAGAAAACCCCGCCGGAGACCGAGTTCTACATGGTGGGCTGGGGCGTGCCGACCTACGATTCCCAGTACATCTTCTCGTTTCTCTATCATACGCGGTCGGGGAGCGACGGAAGCTGGAACGCCACGCGCTATTCGAAGACCGATGTCGATGCCGCGATCCAGAGCCTGAACAGCGAGATCGATACGGCCAAGCGCAACGCAACGATTGCCACGATCTGGAAGACCGTGAGCGACGAGACGAACTACATCGCCCTGCATCATCAGATGCTGGCCTACGCGATGAAGAACGACCTCGACATTCCGGTGTCGCCGGAGAATGCGGTCTTCATCAAGTTCGTCGCAGCCAAGTAGGCCGCCGTGCCCGACCCGGTTCTCTCCGTTCGAGACTTGCGGGTCGGGTTTACGACCCGGCGCGGCACGCTCGCTGCCGTGGATGGCGTATCGTTCGACATCGCGCCCGGCGAGGTGCTGGGCGTGGTGGGCGAGTCGGGCGCCGGCAAGTCGCTGACCGGCGCCGCAGTGATCGGCCTCATCGAACCGCCTGGCAGGATCACGAGCGGCGAGGTGAGACTGAGCGGCCGCCGCATCAACGGGCTGCCCGCCGATGAGATGCGCAAGGTACGCGGCCGCCGCATCGGCATGGTGTTCCAGGACCCCCTCACCAGCCTCAACCCGCTCTATCGCATCGGCGACCAGATCGTCGAAACCATCCGCGCGCATGCCGACATTTCGGAGAGCGAGGCGCGGGAGCGCGCCATTGCGCTGCTGCAGGAGGCCGGTATTCAGGGCGCCCGGCAGCGCATCGACAGCTATCCGCACGAGTTTTCCGGCGGCATGCGCCAGCGCGTGGTGCTGGCGCTGGCGCTGTGTGCGCAACCGGACCTGCTGATCGCCGACGAGCCGACAACCGCACTGGACGTGTCCATCCAGGCGCAGATCATCGTGCTGCTGAAGCGCCTATGCCGCGAGCGAGGCACCGCCGTCATGCTGATCACGCACGACATGGGGGTGATTGCCGAGACCGCCGACCGCGTTGCGGTCATGTATGCCGGGCGCATCGTCGAGATCGGCCCGGCACGCGAGGTCATCAAGAATCCCCGCCATCCCTATACGAAGGGCCTGATGGGGGCGATACCGACCGTTACAGGACGCATCGGCCGGCTGGTGCAAATCCCGGGGACCATGCCCCGCCTTGCATCCATCCCCAATGGATGCGCGTTTCATCCCCGCTGCAGCCAGGCCTTCGATCGCTGCCTGAACGAGAGACCCGGGCGCATGCCCGCAGGTGCGGCTGAAGCCGCCTGCTGGCTGTTCGACGAACGCGCCGGGGTGCACGCATGACGGGCGGAGCGCTGGTCGAAGTGCGGGACCTCGCCCGAGTGTTCGACGTCTCCAGGCCGTGGCTCAACCGCGTGATCGAGGGGGAGGAGCGCACCTTCCTGAAGGCCGTCAGCGGCGTATCGTTCAGCATCGGCCGGCAGGAGACGCTGGCGCTGGTGGGCGAATCCGGGTCCGGCAAATCGACCGTGGCGCGCATGGTCGTCGGGCTGCTCGAGCCGACCGCCGGCAGCGTCACCATCGACAGCATCGATATGTGGGCAACGGCACGGCAGCGGGAACGGCAGATGCTGCGGCGGCGGCTGCAGATGATCTTCCAGGACCCCTTCGCCAGCCTCAACCCGCGCTGGCGGGTCAAGCGCATCGTTGCCGATCCCATCAAGGCCTTCGGGCTGGCCAAGGACAACCAGGAGATCGAGCATCGCGTCGGCGAACTGCTGCGCCTGGTCGGGCTCGATCCCGCCGACGGTGCCAAGTATCCGCACGAATTTTCGGGCGGTCAGCGCCAGCGCATCTGCATCGCCCGGGCGCTGTCGTCCAATCCGGAGTTCATCGTCTGCGACGAGCCGACATCGGCACTCGACGTGTCGGTGCAAGCGCAAATCCTCAACCTGATGCGCGATCTGCAGGACCAGTTCCAACTGTCCTATCTCTTCATCAGTCACAACCTGGCGGTTGTCCGGCACATGGCGGCGCGCGTGGCCGTCATGTATCTGGGCCGCATCGTCGAGATAGCGCCAACGGAAGAACTGTTCGAGCATCCCACCCATCCCTACACGCGCATGCTGATCGACGCCTTGCCCGATCTGGCGATGAGCGGGCAGCCACGCAAAT
Source organism: uncultured Alphaproteobacteria bacterium (assembly GCA_963814055.1). GTDB lineage: Bacteria > Pseudomonadota > Alphaproteobacteria > Rhizobiales > Hyphomicrobiaceae > AWTP1-13. The sequence continues at coordinate 64,693 of CAWFBJ010000029.1, forward strand.
CGGTTCAGGGCGAGATCCCCAATCCGATCCATCCGCCGTCCGGCTGCGCCTTCCATCCGCGCTGTCCGCACGCGTTCGAGCCATGCCCCATCGATGTGCCGACGCTCATGGCGCGCGATGGCCATGCTGCAGCCTGCCACGCGGTGGCAGCAGGCAGGATTTAGCAACGACGAGCGGATTGTTCGTGCCTTGCCGCCCGGCCGATGAAATACTTAGGTTCGTGGGAACGACAGGGTTGGAGACGCACACATGAAGCTCGGGATTCTCGCCGGGTATTCCGGCCGCCACATCAACATTCCGCTGGATGGCATCAAGCACGCGGAGACGCTGGGCTACGACTCGGTGTGGACCTCGGAAGCCTACGGCTCCGACGCCGTGACGCCGGCCACCTGGATCCTGGCCAACACCAAGAAGATCAGGGTCGGCACGGCGATCATGCAGATGCCGGCGCGCACGCCTGCAATGGCGGCCATGACCGCCATGACCCTGGCGCAGCTTTCCGGCAACCGCTTCATCGTCGGCGTCGGCGCTTCCGGCCCGCAGGTGGTCGAAGGCTGGCACGGGGTCGCCTACGGGAAGCCAGTGACGCGGCTCAAGGAATACGTCGAGATCATGCGCCAGGTGTTTGCGCGCGAGCAGGCGTTGAACTTCGACGGCAAGGAATACCAGATTCCTTTCCGTGGGCCCGGCAGTACCGGGCTCGGCAAGCCCCTCAAAAGCATCCTGCATTGCGATCAGCCGATCCCGATCTATGCCGCGACACTGACGCCGGCCGGCGTGCAGGCCGCGGCGCAAGTGGCGGACGGGTTCTTCCCGGTGTGGATGGACCCGGAGCAGTACCACGTGTTCCAGGAGCCGATTGAGAAGGGCTTCAAGGCAGCCGGCGGCGGCAAGACGCTCGCGCAGTTCGACATCGCGCCGTTCGTGGGCGTCAACATGGGCGACGACGTGCAGGCGTGCATGGCGCCGATGAAAGAGCACATGGCGCTCTACATCGGCGGCATGGGCGCCAAGGACAAGAACTTCTATACCGACTATGCGACCAGGCTCGGCTTTGGTGATGCCGCCCGCAAGGTGCAAGACCTCTACCTCGCCGGCAGCAAGGCCGAAGCCGCGGCCGCCATTCCTGACGCGCTGGTCGACGCTTGCCATCTGGTTGGTCCAGAGGCGCGCATTCGCGACCGGCTGCAGCGCTGGGCCAACGCCGGCAAGAAGGGTCACGTCGGCAGCATGCTGGTGCGCGCCAGCCAGCCGAAAGCGCTGGAACTGCTCGCGAAAGTTATGCTGTAGCCGCGATCGTCACACAGAACGGGAACGCAGAGGGTTTGCCATGATCAAACGCATTGCCGGCGCCGTCGAGACCCGCAGCCGCGCCGTTGTCCACGACGGGCTCGTGTTCACGGTGGCCACGGCGGCGAAAAAATCGCCCTCGCTGTACGAGCAGACACGCGAGACGCTGGCTGCCATCGACAAGAACCTGGCCGACGCCGGGTCGCACAAGTCGCGCATTCTCAGCGCCACCGTCTACATCACCGACATGGCGGGCAAGCCGGAGATGAACCGCGCGTGGGACGAATGGGTGGACATGGCGAATGCGCCGCAACGCGCCTGCATCGGCGCGGCGCTGGAAGCCGATACGCTGGTTGAAATCCTGGTCACGGCGGCGGTGCAGTAGCAGCACGACGCGACACGCCTTAGAGCTTTCCTGCGACCATTGAATCGAAAGAACTCGTTGTCATGGTCGGGCTTGTCCCGACCATCCAGCCATCAGCATGCTCCGTCGCTTACCCAGAGGTGGATCCTCGGGACAAGCCCGAGGATGACAGCGACGGCGGGTGGATTGCAGGTTCAGTCCGAGCCAAAGGCGCTCTAGCTGTCACCCACACCAGCCATCTCCCGCAAGCGGGACAGGCGTAATCAAGCAGCCCTGCCGCAACCCTTATGGGGCTTGAGTACGCGCTCCGTCGACGCCGGATATTTCGCCAGCATGGCGGGCGGCCGTACCGGGCGGCGCACGAGTTCGCCGCTGCAGTTCGGGCAGCGGCCGCCGGGCAGGCGATTGGCGGCGCAGTCGGCGCAGAAGGTGCATTCGAACGTGCAGATCAGGGCGTCGGCGGCATCAGCCGGCAGGTCTTTGTCGCAGCATTCGCAATTGGGTCTGAGCTTGAGCATTTTTCCTCCCCTCCTCAATCGTGAGACCGGGCACCATGGCAGTCCGCGGGTTCCCTAGCTATTCTGGCCGCAATCGCAACTAGGAGGAAGCCCCATGGAGTTCAGCGCGCTGGTAAAACGCTTCGCCGACGCCGCGGCGTCCGGTAACGGCGATGCGCTGGCCGATCTGTTCACGGCCAGCGGCACCTACGACGACTATTTCTTCGGGCCTCAAACCGGCCGCGAGGCCATCAAGACCATGCTGGCGCATTTCTCCGATGGCGGCGGCAACTTCCGCTGGGAGTTCTTCGATGCCGTCCAGTCAGGTAACATCGGCTACGCCAGCTATCGCTTCAGCTTCAACTCCAAGCGGCCCGAAGCCAAGGGCGCGCGGGTGGTGTTCGACGGCATCGGCCGCTTCGATCTGGAGGACGGCCGCATCCGCCGCTACTCGGAGGTGTTCGACCGCGGCATGGCGCTGGCCCAGCAGGAATTCGAGCCCGAGCGACTGCGCAAGATCGGGCTCAAATATGCGGGCAGCCTGAAGGCTCGGCAGGAGTGGAAGGCGCATCTGTAGCCGATCCTGCCTTGATCCACCTGACCACGCATTGATCCTCGTCCTGAGCCCAGTCGAAGGACGGGCCGCACATTCCTGGCCGTGGTTCGACGAAGCTCACCACGAGGTCGGAGCAAGCGGCACCCCCTGGGTCCCGGATATGTGCTGACGCGCATTCCGGGATGACAGCGTCCAGCCTGGGGATAACGGGGACAGACGCGGGCAGCGTGCCATTGCGGCGGCGAATCTCTCTACCACAGGCGTCTGGTTGTAGTGCCTGTGCGCGTTCGTAGAGAGGGTTGCGGATGTTGCTCAAGTCACTGGAGCCGCGGACTTTGTCCGCCGGTCTGCCGCGTATCTCAGCCGTTGCGCTGATGCTTATTCTAGGCGCCTGTGCCGATCCCATGGCGCCCTTCAGCCAAGACCTGCTCGCGTCGCAGCAACCGCCGGGAGGCCAGAAAAAGGCAGGCGAATCCGGCAACACTTCGCAGCTTGCGGCCGCTCACAAGGCCAATCCTGCCGATCCGGCCGCGGCCATCGCCTATGCCAAGGAGTTGCGCAACGGCGGCGCGAAAGCGGATGCCCTGGCCGTGCTCGAGACAGCGGCCAAAGCCAGGCCCACAGACCGCCGGCTCGCGCTGGAGCGCGGCCTTGTTGCATTGGAGCTCGGCGAAGCAACCAAGGCCGAGACACTGCTCCGCTCCGCCCACGATCCCAAGGCTCCCGACTGGCGGCTGCATTCGGCGCTGGGCGCGGCGCTGGCAACCCGCGGCAAGCAGCAGGAAGCTCAGACACAGTTCGCCAAGGCGCTGGCGCTCGCGCCCAACAACCCCAGCGTTCTCAACAATCTTGCGCTCTCCTACGCGCTGGACGGCAAGACCGGCGAAGCCGAGAAGTTGCTGCGCACAGCCGCCGGCACCAAGACCAACCCGGACGCCGCAAAGATGCAGCAGAACCTGGCCCTCGTGCTCGGACTGGGCGGCAAATACGCCGAGGCTCGCTCGGTTGCGGAGACGGCGCTGCCGCTCGACAAAGCCACCGCCAACGTCACCTACCTGCAAAAGCTCGCCGAGGCGCGCACTGCCGAGCAACCAAATCCGCCAGCCGAAACCAAAGGCCGGCCCAAATCCGCCAGTGTGGACGTGCCGCCGCCGACCTACCAGCTCGGTGCCTGGCCTGACAGCGGCAAGTAGCACCGGCATCGCTCGAGCAAGAACGAATTGCGCGACCCACCGGGGCGCGCGCACGCCAAGCGCTTTCGCGACAGCGTCGCCGGGCCTGTCGTCACGACTTGTGGAACTGCTGGTCTTGCTGTGCCATTGACAGCGTCATGATGGTGGAAACCGAGAATTCCAGCCACTACGCGCCCATTCGCCAGATCCTTACCGAGGCATTCTCCTCATTGGCGGAAGCCAATCTGGTGGAGCAGCTTCGCCGCGACGGCGCTATCAGGATTGCGCTCGTGGCGACACTGGAAGGCCGTGTCGTCGGCCACGTTGCATTCTCCGAAATGCATGCGCCGTTCAGGGCGCTCGGTTTGGGACCCGTGGCGGTCGCTGCCGACCAGCGCAGGCAGGGGATTGCGGCCGCACTCATTGGCGCAGGACTCGCGCAAGCCAGGGCCGGGGCTTGGGAAGCCGTATTCGTGCTGGGCGATCCCGCCTACTATCAACGTTTCGGATTCCGCGCCGATGCTGCCGCAGCTTTCGATTCACCGTACGCCGGGCCTCACCTCATGGTTCTTGGCCTGACAGCAACCGGCCTGCCTGTCCGCTCGGGGCGTATCGAATACGCACCGGCGTTCTCATCGCTGGGCTGAGCCACGGCTGGCAAGGTATCCCCAGCAAGGACGAAGCGCCCCGCACCTTGCGCCCGCCTGCAGAAACGTGTGGGTCTGCTACTTCTTCCCAGGAAGCGCCGGTTTCTTGGCCGCAGCATCGCCGCCGCCCCCGCTGTCACCGCCGCCAGTCTGCTGTCCGACATAAGCCGACCAGCTCACGTTGCGGCGTTCACCCGCGCGCGGGTCGTCGCCTTGCGGACGCTGCATGTCGCGCGCGTTGTCGACCATGATGGCGAGGTTATGCTGACTGGCGCAGCCGAAATTCGGATAGGGAATACGCTCCTCGTTGCGTCCGACGTTCTCGCCCCACTTGTCACAGGTCGGCGCGACGGCCACTGGCCGCCGGTAGGCGAGCCGGATGGCCGGTATCTCGTTGGACGGAACCGGGTTCGCGCGCGTCACACGATAGTCGACGCCGGCCTCGACGATCTGGCGCTGGATGCCCTGCAGCGATTGGGCAATCGACGCCGGCGGGCGCGGGCCGCCTGGAACGGAAACGACCAAACGGCTATTGGCCTCGCGCTTGTAGAGTCTCAAAAAACGGAAGACATCGACATTCTGGTTGGGACTTAGGCCGTCCGCATCCGCCGGCACCTCGACATCGAGCGTCTCGACGCGCGCATCGAAATGAATGGGATGGCGCCGCTCGGGATTGTTGAGCTGGACCGCAAGGGCGTCGTCGAGGCGCCGTTCGCGGTCGCAGCCCGTCAGCATGAGAACGGACACCGTCGCCAATGCCAGGAGGCGACACGGCAGGACAGCGCGTGCGCCTGCGCGTCGGGGTTGTTTCCCGCCCCTCATGGCTTCACTCCGCTGTCTGGATAGTCGACGATGAACCCGACATCGCCTTCGTAGCGTCCGTGCGGGTGGTAGCCGGGAGGCCCGTAGATGCGATTGAGGTGCCCGAGCAGAAGTTCCTTGAGCGTGCTGGACGGGGCATAGCCGCCATCCGGCCGGGCAAAGTCGCTGCGCGACGCGTGCTTGGCCACGTAGGGCGTGACGAGAATGACAAGTTCGCTCTCACGACGCCGGTAGTCGTTGCTGCGGAACAGCGCCCCCAGCACGGCAACGTCCTTGAGGCCGGGGAGACCCTCGACGCTCTGGCGGGTTTCGTCCGACAACAGCCCCGCCATGGCCAGGGTACCGCCGCTCGGCAGCTCAAGGGTGGTCTCGGCGCGGCGCACCTTGAGGGCGGGGATGGAAAAATCCCCGGTGCTGATGGCACCGTCCGACGACAGCTCGCTCACGTCCGCCAGGATCTTCAAGCTGATGCGGCCCTCGGTCATGACCACGGGCTTGAACTCCACCTGCACGCCGAATTGCTCCCATTGAATGGTGATCGTGCGATCGCCGCCGCTGTTGGAGACGATGGGAATCGGGAACTTGCCGCCGGCATGGAACTTGGCGGTCTCGCCCGAGATCGCGGTCAGGTTCGGCTCGGCCAATGTGCGGATGAGCCCGGCGCGCTCGAGCGCCTGCACCATCGCTGTCACCGAGTTGTTTCCGGTCTGCCAGGTTCCCTGCAGCGCGGCGCCCGCATCGGCGTGCGGCGGCACTCCAGGCGCAAGCGCGATCGCCGGCGGCACGACCGCACCCGATACCGGGAATGCGTTCTGCAGGACCTTGGCAAACGAGATGTTGCCCGAGTTCAAGACCGCGCCCGGGATGTTGACGCCAAGCCGCCGGATCGCGTCGCGCTGCATTTCTGCCACCTGCACCCGCAGCAGCACCTGCTCCTTGGCAGCGACGCTGAGCATGTTGACGACGCTGTCCTTCTTCTTGGCGTAGCGGGCGGCGATATCGTTGGCGCGGGTCGAATCGATGGGATTGATGACGCTGCCGGTCAGCACGACGTTGTCGCCGACGGCTTCCGCCTTGATGCGCGCGCCGGGAAGAATGCGGTTGAGAGCGTCGTTGAGCGGCGTGAGATCGCGCGTGACCGACACCTCGAGGAACACCAGCCTTTGCCCATCCGCTCCCATGAAGAACGCATTGGCATCGCCTACGTCCTTGGCAAGCAGGTAGACCTGGCGCGAGGACTGCACGACCGCGTCCACGACGTCGGGATTGGAGACGAGCACATTCTGCAGATCGACCGGCAGCTCGATCAGCATGGACTTGTCGACACCGATCGTGATCTTGCGGGTGATCGGAAAGCGCGTATTGGGCGGTAGGACCATGTGCGCGCGGTGCTCGGGTTCGCTCACCGGCGGCCATTCGCGGCGTGCGGTCTGCGCAACCGGCTCCGCAGTGCCAATGCAGAGCACACCGGCCAGCGACATCGCGGCCAACAGCACGCGCCCCGCGGCGCCGCCGCCCTTCGGTACCCACATGAAAAACTACCCCGCTCCCCGCCGCCAACCCGGCATGCACACACCGGACCCGTGGCCTCCAACGCACGACGAATGCGACAACGAAAACGCGACAACAGAGTTCGGTTGTGCTGCAAGCAGGCCGTGATCGCCAAATGGCCGCCTGACGCCGCGAGCCTTGTCCCCAGGCCGTCAACAGGTTACGCGCACCTTTTGGGCACGCGGACGCACACGCAGCGCTTCGGGCTGAAGGGCACCCGGAAACATATAGTCGCTATACCTAGCTGCCGTTTCAGCGGGCAGAACTGCGGCACGCGCGGCCAAAGCTGTGCGCAATTGCAAAGCGGGCGCGCCCCAAGCTGCGGGCAGGCCGCTGCCTTCAGCCCGCCACCCGCAACTTCGCGATTTCGCGACCGATTGATTCGAATGCCTGGATGAGCGTGTTGCCGTCACTGGCAACGTAGGTTTGGGTGGCACCCGACGCGCAGCTCGCCAGCATGGTCCGGGTCGGCAAATCGCTCTCGAGGCGAAAGGCAACGGTGTAGACCTTGATGCCCGCGGCCTTTGCGTTCTGGCAGGCCGCCAGCGTCTTGGTGGTCATCTGCTTGACCAGGGCGGTGGTGGTATAGCTGGTGCCGAGGCGGCCGTTCGATGCGTAGCCGAAGGAGTGATAGCTCGACTTGTTGTGGTTGGATCTTGCCTGGTGCCAATTCTCGCCGTCGGTCATGACGATGAGAAACTTGTCGTTGTCGGGGTCGTTGTAGTCTTTGCCTTCGGTGAAGGGCGCCTCGGGCGACAGCACGCGCCAGCCCCACATCACGCCCTCGAGCACGTTCGTGCCGCCCTTGGCCTGGAGGCTGCCGATAAGGGACTTCACCGCCGCCTTGTCGCTCGTCAATGGCATGATCGGCACGCTGTCGCACAGATAGTTTGGCCCCCCTGCCCCCGAGGTGATCGAGGCGCCCGGGTATTTGCACACACGCGCCTGGGCATCCTTCGGACTCAGCACCGGTGGCTGCGACCAGGTCTTACAGGTGACTCCGTCCTTCTTGTAAGCGGTGCATGTCGAAGGAGGCGCGGGGCAGGTGCCGCCATAGTCCGGCAGGTAGTTGTTGCCGTAGCTGTCGCCATTGTCGTTGGCGCTGTCGGGTTCATCGGGATTGAACATCGGCACGAACAAACTGGCAGGCGTCTTTTCGTTCGGCACACTGTCGGTGACATCGTGCGGCGACGGCCGTACTTCCACGCAGCCACCCCATGTCGCCCCCATCTGCTGCAGCAGCTCAAACCGGGTTTTCGGCGCGTCGAAGTTCTCGAAGTGCGCCGGCGACAGGCCGGTGCTGTCCATCCAAGAAGCGTTCGCATTGGCAGGGCCGACATTGACCGCGCCCGCAAAAGGCACCACGCCGACCTTGATCTTCTCGGTGCCCTCGAAGCCCGTGAACACGACGTCGACGAGGTTCGCCGCCGCCGTTCGCAGATCGGTAATATAGGTACCGGCCATGGAGCCCGAATTGTCGAGGACCAGCGCGACCTCGACGGTGCCCCGGCCTCTCCTGATCGTTGAATTGGCGTTGAACCCAAGCTCATGAATGCCCGCGGCCTTGAGGAGGCTCGTCAGCAGCGTACCCTTCGCCTTGGCGTTGACCTCGCCGTTGGCAGCATCCAGCTTGACGTCGTGAAGGATACCCACTTTGGGGTGCTTGGCCATGTTGGCCGCGAAGTAGGCTGCCGCCTTCTCCGGCCCCGCCGTGTCCTGGTCGGGCAGGCCCAGCCTGTGTGAGGCAGCAAGCGCAGCAGAGTCGACGGCGTTTTGGACGCGCACCATCTCTGCTCCCGTGCGCCCGTAGTCGACGGCGATCGCCGCCATCAGGAAAAGTCCGGAAAACGTAATAGCGAAAATGACCGCCACGACGCCTCGGTCATCGCCGTAAAACGATTGCGCATGGCGATCTGCGCCACGCTGCGCAAAGCCGAAGAATGCGCGAACCCGTGCCCGCACCCTGTCCATAGTCCCACCCACCAATGTCCCTGGTGAAGACTACGCAACACGTCCTCACGCTGGCTGAAGGCGGACGGTGCAGTTTTGCTCAACTTGTAAATGCTCTGAGTTGCAGAGGCGTCAAAACCATGCGGTCAGGGGCAAAGTGAGGCTTGCGGCAGCATCGTCAGCCCGGCATGGTTCCAGCGAGCCACCGGGCGGGAGACGACATCGATGGACGCCAGCCAACCCGCACCTGCCTCCTATTGGAGGCAACAGATCGAGAATGCGCTGCTGGCACCGATCCGCGCCCTGAGGCGGGAGTATCTGCCGCTCCTGATGGTTTATTTCGCGTATGGAGCGATGGGCCTCGTCGGCGTCGCTCAAAGCTTCTGGATCAAGAACTCCTTGACCTGGACCCCTGCGGAGCTTGCCTCGCTGGCCATCTGGTTCACCCTGCCGTGGACCATAAAGATGGTGTTTGGCGAACTCGTCGACACGGTACCCCTGTTCGGCTCCCAGCGCCGCGCCTACGTTTTCATCGGCGCCAGCCTGATCGCCCTTTCATTCGTCCTCCTGGCGGGCGCCGCCGGCGGCTGGATTACGGCGCTGCCGGCTGATCGGATCTACATCATCGCCTCTCTCATCAGCGTGACGGGGGTGGTGTTGCAGGATGTCGTGGCCGACGCCATGAGTACGGAGGTCGTGCCACGCCACAATCCCGACGGAACGCCGCGCCTGAAACAGGAGATCGATCACGATCTCGGCATGGTGCAGGTGCTCGGACGTCTGGCCCTGTCATTCGGAATCTTCTCGGTTGCCGGACTTTCCGGATGGCTTGCGCAGCATCTCTCCTATGACAAGGTCTTTCTGCTCGGTCTGGCCGTCCCGCTCATTTCGGTCAGCGGCGCCCTCCTCGTGCGGCTCGAGACCAGCGAGCAGCGCGCCATCGACTGGCGCATCCTGGGCGGCGGCATGGTCTTCGGCGCGGTCGTTACCGTGCTGGGCTTGAGCGGCATCGCCTACGGCCAGGAGATCGTGTTCGCCCTTTCGATGACCGTGGTGATCTGGATGCTGACCCGCGTGACGCAGGAGATCGATCATGCGACCCGCATGCGCATCGCCTTCGCCGCCATCATCATTTTCGCCTTCCGTACCGTGCCCGGCATCGGGGACGGCTACACGTGGTTTGCCATCGACGTACTGGGCTTCGACGAGGCGTTCTTCGGCGTGCTGGGGCAGATCGGTGCCGGGGTGGCCATCGTCGCCGCCTGGATGTTCTCCGATGTCGTCACGCGCAAACCGGTGGCGCAGGTGCTGCTCTGGCTCACGATCCTGGGCACGATCCTGTCGCTGCCCTCGCTGCTGCTCGTGTTCCAGCTTTACCAGACGACGGAACAGCTGGTTGGAGTTGGGGCGCGCGGCATCGCCCTGTTCGACACCGTGGCCACATCGCCGTTCGCGCAGCTCAGCATGATCCCCCTCCTGACCCTCGTTGCGGTCTATGCCCCGGCCGGCCATAGGGCCACCTGGTTCGCGCTGATGGCTTCGCTCATGAACCTGGCACTGGTTGCAGGAGGGATGCTGACCAAGTACCTGAACATCCTTTTTCCGGTTAACCGCGGGGACTACCACAACTTGCCAATTCTGGTCGTGGTCGCCACGGTCATCGGCCTGGTGGTGCCGCTGACCGTGATTGCCATCCTCGGCCGCCGCGTGCGGTAGGGACGGCTGTCACCTCACCGCAACAAGGCACCGGCGGCACGGTCCGGCATGGCTGCCCTGCCTTGACGCCGCCCTAGTCCTGGGACCAATCATGATCGGCGGGCCCGGAGAGCGGCCGCGACGGGAAAAATCGGTCGGAAACGTTGGTGGGAAGAGCGCAAACGGGGTGCGCGCCTTCAATGGCGTGAGCCGACCACGAAGCGTGTTGCCGCGAAGTGTCTTGCTGCGTGCAGAGGGAGGGTCTGGCCGATGTCGTCGCCAAGCGCGTCTGGCGTGTCAGTAGAACAACAACGCGAGCCGCAACTCGCCACCCTCGGCTGGGCCTTGCGCCGGGCGGCGTTGGGATTGCTCATTCTGCTGGTCACTGTCGCGCTGGGCGCCTGGCTGTTCAATGCCAGCATCGAGGCGGAAGGACCACCGTCGCAAAGCGAATACGCCCTGCCCCAGAACTGAGCCCCCTGATCGTGCCACCTGCAAAATAGCCGGGCATTTTGCATCGCGGCGGTGGCTGCGGTGCGCGCAGGGGCTTGGCCGCCTGCCTGCGAATGGCTATCAAAAAGATACAGGCAGGGACATAGTTCCCGACTGCCAATGCCAACCCGACCCCACCCAGGGCGAGGGCCTGGCCGGAGATCTGCTGCATCGCCATGAAGTTCGTCATGCTTGCCCGCAATCCGAACCTTTATTCGCATCGGCGCATCGTCGAAGCGGCGCGGGCGCGCAAGCACGAAATCGACGTGATGAATACGCTGCACCTGCACATGAACATCACATCGAGCAAGCCGATGCTGATGCACGGGGGCCGCGTGCTGCCGCAGTACGATGCCGTGATCCCGCGCATCGGCGCATCGATCACGCATTATGGTCTCGCCGTGTTGCGCCAGTTCGAGGTGCAGGGTGTGTTTCCGCTCAACGAGAGCGTGGCGATCGGCCGCTCGCGCGACAAGCTCCGCGCCTTGCAGCTGTTGGCACGCGAGGGCATCGGTTTGCCGGTGACGGCCTTCGCCCACGGGCCGCGCCGTGCCGAGGACGTCATCAAGGAGGTGGGCGGCACGCCCTGCGTCATCAAGCTGCTCGAGGGCACGCAAGGCATGGGCGTGATCCTGGCGGAGACGGCGGCCTCAGCCAAATCGATCATCGAGGCCTTCAGTGCAGCCAACATGAACATCCTGGTGCAGGAGTTCATCAAGGAGGCCGGCGGCACCGACGTGCGCGCGCTGGTCGTGGGCGGTGCCGTCGTGGCCAGCATGAAGCGTGTCGGCAAGATGGGCGACTTCCGCGCCAATCTGCATCGCGGCGGCAAGTCGGAGCCGGTCGCCATCACCGAGGAGGAGCGCAGAACCGCGATCCGCTCTGCCGAGGTGCTGGGCCTCAACGTCGCCGGCGTCGACATGCTGCGCTCCAACCGGGGGCCGGTGGTGATCGAAGTGAATTCCTCGCCCGGCATCGAGGGCATGGAGCAGGCGAGCGGCGCGGACGTGGCCGGCGCCATGATCGAATTCCTGGAAAAGCGCGCCAAGCCGGGCGAGACCAGAACCCGCGGCGTGGGTTAGCCCTATCCCGTGCTTGGTGTCCGGATATTCCGCAGATCCCTCGTCCGGCACCCCTTGATTGCTGGATACCGGGGACAAGCCCCGGTATGACGGAGTTCAGGGTTACGCGGATCGCAAAAGCTGGGTACGACAACGGACATGACCAAGGACATCCTGATCGCACCCTCCATCCTCTCGGCCGACTTCGCCAAGCTGGGGGACGAGGTGCGCGCCATAGACCAGGCTGGCTGCGACTGGGTGCACGTGGACGTGATGGACGGCCATTTCGTGCCCAACATCACCATAGGTCCGGGCGTGGTGAAGGCGATCCGGCCGCACACCAGGAAAGTGCTGGACGTGCACCTGATGATCGCGCCGGCGGACCCCTTCATCGAGGCGTTCGCGCAGGCCGGCTCCGACGTCATCACGGTGCATGTGGAGGCAGGGCCGCATCTCGACCGCACCATGCAGCTGATCCGTGCGCTCGGCAAGAAGGCCGGCGTATCGCTGACGCCGCAGACACCGGAGAGCGCCATCGCCTATGTGCTCGACCGGCTCGACCTGATCCTGGTGATGACGGTCAACCCCGGGTTCGGCGGCCAGGCGTTCATTCCCGCCATGGTCGACAAGATCGCGCGCATCCGCGCCATGATCGGATCGCGGCCGATCCATCTGCAGGTCGACGGCGGGGTTACGCCCGAGACGTCCGGCGCCTGCGCCAAGGCCGGCGCGGATGTGCTGGTGGCGGGCAATGCCGTGTTCAAGGGCGGGAAGTATGCCGAAAACATCGCAGCCATTCGTGCGGCCGCGGGTTGACCACCGGCGGCTTTGCCTTGATGCGGGCAGCTTGCTTCCGTAAGCAGACTCGGCTCGGGTGGCGCCAAGGTGGAATGGACTGACTTGGACCGTGTCCGTCAGTTGAGGCCATCCTGGAAGATTTTGGAGTTTAGTTCCCAGCATGCGCGCTCTTGTCCTTTCGCGCTACGGCGGACCCGAGTGTACGGCGCTGGCCGACGTGCCACAGCCGTCACCCCAGGCTGGCGAAATGCTCGTCCGAGTCCACGCCGCCGGCCTTAATCCCCTCGATTTCAAGATACGCACCGGCGGGCTGAAGATCATTCGCAATTATCCGCTCCCCATCGTGATGGGCAACGAATTGTCCGGTGTCGTCGACGCCGTTGGGCCTGGGGTGATGCGCTTTGCCAAAGGCGACCGCGTGTTCGCGCGCGTGGACAAGGACATCATGGGCGCCTTCGCCGAATACGCCGTGATCCATGAAGACCACGCCGCGCGGATGCCGGCGTCGCTTGACTTCCCATCAGCGGCGGCAGTGCCGCTCGCCGCCCTCACCGCGCTCCAGGCGCTGCGCGACGAACTGCACCTGGGCGCCGGTCAGCGGGTATTCATCCCAGGCGGCGCCGGTGGGGTCGGTACCTTCGCGATCCAGATCGCCAAGCACCTGGGTGCCAAGGTCGCGACGACCGCCTCGCCACGGGGCGAGGCACTCGTCAAGCGGCTCGGCGCCGACGTGGTGATCGACTACTCGCGTGAGCGCTTCGAGGACAAAATATCGGGTTACGACTGCGCCTTCGATCTCCTCGGCGGCGAAACCCTGGCGCGCCTGTGGTCAGTGCTCAAGCCGGGCGGACGGGTCGTCTCGATCGCGGGCATGCCGGAGCCGGTAACGGCGCAGAAGGATCTGGGACGCGGCATCGGACTTGCTGCGCTGTTCTGGTTCGCCAGCCTGAGCACGCGGTTGCGCGCTGCGCGCCGTGGTTCGACCTATCGCTTTCTGTTCATGCACCCGAGCGGCGCCGACCTCGGCTATCTGGCCTCGCTTATCGACGCCAAGAAGCTTGAAGTCGTCATCGACCGCGTCTTCCCGTTCGCCCAGGCCAAGGAGGCGATGGCCTACCTGGAGACCGGCCGCGCCAAGGGCAAGGTCGTTCTGGCCATGAGCTGATCGGCACCGGCTTCGGTTTCGACGCGGCGGAGTTCGGCACCCGCTCGCTGCGGCGCATGAAAGCGGTACTGATCTACCGGAGGAGCGGCGGTCTCAGAATACTCCGCCTTGATGCTGGCCAAATGTCTGCTTACATCGGCGCCGCGTTCAACACGGCTCGGAAAAGGAGGGTCACGATGATTGTCATTGTCCGCACATCCCCTCACCGCGCCGCGCCCGACACGCTGTCCTGACAATTTAGGATTTCCTCGGCCGGCGCCCCCTATGGCTTGCCGACCGAAGGATTTCCACCTTGCTCAACAACTACGGCTGGAGCGACACGCTCCAACAGCAATTTCAGCCTCACGCCGCGCGGGGTTTATCGCCTGCGCGTGTCACCGTGCAGCAGCGCGGCCTGTACGTGCTCGCCACCGCGACGTGCGAGGCGACCGCCCAGCTTTCGGGCCGCTTCGCGCATGCAGCGGAAGCCGGCACCTATCCGGTGGCCGGCGACTGGGTGGCGGCCGCGGTTCGCCCCGCGGAAGCCAGCGCCACCATCCATGCTGTGCTTCCGCGCCGCAGCGCCTTTCTGCGCAAGGCCGTGGGCGGCGGCCATGGCGCGCAGGTCGTCGCGGCCAATGCCGACGTCGCCTTCCTGGTGGCATCGCTCAACGCGGACCTCAACGCGCGCCGCATCGAGCGCTATCTCGCCACCGCCTGGGACAGCGGCGCCTCCCCCGTCGTGGTGCTGACCAAGGCCGATCTTTGCCCCGACGCCGGAATACGCAGGGCAGAGATCGAGGCCGTCGCGATCGGCGTGCCCGTTTACGTGGTATCCGTAGTGACCGGCGAGGGTCTGGACGCGCTGGCCGGATGCTTCGCGCCTGGCCAGACGGCCGCGCTGCTCGGCAGCTCCGGCGTCGGCAAGTCGAGCCTCGTGAATGCGCTTGCGGGCGCATCGCTGATGGCCACCCAGGCGATCCGCGAGGACGACGCGCGCGGCCGCCACACCACCACCCATCGCCAGCTCGTGCTGCTGCCGAGCGGCCGCCTCGTGCTGGATACGCCCGGCATGCGCGAACTCGGCCTGTGGGATGCGGACGCCGGGGTCGCCACGACCTTTGCCGACGTCGAGGCGCTGGTGGCGAAGTGCCGTTTTCGCGATTGCGCCCACGAGACGGAACCCGGCTGTGCGGTCCGTGCCGCGCTGGATGACGGCACCATCGACGGGGAGCGGTGGCGCAGCTACGGCAAACTGCAGCGCGAACTCGCCCACCTCGCCCGCAAGGACGATCCGCGCGAACGGGCGGAGCAGCGCAAGATCTGGATCCAGCGCGCCAAGAATTATCGGGCGCAGAAACGGCAGCGGATGGAGGACGACTGAGAAACCTTCCGCGGGTTGCGCGCCTCCGGCACGAAGACCCGGCCCGTCATTCCCGCCAGGCGCAGCGCAGAGCGGGAATCCAGATGCGCGCGGTGCCCTTGCGGCTGGATCCCCGATAGCCTCGCCCGAGGCTCGGCTTCGGGGATGACGGGTGGGTGAACGTCATTCCCGCGAGCGCGGCGCGCGTCAGCGGGAATCCAGAAGCACGCACCACTTCTGGTCTGGGTTCCCGATAGCCTCGCCTGAGGCTCGGCTTCGGGAATGACGGGGAGTGGGATTCACCATGCGCGCGGCGTGCCGTGCCGGGACTTATCCCCGCACCCTGCAGCGCATGCAGGATGCGTGCGTCGCTTGCCGGCGACGGGGCGTTTGGATCCAGCACCCAACGTGGCAAGCGACCGGCGCCTGGAAGATACGCCCTCGTGTTGGAGGGCCGAGATCCAGGAGGCCCGGGACGACCGCTAGTGACGATGCGCCAGCAATGGCGCGGAAGCGCTGGCCGCCTTCAGTGGCTCAAGGTGTGATCGCTCCGTACCGGGCAACTGGACGGAAGCGGGAAGCCAAAGCAACGGCCCGGGACACAAATCGCCGCAACGCGGGTGCCGGAAGGCAACCCTGGCACCGTGAGGTGCAGGGAGCCGCGAGGCTCTCAGGGAGACCCGCGCGGGTCTCCTGGGCTGGGCAACCAGCCCCGGGTTGCCGCGTACGGCACCCGCGTACCCGTCGCACCCCCGGCCTGCCGCCGGGGACGGACGGCGCGTGCGAGGACTGGAGATAGTGCCATCACGCCTGCAATGACATCACGCCGCTTCGTCCTCCACCGGCCCGTTGCCGGCGGTGCCGATGATGCGGTCGATCTCGAAGGAGAGATCCGAGCGCGCCTTCTGCACCGAGTTGATGAGCTTTCGGCGCTGGTCCCACAGACGGCGGTGCGCCTCCTGCTCCTTGGTGTCGAGCTCGATCATCTTGCCGGCTTGCGCCTCCACCTGCTCGATCAGCTGCCGGCACTGCTCGGACGTGACGAAGGCATAGAGGTCTTCCATCTTGCTGCCGCGGGCCTCGTTACTGACGCGCAGCTCCAGCATGCGCACGAGCTGCTCGCGCAGGATCTCGACCAGCGCAATCACGCGTGCCGGATTGGCGATGATCACGCCGTCCTGATTGTGGACGTGCGCCTTGTCCTTGGGAAACTTGTTGCTCGACAGGATGGCGAAGTCGGCGCCCTGCGCCAGCTTGTCGGCCTTGAGCTTGGTGGCAAAGCCGTTCTGCCAGGCGTCACGATTCTTGGCGTCGTAGATGATCTTGCCGCACACCTTGCCGTTGTGGATGACCTCGTGGATCACGTCGGCGCCGTTGACGCCCTTGGGAACGCGCTGGATGCGGTCGCCCTCGAAAGCATTGCGCAGCTCCTCGAACAGATCGATCTCGGAGCCTTCGCCGAGCTCGTTGGCGGTCTTGCCCTCGAGCTTGCGCTGCATGTCCTGGAGGTCGCTCGTCAGCTTCAGGACCTTCGCCTTCTCGGCGAGGATGGCGGCGTCCTTCTCCCGCTGCAGGTCCTCTTTCTGCCGCTGGATGCCTTCCTGGATCTCGGCGACACGCTTCTCGATCGCAGCCTGTTGTTCCGCCTTCAGCGCGGCGATCTGTTCTGCAGCCGCGGTGCGGGCCTGCTGTTCTTGTGCGAGCCGCGCCTGGATATCGGCCAGCTTCGCCAGGGACGCCGCCTGGGCGGCCCGCTCGATCTCGGCACGCGCGGCAGCGATTTTCTGCTGCGTGGCCGCCTCGGCCTCCGCCTTTGCCTTGGCCAGCGCCGCCTCGTACTGCTCGCGCTGCCGCGTCTCGATCCGCCGGGCAATATCCTGGCCGATCGGCTGCTCGCACATGGGGCAGCGCTCGCCTGCGGCGTGCGTGTGCGGCGGCTGGAAATTCTGACGGTTCGACGGCTGGAACAGGCCCATGCGATACCCTCCCTGGAACAACGGAGCGAAAAATTAGCAGGCCAAGCGCTCTATCTGAGTCGCCCGCGCCATGTGCGGCCTGGAACAGATGTGCCCATTATGTTCTGTTTATGTTCTCTGCACAACTGGAATCTGACGACTCTGGATAACCGCGACGCATCGTGCGATCAGGCACGGGCTTTCTGCATGAGCCACCCATGACAGCAGACGTAGAGACCATCGTTGTCGGCGCCGGCGTCGTGGGACTGGCCGTGGCGCGCGGCCTGGCCCAGGCCGGGCACGGCGTGCTGGTGCTCGAGCAGCACGAGCTGATCGGCTCGGAAACGAGCTCGCGCAACAGCGAGGTGATCCACGCCGGCATCTACTATCCGCCGGGCAGCCTGCGCGCGCGGCTGTGCGTGCGCGGCAAGGAACTGCTCTATCGCTTCTGTGCGGACAACAACGTGCCGCACGCCCGCTGCGGCAAGCTTCTGGTTGCCACGCAGGAAAGCCAGCTGCCCAAACTAGCGGCGATCAAGGAGACAGCGGCCAGGAACGGCGTGACAGACCTGGAGCAGATCGGCGGCAATGCGGCGCGCGACCTGGAACCGGAGCTCTCCTGCGTGGCGGCGCTGATCTCGCCGTCAACCGGGATCGTCGACAGCCACGGCCTGATGCTGGCGCTGGAAGGCAACATCGAAGCACACGGCGGTTCGGTCGTGCTGCGATGCCCGGTGGATAAGATCGAGCGCACAATGCAGGGCCATTTCCGCCTCGTCACCGGCGGCGAGGCGCCGGGCGCCATCACCTGTGCCAATCTCGTCCTGTGCGCGGGCCTGCATGTCTCCAAGCTGGCGGCGACCCTGGACTACGGCGCTGGATATCGACCGCCCGAAACATTCTATGCCAAGGGCCAGTACTACGCGCTCTCCGGCCGTTCGCCGTTCAAGCGCCACATCTACCCGCTTCCGGATGGCGCTTGGCTCGGCCTGCATGCCACGGTGGACATCGGCGGGCGGTGCAAGTTCGGCCCCGATATCGAATGGATACCCGGTCTCGACTACAGCTTCGTGCCCGAGAAGCTCGACAAGTTCCTGGATTTCATCCGCAGCTATTATCCGGGGCTCGACGCCACGCGCCTGCATCCCGACTACACCGGCATCCGCCCCAAGCTTTATCGCGAAGGCGAGCCCGTGCCCGATTTCGCGATCCACGGCGCCGATAAACACGGGCAGCCCGGGCTGGTCGCACTCTACGGCATCGAGAGCCCCGGCCTCACCGCATCGCTGGCGATCGGCGAGATGGCGGCGGACATGCTGCAGCGGGATCGCGCCTGACGCGCGCATCTGCGACGCGCGATGCCGCACCGCTTCCCGGCGGGCTGTTGCGCACGGCAAATGTTTTTGACGCACGGCGCGTCCAGCGCAAAGCCTGTTGCACAACCTGCGCCGGGAACAGCTTGCGCGCATGGCACAGACCAGTTAAACATTTCTTACCGACTGCTTGCATCTAGTTGCTAGCAACTAGCATTGGTCCTGTGAGATTTGTGACATGCGTATCTGGAGTGTGGTGAGCCAGAAGGGCGGGAGCGGGAAGACCACGCTGCTGCTGCATGTTTCGATTGCGGCCATGGCCAAGGGCCTCGCCGTGTCCATTTTCGATCTCGATCCGCAGAGATCCGCCGAGCAGTGGGCGGAGCTGCGCGAAACACTTCTCAAGACGGAAGAGCCGACCGTGGTGCATGGCGCCCCGATCGGCCTCGACGGCATGATCGATGCTGCGCGCGATACCGATACCGATCTCGTGCTGATCGATACGCCGCCGGCCGTGGACAAGAGCATGATCTACGCGGCTGCCGCAGCCGATGTCGTGATCGTGCCTACGCGATCGAGCGTGCTGGATCAGTTCGCGCTCAAGGAAACGCTCGACTACCTCAAACGCATCGGCGCGCTCGCCAAGACGATCGTCGTGCTCAATGCGCCGAGCAGCGACAGGAAGGCGAAGGCCGAGATCGAGAGGATTGCCGAGGACCTTGGCGTCGACATGCTGGCCACCACGCTCGAAGATCAGGTCGATCTTGTTTCCTCGCTGAGGAGCGGCAAAGGCATCACCGAGAGCGCGCCCAAGCGCAAGGCAGCCAAGGCCGTACAGGCGATCTATCAGCAGCTTTGCGACTTCGACACCAGTCTCGCGCGGGTGAAGAAAAAGCGGTTGGCGTCATGACCAGAAAAAGCGGAAGCCGCAAATCAGCGGTTGCGGTGATGCCGGCACAACGCAAGGCCGCCATCAGGGCCCGCTCCGGCGTCGAACGACGCAAACCGGAACCACCCGCGCCCGCCCCGGCATACCCGATCGGCAAGGGCCGGAAGGCACTCAAAGGCATCTCGATCTACATGCATCCGCTGGCCAAGGATGTGCTCGACAAGATCGCGGCCGAACAGGACCGGACCGTGCAGGATCTTGGCCTGGAAGCCCTGAACCTCTTGTTCAGGCACTACGGCGAAAAGCCGATCGCTTGAATAGCAGGCGCCAGATCGAGACGCGGAAGATAGGGGGTAGTGATGTTGTCATCCAGCGGCGGAGCCAGCGACGGTCCCGATGACGCCGGCAAAAAGCGCCGCGAGGCGATCCGTGCCGCCGCCCGGCTGCCTTCAAGAACTCTGCGGCCAATGGCGGACAGCACATACCGTTCCGCGTCTTCTTCTGCAGCCAGAGCCGACCTGAAAACTATCTTCATTTCCTACGCCCGTAACGACATCGATATCGTCGCGCACGTGATCGAGCGTCTGCGCAACAGCGGCGGGCACGTGACATGGGATCAGGACTTCATCGGGGGCATGGATTTCGAGCAGGCGATTTGCGACGCCATCGATGCGGCGCGGTCGGTGATCGTCGTATGGTCGCCGGTGTCCGTGCAATCGCCGTTCGTGCGCGACGAGGCACGGCGGGCGCTGAGGGCCAACAAACTTATTACCACGCACATTGCAGGCTTCGACGCTGCAGCGGTCCCTCTGGGGTTTGGACACCTGCACACCATTCCGGTCGACAACCAGGAGCTGGTGCGCAAGTCGCTGGCTGGGTACGGCGTTACACTACAGGCCTGAAATGCTCCGAGCAGTCAGTCGTCACCTGGATCAAAGCGCAGTTGAAGTAGGTCCGTGAGATCAGCGCCCGCCGACAGCGAAACTCTTCGTCCGTCAGGCCGACGCGGCGCAGGCCGCTCCCGGCCGGCGGCATGCAGTTGGCCGCGATGCACGCGTGGGCGCTACTGCAGGCTTGCTGGGATGCTGCGGCGGAAACTTGCCTAGGACCCTGCAAACAAGGAGCCGTACAACAGGGCAGCAGCGACACCGACGACGACGCTGGCGACCACCATCACCAACATCAGGACAGGGCCGGAATTACCACTTTCCGGGTCCGTGTCGTGAGTTGCGCGCAAATCGAGGCTCGACCCGTCGTCCGAGACTGGCTGCGATGACGATCTTGGCTGCCGCGGCCCGCCGCGCTTTCCGAATTCCAAGTTCGCCTCCTCGATCAATAGCTTTTCTTGCAAAACGCGCGAAAGGTTCGACTGATCGGCTAGCGCGTCGCCGTCGTGCGCGACGCCCATGTCGCTGACGTCGCCGCAGTCGGATTGGTTGCAACGGCGATCCGCACGCCCTGCGCAATTCGACTGCCACCGGCAAAACGCACCGGAGGGCACCACAATCTCCGATGTGGAATAGCGCAGTCGCTCTAACGGGTGATTAATTTTGTCCCTGCGACGCACAAGGACGGACTTGAAATCGAGCACGGATTGATCGCGTCGCCGTCTGCATCCGTGCAGCCCTTACGCGGCACGCAGCCGCATGGATGGAGCCAGCCGCGTCCTCGCGGAGAGGAGTATCCAGCGCTTCGCAATGGCGAACAAGCAGCCAGGCGCTTGCCTTTGGCGTCGCCGCCGCGACCATTCAAGCGCTCCTCAGTGGATTGGAACCAAGACGCGAACCGTCCGTTACGCACCGGTGGAGGATCTCGCCGCCCAGGCATACGGAGGAAGCGCTGAAATGGAAACTACGGTGAGTAGAAATACCCCCAGACTTGTCACACGGTTGCTTGCGTCGATTGCCCTGGTCACGATGTACCTGTTCGGGACACTCGCCGCGACGGGCGCCACAATGACATTTGGCGCATCGCAGGCTGAGGCCCGAGGAAGATACGGCAGAAGGGGACGCGGCAGATACGGCAGAAGAGGAAGGCGGGGACGTCGCGGTAGAAGAGGTCGTGGCAGGTGGGGCCGGCGTGGCCGCCGGGGACGCGGCTTCTGCTTCTTCATCCACGGTGCAGGTTTCTGCAGGTAGCGACACGTCACACACAGGCAGCGATGATCGCGGGCGCGCCAGTCGCGCCCGCTTTTATTCGATCCCCTTCGCCACCGCGCGTTGCCCGCCTGCCGCGAGCCGCCGTTCGAGCATCTGCGAATAGCGCGACATGCCAAAGCAGAAGATCCAGAACACCAAGCCGGCGAACACATAGCCCGTCATCGGCGTCGCGGGCGACAGCCACTTTTGCGCCGAGATGCCCGACTGCACCATGCCGAGCAGGTCGAAGATGCCGATGATCAGCACCAGGCTGGTATCCTTGAAGAGGGCGATGAACGAATTGACGATGCCGGGGATCACCAGTTTCAGCGCCTGGGGCAGTATCACAAGGCCCATCTTCTGCGGGTAGGACAGCCCCAGCGCCTCGGCCGCCTCAAACTGGCCTCGCGGGATCGCCTGCAGCCCGCCGCGGATCACCTCGGCAAGATAGGCCGCGGAGAACAACGCTACGAGGATGAGCGCACGCACCAGCTTGTCGATGCTCCAGCGCTCGGGAATGAACAGAGGCAGCATCACCGATGCCATGAACAGCAGGGTGATCAGCGGCACGCCGCGGATGAACTCGATGAAGCCGATAGAGAGCCAGCGTACGATCGGCATGCGCGAGCGGCGGCCCAGCGCCAGCAGGATGCCCAACGGAAAGGCGGCGGCAATGCCACTGCTGGAGATCACCAATGTCACCAGCAGCCCGCCCCATAGGTGGGTGGGCACATGTTCCAGGCCCGGAACTCCACCCGACAGGAGAACAGTGGCAAGCACCGGAAAGACGGCGATCAAGTATATGGACCACCATAGCTTGCCCGGAATCGGCGGGGCCATGAGCGGCACCAGCCCGACGATGGCCAGGACGTACGTGAGATTGACGCGCCAACGCTCGGCTTCCGGATAACGGCCGTAGATGAATTGGCCGAACCAGTCGGCCACGAACGGCCAGCACGCGCCCACACCCTCGCGCGAGCAAACCTCGCCGTCCGGCCCCTCCCAGACAGCATGCAGAAATGCCCAGCCGATGGCGGCCGAGATGGCCCGGTAGGCGAGCCACAGGGCGAGCACGGTGAGGAATGCGTTACCCCACGACGAGAACAGATTGGCACGCAGCCACGCCAGCGGGCCGGCGTTCGTGCGCGGCGGCGGGCGGTAATCTGCGGCAGGGATTTCAGCCATGCTACCGCTCCACCAGCGCGATGCGGCTGTTGAACCAATTCATGAAGAGCGAGGTTGCAAGGCTCAGCGACAGGAACATGCCCATCGTCATCAAGATCACCTCGACTGCCTGGCCGGTCTGGTTCAGCACGGTGCCGGTGAACACGCTGACGAAGTCGGGATAGCCGATGGCCACGGCCAGGGAGGAATTCTTGGTGAGGTTGAGATACTGGCTGGTGAGCGGTGGAATGATGATGCGCAACGCCTGGGGGATCACAACCAGCCGCAGCACATGTCCCTTGGACAGCCCGATCGCTTGTGCAGCCTCGGTCTGGCCTTTGGGCACGCCCAAAATGCCGGCGCGCACGATCTCGGCGATGAAGCTCGCGGTGTATATGGAGAGCCCCAGCAGCAACGCCATCAGTTCGGGATGCACGGGGATGCCCCCTTGCAAATTGAAACCGCGCAGCTCCGGATAGCTGAAACCGAGGGGGCTGCCTGCAGCCAGGTACGCGGTCAGCGGCAAGGCAGCCATGATCAGGACAGAGGGCCAGAACACCGGCAGGGGGCGACCGGTCGCGCGTTGCAGCCGCCGCGACCCGATCCACAACGCAAACGCCAGCAATAGGCCGATACCGAAAGCGGCCAACACTGTTTCGAAGCCCGCTTGCGGCACGGGAGCCGGCAGATAGAGGCCGCGCACATTGAGAAGCGCACCGCCGGGAAGAACGAGGCTCTGGCGCGGGCCGGGCAAGGCTTTCAGAACGGCGAAGTACCAGAAGAACAATTGCAGCAGCAGCGGCAAATTGCGCACGATCTCGACATAAGCGCCGGCCAGGCGGGCGACGAGCCAGTTGGACGAGAGCCGCGCGATGCCGATGATGAAGCCCATCACCGTCGCCGCGACGATGCCGACGCCGGCCACCAGCAGCGTATTGAGCAGGCCAACCCAGAAGGCGCGTCCGTAGCTGGATGTGCTGGAATAGTCGATCAGCGTCTGCGACACGTCGAACCCCGACGTGCGGTTGAGGAACTCGAAACCCGACGCGATGTTCTGGCGGCGCAGGTTGTCGGAGACGTTGTTGACCACCCAATAGACCGCGTACCCAACCGCCGCCAGGAGGAGCACCTGGTAGACGGCCTGGCGCACCTCCGGGCGATAGAGGAATGCCGTCAGAGCTTCCGCCCGGCTCGGCCTGACGCCGGTTGAGGCTGCCATGATCAGCCCTTTCCTCAACCGATCATGGCATTGCCGCTCCGGCCGCTCGAGGTGTCAGCGGATCGGCGGCGCGTACTGCAGGCCGCCCGCGGTCCACAATTTGTTCAACCCCCGCTGGATCTTGAGGCGCGAGCCGGCACCGACGTTGCGCTCAAACATCTCGCCGTAGTTGCCGAGCTGCTTGATGATCCGGTAGGCCCACTCGTTGTCGAGCCCCAGGCCCTTGCCGAAATCGCCTTCCTTGCCGAGCAGGCGCTTGATGTCGGGATTGGCCGACGTGAGCATCTGATCGACGTTGGCTTGCGTGACGCCCGCTTCCTCCGCGTTCAGCAAGGCAAAATGGACCCACCTGACAATGGTGAACCACTGGCTGTCACCCTGGCGCACCGATGGCCCCAGCGGCTCCTTGGAGATGATGTCGGGCAGCACCGCGTGATCGTCGGGTGCCTGCATCAGCAGCTTGGCGGCATACAGGCCCGAAGCATCGGTGGTGTAGGCATCGCAGCGGCCAGTCTGGTAGGCACTTACCGCCTCATCGACCTTCTCGAATACGACCGGCTTGTATTGCATATTGTTGGTACGAAAGTAGTCGGCGAGATTCTGCTCCGTCGTCGTCCCCGTTTGCACGCAGACGGAAGCGCCGCCAAGTTCCTTGGCCGTTTTTACTCCAGCCGTTTTCTTCACCATGAACCCTTGGCCGTCGTAGAAATTGACTCCGGTGAAGGTGAGGCCTTGGGCGCTGTCGCGTTGCAGCGTCCAGGTGGTGGTGCGAATGAGCACATCGAGCTCGCCCGAATTGAGAGCCGTGAAGCGCTCCTTGGGTGTGGTCGGCACAAACCGAACCTTACCGGCATCGCCGAGCACGGCGGCTGCGACCGCTCGGCAGTACTCGACATCCAGGCCCTTCCAAACACCCTTGTCGTCGGCTTGGCCAAAGCCGGGCAGCCCCGTGTGCACGCCGCAGCTGACCTGGCCCTTCTGCTTTACGGAGTCCAACACCTTCTGCTGTGCGCTCGCAATGCCTGACACAGAGGCCAGGGCTATCGCGGCCAGGGCTATGACTCGGACATGATGCATCATGACTCTCACTCTCCCATCAAGAACCTATAACCTCGGTACGCCCGCCGATCTCATTGTGACCTCAGTGATTGAGAATCTGCGACAGAAACTGTTTGGTGCGCGGAGACCTCGGGTTGCTGAAAAATTCTGCAGGCGGCGCCTCCTCAACGACCTCGCCCTGATCCATGAAGACGACGCGGTCGGCCACCGACCGGGCAAAACCCATCTCGTGGGTCACGACCAGCATCGTCATGCCCGAGCGCGCGAGGTCGGTCATCACGTCCAAAACCTCCTTGATCATCTCGGGATCGAGCGCCGAGGTCGGCTCATCGAACAGCATGATGCGGGGGCTCATGCACAAGGCGCGCGCGATGGCGACACGCTGCTGCTGGCCGCCCGAAAGTTGTCCGGGATACTTGTCGGCCTGCTCGGGGATGCGCACCCGCTCCAGGTACTTGCGAGCCACCCTTTCGGCCGCCGTACGCGGCATTTTCTTCACCCACACGGGACCCAGGCAGAGATTGTCCAGCACGGTGAGGTGCGGAAACAGGTTGAAGCTCTGGAACACCATGCCGACCTCGGCGCGCACCTTGTCGATCTGGCGCAGGTCGTTGGTGAGCTCCGTTCCGTCGACGACGATGCGGCCGTCCTGGTGCGTTTCGAGCCGGTTGATGCAGCGGATCAGGGTGGATTTGCCCGAGCCCGACGGGCCACAGATGACGATCTTCTCACCCTTGCGCACGGCGAGATTGATGTTCTTGAGGACGTGGAAGGCGCCGAACCACTTGTTGAGGCCGACGATCTGGATCGCCCCATGCCGGTCCCTGGCGCTTGCGCTCTCCCAATCCGCGTCTGCCCTATGCTCTGCCATGCCCGAGTATGGCGGCCACTGCCAATCGAGGCAATGCGAACGTTTCCGGCGGCCCTTTCGAGCAAGCGCATGACGCGCCCGAGGCTGTCGATCGGCGGGTAGCTTTTTGCGGAAAAGGGGCCTTCCTACGAATACGAGGTCGAAAGACGCACCTCGTAGTCGGGCTGGGCAATGAAGCGCACGCCCAAGAGGCGCTTTCCGCGCCGCACGACCGAACAGATGAGCTTCCGGTCGGACTGGCCGGTAATGGTGAGATAGAAATCGTCGGGAACGTCAGCGGCTGAGCCTTCAACCTGGATCAGGGCGCCGCCCTTCGACGTGTTGATGACCTTGCAGGGCAGCGTGGACGTGCCGCGCAAGCCCCGCACGAGCACGAGCTGACCGGGCCGCCGCAACCACGTGCGCAGCGATCTGCGTCTGTCCGAGCCTGATGCGTTCTGGGTCATGCCGAAAGGAGCCTGCCTCACTTTGCCTTTACAGCACAAAAGTGGACATTGAATTAACCGGACGGCGATGGGTGGCCGGCCTCGAGAGCGAACGGCCGGAACGGCGGGCTGCCAATTGCGATGCGCTCGGGTACAAATGGCCTCACGCGCGTAGCCCAATCGGAAGGATTTCCACGGCCATGCAGCTCATTCCGAAAACCTTCTTCCTCACGAGTGGTATCGGCGTTCATCGCGAAATGCTGACAGCGTTCGAGCTGGCGCTCCGCGATGCGGACATCGAACAGCAGAACCTGGTAAGCATCTCCTCGATCCTGCCGCCCCGGTGTGCCGAGATGGAGCGGCAGGCCGGTGTTGCCACACTGCATCCAGGCGAAATTACCTTCACTGTCCTGGCGCGGGCGGAAACCAACGAGCCGGGCCGCCGCGTGCACTCCAGCATCGGCTTGGCGCGCCCTTCCGATCCCTCGATGTACGGGTACATTTCGGAGCACCACGGCTATGGCATGACGCGAGAGCAGAGCGGCGACTATGCCGAGGACCTTGCAGCCTCGATGCTGGCTTCGACGCTCGGAGTCGAGTTCGACCCGGACGCGGCGTGGAACGAGCGCAAACGCGTGTATGAAACGACCAACCTCATCATCGGCAGCACGTCGACGACGGCCTACGCCGAGGGGGACGCTGGCGGCCGCTGGACCTGCGCCGTGGCTGCAGCGGTGTTCCGCTTTACTTGAGCCGACCGGACGTGGCGCTTTCCATGATCGGAGCGCAACCGGATCGTGGGCGAGGCCAGCAATGTCTGGCTCAATCTTTCCTGGCGGAAGGTCCCGGTTCATTCGCCAGCGGTATGGACACAACAAACTCGGTGCCGGGCGATCGCCTGTTGGCCTGCACGTGCCCGCCCAGCTGCTGGGCAAACGCCGTGATGATGCGCATCCCGAGAACTCTTGGTCGTTTGCGGATCGAATCCTGCAGGCAGGCCGGCACCCTCGTCGCGTACGGACAGCACGATATGCCCGTTGTCCGCACGAGCCACGCGAACCCAAATCTTTCCGCCGGGCTGTCCCTCGTAGGCATACTTCGTGGCGTTGGTGATGAGTTCTGCAACAACCAGCGCCGCTGAAATCGCGCGATGCACAAGCGCAAGCGCGGCACCCTCAAGAGTGGCGGCAGCGGCAAAACCGTGAAAAGCAAAAGGCAGGCTATCGCGATAGGCCTGTCGGAAGCGCGCAAGAAGGGCAGGAAGGTGCCCAAGAAACGCAAGTCGAGTTGAGGAGTTCAGGTGGAAGGAGTTCATCCATGGCCCAGTGTGATGTTTGCGGCAATGACTATGACAAGTCGTTCCGCGTTACGCAGGGAAGCAAGTCGATGACTTTCGACAGCTTCGAGTGTGCAATTCAGGCGATGGCGCCCCGATGCGCGCATTGTGACTGCAGGGTGATCGGGCACGGCCTCGAGGCACAGGGCAAAATCTTCTGTTGCGCCCACTGTGCCAGACATGCGGGTGCGCAAGGTGTGAGCGACCGCGCTGCGTAGATGGCCCAATTCCGAGGAATATCGGGGGCCGTCCGTTACGCGCGTGCGCCGGCCTTGGGCAGTCGCGCCAACATGCACAGCGGCAACGAGGCAAGGGCGACGATGGTGTAGAGCACCCAGGCGTTCATATAGCCGATCAGGACCGACTGGCGCGCGATCTCGTTCGACAGCTTGGCCAGCGCCGGCGCGGAATCCACGGCCCACGCGCCCATCGCCCACGGCATTTCCAGAACGCGATTGTAAGGCGAAACATACTCGATCATGCGGGCGTAGTTGGCAGCCGACGTGCGTACGATCTCCGCCACCGCGATCGAGATGAACAGGCTCGAGCCGAAATTCCGCAACAGGTGGAACATCGACATGGCTTCACCACGATACTGGGGTGCGAGCGTCCAGAATGTGATGACGGTCAGCGGCACCCACGAGATCCCGATCGACATGCCTTGAATGACATTGCTCAGCAGCAGCGTGTTCATATCGACATTGAGGTCGAAACTCATCATCCAGACGCCGCAGGCGGCTTGGAGGAGCGATCCGAGACCCAGGCTAATGCGCGGATCGAGGCGTGCCATCGGGATCGCCAGCAGAAAACCGATGCCCGATCCCAGGCCGCGAAAGCCCACGATCTCGCCGATCGCGGAATCGGGGTAGCCGGCGTGCTGCTGCAGCAGCGGCGGCATCAGCACCACGGTGGCAAAGTTGAGCATCCCGAACAGCGTCACCAGGATCAGGCCCAGGCTGTAGTTGCGGTCGGAGAGCAGCTTCAGGCGCACGAAAGGCCGCTCGCTCGTCAGGCTGTGCACGCAGAAAATGTAGAGCGCGAGACCGGCCACCAGCGTCGCGATCACGATCTCACCGCTGTCGAACCAGTCGAGCCTCTGTCCGCGCGAGAATACGAGCTGCGCCGCCGCGACGCCCACCGACAGGCTGATGAAACCCAGCCAATCGAGGCGGGCTTCGCGCACTTTGTCGTCACGCGGCAGCACCAGCCAGTTGCCGATGAACGACGCGACAGCGACAGGCACGATCATCCAGAAGCCCCAGCGCCAGCCCAGCGTCTCGGCGATCTGGCCGGCGAACATCGGCCCGATCGACGGCCCGATCATGTTTGCCATGCCGTAGATGGAGATGACCGTGCCGTGCTGGCGGCGCGGGAAGCTGTCGAGCAGGATGGTCTGTCCGAGCGGCACCAGCGGCGCGCCGGCAGCACCTTGCAGGATGCGCCAGCCCACCAGTTCCTCCAGCGAGTTGGACGCGCCGCACATGAAGGTGGCGATGGCGAACACCAGGGCACACCAGGTCATGGTCGGCCGCTGGCCGAAGCGATCCGCCAGCCAGCCGGCCGCAGGCGTCGCCACGGCCGTCGCCACGATGTTGAAGGTCATGACCCACGACACCTCGTCCTGGGTGGCCGACAGGGCCCCCTGGAGCTGGGGCAGCAAAGCCGAAGAGATCAGGACGGAGGCGGAATAGACGGTGGTGCTCAGCACCAGGGTGAAGAGCAACACCACCCGTTGCAGCGGGGTCAGGCTGTGGGCAGGCGCGTCGTCGTCCATGGGGCCATAGCCCTTGACAAAGGTGGCTAGGGATACAGTAACCTAGGCCACCATTCTCCGCCAGCGGGTGCGCGATGACGCCGGATGACGAGAACTACATCGGCTACACCATCACCGATGTGGCCCGGCTGATGCGCACCGTATTCGAGCGGCGCGTGCGGGCCTTGGGCCTCACGCGCGCGCAATGGATGGTCATCGCGCGGGTGCATCGCCGGCCCGGTCTCAGCCAATCCGAGATTGCCGACCTGCTGGAGATCGAAAAGGCATCGGCGGGGCGGCTGATCGATCGCATGCAGGCCAAGGGATGGCTGGAGCGCCGGGACGACCGTAGCGACCGTCGCATCAATCGTCTGCATCTCACGAAAAAAGCCGAGCGGATTCACGGCGCCATCTGGCCGCTTGCGGAGGCGACCGTCGACGAGGCCCTGGGCGATCTCTCGCCGGAAGAGCGGCGGCGGCTGACCGGCCTCATGACGCGCGTGAAGGCAAAGCTGCAGACCTTGGCCGAGCACGATCCTTTGCAAGACAGTTCCGTTCACGAAGCGACAGACCAAGGCGTAAGAGACAAGAATGGGGCGCGCGCGCCGTGAAACATTTACTCCGCCGCCAAAGCGTGAGACCTGTCCTGCTCGTCGGCGTGCCCATCGCCATTCTGCTGGCCGCGTTGCTGTTCTGGCTGTGGGGCGGGCGCTACGTGACGACGGAGAACGCCTACGTCAAGGCCGACATCGCGCAAATCTCCGCCGAGGTTGCCGGTCGCGTGCTCGAGGTGCACGTGCGCGATCATGCCGAGGTCAAGGCGGGCGACCTGCTGGTCAGCATCGATCCCGAGCCGTTCCGCGTGGCGCTGGCCAAGGCGGAGGCGGAACTCGACGCGACCAGAGGCCAGGTGCGCACGCTGATCGCCACCTGGAACGAAGCGCTCAGCGAATTGCACGAGGCCGAAAGCAAGGTGGCGTACTGGAACACGCAGATGGAACGCCAGAAGACGCTGACCTCGCGCGGCATCGTGGCATCGAGCAAATTCGAGGAAGTGGAAAGCAACGCCACGGCGGCCGTCGACCGGGTGGCCGTCATGCGCAAGAAAGTGGAGCGTGTCGCCGCCCAGCTCGGCAACAATCCGGCGCGTCCGGTGGACGAGCACCCGCTGGTGCGAGAAAAGCGGGCCGAGCGCGAGCGGGCCCAGCTCGACCTGACACGCACGGCGATCCGCGCGCCGCTCAGCGGTACCTCGGTCAATGTTCGACTGCAGAAGGGCGAACAAATCAAGATGGCGACCGTACTGTTTGCCCTGGTGGCGGACTCGCGGCCCTGGGTGGAGGCGAACTTCAAAGAGACCGAGCTCACCCATGTGAAGAAGGGCATGACGGCTACTGTGGTGCTGGACATCTACCCGGACGTGGCCTGGCAGGCGGAAGTGGAGAGCATCAGCCCGGCGACGGGGGCCGAGTTCGCGCTGCTGCCACCGCAGAACGCGTCGGGCAACTGGGTGAAGGTGGTGCAGCGGCTGCCGGTACGCTTGCGGCTTTTACCCCAGGGTGGAGAGCCGGTGCTCCGGGCCGGCATGACGGCGAGTGTCAGCGTCGATACCAAGCGCCAGCGCAGTTTGAGCCGCCTGTTCGGCGGCGGCACGGCGTTCGCGACGGCGGATTAGGGAGACTCCAACCCCGTGGTGAGCTTCGTCGAACCCACGGCTTGGAATGCGCAGCGCGCCCTTCGACGGGGCTCAGGGCGAGGTCGCTAGCGAGCGTCTTCAAGGATTATGGTGGAGGCCTTTTGGCGATCATCAGGGTGGGCCAATTGGTGCTGCCGAAGGTGCCAAGGCCCTTGAGCCTGCATTTCATTTGCCCAATCTACGCGAGCCGCTTCGTCATCGGCTGAGCAAGTGTCATTCCAAAACCCTTCGTTGGCCGCCCATTCTCGCAGTAACCGGATGCCAGATAAAACTGGCGGGCCGTTTCCGAACTCAGCAACGTGACCGTCTCGACTGCAAGCTCCGAAGCCCGCGCCTCGAGCCGCCTCACGAGAGCCTTGCTGATGCCTCGAAACCGAAAATCGGGCGACACGTAATTCAGCAAGATTTCGCCCGAGTTGCTGATCGCTCCCACTCCCACGACGGCGCCACCTTCGGTCGCGACGAATACGTGGTTCTGTTCAATCCATCGGCGCATATTTTCCGCCGTCTTGTTGGCAAGCCACTGGGGCGAGCGTGGAGGCATCTCCTTTGTGGTCGGCGTGACATAGTTCAGCGATTGAGCGCCGAATGACGCCACAGGCCTCGTCGGCATCCTCGACGTAGGCTTCGCGGACTTGCATGACGACTGTCCTGGTTCGGCGCCCGTTCGGCCTACCCGCGCGCGTCTTCAAGGATCATTGTCGACGCTTTCTCCGCGATCATCAGCGTGGGCGAGTTGGTGTTGCCGGAGGTGATAGAGGGCATGACGGAGGCATCGGCCACGCGCAATCCCTGCAGCCCGTGCACCTTGAGCCGGGGATCGACCACGGCGGTATCGTCGCTGCCCATCTTGCAGGTGCCGACGGGGTGGAAGATCGTGGTCGAGATGTCGCCGGCGGCTTTCGCCAGCGCCTCGTCGCTCTGCAGCTCGAGGCCAGGCCGGAATTCCTCCGGCTTGTACTTCGCCAGCGACGGCATGGAGACGATGTTGCGCGTCACACGGATCCCGTCGGCGGCCACGCGGCGGTCATCCTGGGTGGCAAGGTAATTAGGCCTGATCTCGGGATGCGCCTCGGGGTCGGGCGCGGTGATGCGCACCCAGCCGCGGCTGGTGGGGCGGATGTTGGCAACGCTGGCGGTGAAGGCCGGAAACGGATCGAGTGGCTCGCCGAACTTGGGCAGCGTGAGCGGCTGTACGTGATACTGCAGGTTGGGCGTCTCGCGGCTGGGGTCGGACTTCACGAACGCGCCGAGCTGCGAGGGCGCCATGGTCATGGGACCGCGGCGCTGGAACACGTATTGTGCCGCAAAGCCGGCGCGCTGCACCAGGCTCTGGAAGCGCTCGTTCATGGTCTTGACGCCCTGCACCTTGTAGGCGCAGCGCACCTGCAGGTGGTCCTGGAGGTTCTCGCCGACGCCTTTGAGGTCGTGCCGCACCTCGATACCGAACGGCTGCAGCACCGCGCCGGAACCGATGCCCGATAGCTGCATGATCTGCGGGGAGCCGATCGCACCTGCCGCCAGCACGACCTCGCGCGCAGCGCGGATGGTGCGCCGGCTGCCGTGCTGGCGCATGACGAGGCCCGTCACGCGCTTGCCGTCGAGCACCAGCCGCTCGACCATCGCGTCGGTTTCGACGTCGAGATTGCGCCGATGCTTCACGGGGCGCAGGAATCCCTTGGATGTGTTCCAGCGCACGCCCGATTTCTGGTTGACGTGGAAGTAGCCGCAGCCCTCGTTGTCGCCGCGGTTGAAGTCATCGACCTTGGGAATACCGGCCTCGGCTGCCGCATCGCGAAAGGCATCCAGGATGTCCCATTGGATGCGCGGCTGCTCGACCCGCCATTCGCCGCCCCGGCTGTGCAGGTCATCGAAGGCGTCAGGCTCCAGGGCCCACTGGTCCTCATGCTGCTTGAAGTAGGGCAGCACGTCGTCCCAGGCCCAGCCGGGATTGCCCATCTGGCGCCACAGGTCGTAGTCGCGCGCCTGGCCGCGCATGTAGATCATGCCGTTGATGGACGAGCAGCCGCCGAGCACGCGGCCGCGCGGATAGGCGAGGCTGCGGCCGTTGAGGCCGGGCTCGGACGCCGTCCTGAAGCCCCAGTCGGCGCGGGGGTTGCCCATCAAGTAGAGGTAGCCGACGGGAATGTGGATCCAGTGGTAGTTGTCCCTGCCGCCGGCCTCGAGGAGAAGCACGCGCGCCTTGGGGTCGGCCGAGAGGCGGTTCGCCAGCAGGCAGCCCGCAGTGCCCGCGCCGACGATGATGTAGTCGTAGATGTCCGACGGCATGGCTGTTGTCGCGTCCTTCTCCACCACCCTAACGGGGCCTTATACAGAGGCAAACGCCCCGACAGGAAGGACGGACAGGGGCAAAACGCCCGCCGCGCCCGAGCCCCGGGCCTGCCGCCTCCCGAACCGGCCCCAGGTGCCGCCGAAGCCGCCCGCCCCACCGGCAACCGATGGCCTGAAAGACACAAGCATTCAGAGGAGTTGGGAACCGCCTAGGGAATCCCGTTGATACCTCAATAAAGCACTCTTATCACTTCGGGGATTGCCAGGATAAGACCATGCGCCGGCGGCCGGATGTGCAGCGCAAACGGCGGCAACAGAGTTTGTTCAGAACTGCAGGAATGTTCGTGTCAGGGGAACGTTCGATATGAATTCAGCCGCACGGTTTTTGGTGGTGGCGACAGCATGCACGACGCTGCTGGTCGCCGGTGCAGCGGTCGAGCCCGCGAGCGCGCAGGAAGTCTGCAAGGACAACACGGTCACGGCTTCGGGCAGAGGCAAATTCCGCCCCTTCACCAAGACGAAGGAACTGGAGGGCCGCGGCTCGGCCATGGCCGATGCCATTGTGAACTGGCAGAAAGAAGTGCGCGAAAAGTACGGCGATAAGTGGGACACGTGGTCCAGGGCCAAGGGCACCAATTTCGAATGCGCGCCCACCAAGAGCGGGAAAATCATCGGCAGCAGCTTCATCGGCTGCACGATCAGCGGCAAACCGTGTTCGAACGGCAGCTCCAAAGGACCCGTGGCGGAAGGCCGTCGTGACGGAGCCGACGATGGGGATGGCCGGGATCGATACCGGAGGAAGATACGCACCGCCTACGATATGGAGATGGCGTATCAGGACCGTCTGGCAGAACGACGCCAGAGGGCAGAGAACAGGCTTTGGGCGCGAGAGAATGTTCGCCAAAAATATCTAGAGAGACGACGCGAGTGGGCCGACAAAAGAAACTTCCGGCTCAGCACGTACTACGGCGAGTATGGGACCTACAGGCGCTATAGAGCCTATGACCGGTATCGGTCCTATCGCCATGCCTACCGGCATTATGGCTACCGGCACTACAGCTACGATCGCTACTGCGACTGCTCGCCTTACCGCGAATACAGTTTCGCTCCGTTGTTCGACTTCGGCTTTTCCCACCGGTCCTCGTACCACTGTGCGGAGCCCTGAAACGGTCTGCCGAGACGGACAACTGAAGGGGCATGAGGGTCAGCGCTTGCCTGCGCTGCTTGTGTGAGCGCGCTCATTATCCCCGGTGATCTGCGATAAGCAGGGTTGATCCGCATCATTACGATTGCGATCTGGGCGACGGGAATTGTCTCAGCACGCGGGCAATTCGCCGTCGCAAGCCCGGTTCGGCCACAAATTCTCCTTGGTTTCGCCCTTGGTAGTCCCCGTGCGGGTGTTCGGGCAGGCGATGGGAACGCATGCGCAGCACCATATCGGTTATGAATGCCAAGGGGGGCGTCGGAAAATCGACCCTCGTTCTCTCACTCGCTGAAACGCTTTCCGCTTGCCACGGGAAGCGCGTGCTGGTGATTGACTCCGACGCGCATGCCAGCATCAGCAACATGCTGATGCGGCCCGACTGGGTGCAGACCTTCCAGGCGCAAGGCCGGTCGGTCGTCGATTATCTGATCGCCGCGGTGCTGAAGAACGAGTCCGTGCCCTGGACGGCGTACGTGTCCGCCGGCGTCTCGGACGTGGACGACGCGCGCACGGTCGATCTGATGCCCGGCGGCGGCCACCTGACTCTGTTCGAACGCGAGGTGTCGAAGGCCGGACTGGAAGCGCGACTGCGCCAGGCGGTGCGCACTTTGCTCGCGGAGACGCGCAGCGCCTATGACTTCGTGCTGATCGACAGTGCGCCTGGCCTTTCGGTTCTGACGGAAGTTTGGCTGCGCGAGGTGGATTTCTATCTGTCGCCCACCAAGCCCGACTACATCTCTACGCACGGCCTTCAGTTCCTGGGTCAATTCAGCCAGCGCGACTCTGACATGGGCTTTGCCGAATGCCTGGGCATCATCATCAGCATGAAGGACAAAGGGGCGTTCGAGGATGCCCAGTACGAGCGCTGGCTGCGGCAGAATTCCAAGCAACCCTGCTTCGACCAGGTGATCCCGCGCGCAACCTCGCTGCAGACGGCAGCGCATTTCTGCCCGCGGCCGCGATCGTACTGGGCCAAGTATCCCGGCGAGACGGGCAAGGCGCTGCGTCAACTCGCGGCGGAACTGCTGGTTCGCAACTCCGCCGCGCAGACGCGCAAGGCCTACCGTGAAGGGCGCGCTGCCGAGTAGGTCGTGCCATCGGCAGCGCCTGCTTGGATCACGATAGCCACGCCGCAGCGTGGCTATCGGGCATTGCCGGCAGGCTACTGGCGATCGAGCGAGGTCGTCTGCAGGAAGGCCGGCAGGCGAACGTTGGAGAAGTCGAGGTTGTTCAGCACCCAAAGGCCGCCCAGCGCGACCAGCCCCGCGATCATGACTTTCGGCAAGGTTCTCACCAGCACGCCGAGCAGAGTTGCGAATGCCGCCAGGATGCGCTCACCGGCTTCCCACAGTTCGACGGCAACTTTGTAGAGCGCGTAGACAACACCGGCCATGATGAGAACCAGAAACAGCTGCTTCCACAGCGGCCAGTCCTGCCACGGCACGCGCGTCAGGCTGCTGATCTGACTCACCGACCAGCCCCAGATCAATTCCACGAAGCGAAAGATCGCGGCGATGCCCTGCTGCAAGAAACGCAAAAGCTGATCAAAGAACTGCTGCATGGCCGTAGCCTCCTGGTCTGTTGCACTCAGGACGACTCCCGCGCTCAATAAAGTCGCGCGCTGCCCGTC
This sequence comes from uncultured Alphaproteobacteria bacterium, assembly GCA_963814055.1. GTDB lineage: Bacteria > Pseudomonadota > Alphaproteobacteria > Rhizobiales > Hyphomicrobiaceae > AWTP1-13. Next base: position 101,039 of record CAWFBJ010000029.1, read on the forward strand.
CGGCGTTGTTGCTGCTTGCGACATTGTCGGGCGCGACAATTTCATTAACCAAGATGCGCCCGGTGAAAGCTCTAACGCGGCTGGTACCGCGCGCGTTCCACGCGTTCGTGCCGGGTCGTCGCAACGGGCAGTACTGCTCAGGCCGAAGCACCGAGGTTTCTGCCCAGGAAGACGATGTCGCTGTCGTTCCACACAGTTGCGCCGACTTGGGAAAATCCGCAGCGCGTGTAGAAACTTACATTGCGGGCCTGCTTGCCTGTCACAACGTGCATGCCGGGTGCTCCCGCCTCCAATGCGCGCGCGGCAAATGCTGCAATGAGCTGCGCGCCCACACCCCGGCTGCGGTAGGCGGGCGCAATATTGATGTGGAGATGGGCCGGATAGCGCCGGCACAAATCGCGAAAATCGCGTGCGAAGTAGGAAATGTCGGCGAAACGCGGCTGCTGCGAGGGGTCGTGGAGAGCACCGACGAGATAGCCTGCGACCGTCTCGCCGCCATCCATGGCCAGCAGAACGACGTCCGTGCCGCCCTGAAGAAAGCGCCCGAGCCAGCGTTCGCGGAAAGCGGCCCGCTCGGGTCCAGGGGTGAAGGTGCGCCCGCTGGCCTCGAAAAAAATGTCATCGACTTGCGCGCTTTTGGCGGGCGTCAATTCCCCAGCGCGTACCCCGATAATCGCAAGATCACGGCTCTGCATCGGCTGCACCTGTAAGTCATGGTCCGGTTTTCCTAGCAGAATCGGCCGTGCCGCACCGAGCCATGCAATTTTCACATGCGTATCCTTCATAACTATATGTTGCATTGCAATGTGGCATACCGCATACCATATTGCAGTACACAACCGGGAAATGGTCCGAACAAACAGGGTCCCCCAGGAGAAATCATGAGCACTATCAAAAGCTTCGACGACGCGTTGGACTTCTATCCGGCTGCCAGCGGGCGCCCTTTGCTCGCGCGCATCGGCCGGACGCTGCGGATCTACGCGACCGCGCTGAGCGACGGCCTGGCTGCAGCCAGAGCCTACAACGAGCTGACGCGCCGCGGCGTGCCCCACGATGCAGCCGTACGGCAGGTTTTGGGCGCGCACTTCGACGCCTGACGCACAACTAGCAACACAGCCGAGGGCGTTGGCGCCGTCCTGCTCGAACGCGAGCGGGGCGGCCTTTTCTTGTGCGTCAGCCAAGACTGCGCGCCAGGGTGACCACGACCGTTGACACGATGTCGTCGACGGTTGCCCCGCGCGACAGGTCCGACACCGGCTTGGCGAATCCCTGAAGAAACGGCCCGATTGCCTGGGCGCCGGCCAGCTGCTGCACGAGCTTGTAGGCGATATTGCCCGAGTCCAGATCCGGGAACACCAGTACGTTGGCGCGACCCGCGACCTCACTTGGCCGCTTCACCTTCTTGGCGGCAACAGCTTCCGACAGGGCCGCGTCACCCTGCAGCTCACCATCGATGGCAAGCCGGGGCTGCCTTGCCTGCACGGCCGCCAGTGCGGCGCGCACCTTGTCGACGCGGGCGTGGGCTGCGCTGCCGTGAGTCGAGAAGGAGAGCAGAGCCACGCGTGGCTCCTCACGCAGCAAGCTCCTGGCACTTGCCGCCGAAGCGATGGCGATGTCGGCAAGCTCATCTGCGCTCGGCTCGGCATTGATGGCGCAATCGGCAAACACGTAGGTCCGCGCCGGGCTGCCAGGCACTATCATCAGGAAGAAACTCGATGGGATAGCGATTCCCGGCGCCAGCCCGATCGTCATCACGGCCGCCTCGATCACGCGGCGCGAGGGATTGGCCGCACCGGCCACCAGGGCGGCGGCCTCGCCGGCGGCGAGCACAGCGGCACCGAAATAAAGCGGCTTGCGCAGCAGGCGTTCCGCCATGCCCGGGGTCATTTTCTCGCGCGCGGAAGCCAACTGCGCGGCATAAGTGTCCGCCGCCGCATCGAGCGCGGGATCGCGCACCGTGCAGCCTGCAAGATCGAGCCCGAGCGCGGCCGCGCGCTGACGCACCGGGGTTTCCACCCCGATCAGGATCGGCCGGGAAAGGTCCGACCGGCATAGCTGATCGGCCGCACGCAGGATGCGTTCGTCCTCGCTCTCGGGTAGAACAACTCTCAGGTTGCGGCCCCGCACGGCCGCCGTGCTGCTCGCGAGGACGTCCAACTCGATACCTCTTCGGGTGCCGTTTCGGGGCGTGAACACCCCTCATAGCAAGGGGATCGGGCACGATCCAGGAGGAGACGTATTGTCATGACGACGCCGGACGCTGCGCCCAAGATCCACCGGGGCCTCAAGGATGTGTACTTCGAGCGATCCGCCACGACGTTCATCGACGGCAAGGCCGGCGAACTGCGCTACCACGGCTACTCCATCCACGACCTGGCCAAGAACTCCACCTTCGAGGAAACGACCTACCTTCTGCTGCATGGCGAACTGCCTACACAGGCGCAGCTAGAGAGCTTCAGGGCGGAGCTGAGCGGCGCCCGCCGGCTGCCGGCCCCGGTGCTCGACATCATCGCCGGCATCAAGACCGCGCACCCCATGGACGTGCTGCGCACAGCGGTGTCGGCGCTGGCCGCATTCGATCCCGAGACGGCCGATACGTCGCGCCCGGCCACGTTGCGCAAGGGCGTGCGGCTGGCATCGCAGGTTCCCATGATCGTGGCGGCGCACCATCGCATCCGCAGCGGCAAGGCGCCCGTGGCGTCCGACCCGGACCTGTCCCACGCGGCCAACTTTCTCTGGATGATCAAGGGCGAGAAGCCGTCGCAGGACGCCGCCCGCCTGCTCGATACCGACCTGGTGCTGCATGCCGAGCACGGCTCCAACGCGTCGTCCTTTGCCGCTCGCGTCGTCATCGGCACCCAGGCCAACATCCACGCAGCCGTGACCGCCGCCATTGCGACGCTGTCAGGCCCGGCGCACGGCGGGGCCGCCGAAGACGTGCTGGGGATGGCCGAGGAAATCGGAAGTGCGGCCAACGTCGCCGCCTACGTGAAGCGCAAGCGCGAGGCGAAAGAAGCGATCACGGGTTTCGGCCATCGCGTGTACCGCGCGGAGGACCCGCGCGCACGGCATATGCGCGAAGGCGTCAAGCGGCTGTCGCAGGAAATGGGCCAACCCCAGTGGACCGAGATTCTGGAAGCGCTGGTGCAGGAGATGGCGCCGTACGCGCGCCATGGCGTCAACGTCAACGTCGATTTCTACTCGGGCGTCATCTACTACCTGCACGGTATTCCCAAGGACCTGTTCGTGCCGATCTTCGCCGTGGGCCGGGTGCCAGGCTGGACGGTGCAGATCCTTGAGCAGCTGGACAACAACATCCTGATCCGGCCGCTCACGCTCTACAGCGGACCCGAGCCGCGCGAATATCTATCGATCGAGAAGCGCTGACCGCCGCTGCTTGGCCGGGGACAGCAGGACCGGACAGAAGCCGGTCCCGCCCTTCGCCAGGTTAGTCGATGCACTCCTGGTAGCGGTTCCACCAGTACGCGCTGCCGGTCACAACCGCGCGATTGTATTCATAGGCGCAGGTGCCGTTGTAGTAGCCGTAGTCGCCGCTGTATCCGTACACGCCTATCCCACCATGACCGCGATGGCGGTGGCCGCGGGACTGATAACCGTAAACCCGAGCCCCATCCCGGTTGCTCGAGACGCGAGGCCCGTTGGACGAGCGATTGCTGGACATTGAACGCCCGCCTCCGCCGCCGCTGTTGGAGGAGTGGGCGCTACCGCCGCCTCCACCGTGGCCACTGCCGCCATCGCGTGCCAATGCCGGTACCATACTTGTCGAAAGGACAAACAGCCCGGCCATTGCAGCCGTTGCCAGTCCCGCTACTTTCTTGCTCATGTCAATCTCCAGCAATTTGTGGCGTAATCTCGTGTTTCTTAAATGGGGATTGACCTCACCGGTTCCCAGAAGTGGCATTAACTCTCATACACATAACCGGCATCGCTTCCTTGGTTCGCGGCTGGCCGCTGCGGCGCGGCAGAGCTGGCGCTCGCTCGGGTGGCGGCTCCGCCGAAGCTTCAGGAATGGCTGTCCGGAGCGCCGGCAAAAAAATCTCATACCGATTGTGAAATCGTGTGCACTTTGAAATGCTCACCACTAGCGATAAAGCTGGGTGGCTGCGCAGATCAGTGTAGATGCCGCTGCCGCTCACGGCACGCCTGGGAGAGACTGTTATGCAAGACAAGGCGCCGAAGAAAACTGCGGCCTTCAATTGGGAAGACCCCTTCCTTCTCGAGGACCAGCTCACCGACGACGAGCGCATGATCCGCGACACGGCGCGCGCCTATTGCCAGGACAAACTGGCGCCGCGGGTGATCGAGGCCTACCTGCAGGAAAAGACCGATCGTGAGATCTTCAACGAAATGGGCGCGCTGGGACTGCTCGGCGTCACGATCCCCGAGAAGTACGGCTGCGCCGGCGCCAACTACGTGTCGTACGGCCTGGTGGCGCGCGAAGTGGAGCGGGTCGACAGCGGCTACCGCTCGATGAATAGCGTGCAGTCGTCGCTGGTGATGTATCCCATCTACGCCTACGGCACCGAGGCGCAGCGCGAGAAGTATCTGCCCAAGCTCGGCTCCGGCGAATGGGTGGGCGCTTTCGGCCTCACCGAGCCCGACGCCGGCTCCGATCCCGGCAGCATGACGACGCGCGCCGAGAAGGTCTCCGACGGCTACCGCCTCACGGGCACCAAGACCTGGATCTCGAACGCGCCGATCGCCGACGTGTTCGTGGTGTGGGCCAAATCAGCGGCGCACGAGGGCAAGATCCGCGGCTTCGTTCTCGAAAAGGGCATGAAGGGGCTCATCCGCCCCCAAGATCGGCGGCAAGCTCAGCCTGCGCTGCTCCATCACCGGCGAGATGGTGATGGACGGCGTGGTGGTGCCGGAGGAGAACCTGCTGCCCAACGTCTCCGGCCTGGCCGGTCCCTTCGGCTGCCTCAATCGCGCGCGCTACGGCATCGCCTGGGGCGCCATGGGTGCCGCCGAGGACTGCTGGCACCGCGCGCGCCAATACACCCTCGACCGCAAGCAGTTCGGCCGGCCGCTCGCCGCCACCCAGCTCGTGCAGAAGAAGCTCGCCGACATGCAGACGGAGATTTCCCTTGGCCTGCAGGGAGCGCTGCGCGTGGGCCGGCTGTTCGACGAGGGCCGGATGGCGCCCGAGATGGTCTCCATCGTCAAGCGCAACAACTGCGGCAAGGCGCTCGACATCGCCCGCGTCGCGCGCGACATGCACGGCGGCAACGGCATCCAGATCGAGTATCACGTGATGCGCCACGCCGCGAACCTGGAGACCGTCAACACCTACGAGGGCACGCACGACGTGCACGCCCTGATCCTGGGCCGGGCGCAGACGGGGCTGCAGGCGTTTTTCTGAGGCCTGCGCATTGGATGATGCGGCAGGGCCGACCCGCGCCCCGCGGCGGCAATCGGATGGAACCGAGTATGAAAATCCCGAGCCTGCCTTTCACCGTGACCGATTGGGCTAGCGTACCCAAGACCGAGCACTCGGGCGAAAGGGGAAAGGCACTCTGGCAAACATTCACCATCGGCGATTTGCGCGTGCGCATGGTCGAGTATTCGCCGGGATATCTGGCAAATCACTGGTGCGACCGAGGACATGTGCTGTACGTGCTCGAAGGCGACCTCGACACTGAATTGCGCGACGGTCGGACATTCAGGCTCACACCTGGAATGAGTTATCAGGTCTCGGATTACGGCGACGCCGCTCACCGCTCCTCGACGCGTACGGGCGCCAAACTCTTCATCGTGGACTGACTGCCAGCCCTGTCTTCATAGCCTGCTGCACAGAAGCGGCTTGATGGGTATCATGGGCTTGGGCGCAGGAGGCCAGTATCATGCTCGCATTCGAGAGACATTCCGCAGACGGCACCGACGAGGTGATGTTCGATTGCGAGCATCTCATTCTCGCCGGCTGGTCGGCGCGCGACGAAGCGTCCGTTCGCGGGCCATATGGCGGAGCTGGCCGAGCACGGCGTGCCGCCGCCCTCCACCTTCCCCTTGTTCTACCGCGTCAGCGCCACCCTGGTGTCGCAGACCGACCGGCTCGAGGTGCTGGGGCCGCATACCTCGGGCGAGATCGAGTATGTGATCGTGGCAATGGACGACGGGTTGTGGGTGACGGTCGGCTCCGACCAGACCGACCGCAAGGCCGAGCAGTACGGCGTCGCGCTGTCCAAGCAGCTCGCCGGCAAAGTGCTGGGCCGTACGCTGTGGCGGCTGGACGAACTGCGCGAGCCGCTGGGACAGCCTGATGCTGCGTGCCCACGTCGTCATCGATGGCGAGCGCGTGCTCTACCAGGAAGGCGCGCTGGCGCTGATGCGGACGCCCGATGATCTGATGCAGCGCTACGGCCAGCCGCTGAAGCCGGGCACCATCATGATGAGCGGCACGCTGAATGCCATCGGCGGCATCCGCCCCGCATCGCGTTTCGAGATGCAGCTGCAGGATCCGGCGGAGCGGCGCTCCATTACGCACGCCTACGACGTCGGCGATTTGCCTGTGATTGCGTAGCTGCCTAAGGGTTGCGCATCTCGTGTTCGGCGATGGCGCGCGCAACGACGAACTCGGCATCTGCGCTCGACAGCTGCACCCGCTGCAGGGGAGAGGGCGCCTCGGCCGCACTCACCTCGATAGGCTGTGTCCGTGACAGACTGACCGTGGTCGCGCATCCGCCGACCCCGGCCAGAACAACACAGAGCGACAGGGCGCTCACGGTGCTGCAAACGGGCTTCCAACCGCAACTCAACCTGAACATGACAACGCTCTTACAAACGGGGCCGTACTGGCCCCAGTGAAGCATGGGCCGGTTAAGCGTCGGCTAACGGCCGTGCCAAAAGAGTTGGTTCGCCTGGCCGGCAAGGCCAAGCGTGTCCCCAAGAGCCGAGGACAGACGTGCAGGACATGCTTCCAGGCCCGAGCAAATAATCTTTTGTTCTTATGCTCTTAGAGAGTTCTCCCCCCACCACGCGATCCCAACAGCATGAATGCAGAATGAACGCGTCATTCAGGGTGTGTCTACGTTGATCCCGATAGCCTGCGCTTACCCTGAAAATCTATCTTCCCCGGCGTGATCCAAGGGGGCTCGGCACTCAGGGTTGCCGGGCCCTTTTGCTTTTTGCGCGCGCGGCAACGCTCGGGCTCACGAACCTCTGAGCATACTCGCGACGTAGCGTGCTTGTGTTGCTTGCCCCGAGCCGGTACGTTCCAGCGAATTCAGCCCCTCATTCGAAAACGCTAGCGCAACGGAGTGTTCCCGTGTCGTTCAAGCTTCCCCCCCTCCCCTATGCCTATGACGCCCTGGCGCCCCACATGTCCAAGGAGACGCTGGAGTTTCACCACGACAAGCATCATCAGGCCTATGTCGACAACGGCAGCAAGGCGATTGCCGGTACCCCGTACGAAAGCCTCAGCCTGGAAGAGATCTGCAAGAAAGCGTTCGCCGAGAAGAACGCACCGATCATCAACAACGCCGGCCAGCACTACAATCACATCCATTTCTGGCAGTGGATGAAGAAGGGCGGCGGCGGCAAGAAGCTGCCGGGCAAGCTGCAGACGATGGTCGACAAGGATCTCGGCGGCTACGACAAGATGCGCACCGATTTCGTGCAGGCGGGCGTGACGCAGTTCGGCTCGGGCTGGGCGTGGCTGGCGGTCAAGGACGGCAAGCTGCAGATCGCCAAGACGCCCAACGGCGAGAACCCGCTGATGCATGGCGCGATACCGATCCTCGGCGTCGACGTGTGGGAGCACAGCTACTACATCGACTATCGCAACGCGCGCCCGAAGTACCTCGAGGCCTGGTTCGACAACCTGGTCAACTGGGAATACGTCGAGGCGATGCTGGAAAAGGCGTGAGCGGATCCGGAATTGGATTCAACCATCTCTGATGGAAGCGCATTCATGCTTCCATCAGGAATAGTCTGGCTTTAGCGGCGCACGGCCTCTCGATCGGCCGAGAGCGCGTTGCGCAGACACGAGCGCCGTACAAAGCGGGTCTCCAGGCACTCCTGCACGAGATCGAGCAAACGCTTTTGCGCGCGGAAGTGCGCATTGATGCACGCCCGGTCGGCGCCGCAGTAGTCGCGTTGCGATGCCGACGCGGCCTGCCAGTGGCGAAGCCCGAGATACTGCCCGTAGTTCATGCGCCGCGCGACGACGTCAGCCCTGCGCGCCAATTGCTCATCGGTGCGCAAAAGCTGGGGATCTGCACATATCGCGCCCTCCGCGCGGCTCAGGCCGCGCTCATTGCAGTCGAAACTTCCAGACAGGGCCGGCGGCGATACCAAGATCAAGGCCGCCAGCAAGCCTACTCCTGCACTCACCGCTTTTCGCATCATGATGTCCGCGCGCTATCGCAATGCACAACCAACCTCCAGATTACGCGCTCAAGACCACCACCTTCAACCGTGACCCTCAGGTTTGGGGCCTCGGAGGCACCAAGTATGGCGCCGCCGCTTCCCGTTGCGGCTTTGGCGCAACGGTGGTGGGGGTACCGACCTATCTCCCTCCGAGCGCGGAATCACCGGTCGCGATCTGCGAGAGCCCTTCCTGCACCACCGAGGCGACGAGCGCGCCGTCGCGCGTGAACACGCTGCCGCGCGCGATCGCACGGCCGCCCGCGCTCGACGCCACGTGCTGCGAGTAGAGCAGCCACTCGTCGATGCGGAACGGTCGATGAAACCACATGCCGTGGCTGAGGCTCGCCTGCTGCGCTTTCGGGCTGATCCACGACACGCCGTGCGGATAACACGCGATGTCGAGCAGCGTCGCATCTGAGGCATAGGCGAGCACGGCGCAGTGGAGCGCCTGGTCGTCCGGCATCGCGGCGATCGCCTTGATCCACGTGTGCGCGATCGGCGGCGCCGGTGGCGGATCGAACAGCGGCACCGGACGTACCTGCCGCACTTCCACCGCGCGCGGCATAGTCAGCCACGCTCGATGCTCGGGGGCGAAGCGATCCGCCACGACGAGCCGCTGGTCGAGCTCCGACATCAGGCCGTCGGGGCCCGGCACCTCCGGCATTCGCTCGTGCTGGAAGCCGACGGCGTCCGCGCTGTCCGTCGTGAACGACACGGTTGCGAGCACGATCTCGCGCTTGCGCTGATAGCCGGACACTTGTCGCTGCACGAAGCGCCGGCCGTCGCGCACGCGCCGCACGCCGTACTCGATCGGAATCTTCGGATCGCCGGGAAACAGGAAGTCGACGTGGATCGCGTGACACGCGCGGTCCTGCACCGTGCGCGCGGCCGTGGCCAGCACCTGGGCGAGCAGCTCGCCGCCGAAGACCCGGGGCCGCAGGTGCTCGATGCTGCGCGCTTCGAAGCGATCGTCGCCGAGCGGTTTGGCGTCGAGCAGCGTCTGGAGTGGGCTGGACATATGCGAGCGAGGCTCCCCTACCCGAAGGGGAGAGTCAAGGCGCGGGCGCGCGGAGCAGGAGAGGGAACGTCAGGCTGGTTCGCTCCCCCGCCGATGACTGCCTCGGCATACCGTGCAAATGGTAGCGCTGACACTTTCCGCCCATCAGTCCTCGCGCCATAAAGGTCGGTTGACCTGGCCACCGAATTGGAAGGTCACCCCATCGCTCGCCCTTGGCCAGTGCGACGCGCCACGTCTGCAATGGCCGCCATTTGTCAAGCATGGCCTGGTCTTGGTACATCTTCGTGTCATGGGCGGTCAGCTGCAATTCACGGAATACCAGAATGAAGATATATAACCTCATTGGCTATTTCATCTTTACACTCTATGGCTTGGCCTGCGTATTCTTTGCTCCGGAAGCAATCGGACCATTGGGTGCTCTGGCGATTGGCGCCGTCTATTTTATCTTTTTCTGGCTCCTTGCAGGTGTCTATCTCGCCGACATACTCCACTTGGGTATCGCGCACCGATCACTCAATTTCAAACCGTGGTTTATCAAGTCGGTGACCATCGCCAACAATGTTTTTGGGGTCTATGTCAGTCCGATCGAATGGGTCAATTGCCACCGTCTTCACCACAAGTATTCGGATCATGACGGCGACCCCAACAAACACGGAGCGGATGGCTTCTGGAAAACGCTTTATCTTTGCCTGTTCCCTTATCCCTGCACCGAAAACCTGGCGAAGGACGACATTCTGAAGTCGCGTGCTTTTCGGCTTTGCTCCAGCAACGTGTTCTTCGTGGCATCGCAAATCTTCAATTTTACATTGTTGTGGTACGTTGTCGGCGACATGAAATTCGCGGCCGCCTTGTGGATCGGTCTCAGGATTTTTGCGCTATGGGTCAACATGGTGCAGAATTATTGGACCCACACACGCGAATTCGGCTACCGGCGCTATCATGCCGAGAACGACAATGCGATGAACATCGGTGAGTGGCTTCCGGTTACAGCGACATTCAGCGCATGCCTGCAGAACAACCACCATCACCATCCCAGCTTGCTGCGAATGAGCCACAGCGATTCCGAGTATGATTTTGGGTTTCTGACAATCAAGCTTATGAAATCCCTTGGTCTCGTCGAAGCGACAAAAAGGGGGATGCATGTTCCCAAAGATGTGCCGCTCTCAACCTTGGGGTTCTAGCCGCTTCTCGTCTGCTTGAACGCCGATGCCCCCGACGAAAACCTCGCTCAGTCGTAGTGGCGTCGAAACGGCCAAATCAACTGCCCCGAGAACTCGTCCGGTAGACGGTCGTTTTCGATGCCGGTTTCCAAAGGCCACTCCTCTTTGGGCATGTGATAGGTGCCGAACAGCCGGTCGATCCAGGGGAAGTGTACGGCGAAGTTCTTGTCCACCGGCTTCATCGCATGGTGCCAATGATGAAAGCGCGGCAGGACGACGAGCTGGTTCAGGATCGGCACGTCGAACCGAATGTTGACGTGATTGAGTGTGGCCTGCACGGCGACGATGACAAGCCAGATGTAGAGCGCCATCTGCGAAAAGCCGAGCGCGAACAGCGGCACCAGGATCAGCGCCCGCGTCACGATGATGTCAACCACATGCAGCCGCGAACCGGCCAGCCAATCGAGGGTGCGCGAGGAGTGGTGAATGGCGTGGAACGGCCAGAGCCAGCCGACACTGTGGAAGGTGCGGTGCACCGCGTACTGCGTGAGGTCGGCGACCAACATGATGGCGAGGACTTCAACGGCCAGCGGCAGAACCGACGGATCGAGCCCGGAGGTCTCGGCGTGGAAGGCGCGCGCGACAAGCGTCGCCGGCAGCAAGGTGAAGAACGTCAGCAGTTCCACCGCAACGTGGCTGATCAGGAAGTAGATCCCATCCGTAGTCCATCCCGGACGAAACGTGCCCTGTTCAGCTTTCAGCGGAAACAGGCGCTCCAGGGGAATGAAGACGACGGCGAGCAGCACGACGTTCAGGATGAACCAATCGAGCCCGACCCGGAACGCCGCCGTGCCGCTGCCGACTTCGACGGTGCTTCCGCCGGCAAGGACCGCCAGCATGCAGAAGAAGAGGCCGGTCAGCCCGAGCCTCTTGGAGGGCCGAAGCAGGATATTGAGGGCCGAAAGCAGAAAACTTGCGACGATGGCCAGCGCCAGGATCGCGCGCATGGTCTCGATGGGATAGCGCGGCGCTGTCTCCGATGCGGTCAGCCAATGCGGATAGCGGAACACCAGCACCGCCAGAAAACTTCCCAGGCCGAGGAGCACTCCGAACACACCGGACCACCAGCCGGAACCAAAGTGCTTCGGCAGGCTGTCCCCAACAAGGGCTTCCATCCGCCGATCCAGGTTGGTCTGGCCGTGTGGCGCCGTCGGCGGGTTCGGGTCGTTGGCGGACATGTTGACTCCCTGCCTCGCAATCACACTCGTGAGCCACCCGCCGCTTTCTCGAGAGGGGCTACCAGCGACCACGACGCTCCATGATGCTCTACAAGAGACATTTCGGCCTTCTAACTGTCAGATAGTATAGCCACGAGATCCACGTCGAACGCGATGCACCGGTTGCCCGTTGGCAAGAACTGCAATCATCGAGGACCTGGGGCGCTTGCTCGATCTGTTTCGAGTATCGGATGTCAGGGTGCCCATCGAACCGCTACAGCGAGCACGTCGCCAGACACTCGGCCACAACGGTGTGACCATCTTTGTGTCTGAAGTGGAGGCCAAGATCGTTGCCTCTTGCATGCTGATAACAGCGCCAAATCTGCTGAGAAGCGGGCGCAGCCATGCGTTCTTGGAGAACCGAGATGCTCCCGGAATGTCTGCTTTCAGGGACAAAGCAGACATTCCGGAGAAGGCTCGCCGACGTCCGCTATTGACCCAAAGCAGACGATCTGCCGCAATTTGCGATGCGCAAGGGTCGTCCGCTATTATGCAGTTGGTCAAGTACGCGGATATCGCGGTGGCTGTGTAGTTCCAGGGAGCGCCTCGCCAATGCGGTTCCCGCCGTTCCTGGAAGGTCCAAAAATGCGACTGGTTCGGGGAGGGGCGAACATCAGATACCCCTTGAACTCGTGCCAACTGACCACCGCAGCGGAGCTAGCGAGAGCGCGGTCGAGATGTCTGCTGCGAGCTGCTATCGAAAGCGGGGTCGGAAAAATGATCGCCTTTGGATGTTGGTTCTCTGCTTGCTGCAATGATGAGGACAACTACCGCTAAAGCCGCACAGATCAGCGCCTTTGCGCCAACGGAACGGGTGATGTCACGAAGGTTAGGCACCTTCCCTGCTAAGACCACCTTGGAAGTGACACGCCGGGGCAGGAGTTCAATCAAGCGATTGGCGATCGTCTGCGACTCTAGTGTGAGTCCATCGCCCACCGGGCAATTGCATTATTAAAGAAGCCAATCTCTGCGCAGCTGGAATCTTCGACAGCTCGGATAGTTCAGCTGCCTCTTCCCAAGGATCAACATTCAGGCGCGCAAGCGCCGAAAGGACGCTGAGGGGCATTTCATCTTTGTCGGTGTCGATGGCAGCGTAGAGGAAATCGTCGAACTCTGGCCTGAAGAAAGAGACCGATACCGCGGGCGTCATCATGATGGCCGACCATCGATCACAGCAACCCCCACTGGGTGGGTATCTGTCTTGAGCACCACGTAACCTTTCTCCAGTCGGCGTCAGGTTCCAGCCAAGGCAGCAGTACTTCCGCAGTTAGGCAGAGAGAGCTTCGAGCAGAGCCGCAATCCTTATAGTCGCGAAATTGGAAAAGGTGTCCGAAATCGCATACGGCAACACAATCCGATCGCCATGCCGTAAGGCACCACAGGTGTAAACGACGTTGGGAACATATCCTTCGCGCTCTGTCGGCTCGGGTCGAACGAGTGGCTCGCGCGACCGACCAAGGATCTTGGATGGATCTTTCTTGTCCAGAAGGACAGCACCAATGGAGTACTTTCGAACCGGTCCCACCCCATGCGTCAGCAGCAACCAACCTTCGTCCAGCTCAATAGGTGAGCCGCAATTTCCGATTTGAACAAACTCCCAAGGATATGCCGGCCGCAGGAACGCGCATCCACCGTCCCACGTGTAAAGATCATCTGAATAAATCAAATGAAGATTCTCGTTGTCTTGTCTCCCGATCATCGCGTAGCGGCCGTCGATCTTGCGCGGGAAAAGGCCCATTCCTTTGTTCCGCGTGGCCGTGCCACTAAGAGGTGTCATGCGGAATGATCGGAAGTCAGCAGTTTCCAACAACTCCGACCTGATCGTCCTTCCGTTGTAGGCCGTGTATGTGGCGAAGAATGTCTTTCGACCTTCGTCCTCGAACTCAACGAACCGGGCATCTTCGATGCCGTTGGCCTGCGCCTCGGTGATCGGGAAGATGACCCGCTCGCTTAGATCTTCTTCAGCTCTAAAGATGACCTCGACATCGTCGCCGTTGGCACGCGATGTCCGATTTACAATTCTAGGAACTGCCGCGAGGCGCGCCGTTGCGTCAATTGCGACGCTCCCGTCGATTGCGATGGAGCCGGACCTGAACGTTAACGATGAAATGTGACCTTCACCGACAGCGCGCAGACTCAGGATGAACCGGCACCCCCCGTCGGGTGCACCCGACTGGTCGGGATGGCGCACAATGCTAGGATTGAACAAAGCCGATGCTTCGAACGAGTACTCGTGAAGAAAATAGGCGCCGACCAGATATCGCTGTGTTTTCGTGAGTACGGCATGCGGCTCCAGCGCGTCTTCCATCTCGACGGCGCGCGCTCCGAAGATCTCGAGCAGATTCCTGTGACGGCCTTCGAAGTTTTCGAGCACCTCTTTCAACTGCTGTTCAGCAGCGTCAGAGTCCAGCCCTAGCACTCTGTCAACGATGTGATTGGCGCGGGTCTTGTCGGTGGCGTTGAGGTCCCGAGGCTCGACCGACGGTTTGAAAGGCCGCACAACGACCCTGGCCGGATCCGGCCTCAGATACAGAGCCTGACGGTTCAAGAACTTGGGTTGAGACAAAAAAGCCCCCTTGCGTCGTTCGTTGTGCGATGGGTCAGCTCAGGCACTAAGAGGCAGTTTGTGCGCAAGCTCGGCAGGCGATATCGTCACGCCGATGCGTGCAAACTGACGCATCTCCGCAAGGCCAAGGAGATAGGATAGCACCGACTCGGCGCCCCTATTTTCATTTGGTCGATCGGGATGCAGCCCGTCCCGGCAACTGCCCGTGCTAATGTCGACGAGCGATGTCTGCAGGTCGTTGCCGCCCAGGAACCAGTCGAACGCGCGCAAAGCTCCTGCCGTCCACTCCTCGCTGTCGTGCACGCGCCATGCCGCAAGGCAGGCCGAAATTGCCGCAGCTGCTTCTACAGGCTGCTGGTCGAACGCTTGGGGAGTCTTTGCGTTCAACACCGAAGCTTTCGGTGCCGACTGGTCGGAAGTATCCATCTGGTGTGGTCTGCAGGGCCATGAGCCAACGCAGGGACGCGAGACCAACCTTGACGACCTGAGGTCGCTTCAGTGCTTCACCGGTGAGCAGTAGCGCTTGCGGAAGGCGCGCATTGTCGTAGGCGAGGACATCCTCATACCAGTGCCAATCCTTGGTTTCCGCAGCGCGGAACGCGGATATGAGCCTGTCAGCCAGCACTTCACGCATGCGGCCGGCTGCCAAATCTCCCACCACCAAAGCGCAATACGCATCCAATCCTAGAAGTGTGAAAGCCCAAGCCCGCGGAGATCGAAAGTGCTCGACGGCAGGTAAGGCGGTCTTGAACAGTGCAGCCGCCCACCTCCGGCGTGACGGATCAGTGTCGTTACGTGCGCATTCGCCCAAGGCCCAGAGCGTCCGTCCGTGGCTGTCCTCTGAACCTTGCGCCTCCAGCCATCGCCGATCATAGCTCATGAAGTTCCGGAATCGGCCGGTATCCGGGTTCCAGGCGTGCTGGATGAACGCGGCGAAGCGCGCTGTCATAGGCTCGGGCAGCCGAGTTTCCCCAAGGTTTGCAAGCGCATTCGATAGCAGCAGTGCGCGGGCGTTGTCATCGACGCAGTAGCCGTGAGCGCGGTCTGGAATGGAATGGACGGCGTGCTGGAGTAGTCCCGTGCTGTCGCACATCGAAAGGAAGTGGCCTGTCCGCATGTCGGGAAAAGCGCTGCCTTCGCGCCAGAACTCGCTTTGGGCGGCGGGAGCGCGATTGCCGATCCGACGCGTCTCGTGTGCCGACTCGAAAGCCGCCAGATAGCGCTTTGCCGTTTGCGCCCATGTCATTGATCGGCTGGCTGCGTACGCGCGTTTGCGCATTGCGTGCCGGCGGACATCGTTGGTCAACAGTGCCGCAATCTCCGCGCCAATAGCTTGCGAATCGCCAAATGGCACGAGAATGCCGCGCCCATCATCCAGCAACTCCCTGGCGTGCCAGTAGGGTGTCGAGATAACCGCTTTCCCCAGTCCGAAGCTGTAGGCCAGCGTGCCGGAGGTCATCTGCGCTTCATTGAGGTAGGGCGTCGCATACACGTCGCACATCGAGATGAAGTCTAACAGCGTGGCTTGGTCGACAAACTGGTTGATAAAGACAACGTGGTCCTCCATGCCGAGCTCACGCACTCTGGTGTTCAGGCTTTCGCGATAGGCCTCGCCCTGATGTCGAATGAGGTTGGGGTGGGTTGCGCCGAGGATGACATAGACGGCGTTTGGACAGGATTCGACAACGCTCGGCATGGCATCGATCACCGTCTCGATACCTTTGCTGGGCGACAGCAAACCGAACGTTAGGATCACGGTCTTGCCGCTGAAGCCAAATTTGGCCTTCGCGTGATGGGTCTCCAAAAACGGAAAGTCGGGGATGCCGTGCGGGATCACCTCGATCTTCTGTGGCGGCACGTTGTGCACGGATCGCAGAAGCTCGCGGCCTTTTTCAGCCATGACGATCACCTTGGTCGACTTGGCGATGATCCTGCTCATGACGCTGTGCTGAGCCGGCGTCGGTGCAGGGAGCACGGTATGCAGCGTCGTGACGATCGGCATCGAGAGGCGTTGCAAGAGCTCGATGATGTGTTCACCGGCCTCGCCGCCGAAAATCCCGTACTCATGCTGAAGCGAAACAACGTCGAACCGAGCTGTGTTCAGAAAGCCGGCGGCTTCGGCATAGGCGTTGATCGTCTCCTCGGGGATCTGGAAGCGTACGGCCGCTGGATAGTCGTAAGCGTTGCCAGGGTCGTTCATGGCAACGACACAGGTATCGAGACTGGGGCGGGCCGTGGAGATCGCCCGATGTAGATCATGCGTGAATGTTGCAATTCCGCAGCGGCGCGGAAGGTGGTTGCCGATGAGCGCAACGCGTTTGAATGGGTTATTCATTGCATCGTTCCTATTTGCCCATGCGCCGAGGCGGACTTTGTCCGAGCGATGGACGTTGGCGCCACCTTTGGCAGTCCCCCTCCCGTTGCAGCCGGTTGTGCAGGGCGCTCCAGCAAGCTGGGAACAGGACAACCCACACCCGTGTAGGCCACAAGGCTTGTCATGCCCTCTGGCCCAGCGTGTAGATCGACGCTATCCGACTGCGCAAAAATGGCGTCTCCCGCGACGACGTCTAACTTCCCGGCGCGGCCGCTGCCGCTGACGACAAGCAGCCAGGTCTCGTGCTCGGCCTCAAGGTGAAGCACGGATCTCTGTGTCAGTTCGATCCGCTCGAACGCAAAGTGCGTGTTGGACACAAGAAGCGTGCGCTCATCCGTGAGGCGCTTGGATTTCAAGTCAGCTTCGGCCGGAACCGCGTCTGCCACGGCAACGGCGTTTGCAACGTGCAGCTCACGCTTGCGGCCGAAATCAAACATCCGGAACGTTGCGTCGCTACGCTGCTGAATCTCCGCAATCACGAGACCTGCGCCGATCGCGTGGATCGTGCCGGCGGGAACAGAAACAACATCACCCGTAAGAACCGTTCGCCACGCAACAAGCCCGGCGATCGAGCCGTCGTCGACAGCCTCGCGCAATTGCCGCGAAGAGAGCTGCTTCTTTAGGCCAAGAGCGATCTTGGCTCCGGGTGCAGCACTCAGGATATACCAGGCTTCGGCCTTGCCACGTGCCTGGCCCATCGACTGCGCGTAGGCGTCGTCTGGATGGACTTGAATGGAAAGTGGCTGACTTGTGAACAGCAACTTCAGCAGAAGCGACGGTTCTGACTCAGCATTGCCAAGTCGCTCGTACCAGATTTCACCAACCAAACCGCCGTCTTTTTTTGCCGTATTCCAGGGCCGGAGGTCGGCGACGCCCCAAGGTTTTCGCACGGTCTGCCCGCGCGCGCGTTCGATCGCCATAGCGTGTCACCTGAAGTAAAGGGTTCAAAGGTGACACCGGCAGCCAAGCCGTTGGGCAGAATGTGGGGATGTCACTGAGCACTATGCCGCTCTTCCGTGCGAAATAGATACTCAAATCGACCCTCGGTCGTGCTGCGCGTGAAATCCTAACCTAGGTTAAGCATCACACCGAAAACATCCTCTAGGTTCCACGCACGCTGGCAAGTTCCGGTGTCCTGCGGCCAACGCGGTGAGTATCTGCGCGTGTCGAGGGCACGACGAGCAAGTTGCTGCGGCGACAGTGCGTTCGCGACCGGAAATACGACATCCCTTCATCTTCCTTGTTTCTGACCAGTGAAGGGCAACTAGAGCCGACTGTGCGTCGCACGATCGGTGCGTGCCCTACGCTGAGGGCCACATCGAGCTCGCCCCTTTGGGTGAAGCTGAAAGATTTCACGTCAGGAGGCGGTGAATGAGCTTGCTCACGGTCCTTTCACCAGGGCTCAGGATTCTGTTCGATCGTGTCGGCAAGCCTGAGATCATTCGTCGCCCGCCCGTGCTTCAGCTCGGCGGAGCGGGAGCTGTCATCGCCTGCAACCACACCGGCTGGGCCGACAGCCTTTGGATTGCCTATGCCGTCTATCCGAGGCAACTGCGCTACATGTCGAAGGAGGAGCTGTTCGGTTCGCCGCTGGCAAGATGGGTCTTGCAGCAGGGTGGTTCGATCCCGATCGATCGCGCCGACCCTTCGCCGAGTTCAATTAAGACAGCAGTTGATGCGCTGCAGAATGGCGAGATCATCCTGATCTTTCCGAGCGGCACACGGAAGACCGAGAATGCTGTCTTCAAGCGGGGTGCTGCGGCAGTGGCACTGCTCGCCCGGGTTCCGCTCGTGCCTGCCTTCTACGAGGGGCCCAGGCATATGCAGATGAGTCATGTCGTACATCGGCCGCGCGTCCGGGTGACGTTTGGGACGCCCATTCCAACAACGGAATTGCCACTTGGAAAGTCAACAACGCTTGCCCTCACCCACCAGCTCGAACGAGCTATCGCCAAATTGAAACCAACTGTGACCTTGGATCGCTACGCTGCCTAGTGGTTCGGAGGCAATTATTGCGTGGCCAGCGACGAGGCTGATCGTGATTTCGCATCATGCACAATAGAGCAGGTCTCATGACCGCCCCTTGGTGGCAGAAGGCAGTTTTCTATCAGGTCTACCCGCGCTCCTTTCAGGACACGAACGGCGACGGCATCGGCGAACTGAAGGGGATCGAGCGGCGATTAGACTACTTGGTGGACCTCGGCATCGACGCAATCTGGATCTCGCCCATCTTCCCTTCGCCGATGGCCGACTTCGGCTACGATGTTGCCGAGTATTGCGATGTCGATCCACGTTTCGGCACGCTCGATGACTTCGACGACCTGCTTGCACAGGCGCACACGCGCGGGCTCAAGGTTCTGCTCGACTTCGTGCCCAATCACACGTCCGACCGGCATCCTTGGTTCATCGAGAGCCGCGCCTCACTCAACAATCCGAAACGCGATTGGTACATCTGGCGCGACCCTGCTTCCGGCGGCGGACCACCCAACAACTGGATCAGCGATTTCGGCGGCTCCGCCTGGGAGTGGGACGCACCCACGGGCCAGTATTATTACCACGCCTTTCTCAAGGAGCAGGCGGATCTCAACTGGCGCAATCCCGATGTGCAGGCTGCCATGTACGACGTCATGCGCTTCTGGTTCGACCGTGGCGTGGATGGCTTTCGCATCGACGTTCTCTGGCACATGGTGAAGGCGGCAAACTTTCCGGATAATCCGCCTAATCCAGGCTATCGGCCCGCAATGGGTGAGATGCACCGCGTGCTCCAGCTGCATTCCACTGACCAGCTGGAGGTGCACGACCTCGCCGCGGACATGCGCGCTATCGCCGACAGCTATGGCGCCAACGGGCAGGGCGAGCGGGTACTGATCGGCGAGATCTACTTGCCGGTCGATCGGCTGGTGCACTACTACGGTCGTGAACGGACCGGCGTGCATCTGCCCTTCAACTTCCAGCTCATCGATGCGGCGTGGGAGGCGCACTCCCTAGCCAAGCTGATCGCCGAGTATGAGGCGGCGCTTCCGCCGGGCGGTTGGCCGAACTGGGTGCTCGGCAATCACGATCGGCCCCGCATCGCCACCAAGCGTGGGGAAGCGCAGGCCCGCATCGCCGCTATGCTGCTGCTGACACTTCGCGGGACACCCACCCTTTACTACGGCGACGAACTGGGTTTGACCGACGTCGCGATTCCGACAGCCCAGGTTCAGGACCCGCGTGAGCTACGTGAACCGGGCCTCGGTTTGGGTCGCGACCCGGTGCGCACGCCAATGCCCTGGGACGGGACCGAGAACGCCGGCTTCTCTGTGGCCAAGCCGTGGCTGCCGTTCAATGCCGACTGGCCGACACGCAATGTGGTGGCGATGACGGAAGAACCTCATTCGATCCTGACACTCTATCGCCGGTTGCTGGCGATGAGGCGAACGCATCCGGCGCTGTCGATCGGCGACTTCGCTCTGCTGCCCACGCAAGGCGACGTGTTCGCCTATGAGCGCCGGCACGGCGCGGAGCGACTGATCGTGGCGCTCAATCTCGGGAACCGATTGCAACGCCTGCCGTGGCCAGACTGGGCACGTGATTGCCAACTGCTCTTGTCTACTCTCGCAACAGGATCGGCGCCAAGCGATGGCGGTACCCTGCTACTGCAGGGGAACGAGGGCATGATCCTTACGCTCAATTGACGAAGGCAAAAAGAGGACAACGGCTTGCGCATTGCTATGCTGGCGCCAATCTCCTGGCGCACCCCACCGCGCCACTATGGCCCGTGGGAACTGGTGACGAGCCTACTGACCGAGGCGCTGGTGGCGCGCGGTGTCGACGTCACGTTGTTTGCCACCAAGGACAGTCAGACTTCAGGCAAGCTAGCTGGAGTGTGCCCGGCGCCCTATTCCGAGGACCCTGCCGTCGACGCCAAGGCGTGGGAGATGCTTCACGTTGCGCACGTCTTCGAACGGGCCGGTGAGTTTGATCTGATTCACAACCAGGCGGATTTCGTGCCCCTTGCCTTCTCGCGGCTGGTAGAGACGCCGGTAGTGACGACGATCCATGGCTTCTCGTCGGAACGCATTCTGCCAACCTTCAAAGCGTATGAGGATCGCGTTCACTATGTGGCAATCAGCAACGCCGATCGCCGATCGGACTTGCACTATGCGGCAACCATCCACCACGGCATCCAGTTGGCCGACTTTCAGTTCAACCAGAGTGGTAGCGACGACCTACTCTTTTTCGGACGCATCCACCCCGACAAAGGGGCATCCGAGGCGATTACGGCAGCCCGTCGGGCGCGGCGACGGCTCGTCATGGCCGGCATCATCCAGGATCAAGACTATCACCGTGAATACATCGCGCCCGCGCTCGACGACCGAAACGTGGTGTATCGCGGCCCGGTGGGTGGGAGGGACCGTACGAACATCCTGGGTTCCGCCCGTGCGCTGCTCCATCTCGTCAACTTCAACGAACCATTCGGACTATCGGTGGTTGAGGCGCTCGCCAGCGGCACACCTGTTATTGCCTCCAACCGCGGATCGATGCCCGAACTGATCGATCATGGTGTGACCGGCTTTTTGGTCGACAGCATCGATGAAGCTGTGGACGCGATCGGCCGCATCGGCGAGATCGATCGCGCCGCCTGCCGCGCGGCAGTATTAGCGCGGTTCACGGTCGACCGCATGGCCGACAGGTACATGGAACTGTACCGATCGCTCCTGGACTGAGAATGATCTCGGCCTTCAACGACTGACCACCGCTGCTTGCACCGGGAGTTGCAACGCGCAATAGAGCTTGCGCGAGATCCAACGCGGACCTACCGTTGATTCGGTGTAGCCGCAAGGTTGCGGGGAGTTACCATCGCATAACAAAAAGGACCAATCAGATGGCCAAGAAGACGATTGCCAAGAAGCCCATAGCTAAGAGTAAGCCAGTTGCGAAGGCGGCCAAAGGTAAGCGCTGATAAGCCGCTTACTTCATTCTCGTGCGCGTAGTTAGACGGCCCTTCGGGGCCGTTTCGCTTTGCAATACTGATGATGTCATGGAACGCCAGTGCTGACGATCTGCGTGGGCCACCGTCAGCGTGACAGCACGAGAGTTATCCGCGTTCCACGTCTCGTTTCCGGGCGGCTTCCAGATCCGACGGATCAATGGTGACTACCTGTCTCGATGTCATGCCGTAACTCGGAGATGGCACGATGATCGTGGTCGATATGCGGCGATAGGCAAGTATCGAAATGCCGTCGATCGGCTCCTCAATCGTTTCGATCGTGTAGGTCCCTGCAGGTAGTATGCCTTCGACATCCTTAAGCTCGAAAGGATGTAGGAAGGCTATCGTCTCGTGCGTTATGCGGTCCGTCACGGAGCTTCCTTGTCGACGGCCGCTCAACGCCGCGGCCAACTGCATGATCATTCAGCTCGAACTGGCTTTTAGCGACATTGAATGGTGAGCGCCGAGGTTGAAGCGAGGGCCGCAATCCGCTGAAGTTTTGCAACGGCATTGCGCGCATCCATCTTGGAGCCGGTGCTCAAATGCTCGGCGACCTCCCGCAGCAGCTTTTGCATCTCGTTGATGCTTTCGTTCATAGGAGCCTCATCCGTCCTTGGCCGGTTCTGCACTGGATGTGCCTGACAGCCGGGTGAAGTCCTCGAGAACGTTTTCGATCAGCAGCTTTCGACGGGGATCCTGCGCGACCGCCGTGGCGGCAAAGAGACCAAGTAGGTAACGCGCCTTCTGGGCCGCCTCGAACCACGTCGTGGCCGGGACCGCAATGAGTTGCGTTTCCAGCTCTTCCTGCCGGACCCGCAGAGATTGTTCGTTGGCCTCCACCTCCGCGAGCAGGCGCCGGATCTCGGTTGCTTTTTGGGCCGCCATGCCGCGACGCCCGTCGAGGGTGATGGGCTCATCCGTCATGACCGCGACCACCATTGGTGTTTTGTCGCCGCCGCCGGACTATCCCCTTCGACAGTATCCCGCGGGTGCAGCTTCCGTCGATCGAGGGGATATGCCTTGTCTGCATAGAGCCGGTGGATGTCTGCGGCGTTGAAGCGATCGTCGCCAACCTCGAGCCAGGCGCTCGCCAGCATATTTGCAGGCAGGCCTTCGATGGCAAACCGAATAGCATCAGCGGCGCGAGCAAAACGTTTGTACCCAACCGGTGCGCGTCGCGACCATTTTGACTTGTTGGTGAACAGCTCGGCGCCCGCGCCGTAATCAAAGCCGTGCATGCGAGTTCCCTTGGGTGAGCTAGCTTTCAATGCACCAAGATTGCCGCGTGGCAGGACGTTATGAATCACACCGAGCAGTTCAGATGGCATTGCCAAGTGGCAGGCGCACATGCGCTCGCCACTTACTGTTTTGTCGAAGGACTGAACGTGACCCGGCGTGAAGGCCGGGGCGTTACATTCCCCCAATGCCACCGCCGTGGCTATGGTCTGAGTGAGCCGCGTCTCGCTTCGGCGCTTCGGCTACACCTGCTTCCGTCGTGATCATCAGGCCAGCGATCGAGGCGGCGTCCTGCAGTGCAATGCGCACGACCTTGGCCGGATCGATGATGCCCTTCTCGATCATGTCGCCATACTCATCGGCCTGGGCGTCGTAGCCGAACGAGCCTGATCGCTCATCCAGCACTTTGCCTACGACGATGGAGCCTTCAACGCCGGCGTTCTCCGCAATCTGGCGGATCGGCGCTTGCAGAGCCTTGCGAATGATGTTGATGCCGGCATCCTGATCTTCGTTATCGCCCTTGGCGGTGATTGCCTTGGTAGCCCTCAGCAGCATCACGCCACCGCCAGGAACGATGCCTTCTTCGACAGCTGCGCGGGTTGCGTTGAGCGCATCATCGACGCGATCTTTGCGCTCCTTGACCTCGATTTCCGTAGCTCCGCCGACCTTGATCACGGCGACGCCGCCGGCGAGCTTCGCCAGCCGCTCCTGCAGCTTCTCCTTGTCGTAGTCCGACGTTGTCTCGTCGATCTGCGCCTTGATCTGGCTTACGCGCGCCTCGATGTCCTTCTTCTTGCCGGAGCCATCGATGATGGTGGTGTGCTCCTTGGTGATGGACACGCGCTTTGCCCTGCCGAGCATCTGCAGGGTGACGTTCTCGAGCTTGATGCCGAGATCCTCGGAGATGGTCTGGCCATTGGTGAGAATGCCGATGTCTTCCAGCATGGCCTTGCGGCGGTCGCCGAAGCCCGGCGCCTTCACGGCTGCCACCTTCAAGCCGCCACGCAGCTTGTTGACGACGAGCGTGGCGAGGGCCTCGCCCTCCACCTCTTCGGCGACGATGAGCAGCGGCTTGCCGGTCTGCACGATCGCCTCGAGCACCGGCAGCAGCGGCTGCAGGCTCGCAAGCTTCTTCTCATGGATGAGGATGTAGGGATCCTCGAGCTCCACGGTCATTTTCTCGGCGTTGGTGATGAAGTAGGGCGAGAGATAGCCGCGATCGAACTGCATGCCCTCGACGACCTCGAGCTCGCTGTCGAGGCTCTTGGCCTCCTCCACCGTTATGACGCCCTCGTTGCCCACCTTCTGCATGGCTTTTGCGATCATCGCGCCAATGGCTTTCTCCCCGTTGGCAGCCACGGTGCCTACCTGGGCGATTTCGGCGGATTCCTTGACCTTCTTCGCCCTCTTGTGGATTTCCTCGACCACCTGGGTGACGGCTTTCTCGATGCCGCGCTTGAGGTCCATGGGGTTCATGCCAGCCGCGACCGACTTCATGCCCTCGCGCAGGATCGCATGCGCCAATACGGTGGCCGTGGTGGTGCCGTCGCCGGCCATGTCGTTGGTCTTCTGGGCAACTTCGCGCACCATCTGTGCGCCCATGTTCTCGAACTTGTCCTCAAGCTCGATTTCCTTGGCGACGGTGACGCCGTCCTTGGTCGTGCGTGGCGCGCCATAGGATTTGTCGATGATCACGTTGCGGCCTTTGGGACCGAGCGTGATCTTCACAGCGTTGGCGAGGATATCGACGCCGCGCAGCATGCGCTCACGGGCATCGGCGGAAAAACGAACTTCTTTTGCAGCCATTGGAGATCTCCAAAAAATACTTCAAAAAACTGAGGCGCGAGTGCTGTCTTAGGGGCGAGCGCCAACTATCTGCGCTAGGTCGTCAGCACGCCCATGACGTCGCTCTCTTTCATGATCAGCAGCTCCTGGCCGTCGATCTTGACCTCGGTGCCCGACCATTTGCCGAACAGCACCTTGTCCTTGGGTTTCAACTCCAAGGGGACGATCTTGCCGTCTTCGCCGCGCGCGCCCGGGCCAACGGAAATGACTTCGCCTTGTTGCGGCTTCTCGGCCGCCGTGTCCGGGATGATGATCCCTCCAGCAGTCTTGGTATCGCCTTCGACGCGGCGGAGCGCGATGCGATCATGCAGGGGACGAAATTTCATGGTGACTCCAATGCCATTCGGCCCGCTTGCGCGGCGGCCGTCGGTGGCAATTTTGAGGAAGCGATTGGCACTCACATCCTGAGAGTGCTAAAGCGTCATGCGCCCTTTCTCGTCAGGTGTCAATGGCCACGCACAATTCGAACGCGGAGCAGCGTGAGTAAAGCTACCGAATGAGCCCATCCGAACTGCCAACTCCCGGGCAGCTCGCTAAGTCTGCTCATGGCACAAAGCGGACATCAGCCACGATGCTCGCGGATGTCCGCTTTCGGTGGTCAAACAGACGATGTGCCAAAGGACTAGCCCTGCGAAACTGAAGCGCGAGCCGCCAGCATCATCGCTCTGAAATCCAGTTGGCGCCCACCGTCTGCACGACGCCGAGATCTTGACCTTCGTCTTGGGGTCCGCGCACTGTGCTCCTCCCGTCAAAGACGCTGGCGAAGAACAGTCGAGTAAGACTGTCTTTGTTCGTCCCGCGTTCCTGCTTCGTGGGACCGTGAAGCGACCTTGAAAATCCTCTAAAAGCTCGATAGAGGGGCATCTCCTAGTGGGGCGTAGCCAAGCGGTAAGGCAGCGGATTTTGATTCCGCCATGCGAAGGTTCGATTCCTTCCGCCCCAGCCAATATCTGTCAATATTGGGCCAGGTGTTCTATTCTGACTGCTTGTTTTGGCTATTATGCATTGAGATATTGCCGAGTCCGTTCCCGGGCCGTCATTTCCCGTTACACCAACGGCGATCTGTCGCTCAGAATATTTTTCGATTGATATGGACGTAATTCTTCATGGGCCATCGGACCACGACCAGATATCGAACGAGGGTCTGATGCGCTGGGACATCAAACTCGCCTTGACTGCCGTGTGGGCTGCCGCTGGCACCTGCGGCTATCTGATCGTACCGGAATCGGCACCGTTCCTGCTGCCGCTGTCCGTGCTCGCACCAATAGTGTGGTACCCGCGCAAAGGCCTCGCAGCCCAGCTGTGGGGCCGCTCGGTGCTGGCCCGCATTCTCGCGGTTGCGTCGGCGTTTCTCTTGATCAACGCAACCTGGTCGACGGCACCGTCCCTCGCCTACATCGGCGTCGCGACTTTTTTCGTCGCCTCGGTCGTGTTGCATGTCGTAACTGCGACGGTGCCATTTCTCGATCGCGAGCCTTTGCGCGCCATGTCGATCGGTTTCCTTGCCGGCTACGTCATTTCTGCGTTTGTCATATGCATCGAGATCATTTTCGAGCATCCGCTTCATCTTCACTTCTTCGCGGCTTTCCCGACGCTCACGCCCCAGATGAGTGGCGTCGTCATTGAATCCGGCGTTCTCAAAAGTCTTCCTTCCTGGTTCCTCAACAGGCACATCGCAGCCCTTGCCTTTCTGATTTGGCCAGCCCTGCTGATCGCCAGCACCCTCGCGTCCTCGTCGCGCGCGCGCACTGTTCTCGTGATGTGCCTGGCGCCGGTGGTCCTTGCCGTTTTTGCCTCCGACCACGAATCATCGAAAATCGCCATCGCCGCAAGCGTAGCTGTGTTCTGCATCCAGATGCTGACTCCGCGCCTGGGCAAGACGCTCCTCACGGCAGGTTGGATCCTTGCCTGCGTGGCAGTGGTGCCGTTGGCCTCCATCGCCTACGACCGGCAGCTGCACAAGGCATCCTGGCTGCAACCGAGCGCACAGCACCGCATCGTGATCTGGGGCGTCACCAGTTCCAAAGTGGCCGAGGCACCGCTGCTCGGGCACGGGCTGGTTGCGGCGCGCGAGCTGGGAAGGCTGGGGAAAGAGAACCCGACATATGAACCAGGTTCGCCATTTGTGGTTTCGACCGGTCCACACGCCCACAATGTCTACCTGCAGGTCTGGTTCGATACCGGTTTAGTCGGCATCGTACTGATGGTCAGCATTGGCCTGTTCGCATTGCGGGCCATATCCCGCACGCCTGCTGGCAGTCAGCCGATGCTTTATGCTGCGTTTGCCAGCAACGCTTTGCTGGCCGCTTCGAGCTTCAGCATTTGGACCCGCTGGTTCCTGGCGTCGTACGCGATCTCCGCCATTTTTGCGGTGCTCGCCTCGAGGTTCGCGGCAACACTGCGCGAAGACAGTTCCACGGCGCAGCCCCTTGTGCAGGACTCCGCACCATATTCGACTTGGCCCAGTGCACGTGAGCAGTCGGGGCTCAATCTAGAGCTGTCCGGTAGCGCTCCAGGAGCTGTCGTGCCGCGCTCGCATTGAAAGGCGTCAGGCGCTTGAACACCGCCAAGGTGTCGACGCGGTGTATGCAGTCAACGAATGGAAGCACGACGTGATACTGGGGGCGTTTCCAGAAATCATGGAACGCAATCTTGGTATCTCCGGCTGACTGCAAGACGGTCTCGAGGGCGCAGGCGACGCGGAAGCGCCCGTCGACCAGTACAACATCGGGCTCGCGGCAGTGTTTCCACGGCGCGGATGCATATGTTGCGTAGCGAGCGGCGCCGGAACTGTCGATCGGCTTGCCCCATTTCCCCACCTGCCCAATATCGACGTGAACGAAAGTGAGACGACCCTGGCGCTCCGCCTCGGCGATCGCCGGTATTTCCCGCAGTTTGCCGATCCACCCCAAGTCGGATTCCACAGAAATCAAGCGCGACACACCGGCACCAAGCGCCAACAGTGTGCTTCCACCCGTCCCGTACTCGATGACAGAGCCGGCGCCGGCGAGCAACGACTTGTACAGGTCGAGCTCCTGATCCGTCATCCGCGGCCGCGTCACGTCAACAGGGCCCGCCGGCTGCTTCGGCCGACGCGGCACGATCAGACGTTTGAACTTCCGGAAGTGCGCGCGGCCGCTCGCCTTGAGGGTCGAAATACGAAACACGCGCCAGATCCCATTCAGCTGTGTGGATGTCACGCTCATTGCGCCGGCTTCTCAAGCGCTCGTGAGACACACTCAATTCTTACCTGCCCCGCGCAGCAACACAACCTGGGCTGTTTCTTGTTCCGAACGCAACGAGGTTTGGTGTCGCGTGGCACGAGAAATTGCGGATCAAACGAGGCCAACTATCGCTTGCTGCAGCGCGGCACCGAACGTAGTCTGGTTGCATGCGAACGCCCGGGTGCTTACGACTTTGTTGTTCACCCTGCACGTGAGGTTGACACGGTGCGGGCGCCCTCCCGGTCGAACAGCTCGTCCAACATCATTTGTCGTGTGGTGGCCTCATGGCGGTGCGTAAACTGAGCTCGCGGCATATGCGTTTCCAACTGGGGCGCACGCTTGCGCGGGCCGTCCCGGGCTTGCGCAGCCGCATGCCCTTCTACGATACCGTCAAGCCGATGCTCGAGGCCGGGAGCGCGCAGACCGTCTTGGAGTTCCAGGATGTAAACCTGGACCCGCAAGAAGCCGCGTTTGCCGCCAAACTTCCCGATGCTCCGCCCGCGCGCGTCGAGCGCTCCATCGCGCTCATCGCGCTGGACAACGCAACCGCGCTGGGGTCCACGGGTGTGGTCGTCGATGAAACCCGCGAAGAATTGCTCACCCCTCGGGGCGCACGCGACTACGCGACCTATCACGATTTCCGGCCGGTCCTGAGCTCGGTCGTGCAAAAACCGGATGCCGTCTATTTCAATATGCTGGGCTCCCATCAAGGGCACAGGCATTACTTCCATTTCATGTTCGACCGGCTGCCACGGCTCTACTATCTGCTCAATCGCTTCGAGCTGGGGCGCGAGCCGGTGACGGTGCTCACCAATGCCGACTTGCCGGCGTTCCAGCGGGATATCTATCGCTTCATCCAGCAGCGCTTTCCCAATATCCGTTTTGAAGCGGTTCCACCCAACGAGCGCTGGCGGATGCGCCGGCTGTTTCATATCGACGACTACCAGCCCATCAAGCGGACGCTCGCCGATCCCGGCTTGCTGGAGTTCATCCGCTCGTTGATCTTCGAGGGCTTCGATATTCGCCGCGAGCCGGCCGGCCATCGCCGCATCTACGTTTCGCGCGGCGATACGCCCCGGCGCCGCATTGCCAACGAGCAGGCAATCCTGCCCATTCTGTCCAGGCACGGATTTGAAATCGTCGCGCCGGGTACGCTCGGCTTTCGTGATCAGGCGGCGCTTTTCAGCAACGCGGAAATTGTTGCCGGTGCGCACGGCGCCGGCCTGACCAACATCTTGTTTGCGCCGCACGCGGCCAAGGTGCTCGAGGTCTTTCCGGTGAGCAAACTCAAGAACACTTATTTCCTGCTCTCGCTCTCCCTCGGCCAGACCTATCGCGCCGTCATCGGGGATGCCGGGGACCGCAAGGAATGGTTCAATGTCGATCCATCGATGCTGGAAAGCGCGTTGGATGCCCTGCTTTCCCCCTCGCGCATGACCACGCCGGCCTCGGCCTGACGCGGCAACCGTTGCGGCAGCCGGTCATTGCTGGTCCCCGATAACCTCCGCTGGGGCGTCGGCTTCGGGGATGACGGCTGGAAGGCTCGCACGCCACGTGGCGCATGCGCGCCCGGCGAGTTGTCCCCTGGTTTTTCCACACGCCCCTTGCGCTCGCGGCCGCGCGCGCATTTATTGGTGGCGTTGTTGTCCTGTTGCGTCAGTTGCGTTGCGGTCGCGTTGGTAATCCGGCGGAGTTCGCGATGTTGCATCACCAGCAGTACACGCCCCCCATCGTGCGTTCGCTCGTCAATCACCTCACCGAGGTGCTGGATGCGTGCGATGCCCTGGTCAGGACGCAAGGGGCAGGGGCAGACCCCCACAATCTCCTCCGTCTGGAACTCACCGCCATTGCGCATGTGCTGCAGGCGCGGGAGGACATGAAAGAACTGAGGTTCGCTGCCGGCGCGATCGGCAGTCAGATCACCCTGTTTCTGGCCGTCACGGGTTGCCTGGAGGAAAAGGCGCCTTCAAGCGCCGCGGCTGCGGGCCTCGAAGCGGCAGCAACCTGCCTGATCGGCGGACGCGTCGAGGTGGCAACCCTCATGGCCCTCAC
Source organism: uncultured Alphaproteobacteria bacterium (assembly GCA_963814055.1). GTDB lineage: Bacteria > Pseudomonadota > Alphaproteobacteria > Rhizobiales > Hyphomicrobiaceae > AWTP1-13. Next base: position 131,151 of record CAWFBJ010000029.1, read on the forward strand.
GACCGCCATGCGCGACGTCGTTGAATTCTGCTTCCTGACATCGGACGATGCGAGCGAGGCGAACCACCACGCGCCGCCCGCCATTACAGAGGCGCTGGTTTGGGCCACGAGCCCGGACTGCACCTAACGCACTCACCTGGTTGCGCTTGCCGGCGTCAATGCAGCAAGGCTGCACCATCGGCAACGTTCCTGAGCGGCGCGAAGTCCTTCTCGAGCATCGCCCGCCTCGTTGCCCTGCCGCAAACGTCGGTAAAGTGCACGCCGACCGTGCGGCCGTTACGCCATCGCACCTCGCATTCGTGGATCGCTCCCGTCCGCTGCTCCCAAAGGAGCACGACGGGCGGCAAGGCGACCGAAACGAGCATGCTCACGAGTGCGCCGTCTTCGGAAATATTCCTGATGGCGCATTCGACGAAGCAGGGCTGGTCGACGAAAAGGAGTCTGCCGTCTTTCCGCACCTCGTAGCGCGTGACGGCTCTTCGTTCGTTGCTCACGGTCTTGCTCTTGGTTGTCGCATCTTGGGGGCCATGGGTCCGAAGCCATGAAAATTCGTACCTTGGCGGTGCACCTTAGGCGGCTGCGGGGGCTGCCTCACCTGTCAGAAGCGCCAGGGGCGGAGCATCTGTCATCGAACGTAGGATGCCGGGACCTGCCAGGCTCGATCCTGACAGGCTGTCTGACCTAGGCCCTGGCAGTCGTCGCGGGCATGCCAGGGCCACTTCCGCAGCCACGACCCGTCGAGGACAACACATGCTGGATCGGAACGCTTCGCGCGGGACTCGATGGGACGAAATCACGTTGATCGGCGTTGCCATCGTCATTCTCACCAGCCTGGTTCTGGCTTGATGTCGCCCCTGACGGTTCCGACAGGTGTCGCGCCGATCGGCTGCTGCTAGATGTCCACGTGCCTGCTCAATGCAGGCACCGTGTCCCCCCGGGCCCCGGCCTCCCTCCCCCCCAAGGCCGGGGCCCCCTTCTCCAAAAGGAGCAAGGCCAGACAATGAATGTCGACACGAAAGCCAGTCCTCGATACGCCACCGGTACGGCCGTGCAGCTCGGAAACGAGGCGCTCATGGAGCGGCTGCAGGCTTTTGGCTTGATTGAATCCAACGGCGAAGGTGGCTGGCTGTTGACCGAGTGCTGCCGGGCTGGACTCGCGGGGCTCGAGGCCGATACGCCAGCGTCGCCCAAAACCGGGCCGGTCGTCATTCGGCCGTGGCAGGCGCGTAGGTCAAAGCGAAGGGTCGGTTCGCATCGACCTGCATGAAGGCGCACGCACACTGTCGCCAAGACCGACCATCACGCCAGCCGACACTCGGCTTCCCCTGGCGGCCTCGAAGCAGTGGCGGCTGGCACGAATTTGTCATGCCTAATGTTGCGTTAAGAGCGCCGCCGCAAGGCGATATCGTCTCTTAACGGAACATCCATTCCCGAAAGGCAGTGTGCTGCGGGAAGGGAACACGGCATGTCTGCACAGTCCTCCTCCACGGCGCTGCCGTCGGCTGGTCATGGCGACGGCAACAGCGGATTGGATTTCCCCGGCGACGGGCCTCAGCCGATCGAGGGCGCAGCGGCCGGCGAGCCGGCCCTGCCACTGGCGACCGCGGAACTCGCCAACCTGCTGGCCAACGGCCAATGGGGCGACGGCGCGAATGGTTTTGGCGCCGACTCCTTGGACACGAATGCCTACGACGGCCACGTGGCTTTGGCGCTCGATACAGGCGCGCTCCCCGACATCGATTCCACCCTCGATCTGCTGACGAGTTCACATCATTTGTTCGACGTACCTGCTCTCGACGTGTCGTCGAGCCCGGACGACGCATCTTCCGCCTGAGCGTCTGCCGCCGCTGGTCCCCGTCGACCGGCGAACGCAGTTCCGGTTCGCGATGGAAATTTTTTTGCCGTGCAGGGGACTAATGGTTGGAGCGTAGGATGTCCAATAGCTCAGGGTTTCTGCGGGATGCCTCACGCCGGCAGGAGCGCGCACGCGACTCTCAAGGGCGCCTCGCCGAGCGGCGCGAGAAGGGACTCTGGAGCTTCCTGACCTGGTCCTTCTTCCTGTCCCAGGTCGTTACGATGGAGCAGGCCTCGGCCGCTGAGGCCCAGGCGGGCGGAACCGGAGACGAGGCAGGTCCGGCAAGCGATCCTGCGGCCGGCCAGGCCGCGAGAAATGCCTTCCTGCCGGTCGAGGCGGCCATGCTCGCGGACATGCAGGAGGCCGCACCGCAGGTAGCAACGCAAGGCTTGGTCCAGGAAGCTACGGCGCAGACCGCATTCCTAACTAGCGCTCCGGGTGAAGCGGCCGGCGCGATGGTTCCGGACCGCGCCGAATTCCTCCGGCGCGCGACAGACCAGTGCCGCGCCCAATGCAGCGATGGCCTCGCAATCGCTCATCGCGGCCGCCCCCGACCTGGACGGCGCCGCAACACCGCCATCGCTGGAGGGCCCTTCGGGCGACGATCATCTACCGGCCATGGGCCCCTCGGATGGCGACCCCGTCATTGGTCCGGTTCTTGGCATTGTCGGCGATGTCGTCGGCGACGTGGTTCAGGTGGTTGATGCTGTTCTCGAGCAGGTGATCGCGCCCGTTCTCGGTGGTGTTGCCGACGTGCTCGGCGACGTTGTTCATGCGCTCGATCCTGTGCTCGAACAGGTGGTCGCGCCTGTGCTCGGTGGCGTTGCCGACGTGCTCGGCGATGTCGTTCATGCGCTCGATCCCGTGCTCGAACAGGTGGTCGCGCCTGTGCTCGGTGGCGTTGCCGACGTGCTCGGCGACGTTGTTCATGTGCTCGACCCGGTGCTCGAGCAGGTGGTCGCGCCTGTGCTCGGTGGCGTTGGAGACGTGCTCGGCGACGTTGTTCATGCGCTCGATCCCGTGCTCGAGCAGGTGGTCGCGCCTGTGCTCGGTGGCGTTGGAGACGTGCTCGGCGACGTTGTTCATGCGCTCGATCCCGTGCTCGAACAGGTGGTCGCGCCTGTGCTCGGTGGCGTCGGAGACGTGCTCGGCGACGTGGTGCAGGTGCTCGATCCTGTGCTCGAACAGGTGGTCGCACCGGCACTCGGTATTGCCGGAGATGTGGCTGGCGACGTGGTGCAGGTGCTCGACCCCGTGGTCGAACAGGTCGCGGCCCCGGTGGCGGACATACTCGGCGGCCCGTTGGCGTCCCTGCTGGGTTTGGGTTCGGACGGCGGAGCGCCCATCATCGTGGCAGCGGTGGTCGCGTCCAGCGGCAGCATCGATTTCGAGGCCGGGCCAACCGCCGGGAGCCTCCCCCTGGACGATCTTTTCTCGGCCGGCGGCTATTCCGACTACAACCTCACCCTGCAGGCTGACGCCTCCGTCGGCGCCAATGCGGCATCCGGCGGCATTCTACCCGCCATCGATATCGCCGCTGAGTTGAGCGCCTTGACCGGCAACGGCCCAACCGAGAGCGAGCACGGCGCCCAGGGCAACGCCCATCACATCGGGCTGCCAAGTCTCCTCGGAGACACCGGTCTGCACTGGCTGGGCATATGACGACAGGCACCGACAGCTTCGACCCTCACCTGCACCCGGAGGGGCGCTTCGGCGGCGCTTTCGCCGCACTTCGCAGCCGGGTTTCTGGTGCAGCAGCGCCCGAACGCAACGAGCCCGCCGCTGGCGCGACCGCCTCGCCCGCGGAAGCAACGGCGGCGCCGCGCGAGCCCATCCAGCAGTGGAACGAGATCGCGCGGCGCACCTTCATCGCCGTCGGCATTTTCTCGGTTTTCGTCAATCTGCTGATGCTGACGATGCCGATCTATCTGTTCCAGATTTCCGATCGCGTCCTGACCAGCCGCAGCCTGGACACGCTCGTCATGCTGTCGCTGCTGGCGCTTCGGATTCATTCTGGTCCTGTCGCTGCTCGACACTCTGCGCCGCCAGGTGCTCGGGCCGGCTGGCGACGCAGAATGGAAACCATCCTCGGCGGTCCGGTGCTCGCCAGCGTCGTCACCTCGGCGCCGGCCAGCGACGGCGGCAACATGCTGCCCTTGCGCAGCCTGCACCAGGTGCGCGGCTTCATGTCGAGCCCGACGATGGTGATCCTGTTCGATGCGCCGATGGCGCCGCTCTACTTCGCCGCGGTGTTCCTCATCCATCCGAGCCTCGGCTTCGTCACGCTCGCCGCCGGCGGCCTGCTTGTCGTCATCGCCGTGCATCAATCAGCGCGCGACGTCGGCCCCGCTTGGCCAGGCCAGCACGCATCGCATCCAAGGCCGACGCGCAGGCCGATGCGCTGGCGCGCAACGCCCAGGTCATCAACGCCATGGGCATGCTCAACGAGAGCATTCTGCAATGGGGCCGCGAGCAGACCGGCGCCCTCACCAAGCAGATGACCGCGCTCGATCGAGCTTCTGGATCAGCGGCGCCTCGCGCTTCTTCCGCCTGCTGACCCAGATCGCCATCCTCGGCTGGGGCGCCTATCTGGCGCTCGAGAGCCAGCTCACCGGCGGCATGATGATTGCCGCCTCGATCATCGCCGGCCGCGCCCTGCAGCCGCTGGAAGGCATGATCGAGGGCTGGCGCAGCGTGGTGCAGACGCGCGCCGCCTACGGGCGCGTCAAGCGCCGCCGTCGAGGCCCTGCAGAAGGAGAAGCCGCGGCTGCGACTGCCCAAGCCGCAGGGCCGCGTGACGGTGGAGAAGATGCTCTATCTGCCGCCCGGCACGAAGGAGCCCGTCCTCAACGGCGTCAGCTTCGAGCTGCAGCCGGGCGAGACGCTGGCGATCGTCGGGCCGTCGGGCTCGGGCAAGTCGACGCTGGCGCGCATCCTCGTCGGCTGCCTGCTGCCGACCGCCGGCAAGGTTCGCCTCGACGGCACCGAGCTGCGCAACTGGGACCGGCGCCAGTTCGGCGAATACACCGGCTATCTGCCGCAGGAGGTCGAGCTGTTCCCGGGCTCGATCAAGGAGAACGTCTGCCGCATGCGCAGCGATCTGCCCGACGACAAGATCTACAGCGCCGCCGTGCTCTCCGGCGTGCACGACATGATCTGCCAGCTTCCGAGCGGCTACGAGACCGTGCTGGAGCGCAACGGCGCGCCGCTGTCGGGCGGCCAGAAGCAGCGCATCGCGCTGGCGCGCGCCTTCTTCGGCGAGCCGGCCATGGTCGTGCTGGACGAGCCCAACTCCAATCTCGACGCCGCCGGCGAGCAGGCGCTGACCGAAACGCTGATGCGCGCGCAAGCAGAAGGGCGTCACGACCGTCGTCATCACCCAGCGTCCGGCCCTGCTCAACATCGTCGACAAGGTGCTCATCCTGCGCGCCGGCCGGGCCGAGGCGTTCGGCCCGCCCAAGGACGTCCTGCGCCGGCGTCCTCAACGCCAAAGGCCGCCAGCCGCCCCAGCCGCCTGCAACGGCAGCCCGCCCTGCCGGCAACGGACGGCTCGCGCCGAAAGCGGACGACGCGTCGATGACGCGCCTGCCCCGGCATCGACGAATGGCATCGCGGCGTGCCGGCCGGCGTGCCGCTGGCCGATCGCTGATCGGCGCCGCCATCCTGGTGCTCTGCGTCGGCGGCTTCGGCGTGTGGGCGGCGCTTGCGCCCCTGGAAGGCGCAGTCGTCGTGTCGGGCTCGTTCGTCGCCACCGGGCAGAACAAGCACGTCCAGCATCTGGAAGGCGGCATCCTGCGCGAGGTGCTGGTGCAAGGAGGGCGACCTGGTCGAGGACGGCCAGCCGCTGCTGCGCCTCGACGCCACCGCCGCCAGCAGCCAGGCTGCGCCGCCTGGTGCTGAGGAACCATCGCCTGCTCATCATGAAGGCGCGGCTGGAGGCCGAGATCGACGGCCGGCCGTCGTTCGCGATGCCCTCCGAGCTGGCTGCCGAAGCTGCACGACCCGGAGATCCGCAGCATCTTCGAGCGCCAGGCCGTCGAGTTGCGGGCGCGCCGCGCTGAAGGCGGCGACCGAAGAGGAGGTGCTGCGCAAGGAGATCGCGGGCCTGCAGGAGAGCATCGGCGGCTATGCCGCGCAGGCGCAATCGACGCAGCAGCGCATGGCGCTGTTCGCCGAGGAGCTGAAGGACAAGCAGGGCCTGCTGGCGCAGCAGCTCGTGCGCCGGACCGAGATTCTGGCCGTGCAGCGCGTCCGAGGCCGCGCTCACCGGCGAGCTCGGCGAGCTGACGGCGCGCATCGGCCGACGCCCGGGAGCGCATTGCGCGCGCCGAGCAGCAGATCGCGCAGCTGCGCTCCGCCGCGGCGCAGAAGGCGATCGAGGAGCATGCGCGCCACCGAGACGGAGCTGGACGACCTGCAGGAGCAGATCCGCGCCGCCCGGGACGTGGTCGACCGCATCGAGGTGCGCGCGCCCGTGCGCGGCATCGTCGTCAAGCTGCAACCAGCACACGGCCGGCGGCGTCATCGGCGCCGGCGCGGTCATCCTCGAGCTGCTGCCCGTCAACGACGAGCTGATCATCGAAGCCCGCCTCAATCCGAGCGAGATCTGGCACGTCAAGACGGGGCAGGAAGCGCTGGTGCGGCTGACCGCCCTCAACCAGCGCCTGACGCCCATGGTCGAAGGCAAGGTGATCTATCTGTCGGCCGATGCCGTCGGCAGCCAGCACGCGCGCACCAAGGCCGAGCAGGAGGCGCCGCAGCGCCCCTCCTACGTCGTGCGCGTCCGGCTGCGATGAGCAGGACGTGCACAGCAAGGTCGCAGGCCTTCCAGCCCACGCCCGGCATGCCCGCCGACGTCTTCATCAAGACCGGCGAGCGCACCTTCTTCGACTACATCATGCGGCCCGTGCTGGGACAGCTTCTCCCGCGCCTTCCGCGAGAGCTGAGTGCTGGAAAGCCAGCTATGTCCCTACTGTGGAAAACAACCCGACCCGTCATCCCCGAAGCCGACGCGCAGCGGAGGCTATCGGGGATGCAGACGCAAATGCCGAGCCCGCTGCTGGATCCCGGCTCTCCAGAGATCGCGCGCCTGCGCGATCCCTTGGCCGGGATGACGCGTGTAGCGCGCTCAGCACTGCCGCTCTTCCGCGAAAGTTGAGCGCGACATTCCACGGCATTGCGGTGGGACACCCAATCGCAGTCGCACCTTATTGTCAGTCGTCAAATCGTCATGCTGGAGCGCTATGAATAGTGCGGGAGCGGCACGGCAGGAACTGTTGCCCTACTGGGTTCCATCCCGAACGGGGCCGGCGCCGCTCTCGCGATCCCCAACCCGCTGCAATTACTTTTTGGGCACTACGCCATCCTTGTCATCCCGGTACTTGTTACACGCCTGTCCGGTTGCGCCGACCTTCGCCTCCCCCTGTGACGAAAGCATTGCTTTCGTCACGCACGAGGGGGGAGGGAGATGCGTCCGCGGTTTGGGCCGGCCATCGCCGCGCGCTCTGCAAGACACAACGGCCGGGCCAAGCCGCTGGACGCATCGGGTGGGGGTGTCTTCGCCGCGTGCTGCACCATCACCCCCACCTGGAATGCCATCGGACTTCGCCTGCCGGTGGTGCTCGACGCGAGGGATGCGATCGGCAGGCTAAGCCCGCGGCATTCCTTCCTCCCCCCTCAAGGGGGAGGCGGCAGCGCGTCCCGGCGCGGCGAAATCGGTGCCAAGTCTGTGTCGTGTCAGTCGATCCCGGAAACGGCGATGAGCCGAACCGGACAGCCGTGCACTTGTTGCCGGGTTCCAGCCATCCACAAACGCTGGAGCAAACGGAGAGATGGATCCCGGGCACAAGTCCCGGGATGACGGATGTGGTGCGCTCAACACTCGATCAGTTGCTGGGACACGGCCTTGGCCACGGCCTGTGTGGTGGTGAGGCAGTTCAGCTTCTCGCGGGCGGCGTTGAGGTGGAAGCGGACGGTGCGCTCGCTGATGCCCAGGATGACGCTCGCTTCCCACGCCGTCTTGCCGGCCGCGACCCACTTCAGGCAATCGAGCTCACGCGCCGAGACCAGGATCTGGCTCTCGGCATCGTTGCCGTAGATGCGCAGGATGTGCTGATGGAAATAGCTGGCCAGCACCTGGAACTCGCGCTGTATGGTCTTTTTCTGCTCGTGCCAGTCGTCGGCGGACATCCCGGCGCCGACGAAGAATATCGCCGTCTCGCCCACGATGGGACGCAGCGGCATCGACAGGATCTGCCGGCCGATGCTCTGGCTCTCTGCGTAAGACAGAAGCTTCTGGGTATCGGTGGTCTTGGGTAGCACGCTCCAGTCCAGCGGTGCCGGCAAGGCCAGGACCAGGCTTGCGAGACGGGCTAGGCCGATCGGCTCCCGGCTGACGCAGTATTTGACCCAGCTGTCGGAGTACATGCACTGGACGAAGCGCTTGCGCTCCACGCCCAGGGGAATGTTGAGCCCGAGGTATGAGGTGGTCGTGAGCGGATAGACGGATTGCGCAACTTTGAGGAAGGCAATGCCTTCGCCACGCGCCTGAATGCCCTCCGCGCTCCCGATCAGCTTCTCCAGCAGGGACTCGAACATTTACGAAGCTTCGGTCACGAAGCCAGGTTGCTGCACCTGATTGATGCGAGGGCTGATTGTAGTGGGACGGACGTATACGAATACTGAACGGCGGTCGCACGCGTTGCATTGCATTTTACGCAATATCGCGCCGATTTTTCCAACGCGCCGCTGCCGCTCTTGAAACCCTGTTTGTTGCCGCGCTGACGGTTCCGACAGGTGTGTCAAAGCACCGCTCGAGCTAGATTCCAGATCGACAGCACTCCCCAAGCGTCTTTGTCGAAAGGGCCTTGGCTTCCACCCAGGCAGCCAAAGGCCCCTTCTCCCAGAGTCGGAGGCGGAAAATGATGCAGGACAAGCGCGCTTCCACTCGCTACGGCGTACGCATCGAAGGCAAGCTCATGTCGCCGGACATGGCCTTTTGCGTCGACGTCGTCATCAGGAATCTGTCCGAGGGTGGGGCCATGATCAGCGCCCTGGCTCCCGCCGACCAGGTCCCGGAACGCGTCTACCTCTGGCAAGCGCAGACGCGGACACTCTTTGAATGCGAGGTGCAGTGGCGCAAGAACGACCGCCTGCTGGGCTTGCGCTTCACCGACGACTGCAGCCGCCTGAGCGTGCGGGATTTGCTCGAGGCTGCCTCTCCCGCTCAAATGCCCGCCCAATCCCGGCGTCGGACGCAGAACCCGCCCATGCGATACGCGAGCTAGAGTTTTTCCGACTCAGGTTGACCCGGCCAACGCGCGTTACCCTCGTGGTGAGCTGTCGAACCACGGCATTTGCGGTCGCGGCCCGTCCTTCGACAGGCTCAGGACGAGGGCGAGTGTCCGGCCAACGCGAGTTACCCTCGTGGTGAGCTTGTCGAACCACGGCATTTGCAGTCGCGGCCCGTCCTTCGACAGGCTCAGGACGAGGGCGAGTGTCCGGCCAACGCGAGTTACCCTCGTGGTGAGCTTGTCGAACCACGGCATTTGCAGTCGCGGCCCGTCCTTCGACAGGCTCAGGACGAGGGCGAGTGTCCGGCCAACGCGAGTTACCCTCGTGGTGAGCTTGTCGAACCACGGCATTTGCAGTCGCGGCCCGTCCTTCGACAGGCTCAGGACGAGGGCGAGTGTCCGGCCAACGCGCGTTACCCTCGTGGTGAGCTTGTCGAACCACGGCATTTGCAGTCGCGGCCCGTCCTTCGACTGGCTCAGGACGAGGGCGAGTGTGTGGCTTGTGATTCTATCTAGGATGGAACGACTTTAGCTCGCATATGTCTTGTCCCTCCGCGGCGAGACAGCCGGAAGGCCCTCGCGGCCCTGCCGAACCTTGTCGGGCCAGCCCTGGCGTGCTCTAAATCCACCGGAGCGAGAGCGTGCTTGATGCAAGCGCCAATGCGCTTTCGCCAGGGAACGTGAACCTAGCACCGCATAATTGAGATGGAGCAGGCATCACGCTTCGGCAGTTGCGCACGCGGCGGAGCTGGCGTGCTTCAATCCCGAAGCGATCCTGCTCCAGGAGGAACGCCATGGCCATGATCACGCCGAATGCCAAGAACCACGAGGGCCTCGCGGCCCTTGCATCCCGCTACGTCGACGTCGCGTCTCTGCCGTGGACGCCGACACGCTTCAAGGGCGTCGATATGAAGCTGCTCATGGAGGACAAGGAGACCGGGTTGTCGACGGCGCTCGTCAGATTTGCGCCCGGCGCGACCTTGCCTGATCACGAGCATGTGGAGCTCGAGCAGACGTTCGTGCTGGAAGGCTCGCTGGAAGACCAGGAGGGTGCGGCCACCGTCGGCAACTATGTCTGGCGCCCCGCCGGCAGCCGCCATGACGCCCACGCCCCCAACGGCTGCCTGGCCCTGTCGTTTTTCCTGAAGCCCAACAAGTTCTTCGATACCCAGGCCGGTTGAGCCCTGCAACGCCGTTGGCATTCCTTATGGGATCGCTCCGGCGGAGGACGGCGATGGCAAATGAACTGACCCGAAGCCGATGACGGCCCAGGCCAAAATCGCCAAACGGCGATTGGAGGACCTCCCTGCTCCCGGGGCGCTGCCTGGGTTGGGCAATCTGCATCAGCTCGATCCCAAGCGGCTGCACGCCCAACTCGAGGCATGGGGCCGCGCGCTGGGCCCGACCTTCACGTTCAAGATCGGCCCAAAGCGTTTCCTGGTGACGTCCGACGTGGAAATCGCGCTGTCCGCGCTCAGGGATCGGCCCGGCCGCTTCCGGCGCCTGTCCACGATCGAACCCGTTGCCGCGGAGATGGGGATCAACGGCGTCTTCTCCGTTGAGGGACAGGCCTGGCGCCCGCAACGCGATCTCGTCATGCGCGCGCTTGCCCCGCATCAGCTCGAGAGCTTCTTTCCCACCTTGCAGCTCATCACCGACCGGTTGCGCCGGCGCTGGCAGAAAAGTGCGGATGCGGAGGGCGATACCGATGCCCTGCAGGACCTCACGCGCTTCACGGTCGACGCCACGGCGACGCTGGTGTTCGGACGGGATGTAAATACGCTCGAGTCCGACGAGGATGCGATCCAGCGGCACCTCGGCGTCATTTTCCCGATGGTCAGCTACCGGGTGAACGCGCTTCTTCCCTATTGGCGCTATTTCAAGTTACCCAAGGATTATCAGCTCGACCGATCCTTGCGGGCGGTGCGCGCCTTCGCCGAGGAGACGATCGGGCATGCCCGCGAGCGGATGCGTGGCGCGCCAGGGGAGACCCCGGCAAATCTCCTGGAAGCCATGCTCGCACTCAGAGACGAGCCGGAGTCCGGCTTCAGCGACGACGACGTCTACGCCAACATCATGACGCTGCTTCTGGCGGGCGAAGACACCACTGCCTACAGCCTTGCCTGGGCCATGCACATTCTTGCCGGCAATCCTGGGCTGCAAACGCAGTTGCATCAAGCGGCACTGGATGCTCTCGGCGAAGCCCGCGTTCCCATGACGTTTGCCGACACCGCCAAGCTCGGTCTGTTCGAGGGCGTTGCGTTCGAAGCCATGCGCATGCGGCCCGTGGCGCCGCTCAACTTCCTGGAAGCCAACGAAACTACCGAACTGGCCGGCATCGAGATCCCCAAGGGCACCCCGGTGTTCCTGCTGACGCGGCCCGCGACCCTGGACGACAACAATTATCAGGATGCAAAGGATTTCAAGCCGGAACGTTGGGCCGGCCGGCGCGAGAGCGCTCGCGAAGGGCACAGCACACGAGCGTTCCTGCAGTTCGGCGCCGGGCCCCGCTTCTGCCCGGGCCGGTATCTGGCGACGCTGGAAATGAAGATGGTGCTCGCAACCCTTGCACGTAATTTTTCCTTCGAGCACGCCGAAGACCCCGGCCTCACGCAGGAGGTTTTCGCCTTCACGATGATGCCAAGCCGGCTGCACTTGCGCCTTCGGCCGGTGGCTTGACGCAGAACGGTTTCGCTAGATGAATCCGGCAAGTTGACGAGCCGCGCGAGCGGTGTCGCCCGCTAGCAGTGCTGCCAGCGCGTGCGCCTGCTCGGGCAACGCGGCGCGGGTGCAAACGCCCGCCGTGTAGACGGTCGCCAGCTCGAATTCCTTCGGCAGGGGCGCCACGAGCTGAGCACCGGGCGTGCTGAGAATCTCCGTCACCTGCGTGCACCCGATCGGGCGCCCGCCCTGAGCAGCCGCCAGCTCGCGCATGGCCGTTGCGCCGTTGGGATAGGTCTTGATGCGCGACGCAACGTCGGCCGCGATGCCGAGACGTTCGATCACCTTGGCGAAGTGGATGCCCGCCGTGGCCAGCTTCGGATCGGGGAAATAGATGGCATCTGCAGCCAGCAGCGCCGCCCGCAACCCGGCCGCGTTGCCGACATCGGGCAAGGGTTCGCCGCTGCGCACCGCCACGGCCGTCAGCACGGTGCCGATATTGGCGGCGGAGCCCGCCACGACATGGCCTTGAGCACCCAGCTCGTCGATCAGCGCTCGCGTCAGGATCAGAAGATCTGCCGGCGCGCCCGATAGCAGCTTGTCGCGCATGGCGCCGACTGCACCGAAGGTGCCGTCGATCTCACATCCAGATTGGGCCTTGAACTCGGCCGCCAGCGTACCGACCAGCCCTTGCGCCGCGCCGCCGCTGAGTATCGTGAGCTTCATGCGGCGTCATTCCCGCGCAGGCGGGAATCCATGTCACTTGGCCGTCGGTGCGTGGAGAGTTGCGTGGATGCCCGCCTTCGCGGGCATGACGTTTGCGTCCTGGTATGTTTATTCATTGGATCGAGCGCCCTGCGTCATGGCCGCGATGATGCGATCGCGCGTGATGGGAAGGTCGCGCACGCGTACGCCCAGCGCATCGAACACGGCGTTGGCAATGGCGCCCGCCACCGGCCCGTGCGCGGCCTCGCCGGCCCCCAGGGTTTTCTCTTCGGGGCGGGCAATGATTTCCACCTCCACCGCGGGTACTTCCGAGAAGCGCAGGATGGGATAGGTGTCCCAGGTGTCGCTCGTGATGCGCGTGCGGTCGAAGCGCACCGCTTCCTTCAGCACCCAGCTCGTGGCCTGGATGGCACCGCCCTCGATCTGGTTTTCCACACCGTCCGGATTGATGACCTCGCCCACGTCCACCGCCACGACGAGCCGGCGCACGCGGATGTCGGCCGCGCCTTCGACCTCGGCCACGACGGCGCAATAGGCCCCCGCGCCCTTGTAGCGCGCGAAGCCGATGCCGTGCCCCTTGCCTTCGCTCTTGCGCCGATCTTTCCAGCCGGCGCGCTTGGTCGCCGCTTCGATGACGGCCCGCGCACGTGGATCTTTCAGATGGCGCAGGCGGAAAGCCACCGGGTCCTCGCCGCGCTCGGCCGCCAGCTCATCCATGAACGACTCGATGGCAAACACGTTGGCGAATGCCCCGAGCGTCCGCAGCGACGAAGCGCGGATCGGCATGGTGAGCAGGCGGTGATTGGTAATCGTCCAGGCGGGAAAATCGTAGGACGGCGTGGCATTGCGCTCCGACCCGCCGCCGCCGGCCAGCGGCGGATTGACGGCCACCATGCGCGGGTACGGTTTGGCGAGTTGCCAGGCGGCGTGCAGCGTCGGCGTCTTGGCGCGGCCGGGCCGCGACACGTGGCCGTTGCCCCAGACGACGTGCCGCCAGCCGACGATTTCGCCTTGCGCGTCGAGATCGGCTTCCAGGTCGATGGCCTGCGCGGCACCGAACGGCGCCCAGGCCATCTCGTCCTCGCGCGACCACAGCAGGCTGACGGGCCGGCCTTGCGCCGCACGAGCCAGCAGCGCCGCCTCCAGCCCCACATCGTCGGCGCCGTTCTGGCCGTAGCAGCCTGCGCCCTCCACGTGTTCGATGATGATGCACTCGGGCGGAAGATCGAAGATCAGCCCAAGCTCCGCACGCAGGTTGTAGACGCCCTGGCTGTGGGTCCAGATGTGCAGCCTGCCGTCCGACCACTGGGCCATGGCGCAAGAGGGCGCCATCGAGGCGTGCGCCACGAAGGGGCGCGAATACGCGCGACGCAGGGTGCGAGCCTTGGCGGCACCGCTTCCTTCACGCGCATTGATCGGCGTAGTTTCGACCGGCTGGCTCTTGATCCAGGCGCGCAGTTCCGCCTCGTCCGGCAGTGCTTCGCCCGGCGTCCACGTCGCAGCCTTCCCCAGCAACCCCACTGCAGCCTGCGCCGCTTCTTCGGTTTCCGCCACCACGCCCGCGAAGCTGCCGTCGCGTACGACGGCGATGATGCCCGGCACATCCTTGGCAGCCGCCTCGTCCAGCGCAGTGAGCTCCGCACCCGGCGACGGCGGTCTCAGCACGCGCGCATGCAGCATGCCGGGCAGCACGAGATCCTGGATGAAGCGCGGCTTGCCGAACACCTTGTCGGGGATGTCGAGGCGGGCAGCGGCCGTGCCTGCCAACCGGCGCGCGGCCACAGGCTTGGGCGCGATGCTGGCGGTGGCATCGCGCTCGAGCAGGTTTTCGTCGGCCAGCTCCCAGTAGCTGGTGCTGAGATTGCCTGGCCCGACGATCGATCCGTCCTGCACGTCCAGATTTTGCACAGCCACGCCCAGTCGCTGAGCTGCAGCATCGAGATAGATGGCGCGCGCCTCAGCGCAGGCATACCGCAACGCCGAGCCCGAATGCTCCACCGACAGGCTGCCCGAGGTCACGCCTTCGTTGGGACTCATAGCCGTGCTGGCCGGCACCATGCGCACGCGCGCGAGATCGACGTCGAGCTCGTCGGCCACGATCTGGGCGACCGCCGTGAGGATGCCCTGGCCGATCTCGACCTTGCCGGAGAACACCTCCACGATTCCATCGGGGCGCAGGCGCAGCCATTGCGACAGGCGCCGGTTGGTCTGCAGGCTGCCGGGCAGCGCCACCGCGTCACCCTTTTCGACGATGTGGTAGCCGAGACCAGGACCCGTGCTCATGCCGCCGCGCCCTCCCTGGCAGCGCGCAGCACCGCCCGCACGATGCGATTGTGCGCGCCGCAGCGGCACAGGTTGCGATCGAGCGCGCCGCGCACATCCGCTTCGCTGGGATCGGGATTGCGTTGCAGGAGCGCGGCCGCAGAGATCAGAATACCGGAGATGCAGTAGCCGCACTGCATGGCCTGCTCGGCGATGAAAGCCTGCTGCAGCGGATGCGGGCGCTCCGGCGTACCGAGACCTTCGACGGTGGTGACTTCTTTTTCGGCGGCAGCCCACAGCGGCGTGTCGCACGAGGCCACGGCCTGGCCATCCAGCAGCACGTTGCAGGCGCCGCACTGGTTGGCGCCGCAGCCGAAATGCGTGGCCGTCAGCCCCAGCGTGCCGCGCAGCACGCTGAGCAGAGACGTCTCCGGAGCGGTCTCGATCGACCGCTCCACACCGTTCACACGCAGCCGGATCGCTTCAGTCATCGCCCGCCTCGCCGTCTTGAACCACAACCTCCGTCCTCGTCCTGAGCCTGTCGAAGGACGGGCTACGCACCCGAGCCGTGGTTCGACAGGCTCACCACGAGGTTGGTTCGCGTGGCTCTCACTGCGGCATCTTGATGCCCGCCGTTTGAATCACCTTGGCCCACTTCTCGATGTCGCCGCGCGCATAGGCGTCGAACTCCGACGGAGTCATGACGATCGGGACCGCGCCCTGCTTGGCCCAGGCTTCCTTGATGTCGGCCTTGTTCAACACCTTGTTGATCTCGGCGTTGAGCGTATCGACGATGGCCTTCGGCGTGCCGGCGGGCGCCATGATCCCAAGCCAGATGGTTGCCTCGTAGCCGGGCAGGCCGGCTTCGGACAGTGTCGGCAGGTCGGGCGTCACCGTCGACCGCTTGGCGCCGGTCGTTCCGAGCGCCCGCACCTGGCCTTCCTTGTGCATCGGCGCCATCGTCGTGATGGCATCGATCATCATCTGCACGTGACCCCCGACTACGCTGGTGCGCGCGTCGCCGCTGCCGCGATGGGGAACGTGCACGATATTGGTGCCGCTCATGGATTTGAACAGCTCGCCCGCCATGTGATAGGGCGTGCCGGGGCCCGACGAGGCATAGTTGAGGTCGCCCGGCTTGGCTTTCAGCAGCGCGAGAAACTCCTTCAGGTCTTTGGCCGGAACCGAGGGATGCACCACCATGATGAGGTCCGAATAGTTCACAGGCGCCACGGCCACGAAGTCGCGCATCAGCTGGTAGGGACGGTTCGGAAGCAGCGTCTCGTTCACCGTATGCGTGTTCGACATCATCAGCAGCGTGTAGCCATCCGGCGCCGACTTGGCGACCTCGCCCGTGCCGATCAGCGCGCCGGCGCCCGGGCGGTTCTCGATCACGAAGGACTGCTTGAGGCTCTCCTGCAGATGCTGGCCGATGATGCGGGCATAGAGGTCGGCGGGTCCGCCAGCGCCGAACGGCACGATGATCTTGACGGCCCTTTCCGGATAGTTCTGCGCCGACACCGGGCTCAGGAGCCCCCCAACGGCGATGGTTATGACAGCCAGCCCGGCCTTCAGCGTCTGCAACATGGCATTTCTCCCTGCTGAATTCTTATGGCGGTCAAAGGCCGCTTGTTGCCACTGGTATACCAGAATGCCGCAAATCCTCCAGCCGCCGCGAGGTCCTGAGGAGGCGTATGCAGCGAGGCACCGTCGCTGTTGCGGCGCGCCCAGCGTCACGCCGCCGCGCGCCGGATTGGGCACTGTCAGGCCAGTCATACGGCTGGGTTGTAGCGCCCAGGGCGCCTGTTGTGGGCGTCCCGCCCCTCGCGGTAACTTCGATGTAAGCGCCTTGAGGGATTATCACTTTCTCTAACCAAGGGTTGCATCACCATGGACCAACGTAACACCGGGCGGACGCCAGGTTTCCCCGCCACTCCTCCCTCTTGGTCCCATCTCAGGACGATCGTCATCGCGGCCATCGCGCTGTTCGTGCTCCTTACGGCTTGGCTCGCCGCCTTCAACACGCAAGCCGGAACGGTCGACATCGTGCTCCGCTGGGGGGCGCCCGTTCGTGTTACTGAGGCGGGGCTCCACTTCAAAATCCCGTACGTCGAGTCGCGTCACACGGTCGAGCTGCGGGAGCGGGCCTTCACCAAGACCTACGAGTTGGCTTCGCGCGACCCCATGGAATTGAATGTCTCGGTCGCACTCAACTGGGCCATCAACAAAGAGCATGTGATCCAGATGTACAATCAGTTTGGCCATCTGGATCAATTCGAGCAGCGCATCATCGCGCCACGCCTGCCGGACGCCGTCAAAGCCGTGGTGTCCCGGTTCGCGGTCAATGAGCTGCTGACGAAGCGCAACGAGCTGCGTGACCAAGCCAAGGCCGCAGCGCTGGCCGTGATCCCGCAGCAGATCATGACCATCACCGGCTTTGCCGTCACCAACGTGGAGTTTCCGAAGGCCTATACGCAGCAGATCGCCGCCGTCCAGGTCGCCCGAGAGGCCGCCAACGCGCAGGAGCAGGAACTGCGCAAGCAGAACTTCAAGGCTCAGGAAATCTTCAACTCCGCGAAGGCGCAGGCGGACGCCACCAAAGCGCAGGCTGACGCCGAGGCCTATTCGATCGCCATCAAGGGCAAGGCGCAGCTCGACATCCAACAGCGCCAGGCCGAGATCCTCAAGTCCAACCCGCTGCTCATCGATTGGGAGCGGGCGGTGCGCCTTGTGCCTGGCGTCCTGCCCAATACGTTCGTTGGCGGTGATGGCAGTGCCGCGCTCATGTTCCAGCTCGGAGCTACCCAGCCCACCAGCAAGAAGTGAGGCAAGGCGCGGAGTCGCACACGTCTGCGGTGCCTATTGCTGCCCGGGCACCATGTACTTGAGTGCCGCGCCGGACACCGCGCCGCCGACGACGCAGGGGATGCCCACTTCGAAGTGTCCCATGGCGCCTGCGACGATGCAGCCGAGCGCCAGCGCCGTCTGGCCGGCCTGACCCCACCACATGGCGTTGCGTGTCGAGGCCGGACCTTTGACCTTGAGCTGATCGATGGAGGCCATCGCGTCGCGCCGCACCGCGCCGAACTCGAACGTCTCGGCGGCCTCAATCACCTCGCGCAGGACGGCGCGCGTCTCCTTGTTCTCGTGGGCCATGGAGGCCTTGAGCATGTCGAGCAGATTCTTGTCGCGCGAGGCATTGGTCGCCAGCGTCAGCTTGGTCATGCTGCCCACGGTCAGGCGATCGACGCTGTTGCCGTCCTTGGCCCACTCGAGCACCGAAACCATGCGCAGCACCGGCTCGTAGGAGCCCGTTGCGAAGTATTGCCCCCACAGCATGTCGAGCGGCGCAGCCCCCTTGTCGAGGGGCAGCTGCCCCAGCGTCGGCTGCTTGCCCGTGATGAAGCGATCGATCAGCACCTTGCGCGCGGGCATGCGTTCGGAGAACTTGGCCAGCAGCTCCTTCCATTGCGGGTGCCCGGAATGGGCGATGGCACGGACGATGGCCACCTGGTCCTCGGGCGGCATGGGAAACATCTTGGCGATCAAATCTTCCGCACGCGTGGGGTTGGAGCCGATGACGCCCGCCATGAAGCCCACGTAGACACCGGCCGTTTCCAGATCCCGGAACAGGCCGACCGCGCTGACGGCCTTGACCATCGCCGGCACCTTGTCGGGCTGGGGATGCGTGCGATAGCCGTTGATCCAGCGGAGGATCTGATCCGCCGACGCGAACTCGTTAGTCTGCTTGGGACGCGCAGCTTCGGACGGCGCACCCATGAGCGCCAGCACAAGTAAAGCCAGAGCCAGACTTACCGCGGAACGCATCACTTCCCCCGAGCACACAGCCGCGCCCGTTTCCGTCCCCAGACGAAGGTGCCGGAGTGGCGGATTTGTGGCGACGCCAGAGCTTCAGCGCCGGAACCATCATTTGCCCGAGAGGTTTAGAACCGAAGCAACCGCAAGGAGAGTTCCCGATGCGCAGATTTATGCTCACAGCCGTTGCCACGGGTGCGGCGCTTGTGGCGGGCTACGGCAGCGCCACGGCTCAGCTCGTCATCGAGACGCCGCCCGTCGACGTGTACGTCGGCACGCCCTATTCCTACGACTCCGGCTATTACGACACCCGTCGCGGTCCGCGGGTCTATGGCTACACGCGGGAGTATCGCTATGACGACGATGCCGTTGCGATTCGTCCGAATGGTCCCGGCGGCTGCGGCACCTACTACTACTGGAACGGTGACCGCTGCGTCGACGCGCGTCGTTGAACGGCAATGCCGAACACTGAACGGGTAGCGGCGCTCGCCGCTACCCGGCGTCCTTGATGACGGAGATGTCCGGCGCGTCTTCGTTCTTCATGCCCTGGACGTGATAGCCGGCGTCAACGTGATGCACCTCGCCGGTCACGCCGCGCGACAGGTCCGAAAGCAGATAGAGGCCGGCGGCGCCCACCTCCTCGATAGTGACGGTGCGCCGCAGAGCGGAATTGTATTCGTTCCACTTCAGGATGTAGCGGAAGTCGGAGATGCCGGACGCCGCCAGCGTCTTGATGGGCCCGGCCGAAATGGCATTGACGCGAATGCCATCCTTGCCGAGGTCGGCCGCGAGGTAGCGCACGCTGGCTTCCAACGCCGCCTTGGCCACGCCCATCACGTTGTAGTGCGGCATCACCTTCTCGGCGCCGTAGTAGGTGAGCGTGAGCAATGAGCCGCCGGGCTGCATCAGCTTCTCGGCGCGCTGCGCCAGCGCGGTGAACGAGTAGCAGGAGATCAGCATGGTCTGGGTGAAGTTCTTCTCGGTCGTGTCGACGTAGCGGCCGTCCAACTCGGCCTTGTCGGAGAAGGCGATGGCGTGCACCAGGAAATCGAGCTTGCCCCACTGGCGGCCGAGTTCTGCAAACACCGCATCGACGGAAGCAGTGTCGCTGACGTCACAGGGCAGCACCAGCTTCGATCCCAGTTCACCCGCCAGCGGCTCGACGCGCTTCTTGAGCGCATCGCCCTGATAGGTGAAGGCGAGACCCGCGCCCTGCGCCGCCACCGCCTTGGCGATGCCCCAGGCGATGGAGCGGTTGTTGGCCACTCCCATGACCAGGCCGCGCTTGCCTTGCATGAGGGTGCCGGCCGGAACCTCGAAGGCAGCCGCAGGTCCACTCATTCCCTAGTCCCTTCTAGAATATGAGATTGTGCCCAGCCGTGTGGCGTGGCTCGCATCCTACACCAACGGCCCCGCCGGTACAGCCAAGCTCATATCGGTGCAACCTTCGTCAACAGCTGCACCAACTGCTCAGCTTCCGCTTGGTTGAGGCGCGTGCCGAATTGCTCTTCGATGGCAGCGGCATAGACCGGCCACATGGTTCGACGCAAGGCCCGGCCCTTCGCGGTGATGACCACGACATTGTTACGGCCGTCGACCTGGCACTGATGCCGTTCCACCAATCCTTCGCGTTCCAGCCGGTCGACCAGGCGGCACACGTTGTATTGCGCGATCTGTGTACGATTCTGCACACCCGACTGCCGCATCATGCCCCTGGGGCTGCGGTCGATCTCGTGCAGCACGTGATACCAGTCGAGCGACGGAAGGCCCGCGGCTTTGAGACGCTCTTCGATCTTGTCCGACACGGCTTTCTCCGTGCGCACGAGCCCGGCCCAGGCCTCGATGACAGCTGGTGTCAGTTTCGTGTTCATCGCGAGTCGCTACTTACCAGAAATCGCTTGCAGTTGCATACACCGTCAAATATGCATTTGCATTATATGCAGATGCATAAGCTTTCAACAACGACGGAGACGCCTCATGAAGCTCTATTATTCGCCTGGCGCCTGCTCGCTCTCCCCTCACATTGTCCTCAACGAGGCAGGCCTGCCTTTTGAGAAGATCAAGGCCGATACCAAGACCAAGGTGCTGCCCGACGGCAGCGACTACAGGTCCGTCAATCCGCTGGGTTACGTCCCTCTGCTGGAGCTCGACGACGGCACCAGGATCACCGAAGGGCCGGCCATCGTGCAGTACATCGCCGACCAGGTGCCGGCCAAGAAGCTCGCTCCGCCCAACGGCACCATGGAGCGCGTAAAACTGCAGACGTGGCTGAACTTCGTCACCAGCGAGCTGCACAAGGGCTTCTCGCCGCTGTTCAACCCGTCGATGCCCGACGAAGCCAAGAAGATCTTCCGCGAACGGCTGGGCACGCGCTTCGCCTACCTCGACAAGCACCTCGCCAGCAACGACTACCTGATGGGCAAGGATTTCTCCGTCGCCGATGCTTATGCCTTCGTGGTCTCGAACTGGGCCGGCCGGGTAGACGTGGACCTTTCCTCGCACACCAACGTCCTGGAGTGGCGCAAACGCGTTGGAGCGCGGCCCGCAGTGCAAGCGGCCATGAAGGCTGAAGGGCTGATCAAGTAGCGCAAGTCCCGGTGGATCTTGATGCGATGCCAAACGGCCGATCCCAGCGATCGGCCGTTTTCTTATGCTAGGGTCGTCGCAGGACAACCGACGGGGGGATACCGATGCGTTCCTGGGTAAGTCTTTTGGTCCTCGGCGTCGCGGCGATGGTAGCGATGCCAAGCGCAGGAGCAGCGCAAAACTTCCCCAACAAGCCGATCAAGCTGATCGTACCGTTCCCCGCTGGAGGGCCCGCCGACACCATCGCGCGGCTGATCTCGGAGAAGATGGCATCCAGTCTCGGTCAGCCTGTCGTGATCGACAATCGCGGCGGAGCTGGTGGCGCGACAGGAACCGCAGCCGTAGCGAAGGCGGAACCCGATGGATATACGATCGGCATCAGCACTGCCGGCGCGCTCGCCATCAGCCCAAGCCTGCAGGACACGCTGGCCTATGACCCCATCAAAGACCTGATGCCGCTGACGCTGGCTGCGCGCGTGCCGGAACTGCTGGTCACGGCCAGGGGCGTCCCGGCCGCCAATCTTTCCGAGCTCATTGCCCTGGCAAAGGCGAAGCCCGGGACCTTGAATTTCGCATCCTCCGGTCCCGGCAGCATGCCGCATCTGGCGGGCGAGATGCTCAAGCGTCACGCCGGGATCGATATTGCCCACGTGCCCTATCGTGGCGCCGCGCCGGCCGTGAACGATCTGATCGGCGGGCACGTACAGATGATGTTCATGGACGTTGCGGTGCTGCTGCCGCACGTACAATCGGGCGCAGCCCGGGCGATGGCAGTGGGATCCAAGGAGCGCTTGGCGGTGCTGCCCGATCTGCCGACGACAGCGGAGCTTGGTTTTCCCAAGGTCGAAGCGGACAACTGGTACGGCATGGTTGCACCTGCCGGCACGCCCGCGGATGTCGCCGCCATCCTGCATAAGGCCATCGCGGCGGCGCTGCATGCGCCCGACGTCACGGCCAAGTTGGCTGAGCAGGGCGCAATCGCGGTCGGCAATTCGCCCGACCAGTTCGCCGCCTATCTCAAAAGCGAAATCATAAAATGGGCCGACGTTGTCAAAACTGCCAATCTGAAGACAAAGTGAAGCGGCCGAACGAAAGCTGGAAGGGCCTCAAGGCCTGAAGTGCGCCAAGTAATGCGCGAGGTCAGCAAGTGCCTCGTCGTCGAGCCCACGCACCGTTTCCGGCATCGCCGCCTGCGTGCCGATGCGAACGCCCGCGCGATAGTCCTGCAGCGCCTTGAGCGTGTATTCGGGATGCTGGCCGGCGAGGCGGGCCATCTGCTCCCGGCCTGAATAGTCTGGGTTGTGGCAGCTTGCACAGATGCGCTCCTGCGCCAGCTTGGCGCCGCGCTGATAGCGTGCGTCGTCAGGCGCTGGGCGCGATGGCGCCGGCGGCAGCTTGGACACATACGTGGCGATGGCATCGAGTTCGGCGTCGCTCAGCTCTTTCGCGATCGTATTCATCTCGGGGTTCTTGCGGCGCCCCTCGCGATAGAAGAACAGCTGGTACATGACGAACAGCTTGGGCTGCCCGCCGATGTTGGGAATCTTGGGGTCTTTCGACTGGCCGTCCTCGCCGTGGCAGGCGGCGCACTGGGCGATCTTGTCCTGGAGCGATTGAGCGTTCGCATCCTTGAGCGCAATGACCAGGAGCGCCGCCAGGACGACAAAAAAAGCGGAGACAGCAGCAAGCCGCCTCCGCTTGATGTTTCGAGCAGACCTACTTGCCATACGAGACGCGATAGACCGCGCCGGCATGATCGTCGGAGACCAGCATCGATCCGTCAGGCAGCGTCAGCAGGTCGACCGGCCGGCCGAGATACTGGTTGTCCTTGGCCCAGCCCGTCAGGAACGGCTCGACCTTGGTGACCCTGCTGTTGTTGTCGAGATAGGCCACCGACACGTCGGCGTCCTTGGTCGTACGGTTCCAGGGTCCGTGACGCGCAATGAAGATGGCGCCGCGATACTTCGCCGGGAACATCTTGCCCGTATAGAAGCGCATGCCGAGCGGCGCCATATGGGCGCCCAGCAGAGCCGCCGGCTTCACGTAGTCGGCGCACGACTTGCCCCAGCCGAACTCGGGATCGGCCATCGTTCCCGAATGACAGTAGGGATAGCCGAAGTGATCCTTGCCCGGGTTCTTCAGGCGATTGAGCTCATCGAGCGGGAAGTCCTCGGCCAGCCAGTCGCGCTGATTGTCGGTGAACCAGAGTTCCTTGGTCTTCGGATGGAAGTCGAAGCCCACCGTGTTACGCACGCCGCGCGCCACCACCTCCATATTGCTGCCATCCGCATTGATGCGGAAAATCTGCGTGTACTTGTCGCCGGCGTCGCAGATGTTGCAGGGCGCACCGATCGGCACATAGAGCTTGTCGTCGGGACCGAAGCGCAGGAACTTCCAGCCGTGCGGCACGTCGCCGGGCAGCTTGTCGTAGATCACGGTCGGCTGCGGCGGCTTGTCGAGGTTGTCCTCGATATTGTCGTAGCGCATGACCTTCTTGGGTGTCGCTACGTACAGCGCACCCTTGCGAAACTCGATGCCGCTCGGCAGCTCGAGATCGCTCAGGATGGTTTTGAGCTCGCGCTTGCCGCCCTTCTCGGTGATCGCATAGATCTTGCCGGCGACGAACAGCGAGCTGACGAAGATCGTGCCCTTGTCACCGCGGCGCAGGCCGCGCGCGTCGAGAACGCCGCTCTGATAGACCTCGACCTTGAAGCCGGCAGGCACTTTGAGTTTCGGCAGCTTGTCGGCGGCCACCGGAATGGGCGGCGCGGCCACCGGCGCCATCTTGGCCCCCGGGCCGTCTTTCGGCTTGCCCTTGGCCCAGAACGGCTCCTCTTCCTTCTTCTCCTGCGCGTAGACGGCGCCCGCGGCAAGAAAACACGCCGCAAGCACGGCCACGGCCTTCGATAGATGGCGCATGACGTTTCCTCCTCCATTGGCCTCGATGCGAACAATGTGCGGTCGCCGCATCATCGGCACTGGCATGCAATAGAGACTGGGAGAGTTGTGCCTCCCCTCGCAACTTGGGCAACCTACGCCCCGGCCTCGCGCGCTGGCAAGGCCGTTTCCGTCCCACTGGCGTCCCACTCTACGAGTTGAGGAGCAGCACGACGCCCGACACGATCAGCGCGATGCCCAAGGCCTCACGCGATGCAAGCGTCTGTTTGAAAAGGTTGCGCGAAAGCAGCTGCGCCATGGGAATTTCGATCAGCGCCAGTGTGCGCACCTTGGCGGCAGTTTCCAGGGCGAACGCGAGAAACCACATCTGCGATGCGAACGCACCCGTGAAGCCCGCCAGCAATGACGGTCGCCAAAGCCGGAAGATGGCGTCCAGGATCTTGCGGTCGAAGATCAAAAGGTAGGCCGTCAGCACCACGGTCTGGATGAGGAGACCGACCGCCAGCGTCGTCGTTGCGGCCAAAACGAAGCTCGTCGTATCGAGCGCCCGGATGCCGCCGCGAAAGCCGATGGCCGCGATGGCGAACATGGCGCCCGAGCCGATGCCGAGCAGCGCCGGCTGCCAGCTGAACGCCTCCCCGCCGGTGCTGCGCGGCCAGGACACCAGCAGCACGCCGATGGTGGCGATCAGGATTGCCGCCGCAAGGCTGAACGTGACGTGATCGCCCAGAAACAGCAGACCAAAGAGTGCAACCTGCATCGCCTCGGTCTTGGCGTAGGCGGTGACGACCACGAACGAGCGGTCGCGCATGGCGGCCAGCATCAGCGCAGTGGCACCGATCTGTGCCAGCGCCGCGGTTACAGTCCACGCCAGCGCCGTGGCGTTGAGTTGAGGAAGAGGCAGTCTTGTGGCGGCAAGCACAATGGCCAGAAAGATGACGCCGAAGGGCAGGCCGAACAGGAAGCGCACGTGGGTGGCGCCGACCGTGCCGAGCGACTGGGTGAGCTCCTTCTGCTGCGCGTTGCGCAGCACCTGGCCCGCAGACGCGACGACCGTGAAGACGGCCCATAACCACGGCATCTGCGTTCGCCCCGCTCGTCCTGCTCGCTGCGCTGGGCGCTTCCCATAGCAGGTTGCGCGCTGAAATCGCAAAGGAGAACGAACGGGACTGCGTTGCCCCGGACTATTTTGTCGTTGCGATCAAGACCGCGAAGACACGATCGCGGTTGGCGTTCATCAGCTGAATGTCGCTGGCAGGAAAGCCATTGGGAAACGCTGCAACAATCTCCTTCATTTCAGCGATCGCCTGGTTCCTGGCGGCAGCCGGCATCTTCGTATCGGCTTCGAGGCGTGCGAGTTCACGGCGCATCAGCAGGATCGGATCGCGAAACGTCCGGGAGCGCCTGTCGCACGCGCTGACGATCATGCCGACGTAGCCGATCACCTCCGCGCACTGGTCATAGCTCTCGAAGCCTGCGGCGGCACATATCTTTTCCATATGCGGGCGGGCAGCATCGTCGGTTTGCGGCGCGGCGTCGGACTTGCCCAGGTTGATGACCGCCGGCATGACCACGAGCCAGCGATCGAGCAGCGATTGGTTCAACGCGATGGGCTGTGCCGGCGATTGTTGCGCTCGCGCACCCAACTGGAACTGGAGCAGCATCGCTGCAGCGGCAAGGCTCGAAACAAGCGCGCGGATCATGGCATCTTCCTCCCATCAGATCATCGATGTCATGTGTTTGTCGCCGTGTCGCACCTCCCGGTTCAAAGCGCCGCGCTGCGTCGGGGATCGCGGGGGCTCTCCAGCGCCGGGCAACCCACGCGATCAGCTAGTGCGCGCCCTCGTAATGCGCCTTCAGGAGGTCACGGCCGAACACGCCCTGCGGATCGATCCACACCGAGTGGACGTGGTTGGCACCGTTCTGGGTGTTGTCGTATTCGACCAGCGCCGCGGGCCCATGAATGCGGAAATAGTGCGGGCTGCCCGGCGCCGGGCTGCCGGCCCATGCGAAGTGCAATTGTTCGAGCCCCATGTCGCGCACTTTCGCCATGACAGCCGCCGCCACGTCGTCGCGCATCGTGCCGGCGTAAAGCTCGAGGATGCGCATGATGCCCGCGCGTTGCGCATCGTTGAGACGTGAGAGCGGCACGCCCTCGAAGCGCTGCAGCGAAGCCTCGCGTCCGGGGCCCGACACAATGTTGCCGAGCGAGCGGCCGGCAATGACGGCCTGCGTGCGCAGATCGCCTTCCAGGGAACGCACCAGGCCGAATGCGGCATCCTCTTCCGCGCCCAGCAAGCGAAAGCCCGCGTGGGCATGATGGCCCGGCACCGTGGCCGGATTGGCGCCGAAAAACACCGGGGTTACGGCGACGCCGTGCTCAGGCGCGACCACCGTGGTCAACGACAGATGATGGCCCTCGAAGCGCCAGGCCCACGGACCCTTGCCGGCCGGATCGCCGAAGATGACCAGCGCGTAGTTGGCGTGGTCGCGAAACCGGGGATTGCGGGTGAGTTGGCCGAGCACGGCCTCCAGCATGAGGGCACGGCGCACCTGGGTGAGGCCACGCGCGCTTAGGAGCGTGCCGAGAAGGTCCCAGGCAGCCGCCACCTGACCCTCGGTCATCTCCCGCAATGCGACACCTGGACGGTCGCGGGGCACATAGTGCCAGCTCTCGCGCCGGCTATCGGACCAGGCAAGCTGAGCGCTGCGGTGCTGTTGATCGCTGAGCAGCGCAAGCCAGGCACGAGCGGCGCCCGCCATGTCTTGCGCGGCTTGTGGCACCGCCGCCCAGGACACGCGTGAGAGCGGAACGGACAGGCCCAACGCCGTTGCCGCCCCTATGACCGTGCGACGGCTCGGGTGCTTGTGACCATGCTCGTGATCGTGATCGTGCACGCCTAGCCCCGTTGCAACGGCCCGCCACAGCGAATGTGGGACGCTTCAAGCACGACAGCAAGCGCAGCCCTCGTGATCCGATCTGTTGCCCGATACCTGGAAACCTCAGGCTGGTCGCTGCACGCGCTGCAAAATCTGCGTTTCCGCCCAACTCCCGTCACGATTGGGTTGTGGGATCATTTCGGGGATACAGGGCACTTCGAGGGAATGTCAGCACACTATGAGCCGGCCACCAACTGACGGGAACCCGTCGGAGCGCCGTGCGGACTCTCCACGACGGATGGCCCGTCGCCCCGGACTGAGCGAATCGATCAGGTAACGTTAACGGACAGTTAATGGATTCGAGCGATGCTGTGTGTGTGACCCGTACACCCATCGGCGGGAGAGTCGTTATGTACCGCGTACTTGTGCCTGGTTTCCTTTTGCTGTTTCTCGCCGGCTGCAGCATGGCGAGCAACTCGCTCACGTCGGGCTTAGCCAATTCCGGCCAACCGGAGCCGCGCACGTCGCGCAACCGGGAAACGGCCAGCATCGACCAACCCACTAAACGGGTCGTTGCCAAGACTGAAGACCAAGCCCCTAAAGGCGCGTTCGAAAAGGCTCCGAAAGGCGCTCTTTTGGATCGCGACTACAGCAGCACCCGTCTCGACGTGGAGCGCGCGCGCGAACTCGTCAATGCCTATCGCAAGAGCAACGGATTGCGCCCATTGCTCCTGCAGCCGGCGCTGACCGAGGCGGCCAGGGCGCACTCGCGCGATCTCGCCAAGTGGGACCGCATCTCGCACTTTGGATCGGACGGCTCCAATCCCTGGGACCGTGTGAAGCGTGCCGGCTATCCCGCCAAGCTGGCAGCAGAGAACGTCGGCACCGGGCAGGTCAACATCGAGGAAGTCGTGAAGGGCTGGCAGGCAAGTCCCGGTCACAACAAGAACCTGCTGCTCCCCGACGCCCAGCATATGGGCATAGCGCTGGTTCAGGACTCCAAGACCGAGTTCAAGACCTTCTGGACCCTAGTGATCGGCTCGCCTCTCTAGGGTCGTTCCGTCATAAATGGTTTCACAAGCCACACACTCGTCCTCGTCCTGAGCGTGTCGAAGGACGGGCCGCGTCTGCAACGCCGTGGTTCGACAAGCTCACCACGAGGGTGGCGCACGTTGGCGCGGGGTCAACCTGAATAGGAAATTCTATAGGCACGACTGCCTGATACAAATCTGTCCTGTTTCAGAATGGGACGGACATAACCCTGAACTGTCCGCGATAGGAAGGAGCGAAATGCGCCTCGCGCTACTGCTCGCACTCGCGGGCCTCGGCTCTGCGCCGGGCTACCTCGGCCACGCCGGCCCAAGCCCAACTGCGCGGCGCATCGCCCTTGAGGCTGTGAAAGGTGGCAAAGAAATCAGCTACATCGGCGGCCCACGCGCCGTGGCGACCCTCCAGCACGCAAACCATGGTTTCGACCTCGCCCAGGACGGGCGTTCCATCGTTGACCTGTGAACCTATCGACATTGTCGTTCCCTGCGCACCCCGGATACATCGGTTAACGCCCCACTAAGCAAGATCAGCGCCAGACGAGCCTGACGCCGGGAACGGGGACGCTGCCCAGGGTTAATGCAGGGGATCGCCAGCGGCCCAAGCCACTGCCGCCCGGCGTTGCCTATTTGGCGGTCGCGGAAGTCTTGTCGCCTTGGGGCTTCGCCTTGGTCTTGGCGGCAGCGGCCCCTTTATCCTGCTTCGCTGGCCCCTCCGCGCCCGCCTTCTTGGCAGCAGCCGGACCCTTGTCTTGCTTTTGGGGTCCCGCGTTGGCCTTGGCGGCGGCAACTGCCTTCTCCCGTTTGCGCTTGGATCGCGCGAGGGTACGGCGCCGGCCCGTGCCGCACGCCCACGAAATGACCGCATGGCGGATGCTGACCACGCCCTTGGCATCGGCGGCGACCGGCATGGTGTTGACGTTTTCCATGCCGAACATCGATTTCCAGCCGTGCGCATGGAAACCATACTCGAGCAGATTGGCCGCACGCGTGCTGCGCTCCCGGCCGGTCACTTCGCCCAGCACCACCGCCACGAGCCGGCGCCCGTCACGGGTGGCGCTGGCAACGATGTTGAACCCGCTGTCGCAGATGAAGCCGGTCTTGATGCCGTCGGCCCCGTCATAGTTGGCCAGCAGCGCGTTGTGCGACCGCAGGCGGCGTTTGCCCATGCGCATCTCGACGGCCGACCACATGTTGGCGTAGTTCGGATAGTCCCGCAGCACGGCCTGAGTGAGCTTGGCAAGGTCGCGCGCCGTCGTGACCTGCTCAGGTGCCGGCAAGCCGTTGGCGTTGGCAAACACCGTGCGTGTCATGCCCAGCTTTGTGGCGGTCGCATTCATGAGCGTCACGAACGCCTCCTGCGAGCCGGCGACCGCTTCCGCAAGCATCACCGCCACATCGTTCGCGGACTTGAGAATAAGCGCCTGCAGGGCCGTTTCGACGGTCATCTCAGCGCCGACCGGCAGCCCCACCTTGCTCGGCGGCTGACTGTGCGCGAGCTCCGAGCAGCCGATTTTGGTCTCCAGCGTCAGCTTGCCTTCCCTGATCGCCTCGAAAACCAGCAAGGCCGTCATGATCTTGGTGAGGGAGGCGGGATGCCACTGGTGGTCCTGGTCCTCGGCGTAGAGGATCTTGCCGTCCGCGGGGTCGAACAGAAGCGTCGGCCCCGCTGATGCGGGCGAGAGCGCAACCGCTGAAGCCGTAACGATAGACAGCAAGGCCCTCGCCAGCATTCGCCACCTCTGAATATTGTTGGCGCCCACTTGCAACTCACGCGTTTATGCGGCGGTTTTGCGGTCCTGACTAGACCGTGCCTCGGCGCGTTACTCAATTGCCGCAGTATATGAACGCAAATACCAACTGCGCCACGGCCAAGCCGTCGCTGAGACCGCGCACGCGGCCTGGACGGAGACGGCACAATCCTGGCGAGAGGAACCTGCCTGTGAGGCGCCAGGTATTTCGTTCCCCGCAGCGGGAATCCTGCGCCATACGCGTGCTAACCAAATGCTCGGAGCCGGACCAAAGTCGCGGGAGCCAGTTCACCCTGCGACAACACACCGGAATGGCACTCCGCAAACCCGGCGTGATATTTGAGGGCAATGAGAATCCCGATCAACGCATAGCGACCTGAAACCCACCCCGACAACCAACCTTCGAACCCGGCACACCACGCGGACCACGAGCGCATCAATGCGCCGTCCGGAGTAAGATCATGAGCGCTTTCACCACCGAGACCGTGCTGGCCGTCCGCCATTGGACGGACACCCTCTTCAGCTTCAAGACCACACGCTCCCAGTCCTTCCGCTTCGCCAACGGACAGTTCACCATGCTGGGGCTGGAGGACGACGGGCGGCCGCTGGTTCGCGCCTACTCGATGGCCAGCCCGAACTACGATGACGCGCTGGAATTCTTTTCGATCAAGGTGCCTGACGGTCCGCTGACGTCGCGCCTGCAGTACGTCAAGGTGGATGATCCCGTCCTCGTTGGACGCAAGCCGACCGGCACACTGGTGGTCGACAACCTGCTGCCGGGGCGCACGCTCTATCTGCTCAGCACCGGCACCGGGCTCGCGCCGTTCCTCAGCATCATCCGCGATCCGGAAACGTACGAGCGCTACGAGACCGTGGTGCTGGTGCATGGCTGCCGGCATGTTGCCGAGTTGGCCTATGGCGAGCGCATCACCAAGGATTGGCGCAACGACGAACTCGTTGGCGACAACATCAGCCGGCAGCTCATCTACTATCCGACCGTGACGCGCGAGCCGTTCCGCAATCGCGGCCGCATCGACGACCTCATCACCTCGGGCCGGCTGTTTGAGGATATCGGCCGCGACCCGATCGATGCCGAGCACGACCGCGCCATGCTGTGCGGCAGCCCCGAGATGCTGGCGAGCATGCGCACCGTGTTGCAGGAGCGCGGCTTCGTCGAGGGCTCCAGCCACACGCCCGGCACCTTCGTCATCGAGAAGGCCTTCGTCGACCGGTAGCTCGGCGGCTGCAGGTGCAAATTCGCAATAGCGAATGGCCGTCCGACGGATCGACCGCGGACGTGAGGCCGCCCGCACCAATCATGACGAGATTGCGCCCGGAAAAACGGCCTTGCTCCGGTGCGGGCAGGAGCAAGGCCGGCAGCCCACTTCGGGAATAGCTGCCCAAAGCGTGCTGCGACGGCGAAACTGTGTAATGATTCGGGCAGCTAAAAGGCATGCTCAGTGCCAGGAGCGTGGCCAGCGGGATCTTAGGGGCACTCTGCCGGTGTCTAAGGGCTCACCGATACCCTAAGTCTCTGACGTCAGGCGAAAGGACTCCGTGATCCCATTGCCCCTAGGTCACTTGATCCCGTAGGCGGCATACACCTCGGCGATGTTGGCCTGCATCGCCGTGGCCGCGGCCATATCCGCCTCGCCCCCGGCTTTGTCGCCACTTTTTAGTTTGGCGATCCCGAGGCCGTAGAGCCAATGAGCCCTTTTGGGATCCTTCTGGTGCGCAGCGCCATAGTCGGCAATCGCGAGATCGAACGCTCCGAGTCTCAATTGCACCAGACCGCGGCTATCAAGCACATTGCCCTGATCTGGAAGAAGCCGCAGCGACTCGTTGCAATCGGCGAGCGCCTGGCTCAGCTCACGGCCAGCTACCGCACGCACCCAACAACGGGTGTTGAATCTCCCCGCTGTGGGCTCAATGCGGATCGCCTGGTCATAGTCGGCGATGGCGCGATCGTAGTCCTTCTTGTTTTCGTAGGCGTTGCCGCGGTTGCCGAAGGCCAGGGCGAAATTGGGATCGAGGCGGATAGCCTGGTCGTAGTCGGCGATGGCGCGGTCGTAGTCCTTCTTGCCATTGTATGAATTGCCGCGGTTGTTGAAGGCATGGGCCTGCTTGGGGTCCGTGTCGATCGCTTTGGAACAATCGGGAATCGCGCGATCGTACTCACGCTTGTTGTTGTACGCCCAGCAGCGGCCAATGAGGCCATGCGGAAGCTTGGGATCGAGCCGGATGGCCTGGTCATAGTTGGCGATGGCGCGGTCGTAGTCCCTCTTGTTGTTGTAGGCGTTACCGCGGCCATTGAAGGCCAAGGCGAAATTGGGATTGAGGCGGATAGCCTGGTCGAAGTCGGCGAAGGCGCGGTCGTAGTCCTTCTTGTTTTCGTAGGCGCTGCCGCGGTTGCTGAAGGCCAGGGCGAAATTGGGATCGACGCGGATAGCTTGGTCGTAGTCGGCGAGGGCGCGGTCGTGGTCCTTCTTGCCATTGTACGAATTGCCGCGGTTGTTGAAGGCATGAGCCTGCTGGGGATCGAGCCGGATCGCCTGGTCGCAATCGACGAGGGCCAGGTCGAAGTCCTTCTGGTCGTTGTATGCCCAGCATCGATTGTTGAAGGCCCATGCCAGGCCTTTGCCCGACCACCGACCGGACCGGATCGAAGCGGTGCAGCCGCCGATGCGCAAGTCAACCGAGAATGAGTTGCCCTTGTTCATGCACCAGTCGATCTGCTCTTGGGTTTGCGCTTCGGCCGGACGTGTCACCACCGCCAAGACGAGGCAAGCGGAAATGCAGGTCAACCAAACCCTCAGCCGGGCAATGGCGATTCCCAAAATAGACATTTCTCAAATTCCCGTTCTGCAATCCGGCATAGTGTAGTCTAGCCGGATCGGTTGCGTAAATTTTTCGCGGCGGGAACTGACAATAAGTAAGCAGAGGTGTTGTGCAGAAAGTCCGTCGCCGGGACAAAGACTCATTGGGAAGGGTGGCGAATATCGATTACCGAGCGCCAGACGATCGGGCTGCAGGTGATCGGCGCCCGGCCACCGGTACCGGGTCAGCGGCGGCCAGCCCAGCGTGTGATTGACGTTCCAAATAGGTGGTGCCCCAGGAGGGACTTGAACCCCCACGTCCTCGCGGACACTGGATTTTGAGTCCAGCGCGTCTACCGTTCCACCACTGGGGCAGCCAAGAAGCGGCGCATCATAGCGTCGGCCGTTGCGGGGTCAACGCGCCTCGTGGCCCTCGAACGTATGGGCCAGTATGGCTCGCGTGAACCGGCCATGGCGCAGCCAGCCGACTAGCCGCCAGCCACCTGCACCACGACGACGGTAGTATTGTCCTGATGCACTTCGCCCACGGCTGCGACCGCGGCGAGAAGTGCGTCAGCAACGGCCTCCGGCCCTTTGGCGGAGGCGACCACTTTCGCGATCTCGCCGTGAGAGATGGTGTGGATGCCGTCGCTGGCCAGGATCACCACGTCGCCAGGTTGCAGCGCCAATGGCCGGCGCGACCGGTCGATCAGGTCGATCTCGGTGCCCGTCAGGGCCGAGCGGAGGAAATGGCGGCGCGGATCGGCATGCGCGGCGGCCCAGCTGATCTTGCCGGCCACCGCGAGCTTGTCGATCTCGGGAGCCAGCGAATGGTCCTCGTTGAGCAGCACGATCTCGCCCTTGCGCACCAGGAACAGCGGGCTGTCGCCCACGCTCACCCATTCGATCCCCTCGGGTCCAAAGGCCGCTCCGATCAGCGTGCAGCCCATGCCGCTGAGCGCAGGGTTCTCTGCCGTCTCGTGCGCGATGGCGGCATTGGCGAGATCGAGCGCCTCGGCGAGGCGGGCCGGCACGTTCCCCGACGAGGTGGCATAGGCATGCAGGAAGAACTTGCACGCAAGACCGCTCGCCAGCGCGCCGCCGGTATGGCCGCCCATGCCGTCGGCCAGCACCGCCGTCAGCGTGCCGGAGCCCTCAGCGAACCTCCGCCGTATCTTCCTGATAGTTCCGCGCACCCTTGCTGGCGCGGATCACATGCTCGAAGCGCACTGCTACTCCTTGAGCTCCGCCAGCTCGGACCAGTCGAATTCCTCGCTGCAGAAAGGCACGAACGCGAGCTGGGTGCGCCCCATCGTGATCACGTCCATCAGTTCGAGCTTGATGGCGCCGGTCGGCTTCTTGTTGTTGACGGCAACGACGTTGGTCTTGGCCAGGTTGGGCACGAACAGGAACGAGCGATCCATCGAATCGTAGCGGATGTAGGCCTGCTCCTCCGAGGAGATGGTGTTGTCGCCGAAGTCGATGGGAATGCGCTGGCTGGCGGCGCGGCCGACGGCGTTGTTGCCTTCGTAGATGGGCCGGAACGAGCCGATGCCGGGCCCCCCGACCACCACCAGCCAGCCCACCACCGGATCCTGCTCGAAACCGCCGCGCGCCACCTTGGGCTTGCCGCGAACGACCTGCGTTCTGCCGGTATCGGCTGCTGGCGCAACCGCGGCGTCCGCGCTCTTGCCGCGCACCACGCGCGTCGTCGGTTCCGCGGCTTCATAGTGGCCGCGCGTAGGCGCCTTGGCCTCGCGCAGCGCCTCGGCTGCGCTCTGGAGTGCGGCTGCCGAAGGAGGAGGCGGAGCGGCAGCGGGGGTGCGCGCCTCGGGTGCAGCCTTGGCTGCAGGCGGTGCGTCCTTGGGGAGGATCTCGGTGCGCTCTCCGACCGTGATCTCGCCCGTGGCGTCCCGGCTGGCAGCCGCGAGCGCGTCGCGCAGCGAGCCCAGGATGCGATTGGGGATCGATCCGCCCGTTGCCGGTGACTGACCTTCGCGCTTGTCGTCCTTCATGCTCGGCCTCCTTTGGGCGTTCGTGGTGTGTGAAACATGGGACCCCTCAAACCGGTGCATTCTCGAATTTCAGCTTCGCACGCCCAAGCTCGATGAGGTCGCCATCCACGAGCTGCGCCTGCGCCGCCCGCGCCCCGTTGATGCGCACGCCGTTGCCTTCCTTGCCGCTGACATCGGTGATGACGAAGCCTTCCTCGTCAGTGCGCTGGATGACGGCGTGATAGCGATGCACCGAACTGTCCGCGAGACGAATGTCATTGTCCTCGTGCCGTCCGATGCGAATTGTCTGGCCCGCGAGCGGCACCGTACCGATGCGTCCGCCTTCGATCGTGAGCCACGCCTGCGACGGCCAAGCCGGAATGGTTGTGCCGGAAAGGCCTTCCCTGGTCCAGTCGCCGCCATCCGCCTGCGCCCGGCGCTGGGCGGCGCGCAGTGCTGCGCGATTGGCTTTGCGGCGCCCCGATCGCTGCAGGATGAAGGAGACCAGCGCCACCGCCGGAAGCACGAGCAGAGCAGACAGCACCAGCATCAAGGCCGGCGCCCGCTGATAACCTGCTTCCACAAGCGCAAGCCCTTGCACGATGATCAATTCGACGGCTTCCAGGAAGCCCGCCGTGGGGACGGAAGCCGGCGCCGCCCCAAGGATGGCGGCAACCGCCAAGGCCAAGTTAGACACGTCGGTCAATTCCCGCTCCAAGTCAGCAAAACTGCTCCAGTATGACGGCAGGAACATGGCGCAAACATCTGCAATTCCAGGGCTCCCGGCAGGCCGGCGCACATTGCGCCAAGCGCAATCCGCACATCTTTACACGGCGGAGACCACTTGCCATACGCTGTTCATCTGTGGGAGGTCTCCTCCCGGGCAGACGATGCCCAACTCTTGCGCAACGTGCGAAAAGATTGATGCCTCACACCCGACTACTGGCCAGATTATTCGCTCTGGCCCTTGCTTTAGCACTCGTCGCGGTGCTGGCACTCGTCTCGATGCCTCACGACAAGGCGCACGCAGTGCCCAGCGGGCAGCCGTGCGGCGGCGCCGCCGGAGCCGCGTGCGACAAGGGCCTGTGGTGCGAACCAGCCGCGGGAAAATGTGCCTCCCAGTCCGGCCCGCAGTCTGGCGCACATTCCGGAGCACAATCCGGAACATGCGTGGCCGTGCCCAAGCTTTGCATTGTCGCGCAAGCACAGCAAGAGTTTCCAACCGGTTTGTGGCTGCAACAGCAAAACCTATTCCAACGATTGCTTCCGCCGCGCCTATCGGATCGGCAAATCTCACGATGGAAAGTGCTGATGCACGCGAGGTGGAGAGCATAGTGCGACCCATTGTTCCGCCACATTATTGCCTACAAACTCCCACGGTCCTGCTTCGCAGGAGCGGGATTGCCGGCGCGGACAAAGGCGCGGTAAGGAGGCCATCATCACGCGGGGGTTAGGGGACATCCGCGTCTGGTATCCGTGGGCCCGAGAGGAAGGCGATGCCAGCCAAGCCGGCACCGACTGAAAACCTGCTGGCTTTGCCCGACGGCACCGAGCTTGTCGGCGACTACCGCATCAAGCGGGTGCTGGGCGCGGGCGGTTTCGGCATCACCTATCTGGCCGACGAGAAGGCGCTCGCCCGCCTCGTCACCATCAAGGAATATTTCCCCGCCGATTTCGCCGCCCGCCGGGCCACCAACGCCTCGCCTCGCTCACAGGAGGTGGCCGGCGACTATCAATGGGGCCTCGACCGCTTCATCGAGGAAGCGCAGACGCTCGCGCGCTTCGACCATCCCAACGTCGTGCGGGTGCATCGCTATTTCCGCGCCAACAACACCGCCTACATGGTGCTCCACTTCGAGGAGGGCGGCAGTTTCAAGTCCTGGCTGAGAGGGCTCAAGCGCGCGCCGCGCCAGGCCGAGCTCGACAACATGGTCGCGCCCCTGCTCGACGCCCTCGAAATCATCCACAAGGCCAACTTCCTGCATCGCGACATCGCGCCCGACAACATCATGGTGCGCAGGGACGGCTCGCCGGTGCTGATCGACTTCGGCTCCGCGCGCGGCCAGATCGCCTCGCATTCGCGGACGGTGAGCGCGCTGGTGAAGCCGGGCTACAGCCCCTACGAGCAGTACGCCACCACCACCAGCAGCCAGGGTCCGTGGACCGACATCTACGCTCTGGGCGCAACGCTCTATCACGCCATCACCGGCAAACGTCCGCCCGATGCGCCCTCGCGCGTGCTCAGCGACGAGTATGTGGCCGCAGGCGAAGCGGCTCTGAGCTCCTATCGAAGCGGCTTCCTCGGCGCCATCGACAAGGCTTTGAGGCTAGAAGTCGGCGAGCGGCCGCAATCGATCGCCGAATGGCGGGGCGAGTTGCTCGCACCCGAACCCAAACGTGCGCCGGGCCGTCTCGGCCTGCGCCTGCCGATCGCGCGCACGCTCGGCCGCTTGAGCAGCGCGGTCGCGCCCGCGGCTGCCAAGGGCGCCTCGCCAGCACCGCCCGAGGCCACCGTCGCGCTGACCGAGCAGTCGCCGAGCCTTGTCCCTGCGCCGCCGGATGCGCCGCAGCCCAAGGGCCAGCTGCTCGACTTCATCGATGCGCTCAAGAAGCATCGCCCGCCGATCCTGACGCCGAAGAAAAAGAACCAGGCCGCGGTCAAGACGCCGCGCGCGCCGGACGCTACACCGTCGGATCCGCGCCAACCCGCCGTTGCGCAGGCCGAGAGCGATCTGCAATTCGGCCTCGGCAATAGACCTCCGCCTGAACCTGCACCGCCGCCGGCCAGTGCCCCCGCCCTGCCCAAGAAAAGCACCCCGCCGCCGCGGCGGGCGCCACGCGTGCTGCAGCGTGCGGCAGCCAAACGCCGCGCGCGGCCCAGGCCGCGCCGGGTCTGGCGCATGCCGTCGCGGCGCTGGCGCGCCGCGATCTTCAAGGTCGGTGTGGCCGTCGCCATCGCCAGCCTGGCCGTTGTCTACCAGGAGAGTGCACCGCGCACGCAGGCCCGCGGCGCCGGGATGGTCGCCAGCCAGACCGCCGATCTTGCGCAAACGATGCAACTCACCGGGCACAAGGGCCTGGTCGTGGCGGCCGCCAGCAGCGATCAGGGCCGCTGGATCGTCTCGGCGGGCACCGATGCAACGATCAGGGTCTGGAACGCTGGCTCCGGCGCGCTGGTGCGCACGATCGAACTCGACGAAGGCGCGCCGACCGCGCTCGCCGTCGGCAACCGCCGCGCCCTGGCCGGGCACAAGGGCGGCGCGATCGTTCTCTGGGATCTCGAGAAGGCCGAAAAGATCGGCACGTTTCAGCTTGGCACCACCGCCGCCGTCGCATCGCTCGCATTCACGGCCGACGCCAACGAGTTTGCCGCGGCGTCGCAGGATGGCAGCGTTGCCCTGTTCGATACGCGCACACCTTCCGCGCCTGCCATGCTGCTCGACGGCCGCGACGGCACCGGCGTGATCGTGGCCGCCTCCCAGGGGCGCGGCTTTGTCGCTTCCGCCGGCGCCGACCGCACCGTGAGACTGTGGCGAACGGAGACGGAAAGCCTGACGCGCACCTACCGCATTCCGACGGGCGAGATCGCCGCGCTCGATATCTCCTCGGACGGCCGGTATATCGCTGCGGCAACCACCGATGGCTCGATCAGGGTTTGGTCGAACTCTTCGTCGCGGGCGATACGCACCTTCAAGGCGCATCAGAGCCGCGTCGGTTGCGATCGCCTTCGGACCCGATCGCCTGCTCGCAACGACCAGCGACGATGGCAAGGTGAAGGTGTGGAACCTGCGCGCTGGCCGGGTGGTGCGCACGCTGTCGGGTGGCACGGGGCCGCTTCGCGCCCTGAGCTTCACCCCCGATGGCCGGCGTGTCATCGGCGCCGGCCAGGACGGCGTGATCCGCGTGTGGTCGCTGGACCTGGCGCCCGCGAACGGCATCTAGCTCGGCGCCAGTGGCTACTGGGCGTGCGCTTTTCTGCTCCTCGTTCATCGGCCGCAATCATCGTTAGTAAATCCTAAATGCTTGTCGCGGATGATCCGCTGGAGTTTTGCGGGTTGTCATCATGTACCGAGTCCCAGTTCGTTTGGCGCGCGCCATGCTCCCGGCGCTGAGCGCCACATTCCTCCTCTCCGGATGCATGGCGCTGGGAAGCTCCGGCCCGGCTGCCCTTGGCGCCGGCACGCATCGTTCCATCAAGGACGATCCCGAGCTGCCGGCCGTCACCACCCCTGCACCGAAGCAGGCACCCGCCAAGATGGCCCTGGTGTTGCCGCCTCCGCGGCCGCAACCGCCGCGTGCTGCGATACCCAAGCGCGCCGATGCGCCGCCCTGCGCTTCGAACAGCGAATGCATGGTGCGGCTCAAGGCCATGATCGACGATCCGTCACGCGGCTGGATCGGAAAACCTCAATCCGCCCGCCGAGTATGCCAATGGCACGCGGCTGTTCGCCTACCGTGCCCTGCACAGTCAGCTGACCTGCCCGCAACTGACCACGGCCCTGAACGAGATCGCGATTGCGGCCAACACCTACCGTGCGCCGGTGCAAGGTGTCACCGCCGTGCAGGCCAAGCGCGTCCTGGCGCTCAGCACCGACGTCGAGCGGGAACTGCGGGCGGAAATCGCTGGCCGGTGCAAGGGCTGATCAAGCCCGGCTCATCACGCTCAGTGCAGCTGTGCGCTTGCGACGCCGACCACGGTGCGGGGCGCGACCGCCCTGCAGCCCGGTTTGCGACTGCTTGCCCCGCTGGATCACCTCCAGTGCGAGCGCGGCGCACTCATCGGCCATGACAACCTTGCGGAAATAGGAGCCGGCCTCGGCCCTCAGGCGTTCCATCAGGCGCTCCACATCTGCCCGGGATGCGATTGCATCGGCAAACGTGACGGCGAGAATCCCTCGCGCACGCACACGCTTGGGCAGCGCGAGCCATGCCCGCTCCTCGCTGGCCTTCCACGCCTGCATCGCCGGCGTGCACCAGATCACGGCGTCGGCGTTGCGGCAGGGCTGGAGGCTGCGCTGGTCACTCTCGCTGTCCGCAAATCCGAGGCCAGGCGTATCGATCACGCTGAGCCGTTTCAGGCGTTCCAGCGGTGCTCCGACATGCAGCCGGCGGATGTCATCCCGCGCAACGTCATCATCGAGCTGGTTCCAAGTCACCGCCGTCCGCTTGCGGTTGGCCGCTTCGGCAGACAATGAAGGCTTGGCCGCATAGCCCACCACGGTCGGATGCGTGGTGCGGGCGATGCAGCTCGGCGTCAGCACCGGCGCACCCACCAGTGCGTTCACGAGCGTGGTCTTGCCGCTGTTGAACTCGCCGACAACGACGATGCGCGTGCGGCCGTGCCGGGCGTCTGCGCGCGGTGCGGCGATGTCAACAGCCGGTGCAGACAACCCGGTTGGGCTATCGTTGGCGCCTTCGCTCATTGCAGCAGCAATCTAGCGTCTCCCGGCGAAGCATCGAGCGTCTCCAGCACGCCATTGAGCTCATCGAGTGCCGCCGAATAGGCGTCCTGCTTGCGCACGCAGTATTCGGCGCGCTGGCTCTGCTCGCTCTCGAAGCGCGCCAGGGTCTGCTCGTCTGCGGTTCCGTCGAGCAGCGCGTGCTCGCGCGCCAGATTGGTGCTGCGCCGCTCGATCCCCGTGCGCAGGCCCATGCTGATCGCATTGACCCGCTGCATGATGTAGCCCACCCGCTGGTTGAGCTGGGTTTCGGCCTCGCGCACCAGTTCATCTGCGATCTTGAGAAAGTCCTGTTCGATGAGGCGCCGGAGATGGTCGGCCCGCTCTTCGACGGCGCGCCGCGCGGCGAACCACTGCTGCCACCATGACGAGCCGAGATCCACGGCAACCTTGTCCGCGAGCGGTGCGACGGACGGGGTGATGCCCGGCGGCCAAGCGGGCACTTCCAGCAGATTGCCCCGATAGTCGGGCAGCAACGACGACACGATGACCTTCAGCTGCGGATAGAGAAACTGCTCGACGCGCGTGAGATCGGCGGCCGCCTGCTCGAAGGAGGCAAGAAAGATGCTCTCCATCTGTTCGCGCAACGGCAGCACATCGCAGCGCCAGGTCCTCAGCTTGGGATCCGCCTCCAGCGCATCGAGCATGGTTTCGGCCTGCTCATCGGCGTACTCGCGCACCTGGGTGCACAACTGATGGCGCAGCATCTGTGCGGCTGAAGCGATCAGTTCGCTGAAATGCGTCTCGATGCCCTGGAATGAGGCCTGCAGAGTGCCGGCACGCTCCTCGAACGCGGCGAGCGATTTCTGCTCCTCGGCGACGCTCGCGCGCAGCGACGCCAACTCCTGGCGCCGGACATCGAGGAGTTCCTGGATCGATTGCAACTCCGCCCGATCCGTCACATCGGCGGATCGCACCAACTCGGCCAGGCACACGGCGATCTGGCGCAAGCAGCATCGCGATGCTGCTCGTGCCCATGAGCTTGTTGATCGCAGCTCGCGACCTCGCGCATCCCCGAGCCCATGTGCATGGCGGCAGCCAGGCGCGAGCGATCGACATTGGATAGCTGCCGCGCGGCGGTGTCGATGCTGGCCGGCAGGCCGGCCTGGCGCAGAACTTTGAGTTGGGCCGGCTTGAGGCCGGCGTGGAAATCCCCGCGATCCGATTGCAGCCTGAGACTGCCGAGCCAGGCGCTGCCGCAGACGACGGGAATATCGAGCGCCGGGAACTCCAGACGCAGGCGCTTCTCGACCGCAGCCTTTATCAAAGCAGCGTCGGTGCCCGGGTTGGCGAGCTGGTCGGCGCGATTGATGAAGACGACAATGCGGTCCTTGTGCAGGCCGTTCAGCAACCGCAGCATGTAGATGTCGGCCGCCGACAGCGGCTGCAGCGCCGAGATCACGAACACATAGACGTCGGGGTTCTCGAGGCTGCGGCGCGTGATCTCGTCACGCACGAGGAAGGGATCGTTGGTTCCCGGCGTGTCGATGAGCGTGATCGGATAGGCGAACGGGCTCTCGTTGAAATAGAGATCGGCGGAGCGCGTGACGTCGGAGTAGATCTTGCGCGCGGTGGCGGACATCGATTGCGCTTTGTCGTCGCCGGCACTGACGTAGTCCGACAGCAGCTCGGGCGTCACGGTCTTGAAGTGGTGGCATTGCCCAAGCAGCTCCGCGAACTTCGAGCCGAGGCGCCGCTCCGCCCGCTTGCGCATGACCTCGAGTTGCGCGCGCAGGAGATCGGGCTGGAAGCCGGGCACGAGGCGCTCGGTCAGCTCCCGGAGACGGCCGCCGCCCTCGGCCAGTTCCTTCCATTGATCGGCCGAGAAGAGGTGGAACACTGCCGCGTGCTCGGGCGGCGTCGGACTGTTGCGGAAGTGAAGCGCCGTCACTACCGCCGTCCAGGGATTGATGTCGGCAGGCAAAAATCCCGGGCGCTCAGCGAGCGCGTTGATGAACGTGCTCTTGCCGGCCTTGATCTGACCGATGACGGCGATGCGGCAGCAGCGCTGATGGAGTTGTCGACTCGCAGCTTCCAGAAGAGGCGCTGCATGCTCGCCCAACAGGTCACCCAGGCGGTCGATCAGCGCCACCAGGCGCAACCGACCTTCCTCCAGCCGCGCACCGATCGGCTCGTCGTGCTTTGTAGGATCGCTCAGCAACGCAGGCTCTCTGACCGCAGACAGCATCGACGACCGTGCTTCAAATCCCATCCGTGTCCCCAATTATATCTGAGACGCGTCACCCGGCTCGCGCCGGCTTCTCTCTGCACTCTCCAGAGGGACCTGCCGGGGTCGCTTGGCGGCGCAAAGTACCCGCTGGAAAGACGTCAAAGACAAGAAGGGTGTCACTTGGAGGACATAGGTCAACGGCATCAGTTAATCGCGGTTAACCGTGATAGGGCAGGAGGTTAGCGGTGGGATTTGAGTCAGGCAGTGCAGAGGCTCTCGCAATACTGGCCGAACGGCTCACACATGCTGCATCGTTTGTTGCCGTTTCCTGGCGCGGTGGCACCCGAGCCGAAACGTTGACTCGCCAAGACCCGATAGTTATTCCTTATAACAATTGCCAACCATCGCAAAAACGGCGCTTGGGTTGCACAGAATAAGAACCGGCGTCGGGCTCCGGGCTTTGCCGCAGCCCGCGTCTCTCAAGGGAGGAACTGCAATGAAGCTCACGACGAAGATCGCTGGCCTGGCGGCCGCGCTGGCCGCGGTACTGGCGCTGCCAGGGGCAGCACTTGCCCAGATCAAGGTTGGCGTGACGGTTGCCGCGACCGGTTCCGCGGCGGCGCTCGGCGTGCCGGCCAGGAATACGTTCACCGAGCTCTGGCCGAAGGAGATCGCCGGCCAGAAGCTGACGGTGATCCTGCTCGACGATGCCAGCGATCCAGGCCAGGCCACCACCAATGCGCGCCGGCTCGTGACCGAGGAGAACGTCGATGTGCTGATCGGCTCGTCGATCACGCCCAGTTCGATGGCCGTGGCCGGCGTGGCGCTCGAGAACGCGGTGCCGCACTTCACGCAGTCCCCGGTCGGCCTGCCGCCGGGCCGCGACAAGTGGACCTTCATGATGCCGCAGAAAGTCTCGCTCATGGCGAAGGCGGTCTTCGATCACATGAAGGCCAACAAGGCCACCACCGTCGGCTACATCGGCTTCTCCGACAGCTGGGGCGATCTGTGGGTGAAGGAATTCAAGGCCATCGGCGAGCCGATGGGTCTCAAGATGGTGGCCGAGGAGCGCTACGCGCGCGCAGATACCTCCGTCGCCGGACAGGCTCTCAAGCTGGTGGCGGCAAAGCCCGACGTGGTGCTGGTCGGCGCCTCGGGCACCGGCGCAGCGCTGCCGCAGATCGCGCTGCGTGAACGCGGCTTCAAGGGCACCATCTATCATACGCACGGCGCCGTGACGAAAGACTTCATCCGCATTGCCGGCAAGTCGGCGGAAGATGTGGTCCTGCCCTCGGGCCCGCTGGTCGTTGCCGATCTGCTGCCCGACAGCCCGCAAAAGAAAGTGGCGATGGAGCACCTGAAGGCCTACGAGGCCAAATACGGCGCGGGCACCATCACGCAGTTCAGCGGGCACGCGTTCGATGTGCTGCAGATCCTCGAACGCACGGTTCCCGTCGCCTTGAAGAAGGCCAAGCCCGGCACCAAGGAGTTCCGCGAGGCCATGCTGGCGGCCATCGAGGGCGAGAAGGAGATCCCCGCAAGTCACGGCGTGTACAATTTCACGTCTTCCGATCACGCCGGTCTCGACGATCGCGGACGCGTGCTGCTCACCGTCAAGGACGGAACCTGGGCGCTCGTGAAGTGAGCCGCTGAGCCCGCGCGCCTCGGCGCGCCGTGCACTGCAAAATCGACCGCCGGTGCTGCAAGGCATCGGCGGTCTTTTTTTTCGAGCAAGCATTCTTGGCCGTACACGGCTCTTAACATGCGCAACCTTTCTCCACGCAAGTGCGTTGACAGGGCAGAGCTTCAGCCACTTCGAATTTTTTGAGGCTCATGCAATCTGAACAACCTGTTTTGGAGGTTTGCGATGACACTCAGAACAGCAGCAAGTGTAGCTGCGCTGACGCTTGCGCTCGGACTGTCCGGGCAGGCCTTGGCACAGACATCGCCGACGCAGCGTCCGCCGAGCCCTGAGGCGGCGCCGAAGGCACCTGTTGCGGGCCAAATCGTGGCGCAGGATGCGAACACGATTCTGGCGAGCCGCGATTTCATCGGCCAAACCGTGTACGCGCCCGACAAGGCCAAGATCGGCAGCATCAGCGACCTGATCCTGAGCAAGGACGGCAAGTCCGTTCAAGGGTTCGTGATCGGCGTGGGCGGTTTCCTCGGCATCGGCGAGAGGAACGTTGCGCTGAACATGGACAAGCTCAAGATGTCGCACAATGCGGACGGTTCCGTGTTGCTCACCATGGACATGACCAAGGACGAGCTGAGCAACGCTCCGGCGTTCAAGTCAAAACGTGACCAGGACGCGGAAAAGAAGCGCAGCGAGATGCCAACTCGCCCGACCTCGCCTGGTCCTGCGCCTTCAAGGTCCAACTAACAAAACATTCGTTCTCCAGTCATGAGAAGGGCCGGCGCTTCCCGAGCGCCGGCCCTCCTTCGCTTCGCGCGCGCACCGCGAAAACAGATGGGAGCCCCGCGCGTCAGGATGACGCTGGATTCCCCAGGTATCTTCAATGCTTAGGGAACCCTCCCTACATACTGACGTTGGCAAATTGGGCTGCTGGGCGCTTCAGTCAGTAAAGA
Source organism: uncultured Alphaproteobacteria bacterium (assembly GCA_963814055.1). Lineage (GTDB taxonomy): Bacteria > Pseudomonadota > Alphaproteobacteria > Rhizobiales > Hyphomicrobiaceae > AWTP1-13. The sequence goes on from CAWFBJ010000029.1 coordinate 175,952, forward strand.
GTAACCCCCATGCTGGATGAACGCCAATTTCTGCGAGACCGGGACAAGCGCGGATATCCCAATCTAAAGGGCAAACGCGTGCTCATCGTCGAGGACGATCCTGTCATCGCGGTGGACTATCACTTCCAACTCAAGGACGTCGGAGCCACCGCGGAAGGCTTCAAGGCGACCAATCGGGACGCCTTGTCCTATCTGGCTTCGCACGACGTGGATGCGGCCATCGTCGACTTCCTGCTGTGCGACGGCACTGGAGAGTCCATCATCGACGGCCTGAAGACGCGCGGCATTCCCTTCATCGTCGTCTCAGGCTGCACCTTCCGCATGCACGGCGAGGTGGATGCCGCACACGTCCTGTCCAAGCCGGTGGCGCCCGGTGAGATCTGGCGCGCGCTTTCGGACGTGCTGCATTGACTCAGCTACCCGTGCCGCCGAGTCCCAGATAGCTCTCGACGATGCGCGGGTCGGCGGCGAGTTCGGCCGCAGGACCGCGGGCGGTGATCTCGCCCAGCTCCATGACGTAGGCGTGGTCGGCGACCTGCAAGGCGGCACGTGCATTCTGCTCGACGAGCAGAATCGAAACGCCGGTCTTGCGCAGGCCGACGATGATCTCGAAGATGTCGCGGACGATGAGCGGCGCGAGGCCCAGGCTCGGCTCGTCCAGCATCAGCAGGCGCGGGCGTCCCATCAGCGCCCGGCCCATGGCCAGCATCTGGCGTTCGCCGCCCGACAGCGTGCCGGCAAGCTGGCGGCGGCGCTCCTGCAGGCGTGGAAAGCGCGCGAACACCTGCGCCAGGGACTGGGCGCGCTCCGCAGCCGTGGTGCGAAAACCGCCGAGCACCAGGTTGTCGTCGACCGTCATGGAGCCGAACAGCTCGCGCCGCTCCGGCACCAGCGCCATGCCCATGGCGACGCGCTCTTCGATGGCATCGCCGGCGAGCACGGCGCCGTCGAAACGTCACGGTGCCGCCCGACGGCAGAATGCCCATCAGCGCATTGAGCAGCGTCGTCTTGCCAGCGCCGTTGGCGCCGATCACGGTGACGATACTGCCCGGCTGCATGCTGAGCGAAACGTCGCGCACCGCCTCCACCTTGCCATAGGCCACGGAGACGCCTTCGAGCACGAGGATCGGCGCGCTCATACCACGCCTCCGAGATAGGCTTCGATCACGGCCGGGTTGGCGCGCACCTCGGCGGGGCGCCCTTCGGCAATCTTGGTGCCGAAGTCGACCACGACCAGATGATCGGTGAGGCCCATGACGAAGCTCATGTCGTGCTCGACCAGCAGGATGGTGAGCCCTTCCTCCTTGAGCCGGGTCAGCGTTTGCGCCAGCTCGCGCTTCTCCATGTGGCGAAGCCCGGCGGCCGGCTCGTCGAGCAGCAGCAGGACGGGGTCGAGGCATAGTGCGCGCGCGATCTCGACGATGCGCAGCTGACCCAGCGAAAGGCTGCCGGCGGGCCGGTGCATGTGCTGCGCCAGCCCCATGCGCTCGATCTGGCGCGCGGCCTCGTTGAGCAGGCGCGCCTCCTCGGCGCGATCGATGCGCGCCACGCTCGAGAATGTGCCCTTGCTGCCGCGCAAATGCGCGCCCAGCGCGACGTTCTCGAGCACACTCATGTTGGGCTGCACATTGACGTGCTGGAATGTGCGTCCGATGCCGCGGCGGGCAACGAACTGGGAGGATCGCCCCGAAACGCGCTCGCCCCTGAACTTGATCTCTCCCGACGTCGGCCACAGCACGCCCGTCACCAGGTTGAAGATGGTGCTCTTGCCGGCGCCGTTGGGGCCGATCAGGCCGACGATCTCGCCTGCCCGCACGTCGAAGCTGACGTCGTTGACGGCGACCAGCCCGCCGAACGCCTTGCGCACCGATTGCAGCGACAGCAGCGACTCGCCTGCCGGCGGCATGGCACGTGCGGGCAAAGGTTCCGCCTCGGGCGGGCGCGGCTTCTGCCCCCGCTCGGGGATCAGCGCGGCAAGGCGCGGCCAGAGCCCTTCGCGGGCGGTCTGCAGCAGGATCACCAGCAGCGCACCGAACACGATCATCTCGTAGTTGCCTTTGCTGCCGAACAACTGCGGCAGGATGCGCTGGAGCTGATCCTTCAGCAGCGTGACGATGCCCGAACCCAGGATTGCGCCGCCCACGTGGCCCGCGCCGCCGAGCACCGCCATCAGCAGGTATTCGATGCCCGGCGTTGATGCCGAACGGCGTCTGATTCACCGCGCGCTGCATGTGCGCATAGAGCCAGCCGGATATGCCCGCCAGCACCGCCGCGTAGACGAACACGATCAGCTTCACGCGAAAGGTGCTGACGCCGAACGATTCAGCGGCGATGGCGCCGCCGCGCAGCGCGCGGATGGCACGGCCCGTGCGGGAATCGAGCAGGTTGTGGGTGGCGACGGAGGCCAGGATCACGCAGGCCCAGATGACATAGTAGATGCCGCGGCTGTCGTAGAGATCGTAGCCGGCGAAGTTGAAGGGCGGGATGGCGGTGATGCCGTCGTGGCGGTGGAACAGCTCCAGCTCGCCGAACAGGAAATAGAGGCTGAGGCCCCAGGCGATGGTGCCGAGCGGCAGGTAGTGACCGGACAGGCGCACCGTGGGCAGGCCCAGCACCAGGGCTGCCGTTGCCGTGATGGCCACCGCCACCGGCAGCGTCATCCACGGCGACCAGCCGTAGCGGGTGGTGAGCACGGCCGTGGTGAAAGCGCCGAAGCCGCAGAACGCGGCCTGGCCGAACGAGGTCAGGCCGCCGACGCCCGTGAGCACGACCAGGCCGATCGCTACCAGCGCACCGAGGCCGACGTTGTTGAGCAGCGTGACCCAGAATACGGGCACGCCGGGGAGCAGCGGAAAAACGGCGCCGGCGGCGACAAGGGCGAGGAGAAGAGCGCGGTTGGGCATCGCTTCACTCCTCGTCCTCGGTGTGCGTCGTCGTGAGCGAGCGCACCAGAAGCACGGGAATGATGATCATGAAAACGATGATCTCCTTGAAGCTCGACGCCCAGAACGAGGCGAAGGCTTCCACGATGCCGACGAACACGGCCGCAGCCGCCGCGAGCGGATAGCTCACCAGACCGCCGACGATGGCCGCCACGAAGCCCTTGAGGCCGATCAGGAACCCGGAATCGTAGAACACCGTCGTCACCGGTGCGATCAGCACGCCAGAGAGCGCGCCGATGGCCGCGGCGATCAGGAAAGCGAGCTGGCCGGACAGCGCGGTGCGCACGCCCACCAGCCGGGCACCCAGCCGGTTCACCGCCGTCGCGCGCAGCGCCTTGCCGAGAATGGTGCGGTCGAAAAAGACATACAGCGCCAGCATCAGGCCGAGCGCGGCAAGGTAGATGGCGATGCTCTGGCCCGGACACCGGCAGCGGCCCGGCGGTGAAGCTCGCGGTGACCAGCGGCTTGGCCCGCAGTCCTTCTGGTCCGAAGAACAGCAGGCAAAGACCGGTCATCGAGAAATGCGCGCCCACGGCCGCGATCAGCAGCACCAGGATGGAGGCTTCCGAGAGCGGCTGAAAGGCGATGCGGTAGAGGTAGGGGCCCATGGGCGCCACGATCGCGATGGCCAGCAGCGCCTGCGGCAGCGGCCCCAGTTGCAGCGGCGCCAGCCACCATGCGAGCGCAGCGATCACGAGCGGCGGCAGCACGTAGAACAGTGCGAGGCGGCCTGCCAGCTTGAGGGAAAGACGCTTGCGGCTGGCTCCAGACCTCCACCGCCAGCGCCAAGGCCGCAAATACGACGAGCAGGCCCGACAGTGCCTGGCACCTTGCCCAGGTCGAGCACGGCCAGCGTCAGCGCCCCGTAGGTGACGAATTCGCCCTGCGGCACCAGGATGACGCGCGTCACCGCGAACACCAGCACCAGCGCCAGCGCCAGCAGCGCGTAGATGGCGCCGTTGGTGACGCCATCCTGCAGGAGGAAGAGGAGGATCGTGGAGTCCAAAGGCGCGCTCCGGGGCGGTGGTTACGACGGGGACACGGGACACCCGCCGGCGCCAGCGCAGCACATCATGCGCAGCGCGTGTGCCTGCGAGAAAACCGTTAAACAGTGCACGAAGACCCGCCGCCGCTCGCGCGCCTGCGCTCGCAGCGCCATCCGCTCCTCCCATCGCGTCTTATTTTGTAGTTTCGAATAACAATTATGCTCTATAAATACAAGCCTAGAGGCACACTTCGTCAGTGGCATGAGTTCGAACGCCGACAAGAAAATCGCAGCAGAACAGCTGGCGGCCGCAACCGCCAGGGATGCGCGTGCGCCCGCCGTGGAAGTGGGTCCGCTCGCCGGCATGGTCGGCTATGTGCTGCGGCGCGCCCAGCTCGCGGTGTTCGACGACGTGATCGCCAATTTTGCCGAGCTCGACCTGCGGCCTGCCCAGTACAGCGTGCTGGTTCTGCTTGGAAATTCCCCCGGCTTGAAGCAATCCGACGTCGCGGCCGCGCTCGGCATCCAGCGCGCCAATTTCGTTGTTCTGTTCGACGGACTGGAGCGGCGCGGGCTGGCCCAGCGCAGCTCGGCCCCCAACGACCGGCGCTCGTATGCGCTCTATCTCACGGAGGCCGGCGAGAAAGTCCTGGCCCGGGCCAACGACCTTGAAAGCCGGTTCGAGGCCCGCCTCGACGTCAAGCTGGGTCCCGGCGGCCGCGAGCAGCTGCTGGAGCTGCTGAGCAGATTGGCCGAACGCGGTTAGTCGCCGCAGGCGCGCTGGCGGGGGCGGGAGACACCCGTGCGGTGCAAACCCGCCCGCCGGCGCTCAGCAGCAATCAACTGCTGACCGCGTTAGACATCTAAGCAGCAATCTGGGTCTCGGCACGTTCGGCAAGCCGTTCCCAAACGCCATCTCCAGGCTGGCGTATGTCAATCAACGGAGACACGGCGCTGCGGAGTCTCGAACGGATAACAGCAGTGCTGTTAGCCGGCACCCTTGGTGCGTACTGCACGGGCTGTGCATCGCCCGAAAGCTCGACGCCCTTGGCCCAATTGTCGAACTCGCGCTTGCCATCGGCCAACAGGGTTTCCGTGGGCGCACCCTCGGTGAACATTACGTCGTGGCCATCGAGCTCGACATGGAAGTAGTCGACCGTGTCGAAATCGGCCGGACTGCACTGCACAATGCTGCGCCCGTTCACGAGATTTTTGGCCGGAACCAGAATTCCGTCAATGTAAAGCGCATGCAGCGGCGAGACGTACAGGTCGGTGTGCGGAATCAGATGGCCGAGCTGCAGAGCGGGCAATCTTACCGCGCAGAACACGAATGGCCGGCGGCATCGCCATCGCCGACTTCATCTGCCCGACGCCGCAGGCGCGCGCGGCTTTCGGTCCGCATTCACCGTGTGGGTGGATCGCATCCAGAGGCGGTTCGAGGACACCAATCGCCTGTTCGTCCCCCCGGAGATCGCCGACATCCGCGTGATCCCCCGAGGGCAGCGCACGGTCGCTGGGCCGAACGCATCCTCGCCAGGCTGCATCCAGCCTTCGAACCGCAGCGTCCCACAGCGCTTTTCGTCGGCCGGTATCAGCCGTTCCATGACGGCCATCGTCGCCTGATCGAGGAAGGCATTCGCCGCGTCGGGCAGGCCTGCATCGCCGTGCGCGACACCTCGGGCACAGATGAGAAGAACCCTCTATCGTTCTTCGACGTGAAGCAGCGCATCGATGCCGGGCTACGGGCATTCTCGGGCCGCTACACGATCGTGCCGTTGCCCAACATCACCCACGTGTTCTACGGCCGCGACGTCGGCTACGTCGTTGAACGCCTGGAACTCGATGCCGGCTTCGAAGCCATCTCGGCCACGGAGATCCGGCGGCACATGGAGGGCACCGATGGGCACGCGGCATAAGCCCAACCGATCGGCCAGACTCACAACGCGCGGGCAACGCGGAAGCTTTGGACACCGCTGCGGTTGTGCGGCAAGTTCCAGTAGCGGAATGCAGCGCGCAGGTAGGTCGGGCTGTAGTTCCAGGCGCCGCCGCGCACAGCGCGCCATGTGCAGTCGCCGACGATCCGCGCGGTTCCGTCGCCTGGGTTGCCGGCATTGGTTTCGTTCCAGCAATCGCTGGTCCAGTCCCACACGTTGCCGTGCACGTTGTAGACACCCCATGGATTAGGGCGAAAGCTGTCGACGGCGAGTGTCTTCTGCCGCCACTCGCCCTTGGATCCCAGAACCGAGGCAACCTCGCCGTTGTAGTTGGCCTGCGCCGTCGCGACCGAGGAACCCCACCAGAACGGCGTCGCCGTTCCGCCGCGCGTCACATATTCGCGCTCCGTTTCGGAAGGCAGGCGATACGCCCTGCCCGTCTTCGATGATAGCCACGCGATGAAGGCCGCGGCATCAGCGAGGGAGACGCACGTCACGGGGTGACGGTCGTCCTGGGGAAAGCCCGGAGCCCGCCATGACCGGTCCGGCAGTTCCTCCCACGTGTTCCCGGTCCAGAAGTAGCAGCCGCCATCCGGCGCGTGGTTGGTCGCCGCCGCGAACGCGGCAAACTCGCCGCGCGTGACGGCAAAAGCACCGACCGCAAAAGGCTGGGCGATGGTCACGCGCACCTGATCTTCGCGCTCGCCGGCGCGTTCCGGCTCGTCCGCCGGCGAGCCCATCGTGAAGGTGCCGGCAGGGACGACGACCATTTCTGGACAATCCGGGCAGTCCCTGAAGCGTTCGCCTGCGCCGGGCTTGAGACAACGTCGCTCGCCCGCGCCGATGCCAACCTCTATGCCGTCGCAGACCTGCGCCGCAGCGGGGGCGATGCAGAGCACCCCGATCAGCCAGACAAGAGCTAGTCTTCCAAGTGTCGGCACCTTCTCCGCCCGAACTGTGTCGCCTACTTCAGACTGCCTGCTGCGATCCGGCCCATGCCGCCGGCCGATTCCTTGCCTTGGTACTGCCGCTGCAGGTCGGTGATGTAGTCGCGCTGGATCGGCACCGCGTCGCGCTTGCGCGCCAGCTGCATGTGGAAGACGAGCTGGCTGCCCGTCTGGAACATCATCTCGGCGCTGACGAGATAGAACTCCCACATGCGGCAGAAGCGCTCGTCGTACATCTGCGCCACCTTCGCCCGATTGGCCTCGAAGCGCCGGCACCAGTGGTTGAGCGTCTTGGCATAGTGCAGGCGCAGGAATTCCAGATCCGTCACCCACAGGCTGGCCTGCTCGACGGACGTGAACACCTCCGACAGCGCCGGCGAATAGGCGCCGGGGAAGATGTATTTCCTCATCCAGGGGCTCGCCGTGCCGGGCGGACTCATGTGGCCGATGGAGTGCAGCAGCATGACGCCGTCGTCGGTCATCAGCGCGTTGACCTTGGCGAAGAACTCGTCGTAGTGGTGCACGCCCACGTGCTCGAACATGCCGACCGAGACGATGCGGTCGAAGCGCTCCGGCACCTCGCGGTAGTCCTGCAGGCGGAAGCGCACGCGATCGGCCAGACCGAGCCGCTTGGCCTTCTCGTTGGAGAGGGCGTGCTGCTCCTTCGACAGCGTGACGCCGGTCACATCGACGTTCTCGAGCCGGGCGAGATAGAGCGCCATGTCGCCCCAGCCGCTGCCGATGTCGAGAATCTTCAAGCCGGGCTTGAGATTGAGCTTGGCTGCGATCAGCCGCAGCTTGTTCTGCTGGGCCTGCTCCAGGCTCTCGTTGTCGTTGAGGAAGTAGGCGCACGAGTACTGCATGCCCTCATCGAGGAACAGCTTGTAGAAGTCGTTGCCGAGATCGTAGTGGTGCGCGACGTTCTTCTGCGCCTGGCCGATCGGATTGGCCTGCTGGAAGCGCTTCAGGCCCAGCGACACCTTGCGCAGCACCTTCTGCATCGGGTGCGCGGCGAGCGACAGCCGGTTGATGGAAAACAGCGTGAGGAAGTCGCGCAGCGTCGAGTTCTCGAAGCTGAGGCGGCCATCCATGTAGGCTTCGCCGGCGTTGAGCTCGGGATTGAAGAACAGCTTGCGATAGAGCGACGGTCGGTGAGCCGCATGGTGACGTCGGGGCCGCCGGGCTTGCCCGCGAAGACGTGCGTCTTCCCGTCCGCATCGATCACCTTCAAGGTGCCGGTGCGCACGAACGACTTCAGCATATGCGACAGGGGAAACATCATCACCTCTGTACTTTCGCGGCTAGCGGTAGCTGTTGCGCGAATCCGGCGCGACACTAGGGCAGAATGAGGCGGCGTCCAATCAATCGGACGTCATTCCCGCACACCCGCGTCATTCCCGCCAAGCGAAGCGTCGAGCGGGAATCCAGATACAGATGTGGCGCCCGCGGCTGGACTCCCGCTGACCGCGCTACGCGCTCGCGGGAATGACGGATCGAGTGTTCCAACTACTGCTTCGAGAATCGCCTGAGAAACCGGGTGTACCACGGCTGCCGCACTTCAGCGGGCGGTGCGCCCAGCAGTTCGCCGACCGCACGCACCGCTTCCTCCATGGCGGAATGCGCATAGGCGTCCCAGGCGGTGTCGGAGTTGGCGAACACGATATTGCCGAGTTTGGCGCGCGCGGCAGCAGACCGCCCCTGCATGTCCTCGACGTCGTCGTAGAGGCTGTTGGGCGTGTAGGAATAGCCGTGCGACCAGCGATTGACGGTGATGGCGAGGATGTCGCGGCCCGCATCGAAGCCGCCCTTGCCCAGCATGCGATCGAGATCCTGGCGGATCGCTTTCTCGAAATCGGCGAAGCTCGTGCCGAGAAGCCGGCTGCGGCCGATGCGCGCCTGCGTGCGCATGTCGTGGCCGTGTCCGGGCTCCAGCGGCACGTGCACGAGATGCAGCGGCATCGGATCGGTGGGCCGGCGCGGAAACTTGTAGCCGCCGAGGCTGACGGGATAGTCGAGCTTGACGGTGGTGTGGAAGCTGGTGGGGGCCGAGATCTTGTGCGTGCCGAGCCGCACGAAACTCTGCCAGTTGCGCACCACCACCTTGGTGTAGACCAGCGGTGCCTTGACGTTGGAAAGCATCAGCTCGACCGGATCGCGCTCGAGTTCGGGGCAGAGGTAAGGCATCACCGTCGCGTAGGTGGCGACCACCGCGCTGCCCGCACGCACGCGGCGCAGCTCGCCGTCCTTGACGTAGCCGACGTCGACGCCGCGGCCGTCGGCCGTGTTGCGCACCCTGACCGCCGTCGACTGCAGGCGGATGCGCACCGGCGCTCCCAGTCGGTCCAGGCTCGGATAGTCGAAGGCGGCGGTGACGAGGTCTTCCATGCTGCGGCCGGGAGCCACGCCCTCGACCAATGACCGCACCAGCGCGCGCGCCAGCGAGGCGTTGCCGTCCGGGAAGTGGTGGATGTAGGCGGCCTTGTCTTCGGCGTGGCCGCCCGCCTTGTCCTCGATCCCCAGGGCCCTGGCGCCAGGATAGCCCTCGCCCATCGCATCCAGCGCACCGATGGCGTCGATGCCGTAGCCGAAGTTGTCGCTCGATCGCCCCTGGAAGAAATTGGCGGCGTCGGCCGGCAGCTTGCAGACGTCAGTGAGGAAGGCGCGGTAGCTGGTCTTGGCGAGGGCCGCGACTTTCTGTTCGGGCGATTGCCCGGCCATGTAGTCGTGCCCGCCGGCGAAAAGGTCCGACAGGCCGCGCCGGGCGAGTCCGGTCAGGGGACAGTCGGCCAGAAATGCAGCGATGGGCCGCGCGCCGGGGTTGTCCGGCGCAAACTCGTCGAAGCCGAGCATCAGCGGATCGCCCGTGACGAGCCGGTCTTCGCCGAAGGTCTCGCGGTCGAAGAACACCGACTTGGACAGGCCGAGCTTGGGATAGAGCTGGCGGTGGAAGACACGCTCGCGCTCGAAGCGCTCGGGGTAGATGCGCAGGGCGCGCAGGATGCGACCCAGCTCGCCGGCGTACTTGACCTTGGGCGCCACCATCGACTCCGAGCCGCCGTAGCTCAGCAGCAGCCGGTTGCCGACACGAAACTCGCAGCGGCGCGCGTGGCCGCCGAAGTCGTCGTGATTGTCGAGGATCAGGATGCGCGCCCGCGGCCGCCGCTCGCGATAGGCCCAGGCCGCCGTGAGCCCCGCCAGCCCCGCGCCGACAACGACCAGATCATAGGTTTCCTCGGCTTCCATCTTGTCGATGTCGTACCGCCGGCCCTCGCGGGCCACGCCGTGGATGACGGCGTAGGCATCGTCGGTGGAACCCCGCAGCCCGGTGAGCGCCGGCGGATAGAGGCCGCGTGGCAGTGCCCGGACCTGGGCCTCGAGCTGCTCGAGCGGGGTGAGGGCCGCGGCGGCGGTGAGGGCCACACCGTTGAGGAAATCCCGGCGCGAGATCTCGTGGCCCATGCGCAAGTCCCCCTGTGAAATCCCCGCCGGCAAGCAGAGCGCGGATGCACCGGATCGGTCAACCCTATGCGCCGCTATGCACGTGGGATAATGACTGCCGTCCGGGGGCTCTGCGGACCGATGACCGACACCAAGGCCACCATTGTCGCACCGCTGCGCTTGCGGCTGGCGATTCTCAAGACGCGGGTGGAGGCGCCCCTGCTGGCGCCGGTGCGGGCGTTCCGTCTCGCCTACCTGCCGCTGCTCAGCATTTATCTGGCGTCGGGCGCGCTCGGCATCATCGCGGTCGCAGACCAGTTCTGGGTGAAGAAGTCGCTGACCTTGACGCCGGCCGATCTCGCCTCGCTGGCGGTTTGGCTGCAGCTGCCATGGACCGCCAAGATGGTGTTCAGCGAGTTCGTCGACGCGGTGCCGGTCTTCGGTTCGCAACGCCGCGCCTACACGTTCATCGGCGCCGGCCTGATTGCGGCGGGTTTGATCGTGCTGGCGGGCGCGGCGGGCGGCTGGATCAATTTCGCGCGGCCGGAGCAGCTCTACGTGATGGCGCAGCTGCTGGTGGTCGCCGGCGCCGTGATCCAGGAGGTGGTGGCCGACGCCATGAGCCCCGAGGTGGTGCCGCGCACCGGACCCGACGGCACCGCACGGCCGCAGGCGGACATCAACCGCGACCTCGCCATGGTGGAAGTGCTCGCGCGCCTGACCTACTCGTTCGGCGCTTTCGCCGTCGGCTGGCTGGCCGGGGCGCTGGCCAAGAATTTCGCCTATGAAACGGTCTTTCTCCTGGGGCTGGCGGTGCCGGTGCTTTCCATTGGCGGTGCGCTGCTGGTGCGGCTGGAAGGCGGGCGCAGGCGCGCGCTCGACTGGCGCATCTTCGGTGGCGGCCTCGCCTTGGCGGCGGTTGCCACTCTGCTAGGTCTTTCCGCATTCCGCTATGCGCAGGAAGTTGTTTTCCTGGTGTCGCTGGCGGTGATCTGCCTGATGCTGAAGCGGGTGATGGTGCGGCTCGATCCAGTCATCAAGCGGCGCATCGCTCTCGTGGCCGTCATGATTTTCGCCTTCCGCGCCGTGCCGATGATCGGCGACGGCTACCGCTGGTTCGCGATGGACAGGCTGGGGTTCGACGAGGCGTTCTTCGGCGTGCTGCAGCTGACCAGCACGGGGCTGGGCCTCGTGGCCATGTGGCTGTTCGCCGATACGATCGTGCGCCGGCCGCCGAGCACGGTGCTGCTGTGCCTTACCTTCATGACCGCGCTGCTGTTCCTGCCCAGCCTGCTGCTGGTCAACGGCGCACACGAATGGACTGCGCGTGTGCTTGGTTTCGGCGCGCGCAGCATTGCGCTGATCGACGAGGCGGCACAGTCGCCGCTGTTCCTGCTGGCTACCGTTCCGCTACTCGCGCTGATCGCCGTGCATGCGCCGCCTGATCAGCGCGCCACATGGTTTGCGCTGATCGCGTCGCTCATGAGCCTTGCTGTCGTCGCAAGCCAGCTGCTGACCAAGTACGTCAACCTGCTGTTCCCGGTGGACCGCGGGGACTATGAACAGCTGCCGTCGCTGGTGCTGGCGGTTACCGTGAGTGCCGTCGTGCTGCCGCTGGTGGTGATCCTCGGACTGCGCCGGCGTGTGCCTTGAGCAGGCTTGTGCCCGTTGCTGCCCCTCACCCTAACTCTCTCCCGTCATGGCGGAGCCATGCTCCGCATGGACGAAGAATGGGGAGAGGGAATGAGTGAGGGCCTCGCAAGAGACGCTAGCTATCGAGCCCCAGCAGCTTTGCCGGGTTCTTGCGGATCATGATGTCGATGTCGGCTTCCGATACGCCGGCGCCCTTCATGGCGGCGATCATGTTCTCCATCCCGTCGGGATGGGTCATGTTGCCCTGCTGGCCGAGGTCTGTGGAGAGGACCAGGCTCTTGGCCCCGATCTGCTTGACCGCCTCGGCCACCATCTTGGCCGACACCTCGCTCCAATGCTTCATCCAGGCGTACTGCGCATTCGGGCCGGTCATGAATTGCAGGTAGCAGACCTCGATGATGGCGCCCATGTCGGCGACTTCCTTGGCCTGGGCCATCGACAGCCCCGGAATGTTGGTGAGGCCGTGGGTGACCATGATGTTCTTCACGCCCATCTCGCGGGCCTTCTTGGTGACCGCGACGACTTCTTCGGCATGAATGTGGCCGGTGGCGAGCAGCAGGTTCTCGCGCGCTACGATCTTCAGCACCTCTTCCATCTGCGGGGTGACGACGCCGTTGGGCGCAACCAGGATGCCGGACTTGTCCTTGTCGACCAGCGTTTTGATGTGCTTGTCGGAGTCGAAGGACGGCAGCCACACGACCCGGCCGCGGCCGCCGTACATGCGATGCATCCACTCGACCGCTGCGGGATTGATGCCGCCCACCGCATTGTTGAGAACGATGCCGCCCCACACCTCGATGCCGGGCACCACCTTCATTACGATCTGCGCGCGGTCGGCGGTGTTGGCGACGTGGTTCTTGAGCAGGATGCCGCGCATGCCTTTGGCTTTGGCCAGCGTCGCGACGTCGATGTCGTCCATGCTGCGGCCGAAAACGTCGGGATGGGAATGCACGTGCATGTCGATGCTGCCGGCGGCCGGGCTGACCTTGGGTGGCGGCGGCGGGAAGCCGACCTGAGCCAGGGCGGGCGAGGCGGCGAAGGCAACAGCGGCGGCAGCCGCAAGGGTTTTCAGGCGACAGCGCATGACGTTTCCTCCGTAGGCTTGTTGTTGACGGCAACCTAGCATGGCGGCAATGGGTCGTCCCCCTGCTCCTGCGCATGGACATGCGACGCCGTCGTGCCGGTTCTGCATGGCTACAACCGGCAAGAGCTCTGCCGTTTCGCTATCTACGTGCAGCCCAGGCCTTGAACGCGTTCGCGCTCGCCGCGTCGGCGGGAAAGAAGCACTCGATGCGGATCTCCTGCACGGTGACGTCCTGCGGCGTGCCCAGGGTGGCGAGCGTGGTGAAGAGCTTCAAATCCGTGCCGCCTTTGTGGAAATGGATCGACAGCACGGGTTCTGGCGCATCATCGATGGACGGAATGTCGGAGATGCGGGGGACATCGGCATAGGCGAGCAGGCGCTCGAGCAGCGCGGCGGTCTCCTCCGTGCCATCGGCCAGCGCATCCGCACTCACGCCGCGCAGGAAGTGCAGCGCGACCTCGCGCCAGTTGGCGATCAGCGGGCGCAAGGCATCGGGGGCCAGGAGGGCGTCGGCGAGATTGATCGGTTGCGCGGGGTCCGGCGCCTGCGGTTGGGTATCGGTGAGAAACGCAACGAGGTTCTGGCCGCCATTGTTGGCACGCAGCAGGTTCCAGCGGCGGTCGACGACGAAGGCCGCATAGGGTTCCTGTTGCGCGAGCATGAAATCGAGCGCCTGGTTGACGGCCACGAGTTCGGGCGCACTGAGCGGGCTCTCGCGCCAGAGCGGTGCAAACCCCGCCGCCAGCAGCAGCGCGTTCTGCTGCCGGAGCGAAAGATCGAGCGCCGCAGCCAGCTTGAGCACCATCTCGCGGCTGGGCGCCGTGCGCCCGATCTCGATGAAGCTCACGTGACGCTGGGAGACGTCAGCAGCGTGCGCAAGATCGAGCTGCGACAGCCCACGCCGCTCGCGCCACCACTTGAGGCGCGCAGCGAAGGTCGATTGCGTCTCCATGACTACCTGCCACGTAGTTGATCATCCGCTGCGGGCGCCGCATTGATCCATCGTTTGCCGCGGGGAGCAATGGCCATGAACGAGGCAAGGGGGGTCGGCGTCGCGCTCGTCTCGTGCTGCCTGGGCGCCGGCGCCGCCGTGGCAACGCGCTATCTCATCACCGCGGCGGACCCCTTCACGCTGGCCGCGATCCGCTTCGGCGGCGGCGCCGCTTGCCTGCTGCCGCTGGTCCTGCTGCTGCCCGTGCGCTGGCCGCCGCGCGCGGACTGGCCAGCCGTTGCCGGGCTCGGCTTCGCCTTCTACGGCGTGTTCTTCGTGCTCTACAATGTTGCGCTCAGCTTCACGACGGTGGCACGCGGCACGCTCGCATTGTCGACGCTGCCCCTCATGACCATGGTTGCCGGCAGCGTCCTGGGGATCGAGCCACTGAGCCGGCGCAAGGCGGCCGGCGTTGCGGTGGCCATGCTGGGCGTCGCCGTCGCCCTGACCTCGGGGCTGCAGGGCGCGCCGCCAGGAGCGTGGCGCGGCGATCTCATCATGGCGGCCGCGACCCTGAGCATGGCGCTCTACAACGTCTTCTCGCGACCGTTCATGCAGCGCTCGAGCGCGCTTGGATTTCTCGCCAGCGGGATGGTCGTCGGCGGCGGGGCGCTGGTGCTCATCAGCCTTGGCACCGGCGGGGCATCAAGCCTTGCCGGGTTCGGTCCGCGCGACTGGATCGCGGCCTTCTATCTTGCGGCGGGCGGCGGGGCGCTCGCGTTTTTCCTGTGGGTGTATGCGCTGCAGTACGCCAGCCCCACGCGGGTCGCCAATACCATGACCGTCAATCCGCTGGTTGCCGGGCTGCTCGCGGCAGCCTTGCTGAGTGAGCCGGTCACGCCAGTGCTTTTCGTCGGACTGATCGCGGTGTTCGCGGGCATCTGGCTCGCAACCACAGACCCGACCGCGAACAGGAATGATCCTCTCAAGCCGCCGACGGTGCATCCGGGCCGATCATGATCGTCGGTACGCCGGCCGCGTGGCTGCGCACGGTGAACAGGCGCGTGCCGGGGCGGCGCCCGACGCGGATGTCCGAGACCTCGATGCCAGCGCTTTTCACGCGGGCATGCGTTTGGGCTATGTCGGGAGCGCGCCAGGACAGGCCCCAAAGTTTGTCGGGCTCGTTGCTCACGCCGGCTTTGAGATCGTGCGCGACTTCGACCACGAGATCGCCGCAGCGGAAGAACAGCAGGCGCGCACCCCACGAGGGCTCGCTGCGGTCGAGCCGCAGGCTCAACCCGAGCCGGCCGGCATAGAGGGCCACGGCGCGCTCAGGATTGGGCGTGCGGACGACCACGTGGTCGAGCCCGGACACGGCCGCATCATGGTCGGACCCGATTGAGGCCGGAGCGCTGCCGGCTGCCTGCGACTTGCGTTCCACAAGGGATACAGGCACGCCGTGGGTGGAATCCGTTGCCACATGCAAGCGGCCGGCGCCGCCGTCACCGTCCGCCAGATGCAGGCGCATGCCGCGACGTTCCAGCAGATGCCGGGCCTTGGCGAGATCGCCCGCCGCGAATGCAATAGCCGCCAGACCTTCATCGACCGAGGACGGCTTGGCGACGAACTCCAGCCGCACGTTGGCGAGTTGCATCTGCGCGTTCGTGCCGTCGGCAGCGGGCGAGTGGCCGAGGAGCGCCGCATAGGATTGCAGCGCGGCATCGGGCAATGCCGCGCCAAGCGTGATGCAGTCGAGCGCATGGATCACTTGAGGTCACCGATTCGATACGGATGCCGATTTCTAGCACCGTTCGCTGGACGGCGCTGCTGGCCGAGCAGACTATGTGTGAAAGTGCCGCCAGCCGTCGCAGGCCATCGTCTTCATCTTTTCTCCGCGAGGGTCATCAGCGCCGCCCGCACATGCTCCAGCGCGGTGTCGCCCGGTTTGTCGCGGCGCTGCACGAGGGCGAGCGTGCGCGTAAGGGCCGGCTTGAGCGGTCGCGCGGCGAGGGACCTGTCACGGGGGTCCTCGATGGCCGCCGCCGGCACGATCGAAACCCCGAGGCCGGACGCCACCATGCGCTTCACCGCTTCCAGGTTGTCGAGTTCCATGGCCGGCCGCGGCTCCGTACCGCCAGCCGACAGCCAGTCGATGATCAACGCGCGCACGTGCGCGCGCGCAAATTCGAGCAGCAAAGGGTGCTGCAGCAGGAATTGCGGCGTGACCCGGGCGGGCAGATTGCGGGTGTGCGCCGCGAATATCGCCACCAGCGGTTCGCCTTTCAACGGCACGGTTTCCAACTGGCGCTCGTTGATCGGCAGGCTCACGATACCGAGATCGATCTCGTTCCTAAGCATACGTTCGACGACCCCGGTGGTGGTGCCGGTCGTCACCACCAGCTCGATGTTGGGATGCTCCCTGCGCAGGCGCTGCAGGACGGGCGGCAGGTGGTAGATCAGGGCGGTGGTGCTGGAGCCGACCCGCACCTGTCCAAGCCAGCCGTCGCGGTGCCGCCGCATGGCTGCCAGCAGTCGCTCGGTCTCCTGGTGGATGCGTTGCGCATGTTCGATCAGCTCGCGGCCGGCGGCGGTCGCGAACGCTCGCTTGCCCAGACGATCGATCAACTGCACGCCAAGGCGCGTCTCGAGCTCGCGGATCTGGAGACTGATGGTCGGTTGCGCGAGATTGAGCCGCTTGGCCGCCCGCGTGAAGCTGCCCTGCGCGACCACCTCGGCGAGCGCGCGCAGGTGATCAGGGTTCAGGCTGCGCATTGCGATCTCCAATCATAATCATTGGAACAATAAATTTGATCAATATCAGAGATCCACCCCATTTCCAGCGTGCCGCAAGGCCGGTCAACGGCCGCGGCTGAGCACACTGGAGATGATCATGAGCACGCTAGCATGGGGGCTGGCGGACGATATTGCGCCCGCCGACCAATCCGAAGCGAAACCAGGCTTCTGGAGCCGCTTCATCGAATCGCGCCAGACGCAGGCCAACCGCGCCATTTGTGCGCATCTTGCCGCCATGGGCGACGCACATCTGGCGGAACTCGGCTTCAGCGCGGATGACATTCGCGCGCTGCGGGCAGACGAACTCAGACTTCCCCAAACCGCGCAGAGAGGATGACCGTCATGTCACACACGAACATTGCTGCCAACGCCTTCGCCCAAACGGACATCCGGCAGACCTTCCAGCGTCAAGTTCTGTCTGCGCTGTGGAGCACTCTTGCCGAGCCGGCAACGCGCATCATGGCAGCCTATACCGAGTGGCGGCGCATCAACCGTGCCATTGCGGAGCTAGCCGCGCTGAGCGATCACGTGCTTGCCGACATCGGCGTCCCGCGCCACGACATCGAACGCATCGTCCGCAACGGCCGCGATGCGGTGGAGCGCCACGCGTAAGCGTCAGGGCCACTTTACGGCCGGCGGCAGCGACGAGAGGATCGACTCGACGTTGCCGCCGGTCTTGAGGCCGAAGGTGGTGCCGCGGTCGTAGAGCAGGTTGAACTCCACGTAGCGTCCGCGGCGGACGAGTTGCTCGTCGCGCTCGGCCTCGGTCCACGGCTTGGCGAAGTTGCGCGCGCACGATCTCGCGGATAGACCTGCAGGAACGCGCGGCCAACGTCCTGGGTAAAGGCGAAGGCGGCAGGCCAGCCTCCCTCGGCATCCGCCGGCGTCAGGTGATCGTAGAAGATGCCGCCGACGCCGCGCATTTCCTGGCGATGCGGCAGAAAGAAATACTCCTCGCACCACTGCTTGTAGCCGGCGTAGTCGGCGATCGTGTGCGGCGCGCAGGCCGCCTGCATGGCGGCATGGAAGGCGACCGTATCAGCGTCGGACTGGGTGCGCCGGGCGTCGAGCACCGGGCGTCAGGTCGCCGCCGCCGCCGAACCACCATTTGCTGGTGACGACAAAGCGCGTGTTCATGTGCGCTGCCGGCACATGAGGGTTCAGCGGATGGGCGATGAGCGAAACGCCGGATGCCCAGAAGCGCGGGTCGTCCTCGGCACCGGGGATCTGCTTGCGGAACTCCGGCGCGAATTCGCCATGGACGGTCGAGGTGTGAATGCCCGCCTTCTCGAACACGCGGCCCTTGATGAGACCCATCACACCGCCGCCACCCGGAGCGCCGCTGTGATCCTTGCGGTCCCACGGCGTACGCACGAAGCGGCCGGCCGCACGATCGCCTGCAGGAGCGTCGACCGGCAAATCGGCCTCGAGCTGCTCGAAGGCGGCGCATAGGTCGTCGCGCAGCCGCTCGAACCAGGCGCGCGCATCGCCGCGCCATTGATCAATGTTTCGAGGCAGTTGCGTCATCGCCTTCTCGCCCGGCCGGGAACGTCATGCTTTGGCCATGGTCACCCATTAGCCGTCGCGCCCCTTAACGAGCAATATGCACGCGATCGCGCCCCGGGAACACCACCCGCTGGGCCGCACTCGCGTCTCTTCGCGTTTCAAGGCGATTGGACCATGTACCGCTGGTTTGAAACCCGCATCGATGCTTTCCCGGACGAGCCACCGGCGCGCCCGCCGGAAACGCTATTGGCGTTCTACGTCTGGTTCATCAGGCCGGTGTGGCCCGCGTTCGCGCTGCTGCTGGTGGCGGGCTTCCTCGGCTCGCTGATCGAGGTGTCGCTGCTGGCGTTCGTCGGCAGCCTGGTCGACATGATGCGGGGCGCGCAATCGCCTGCGGCCTTCTTCGACGAGCACGGCCTGATCCTGCTGTGGATGGCGTTCGTGGCGGTGATCGCGCGGCCGCTGGTCTCGACTGCCCACGAGTTGATCAAGAACCAGCTGATCGCCGGGCCGGTGACCACGCGCGTGCGCTGGCTCACGCACCGCTACGTGCTGCGCCAGAGCCTCGGGTTCTTCCAGAACGACTTTGCCGGCCGTGTCGCCAACAAGGTGATGCAGGCCGCGCCCGCGCTGCGGGAATCGGTGGTGCAGGTGATCGACGCCATCTGGTATGCCGCCGTGCAGTGGGTGGGCGCCGCGGTGGTTTTCGCGGCGGCCGACCCGCGCCTGCTGGTGCCGCTGCTGGGGTGGCTCGCCGTCTACATCGGCGCGTTGTACTTCTTCGTGCCGCGCATCAAGGCGCGCTCGACGGAGGCGGCCGAGGCGCGCTCCATGCTGGTCGGGCGCATCGTCGACAGCTACACCAATATCCTGACCGTCAAGCTGTTCGCCCACGCCGCGCGCGAGGATTCCTATGCACGCGCGGCGCTGCAGGACCAGTTGAGCAAGTGGCAGGCTTCTCTGCGCCTCGTCACCACCATGGACTTCGTGTTGTACTCGCTCAACGGCCTGCTGATCGTGAGCGCGAGCGGACTGGCCATCTGGCTGTGGAGCCACGATGCGGTGAGCATCGGCGCCATTGCGGTCGTCACCGGCCTCACCATGCGCATCGTCGCCATGTCGGGATGGATCCTGTGGGTGGTCGCCGGCATCTTCGAGAACATGGGCGTGGTGCAGGAGGGCATGGAGACCATCAGCCGTGTCAACCAGGTCGTCGACCGGCCCGACAGCAAGGCGCTGGTGGTGAGCCGCGGCGACATCCGCTTCGAGCATATGAGCTTCCACTACGGGCAGCCGATCGGCGCCGGCACGGCGCGGCCGGGCGGCATCATCCACGACTTCTCGCTGCACATCGGTGCCGGCGAGAAGGTCGGCCTGGTGGGACGCTCGGGCGCGGGCAAGTCGACGCTCGTCAACCTGCTGCTGCGCTTCTACGATCTCGAGTCGGGGCGCATCCTGATCGACGGGCAGGATATCGCCCACGTCACGCAGGACAGCCTGCGGGCCCAGATCGGCATGGTGACGCAGGACACCTCGCTGCTGCATCGCTCGGTGCGCGACAACGTCCTCTATGGGCGCCCGGACGCAGGCGAGGCTGCGGCCATCGCGGCCGCCAGGATGGCGCAGGCCCACGACTTCATCGGCGGGCTCGAGGATCTGCGCGGCCGCAAGGGCTACAACGCGCACGTGGGCGAGCGCGGAGTGAAGCTGTCCGGCGGCCAGCGGCAGCGCATTGCCATGGCGCGGGTGCTGCTGAAAGATGCGCCGATCCTGATCCTCGACGAGGCGACGAGTGCGCTCGACTCGGAGGTGGAGGCCGCCATCCAGGAGCAGCTCTATAACCTGATGACGGGCAAGACGGTGATCGCCATCGCCCACCGCCTCTCCACCATCGCGGCCATGGATCGGCTGGTGATCATGGACAAGGGCCGCATCGTCGAGGAAGGCACGCACAACACGCTGCTGAAGCACGGCGGCCTGTACGCAGACCTCTGGGATCGCCAGTCGGGCGGTTTCCTGGCCGAGTCGGTGGCGGCGGCGGAGTAGAGAGTGTCATGGTCGGGCTTGTCCCGACCATCCAGTCATCGACACGCTCCGTCGCGTGTTGAGAGATGGATCCTCGGGACAAGCCCGAGGATGACAACTGTTAGTGTGAGGATTTTGCGTTCAGCCTCCCTCGGGCCAAGGTTCCGCCGGAACTGGCGCGTGCCGTGTGCGTTCCTGATGAAGCACTCGGCGCCTGCCATTGTGGCGGCGTCCGGCCATCTTACATTGTGGTCCATGCGCACCTCCCCAACCGTAGAGACTTTCAACCCTCGTGCAGAGGATTCGCTGGCGCGGCTGGATGCGCTGGCCAAGCTGATGGATGGCGCGTTCGTCATCCCCGGCACCAATATCCGCATGGGGCTCGACGGCATCATCGGGCTGGTGCCGATCGCGGGTGATCTCGTCTCGGGCCTGATCTCCAGCTACCTGATCTGGGAGGCGCGCCAGCTCGGCGCCTCGCGCTGGGTGATCGGGCGCATGATGGCCAACACGCTGATCGATACCACCATCGGCGCCATACCCGTGCTGGGCGACGCCTTCGACGTCGTGTTCCGCACCAACCTGAGGAACATGGCGCTGCTCAGAAAGCACCTGGCCCGCAAGGGCATGGCCGGACCGGGCGCGGGACCGATCATCGAAGGCGAGGCTATTCGGCTGAGCTGAACCCGCCGGTCTGCCGCAGCGCCTCGCCGAGCACCATCGCCGCAGCAACCGCCACGTTGAGCGAGCGCAGGCCCGGCCGCAGGGGTATGCGCAGCCGGGCATCGGCCCCTTCGTGGACCGGATCGGGCACGCCGGCGCTTTCGCGGCCCAGGAGCAGGGTGTCGTCGGCCCGGAATGCGAAGCTCGTGTAGGGCATCCGGCTATGCGTGGTCAGCAGCACGAGGCGGGACGCACGCAGCACCCTCGCCGCATCGAATTCGGCAAAACTCGGATGGCGGGCGATGTCGGCGTGGGCGAGGTAGTCGAGCCCGGCGCGCCGCAGCGTGCGGTCGCTCATGTCGAACCCCGTTGGTCCGATCACGTCCACGGCCACCCCCAGGCAGGCCGCCAGGCGCAGAATCGTGCCGGTGTTCTGTGGGATATCAGGCTCGTAAAGCGCCAGGCGCATGGCGGCGACACTAGCCTGTGTTGCTCATCCAGCGAAGCTCCCGCCGGAGATTGGGGCTCGGTGCGGCTCGCTTGCACTGCGTGCGCCAAATTGACCGCGCAAACGGGCGCCAACAGCCTTGTGCAACATTTAGAAGAATGCAAAAAGATCGCGCGTCAATCCGTCCTGTTGGGGGCCAGGGGGCCATCATCGACTATTGTGCGGACCCTGAAAACAGGCCTGCGCGAGCGTGGACTGGTCCTCGGAAAAAACAGGCTTGGTGCCGCGGCGTTCGCTGACAAGCGCCGCGGGTCGAACGTGCGAGCAGCGTCTTCTGCTCGCCGCGGCGCGCCTAGACGAACGCATGCCCAAGGGAGGCTGAATTGGCGTCTCACTCCACGGAAGAGACCACCCGGCGCGACTTCATCGTCATCCTGGCGCAGTCTTTCGCCGGTGTCGGTGCCGCCGTGGCGCTGTGGCCGTTCATCAGCCAGATGAACCCCGACGCCTCGACGCAGGCGCTCGCCTCCATCGAGGTCGACCTTTCGCCGGTCAAGCAGGGGCAGGCGATCACGGTGGTGTGGCGCGGCAAGCCGGTGTTCATCCGCAACCGCACGGCCGAAGAGATCAAGGCGGCCCAGGACACCAAGCTGTCCGACCTCAAGGACGTCAACGCGCGCAACGACGCGCTGCCGGACAAAACTCCGGCGACCGACGTGAACCGGACGAAGAAGGGCAAGGAGAACTGGCTGGTGCTGGTGGGCATCTGCACGCACCTCGGCTGCATCCCGAAAGGCCAGTCCATGGGCGACGCCCGGGGCAACTTCGGCGGCTGGTTCTGCCCCTGCCATGGCTCGCACTATGATACGGCGGGGCGCATACGCCTGGGGCCCGCGCCGCAGAATCTCGAAGTGCCGCCCTACGACTTCTTGTCCGACACCCAGATCAAGATCGGCTGAGGGAGCTGACATGGCCAGCCACGAATCGACCTATCGGCCGGGCAGCAACATCGCCAAGTGGATGGATGCACGGCTTCCGCTGCAGCGGATGATGCACGGGCAGTTCGTGGATTTCCCGACGCCGCGCAACATCAACTATCTATGGACCACCGGCGGCCTGCTCAGCTTCTTCCTGGGCGTGCAGATCATCACCGGCATCGTGCTGGCCATGCACTACGTGCCGAGCGCCGCCGACGCGTTCAACAGCGTCGAGCACATCCGCCGCGACGTGAACTACGGCTGGCTCATCCGCAACATTCACGCCGTCGGCGCATCCTTCTTCTTCCTGGCGGTCTACATCCACATCGCCCGCGGCCTCTACTACGGCTCCTACAAGACGCCGCGCGAAGTGCTGTGGATCCTGGGCGTCATTATCTTCCTGCTGATGATGGCCACGGCATTCATGGGCTACTCGCTGCCCTGGGGCCAGATGAGCTTCTGGGCGGTGACCGTGATCACCAACCTGTTCTCCTCGATCGACTCGGTCATTCCCGGGCTCGGCACCCGCATCGTGCAATGGCTGTGGGGCGGTTATTCGGTGTCGGGGACGACGCTCAACCGTTTCTATGCCCTGCACTATCTGCTGCCCTTCGTGATCGCCGGCGTCGTGGGCCTGCACATCTGGGCGCTGCACGTGGTTGGCCAGAACAACCCCACCGGGCTCGACATCAAGCAGCCCTCCGACACGGTGCCGATGGCGCCCTACGCGATCATGAAGGACGTGTTCGCGCTGTCGGTGTTCACACTGCTGTTTGCCTGGTTCGTGTTCTACCTGCCGGACTATCTCGGGCACGCCGACAACTACATCGAAGCCAACCCGCTATCGACACCGCCGCACATCGTGCCCGAGTGGTACTTCCTGCCCTACTACGCAATCCTGCGCGCGATTCCCGACAAGCTGATGGGCGTGATCGCGATGTTCTCGTCGATCCTGCTGCTCATCTTCGTGCCGTGGCTCGATACCTCGCGCGTGCGCTCGGCCAAGTACAGGCCCGTCTACAAGTGGTTCTTCTGGCTGTTCATCTTCACGGTGGTTGCGCTGGGCTATCTCGGCTCGAAGCCTGCCGAGGGCGTGTACGTGCAGTGGGCGCGCATCTTCACGGCCTATTATTTCATTCACCTGCTGGTCGTGCTGCCGATCGTGGGGGTGATGGAGACAACCAAGCCTTTGCCGCGATCGATAGCCGAATCCGTGCTGGGTAAACCGGCCACCGCGCCGAAGCATTGATAGCGCTGGGGGAAGCGTGATGATGACCACGAACGGCGCCAGACTTGGTGCAGCGCTGGGCGCAGCGGCACTGCTGCTGGCCTCCGCACTTGCCGCGGGCAGCGCGAGCGCCGCGGAAGGCGAACACGTGCACATCGACCGCCAGAAGTGGAGCTTCGGCGGCTTCCTCGGCAAGTTCGATGAAGCACAACTGCAGCGCGGCTTCAGGGTCTACGTCGATGCCTGCGCGCGCTGCCACGGCCTCAAGCGGATCGCTTTCCGCAACCTGGCGCAGCCGGGGGGCCCGAGCTTTCCCGAAGGGGCGATAAAATCGCTGGCCAATACCTATCAGGTCGACGCCGAGCCCAACGACCAGGGCAAGATCGTGAAGCGGCCGGCGCTCCCGGTCGATTATCTTCCGTCGCCGTACAAGAACGAACAGGAAGCGCGTTCGGCCCTCAATGGCGCCCTGCCGCCCGACCTTTCGCTGATCGCCAAGGCGCGCGGCATCGAGACCAACGCGCCGTTCTACCTGGTTCCAAAAAACATGCTGGTGGACATCGTAACCGGCTATCAGGAAGCGGGACCGGATTATATCTACGCCTACTTGACCGGGTACAAGGAGCCGCCCGCGGGGACGAAGGTGCCCGACGGCATGAACTACAATCGCGCTTTCGCATCGCCGCACATGACGGCAATGCCCAATCCGTTTGCCGGCGGCGACGGCCTCGTCAAGTACGACGACGACACGCCCAAAACCGTCGACAACTACGCACGCGACGTGACGGCGTTCCTGGCCTGGACGGCAGACCCGCGGACCGAGGAGCGCAAGCGTCTCGGACTGATGGTGACGATCTACCTGCTGATCACCGCCGTCCTGCTCTACTTCGCCAAACGGCGCATCTGGGCCAAGGCGCACTGACGCCTATCATCCCGACGGCGCAACGTGGCTAGAGCGCTGGGCATCGAGAACATGCCGACCTCGCCCTGAGCTTGTCGAAGGGCGGGCTGCGCAACAAACCGTGCTTCGACGAGCTCAGCACGAGGTTGGTGTGCGCAGCCTTGGATCCCGGATTTGCTTCC
Source organism: uncultured Alphaproteobacteria bacterium (assembly GCA_963814055.1). Lineage (GTDB taxonomy): Bacteria > Pseudomonadota > Alphaproteobacteria > Rhizobiales > Hyphomicrobiaceae > AWTP1-13. Next base: position 200,589 of record CAWFBJ010000029.1, read on the forward strand.
CCCATGACCCTTACTTAACCGATGAGAACGCCGTCGGTTGCAGGATCGTGCTCTTGATGTTGGCGACAATCGGCCCGTCCTTCTCGCTTTCCGCTCGCCCCGAAATCCACGCCGGATCGGCCATGAAGGCGCCCCACTTCTTCTCGCGCTCCGCCAGCAACTCCCAGGCCAGCAGGTAATGCAGGTCGTGGTTGCCGTTGCCGATCAGCACGGTCCAGAACCCTGCCTGGCGGATGCCGTGCTTCTCCCAGATGGCCAGCGTCGTGCCCTCGAACCGCTTGAGCAGATTCGGCAGGCGGCCGGGAAGGCAGGTGTAGATGCGCTGCTCGTAGATCATGGCGTTCTCTCCCGTTTGGTCCTGCAAGTTTCGTGGGCATTGCCCGCTCACACAAGCCGTTTCGTGGCACGGCAGCAGCGCACTCCCGGAATAGTGCGCATTCTGTGAAGTCCGGTCGTCCAGCTCGACTGTATGCTAGGAAAAAGGCTGCTGGCTTCTCGAGGAACTTGCCATGACCCAATCGATACTCGGCATCGTCGGCGGCAGCGGCCTCTACGATATTCCCGCGCTCCGCAACAAGCGCTGGGAGGCGATCGGCTCGCCATGGGGAACGCCGTCCGACCAGATCCTGTTCGCCGAGATCGACGGGTTGCCGGTCCGCTTCATGCCCCGCCACGGGCGGGGTCACAAGGTGCCGCCCTCGGCCATCGACTACCGCGCCAACATCGACGCCTTGAAACGGTCGGGCGTGACGGACCTGGTTTCGGTCTCGGCCTGCGGCTCGCTGAAGGAGGAGTTCGCACCCGGCCATTTCGTGCTGGTCGACCAGTTCATCGACCGCACCTTCGCGCGCGAGAAAAGCTTCTTCGGGCCAGGGTGCGTGGCGCATGTCTCGATGGCCGATCCCGTCAGCCCGGGGCTGGTCGATCTGATCGAGGCGGCGGCGCGGGAGGAGAGCATTCCAGCCACGCGCGGCGGAACGTACCTGGTCATGGAAGGACCGCAGTTCTCGACGCGGGCGGAGAGCAACCTCTATCGCAGCTGGGGCTGCTCGGTGATCGGCATGACCAACATGCCCGAGGCCAAGCTCGCGCGCGAGGCCGAGATTTGCTACGCGACGGTGGCCATGGTCACCGACTACGACTGCTGGCACCACGAGCATACCGATGTCGACGTGACGGCCATCCTCAAGGTGCTGAGCGAGAATGTCGACAAGGCGCACCGGCTGATCGAGCGCCTGGCGCGCAACTTCCCGCGCGAGCATCCGCGCTGTCCCGTGGGATCGGACCGGGCGCTCGAGGTGGCCATCATCACCCCGCCCAATGCCCGCGATGCGGCACTGCTCGCCAAGCTCGATGCGGTGGCGGGACGGGTGCTGAATGGCAGGCAATGATGCCGAAGTCCATTATGGCTGCGGCCGGATGGCGGGCCCGTATTCGCGATAGGCATCGTCGCAGTGCGGGCAGGTGACGTGCACAGCCGGCGGCACGGCGACCTTCCTGATGATCGCCGCAATCTCGTCCGGCCGCGGCGATCTCGGCTGTGCGTTGATGAGCTCGACGATCGCCTGCGCTGCCTGCTCGGCGGCGCCATCGCTCGGGATTGCCGGGTGCACCGGTTTCATGTGCGCCTCCGCGCGACAGGTTTGGTTGCGGCCACAGAATGGAAAAAGAAATCCAGCATGGCGTTCAGCGACGCTGGATTCCGCCGCAGACGGCTACGCAGGGCCGCGCCCTCCCAGCAATCGACCAGCAGGTTGGCAAGCTGGCGGGCGTTGCTGCTGGCGGGAATCTCTCCTGCCTGCCTAGCCTCCTCAAGGCAGACAGCGAGACGCTTAGCGATGGTCGAGATGCACTCCTCGATCTTGTGCCGGAACAAATCGCTGACGCCGGATAGCTCCTGACCGAGGCCGCCGAGCAGACAGCCCATATAGCCTTCGCCCTTGTAGGACTGCTGCACCTGTTCGAAGAAATGCCGGACCCGCTCGATCGGGGGCCGCGCTGGGTCCGAAAGACATTGATCGAGGACGGTATGAACTTGCGACATGTAGGTATCGATCACCTGGAGCGCGAAATCCTCCTTGTCCTCGAAGTGGTGATAGAACGAGCCTTTGGGCGTTGCCGTCGCGTCCAGCAACGCTTGAATTCCCAAGTCGTTGTAGCCGTGTTGCAAGAGCATGCGCAGTCCGGCCTCGATCAGCCGTTGCTTGGTTGAAGGCTTTGTCGTCATGCCGCGGCTGCCGTGAACACCGGCCAGCCGTCGCGGCACACCCTACGGCAGGATGATCGCAACCGGGCTAACCTTTTGTCTTTGCAATCATGTGATCGATCACCTGGCTGTGCTCGTGCTGAGGACTGAACATGATGATCTCGGCATCCGCGTCGACCCGCACGTTATGGCCGGGCGGCCAATAGAAAAGGTCGTCGGCGCGGACCGTTTCCTGCTTCCCGCCGGCGTCCGTGGTAGTGAGCTGTCCCTGCACGACGAAGCCCCAGTGTGGACACTGGCAAAGATTGCCTTCCAGGCCCTGGAACAGCGGTGTGGTGTCAACTCCTGCCGCCAGCGAGAAGTACTCGCCGCTTATTTTTCCGAAGCCGGGTGCATCGCCGAAATCCGTGCGCTGCCGGAGTGTGGCTCCGGGGATCTGCATTTTGATGTCAACTTGATCCTTGGCGATCCGCATAGCTGGGCTCCACTAGACCGATTGGTCTAGTGACACTAGCGCATACAGAGGAGTGGCGTCAACAGGGACGCAAAAAAAAGAAATGCGGACAGGAGTGACGGCCAACGCTGGCCGCCAAGCGCGGGGGCGGGGCGGGGACGTGCCGGTACAGGGTCTGCGAGATGCCACGCGCGCAATCGGGCTTCACGATGCGCGCCACACCGGCCTATAAACCTGCCAGACAAAATGCCGGGATTCAGGTTTGGCGCTTTCCGCCTCGGTAGGCGAAAGCGGGACATGGAACACGCCATGGATCAGACGTCGAATTCTGCCCGCGCACCCAGAGCACCGCCGCGCTTTGCCGACAGGGCGCAGGCCATTGCCGCCGCGCATGCCTTCGACCTGCGCCGGCTGCCCCGCGACTACTACACCAATCCCTATCCGTATTACCATGCGCTGCGCGACGCGGGACCGGTCCACCGAATGCCGGATGGCGGATATTTCCTGTCGGGCTACGCGGCCTGCGTAGCCGTGTACAAGGACGCCAGGGCTTTTTCCTCCGACAAGAGGCGCGAGTTTGCACCCAAGTACGGGGAAGGGTTGCTGTTCGAGCACCACACGACGAGCCTGGTGTTCAACGATCCGCCGCTGCACACGCGCGTGCGCAAGATCATGGCCGGGGCCTTTACGCCGCGTTCGATCAGCGACATGGAACAGCCGGTAACTGCCCTGGTGGACGGGCTGCTGGACGCCATCGAAGCCAAAGGTTCGGCCGACCTCATTGCCGACCTGGCGGCTGCGGTGCCGATCGAGGTGATCGGCAATCTGCTGGCCGTGCCGCGCGAGGAGCGCGAGCCGCTGCGCGCATGGTCGCTGGCGATCCTCGGCGCCCTTGAGCCGACCCTGACTCCGGAACAACAGGCCCGGGGCGAGAAGTCCGTGGAGGACTTTGTCGCCTACCTGAAGACGCTGGTGGACCGCCGGCGGGCGCGTCCGGGCGATCCCGAGCGCGATGTGCTGACCCGGCTCATCCAGGGCGAACAGGACGGCGAGCGGCTGTCCGAGCGCGAACTGCTGCACAACATCATCTTCATTCTGAATGCCGGGCACGAGACCACCACCAACCTCGTCGGCAACGGGCTTTACGCCCTGCAGGAATGGCCCGAGGAGAAGGCCCGGCTGCTGCGCCAGCCTGAACTGATCCGCACCGCCGTGGAGGAATTCCTGCGCTTCGAAAGCCCCAACCAGCTCGGCAACCGGCTGACCGTGGCGCCGGTGCAGGTGGCCGGTGCGACCATCCCAGCGGGCACCTACCTGACGATCGGCATCGGCGCGGCCAACCGCGATCCGGACGAATTCCCCGATCCCGACCGGCTCGACATCGGGCGCGAGCCCAACCGACACTTGGCCTTCGGGTCGGGCCCGCATGTGTGTATCGGGCTCAACGTTGCACGCCTGGAGGGGCGCATTGCCGTCGGCCGCTTCCTGGCGCGGTTTCCCCGCTATGCGCTGTCTGGCGACCCGGTGCGCGGCGGCCGGGCAAGATTTCGAGGCTTCCTCTCGATCCCAGTGACGCTGGCCCGGTGACGCTTGGTTGAACAGCGCCCAGCAGGGGTGACCAGGTCCGCCGGGGACGCGACGCCCCGTTGCGCGCTGCCACTATGCACTGTTGCAAATTAGCAAGTGTCGGCCGCCATTTAGCACCAGCCCACAGACAACTGCCGGGCATTGGGTTATTCGGGTGTATGGGCAGGGTAAGACTTGTCGCGTAAGTGGCTGCATCGAAACTCGGTTACGCCTCGCCAAGCGCGCGACGGTCCACCAGGTGCCGGTTGCCACTCGAAACTGGGATAGCTGGTGCAATTGTTGCGTTGGGGGTATCCATGACGACTGCGCGATGGGTTCTGCTTTTGTTGATTGCTGTGTTCCTCTCAGCAACGCAAATTCAGGCTGGCGACGACGACCATTCCTACCGCCGGCATCGCCACCATCATCACGTCGCCCAAACCCGCGATTACTGCGCGTCGGATTTCTGGGGCCGGTGCTCGAACGTGGCGCGGCATCGCCATGCCTATCGCTGGCGCTATTACAATAACCGTCGCCGGCACAACCATTATCACGACCGCGACAACCGCTGGTTCGTGCCCGGCAGCGGAGAGCGCATCGACCACGGTTTGGCCTGCCACGCCCGCCGCCGCGTCGTCGGAGAAGAGCGGCCGTCGAGAGCCAAGGCGCAACGCGCTGCTGACAATGCCTGGATGGGTGCAGTGCGCTACGATCACGGCGAGCGCTATCAGGATATCAACAACGCCAAGGACATCCGTCACAACTGCGATCCGAGTTCGACCACCACGATCCTCAAGCGCGTCTTCTTCAGGTGCGTCCTAGAGGCCACTCCGTGCCGTGGAGCCACCGGCGCCTCGGGTGAGCGCGTCGAGCGGCGCTACGAAGAGGAAACCGACGACGACGACAAGTAAGCCGCGGCAGGTCCGGCCGTCTCCGGATCGGCAGCAGCACCCCACCAACAAATGCCGGTTGCCTCTAGCGCAGCCGGCATTTGTTTTTTCCGAAAATCGGTGATTGGCCGGCGTTGAACCATCGACGCCGGAGTGCCATCGATCCACAGCGTCGAGGCTGGTGGCTGTACTTTCCCGGCGCAACCTGCTTCTGACGTGTGCCTTGCCTGCTACATGCAAACCCTCCCCGCCACAGTACATTGGCAGGGAACGGGGGACTTGGTGGCGTAGTAATGCGTATCGCTGCGATGCTGGTGGCATCGGCGCATATCTGTCTGGCGGCATGCCAGACATCGCCGAGTGCCCTGCTGCCTCCTCCGCCACAGGGGGGTGCGTCCGTGCTCGCCAGCACGCCGCCCACAGATAGCCCCGCACCTGCAAAAAGCGCCTCTCCCACACCGTACATGCGCTGCGTCAACGACTTCTGGGGCAATTGCACCGGCGTCGCCAGCAACCGGCACGACTATCGCTGGCGCTACGTCCGGCCCGGCGCCCGTCCCCGCGAGCTGCGCGAAAGCGCCACCGCGCGCGCAAGCCTTCACGAGAAGGAGCCGGTGCGCGAGAAGGGTGGTGCGGTCCGCGAGAACACGGTCCTGCGCGATCCGCCGCCTGTCCGCGAGAACGCAGTTGTGCGCGAGAAGGCGCCGGTGCGCGAGAACGTGGTCAACGTGCCTGCGCCACCGCCTGTCCGCGAGAATGCAGTTGTGCGCGAGAAGGCGCCGGTGCGTGAGAACGTGGTCAACACGCCCGCGGTGCGCGAGAAGGCGCCACCGCGCGAGAAAATCGTGCGCGACACCACCGTGATGAGCCGCGACAAGACCCTGGTCTGCCATGGCAGACGGCGCGTCGTTGGCGATGAGCGTCCCTCGCAGGACGATGCCCGCAGAGCGGCAGAGAACGGCTGGATGGGCTCGGTCCGCTACGACTTCGGCGAGCGCTACCAGGACATCAATCGCGCCAAGGACGTGCGCCTCAATTGCGGACCGAGCTCGGTGTCCATAGCTCTCAAGACGCCGCATTTCCGGTGCGCCGTCGAAGCCACGCCGTGCCGCGACACCCAGGGCTACCAGACCGAACCGGACGAGCGGCGCTACGATCCCCCGACCCGGGAAGACCAGAATCTCGCGCAAATAGCCGGCCCCAATTTCCATCAATTCTCCATCCCGGGCAGCATCTCGCTCACATGTGAGGTAACGAAGTGGCGGTTGGGATCAAGCTGGGAAGCATAACGGATGAGATCGGTACGTCCGATTTTTTCAATGCGTTTTTCTCAACCATCGCCGGGAATCTCGAGCCACAGGGATGGGGAACCAGGTTCCCAATCCTAATGAAAACGCTGTATGCCGGTGAGCTTCAGCAGTCCGATGCGAGGGCGGCTTTGAAGGAGTTGGATGAGGTTAGCAGCGAACTGGCGGCGCTTCCGGCAGCCAAAGTTATCTGGGATATTGAGGACCGGGGGAAGACCCCTCCTTGGGGCGACAACATCGCAGATACCATTACCGATTTGTCCAACTATTTTGTGACCTCTACCGGGCGAGACTTGATCTCTGCGCTTAGGGAAGTGGTGGAAGAGCTGCGTGACAATGGCGGCGTTGCGAAAGTGGTCAGTTATTAGGAACGAAGCAAGATAAAGGCACGACACCGTTGTTGCCGTCGCTCAGGAACGCGACCTTGCCGGGATAGCCGTCCTTGTCGAGAATGCGGCCCTTATCGAGCGACAGCTCGAGCTGCAGGTCGAGCGCATCGCGGTAAAACTCCTCCCGGCCCGGCATATCCTTCGAACAGACGTTGATCCTCCGGCCCAGGAAGACCGCATCTTTCGCAGGTAGGCGCGGAGGCCGGGCACGTTTCAGGCCCGCCCCCCGCAGAGTCGCGCCCACTCACTCCTGCACCTGGTGCACCTCGATCACATTGCCCTCGGGGTCGTAGAAGAAGATCTGCGCCCAGCCCTTCATGGCCCAGGCCCCATAGTCGGAAAACTGAATGCCTTTCTCGGTGAGACGCTTCTTGAAGGCCTCGATGTCGTCCGTGCGGAAGGCGATATGTCCGCGCTCGACGGGATTGACGGCCTGACCGGTGCGAAAGCTGATGCCGAAATCCTTCTCGGCCAGGTGGAATTGCGTTTCGCCGTCGCTCAGGAACGCAACCTTGCCGGGATAGCCGTCCTTGTCGAGGATGCGGCCCTTCTCGAGCGACGGCTCGGGTTGCAGGTCGAGCACATCGCGATAGAACTCCTCCAGACCGGGCACGTTCTTCGAACAGACGTTGACGTGATGCAGCTTGATCTTCATTGCGGCGCTCCGTTCCTGCAGCTGGCTCTATTTAAGGCACCGGCCGCACAAAACCCAAGCTGCGAATCTGCCGGACAGGCATGACGCTCGATGGAGCCCTTGCTATGGTCCTGGCCTGAATCCGAGCGATGGAGCTCAAGGACGTGCAAGACCTCAAGAGCCTGATCCGCACCATCCCGGACTATCCCAAGCAGGGCATCATGTTCCGGGACGTGACCACGCTGCTCGGGGACGCGCGCGGCTTCAAGACGGCGATCGAACGCATGGCAGCTCCCTATGCGAGCGCCGGCGTGCAGGGCGTGGCCGGCATCGAGGCGCGCGGCTTCATTCTCGGCGGCGCTATCGCCGACAAGCTCGGCTGCGGGTTCGTGCCGTTCAGGAAGAAAGGTAAGCTGCCCTGGAAGACCATCGGCCAGGAGTACACGCTCGAATACGGCGTCGACATCATCGAGATGCACGAGGACGCCATCGACAAGGGCGAGCGCATCCTGATCGTCGATGACCTGATCGCCACCGGCGGCACGGCGGAAGCGGCGGTGAAGCTGGTGCAGCGCCCGGGCGGCGTGATCGTGGGCGCCACATTCATCATCGACCTGCCCGAGTTGGGCGGCATGAAGAGGCTCGCGGGCCTCGGTGTGAAAGGCCACGCCCTGGTGACGTTCGAGGGGCACTAGGCATGCCGCTGACGGCAGAACAGCAACGCGAGATGACGGGCCGCATCGCACAGTGGCGAGCCGGCCCGGAAAAACCTGTGCCTTGCCCGATCTGCGAGCGATTGGGTCTCACCATCATCGACCGCTCGGCGCGGCCGCACGCGGAATGGTACGCGCTCGCCTGCGACGCATGCGGATTGAGGGAGACGCTGCACATCGCCTTGGGCGCAACCATTCCAACGCTGGATTGAGTTTGTGGACATTCTACGTGACTGCGATGCTCGTCGTTCTCTCCGCGTACGAGGAGCGCGTTGATGAACATCAAAGGCAAACCGTACCGCACGATCTGGCTGGCGGCGGACGAGTGGTCGGTCGAGATCATCGACCAGACCAGGCTGCCGCACGCGCTGACCATCGTGTCGCTCAAGACCGTGGAGGACGCGGCCGCGGCGATCAAAACCATGCAGGTGCGCGGAGCGCCGCTGATCGGGGCCACGGCTGCCTACGGCATCTGCCTGGCGCTGCGCGCCGACGCCTCAGACGAGGCGATCGATCGCGCCATTGCCCTGTTGGCGGCGCAGCGGCCCACCGCCATCAACCTGCGCTGGGCGCTCGATGAGATGCGCAACGCCGTCCGCAACCTGCCGCGCGACCAGCGCCTCGCCGCCGCCTACGAGCGTGCCGCCGAGATTTGCGAGGACGACGTCAAGGCCAACCGGCGCATCGGCGAGCATGGGCTCAAGCCCATCCTGGTGGCGGCGGAGCGCAAGGCGGTCAACGAGCCGGTCAACATCCTGACCCACTGCAACGCCGGCTGGCTGGCGGCCGTCGACCGCGGTACGGCGCTCGCGCCCATCTACGAGGCGCACGACCGCGGCATTCCGGTGCATGTGTGGGTGGACGAGACCCGGCCGCGCAACCAGGGCGCCGCATTGACCGCCTTCGAGCTGGGCGCGCACGGCGTGCCGCATACGATCATCGTCGACAACGCCGGCGGGCACCTCATGCAGCAGGAGCTGGTGGATCTGTGCCTTGTCGGCGCCGACCGGGTAACGACCAGCGGCGACGCCGCCAACAAGATCGGCACCTACCTGAAGGCGCTGGCGGCCAAGGACAACGGCGTACCGTTCTACGTGGCGTTCCCGCACTCCACCATCGACTGGACGCTCCAGTCAGGCGCCGACATTCCCATCGAGGAGCGCAGCAGCGGCGAAGTGCTGACCGTGAGCGGGCGCACAAGGGACGGCACCGTGATTCCGGTCGAGATCGCCGCCCCGGGCAGCCCGGCCCGCAACGATGCCTTCGACGTCACCCCGGCGCGCCTGATCACGGGCCTCATCACCGAGCGCGGCGTGGCTGCGGCTTCGCGCGAGGGACTGCTGACGCTCTATCCGGAGCGGGCGGGCGAGGCGCAGTAAGAGCGGCTTGGCGCCCCCCTATTTGCTTTGTCTATCCGCACCACCCATCGCCACACTCCGCCGAACATGGTCGGCGAAGGCGTTGGCGGCAGGGCTCGGAGGCCGAGCCTCGTACAGGTTGATCTGGAACATCGGCAGTCGCGGCAGTCGCCGATCGGCCGAGATGACTTCCAGGCTCTCGGGTATCGCGTGGCCGAGCAGGGGCGCGACGGCGAGGTCGGCCTCCAGCGTCGCGCGCACAGGTTCCATGTTGCTCACCTCGCACACCACCTGCCACCTGCGGCGCGCCTTCTTCAGCGCCGACATCGCGACGGGCCTGAACACGCACGTGTCCGCGCCCAGCGATACCGGCAGTGGATCGCGGGCGTGCGCCTCGCCGCCGCGCGCTCCGGTCCAAACAAGCCGGTCACTGCGCAGGGTTTCTCCCCCCTTCCCGCAGCCAAGCTCCGTCGTCAGCGCCAGATCGATGGCGCCGGCCTTGAGCTGTTGCAACAGCACGACGGTATCCTTGCAAATCAGGGTCACCCGGATGCTCGGAAATGCCCGGCTGAAGCGTCGTAAGATCGGCGGGGCATAGCTTCCCATGATGTCGTAGGGGGCGCCGAACCTGACCTCGCCCTCAAACGCCGGCCGGCGCAGCGCGGCGATCAGCTGATCGTTGGCGGCCAGGAACTGGCTGACCTTGGTGACGAGCCGCTGTCCCTCCGGCGTAGGCACGATGCGGCGGCCGGCGCGCGCGAAGAGACGATGATCGGCCATCTCCTCCAACCGCCGCAGCTGCTGGCTGATCGCACCTTGGGTGAGATTGAGCTGTCGTGCGGCGAGCGTCACGCTGCCTGTCTCGATGACGGCGAGGAATGCGCGCGCGACGGCAACGTCCATGTTGCGCTTCATGCGGCCGCCGATCCATTACGGTCATTAAACCCAGTCATTAAAATGAATAGATATACTAAAGGATCGAATGTCGGTAGCTGTCGATCGGCAGGTTGCTGCGACGGAGGCCGTCATGCCCACAGGCGTCTGGATTCCCTTGATCACGCCCTTCAAGGACGGGCACGTCGATCTGACGAGCTACCGGCGCTTGATCGAGCACTACGTCGCCCGCGGTGTCGCCGCCCTGCTTCCGCTCGGCACCACGGGCGAGGCTCCGACCCTCGACGACGACGAGGTGGATGAGATCGTCGCGACAAGCGTCGAAGCCGCGGCGGGGCGGCTGCCGGTTTTCGTCGGCATCGGCGGCAACGACACACGCAACGTGATCAAGACGATCCGCCGGCTCGAGCGGCTCGATTTCGCCGGCATCGTCTCCGTCTGCCCCTACTACAGCCGTCCGTCACAGGACGGCATGCAACAGCATTTCTCGGCCATCGCCGATGCGACCGACCGGCAGATCATCATTTACAACATCCCCTACCGGACCTCGGTCAACCTCGCCAACGACACGCTGCTGCGCCTCGCCGAACGGCGCAACATTATTGGCGTGAAGGACAGCTCGGGCAATATCGCGCAGTCGCTGGAGCTGCTGGCGAACAAGCCCACCGGCTTCTCCGTGCTGACCGGCGAGGACGCGCTCTATTTCACCATGATGTGCAACGGCGCCGACGGCGGCATCCTGGCGGCGGCGCATTTGGCAACCGAGCGGTTCGTCGAGATCGGCCGCCTCATCGAGGCGAACGATCATGTCGCCGCGCGTGCAATCTGGTCCTTGGTCCGGGGTTTCATTCCGAAGCTGTTCTGCGAGGCGAATCCCATGCCGATCAAGCACTGCCTCTGGCGCCGAGGTTTGATTGCATCGCCCGAGTGCCGCCTCCCATTGTCGTCGATCTCCGGCGGGCTTGCGCAGGAGATCGATGGCTGGCTCGCGACGGCCAACGCCGCCTAAGACAGCAACGGATCATGTCGGGCTATTGCAGGAATCGCAGCTCGCTGCCTGAGATCGAACTGCTCGCTGACAGCATCGAGAAATAGACCTGGACCACCCGGCCGACCAGGGGGCCGGAGCCATCGAAGTCGCGGCCCTGGCTGCGCGCCAGGGGTTCTTGCAGCGCGCGCAGGCCGTTCAGCAGACGACGTGGCAATTCCTTGAAGTCCTTGAGGCCTTCCGGCTTCTCGGCAGCGAAGCGATCGAACATCTCGACCGCCTCGGCATATCCCTTCATCGCGGGGTCGAACCGCTGCATGTCGATCACAACGCCCGCAGGCGGCACGACGCCGGAGATGATTTGGTCGAGCTTTGCGCCCGGCGTATTGGGACCGATGGCCTTCATCATGTCGTCAATCGTGTCGGAGCTCATGGGCGTAGGCCGCGTTCGCGGGAAGACATCGATGACACGGTTGGCGGCGTGCATGATTCGCGCTACGTGCCACGCCCGTGACCGCCCCTCGCGCGCCTCGATCGCTACGACCTCTTGCTGCTCGACCTCGCGAATGAAGGCGCGCAAGTCCTGCAGCATCGCCTCGCGCTCGGTCAGGAACGCCTTGGCGAGCGGCACCATCTGCGCATGCAGCGACCGGCCCTCGGCCATGCCATCCGTTCGATAGCCTTTGCGTTCGTAGTAGTCATTGGCCCGATTCAGGACCGGCGCCACCACCTCATAGGCGTCGATGTAGCGCTTCATGGTCGCGTCGAGCTTGGGGGTGCTCGGCTTCAGGCCGGCGACCCGGTGGGCTTCCTTCAAGAGGCCGCCCACATCGTAGACCTCGTACATACCGTAGGAGATGTAACGTTCCTTGCCGGTCGGCCCGGTCTTCATGTTCACCCAGCTGGCATAGCGCTCCCAGGAATCGACGGCCCGCTCCGTCATCTTGGCGACCTCGATGTACAAGTTCGCCTTCTGGATTGCAGCCCGAACGTCCTGCGCGACGGCGCCCTGCGCAATCAGCATCGGAGCCGATGCCGCCATCGTCCCGGCAATCAGCCGCACGATGAAGAACACTGCGATCGAGCCAAGCCTTGCACTTACCACTGCAGCTGCCGTCATACGCGCCTCCAATTCCGCAGTGCTTTTTTGTATCGGCTGCCGGCCGAGGTGGCCAGCGCAACGGGAAACTAGAACTGCTTCGGGGTTAACAAGGTGAGGACCCAGGTCATTCCCGCGCGCAGCGTGCGATTGACCCAACCCGTCATTCCCGCGAGCGCGCGCAGCGCATCAGAGGGAATCCAGAGGCACGGATGGTGCTCGGGTCTGGATTCCCGCTCGGCGCTCCGCTTGGCGGGAATGACGCGCAGGGCCTCGGCTTCGGGGATGACGGGCGGGTTGGGGATGGTGGGCGCGATTCACCATGCGTACAGCGTCGGTGCGCGGGACTTATCCCCGCTGCCTGGCGCGTGTGGCATCCTGCGCATACCGTTGTCTGCGACGGGACGTGGGTGGGCCCATTCACCGTCCTCGTGGCAGCGGGCGGCGCCCGGAACGAGAGCGGAATGGCTCGAGATCCGGGAGGCCCGGTGGCAACCGTTTCCGGTCGAGCGCCAGCAATGGCGCGGAGCCGGCGACCGCCCTAGCGGCGCAAGCGCCGGAAGCCAAAGTTTTGCCCCGGGACAGAAATCGCCGACGCGGGTGCCGCAAGGCGACCCAGGGACCCGAGCAGGGTCTCAGGGAGCCCGACGGGGTTCCCTGGGAGGCGCAACCGGCGCCTCCCGGGCCGGGTGGTACCGGCCCCAGGGTTGCCGCGAGGCACCCGCGTACCCGTCGCACCTCCGGCCCCTCTGCCGGAGACGGACGGCGCGTGGGCGGGCGCGGAGGCCAACTGCACGCATGAGTATTTCTCAAACCAGGCCTTCCCTTTCGGCATTTGACGCGGCACCCCGGCTCACGTCAGGTCGTCGGGCGCTGCGGCGCAGCCCGAGGACCCGTGCATGACGCAGACCGCAGCCCGCTCCGTCCCCTTCCACACCGGGCTCGTGACCCGTGGGCAGGCCATCGCCATGTTGAGCGGCGCGGCCATCATGCTCAGCATCGCCATGGGCGTGCGCCAGTCGCTCGGACTGTTCCAGACGCCGGTGGTGCAGGACCTGGGGCTGGCGGCAGCCAATTTCGCCATGGCGATCGCGGTGCAGAACATCGTCTGGGGCTTCACCCAGCCGGTGGCCGGCGCCTTCGTCGACCGCTTCGGCCCGCGCTGGATCGCGCTCACCGGCTGCGTCATCTACATCGCCGGCCTGGTGATCACCGCCATGGCGACCAGCGCCGCCATGATCACGCTGGGCGCGGGCGTGCTGATCGGCATCGCCCTGTCGTGCACGACGTCGGGCATCGCCTCCAACATCGCCGCGCGCGTGGTCGCGCCCGAGCGGCGCAGCCTGGCGTTCGGCATCGTGTCGGCCGCCGGATCGATGGGCACCTTCTTCTGCGCGCCGCTTGGCCAGCTCGTGATCTCGCATGGCGGCTGGCGGGCGGGGCTGGTGGCGTTCGTGATCGTGGCCCTGCTGATGCTGCCCGCTGCGTTCATCGGCGGCCGCGCCGACCGGCTGCCGAACTCGAACGCGCGCGACGCCGACATGACGCTGCTGGGCGCGCTCAACGAGGCGCGCCGGCACGGCGGCTACGTGGTGATGAGCCTGGCGTTCTTCGTGTGCGGGCTGCAGCTCGTGTTCCTGACCACGCACCTGCCGAGCTACCTGGTGCTGTGCGGCATGGACCCGCTGCTCGGCGCCCAGGCGCTGGCCGTCATCGGGCTGTTCAACGTGATCGGCTCGTGGGGCTGCGGCTGGCTCGGCGACCACTATCGCAAGCGCACGCTGCTGGGCCTCGTCTACATGATCCGCTCGGTGGTGATCGCGATCTACTTCATGCTGCCGGTGACGCCCACCTCGACGCTGATCTTCGCCGCGCTGATGGGCTTGACCTGGCTCGGCGTCATCCCGCTGCTCAACGGCATCGTGGTGGAAATCTTCGGCATCAAGTTCCTGTCGACGCTGACAGGCATCGCCTTCTTCAGCCATCAGGTGGGATCGTTCCTCGGCGCCTGGGGCGGCGGCGCCATCTTCGACGCGCTGGGCTCCTACGACCGGGCGCTGCAGTTCGGCGTGATCGTCGGCCTCATTGCCGGCCTGGCGCAGATCCTGATGGACGACCGGCCGACGGAACGCATGTCGGTGGCGGCCGCCGTGCCGGAGCCGGGGCGCTGAGTCCGAGCCATTGGGACAATTGGAAAACCAAACTTTCCGGTGTCATGGTCGGGCTTGTCCCGACCATCTAGCAATCAGCACGCTCCGTCGCTCGTAGAAAGATAGATCCTCGGGACAAGCCCGAGGATGACAACGATCAATGGGGTTTGGACAAAAAAAGGATGCTGCTTTAGCCGGACGCTTCGCGTCGAATGACAGGCGCGGGGACGCGCTCGATCATGACGTTGACACAGGCAGGCTTGCCGCTGGCGATGGCGCGGTCCAGCGCGGCGGGCAAATCAGCGGCGCTCGTGACCAATTCGCCGTGACCACCGAGCGCCTGCACTACCAGGTCATACCGCGACGGCAGCAGCTCGCAGCCGTGCGTGCGATTGGGCCCATATTCGCGCAGCTGGATCTGGTGCTCGGCATTCCAGGTCGCGTCGTTGCCCACCACGGCGACGAACGGCAGGTTGCAGCGCACCGCCGTGTCGAACTCCGCCATGTGGAACCCGAACGTGCCGTCACCCATCACGGCAATCACGGGAGAGTTCGGCGCGGCGGCGCGGGCTGCAATGGCCATCGGGATCGACGAGCCGATCGAGCCGGCGGGTCCGTTGATCACGCGGCGCGCAGGTGCGAGCATCGCCTGCGGCCATTGCCCGATCTCGCCGCCGTCGCAGACGAGGATGGCGTCGGGATACCGTTCGAACGCCTGCTGCAGCGCGCGGCACAGTTCGACAGGATGCAGCTTGCCGGGTTCTCGGGCAGCGAGCGTTTTCCAGGCCGGCGGACGATAGGCGATGGCCGCATGCACCTCGCTCAGCCAAGCGACGTTGGCATGTTTCGCGCCAGAAGCACCGGAAATCAGGGCATTCGCGGCGGGCCGCGCATCGGCGATGGCACTCAAGGCGAGACGTTCGCCCTTCTCGCGTTGCGCGCGTTCGATCATGGCGGCATCGGCATCGATGACGATGAACCGGCAGGCAGCATCCACAAACGGCGGATCGCCAAAGCGCAGCGTGAAATCGTGCGCCTTGCCCAGCAGCAGGATCAGGTCCGCCTCGCGCAGGACTTCGGCGAAGGCGCCGAGGCGGGGATCGTTGATGCCACGTGGACTCTCCATCGGCACGACTGGGATGCCGAGCTTATCCCCGAGGCTGGCGAGCACCGTAAGATCGCCGCCATGGCAGAGCTGCGGCCCGGCGAGCACGAGGGGACGCCCGGCCTGGGCGATCGCTGCAAGGACGGAGCTGGCCATGCCCGCATCAAGCGGCTGGTTTTCCGGGGCAAAGCCGGCAGCGCGGGGCCACAGCTGGGGACGCTCCTCGACCGTTTCCTCCAGCAGATCGAACGGCAGGCTCAAATGCACCGGTCCCGGCCGTCCCGAACAGGCGATGCGCACAGCTTCCGCCAGCTCGGTGCCCAGCGTCGCCGCCGAGCGCGCCACCCACGAGGCTTTGGTCACCGGCTCGGCCATGTCGGCCTGGCGCAGTTCCTGGAAGCCGCCGCGCCCGACTTCCTTCAGGCCTGCATGCCCCGACAACAGCACCAGCGGCGACTCGCCCGCCTGCGCCGTGCACAGCGCCGCCGCCGCATTTGTGAAGCCCGCGCCGCCGCTGACCCACACGATTCCGCATTGGCCGGTGAGGCGTCCCCACGCGTCCGCCATGTGCACGGCGGCGGCCTCATGGCGCACGTGAATCAGCTTGAGCCGCGTGCCGATCGCCGCATCGAACAGCGGCATGATGTGATTGCCCGAGAGCGTGAAAATCGTGGTGAGGCCCGCAGCATCGAGCGTGCGGGCCACGATGTCGGCGCCCCGGACGAGTGTTGGCATGCTTTACCCCATCGCCAGTTGGCTGGCGCCAGTGCGCGAGCAGCATCGGGTTGCCCGATCACTGGACACCTCGCTCTAGCGTACCCTGGCTTTTGCGCCAACGCCCCATCAGAGGCGTTGCCGCCGCAGCGCGCCGAGCACGAGGGATTTCAGCGCCCGGTCGCCCAGGGAAGACGGCGCCGCCAGCGACATGCGTTCCAGCGCTGCCGTATCGCCTGCCGATGGCGCAGACGACAGGCCAGCCAAACCCATGCGGGCAAGCTCCACGTAGCCAGCGTTCTTGAGATCGGACAAGGCGGCGGCCAGCGACTGTTCCGCTTCGGTCATCTCGGTGCCGAGCGGGAACGCAGGCAGCAGGCCGTCGCGCCGTGCTGGGCCGAGGGCTTCCGCGATGCGCGCCGGCGAATTTTCCACCGCGCGCCCGGCAAGCGCGAACGACGGCTCGAGCTTGCCGGGCTGCTGCGCCTCGCGTTGCAGGCCGGGCTGGAAGCGACTATCAGCGACGGCCAGCATGGCAGCGACGCAGTCGCGGTCGGACTTGCCGCGCAAGTCGGCGATGCCGTACTCCGTGACGACGATGTCGCGCAGATGCCGCGGCACGGTGGCGTTGGCGTAACGCCACACGACGTTGGATATGGTCTTGCGATCCTGCCGCCGCGTACTGCGCACCGCGATGATGGAGCGGGCGCCCTCCAGCGCCTGTGCCGTGCTGACGAGGTCGTGCTGCCCTCCCGTGCCGCTGACGACACGCCCGTCCTCGAGCTGATCGGAGGAGGCGGCGCCCAACAGAGTGACCGTCATGGCCGTATTGATGAACCGCGCATCGCGCCTGTGCCGGCGTTTCAGGGCTTCGTCGCCGTCCAGCGTGTTGGTGAAGGAGACCGACGTCATGCAGATCTCTGCGCGCTCATCATCCGGCATCTCGCGCAGTTCGCGGTAGAACGCCTGGTTGCCGACGAAGAAGCCCGCATGCAAGACCACATTCTTGCCGGACCCATCCGTGACGCGGCGGCGCAGGATGCCGGCGCGCTTCAACGCCAGAAACGCGTCCACCAGCATTTCGGTGCAGCCGTAGAGGCCGGTCGCAAAGGGCTCGAACTCGGCATCCGGCGACGGTTCGCCCAGTCTGGCCAGCAGGGCGCGGAACTCGGCATTGCGGGTGTGGCGCAAGATCAGCGCGTGAGCGAGCGCGTCGGCGAAAGAGCCGATGCCGAGCTGCAGCGTGCCGCCGTCCTTGACGAGGCTGGCCGCATGCAGCGCCATGGCGTAGTCGGCGAGCGACACGGGCTCCTTCGGCGGCGCAAACAAGTCGTAGGGCGGTTTGCCGGGGTCCAGCAGGATGTCGAACTCGTCGCGCGGCATCTCGGCCTCGCCCGGCATATAGGGCAGGTTCGTGTTGAGCTCGCCCACGAACACGATGGGCTTCCCTTCACTGCGGCGCTTCGCAACGTAGGGCACCAAGTCGAGCGTAACGTCCGTATTGGAGCTGAGGCTGACCTTGGCGCTGCCGCGCGGATCGGGCGCCACCAGCTGCGCCATCACGTTGGTGCCGATGCGCTGCAGGTGGCCGGCGACCCGCGCATAGTTCAGGCTGGTGTAGTGCTGCTGCACGTGTGCGTTGCCGAGCCACGCACCCGCCTGCAGGAAGAACTCGGTGATCTCGACATTCGGCGGCAGCGTGCCGGCGCGCAGCGCCTTGGCATAAAGCAGGTCAGGGTAGCTGGCGAACAGCCGGTCCAGCAGCGGCGCGACGAACCGCTGCTCCAGGCTGTTGCGATAGCGCGGCCGCGTCAGCGAAAGCCCGGTGAAGATGCGCAGGCTGATACTTCGATCGGCCTCGGCGAGCTTATAGAGCGCATTGACCAGCAGCACCGGCTTGCCGATGCCGATGGGAACGGCCAGGCGGATGTCCCGGCCGACGCGGTCGACAATGGCTTCGGCGCAGCGGACGGGATCGTTGGACTGGAGGGTCACTTCATCGTCGGGATCACGAACTCCGCGCCTTCCTTGACGCCGCTCGGCCAGCGCGAGGTCACGGTCTTGGTCTTGGTGTAGAAGCGCACCGAGTCCGGCCCGTGCTGGTTCAGATCGCCGAAGCCCGAGCGCTTCCAGCCGCCGAAGGTGTAGTAGGCCAGCGGCACCGGGATCGGCACGTTGACGCCCACCATGCCCACCTGCACCTTGGCCGCGAAGTCGCGCGCCGCATCGCCGTCACGGGTGAAGATGGCGACGCCGTTGCCGTACTCGTGGTCGTTGGCGAGCTTCAGCCCTTCCTCGTAGGTCTTGGCCCGCACCACAGAGAGCACCGGCCCGAAGATTTCTTCCTTGTAGATGCGCATGTCGGACGTCACCTCGTCGAACAGGCAGCCGCCCATGTAGAAGCCGTTCTCGTAGCCCTGCATCTTGAAGTCGCGGCCGTCGACTTTCAGCTTGGCGCCTTCCTCGATGCCGAGCGCGACGTAGTCCTTCACCTTCTTGAGATGCGCCGCCGTCACCAGCGGGCCGAAGTCGGCATCGGCCGCCGTGGATGGCCCGATCTTGAGGCTCTCAACGCGCGGGATCAGCTTTTCCACCAGCAGGTCGGCGGTCTTCTGTCCCACCGGCACCGCCACCGAAACCGCCATGCAGCGCTCGCCCGCCGAGCCGTAGCCGGCACCGATGAGCGCATCGACGGCCTGGTCCATGTCGGCGTCGGGCATGACGATCATGTGGTTCTTGGCGCCGCCGAAGCACTGTACGCGTTTCCCCGCGGTGCAGCCGCGCGCATAGATGTATTCCGCGATCGGCGTCGAGCCGACGAAGCCGATGGCCACGATATCGCGATGGTCGAGGATGGCGTCGACCGCCTCCTTGTCGCCGTTGACGACGTTGAGGATGCCGGCCGGCAGGCCCGCCTCCATAAACAGTTCCGCCAGCAGCATCGGCACGCCGGGATCGCGCTCGGACGGCTTGAGGATGAAGGCGTTGCCGCAGGCGATCGCCGGTGCGCACTTCCACAGCGGGATCATGGCCGGGAAGTTGAACGGCGTGATGCCGGCCACCACACCCAGCGGCTGGCGCATGGAATAGAGGTCGATGCCGGGCCCGGCGCCTTCCGTGTACTCGCCCTTCAACAGGTGCGGGATGCCGATGGCGAACTCGACGACCTCAAGGCCGCGCTGCAGGTCGCCCTTGGCGTCGGCGGTAGTCTTGCCGTGCTCGCGCGCGAGCACGTCAGCAATCTTGTCGTAGTCGCGATGAGCGAGTTCGAGGAACTTCATCAGCACGCGCGCGCGGCGCTGCGGATTGGTCGCGGCCCAGGCTCGGCTGCGCGGCCTTGGCGTTCTCGACGGCGGCGGCCACCTCGGCCTTGGAAGCGAGCGCCACCTTGGCCCGCACCTCGCCGGTCATCGGCTGGAACACATCGCCCGTGCGGGCGCTCTTGCCCTTCACATGCTTGC
This sequence comes from uncultured Alphaproteobacteria bacterium, assembly GCA_963814055.1. Lineage (GTDB taxonomy): Bacteria > Pseudomonadota > Alphaproteobacteria > Rhizobiales > Hyphomicrobiaceae > AWTP1-13. The sequence continues at coordinate 220,517 of CAWFBJ010000029.1, forward strand.
CGCCGATAAAATGGCCGTAGTCGAGCATGGCTTACTCCCTCAACGAGGATTGGAGGATTTTCGTTGGCGTATCACGCCAGTACCGCGATCAGCAAGCCGACCACCCGCCCAATCGGAATGCGCAATCCCGCACCTGGCTGACGGCGGCCGTCATCGCTGTCCCTCTGCACGGCGCACATGCTCTGCGACAAGCGCGCCAACGGCATGCGCGTGGGTCGCGATCATGAAGTGCGCAGCGCCCTCGATCGTCGTGAATGTTGCGCCCTTGATGCATCCGCCGAGCAGGGCATTGGCCCGCTGCGCGGCCGCATGGCTGGCCGTTCCCGTCATCACCAGGGTTGGCAGATCAATGCCGGCCAAGGCCTCCGGCGTCAGCGGATAGCCATGCGCACTCGCCCAATCGAGGATGTTCACGTGCGTCGTCTCGACGGCGTAGGCGCGCACGCGCGCAGGCCACGACGCATAGGTGCCGCCACCGCCATAAAAGTCAACCATCGCCGCGATTGCCTCCGTCTGGCCGCCCTTGAACGCGGCGAAATAGGCATCGGTCATCTCGCGGAAGGCGCGGTAAAACTGTTCCTCGCCCATGGCGCGCAGTAACTCGAGCGCGGGCGCCTCAATGACGGTGAGGCTTGCCAGCGATGCCTTGCCCCGCAACGCCACCGCGAGCGAGACGAGCCCGCCATAGGAATGGCCGACCAGATGCACGCGGCCGCCGGCCTTGGCTATGACCGCCTCCAGCATCTCGGCTTCGTACGCGATGGAGGGGTCGGCCTCCGTGCGACGCTCCGCCGTCCCGCCATAGCCGAGCAGGCTGGTCGTGACGCAACGGAATTCGCCATTCCAGGTTGCCATGATCGGTCGCCACGCAGCGCCGGTGCTGCAGGAGCCGGGCACGAGCACGACCGTCGGCCCGGAGCCGGTCTCGTCGTAGTCGATGCGTCCGCGCGCGTCGTCGATCATGGCACCTGTCTTTGCGGGCTCCTGGCTGTGTCTCAGGGTGATCTATCCACCCGGCAGAAACAATGCCCGCGCCTTCTGCACTTCCTCCGCGATAAAGTCGCTCGTGACGCGGATGCGCAGCATGCCGGCAAGGTCGGCGTGGGTGATGAGCCAGAAGGTGCGCTCCATGCGCACTTCGGCAGGCAGCACCGGGACGAGATCGGGCATGCCCGCCGTAATGAAATAGGGCAGCACGCACACGCCGGCACCGGCTCTCGTCGCATTGAGCTGGGCGATCAGGTTGGTGGAGGCGAAGTTGGCCTTCAGATCCTTCTCGATCAGCGGCAGATAGTCCAATTCCGGCGTGAATATCAGATCCTCGATATAGCCGATCAGGCGATGACCCTTGAGATCGCCCGGCCTTTCGATCGCCGGCCGGCGCGCCAGATAGTCGGGCGAGGCAAACAGGCCGAGCACGTAGTCGGTCAGTTTGCGCGCCTTCAGGCGGCCGGCGGAGGGCCGCGACAGCACGATGGCCATGTCCGCCTCGCGCTTGGAGAGGGAAAACTGCCGCGGCATCGCCACCAGATCCACGTCCAGCCCCGGATGCTGCCGGCACAGGTTCCAGAGCCGCGGGGCCAGGAAGATCGAGCCGAAGCCGTCCGGCGCTCCGATGCGGATGGAGCCCGTGAGATCGAGATCCGCCTCGCTAATCTCATTCGAGGCCTGTTGGGCGGCAGTCTCGATCATTTCGGCGCGGGTCATCAGCTGCTCGCCTGCCCGGGTCAACTTGTAGCCCTGGGGGCTGCGCTCGAAGAGGGTCGCCTTAAGGTTATCTTCCAGGGCCGCTATGCGCCGGGACACGGTGGTATGATCAACATCCAGTTGCCGCGCTGCCGTGGTCAGCTTGCCGGTCCGGGCAATCGACAGGAAGAACTTGAGATCGTTCCAGTCAAAGCCATGCATTCGAGCAGGGTCACATTGGTGTTTGCGCACAAGAAGATGGCCGATAGTTCCATAGTGGTGCATTAACAGCAATGCTATGCTATCGGAATTGCATAGCGCTGGAGGTTTGGCCTGCTGCGGCGAGGACCAATCCCGGTGCGCCGCACCAGGGTTATCTATCTGGCGCGGTTGTCTCATCTCAGACCGACAGACATCGTCTTGGTCTGCGCGAAATTGTATAACCGGTCCTGATGGACAGCATGACCGGTGGTGATCGATGACCGGTCGAGGTCGCACGCCAAGACTGCCGCTCAGGCAGCGCGTGCCGAAAGGGAGGAGACGAGTTCGTGAGCGCTCCTAAAGCGCCTGCCGCTGACGGCCAGGTACTGGACACAGTACCGAAGCTGCTGTTGCGCAATGCCGTGCAGCACGCGAACCGGCCGGCGATGCGCCACAAGGATTTCGGCATCTGGCAAACGTGGACCTGGGTGCAGATGCGCGACGAGGTGCGCGCATTTTCCGTTGGCCTGCGCAAACTGGGGTTCGAGCGCGGCGACGTCGTGACCATTATCGGCGACAACCGCCCGCGGCTGTACGCCACCTTTGCAGCCGTGCAGAGCATCGGCGGCATCGCGGTGCCCGCATACCAGGACTCGGTTGCGGAAGAGATGTCCTACGTGCTGGACCACGCCGAGGCGAAATTCGCGGTCGTGCAGAATCAGGAGCAGGTCGACAAGCTCCTTTCCATCGCCGATCGGCTCCCGAAACTGCGCACGGTCATCTTCGAGGAAGAGCGCGGCCTCGCAGCCTACGATCCGACCAACCTGCATTCGTTCGCGCATGTGCAGGAGCTCGGACGGGAGGAAATGCGCCGCAACCAAGGCGCCGCCGGCTGGTGGCTGGACGAGATCGCCAAGGGCAAAGGGTCCGACGTCAGCGTGATGCTCTATACATCGGGCACCACCGGCAGGCCCAAAGGCGTGATGCTCACGCACGACAACATCGTCCTGTCCGCCCAGAACGCCAACGCGTTCGACAACTTTACCGCCGACGACACAATGCTCGCCTATCTGCCGATGGCCTGGGTCGGCGACCACATTTTCTCTTACGGCCAATCCATTGCCGGCGCCGTCTGCGTGGCCTGTCCGGAAGGTCCCGAGACCATCGTCGAGGACCGGCGCGAGATCGGCCCGACCTCGTTCTTTGCTCCGCCACGCGTGTTCGAGAACCTGCTCACCCAGATCATGGTGCGCATGGAGGATGCGGGCTGGTTCAAGAAGCGCATGTTTCACTATTTCCTGGGCGTCGCGAACCGCTGTGGCGAGCAGCTGCTCGACGGCCGCCCGGTCGGCGGCAAGGATCGCCTGCTGTATGGGCTCGGCAACTTGCTGGTCTACGGGCCGCTGCGAAACCGCATGGGCTTCTCCAATATCCGCGTCGCCTACACAGCCGGCGAAGCGATCGGACCCGAGCTGTTCCGCTTCTACCGTTCGCTGGGCATCAACCTGAAGCAGCTCTACGGACAGACGGAAGCCAGCGTCTTCATCACCCTGCAGCCCGACGGCGAGGTCTATTCCGATACGGTCGGCAAACCGGGCCCGGACGTGGAGATCAAGATCACCGACAGCGGCGAGGTGCTGTATCGGAGCCCCGGCGTATTTCTCAAGTACTACAAGAACGACGAGGCGACGAACGCCACCAAGACTGCCGACGGCTGGGTGCATACCGGCGACGCCGGTTTCCTCGACCAGCGCGGCCACCTGAAAATCATCGACCGCGCCAAGGATGTCGGCCGCTTGAACAGCGGTGCCTTGTTCGGGCCGAAGTATCTCGAGAACCGCCTCAAATTCTATCCCGAGATCAAGGAGGCGGTGGCGTTCGGCGACAGGCGCGATTATGTCACGATGTTCATCAACATCGATCTGACGTCGGTCGGCAACTGGGCGGAGCGCAACAACATCTCCTATGCCAGCTACCAGGAGCTGGCGGCGCATCCGCAGGTGTACGACATCGTTGCGAAGCGGATCGAGGAGATGAACCGCGCGCTGGCCGAGGAACCCCAGATGGCCGCCTCGCAGGTCAGGCGCTTCCTGATCCTGCACAAGGAACTCGATGCCGACGACGGCGAGATGACGCGCACGCAGAAAGTGCGCCGATCCACGATATTCGAACGCTATGCGGCTCTGATAACGGCGCTCTACGACGGCTCGAAGGCGCACCACATTGCCACCGAAGTGACCTTCGAGGATGGCCGCAAGGGCGTCGCCGAAGGCAACGTGCGCATCGTCGATGTGCAGACCTATCCTTCGCGCGGGGCTGCCGAGCCCATGAGGGAGGCCGCCGAATGAAGGCCGACGTAGAGCCCAAGCCGACCATCGCTGGCCAGGGCGACGTCCTGCTTGCGGTGCAGAACGTGTCGCTGTCGTTTGGCGGCGTGAAAGCCATTCGCGACGTCTCCTTCGACATCCGCAAAGGCGAGATCCGCGCCATCATCGGCCCGAACGGCGCCGGCAAGACGTCGATGCTCAACGTCATCAACGGCTTCTACCACCCGCAGGAAGGGGTAATCACGTTCAAGGGCAAGAAGCGCAGCGCCATGCGCCCCTACATCGCCGCCAGCCAGGGCATCGCCCGTACTTTCCAGAACGTGGCCCTGTTCAAGGGCATGTCGACGCTCGACAACATCATGACCGGCCGCACGCTCAAGATGCATCGCGGATTGCTGGCACACGCCCTGCATTTCGGTCCGGCCAAGCGCGAAGAGATCCGGCATCGCGAAGCGGTCGAGCGCGTCATCGATTTCCTCGAGATCGCCCACATCCGCAAGGCGCCAGTCGGCAAATTGCCGTACGGCCTGCAGAAGCGCGTCGAACTCGGGCGGGCACTCGCCATGGAGCCTGACCTGCTGCTTCTCGATGAGCCGATGGCCGGCATGAACCTGGAGGAGAAGCAGGACATGTCCCGCTTCATCCTCACCGTCAAGGACACCTTCAACACCACGATCGCGCTGATCGAGCACGACATGGGCGTGGTCATGGATCTGTCCGACCGCGTGGTCGTGCTGGACTACGGCAAGAAGATCGCCGACGGAACGCCTGCCGAGGTGCAGGGCAACCAAGCCGTTATCGACGCTTACCTGGGCGTGGCCCACTGAGGAGTATCGCGTGGTCGTTTTCGGGCAGTTCATGGAGGTGTTGATCGGCGGCCTGCTGGCGGGCGTGCTGTATTCGCTCGTCGCGCTCGGCTTCGTGCTGATCTTCAAGGCTTCCGGCGTCTTCAATTTCGCCCAGGGCGCCATGGTACTGCTGGCTGGGCTTGCCCTGGTGCGCTCGCTCGACTTCATGGTGGCGCGCGGTGTCCCTGTGTGGGCGGCCATTGTGCTGGGCCTGATGTTCGCAGCCTTGATCATGGCGATCTCAGCCTGGCTGATCGAGCGCTTTGTGCTGGGACCACTCGTCAATCAGGATGGTCTGACGCTCTTCATGTCGACCATCGGCGCGACCTTTATCATCGAGGGCGCCGCGCAGATGATTTTCGGGTCCGACGTCTACCCGCTGCGCCTGTTCCCGACCGATAACTGGTTCCTGTTCGGGAGCCTTTTCCCGGGCGGCATTCTGGTCAACAAGCTCGATGTGTGGGGCGGTTTCATCGCCGGTATCCTCGTGGCGGGGCTCGCCATCTTCTTCCAGAGAACCAAAACCGGTCGCGCCCTGCGCGCCGTGGCCGACGATCACGCGGCCGCCCAGTCGGTCGGCATCCCGATCAGCTGGATCTGGTTCGTGGTCTGGCTGGTTGCCGGGTTGGTCGCGCTGGTGGCCGCGACGGTGTGGGGCACCAAGCTCGGGGTACAGTTCTCCATCACCTTCCTGGCCCTCAAGGCCCTGCCCGTCCTCATCATCGGCGGATTTACCTCGGTGCCGGGCGCGATCGTCGGCGGGTTGATCGTGGGCTCGGGCGAAAAGCTCGCCGAGGTCTATCTGGGGCCCTACATGGGCGGCGGCATCGAATACTGGTTCGCGTACGTGCTGGCTCTGATCGTGCTGCTGGCGCGGCCGCAGGGGCTGTTCGGCGAGCGCATCATCGAGCGGATCTGAGGAGAGTTGAGCGTGCTCTATCGCGAAGCCGGCCAGTTCAAGACCTCTTACTCCGCGGACATGGCGATGTTCCCGATCCGCCAGGATCGCATCGCGCTATACCTACTGCTCCTGTTCGCATTCGTCGGCGTGCCGCTGATGGCCACCTTCCACATCTGGCCGCTGGGCAGCGATTATATGCTTCGCGCCATCCTCATCCCGTTTCTGATCCTTGCGCTCGCTACCATCGGCGTGAACGTCCTGGTCGGCTATTGCGGACAGATCTCGCTCGGCAGCGGAGCGTTCATGGCGATTGGCGCCTACAGCGCCTACAAGTTCGGCACCGGCGTCCACCTTCCGCTCACCTGGCTGGGAACGGAGATTTCGATCCCGCCCCTGCCGTTGCTGCCATCAATTCTGCTCGGCGGCCTGATGGCCGCCATCGGCGGTATCTTGTTCGGCATCCCCAGCCTGAGGATCAAGGGCCTGTATCTTGCCGTCGCCACGCTGGCCGCCCAGTTCTTTTTCGACTGGGTGTTCATCCGCGTGAAGTGGTTCACGAACTATGCGCCGTCGGGCTCGGCTTCCGCGCCCGAGCTCAACTTCTTCGGCCTGACGGTGAACACGTCGATCGAGCGCTACCTCTTGTGCCTGGTCTTCGTGACCGTGTTCGCCTTCATGGTGAAGAACCTGGTGCGCGGCAGCCTGGGGCGCCAATGGATGGCGATCCGCGACATGGACATCGCCGCCGAGCTGATGGGCATCCGTCCGTTCTATGCCAAGCTCACGGCCTTTGCCGTATCGTCGTTCATTGTCGGCGTTGCGGGTGCGCTGTGGGCATTCGTCTACCTCGGCGCTTGGGAGCCGCTGGCGTTCGACATCAATCGCTCGTTCCAGCTGCTGTTCATGGTCATCATCGGCGGGCTGGGCTCGATCCTGGGATCGTTCCTCGGCGCCGGCTTCATCCTGCTGTTGCCGATCTTGCTCGACCAGGTCCCGCACGCACTCGGTATTCCGCTCTTCGACCGAGACGGTGTCGCACTGGTGTTCATCATCTTCGGCTCGTTGATCTGCTATCTGCTGATCAAGGAGCCGCACGGGTTCGCCAGGCTGTGGTCGATCGGCAAGGAGAAGCTGAGACTTTGGCCCTATCCCTACTGAGGGCCTGGGCTGACGCAAGATTGGGTGCCGGCGCGCAGTGTGGAGCGGCGCGCCGCATCAACGAACAAAAAAAAGGCTCGCAGTTGAAAGCCCCGGCGGCTGAGCCGGAAGCAAAGGAGGAATGAGTATGATCCGCAAGATACTGGCCATGGCAGCCGCCGCCGTCGGCATGACGGCGATCGCGGAGCCGGCGTTGGCACAACAGAACGAGCAGTTCATCCCGCATCCTGTCCTATCGGACGGGCGCCTATGCGGTGAACGGCGTGCCCTACGCTAACGGCGTGGTCGACTACTACAACCTGGTCAACGAGCGCGACGGCGGCGTCAACGGCGTCAAGCTGACCTTCGAGGAATGCGAGACCGGCTACGCCACCGACAAGGGCGTGGAATGCTACGAGCGCCTCAAGGGCAAGGGCCCCACCGGCGCCTCGTACGTGAACCCGCTGTCCACCGGCATCACGTTCGCCCTGACGGAAAAGACCCTCGCGGACAAGATCCCGATCATCACCATGGGTTACGGCCGCGCCGACTCCAAGAACGGCGCCGTGTTCAGCTGGAACTTCCCGCTGCTCGGCACCTATTGGTCGGCCGCCGACATCGCCATGCAGCATGTCGCCAAGGAACTCGGCGGTGTGGCAAACCTGAAGGGCAAGAAGATCTCGCTCGTCTTTCACGACAGCCCCTACGGCAAGGAGCCGATCCCCGCGCTGCAGGTGCTCGCCCAGAAGCATGGCTTCGAGTTCACGCCCATTCCCGTCACGCATCCGGGCGTCGAGCAGAAGTCGCAATGGCTGGCCATCCGCCAGAACCGGCCCGACTACGTGCTGCTCTGGGGCTGGGGCGTGATGAACGGCACCGCCATCAGAGAGGCTGCGGCCGTTGCTTATCCGCGCGACAAGATGATCGGCGTGTGGTGGTCGGGCGCCGAGCCTGACGTGACGCCTGCCGGTGCCGACAGCGTCGGCTACAAGGCGCTGATGCTGCAGCACGGCGCACAAAAGACGGCTGTCCATGCCGACGTCGAGAAGCATCTTTACGCCAAGGGCAAGGGCATCGGTGAAAAGGACAAGGTCGGCGAGGTGCTCTACAACCGCGGCCTGGTCAACGCCATGCTCGGTGTCGAGGCCATCCGCACCGCGCAAGGCAAGTACGGCAAGAAACCGCTGACCGGCGAACAGGTGCGCTGGGGGTACGAGAACCTCGATCTCTCGGCGGCGCGCGTCAAGGAACTCGGTTTCGAAGGCATGATGCGGCCGATCAAGATCACCTGCGCCGACCATGAAGGTGCGCGTGACGGCCGCGTCCAGCAGTGGGACGGCAAGGCGTGGAACATCATCTCCGATTGGTACACGGCGAACCAGGAGATTACCGAACCGCTGGTCAAGGAAGTTTCGGCCAAATATGCGGCCGAGAAGAAGATCACGCCGCGCGACTGCTCCAAGGAGAGCTAGAGCCGGCGCTTGACGATAGACAAATGCAGGGAGGCGGCAGCAGCCGCCTCCCTGCTCGCTGTTTGCGAAGACGACAACTGGAGTACGCATCGTGTCGCCAGCCCAGCCTGCTACGACGCCCGAAACGGCAAAGGCGATTCTCGCGGTCAAGAACATCGAGGTCATCTACGACCACGTCATTCTGGTGCTCAAGGGCGTGTCCCTGGAAGTGCGGGAGGGCGGCATCGTCGCTCTCCTGGGCGCCAACGGCGCGGGCAAGTCGACGACGCTGAAAGCGATTTCCAATCTCATCAAGTCCGAGCGCGGCGACGTCACCAAGGGCGTCATCGAGTTCGAAGGCGAGCGCGTGGACGGGCTGACGCCGAACGATCTCGTGCGGCGCGGCTGCATCCAGGTGATGGAGGGCAGGCACTGCTTCGGGCACCTTACCGTGGAGGAGAATCTCCTCACCGGCGCCTTCACGCGCAAGGACGGACGCGGCGCCGTCGCTGCCGCCCTCGAGATGGTGTATGGATATTTTCCGCGCCTCAAGGAGCGACGCTCGTCGCTGGCTGGCTACATCTCGGGCGGCGAGCAGCAGATGACGGCGATCGGCCGCGCCCTCATGTCGGCGCCCAAGATGGTGCTGCTCGACGAGCCATCGATGGGTCTTGCACCGCAGCTGGTGGAGGAGATCTTCGAGATCGTGAAGCGGCTGAATGCCGAGCAGGGCCTGTCGGTTCTGCTGGCCGAGCAGAACACCAACATGGCGCTCAAGTACGCGACATACGGCTATATTCTCGAGAACGGACGCGTCGTCATGGACGGCGAGGCCAAATCGCTGCGCGAAAACGAGGACGTGCGCGAATTCTACCTCGGCATCGGCGGGATCGACCGCAAGAGCTTCCGCGACGTGAAGTCCTACAAGCGGCGCAAGCGCTGGCTGGCATAGTGGCTCTCCGCGCCACGGCAGCGGCTGCGGAAATGGCCAGCGAGGCGCGGCCATCCAAGAGTGCTGGGCCCGGTCCCATAACGGTTGACGCTGCCGCACCTATCGGCAAGAACGATTGCTGGAAACCGGGCATGGCACCAGGGGACGGAGACTGACGCATGGCGCAAGCGCCCCACTTCGACCAGCTCGAGACCCGTGACCCCGAACAGCGCGAACTTGCCCAGTTCAATCTCCTGCCCGACCTGATCCGCCAAGCGATTGCCGATGCGCCCGGATGGACCGAACACCTGAAGGGCATCGACCCCGGCGTGGCAAACTCACGCGAGGGGCTGGCGACGCTGCCGGTCCTGCGCAAGTCCGGCCTGCACGTGCTGCAGGCAAAACGACCGCCGTTCGGCGGCTTTGCTACATTGCCGCTCACGGAAGCATCACGGGTGTTCATGTCTCCCGGACCGATCTTCGAGCCCGAGGGCCATGGCGAGGACTGGTGGCGTGCCGCACGCGCGCTCTACGCTGCCGGCGTGCGCAAGGGCGACATCGTGCACAACACGTTCGCCTACCATCTGACCCCCGGCGGCTGGATCCTCGATTCTGGAGCCCGTGCGCTCGGCTGCGCGGTCATCGCCGCCGGACCGGGCAACACGGAGCAGCAGCTCGAGGTGATCCAGGCCTTGAAGCCGACGGTGTATGTCGGCGTGCCGGACTACCTGAAGATCCTGCTCGACAAGGCCAAGGAGACGGGCAAGGACGCCTCCTCCTTCAAGAAGGCGGTGGTAGGGGGCGGCGCGCTCTTCCCCTCGCTCAGGTCCGAGTACAAGCAGCGCGGCGTCGCCACTTTCCAGACTTACGCGACCGCCGATCTCGGCATCATCGCCTACGAGAGCCAGGCCCTCGATGGCATGATCGTCGATGAAGGCGTGGTCGTCGAGATCGTACGGCCGGGCACGGGCGATGCGGTGCCGGCAGGTGAGGTGGGCGAAGTAGTCGTCACCTCGTTCAATCGCGACTATCCGATGATCCGGCTCGCGACTGGCGACCTCTCCGCCGTGCTGCCGGGAGCGAGCCCCTGCGGTCGCACCAACATGCGCATCAAGGGTTGGCTCGGACGCGCCGACCAGACCACCAAGGTGAAGGGCATGTTCGTGCACCCCGAGCAGGTGGCCGAAGTCGCCAAGCGCCACACCGGCGTCGGCCGTGTGCGTCTCGTCGTGGGGCGCGCGGGCGAGCAGGACACCATGACACTGCGCGCCGAGGCCAACGACGATGCCGCCCTGAAAGCCAAGCTGGCCGAAACCCTGCAAGCCATAACCAAGCTCAAGGGCGAGGTGGAACTCGTCGCACCGGGCTCGCTGCCCAACGACGGCAAGGTCATCGCCGACGAGCGGACGTATACGTGAGCTCAACTCCATTCCCTCTCCCCATGCTCCTTCGGCCTGGGGAGAGGGTTAAGGTGAGGGGCAGAAGCTGGCGCCGACGTTTGTTGCTGCCCCTCACCCCGTAAGAACGGGGAGAGGGAGAGCAACCTAGATAACCTTGTCCCGCGCCAATGCATCGACCTCGCTCGCGCTGTAGCCGAGCAGACCCGTCAAGACGTCGCGCGTGTGCTGTCCAAGAGTCGGAGGCGCCACGTAGGAATTGAGCGGCGTACCGCTCAGGTGCACGGCATTCTTGACGGCTTTGACGGTTCCGGCGCTGACGTGATCCATCTCCGCGATCATCCCGCGCGCGTTCAACAGCTCGCTTTCGCATACCTCGCCCACGGTGCGGATGGCTCCGCTCGGAACGCCTGCCTTGTCCAGGCGCTGCAACCACTCGTCACGCGTGCGTTCCTTGATCAGCTTCTTGACCAGCGGCACCAGCTCCTCGCGGTTTTGAACGCGATCCGATGCCTTTGCGTACCTCGGATCGTCCTTGAGATCCGTGCGTTCTGCCGCGCCACAGAAACGCTGCCATAGATCATCGTTGGCGACACCGAGATTGATCCAGCCGTCTGCGGCCTCGAAGGTCTCATAGGGCACGATGGTGGGATGCTCGTTGCCACGGCGTCGGGGCGAGTTTCCGGTCGCGAAGAAAATACTGGCATTGAAGGTCAGGAGCGATGCCACCGCCTCGTACATCGAGATGCTGACGTGCTGGCCGACGCCGGTGGACTTGGCTGTATAGAGCGCCGCCAGGATGCCCTGCGCCGCGTACAATCCCGACACGAGGTCGCCGATCGCGGCTCCGACCTTGTGCGGAGCGCCATCGCGCGGGCCGGTGATATCCATCACGCCCGCTTCGCCCTGCACGATCACGTCATAGCCGGGACGGTTCTTTTGCGGACCGGTTGCGCCAAAACCTGAAATCGAGGCGTAGATCATCGACGGTTTGCGCTTCTTCACCGCCTCATAGCCGAAGCCCAGGCGGTCCATGGCGCCAGGGCGGAAATTCTCGACCAGGATGTCGCCCTTCTCGATCAGCCGCCACAGAACCTCCTTGCCCCGATCGCTCTTCATATCGAGCGTGATGCTTTTCTTGTTGCGATTGACGGAGAGGAAATACGCCGCCTCGGTTCCCTGGTAAGGCGGCGCGAAGGCCCGCGTATCGTCGCCTTTTTCCGGCTGCTCCACTTTGACGACTTCAGCGCCCAGGTCGCCGAGCTGCATGGTGCAATAGGGCCCCGACAGCACCCTCGTCAGGTCGACGACGCGAAGTCCTTCCAATGGGCGCATTCCTCAATCCTCATGCGATCTGGCGCAGGTCCAAGCGACGGGGACGCTACGGCCAATTGGGCTAAGCGGCCCGTGCGTCATGCAGGTTTATATGCCGGCGGTGCGGCCAGGCAAGGCGTGAATGGACGCGCTTGTTTCGCTGCGCTGCCTCCAATAGGGTCGTGCCGCTAGCACGATGGGGCGCTTGCGATGATCGATGATACCGGGAGTGTACGGACCCGCGCGCTATTTCCACGCCCGTTCCTTCTGTGCGCGGTCTTTGCGGTTCTCTCCACACTGTTGTTCGCAGAGATCGTGCCACGCTACGCCCCAGGCCTTCTGCGGTTCGAGCACATGCTGGGTGACGTTCGTACCGCGTACCTGGCCGACCAACTGCCCAGTCAGCACCCGCATGTAGCCGTTGTCAGCGTCACTGATGAAACTCTCAAGGACAACAAGGTCCGCCAACCGATCGATCGCGCACTGCTGGCGCGGCTGGTAGATGCCATTGATGCTGCCGGCCCCAAGGTCATCGGCATCGACATTCTCCTTGCCAGAACGCCGCCCCCCGACAACGAGGACGCGCTGGTCAACGCGATCAGGCGCGCCAAGGCACAAGTCGTCCTGGCCGCCGCGGACGAACGCATTGATCTGCCCAAAGCCCACTTCAGCCAGCAGGAGAAGCTGATTGCGGCTATGGGGCGTCCGGCAGGCTACATCAACCTCGCCACCGAGCGCGATTGGGTCGTGAGGTTCAAGGCACAACCCCTTGCGGGTTCCCGATACGCCAAAAGCTTCGCGGCTCTGCTCACCGAAAAATTCGGCGCCACGCCCGACGAGTCGTATCGGCGCATTGCGTGGCTGCGCGAACCCAGCGATCACTCCGACACATTCCTCACCATTCCAGCCGAGATCCTTCTTAAATCGCCCGACGCCAGCAACCAGAACCTGCGCTCTGGGCTCAAGAACAAAATAGTGATCATCGGCGGACTGTTTCCCGACATCGATCGCCATTTGACGCCGCTGACGGCCCGCGCCAACGAATTGCAGCCCGGTGCAGTGATCCACGCACAGATTGCGGCCGAGATGGTCGATGGCCGCCACATCACGCAGCTCGAGACGGATTCGCTGGCTCTCAAGCTGGCGCTCCTGGTCGTGGCCGCGCTGGCATTCCTGATCGGATGGCGTTTTCGCCTTACAAGCCAAGGGCTTTTGTTGGGCAGCCTCGCCACCATTGCCATAATTTTGGTAGACACATTTGTATTCTGGAAGTGGCGTATCATCCTGCCGATCGTACTCGCTTTGCTGGCATGGTTCCTCAGCGAGTTCACGGGTCGTTACATCGGCAGATGGCTTGGTCCACGCAACGTCGGTCGATCCAGGTGGTTCGTAAAATGACGCACAGTTCATTGGTTGCTTGCGTTCTCGCACTCTCGGCGTCGCTCATGGCCGCCGGCAGCGGAACGCTGCAGGCCCAAGGTCAGGTCTATGTGCTGGAATCGACAGCGACCAACGTGAAGGTAGGAACCGCCTTCACCATGAACGATCGCATCACCGTTCCAGCGGGCGCCTCTGTCCGGGTTGTGATGCCTTCCGGCAAGACCCAGATGATCAAGGGGCCCTATTCGGGCGTAGCGGCCGATCTGGCGAAGGGCCAGAAGGCCAACGACGGCGTCGTCGCCTGGATCAAGAACCTCGTACAGACCGGCGGCTCGAACGAGAAAACGCCGGGCGCAACACGCAGCGCGCGCGCGCCCGAGCAGCCCGTGGGCTTTTCCTGGACCGCCATACCAGTCACCGCTGACAGCACGATCTGCGTTGAGAAAGGCGCGAACCTGCAGCTCCGCCGTGCCTCATCGTCGAGCGCGGATCGCGTTACGGTCGTCGATCTCGCGACCTCGGAACGCGGCGAGGCGGCATTTGCAGCGGGCAGCGACACCGCGCCGTGGCCGGTCGGAGTGAAACTGCGACCGGACGGCGACTATGTCCTTCTCGCGCCGGAAAACCGGCCACGGCGGCAGCTGACGTTGCGTGTGCTCGACAGCCTTCCCGGCGAAGACGACGTATTGATGGAACTAGCGGCACGCGAGTGCAAGTATCAGTTCGACGCCTGGGTGAAAGAGAAGATGGCCGCCAGCAAGCGCAAGGCGTCGTAGCTGTCAGTCCGACGATTGTTGTATCGAATCTCTCGATTGTCATGGTCGGGCTTGTCCCGACCATCCAGCCATCGGCACGCTCCGGCGCTTGTCGAGAGGTGGATCCTCGGGACAAGCCCGAGGATGACAGCGCGGGACAGTCCTGCCGTCCGTCCGGCATGACAGGTAGGGCTACTCCGCCGCCTTCAGCGCCTTCGGCGAAGGATTGCGCAGGTCGGCCAGCAGTGCCGTCTCGCGCGCTTTCGCCGTCTTGTAGTTGCGCTCCTTGATATGTCCGAAGCCCTTGATGTCCAGCGGCAATCCCGCAAGGGCAATCGCCGTTGCATGGCTGGCCGGGGTAAGGCGTTCTGCGATCTCGTCGAGTATCTTCTCGTAATCGATGATCATCTGCCGCTCGAGCCTGCGCTCGTGCGTATAGCCGAACACATCCCAGGCCGTACCACGCAGGCTCTTGCCTTTCGCGAGCACACGGAACACCGGCAGTATCCAGCGCCCGAACTTCATCTTGCGCGGCTCGCCCGTGAGCTTGTCGCGGCGGGCCAGCAGCGGCGGCGCCAGATGGAACTCGAGCTTGCCGCGGGTCTCGAACTGATCCCCCAGCGCCTTCTCGAAGGCAGCATTGGTGAACAGCCGCGCCACCTCGTACTCGTCCTTATAGGCAAGCAGCTTGTGGTAGCCGCGTGCGGCTGCCTCCGCGAGGCCCGCACGGCCCGGTGCTTTGCTGCGCTCCGCCTCCGTAATCATGGCAACACGCGCGCGGTAGCGGTCGGCGAGATCGGCGTTCTGGTAGTCGGCAAGCTGTGTCGCGCGATAGGCGACGACATCATCGAGCGTCTGGGTCTTCGGCGTGCTGGTCTTGGCCGGACCGATCATGCGCTCAATCGCGTCCATGTCGTGCGCCGCCAGCCGCCCAAAGCGGAAGGCACCTTTGCTCATCTCGACTGCCGCACCGTTGAGCTCGATGGCCTGCTCGATGGCTGCCGAGCCGATCGGTACGCAGCCGAGCTGATAGGCATAACCAAGCAGGAAGACATTGGCGGCAATGGAGTCGCCAAACAGCTTCACGGCCGCCGTTTGGGCATCGAAGTGGTGCACCGGCGCTTTGCCCGCACGCTCCGCAATGGCGTGTCGTAGGGCGGCGCCGGGGATCTTGAGATCCGCTTTGCGCGTGAAATCGGCCGTCGACATCTCATAGTCGGAGAACACCACCGCGGTGTGATCCGGCTTGATGGTCTCCAGCACCTTGTTGGAGGCCGTCACCACCAGGTCGCACCCAAGCACCAGATCGGCTCCCGCCACGCCGGCGCGGATCGCATGGATCTGCTCGACGTCCTTGGCCACCCGCATATGGCAGGCGACCGCACCGCCCTTCTGGGCAAGGCCGGTCATATCGATGGCGCCAAATCCCTTGCCTTCCAGATGCGCGGCCTGACCGAGCAGGGCCGAAACCGTCACGACGCCGGTGCCGCCTACGCCCGTCACCAGCATGGTGTACGGCTGGTCCAGCGTCGGCAGGTTGGGCTCCGGCAGGCTTGCCAGCATGCTGGCGACGCCCGTTTCGCCGACATGCTTTCTGGCCTTCTTCATCTTGGCGCCATGCACTGTCACGAAGCTGGGGCAGAAGCCGTTGAGGCAGGAGAAATCCTTGTTGCACTGCGACTGGTCGATGGCGCGCTTGGTGCCGAGTTCGGTCTCCAGCGGCGCGACCGCAACGCAGTTCGATTTCACGCCGCAGTCGCCGCAGCCCTCGCACACGGCCGGGTTGATGAACACGCGTTTGTCGGGGTCGGGGAACAGGCCGCGCTTGCGGCGGCGGCGCTTCTCGGCGGCGCAGGTCTGGTCGTAGAGCAGCACAGACACGCCGGGAACGTCGCGCAGTTCCCGCTGCACCTTCTGCAGGTCGCGGCGGTCGTAGACGGGTACGCCCTGCGGGATGAAGCCGGCCGGGTATTTGAACGGCTCGTCTGTGACGACTACGACCTTCTCGATGCCTTCGGCCAAGACCTGCTGCAGGATCATCGACACGGTGATGCCGCCGTCCAGGGATTGCCCGCCGGTCATGGCGACGGCATCGTTGTAGAGGATCTTGTAGGTCATGTTCACGCCGGCCGCGCGCGCTGCGCGAATGGCCAGGCTGCCGGAGTGGATGTAGGTGCCGTCACCCAGGTTCTGGAACACGTGCTTGGTCTTGGAGAAGGGCGCCTCGCCGATCCAGTTGGAGCCCTCGCCGCCCATCTGGGTGAACCCCTCGGTCGAGCGGTCCATCCAGTGCGCCATGAAGTGGCAGCCGATGCCGGCATACGCGCGCGAGCCCTGCGGCACCACGGTCGATGAGTTGTGCGGGCAGCCGGGGCAGAAATAGGGAATGCGGGTTGCGGCTTCCGCGGTCTGCGGTTGATTGCCCTTCAGCCGCTTCAGCTCGCCGACCTTGCCTTTGATGTCATCGCCGGCGCCATTCTTGATGAGCCGCTCACCGAGTTCGATGGCGATGTCGGTCGGGTCGAGCGCATACTTCGCCGGGAACAGCCACTGGTCGTTCTCGTTCTTCTTGCCCAGCACGCGCGGACGGTCTGGGAGGTCGTAGAGCTGCTCCTTGACCTGCGACTCGATCAGCGCGCGTTTCTCCTCCACCACAAGGACGACATCGAGCCCTTCGCGCGAACTTCACAATGCCCTGCGGCTCCAGCGGCCAGGGCATGCCTACCTTGTAGAGACGGATACCCAGTGCATTGGCACGAACCTCATCGATGCCAAGTTCGTCCAGCGCCTGGCGCACGTCGAGGTAGCTCTTGCCGGTGGTGATGATGCCGAGTTTTGGATTGGAGCCACCGCTGGTGACGATGCGGTCGAACTTGTTGGCGCGGGCGAAGGCGAGAATGGCTGCACGCTTGTAATCGTGCAGGCGCGCTTCCTTGGCCAGCGCCTGATCGCCCAGGCGAATTCTCAAGACCGCCGGGCGGCATCGTGAAATCGTCGGGAATCTTGATCTGGACGCGGTCGATGCGGCCATCGACCGTAGACGTCGCCTCGATATTGTCCTTCACGCACTTGATGCCGACCCATACGCCGGCAAAGCGCGACAATCCGAAGCCCAGGACGCCATAGTCGAGAATTTCCTGCACGCCCGCCGGGATTGAGGATCGGCATCATGTAGTCGAGGAAGGCGAACTCCGACTGGTGTGCGCTGGTCGAACTTTCGCAGGTATGGTCGTCACCCATCAATGCGAGCACACCGCCGTGCTGGGCGGTGCCGGCATGGTTGGCGTGACGGAAGACGTCGCCCGTACGGTCGACGCCGGGGCCCTTGCCATACCAGACGCCGAACACGCCGTCGTACTTGCCTTCGCCGCGCAGTTCCGCCTGCTGCGAGCCCCATAGCGCGGTTGCGGCCAGGTCCTCGTTCAGACCGGCCATGAACTTGATGTGGTTCGGCTCCAGAATGCCTTTGGCGCGGAGCATGGCAGACTTCCAGAGACGCGATGGGAGAGCCGCGGTAGCCCGTCACATAGCCAGCCGTATTGAGACCCGCCTTCACGTCGCGCGCGCGCTGGGTCAGCATCAGGCGCACGATGGCCTGGGTGCCGGTCAGGAGCTGGTGCGTTTCGTCGAGGGCGTATTTGTCGTCGAGGCTGACCGTGTTCTTGGGCATGGCGGTTTCGGGCCTTCGCGTTTCCTCGCACGTCGCGCTTCAGGTTGGGCGACCGCGCGTACTAGAGATGCCAGAGTCCGGCCCTGATCGCAAACATCGCGCCGGGGGCATTCTACCAGAACAAATGGGGTGGATGCTCGGCAGCCGCAATCAAGGGACGCAGACAGCCAATCGGCTGCGCCGTGACATTGCAGCAGCAGCATATTGCCGGGTCCCGGCCGCAACAATATTGCGTGCCATGCAGGCCGAGGTGGACGGCCATGCACAACCCCAGGCAGAGCCAGGAGCACCACGGAGACCGAGGGCGATCTCCGTGGTCGAAACAGGATCGGGAGAAGCTACTTTACGCGGGTAAACGTCGACGTCTTGCAGAACACGGCCGCGACGCAGCCCGAAAGATCGACGGAGTTCTTGCTCTTGACCGTGAGGGTTCCCGAATAGCTCTTGCCGTCGGCCCGGTTGTAGAGGGTGCCCGCCCACTTGTTGTCGCCCGTCTTCTTGGCGCCCTGCATGATGACGAGGCCCACGATCGGGCGGTTTTTCTTGGCAGCGTCCGGATTCTTGTCGTCCGTCTTCTGTCCGTCGGTTACCTTGACGATCTTGCCGCACACGCCGTCGCCGCACTTGTAGAATTCCGTGTGCGACCCGTTCTCGGGGTTGAGCCACACCCCGACAGCGTCCTCGGCCGTTTGCGCATACACCGCGGTGCCAAGCACCATCGCGGTCGCAAAGGCCGCAGCCAAGGTCTTGTGCATAGTAGTTGTCTCCCTAGATTTCCCAAGAGCATCAGGTCTCGTGGACCTTGGCTCTGCCAATTCAATCTAATACGGAACTGCGGCACGTCCGCGGCGCGCCGGCCACAGTCACGGCGAGCGGGTGACCCGCATGCGCCAGCCCAGGGCTACCAGCGCAACCACCGCGACGGAAAAGACAAATTCCATCCAACCGATGGACTCTCCAAGCAGGAAGTACGCGGCTACCAGCGTCACGAACGGCTGCAGCAGCTGCATCTGGCCGATCCTGGCGATGCCGCCCAGAGACATGCCTTTGTTCCAGGCGAAGAATCCGAGGAACTGGCTGAACACGGCAACATAGAGGAAGCCGCTCCAGGCCGTGGCCGAAGCGCCCCAGTTGATGGGCGGCGACAGGACGAGGAACAACAGCAGCATCACGGGAGCCGAAACAACGAGGGCCCAGGAGATCACCTCCCACCCGCCGATACGGTGCGACATCTCTCCGCCGAGTGCATAAGCTATTGCGGCTGAAACCGCGGCGGCAGCCAGCAGAAGATCGGCCCAATGCAAATCGCCGGAGCCGCCGCCGGAGAGGATGGCGTAAAGCAGCACCACTGCCGTTCCCGCAACGCCGCAGGCCCAGAACCCCAGGGAAGGGCGCTCCCGTGCGACCAGAACGCCGGTCATCGCCGTAAGCAGCGGCAGGACGGCCAACACGACCGCGGCGTGAGTAGCCGGCGCATACTGCATCGCAATCGTCATCAGCAGCGGAAAGCCGATGATAGAGCACACCGCGAACCAGAAAAGACGGCCCCAATCGCGCCTTTGTGGCGGCTGCGGCCGCGCGATGACCAATGTGATGGCAGCCAGCACGGCTGCCAGCAGCGCCCGGCCCAGGGTGATGAAGAGCGGATCGAGTTCCAGCACCGCAGCCCGCGTGGCGGGCATTGTCAGTCCGAAAATCACAACGCCCACCAGACCAAGGAACAGGGCCTGGCGCAGACGGCGCGTTTGCTGGTCGACGGGCATTTGGAGGCGAGCCGGTGTGTGTGCTTGGATAAGACCATGACGAATCGAGGCCACGACAACCTCCAAGGACTTGCCGCCGGACGCCAATTTGCGACCGTTCTGGCAGACCCTCCGTGGCAGTTCGTCAACCGCACCGGCAAGATGGCACCTGAGCACAAGCGACTCAACCGCTATGAAACGCTGACCACCGATGCAATCTGCGCCTTGCCTGTGCCCGGTATTCTCGCGGAAAAGGCGCATCTCTATCTTTGGGTGCCGAATGCGCTGCTGCCGGACGGCCTGAGTGTGATGGCGGCCTGGGGGTTCTCCTACAAGAGCAACATCGTATGGGAGAAAATCCGCAAGGACGGCGGCCCCGACGGACGGGGCGTCGGCTTCTACTTCCGCAATGTCACGGAGCTGCTGCTGTTCGGTACGCGCGGCAAGAACAACCGCACCTTGGCGCCGGGCCGCCGGCAGGTGAATTTCATTGCGACCCGAAAACGCGAGCACTCGCGCAAGCCCGACGAGCAGTACGCCATCATCGAGGCGTGCAGCCCCGGGCCATACCTGGAACTGTTCGCACGCGGCAAGCGCGCCGGCTGGACGTGCTGGGGAAATCAGGCCACAGACGCCTATCGGCCGACCTGGGAGACGTATGCTAACCACTCCGCAGCCTAGGCGGAACCGTTGTAGCGTTGGCGGGTTGGAGAGCCGCGGACCGAGAACGCATGCGAGACGCAAGACGATGACAGGTCTAACCGCACCTCGCCGGCAGATGCCGACTGCAGGCGTGCTTTGTGCACTCACGATATTGGCTGGCGCAGTACTTCGCCCCGACACGGGGAATGCCGATGCGGCCCTGGCAGTGGGCCTGCCGGCCGACGTGGCCAAACAGGGCATCGCCATGGGTTATGCCCTCAACTACGCCAGCAAGGAGGCAGCGCAGGCCGAGGCACTCAAGCGCTGCCGCGCATTCAGGGACGCGCCGCAGGCTACGCGGGACATTTGCAAGATCGTCGAGAACTTCCGCGACAGATGCATGGCCATCGCCCTCGATCCGGATACGGGCACGACCGGCCTCGGCTGGTCCGTGTCCAAAAAGCAAGAGCTGGCCGAAGAGATCGCCATGGAGAGGTGTGTCGACACCGCCGGCAAGAAGCGGCGCGACTTCTGCCGTATTACATTCACCCGTTGCGATAAGAAGTAGCGCGACCCTCGTCCTGAGCCTGTCGAAGGACGGGTCGCGAACGCAAGCCGTGGTTCGACAAGCTCACCACTAGGGACGCGCTACGCGCGATTTCCGCCGAGCACCTTGCGCGAGATAACCACCCGCATGATCTCGTTGGTGCCCTCCAGGATCTGATGCACGCGCAGGTCGCGTACCAGCTTCTCCAGCCCGTAGTCCTTGAGATAGCCATAGCCGCCGTGGATCTGCAGGGCCTCGTTGCACACCTTGAAGCCCAGGTCGGTGGCCAGGCGCTTGCCCATGGCGGAATACATCGACGCCTGCGGATCGGCGCGGTCGATGGCGTCGGCTGCGCGATAGATCATCAGGCGCGAGGCTTCCAGCTCGGTTGCCATGTCGGCAATCTTGAACTGCAGCGCCTGGAAATCTCCGATGTTTTTCCCGAACGCCTTACGCTCGAACATGTACTGGCGCGCCTTGTCGAGCGCCGACCATGCCGCCCCCAGCGAGCAGGCGCCGATGTTGATGCGCCCGCCGTCCAGTCCGCTCATGGCAAACTTGAAGCCCTGCCCTTCCTCGCCGATGCGCTGGGCGGCCGGCACCTTGCAGTTCTCGAACACCACCTGCCGCGTCGGCTGGGCGTTCCAGCCCATCTTCTTCTCGTTGGGCCCGAAGGAGAGACCGGGCGCGTCCTTCATCACCGCGAAGGCCGAGACGCCGCCGGCACCGTCGTCGCCCGTGCGGGCGAAGACGAAATAGAAATCGGTTGCGCCGGCGCCGGAAATGAACTGCTTGGTGCCGTTGAGAACGTAATGATCGCCTGCTTTCTTCGCCGAAGTTTTCAGGCCCGCAGCGTCCGAACCAGCCCCGGGCTCGGTCAGGCAGTAGCTCGACAGCCATTCCATCGAGGCGAGCTTGGGCATCCACTCTGCAATCTGCGCATCGGAGGCATACTTCGCCACCATCCACGCCACCATGTTGTGGATCGAGATGTAGCCTGAGATGGCCGGACAGCCGTAAGCCAGAGCCTCCATGATGAGCGCGCCGTCCATGCGCGAGAGACCGGAGCCACCTTTGCTCTCCGGCACGTAGATGGTGGCCATGCCGAGCGGCGCTGTCTCCCTGATGACGTCGACAGGGAAGTGGCATTTTTCGTCCCATTCCGCCGCATGGGGCGCGATGCGTTCCTTGGCGAAGGTGAGCGCCGTTTCCTGGATGGCGGCTTGTTCTTCGGTCAGGGCGAAGTGCATGAGCGTATCCGGGTTGATCCTCGTGGCACGTTCGCCGAGCGCTGCCGCAGCGTCAAGCCAACCGTTGGCGTGAATCTGCAAGAGCCAGACATGCGCTTGCGCACCTGTCCCCATTCGGGTCTGCAGAAAGCCACAAGCGCTGGTATTTTGCGAACCTACCTGAGCGGCTTGATGCGGTTCCCCGGCATCATCTCATAAGGGTCTTTCCAGCCCGGCAGGGCGCGCAGGCGCTCGATCCAGGCGTACAGGCTGGGATTGCTCTTGGCCCAGTCGTAACCACTTTCCTCCGGCGGGAAGAACATATAGCCGGCCAGCGAGAAGTCGGCGATCGTGGGCTTGTCGCCGACGATGAACTTGGACTTGCCCAGGTGCTTCTCGACGATGCCGAGTGCACTGTCGAAGCGGCCCTTGAGGAACGCGAGCACGGCGGGATCGGGCGCGGTCGGCAGGAACGACTTCAGGAAGCGGTAGGTCGCGAAGTTGGCCGTGAACTTGTGGTTGTCGAACAGGATCCAGCGCAGCGCTTCCAACCCCTCGTCCTCGTTGGCCGGGGCAAACTTGCCGGTCTTCTCCGCGAGGTAGCTCAGAATAACGCCCGATTGTGCGAGCTTCTTGCCGCCCACCTCCAGCACGGGCGCCTCACCCATCGCATTGACGCTTTCGCGCCATTTGGGGTCCCGCGTCGCGCCGTTCATGAAATCGGTGAACACAGGCTCCCAATCGAGGCCGGCGCAGTTGAGATAGAGCGCAACCTTGAAGGAGTTCCCGGATTGGCAGAAGCAGTGCAGCTTGTATTGGGCCATGGCGACAGCGTTCCCCGAGATGGTTCCGGGCGTACGCTACCATGGCGAGAACCCCGCGCGCATCATGCGCGAGCAGGTCGACCCGCGCTACGCTCAGTTGGCTGGCTCGGTCCTCTCGATGTGATAGCCTTTCGCGGTGACCAGCCATTCGCCATCGATCCGGTGGTAGGTCAGGTAGTCCACGAATACGATTGTATTGATCCTCACGCGCACCTTCACGAGCGCTTGCGTGCTGGATGCGAAGTCCATGAGCAGAATCTCTTCCTGGCGGTGCGCGTTCAGCGACTTCGGCGAGGGCCTGCCGGCTAGGATCTCCTTGTATTTTGGCGCCGGCCAAACGGCCATTTCTCTGTCGCGAAATCCGTGCAACTGGGCGGTCGAGCGAAACACCCGATCGAAGCCGGACGTGTCGGAATCGTACATGAGGTCGAAATAGCGCTGCACGGCCTGGGTTAGCGTCTCGACGCTGGAATGTTCGATCATGGAGCCCTCACTGGCGCTTCTGCTGGGCGCGGACTATCACGCGGCTGGGCAAGGCGAGTCCTTGCAAATTGCGCCAAAAATGACGATCAGTTAGCAACACTGAGCCTTTCTAGGCGGTTCATATGAGCACTCATGCCAAAATTGTCGCTTGATGCGATCGACAGTCGGATTATTGCCGCCCTCCAGGCAGAAGGCCGACTGACCAATGTCGAACTCGCCGAGCAGGTCGGTCTTTCGCCCTCACCATGCTTGCGGCGCGTAAAGCGGCTGGAACGCGACGGCTATATCGAGGCCTATCGCGCCATCCTGCAGCGCAGCCGTGTTGGCCTTGGCCTTACCGTCTTCGTCGGCGTCAAGATCGACGGCCATGCCAATGAGCGCGCCACCAAGTTCGAGGAAGCGGTACTCGCCATGCCGGAAATCGTCGCCTGCCATATGGTCTCCGGCGACACCGACTACCTGCTCGAGGTCGTCGTACCCGACCTCGAGCACTATCAGCGCTTCCTCGTCGGCAAGCTCCTGGAACTCCCCATCGTCAAGGACGTGCGCAGCAACATCGCCATCCAGACCCTGAAGGCTGCGGCGCCCCTGCCGCTGGGTCACCTCCACCCTTTGCGCTCGGACAGCCAAGGAAGTGGGTTGGCATAGGCCACTTTCGTGCGTGACATTCTGGCGATAGCTTGACGCCATGAACCCCCATCTTTTCGTCTACGGCACGTTGCTCTCGGCCGCCGGCCACCCGAACGGTGCGCGGCTGCGGCACGAGGCTCGGCTGATCGGTGAAGCGTCCATGCCGGGCCGGCTGTATCGCATCGGGCACTACCCTGGACTCGTCGAAGGCAGCGACCCCCACGCGCGGGTGCATGGCGAGGCCTATGCACTGAGCGACCCGGCCAATGCGCTGAAATGGCTCGACGCCTACGAGGGCATCACGCTTGGAAAAGAGGACCAGAGCGAGTACGAGCGCGTCGAGCGCCCCGTGCGGCTTGCCTCGGGCGAGCCCGTCACCGCCTGGGTTTATCTTTACCGCAAGGACGTTGCGCCGTTCCGCCTGATTGCGGATGGCCGCTGGCTGTCAGCCTCGGCGTGACGAAAGCAGCCTTGCTTTCGCGACACCGCGCGGCACAATTCCGCTAGGATAGCCGCCAGAGGCGCGGAGCCCGGTCCTGGGAGGAGTTTGCATGTCGAGCCGCTATCACGAGGTCTACGCCTTTTGGCAGCGAGACCCGGAAGCGTTCTGGGCCGAGGCTGCGCGCGAGATCGACTGGTACAAGCCCTGGGACAAGGTGTTCGACCCCTATGCCGGGCAGTATGGCCGCTGGTTCGTCGGTGCGGAATGCAACACGGCCTACAATTGCCTCGACCGGCATGTGGAGCGTGGCCGCGGCGGACAGAAGGCGCTGATCCACGACAGTCCCGTCACCAACAGCACGCGCAGCTTCACCTACGCGGAGTTGCGCGACGAAGTCGCGACATTGGGCGCGGTGCTGCAGGATCTCGGCGTCAGGCCGGGTGATCGCGTGATCATCTACATGCCGATGGTGGCCGAGGCGGTCATCGCCATGCTCGCCTGCGCCCGCATCGGCGCCATCCATTCAGTGGTGTTCGGCGGCTTCGCCGCGCCTGAGCTGGCAGCGCGCATCGAGGACGCAACGCCGGTGGCGATCCTGGCGGCATCCTGCGGCATCGAGCCGGGACGCATCGTCGCCTACAAGCCGCTGCTCGACAGCGCCATCGAACAGTCGAAGCACAAGCCATCCAAAGTGCTGATGCTACAGCGGCCCATGGCCGAGGCCACCATGGTTGCTGGCCGCGATCACGACTGGGCCAGCGCGATTGCCGACGCCAAGAGGCAGGGGCGTACGGCTGGTTGTGTGGCGGTCAAGGCGACCGATCCGCTCTATATCCTCTACACGTCCGGCACCACCGGAGCGCCCAAGGGCGTGGTGCGCGACAACGGCGGGCACATGGTTGCGCTCAAGTGGACCATGAAGAACCACTATGACATCGAGCCGGGTGAAGCCTATTGGGCGGCGTCCGACGTGGGTTGGGTGGTGGGCCACTCCTATATCGTCTATGCGCCGCTGCTGCACGGCTGCACGTCCATCATCTACGAGGGCAAGCCGGTGGGGACGCCTGATCCAGGCGCGTTCTGGCGCGTGATTTCCGAGCATAAGGTGGCGGCCATGTTCACCGCACCCACGGCCTTCCGCGCCATCAAGAAGGAGGATCCCAAGGGCGAGCACATCAAGCGCTACGACCTCAGCGCCTTCCGCACGCTGTTCCTCGCCGGCGAGCGCGCCGACCCGGAAACCATCAAGTGGGCGGAAGCCAATCTGAAAGTGCCGGTGTACGACCACTGGTGGCAGACCGAGACGGGGTGGCCGATCTGCGGCAACCCGGTGGGCCTTGGCGCGCTGCCGGTGAAATACGGCTCGCCCACCGTGCCGATGCCGGGCTACGACCTGCAGGTGCTGGACAACGCCGCCAAGCCCGTGAAGCCGGGCGAGACCGGCACGCTCGCCGTCAAGCTGCCGCTGCCGCCATCTTGTCTTCCCACCCTGTGGAACAACGATGCGCGCTTCCGCGACAGCTACCTCGCCGAGTTCCCCGGCTACTATACGACGTCGGATGCCGGCTACATGGACGCCGACGGCTACGCCTTCGTCATGGCGCGCACCGACGACGTGATCAACGTCGCCGGGCATCGCCTCTCGACTGGACAGATGGAAGAGGTCGTGGCCCGCCACAAGGACGTGGCCGAGTGCGCCGTGGTGGGCGTGGCAGATGCCATGAAGGGCCAGATTCCGGCCGGCTTCATAGTTCTCAACGCCGGCGTCAACCGGCCCACAGGCGAGATCGAGGGCGAGGTGGTGAAGCTGGTACGCGAGGAGATCGGCCCGGTTGCGGCCTTCAAGACGGTGATGGTGGTGAAGCGCCTGCCCAAGACGCGCTCGGGCAAGATCCTGCGCGGCACCATGCGCCAGATCGCCGACGGCGAGACCTGGAAGATGCCGGCCACCATCGACGATCCCGCCATCCTCGACGAGATCACCGGCGTGATGCAGGACCGCGGGATGGTGCGGGAAGCGGCAGACAAGACTTAGGGCCTGCTACTTGACTACCGGATGCCGCCTCCGGCAATTCTCGACCCGCGCCGCCTCAACGAGGCGACGCATTCGTTCTCAGGGCGGGGTGGAAGTCCCCACCGGCGGTAATTGCAAAGCACTGCAAGAGCCCGCGAGCGCTCGCCGAGTAACATCGGCGAGGTCAGCAGACTCGGTGAAACTCCGAGGCCGACGGTCACAGTCCGGATGAAAGAGAACGGGACACTCGTCGGTCGGAGAGCCAGCACGGCTGCCTGCTGATGCGAGCCCGTGCGTCCTGATTCTGGTCTCAACATTCGAGGACACCATGAATTAGATCAACCCAGCCTCCAGCCAAACCAGCACCTTCAGGTCCGAGCCCGCAATGGAAGGCCGCGTAGCATTCGTGCAGTCCGGCTGGCACAAGGATATCGTCGACCAGTGCCGCGTGGCCTTCGTATCCGAGCTTCGCCGCCTCGGCATAGGCGAGACTTCGATCGACTTCTTCGAGGTGCCGGGCGCGTTCGAGATCCCCCTGCAGGCCAAGCTTCTGGCCAAATCGGGCCGATATGCTGCGATCGTCGCGGCCGGATTCGTCGTCGACGGCGGCATCTACCGGCACGAGTTCGTGGCCGATGCCGTGATCGGCGCGCTCATGCGTGTGCAGCTCGACACCGACGTGCCGGTTATTTCGGCCGTGCTGACACCGCAACGGTTCCACGAGCACCAGGAGCATGCACGGTTCTTTCGCGAGCACTTTCTCGTCAAAGGTGCCGAAGCGGCAGCAGCTTGCGCACGTACCATCGGGAATATCGCTGCTGCAAAGAAGCTGGCTGCATAGCATCCTGGTGGCGGGCCTGCGGCCGCTGCCGCGCGTTAGGAGGGTTGCGGCCAGGCGGGATCGAGGAACGCCTGGATCTCCAGCAGATAGCCGTCCGGATCACGGAAGAAGCAATTGTAGATGTTGTAGCGCTTGTTGAGCGCCGGCAATTTCTCGAACGCAACGCCGCGGCCGCTCAGATAGTCGTGCCAGAAATCGACCTCCGCCTGCGCACGGCAGACGAAGGTGAAAATCACGCCACCGGGCTTACGATCGGTGACCGGACCCTGCTGCACGTCGGAGGTCTGGCAAATTCCGAGGAAAGCATCTCCTCCGGTGCGATAGATCCGGGCCGAGCCCTGGTCCAGCACGAGTTGCAGGCCCACTACGTTCTCGTAGAAGGCGAAGCTACGGGCAGGATCGTTCGTGTAGAGGAACGTGACCTGCTGGGCGAATAGCGGCCGCTGCATGGTCTACATACGATGCACGGAGGCGGCGGCGTTGACAATGTCGTATTCGCAGTAGATTTGGCCGGTGCGTGCGCCGGCGCTCAGGATCAGGAAGGGATTGCGGTAGCGCGCGTTCCACTGATGGTTGTCGACCTGCCAAAGCTGGACATCGATATTGCTTTTGCCGATGGCGAGTTGGACAGAAGCGGAATTGGCCCACGCTTGCGGGGTAAGCCCGAAGCCCGCGGTCCTGCCGTCTTTCTGGCAGGCTGAAGCGGCGCGATCCTTGTATGCGGCCACGATCGCCTCGCGCGTGGCGGCGCGATACAGGTATTCCTGATGACCAAGCTTGAGGGTCGCCAGCAGCGCAAGAATGAACACAACCGTTTTCATGGGTATGACTCGACGAACGCCGCGCCACGCAAAAGTTAGCCGAGTGTTACCGGAGATGATGAAGAAAGCGTTGCGTCCGCCACCGGGAAATCGCCGCGACGACGCCCTCAACCTCGTCCTGAGCTTGTCGAAGGGACGGGCCACGCACGCAACGTCGTGGTTCGACAAGCTCACCACTAGGTCGGCGCAAGCCGATGCGCCGCACGCTAAGCGAGCTGTGTCAGCAGTTTGCGCTTGATCAGGTCGTAGTCGATTTCCGCACCGATGCCCGGCACCTGCGGGCAGTGCGCGAGGCCGTCCTTGCCGATTTGGATGTCGTTGAGCAGGCCGTATTTGTGTGCGCCGTGCGGCAGCAGCACCTCGAAGTAGGTGGTGTTGGCAATCGCGCAGGCAAAGTGCAGCTGCGCCATGTTGTTGAACGAGTTGCCGCCATGGTGCACCTCGTAGTTCATGTGAAAGGCCTCCGCGAGGTGGGCGGTCTTGAGCATGGTGGTGAGGCCGCCTTTGACGGGTATGTCGCCGCGCAGGTAATCCGTGGCGCGCTCCGTGAGCCAGACCGCGTAGGTGCCGATGTCCCCGCTCGGGTATTCGGTGGCCATGATCGGAATGTCGAGCTTCTGGCGGAGCTTCACGTAGGCGTAGATGTCTTCCTCGTTGAGCGGATCCTCGAACCACAGAAAGCCCAGGCGCTCGATGGCGCGGCCAACGCGCACGGCGTCGTGGTATCGGTAGCTCCAGGTGGAATCGAGCATCAGCGGGAAGTCGTCGCCGACAGCGCGCCGTACGGTCTCGCAAACCTTGATGTCTTCGCTCGGATTCTGCGGCGGATGGATCTTGTAGGCCTTCCAGCCGTGCGACTTGAACTGCGCGGCTTCGCCGGCATAAGCCTCGCGGCTGTCAAGAATCTGGCTCGACGCATAGGCGCCGATGGCGGAGCGATCGGTGCCGAGCAGCTTGTAGAGCGGCATGCCAGCAGCTTTGGCGGCGATGTCCCACAACGCCGTATCGCAGGCCCCGATCACGCGCAGGCCGGTGACGCGCTGGCGCGCGCGCATGGCGGCGTGCAGGTCAGCATGCGCGCGGGGATCCTTGCCCATCAGGATCGGCTTGAGGAATTTGATCAATGCGCCGGCATCGGTCTCGGCGGGATTGGTGGCCGAGCCGAGGAAAGCCAGTCCCTCGATGCCTGCGTCCGTGCTGATGCGCAGCAGACCCAGATTGCTGCGGCCCGAGATGTTGTGCGAGCCCTGGGAGTATTTGGTCGGCGGAATATCGTCCCAGGCGAACAGGGTAAGCTCAACGGCATCGATCTTCATGGGCAGTCTCCGCAGATCAGTCAGGCAACATGCAGGCCCGCCGTTGGGTCAATCCCACAGCAGCGCGGCAATGCGCTTGATGACTTCGCGGATGTTATCGACAGAGTTGGCGTAGGAGAAGCGAATGTAGCCTGCACCTGAGCGCTCAAATAACGTCAACGCTGAGAGTGTTTGCCGGGGCGTCCTGGACGGTGCAGCCGACCGGAGAGTGCTTCTCGGCCCACCGCACCAAGTCCTCGAGCTGCCCGGGAGTGGCGTTATCGGCACCGATCCGGACTTTCGTACGCAGTGCGGAGGCGCCGGCCGAAACTTGATCGTCGAGGCCAAGAATGCCGCGATGATCGCCGTCGCTCTCGACGGTGACCTCAAGCTTCGAGAGACTGATGCCGAGTTGCGCCGCACGCATGGCGATCACCGTGGCGCTGCACGATGCGATCGCGGCTCTGAAAAACCATCCCGGATTGGGGCCGGAGGCCGTGCCGCCCATCGCCGGCGGCATGTCGGTCTGGATGTTTTCGCCCAGCGGTCCTGTAACCCGGCACTTCAGGCCGCCCTGGTCGATGGTCGCGGTCGCCGGTCCGTGCTTGGCCTTCGCCTTGCCGGGCTCCGCGGCAATGGCGCTGCTCAAGCTCTCGAGTGCCGAGCGAATATCGGAGCTCGCCATGTCCATCTCCTCGCGTCAGTGCCTCTGGGGCTTGCACTCATGAACGTGCAGCCGTGATGGTGCTCGACTTTATTCAGGACGTCCAGCGCCCGCGTCCCTTGTCGGGGCGCGCAACGGAAATGTCGTACGCGGTCAGCGCCTTGCCGAATTTGACCCCTTCCTGACCTTCGTGCCAGCTTTCTAGCCTTTTCCGGACATTTTGATATCGAGACACGTTTCTGCACGCAGCGGTAAGTAGCTGGGAGAAAAGAGTTCGGCGTAGGCTCAGCGCCCGCTAATCGTGCCAGCGGTCGAGGCCGGCGCAGTGCGATCGACCAAGAACAGCACTAGCGTGGCATCGCTCATGGAGCGGACAGTCGGCAGAGGCTGGTTGAGATCGCTCACCGCGTCGCCCTTGCCGAGGCGCTCGCCGCCAACTTCAACCACTCCGTCCATGACGTAGAGCCAGGGGGACAGGCCCACAACCGCCGGCACCTCGATCTCCTGACCCTCGTGAAGGTGCACGTCGTAAATACGCACCGCGTTGCGGACTGTTAGTGGCGCATTGCTGCCCTTGGGGCCGGAGACCAGTCCCCACCCGCCAGTGGGGGCACCGCCTGGACGATCATGGAAGTCGACTAAGGCCGGCAGATCAGCCTCGCTCGGCCGGATGAAAATCTGTAGCATCTCGACCGGATCGTCGGGCGTACGCTCCTCATGCCAGAAGCTTTCGCCCGCGTTCATCATCATCAGTTTGTTTGCTGAAATGGGGATACGGTGGCCTGCCGTGTCCCCGTGCAGCATGGTCCCGCGCCACATGTAGCTCAGGATTTCATCGTTCCTGTGCTCGTGCATCCGCACGACCGTGCCGACCGCCAGATCGGCATGGTCCATGACGCTGAACGGCCCAAAGGCGGGGGCCGCCCCGGCGCCGAGCATGACACCTGGACGGATGCGGCGAATACGGAACGGGCCTCGTGCAAAGGACTGTGCGGCATCGGCTCGGAGAATACGCAGCATCGGTAACGTCCTTTTCCTAATGCGCCTCTGCCGGCGAGATTGACGTCATGACCCGGACAACTGTCCCGGTCATGAAGCCTGCGAAAGCGATGCAAGCGCGTCGCGGCCACCGGTTACGACTGGATCGGGGGAAGAACCTCGGTGAATAGCAACTGTACGAGCTGTTGGCCTTGAGGCGTGCCCCAGTTCTGGGCGAGTTCCGCGATTATGGTGTTGGTGGCGGTCAGAACGACGCCAGCGTCCTGCATGCGGCGGCGCGACATGTCCTCGGAAAGCTCAAACGGCGATCCCGAAGCATCCATCACGGCCTGCACATTATAGCCCTCGGTAACCGCGTCGATTGCGGGGAAAACGAGGCAGACGTCGGTCGTCACACCGGCCATGATCAGGTTCTTCCTCCCCGTCGCCTCCACAGCCGCTTTGAAGTTGGCGTCGGCCCAGGCATTGACGATGCCTTCGCGCTTGACGCGCTTGTCGAAGGCCTCCGACAGAATGTTC
This sequence comes from uncultured Alphaproteobacteria bacterium, assembly GCA_963814055.1. GTDB lineage: Bacteria > Pseudomonadota > Alphaproteobacteria > Rhizobiales > Hyphomicrobiaceae > AWTP1-13. Next base: position 252,207 of record CAWFBJ010000029.1, read on the forward strand.
TTCAACTCCGGCAGCAGCGGCCCCTGCACACGATCCTCCTGGCTGGAGGTCAGCACGGTCGGCATGCCAAGAATCTTGGCGGCCTTGGCAAGCGCGAGCGACATGCGCTTGGCCTGTTGGACGTCGATATTCTTGATGAGCTGCATCGTGCCGACCTGATGATCAATCAGCAGAAGCGCCGAGTTCCCTGGGGTGAATGTCGTGGTCATGGTTCGTCTCCCTGTGTTCGTTGTGAGCTTCATTGCTCGCCATGGAAATTAAGGATGGAACGAAGTGTTAGGGAGACTTGATATTTGTCGTCGTCATGTTCCATAAATGGAACATGACGACGTTCGGAGATTTCGACGGGCTGGCGCTGTTCATCCGCATCGTTCGGGCTGGCGGACTGGCGTCGGCCGAACGCGCGACAGGCATTCCCAAAGCAACGCTCTCGCGCCGGCTGTCAGCACTGGAAGAAACCCTAAACGTCCGGCTTGCGCGTCGGACAAAGAAGGGCGTGGTGCTGACCGAACAGGGACAGCAACTCTTCGAGCGAGGCCAGATCGCTTTCATGCTGGCTGAGCAGGCTGTTGCAGAAGTTCAGGATGACCGCGTCGCACTGTCGGGCACAGTTCGCTTGTCGCTTCCCCCGGACATAGCGACCGCGGTTCTTGCCCCTGCTCTGATCGGCTTCAAGACCAGATATCCCGACGTCACAATAGAGATGACGCTTGCGGACCGCAGGGTCTCACTCATCGAAGAAGGATATGATCTCGCCGTTCGTATGGGACCGGTTGCTGACTCCGAACTCATGTTCAGGAAAATCGCCGATTTGCCGCGCGCGTTGGTCGCGAGTCCAACCTTCCTCGCTGCACATTCCGATCTGAGCACGCCACAGGACCTGGCAATGCTGCCAGCTCTGGCAATCCGCCGCGATCTGATCGAATGGGATCTGAAAAATGCTCACGGGACACGTGCAATCGTACGCCCCAGGATCGCCTTTGCCGCAAACCGCCAGACCATTCTAGTCGACGCTGCCCGCGCTGGTCTTGGTTTCGCTAATCTGCCCCAATTCCTGATCGCGGATGCCATGGCAACCGGCGCACTCGTTCGCGTCCTGCCTGATTGGGAGCCGTCACCCGTAGAGATGACCGCATTGTGGCAAAGGGACAGGATCACCAGCCGTCTAGTCAAAGCGATCGTCGCGGAGCTCACGCAGGCATGCGACTCCGGCGGACTGCAGTACCAGAACTTGACTGAAGGTGAGTTGGTGGCTCCATAACGCCCAATGTAAGAAAGTCCGCTTCCCGCTGCATACCTTCATTTGAAAGCGGGCGAGCCCAACGTCGGCTGCTGGCACGTTTGCGCCGTACGACGCTGACTTTCGTGTCGTCCGCACTTGGGGTATATCGGCCGTGGCGAGGCTGTTGGCAAACAGGGGACGCGCCTGATCGTCTAGTCCCGCAGCAGCGTCGCGACGCGCTTGATGGCTTCGCGGATGTTTTCGACAGAATTGGCGTAGGAGAAGCGGATGTAACCTTCGCCGTGGATGCCGAAGCTGGTGCCGGCGACGGTGGCGACGCCGGCCGTTTCGAGCATCTTGTTCTGCAGTTCGCGCGCGTCCATGCCGGTGCCGGTGATGTTGGGGAACACGTAGAAGGCGCCGCCCGGATCCAGGCAGGTGACGCCCGGCAGCTGATTGAGCAGCGGCACGATGGTGCGGCGGCGCTCGTCGAAGGCCGCAACCATCTGGTGCACTTCGTCCTGCGGTCCTTCGAGCGCGGCGATGCCGGCGTACTGTGTCGGTGCGTTCACGCACGAGTGGCAGTTGACCGCCAGGCGGACTACCTTCTCCACCAGCGCCTTCGGCCACACCGAGAAGCCGAGCCGCCAGCCGGTCATGGCGTAGGTCTTGGACCAGCCGTCGAGCAGGATCAGGCGATCCTTGATCGAGGGATAGCGCAGAAAGCTCTCGTGCTCGCGGCCGCCGTAGAGCATCTGGCTGTAGATCTCGTCCGACATGACGGCGACGTTGGGGTGCCGTTCGAGGCCCGCGACCAGCTTTGCGATCTCCTCCTTGCTGGCGGCGCCGCCGCACGGATTGCCCGGGCTGTTGAGGATGATCAGGCTGGTCTTCGGCGTGATCTGCGCCAGCACCTGGTCGGCGGTGAAGCTGAACTGGTTGGCCTCGTTCTGCACGATCGGCACCGGCGTGGCGCCTGTGTACTGGATCATGGAGCGATAGATCGGGAAGCCGGGGTCAGGATACATGATCTCGGCGCCAGGCTGGCCGAACATCAGGATCGAGAAGAACATCGTCGGCTTGCCGCCGGGCCAGATGACGATGGTGTCGGGATGCACCTCGACGCCGTGCCGGCGCTTCAGGTCGGCGGCGACCGCCTCGCGCAGGGGCAGGATGCCTTGCGCCGGCGTGTAGCCGTGATGGCCGTCGCGCAGCGCCTTGATGGCCGCTTCGACGATGTGCTGCGGCGTCTTGAAGTCAGGCTGGCCGATGCCGAGGTTGATGATGTCCTTGCCCTGGCGCTTCAGCGCATCGGCGCGCGCCAGCACCTCGAAGGCCGTCTCCGTTCCCAGCCGGTCCAGCGCCGGCACGAGTTGCAGCATGGCGTTTCCCCTGTTGCCGAGACTGAGCGCGCTCGGCTTGATGGCGCGTCCTTCGACAAGCTCAGGACGAGGTCTCTTGGAAGGGCGGATTACAGGCGCAACCCTGGTGGGCTCACACCGGCGTTGCGCAAGCGTTCTAGCTGAAGATCACGCCGTAGTCTTCGATTTCGATTTGCTCTTCGCGCTCGGCGACGCAACTTTGTCATCCTTCATGGCATACGTGTGGTCGGGGGCCGGGAAGGTGCGGTTGCGGACTTCGGTGGCGTAGGACGAGATGGCTTCGCGGATGGCCTCGCCGACCTTGCCGAACTCCTTGACGAATTTCGGCACGCGCGGGGACAGCCCCAGCATGTCCTCCATCACCAGGATCTGGCCGTCGCAACCGCGCGCTGAGCGCCGATGCCGATGGTGGGGATGGGGATGGCAGCCGTGATCTTGCGGGCCAGCTCTTCGGCCATGGCCTCCAGCACGATGGAGAAGGCGCCGGCCTCGGACACGGCCTTGGCGTCTTCCTCGATGGCGGCCCACTCGTCGCGCACGCGGCCCTGGGTCTTGAAGCCGCCCAGCACGTTGATCGATTGCGGCGTGAGGCCGATGTGGGCCATCACCGGAATGCCGCGCTCGGTCAGAAAGCGGATGGTCTCGGCCATGCGGCGGCCGCCTTCCAGCTTGATGGCGCCGCAGCCGGTTTCCTTCATGACGTGGGCCGCGTTGCGGAAGGCGACCGACGGGCTCTCCTCATAGGAGCCGAAGGGCATGTCGACCACCACCAGCGCGCGTTTGGCGCCGCGCACCACCGCACGGCCGTGCATGATCATCAGCTCGAGCGGCACCGGCACCGTGCTCTCGAAGCCATGCATGACCATGCCGAGGCTGTCGCCGACCAGCAGGAAATCCACGAACGGGTCGGCGATGGCCGCGGTATGGGCGTGATAGGACGTGAGCGAGACGATCGGCTCGCGACCCTTGCGGGCGGTGATTTCAGGGGCGGTGATGCGCTTTTGCGGCACGGGCGTTTGGGCGGACATACGCGGTTCCTCGAGGCTGGCCACTTCCCAGACGCCACCAATAGCCGATCCACGCAAGGCCGCAAGAGCGTGCGGCGTCAATGGTTTGTCAGGTAGACCAACTAGGCGTCGGCCGCTTGGAGACGATTGACGAGCCACCGCGCGTTGCGCAGCAATCGCCCATCGTCGCGCCGAGGGCCGACAAGCTGGACGCCGATGGGCATGCCGTCGGCCTCTAAAAGCGGCAGCGTCACTGCAGGCACGCCGAGATAGGTCCAGAACGCGCAGCAGACCGGGTTGCCGGTGGTACCCAGATCCTTGGGTGCTGGGCCGAGAGCTGCCGGCGTGAGAATTGTCCCGTAGTCGGTGAAGATTTCACTGGCGCTGGCGTAGAAGCGCTCGCGCGCATTGAGCGCCGCAAGGTAGTCGACGCCGTTGATTTTCCGGCCTGCCTCGATCCGCGCTGCAAGGTCCTCGCTGACTTGGCCGGGCGAGCGGTCCAGCAGCGCACCATAGTTGGCGGCCATTTCGACATCCTGCACCGTTCTGGCTGCCGCCACGCCGCGCTCGGTCGCGCTGTCCATGGTGACTTCGATGATCTGCCCGCCCAGTTCCTCCACCAGCTCGCCGAATGCGTCACGCATCACGGCGTCCGCACCATCCCAGGCATGCGTTTTCACGAAGGCAAAGAGTGACGGCAGCGGCCAGGCCTGGGTGGCGGTGTCGAGAATTCGCGAGCGGCTGGTCGACAGGCTCGCGGCATCGCGCGCGTCGTAACCCTGCAGCGCATCGGTTGCCAGAGCCACGTCCTCTACGGTGCGGCCGAAGACGCCAATCGTATCCAGGGTCGACGATTGGGTAAGTACGCCGGTGCGCGGAATAACGCCGAACGTCGGCTTGAAGCCGACCACGCCGCAGAATGCCGCCGGCCGGATGACAGAACCGCCGGTCTGGGTTCCTACGGCCAGCGGCACCATACCGGCCGCAACCGCGGCGGCGGAGCCCGAAGACGAGCCGCCCGGGGTGTGTTCCAGGTTGACCGGATTGCGCGTGCGCGACGGAATGTGCGTGGCAAGCTCCGTCGTGACCGTCTTGCCGAGAATAACAGCGCCGGCTCGCCGCAGTGCCGTGACACACGCCGCATCTTCAGCGGGCTGGCGCCCTTCGAACGCTCTACTGCCGTTCCCGGTCGGCATGTCGGCCGTGTCGATGATGTCCTTGAGGCCGATGGGAACGCCGTGCAACACGCCAACGCCCTTGCTCTCCTTGGCCTGGGCATCGGCAGCCTTGCCCTGCTCCAGCGCGCGCTCCCGGTCGAGAAAGGCCCAGGCCTGAACGGCAGGCTCCAGCTTGGCGATGCGGTCTAGGCAAGCGTCTACGATGTCTTGAGACGACAGCTCGCCACCGGCGATGCGTGCCGCGGCCTCCACGGCCGTGAGACCCAGGCCGGATGTATCGTCATGGCCCAATGGGGCACTCCATTGCTGGCAAAGCTACGAGCACGGCGGATGCGCTATTTGCCTTTCTCGCCGTAGCGCAGGGTCTGGATGAAATCCCAGATCAGCAGCGCCATCACGGACACGACAATGATGATGAGCGGCGGCGCCGGCACCCACACCACCATGACGCCGAGAAACGCAATGACCATGGATATGCCGATGATGCCTGAAATGAATGTCATCATAACGTGACCTTTCTCTTCTTGGGTCTTGCAGCCCCGGCTTTGGCACGCTTGCCGCCAGCGCCCTCGACAGTATTCACAAGCCAGCGCGCCGTGCGGAGCAGGCGCGCATCGTTGCCGCGTCGTCCTACCAGTTGTACCCCGATGGGCATGCCGGCCTCGTCCTGCAGCAGCGGCAGGGAGACAGCTGGCGTCCCCAGATAGGTCCAGGTGCTGCAGAACGCGGGGTTACCGGTTGCGCTCCCGCGCGGCGCGGGCCCCGGCGCTGCGGGAGTGAGGATGGCGTCGTACTCGTCGAACACGGCATCAAGGACGCTGTTCACGCTGGCACTAGCGGCCAAGGCGCGCGTGTATTCAACGGCAGTGTAGGCGCGGCCTTTCTCGATCAAGGCGCGCAGCACCGGGCTCAGCTGGTCGCGCCCCTGCTCGTAGTCGCGATGGAAGTTATGGGCCATGTCGACCGCCATGACGATGCCGTGCAACTCCACGGTCCGCTCGAAGCTCGCGGAAAGATCGATCTCGTTCGCGTTCTCTCCCAAGGCCTCCACCAATTCGGCAAACGCCAGCTCCGTGACGCCTTCGATATGGCGCCATGCGGGCGTTCGCGCGAAGGCAAAGCGGGGCGGCAACGGTGGTTCGCTGCCCGCCACCGAGACGAAGTGAGGCCGGGCCAACGCGCGCGTGTCTGGATCTTCTTCGTCGAAAACCGCGAGCGTCTCGGCAAGAAGGGCCGCGTCCTCAACGGAACGGGCAAAAACGCCGACATGATCGAGCGCGCGCGACAACAGGAGCGCGCCGGTGCGCGGAATGAGTCCGTGACTGGGCTTGAACCCAACCACACCGCAAAATGCCGCCGGACGTATCACCGAACCATTTGTCTGCGAACCAATCGCACCCGGCACCATGCCGGCCGCGACCGCAGCCGCCGAACCGCTGGAGGAACCGCCCGGCGTGCGTTCCGGATCGTGCGGGTTACGGGTTTTTCCCGGATTGAAATAGGCGTATTCGGTGGTGACGGTCTTACCCATGATCACCGCGCCGGCCGCGCGCAGGCTAGCCACGGCCACCGCATCATGCCGCGGCGTGCGCCCGGCCCACAGCGGCGAACCGAACTCGGTGGGATAATCGCTGGTATCGAAAATGTCTTTGATACCCAGCGGAACGCCATGCAGCGGCCCGATGGGGTCGCCGCGCTTGCGCCGATCGTCAGCAGCCTTGGCCTGACGCAAGGCATGCTCGCGATCGAGGAACGCCCAGGCCTCGATCTTTCCGTCCACCTCGTCAACGCGCGCGAGACAGGCCTCCACCAGCTCCGACGAGGTGATACGGCCCTCGCGGATGCCACTGGCCGCATCGACAAGAGAAAGCGCGCTCAGGTTCATCTACGATCGTCCACGTCCTGCTCACCTCACCGCGCCGTGTAGAGATAGTTGGGCAACCATAGGGCAATGCCGGGGAACACATAGACGAGCGCCATGACGGCAAACACCATGAACACGAACGGCAGCGCGCCACGGAAGATATCCGTGAGCTGCACATGCGGCGGCGCAACCCCCTTCAGGTAAAAGGCGGCCATGGCCACGGGCGGCGTGTTGAATGCGGTCTGCGTATTCAGGGCCACCAGAATGCCGAAGAAGATCGGATCAATATGGAAGTCGTCCAGCAGCGGCAAAAAGATGGGCACGAAGATGATGATGATCTCCGTCCACTCCAACGGCCAACCCAGCAAGAAGATGATGAACTGCGTGAGCAGCAAGAACTGCGTCGAGCTGAGGTTCATGGACAGGAAGAACTGCTCCACGATGGCCTGCCCGCCGAGCAAGGCGAAGACCGAGGAGAACGTCCACGACCCCACGAACAGGTAGCAGACCATCGCCGTGGCGCGCGCTGTAAGGTAGACCGACTCCTTCAGCATCTGGAAGTTCAGCGACCGGTATGCTGCGGCCAGCAAAATACTGCCCAGCGCACCGATGCCGGCAGCTTCCGAGGGCGTAGCCAGACCGAACAGAATCGCACCGAGCACCGAGATGATCAGCACCGCGAGCGGGAAGAACGACGTCAGAAGCGCCACCACCACCTTCCCGATGGGAACATCCGACTCCTCCTTCGACAGTTTGGGCGCGAGCGACGGATTGATCATCGCTCGAACGATCACATACAGGATGTAGAACGCCGTCAGCAGGAACCCCGGAAGGAAGGCAGCCGCGTAAAGCTTGACCGCCGAGACGCCGGCGGTGGCCGCATAGACGATCAGCAGGACACTGGGCGGAATTAGAATGCCCAGACAGCCGCCAGCGCAGACGACCCCGGCAGACAGCCTGACGTCATAGCCGGCTCGCAGCATGGCAGGAAAGGCCAGCAGGCCCATCAAGGTGACGACGGCACCAACGATACCGGTGGCGGTGGCGAACATCGCGCACGTCACGAGCGTTGCGACCGCGAGCGCACCGGGCACGTTCTTCATCGACAACTGCAGCGCATAAAATAATCGATCGAGAATATTCGCTCGTTCGACCAGATAGCCCATGAACAGGAACAGCGGCACAGCCGTCAGCACATCGCTGGAGGTCACCTCGAAGGTCTTCTGCACCAGCAGCGTGAAGATGCGGTTGTTAAAGAACTCCTGGCCCGGCGTGAAGTAGGCGTAGTAGCCGAAGCCGACCCCCATCGCCATCAGCGTGAAAGCGATCGGGAAGCCGAGCATGATGATGAAAATGAAAATGAACAGCATCGACAGGCCGATTTGAGGGTCGGTCATTGTCAGGCTCCCGCCTTCGGAAACGGCGTAACCGGCTCGCCGCGCTCACGCTGATGCTGCTGCTCGTGCATGATGATGCTTTCGGTCTCCTCGACGTCATGCAGTCGGGCGGGCCATGCGCCGCTGCGAATGCACATCACGCAGCGGATGACTTCGGCGATGCCCTGGATCAGCATCATGAAGCCCGCAACCGGGATCAGCGCCTTAAGTGGGAAAACCGGAATTCCCGCTGGACTGAAGATGCTTACTTCGCGAAACCGCACGGAGAACTGCGCATAATTCCAGCCGGCATACACCCAGGCGAGAACCGCAGGAAAGAAGAACAGGATGTAGAGGACGAGATCCATCATGGCCTGCGTACGAGGCCGCCAGAAGCGATAGAGTACGTCGGCGCGCACATGTTGATTGCGCACGAGGGTGTAGCCGCCGGCCATCAGGAACAGGGCGCCATAGGTAATGTAGCTAAAGTCGAACGCCCAGGTGGTCGGCGCACCCAGGACATAGCGCACGAACACCTCGTAGCTGATGCCGAGCGTAAGGACCAGGATGAGCCAAGCAAACGCCTTGCCGATCCACGTGCTGAGCGTGTCGATAGCATGAACATATTTGATCATGTCGGGATAGCCCGCGTTTGGCGGTGCATACCTGCCCCCCTCCATACTTGCGGGGGTGGCGCAGTGTCGGCGCCACCCCCAACTCGTGCAACAAAAGCCGTTGATTTAGATCTTCAGAACGCCCGGGAAATGATGGTTGAACGCGCCCTTGTAGTCGGAGATGTTCATCATGCCGTAGAACACGACGCGGCGGACCCATTCTTTCTGGGAATCCATCACCTTCTTCATGTAGGGATCCTTGCCAAGCACGTCGATCAGGCCGTCCCAAGCCTTGATCTGCGCATCGAACACGGCTTGCGGCGTGCGGATGACGTTGACCTTGTCCTTGCCCATCAACTCCTGCAGATCCTTCGAATAGTAGTCCATTGCCTTCCACTCGTTGGCGGAAGAGGCCGCCTCGGCGGCGTACTGCAGGATCGCCTGCTGCTCGGCCGCTAGCTTGTCGAACAGCGAGCGCTTGAACATGACCTCGAAGTACTCGGTCGCCTGATGATGGCTGCCCAGCATGTAGTTCTTGGCGACGTCCTGGGCACCGAAGCGGCGATCGGACGTCGGGTTGTTGAACTCGAAGGCGTCGATCACGCCGCGTTCCATGGCTGGCACGATTTCGCCGCCCGGAAGCTGCGCGACGGAGGCACCCATCGCCTGGAACAGGTCGGCCGCGAGACCGACGGTGCGGTACTTGAGGCCCTTGATCTGGCTCGCATCCGTGATCGGCTTCTTGAACCAGCCCAGCGGCTGGGTCGGCATCGGCATCACGAAGAAGCTCTTGATGTCGACCTTCATGATCTGGGTCTGGAGTTCCTCATACAGCGCGTAGCCGCCACCGTTATGGATCCAGCCGAGGCCTTCGTTGGCGTTGAAGCCGAACACCGGGCCGGTGCCGAACAGAGAGGCCGCCTTGTGCTTGCCGTACCAGTACACCGGCACCGTATGCGCCGCGTCGATCTGGCCGCCGTGCACGCCGTCGAACACCTGGAAGGGATGCACAACCGAGCCGCCGACGAGATAATCGATCTTGAGACGGCCGCCGGCCATCTTGTTGACGCGCTCGACGTAGTCCTGCGCCATCTCGTTGAAAACGTCCTTCGCGCTCCACGAGCCCTGCATCTTCAAAGTGGACGTCTGCGCGCGCGACACCTGCGGCATGGCGACGGTGCCGACAGTTGCGGCACCAGCGGCCAGTGCACTCGTTTTCAGGAATTTGCGACGGCTGACCGGATTGGTCTTAGTCATTTCTACTTCTCCTCCTTGAGACGCTTCCTCGACTTTAGTCTCTTATTACATCCTTGGTATACCACGGCAGATGCGGGAATAAAATGGGCCTTTAGCCAAACCATCGCCAGTCCCAAAGGCCTGCGGATAGTGGTCCGACAACCGGACCGACGCGACACAACCAACCGTCTGGCTAGACGTCCAGCGCTCGGCGATTATTCCCTGCACCCATCTTGCGCGGCATCAATCGGCTTCCTTGAAGACCTGCTCCCGGCTCTGGCGTATGGACGGCAGGATCGCCACCACAACCAGTATGAGCGCCAGGACCAGGAGGCCGGCACTCAGCGGCCGATCGACAAAGGTCATGAAGCTCCCGCGCGAGATGACCAAGGCCTGACGCAGCTTTTCTTCCATGAGCCTGCCAAGCACGAAGCCGAGCAGCAAGGGCGCCGGCTCGAAGCCGAATTTCATCAGCGCATAGCCGAACAGGCCGAAACCGGCTGTCATGACGACCTCGACCGGCGAATTATTCACCGAGTAGATGCCGATGCAGCAGAGCAGCACGATGGATGGGAACATGAGCCGGTAGGGCACTTTCAGAAGACGCACCCACAGGCCGATCAGGGGCAAGTTGATGATGAGCAGCATGAGATTGCCGATCCACATCGATGCGATCATGCCCCAGAACAGCTGAGGCTGCTTGGTCATAATCTGCGGGCCCGGCACGATGCCGTGGATGGTCATGGCGCCCACCATCAACGCCATCACCGCGTTCGGCGGGATGCCGAGCGTAAGCAGCGGGATAAACGCGGTTTGCGCTCCGGAATTGTTGGCGGCTTCCGGGCCCGCAACTCCCTCTATGGCGCCGCGGCCGAACCGCGAGGGATCCTTGGCGAGCTTCTTCTCGACCGTGTAGGAGGCGAAAGGTCCAAGCACCGCGCCGTTGCCGGGCAGCAGGCCCAGGATAGAGCCGATCAGCGTCCCGCGTGCAATGGGAGCGGCGGCCTGTTTGAGATCGTTGCGGTTGGGCAGGAGGTTGCCGATGGCGCCATGCACGACGTCACGCGCCTGCGTGGTCTCGAGGTTGCGCAAGATTTCAGCAAACCCGAACATGCCCATGGCGATGACGGCCACGTCGAGCCCGTCGGAAATCTCCGTCCAGCCGAAGGTGAGCCGCTCTTCCCCGCTTTCGAGGTCGGTCCCGACCGTAGAGAGCAGAATGCCGACGAGGATCACGGCAATGGCCTTCGGGACGGAGCCGCGCGCCAGCACAACCGCGAACATGAGACCGAGCACCATGAGGGCGAAGTAGTCGGCCGGGCCAAACAGCAGCGCCATGGCTGTCAGCGGAGCAGCCAGCGCCGCAATGACGATAGTGGCAACGCATCCGGCAAAAAACGAGCCCATTGCGGCGATGCCGAGCGCAACACCGGCGCGGCCCTGCTTGGCCATCTGGTGGCCATCGAGCGTCGTAACCACCGACGTCGCCTCACCCGGGATGTTGACCAGGATCGCCGTGGTGGAGCCGCCGTACTGGGCACCGTAGTAGATGCCCGCCAGCATGATCAGCGCGCCCACGGGGTCGAGGCCGAAAGTGATGGGCAACAGCATGGTGATGGTCGCAATCGGCCCCACCCCCGGCAGCACGCCGATCAACGTACCGATGAGGCAGCCGAGAAAGCACAGGCCGAGATTTTTGAGCGAAAGGGCGACGCTGAGCCCCAGCGAAAGATTTCCAACCAGGTCAGTGAATGCGCTCACAGCGTTGGGCCCCTCAGCGAACGATCAGTTTTTTGATGCTGCCGAAGACCTGCCCAAGGGCAGATTTGGCACCGGCATAGACATGAGTGATGAACTCTGGAATGAGGCCGGCGGGATCGAACGGGATCGGCAGACTGAGCATTTCCTTGAACAGCAGGCCGCACAGCAACGTCATGATCACCGCGAATACGACAACCTCCACGGGCCGCGTGTCCTTATCGGCAAATGACGAGAACATGACTGCCAGCGGGCCCGCCACGATTAGACCGAGCGGGGGAACCTTGATCGAAGCAAGCTCCGGAAGGCCCGCGAAGCCGCCCAATGACAGGGTCGAGCCCCTGATGAACACTGCAAAGACGAGAACGGCACCGAGGACAAACACCGGACCGCGCAGGTGCCAACGCTCCAGGCGGTCGCCTTCCCACACGAGGCTTTGCAAGAGCAGGAGAACGCCAAACGCGCCAACCAAGGTGGCCACGACTTTCGGCATCAGACCGGAGCCGATGCCGGAAAGGGTCCCGAAAGGCAAATTGAATCCGCCGGCGAAGCCAAGAGCTGCCAGAGCGATGAGAAAAATTCCTCCGGCGAAGTCGAAGGGCGATTTCACCAGCCCGTGACCGCTCGCGTGCTCGTCGGACGAGCGTGTCGACATCGAATTCCCTCCCCCGAGATGCAGCCGACGGAACATGCTTATTGACCGTCTAGATCGCCTAGACGGCTGATGAACCTACCTTTTGAGCGCGTGAGCGTCCACCGTCACGGACATCGACGTTGGTATCGGGCGGGTTGTGCTTAACACGCGCACCAGACCGCGCCTGCGGCAGTGTGTAAACCGTTCCGCCTCAATGGCGCCCCGCCTGCAAGGCGGACGCGGCCAAAGCGTCGCTCAGAATGCGGGCGACATGGACAGCCGTGCGCCCGGTTCCGTCGTGGATCTGATGGCGGCAGGAGAAACCGTCGGCAGCAATCGCCGTGTCCGGCGCAGCCTTTCGCACTGCGGGGAGGAGCGAAAGCTCTCCCATCTGCACGGAAGCACCATAGGTGTCGGCACCGTAGCCGAATGCGCCGGCCATGCCGCAACAGCTCGATTCGACAGTCTCGACCTTCAGGCCGCGGACCAGGCCAAGCGTGCTTTGGACTGCAGCCATCGCCCCGAACGCTTTCTGATGGCAGTGCCCGTGCAGCAGAACCTTGCCATGGCCTTCGGCAATCGTCTCAGGAAGGCGCCCCGCGGCCGCCTCGCGCGCAAGAAACTCCTCGAACAGATAGGCCGACGAGGCCAGACGCTCGGTGTCTTCACCCGGCAGCATCGCACCGAACTCGTCGCGCAGCGTGAGCAGGCAGGACGGCTCCAGACCAACAATGGGAACATCGCGCGCCACAAACGGAGCCGCGGCGGCGAGGATGCGGCGAGCTTCAACCCGGGCCTCCTCGACCAGGCCTGCCGAAAGAAATGTACGCCCGCAGCAAAGCGGACGCCGGCCGTCAATCGGAGACAACATCGTTACGCGATAGCCGAGGCCGGCGAGCACGTCGACTGCCGCCCGCAGGTTCCCGGGCTCGAAATAGGTGTTGAAGGTGTCGGCGAAGAGGGCGACCTCGCGCATCCCCTCTTCCCGTACTTCGCGGGGAGAGGGCGAAGGTGGCGCGCGAAACACGTCGCGCCGCCAGCGAGGGAGAGGGCGTTTGGCGGAAAGGCCGGTAAGGCGCTCGGTGAGAGCGGCGATCCCGGGAAGGGAATCGCGGGCATTCATGAGCGGCGCGAAACGCGAGGCGTAGGGAGCATAGCGCGGCAGATAGGCGACCAGTCTGTCGCGCATCGAGAGTCCGCGGCGCTTGTTGGCGGCCGCCAGTACTTCGATCTTCATTTTCGCCATGTCGACGCCCGTGGGGCACTCGCGCCGGCAGCCCTTGCAGGAGACGCACAGCTTCATGGTTTCCAGCATCTCGTCGGAGGCGAAAGCGTCGGGGCCGAGCTGACCTGAGATGGCGAGGCGCAGCGTGTTGGCGCGGCCGCGGGTGACGTCGCGCTCGTTGCCCGTGACGCGGAACGACGGGCACATCACGTTGGCGACGTGCTTGCGGCATTCGCCGTTGTTGTTGCACATCTCGACGGCGCCCTGGAACCCGCCGCCGGCGCCTGGATAGGCGGACCAGTCGAGGGCGGTTTGCATCTCCGGGACGCTGATAGTCCGGCTTGAAGCGGAACAGCGCGCGATCGTCCATGCGCGAGGCGCGCACGATCTTGCCGGGGTTCATCAGACCGGCTGCATCGAAGCGATCCTTGACCTCCTCGAACAGGCTCACGGTCTTGGCGCCGTACATCTGCTCGTGGAACTCGGAGCGAACCAGGCCATCGCCATGCTCGCCGGAATGGGAGCCCTTGTACTCCTTGACCATCGCGAACGCCTCCTCGGCGATGGCGCGCATGGTCCTGGCATCTTTCTCCAGTTTCAGATTGAGCACGGGACGCACGTGCAGGCAGCCGACGCTGGCGTGCGCATACCAGGTGCCCTTGGTGCCGTGGCGTGTGAAGACCTCGGTAAGCCGCTCGGTGTAGTCGGCGAGGTTCTCCAGCGGCACCGCGCAGTCCTCGATGAAAGAGACGGGTTTACCCTCGCTCTTCATCGACATCATGATGTTGAGACCCGAGGCGCGCACCTCCCAGATCGCCTTCTGGCCGGCGGCGTCAGAGACCTTGACCACGGTTTGGGGATGGCCGAGATCGCCCATCAGCTCGTCGAGCCGGTCGAGGCGGCGCAGGTTCTCTGCCTGCTCGTCCTCGGCGAACTCAACGAACAGCAGCGCGTCGGGCTTGCCGCGCACGTAGGCTTCCATGACCGGGCGGAACATCGCGATGTCGCGCGCGAGCTCGATCAGCGTGCGATCGACCACCTCGACGGCCACGGGACCCAGCTTGACGATGTGCTGCGTCGCCTCCATCGCCTGGCGGAAGGTGGCGAAGTGGCAGATGCCGAGCGCTTTGTTCTTGGGTAGCGGCGAAAGTTTGAGCTCGATTTGCCGCGAGACGGCGAGCGTTCCCTCCGAGCCGCACAGCAGGGTGGCGAGATTGACCGGCTGGGAACGCGGAACCAGCGCATCGATCAGATAGCCGCCCACGCGGCGGGTGACATCGGGAAAGGCATGCGCGATGTGCTCCGCCTCGCGCCGGCCGAGGGCGAGCAGGTCGCGGAAGAGGGCAAGCGCCTGCTCCTCCCGTTGGGCCTGGACGTTCCCCTCCCCACCAAGGGGAGGGGAACCGGTTGGCACTAGCGATGCGAGATTGTGTCCAACCTCGCCGAAGTGCGCCTCGCTGCCGTCGGCCAGGAGCGCATCGATGGCAATAACGTTGTCGCGCATGATGCCGTAGCGGATCGAGCGGGTGCCGCAGGAGTTGTTGCCTGTCATGCCGCCGATGGTGGCGCGGCTGGACGTGGAGACATCAACGGGGAACCACAGGCCCGACGCGCGCAGCTGGCGGTTCAGCTCATCGAGTACGATGCCCGGCTCGACCACGCAGGTCTTGGCGGCGGCATCGAGCGATACGAGCCGGTTCAGGTGCTTGCTGAAGTCCATGACCAGGGCCCGGCCCACAGTCTGGCCTGACTGCGAGGTGCCGCCGCCGCGCGGCAGCAGCGGCACGCCCTCCTCGCGCGCGATGGCCAGGGCAGCGCGCACGTCGTCGATCGTTTTAGGGACAATGACGCCCAGCGGCTCGATCTGGTAGTGCGACGCGTCGGTGGAATAGCGGCCGCGGCTGAAGCGGTCGAACAGCACTTCGCCTTGCAATATCTTGCGCAGGCGTTCGGCGAGACGATGCGAAACGGGATCGGCGGGAGTCGTGGCGGCCATGACGCCGTAATGCCCGTCCACCCCGCCACGCGCAAGAGATGTCGGTACCGGACCTACGCGGCGGAGCGGGGACTGACCGTATGCACCACGGCCACAGCCTCAGGGGCGGGCTGCGGCTGGGCTGCCGCCGCCATGCCGTCCTGCAATGCTTTGCGCAGTCCCACCGGGTCGGCGAGCGCGGGCAGGCGGATGTCGCCCACGCCCGTGCCATGCAGGTCGAGCCGGCCGAAGTCGAACAGCCTGCCGAGCAGGCCCTGGTCGAGCTTGACTTCCTCGATCGCCCGCAACTGCAGCTCCTGGGTCTTTCGCCAGACGAGACCGCGCTTGTAGATGAGCCTCTGATTGGTCACGCCGATCTCGGTCGTCCAGATCGGGATGAGCACTCCGAGAAAGATGGCCACACCCGCGAGCGCAAGCACGCCGCCGACCGCACCAAAGCCGTTCGCATAGGCAATGACACCTGCCAGAATTCCCAGCATAAGCGCGGTCCAACCGCCGGCGCCATGGAACCATGGGAAGCGGGCCCGGTAGAGCAGGGTCTCAGCCTCTCCCAGACTGTGCTCGATATAGCTCATGCGTGCGTGCCGTCTTTTGCTGCGCCTTGGCGTTAAACGCCGGTGTGGCCGTAGCGTTGCGTCGGGTGCATCAAGATCGCGTGTGGGCGACTGGGACGGCGCCTGACAGCAAGCCGGCAGGTCGGTTTGGGCGGCACTCTAGGCACGTATCCGTTGGCAGCCCGGCCCAGGCCTGCTTTAAGCTGGCGCACGTCATGCCGATGGAGAACGCCTGATGTCCAACGAGCCGCGCCGCGCGGGCCGCCATTTCCTGCAGATCCCGGGGCCGACGCCGGTGCCGGACCGCATTCTGCGGGCAATGGACATGCCGGTGATCGATCACCGGGGGCCCGAGTTCAAGAAGCTGGGCCTGCGCGTGCTGGCCGGCATCAAGACCATCTTCAAGACCACCAGCCCGGTCGTCATCTATCCCTCGTCGGGTACGGGCGCTTGGGAGGCGGCACTGCTCAACACACTTTCTCCCGGCGACAAGGTGCTGATGTACGAGACCGGGCACTTCGCCACGCTGTGGAAGACCATTGCCGTGAAGCTCGGCCTGGAGCCGGAGTTCATCGGCTCCGACTGGCGCAGCGGCGCCGATGCCGCGGCTATCGAAGCGCGCCTGCGCGACGACAAGGGCCACACCATCAAGGCCGTGTGCGTGGTGCACAACGAGACGTCGACGGGTGCGACCTCGCGCATCGACGAGGTGCGCAAGGCGATCGATGCGGCGAAGCATCCTGCGCTGCTGATGGTCGATACCATCTCCTCGCTGGCCTCGATCGACTACCGCCACGACGAGTGGGGCGTGGACGTCACGGTCGGCGGATCGCAGAAGGGGCTGATGCTGCCGCCGGGCCTCGGCTTCAATGCCGTGAGCCAGAAGGCGCTGGCCGCCACCAAGACGGGCAAGCTGCCCAAGTCCTATTTCGCCTGGGACGAGATGATCGCCTCCAACAAGGACGGGTTCTTCCCCTACACGCCGGCGACCAACCTGCTGTACGGCCTGGCCGAGGCGGTGGACATGCTGCACGAGGAAGGGCTCGACCGCGTCTTCGCCCGCCATGATCGCCACGCCGAGGGCGTGCGGCGCGCGGTGAGGGCGTGGGGACTCGAGATCCTGTGCAAGGACCCGAAATATTATTCGTCGGTGCTGACGGGCGTCGTGATGCCCGAGGGGCACAACGCCGACAACCTGCGCAAGACGGCGCTCGATCACTTCGATGTGTCGCTGGGCACGGGGCTCGCCAAGGTGGCC
Organism: uncultured Alphaproteobacteria bacterium; assembly: GCA_963814055.1. GTDB lineage: Bacteria > Pseudomonadota > Alphaproteobacteria > Rhizobiales > Hyphomicrobiaceae > AWTP1-13. The sequence continues at coordinate 269,511 of CAWFBJ010000029.1, forward strand.
GGCAAGGTGTTCCGCATCGGCCATCTGGGCGACACCAACGATCTGACCGTCATTGCCGCGCTGGCCGGCGTCGAGATGGCGCTTGTCGCTCGGCAACGTGCCGCACAAGCCGGCTGGTGTGGCCGCGGCCATGAACTATTTTACCGAGACGGCGAAAGCGGGCAGCACGTAAACGGTACCGAGCAGGAGTATGCAGAAACGATGAAAGACGCACCGAGCGACGACCTGCTGTACGAGGTGAAGGATGGCGTCGGCCTCGTCACCTTCAACAGGCCGGCCGCGCACAATGCCCTCACGTTCGAGATGTACGACCGGCTGGGCGAGATTTGCGCCACGCTGCCGCAAGATCGATCCGTGCGCGCGATCATCATCACGGGGGCCGGCGGAAAGGCGTTCGGAGCGGGCACCGACATCTCGCTGTTCCGCAATTTCAGCTCCGCGGCCGACGGGCTCAACTACGAAGACCGCATGGAGCAGATGTTCGCCAAGCTCGAACGCTGCCCTGTGCCGACCATCGCCGCCATCCCCGGCATCTGCACCGGCGGCGCGGCGGTGATCGCTGCGGCGTGCGATCTCCGGATCGCCACGCGCAACATGAAGTTCGGTTTTCCCATCGCCCGCACGCTCGCCAACTGCCTTTCGGCGGCCAACATTACGCGCGTGGCGATGCTGACCGGTGTCGGCCGCGCCATGGACATGCTCATGACGACGCGCCTGATCGAGGCGGACGAAGCGCTGGCGATCGGCCTCGTCAACGAGCTGTTGGATACGCCAGACGCCCTGATGCAGCGGGCGCACGCGCTCGGTGCGCAGATCGCCACGCAGGCCCCTCTGACCATGCAGGCCGGCAAGGAGGTCGTGCGGCGCATGCGGGAGCGCTTCGGCGGCATCGAGGACAAGGATCTGATCGCTCTGTGCTACGGCAGCGCGGATTTCCGCGAGGGGCTCGATGCCTTCCTCAGCAAGCGCAAGCCGAAGTTCACGGGACGCTGAGCCGAGTCTTACGATCGGTCTGCAAATAGGCCCAGGCGATGTTGGCTGGTTCCGGCACGCCGCAACTGTTGCGCAACCCCGAAGCCGGGCATAAAGGCGAGGAAGCGTAACACGCAGGAGGAGACCATGGCGAAGATCGGAGTCATCGGGCTGGGCAACATGGGGCTCCCCATGGCCGGCAATCTCGTCAAGAAGGGGCACGACGTCGCCGGCTTCGATCTGGTGCGGGAGAATATGGGCCAGGCTGCGTCACGCGGCGTGACCGGGCGGCGCTCGGCAGAGGACGCGGCCACCGACGTCGATTTCGTCGTCACCATGCTGCCGGCTGGCAAGCATGTGCTGGAGGTGTACGGCTCGGGCATGCTGAAAGCGGCCAAGCCCGGCACGGTGTTCATCGACTCGTCCACCATCGATGTCGGCTCGGCGCGCGGCGCGCACAAGCTTGCAAGCGAAGCGAAGATGCTGTCGCTCGATGCTCCGGTCTCGGGGGGTGTCGGTGGCGCAGAAGCGGCAACGCTCACCTTCATGTGCGGCGGCAGCAAGCAGGCGTTCGTCAAGGCGCAGGCCGATACTCGAGGCGATGGGCAAGAAGGTCGTCCATTGCGGCGAGGCCGGCGCCGGTCAGGCCGCGAAAATCTGCAACAACATGATGCTCGGCATCAGCATGATCGGCGTCTCCGAGGCGTTCGTGCTGGCGGAGAAGCTGGGGCTGTCGCACCAGGCGCTGTTCGACGTGGCGTCGACCTCGTCGGGCCAGTGCTGGTCGCTCACCAGCTATTGCCCCGTGCCCGGTCCGGTGCCGGCCTCGCCGGCCAACAACGACTACAAGCCGGGATTTGCGTCGGCCCTCATGCTCAAGGATCTGAAGCTCGCGCAGGAAGCTGCGGCGGCAGCCGGTGCGACGACGCCCCTGGGCGCGGCTGCGGCGCAGATCTATGGGATGCACAATGCCTGGGGCGAGGGCGGCACAGATTTCTCCGGCATCATCCACCTGATCCGCGGCAAGGGAAAATAGGGTGCCATGGGCCTGTACGTGTTCGACGCCTACGGCACGCTGTTCGACGTGCATGCCGCCGCAGAGCGGCACAAGGAGGCGATCGGACCCCGGTGGCAGCAGCTCTCGCAGACTTGGCGCGTCAAGCACATCGAATATTCCTGGCACGCAAGCCTGGCCGGCAGGCGCGCGACATTCTGGTCGCTGGCGGAGCGTAGTCTCGACTATGCGATCGCATCGGTGGGCGGCGGCGTGTCGCCGGATGTGCGCGCCAAACTGCTTGCGGCATACCGGACGATGGATGCGTATCCCGAGGTGCGCGAAGTGCTGAACGCCCTCAAGGCACGCGGCGACAAGCTCGCCATCCTATCGAACGGCGATCCCGACATGCTCGTCGACGCGGTGCGTGCGGCACATCTGGAGGGCGTATTCGATGCCGTGCTTTCGGTCGAGGCAGCGGGCATTTTCAAGCCCAGCATGAAGGTCTACCAGCTCGTGCTCGACCGCTTCGGCGGCAAGCCGGCCGAAGTTTCCTTCCAGTCCTCCAACCGCTGGGACATCGCTGCCGCCAAGGCCTTCGGCTTCCGCTGCGTGTGGGTGAACCGCACCAGCGCGCCGGACGAGTATCCGGAGCTGGCACCGGATCGGGTCGTGCGCGATCTCACCGCGCTGCTGGAGTAACGCTGCCCCTGCACCATTGTTGCCACGTGGCCTGGGTCCCCGCCTCCGCGGGGATGACGCTTGTGGAGAGGGCGTGCGCTCACAACCGGCGTCACTCCCGTCGTGTCGGAGACACGCCTTCGGCATGATGGCGGGAGCCCATGCACAAAGCTGCGGCGCACCGATGCCGGTCAGGGTTGGCGGGCCGGAAATGAGACAGCCTCGATCTTGTTGCCATCGGGGTCGATGATGAAGGCGCCGAAGTAGGTGGTCATGGCTGCCTGACGAGGTGCGGGATCACCGTCGCTTACGCCACCCATCTCCACAGCGGCCGCATGAAACGCGCGCACCGCATCTTCGCTCGCCGCGCGCAAAGCGATGTGCGCTCCGGGATTCGACGGGCCCGCAGCAAGATCGGGCCGCAGGTTCAGCCAGAACTCGGGATACTTCTTACCAAAACCTACGGTGCCAGGCCGCTCGACAAGTTGCGCATAGCCAAGCGGCGCCAGCACGCGCGCGTAGAAGGCTGCACCGGCAGCCAAGTCGCTTACGGGTATGGAGACATGATCGATCATATCGCAGCGTACGAGCACGCGCCGCCTGCAGCAAGAACGCTCCCCGCTGCGCCGCGCTTAGCCCCGCACTGGTTGCCGCTCCTCCGAAATACGAAAGGGAGCGCCGTGGCTATCGCACGCACAGATCAGATTAGAATGATTTGAAAACATTCTCATGGCCGATGGTCGCGAAAATCTTGACATTGACAATCAACATTCGCACTACATGGGTCGCCCACTGGGCGCTCTACAAGCGCCCACCTTTCGATGCTGGGCGTTGAACCCGCTGATTTGGAGGACGGCATGCAGGCCACACGTTTCGCGCGCCGCGGCACCCGCGCACTAGTACGGTTTGGCTTCTCTCTCGCGACTGTCACCGGTCTTGGCTGCGCTGCCCTGGCGCAAGGCGAGGTCAACATTTATTCCTACCGCCAGCCACAGCTGATCGACCCGCTGCTGAAGGCCTTCACCGAAAAGACCGGCATCAAGACCAACATCGTCTACGCCGCAGACGGTCTCAACGAGCGCCTCGCGGCAGAAGGAAAAAACAGCCCCGCCGATCTTCTTTTCACCGTCGATGCCGGCCGTCTATCCGAAGCCAAGGATGCCAGTTTGACGCAGCCGGTAGACGACGCCTTGCTAAAGAATGCAATTCCTGCCCAGTTCCGCGACCCTGACAACCACTGGTTCGGCATCACCATGCGTTCGCGCATCGTCTATGCTTCCAAGGATCGCGTGAAGCAGGACACGATTACCTATGAGGAACTGGCCGACCCGAAGTGGAAGGGCAAGATCTGCATCCGCTCCGGCCAGCACGTCTACAATACGTCGCTGATCGCCACGATCATCGCCCACAAGGGCGAGGCGTTTGCCGAGCAATGGCTGAAGGGCGTGAAGGCCAACCTGGCCCAGAAGCCGGCCGGCGGAGACCGTGAACAGGCGCGCGACATCCATTCCGGCAAGTGCGATATCGCGGTCGGCAACACCTATTACATGGCCCTGATGGCCACGAACGAGAAGAACCCCGAGCAGAAGGAGTGGGGCAACGCCATCAAGCCGCTATTCCCCAATGCCAACGACCGAGGCAGCCACATCAACATCTCCGGCATGGCCCTGGCCAAGCACGCACCGCACAAGGCCAATGCCCTCAAGCTCATGGAATTCCTTGCCTCGGATGACGCACAGAAGATCTATGCCACGGCCAACAACGAATACCCCGTCAATCCCAAGGTGGAGCCCTCCGCCATTGTCAAGAGTTGGGGCCCGCTCAAGGCCGATCCGCTGCCGCTGGAGAACATCGCCAAGTATCGCAAGCGTGCGTCGGAGCTGGTCGACAAGGTGAACTTCGACGCCGGGCCCAGCACCTGAGCGACGTGAGGATGACGGTGGCGTGGTGGCCGCCCCCTACTTCATGCGGGAGGCATGTGTTCGACATGGCGCGGAGATGACGTTTCTGCTTGGGGGTCTCTCTCAGCAAACGTCACTCCCGCGGAGGCGGGAGCCCAGCGCACCGGGCCACGGGGATTGCGATGGTTGAGCTGTTAGCGGTCACGCATCAACAACCTGCCAGCGCACCCTTGCTTTTGAAGTGACCTGGGTCCCCGCCTTCGCGGGGATGACGTTGGTATGTGTGGCCGCCCCGCCTTCATGGCGGAGGCATGTCTTCGACATGACGCGGGGATGACGCTGGCGCGAGGTTCACGCGCGAACCACAGCTTTTGGCGGCGGGGATAAGTTCCGCGTTTCATAATGTATGCACACGGATGATGACGCCGGATGCGGGTTGTGCTTTGCTGCGCGTGCCCCGGAGATGAGTGGTCGGCGATCCTGGAACCGCCACTCAGCACAGGAGCCGGGGGCGGCAGTCCGGATACCTCGCCTGGCATGGTGGACAGATCATCCAAGCGTCAGGACGGGGTCTGGATGCAGCGAAGTCGCGGACGGACAAACTGCTGCGGCATGGTGCTTGACCTAGCAAGCGTCGCAGCGGCCCGGACACGACCGAGCAGGGCGTTCTTTGCGCTCCGTAGCCGGCATTAGAGATCACCCAGGTCACTCGGGCGCAGCCCGAACGCCCTGCTTCTCCTCCCTAAACCCTCGAGGCCACCATGGCCTGCGAGGCTGAAGGTGTTTCTTGTGCTGCAAACGCTATCCCCGGGGTGGCAAGGCGGGCATATACTCGATGGTTTTTGTAACGCTGGGCCGATCGCCTTGTTGCAGATGCGAAGGGCGTGATATGAGGGCGGCGCGCCGATCGGGCGCGATTCATCAAGCCGAGAGCATCCCATGGCCACTGCAGCCGGGCGTAGCCAAACGCCGCAAACGAGCTTCTTTTCCGCCACGCTCGAGGAGAGCGATCCGGAGCTCGCCGGCATGGTCGGTCGGGAGTTCAAGCGCCAGCAGGACGAAATCGAGCTGATCGCCTCCGAGAACATGGTCTCCCGTGCCGTTCTGGAAACGGTCGGGACGGTTCTCACCAACAAATATGCGGAGGGCTATCCCGGAAACCGGTACTACGGCGGATGCCAATACGTCGACGAGGCCGAGACGCTGGCCATCGAGCGCGCCAAGAAGCTGTTCAAGTGCAACTTCGCCAACGTGCAACCACATTCGGGCAGCACGGCCAACCAAGCGGCTTTCATGGCGATGATGAAGCCTGGCGATACCTTCATGGGCCTGAGCCTGGCAGCAGGTGGACACCTAACGCACGGGTCGCCAGTCAACATGTCGGGGAAGTGGTTCAAGGTGGTGCCGTACACTGTGCGCCGGCAGGACCATCGCATCGATATGGATGAGGTGGCGGCACTTGCACACGAGCACAAACCGAAAGTGATCGTTGCCGGCGGCAGCGCCTATCCCCGCACCATCGACTTTGCAGCGTTTCGGCAGATCGCAGACAAGGTGGGTGCATTCCTGATGGTCGACATGGCGCACTTCGCCGGACTGGTGGCTGGCGGTGTGCATCCTTCGCCCTTTCCGCATGCGCATGTGGTCACGACAACGACGCATAAGACCCTGCGCGGCCCCAGGGGGGCAGCGATCCTCACCAACGACGAGGCGCTGGCAAAAAAAATCAACTCCGCCGTGTTCCCGGGTCTCCAGGGCGGGCCGCTGATGCATGTTGTGGCTGCCAAGGCCGTGGCCTTCCGCGAGGCCCTGCAGCCGGAGTTCCAGGCTTATGCCCGCGCTGTCGCAGAAAATGCCAAGGTGCTTGGGGAAGTGCTCTCGACCTCCGGATTTGATCTCGTTTCGGGCGGCACCGATACGCATCTGCTGCTGGTCGATCTCAGACCCAAGAAGCTGACAGGCAACCGCGCGGAGAAGGCGCTCGGCCGCGCCAATATCACCACCAACAAGAATGGCGTGCCGTTCGATCCGGAAAAACCGCAAGTGACATCGGGTATCCGCGTTGGATCGCCGGCAGGCACCACGCGCGGATTTGGCGTCGCCGAATTCCAATTGATCGGCCGCCTCATGGCCAAGGTGTTGGATGGGCTAGCCGCCAATGGCGATGAAGGCAACGCCAAGATCGAGGCCGAGGTCAAGGCCGAGGCGGTCGCGCTCTGCCGAAGATTTCCGATCTACGCGTAAGGCATAGTCGCCGGGTTGCGCGCTGGTGCGCACATCCGACATACACATCGCCAGAGCACAGACATGCGCTGCCCCTACTGCAACGGCGAAAACAGCCAGGTCAAAGACAGCCGTCCGACCGAGGAGAACGCCGCCATTCGCCGGCGGCGCGTCTGCGAGGATTGCGGCGGGCGTTTCACGACCTTCGAGCGGGTGCAGCTGCGGGAAATATTTGTCGTGAAGCGTTCGGGACGGCGCGTACCGTTCGATCGCGAAAAGCTGTCCCGCTCGGTGGATGTGGCTCTACGCAAGCGCCCCATTCAGCCCGAGCGAGTCGAGCGCCTGGTGTCGGGCCTGGTGCGGCAACTGGAAAGCACCGGTGAGCAGGACGTTCCATCGTCGGTGATCGGCGAATCCGTGATGGAAGCCTTGAAAGGCCTCGACCCGGTTGCCTATGTACGCTTCGCCTCGGTCTATCGTTCATTTCGCGAGGCGGCGGACTTTCAGGAGGTGCTGGGCGAGATCGCGGGCGGCAACCAAATGCCTTCGGCGGAAGCAAGTCCGCAAGGGCCGCACGCAAGCAAACCAGCAGACGGAAAGCACTGAATTGCGATGAACGCCAGCGAGCGTATCTCTGCAGACAGCACGCAGGATAGCCGGTTCATGGAACTCGCGCTGCATGTGGCCCGTCGCATTCTGGGGCAGACGGCGCCCAATCCGGCGGTCGGCGCGATCATTGCTGACGAGGCCACGGGCGAAGTGGTGGCCCGGGGGTGGACGCAAACGAGCGGACGTCCACATGCCGAGGCGCATGCACTGGCCAGCGCAGGCGAGCGGGCCCGCGGGAAGACCATGTACGTCACGCTCGAACCCTGCTCGTATCATGGCCGCACATACCCGCTGATCAGCAAGACCATGCCTTGTGCGGAAGCGATCCTTGCAGCGGGCATGCGCCGCGTGGTGTGCGCGACGGAAGATCCCAACCCCGAAATAGCCGGCCGCGGGGTAGAGGTTCTGCGCCAGGCCGGTGTCAGCGTCGATATAGGATTGTGCCAGGAGGAGGCACGCTGGGTTGCAGCAGGCCATATCCTGCGCATGACCAAAGGCCGGCCGTTCGTTCAGCTCAAGGTGGCTGTATCGGGCGATGGTCTGATCGCGCCGGGCGAAGGCGCTCCCGTTTGGGTGACCGGTCCTGAAGCGCGCGCCTACGCACATCTCCTGCGCGCGCATGCCGATGCCATTCTTGTCGGGCGCAAGACCGTCGAGGACGACGATCCGGAACTGACGTGCCGCCTTCCCGGCCTGGCCAATCGCTCCCCCCGCCGCGTCATTCTTGACCCCAAGTTTCGCATTGCACCGACTTTCAAAATGTTCCAAACGGCGCACCGCGTTCCCATCATCATTTTCGGGGCCTCCGGCAACGGCACACCTCAGTATCCGAGCGGCGTGGAGGCCAGGCAGGTCCCAGTCGACTCCGCTGGCCGGCTGCAGCTCGACGCGGTGCTGCAATCGTTGAGCAAGGACGGCGTGACACGCGTTCTGGTCGAGGGCGGACCAACAATCGCCAGCGCATTGCTGGCGGCTGATCTGGCCGACGAAGTCGTCATCGGCCATGGCACCGCATCGCTAAGCGGAAAGGGCCGCAAGCCTTTCGGCGACAGCGGCCTGGAGGTTCTGGACGATCCAAGCCGATGGCAACCTGTAGCGAAACGGGCGATTGGCGCAGACACACTGACGGTCCACCGCAGAACCGGCCGCTTTGCAGGCGGAGCCAAGGCATGACGACGCCGTTTCGCTACTATCTGCGTGTTCGCTATCAGGAGTGCGACGCCCAGAACGTCGTCTTCAACGCACGCTATGCCGACTATGTGGATCTTGCCTGTTTCGAATTCCTGCGCGCCGCGCTGCCGCGGCCGACCGATGTCTACGACGGCTCCTTCGAGTGCCAGACCGTGCGCCAGGTCATCGAGTGGAAGGCGCCGGCGCGCCTCGACAACGTGCTGGAGATCTCGATGCAGGCGACCCGCATCGGTACGACATCCTTAACGCTGAGCGCGGAAATGCGCAGGGCCGGGGAGGCGGATATCCTGGTCACGGCCGAAACGGTTTACGTGCACGTCGACCACAAAACGTTTACCAAGCGCGAGATAGCGCCCGAGATGCGCGCTGCACTGGAAGCCGGCGCGCGTGGCAAGACAATAGATCACGCAGGCTATTTGCGTTGATGCGGCTCCACGCCGGTTAACGATGTGCGTGGCGCTTCACGACGTGATATTCTCTGCCCATGTTCACAGGCATCATCTCCGACATCGGCGAGGTCGCTGCACGCGACGGGGGCCGGTTCGAGATCCGCTGCAGCTATGCGGCGGAGAGCATCGCCATTGGCGCCTCGATTGCTTGCGACGGGGCCTGCCTCACGGCCACCAAGGTGGACCCATCCGAATCCGGCAGCACGTTTGCCGTCGATGTCTCCAACGAGACGTTGGCCAAAACAACTCTGTATGAGTGGGGGCGGGGCAGGCGCATCAATCTGGAGCGTGCCCTGAAGGCCGGAGACGAACTAGGAGGGCACATTGTCGCCGGCCATGTCGACGGCGTCGGCCGGATCATCGACATACGGCCCGACGGCCAATCCCGCCGCTTCACGGTCGAGGTGCCGCCGGAACTGGCACCCTACATTGCATCCAAGGGGTCGGTTTGCCTGGACGGGATTTCGCTCACCGTCAACGACGTGACGGAAAATATCTTCGGAATCAATCTCATACCGCATACCTTGACCCACACGACCCTGGGGGCCAAAAAGCCGGGCGACCGGGTCAACCTCGAAGTCGATATCTTTGCGCGCTACGTGGCGCGTCTGATGGAGTTCCGCCGGTGAACACGAACCTGCAGCGGGTGGCCTACGCCGAAGGCAAGGGATTTCTCTCTCCCATCGACGAGATCCTGGAAGACCTCCGCAACGGCCGCATGATCATCCTGGTCGACGCCGAGGATCGCGAGAACGAAGGCGACCTCGTGGTTCCCGCGCAAATGGCGACGCCCGACGTCATCAATTTCATGGCCAAGCATGGCCGCGGCCTGATTTGTCTGTCCCTGACGCGCCAGCGCGCCGACCAGCTGCGGCTGGAGTACATGGCGCGCCAGAACGAGGCACGCACGCGCACAGCGTTCACGGTTTCCATCGAGTCGCGCGAAGGTGTGGCGACAGGTATTTCCGCCCATGATCGAGCCCGCACGATCGCGACCGCCATCGATCCCACCAAAGACTTCAACGACATCGTTTCACCCGGCCATGTGTTCCCTCTGATAGCGCGGGAGGGCGGCGTTCTGGTCCGTGCTGGCCACACCGAGGCGAGCATCGATCTGGCTCGGCTGGCCGGCCTCTATCCGGCCGGCGTCATCTGCGAGATCATGAACGACGACGGCACCATGGCACGCATGCCGGATCTCGTCGCCTTTGCGCAGCGGCACGCCCTCAAGATCGGCACCATCGAGGACCTGATCGGCTACCGGCTGAGCCATGATCGCATCGTCAAACCGATCGCGAAAACGAGCGTGGAGAGCGGCTTCGGCGGACCGTTCGACCTGCACGTCTACGAGACGACGGTGGAGCCGGTGGAGCACCTTGCCCTGGTAAAAGGGGACATCAAGGCTCCGGGGCCGGTCCTGGTGCGCGTGCATGCGGTCAACGCCATGGCCGACTTGCTGGGCATCGGCGGCGAAGGAGAGAGATCGCTGATCGAGAAGTCGATGCGGGCCATTGCGCAGGAAGGGCGCGGTGTGATCGTCCTGATACGCGACCTGCGGCCCAAGTCGGTGTCCGCCGTCATCCAGCAAGCCGCCGAGCGCAAGCGACCCGGCAAGGCCGATGCCGAGCGCCGCCAGGTCGAGATCGGCATCGGATCGCAAATACTGCGCGATCTGGGCGTTACCGACATGATGCTGCTGTCGAATGCGCCGCCGTCGCGCTACGTAGGCCTTGAAGCGTTCGGGCTGCGCATCGTCGGCCAGCGCAAGATCGGATAAAGCAATGGCCGGCCGGGGACTGCAGGCAAACCAAGCCGCTTCCCGGGACGGGGGCGAGCGCGCGCGTATCCTCATCATCGACGCGCCCTATTACCAAGAGATCGCCGACGCGCTGCTGGCCGGTGCCATTGCCGAGCTGGAAGCAGTTGGCGCCACATCGGAGCGCATCGTGGTGCCGGGAGCTCTGGAAATTCCGCTGGCACTCGCGCAGGCAGCGAACGCGGGACTTATCCCGGGCGAGGCGACGAATGCCCGATACGACGGTTGCGTGGCACTGGGGTGCGTCATTCGTGGCGAGACCACCCACTACGACACCGTGTGCAACAACGCCAATCACTGGCTGATGGACATCGCCACACGCCATGCCATTCCGCTGGGCAACGCGATACTGACGGTAGAAACCGAAGCGCAGGCAATGGAGCGCGCCCGCGGTGGGCGTGAGAGCAAGGGCGCAAGTGCGGTGCGCGCATGCTTGACGCTCATCGAGCACGCCCGCGCATTCGCCAAGGAGCGGGCATGAGCAAGGCTTCGAGTGCTGCCCGCGCCAATAACGCCCTCTCGCGCAGCCGAGCGCGTCTCGCGGCCGTCCAAGCGCTCTACCAGATGGACATGGCCGAGACCGATCTCAACGAGGTCATCGACGAGTTCAAGACTCACCGGCTGAGTATTGATGCCGAAGACGGTGCCGTTGCCGGGGCAGACGTTGAACACTTCGCGCGAGTGCTCAACGGCGTGGTGAAACGTCAGCTGGAGCTTGATCCGATGATCGATCAGCAGCTGGCCACCGGCTGGAGGCTGTTGCGCGTGGACGCCATTCTGCGTGCCATTCTCCGCGCTGGCGGATTCGAACTGTTGGAGCTGACGGATGTTCCAGCGCGCGTCGTGATCAGCGAGTATATCGACGTCGCGCGCGCGTTCTTCGAAGGCGATGAACCTAGGGTGGTCAACGGCGTCCTCGATCAGGCAGCACGCAAGCTCAGACCCGGCGAGCTGCCGGATCGGAACTGAGCATCGTAGTCGTGTGCCGCGGCCGGCGGAGACAGCAGTGCGATGGCAGTTCACAAACCACAAGAGACCTCTGCAGGGCGAGGAAGCCATCGTCGCCTTGCTGGCCCCGCTGACGCGAGGACACGCGGGCGCCTTCGATCTCAAGGACGATTGCGCGCTGCTGACGCCTGAGCCTGGGACCGAGCTTGTGCTCAAAACAGATCCTGTGGCTGAGGGCGTTCACTTCCTTTCCGGCGATGCACCGCAGGACATCGCGTGGAAGGCGCTGGCCGTCAATGTATCGGACCTAGCAGCCAAGGCCGCGGCCCCCATCGGCTATCTGATGGCGCTGTCGTTTCCCATCGCGCCTACCATCGACTGGATGACGAGTTTTGTCGAAGGCCTGGGGACGGCCCAGGCTCGGTTCGGCTGCCATCTGTTGGGGGGCGACACGGATCGCCGGCCAGGGCCACTGACCATTTCAATCACGATCATCGGCTCGGTACCACGGGGCAGGATGGTGCTACGGACCACCGCTCAGGCCGGAGATACACTGTTCGTGTCCGGGACAATCGGGGATGCCGGACTCGGCTTGGAACTGGCCAGGAATGCGGGCTTGCAAACGGTCTGGGGACTGTCGGACGCCGCGGTGGATACCCTGCACCAGCGCTACCGACGCCCGGAGCCAAGACTGGCGCTGGCTGAGTCACTACGCCACTACGCCTCGGCAGCCATGGATGTGTCGGACGGGCTCGTCAAGGATCTCGAGCGGATGATGCGAGCTTCGGGCGTCGCAGGGCATCTTGTCGCTACCGACGTACCCCTGTCCGACCCGGCCCGCAAGGTCCTGGCGCGTGCTCCAGAGCGCCTATCGCGGCTGATTACGGCCGGCGACGACTACGAAATCCTGCTGGCCGTGCCGAAAGACAGGGCCAGTACCTTCTCAGCAGTAGCAGGGGCCGCCGGTGTCCCCGTGACGCCTATTGGTCAGGTTCTGCAAGGACCCCCTGCGCTCACCGTCGAGGGCCCTGACGGCAGGCCACTGGCGCTGCCGGAACGCATCGGCTGGGACCATTTCTGATGCGGCATTGCGTAATGCTCGCTCGTGTTGCAACGACTTCGGACATTTGGCATGGTCCGGCCGCGAATCCGGCACTTGGGTGCGGGTTGAAGCGCGACTGGTGCGGCGTGCCAGCCGGCGCTCAATAGTGCTTGCGGCGGATGACCGCCGAAAAAGGGGAACGACCATGGATACGGTGATGTGGGCAATCATTCTGTGTGGATTGCTCTCGATAGTCTACGGCGCTTACACGGTTAGCGCTCTGATGGCGGCGGACACGGGCACGCCGCGCATGCGCGAGATCGCGGCCGCCATCCAGGAAGGCGCCGAGGCATATCTGGCGCGCCAATACACCACCATCGGCGTGGTAGGCGCTGGCGTATTCGTCATCATTGGCTTGTTGCTGGGCTGGCTGGTTGCCATCGGCTTCCTGATCGGCGCCGTGCTGTCGGGTGCCGCCGGATACATCGGCATGCTGGTTTCGGTGCGTGCCAACGTGCGCACCGCGCAGGCCGCAACCCGGTCACTGGCCGATGGCTTGTCGATGGCCTTTCGCGCCGGCGCCGTAACGGGCCTGCTCGTTGCCGGCCTGGCCCTGCTGGGCGTCGCGATCTACTACACGGTACTGACCAACGGGTTGGGCTACGCTCGAACCAGCCGAACGGTTGTCGACTCGCTCGTGGCGCTCGGCTTCGGCGCCTCGTTGATCTCGATCTTTGCGCGTCTCGGCGGCGGCATCTTCACCAAGGGCGCGGACGTCGGCGGCGATCTCGTCGGCAAGGTCGAAGCCGGCATCCCCGAAGACGACCCGCGCAATCCTGCCACCATCGCCGACAACGTCGGCGACAACGTCGGCGACTGCGCCGGCATGGCGGCCGACCTGTTCGAGACTTACGCGGTGACGGTGGTGGCCACGATGGTGCTAGCGGTGATCTACTTCGCCGGCCAGCCGGTGGTCGACAACCTCATGCTCTACCCGCTGGCCGTCTGCGCGGTGGGCGTGGTGACGTCCATCATCGGCACCTTCTTCGTACGGCTCGGCGCCAACCAGTCGATCATGGGGGCCCTGTACAAGGGCTTCATCGCCGCCGGCGTGCTGTCGGTCGTCGCGCTGTGGCCGCTGACGGATTATCTGCTGGGTATGGGCACGAGATTCTCGGCACGTGGCCTGAACTTCACGGGACAGGATTTGTTCTGGTGCGGCGTGGTCGGCCTGGCGGTAACGGCAGGGATCATTGTCGTGACCGAATACTACACGGGCACCAACTATCGCCCCGTTCAGTCGATCGCCAAGGCATCGGAAACGGGACACGGCACCAACGTGATACAGGGGCTTGCAGTATCCCTAGAGGCGACGGCGTTACCGGCGTTGATCATCTGCGCCGGCATCATACTGTCGTTTTCATTGGCAGGCTTGTTCGGTATCGCCATCGCGGTGACGGCCATGCTCTCGCTCGCCGGCGTGGTGGTGGCGCTCGACGCCTTCGGGCCTGTCACCGACAACGCGGGCGGGATTGCCGAAATGGCCGGACTTCCCAAGGAGATCCGCAAAACCACCGACGCGCTGGACGCCGTCGGCAACACCACCAAGGCGGTCACCAAGGGCTATGCCATCGGCTCGGCGGGCCTCGGCGCATTGGTGCTGTTTGCTTGCTACAATGAGGACCTGAAATACTTTGTCGCCCAGGCGAAGCCGGGCTCGATCTTCCATGGCCTCAATGTCGACGGGCTCTTCTCGCTCAGCAATCCGTACGTCGTCGTCGGACTCTTCTTCGGAGGCCTGCTGCCGTACTTGTTCGGCGGCATGACCATGACCGCCGTGGGCCGCGCGGCCGGATCAATCGTCGAAGAGGTGCGCCGGCAGTTCAAGGCCAAGCCCGGCATCATGCAGGGCACAGAGAAGCCCGACTACGCGCGCGCAGTCGATCTGCTCACACGCGCGGCCATTAAGGAGATGATTATCCCCTCGCTGTTGCCTGTCCTCTCGCCGATCGTGTGCTTCTTCGTGATCAAGTGGATCGCCGGCCCGGGCAACGCGTTCGCAGCGCTCGGCGCTATGCTGCTCGGCGTGATCGTGACCGGCCTGTTCGTGGCGATTTCCATGACCGCCGGCGGCGGCGCCTGGGATAACGCCAAGAAGTACATCGAGGATGGCCACTACGGCGGCAAGGGTTCGGAAGCGCACAAGGCCGCCGTCACCGGCGACACGGTGGGCGATCCCTACAAGGATACTGCAGGACCCGCAGTCAATCCGATGATCAAGATCACCAACATCGTCGCACTGCTGCTGCTGGCGGTGCTGGCGCACTAGAGTTCGCATTTGATGGAAGCGCAGTCGCGCTTCCATCAGAATAGGTGAACCTCTCGTTGCACTATCGAGGTCGAGCCGGCTCCGGGCGCACCGGTGGGCCCGGGCAGCCAGCGTGCTACCGCGCTCCACGTCGCCTGAGACAGGAAAGAATTACTCGAGGCCCAATTGCTTGGTCCCGAGATTGCGGAACAGAGCCTTCAGAACGCCTTCGTCCCGCGCCGGCGAAGGTGTTTCCTGCTTGGCGTAGTTGAACACCTTGCCGTCTTTGAGACCGTATTGGGCAACACGATCAACAGACCCGAGCGGATTGAAATAGACAGCTAGAACCTTGCGGTCCTTTTCGACCGGCTTGAAGAAGGAGGTCTGCCCTGTTGTGCTGGAAATGTAGTAGTAGGCAGTTCCCGAGCCGACCGTCGCCGTCGTGGTCGGTGTGCCGAGTGTAGTCCTCACCTGATCCTGGCTCATGCCGGATGAAACTTGCTGCAGATCGTTGTCCTGGAAATGGTGGCCGTGCTTTGTTATCGTCTCTCCACAAGCAGTCAGCACCAAGCAGGCTAGCGCCGCGGTACATAGCCCACACGCTGGCCGAGCCCGCACAGAAAGCCCGTCTGCTGCCACGCTCTCATTCCCCGTATGGCGCGTGCCGGATCGCATGCGCATGCTCAATTTTCCCCCAAGGAACGGACCGGCGCCAGCCTTCGTTGACCGGCTATCGCAGAACCAGTCAATTTGCAGTCGCAACATCCGTTCCACCCCCAGGCTTGGCGACTACGGCCCAGCTGAGTTCAGCATTGGAAAGCACCGATGTTGGCTTGGCTAAGGCAACGGAGAAATCGACGCCGAACAGCACGCTCCCTTTATGGCTCGATTGTGACGCAGGCCCGGAGCGCGGCCTGTATGCGACCTTGGGCGTGCCCGACACGCCTGAAGGACGGTTTGAGATCATCGCATTGCATCTTGTTCTTGTATTGCGTCGGCTTGCACGCGAGGGCGAACTGGGCTCGCGCGCTCGGGCAGGCCTTGACGGAAGCATTCGTTGTGGACCTCGATGACACGCTGCGCGAAATGACAGTTGGCGATCTGGCCGTGCCTCGGCACGTAAAGCGCGCGGTTGCCGTCGCTGCATGACCGATATTCCAGCTACAGTGCTGCGCTAGCCGCGCCTCAGGACGGCCTCTTGGCCGCCGCGGTCGAGCAACGGCTAGCCACATTGAGCGGAGCCGGGGGCTTGGACGCGCCCGCGATCTGCGCGTACATAAGGGAGGTCGCACAGGCGCTGGAGCTTCAGCCTGGCGACCAGGTACTCGGGGAGCACCTGCGTGGCCGCAAGTCCGTGCGCGGTGACAGGGGTGACCTGATGAGTTGCGGGTCGATGGAGGCAACCGTGACCGACGAACTTGGCTGGGATCATGCCGTTAAGAGTATTCCCGAGACTGGGCTGCAGGTTGAGCGGGCAGCCTCGCCCGAGGAGCGCGAAGGCATCGCGCGGGCGCTCGATCTCATTGCGTGCTCGAGCTTGATCGCACGTTACGCGCATTTCGCCCCGCAGCGGAGGGCACTTCCGCCTGACCGGCACACTCAAGTCGCAGATCGAGCAGTCCTGCGTCGTCACGCTGGAGCCGCTGACCAACGAGATTGCAGAGAGTTTCAGTGTCGACTACTGGCCGGAAACAGAGATGCCGTCACCGGCAAGCGGTGTCGTCGATGTGCACGACGAACCCGATCTGGAGCCTATCGTTGCTGGCCGAATCAATGTAGGGCGCGTCATCTTCGAGTGCTTGGCAGGTGCCATCGATCTGTTTCCCAGAAAGTCTGGTGTGACGTTCGAAGCGCCGGTGGTACCGTCCGAGAACGGCGTCGCCAGCAAGTCCGACAGCCCGTTCGCCGCACTGGCTAGGATCAAGAGCAAACGCTGACGGGCTGCGGAGCGCCATCGCGCGCTGGCCACCGTTGGCGGAGCGCAGAAAATCTGGTTGTGTCACCCGCCCGACCGGCTATGGTCGGGCGTTTTTCGGGGGTAGATGTGGGAGCTAGGCGCAACCCGCCGGGCTTATCCGCAGGCAGGTCACGCAGGGCGAAACGCCATGGCAGCGCCGCGCACGATATCGCTCGACGCTATGGGTGGTGATCAGGGACCCGCCGTCGTCGTCCCAGGGGCAGCCTTGGCGCTCGAAAAGCACCCTGACGTCAGCTTTCTTCTTGTTGGCGATCGAGCCCTTATACAGCCTCATCTGGACCAGCATCCCGTACTCGCCGGGCGATCACGCATCGTGCATACCGACATCGTCATCGGAATGCAGGACAAGCCGAGCCAGGCCGTGCGGCGTGGGCGCGGCTCCAGCATGTGGCTTGCGCTGGAAGCAGTCCAGAAAGGTGAGGCAGAGGTCGCGGTCTCGGCCGGCAACACCGGCGCCCTGATGGCTATGGCCAAGCTGATATTGCGGACGATGCCTGGCATCGAGCGGCCCGTGATCGCCGGCCAATGGCCGACAGTCGGGCACAACAGCATCGTGCTCGATTTGGGAGCCAACATCGGTGCTACGGCGCGCCAGCTTGCCGACTTTGCGCTTATGGGCGCCGCCATGGCACGTGCCTTGTTCGGCATCGAACGGCCGCGTGTGGGCTTGCTCAATATCGGCGTCGAAGAAATCAAAGGCATCGAAGAAGTCAGACAAGCGCATGCCTGGCTCAAGGAAAACGACCTTCCCATCGACTACCGCGGCTTTGTAGAAGGCGACCAGATCGGCCAGGGTATTGTGGATGTCGTGGTGGTAGAGGGGTATGCAGGCAATATCGCCCTCAAGACCGCCGAAGGTACGGCAAAGCAGATGGCAGCTTACGTACGAGAAGCCCTTACCAGTTCGCTGGCTGCCAAAACTCGGAGCACTGCTGGCAGAACGGGGTCTGCGCGCGCTAAAAGACCGCATGGACCCTCGGCGCTTGAATGGCGGGCCGTTCCTGGGCCTCAACGGCATTGTGATCAAAAGTCACGGGGGCACAGACGCTTTCGGCTTCTCCAGTGCGATCGGGGTCGGCTACGACATGGCCCAAAGTGATCTGCTGGCGCGCCTCGCAGCCGACCTGGAGTCGCTGCACGGTAAGCTGGGTGAAAGTAGGCCACCGGAAGCGAAACAGGCATGAGCCGTGCATGCTTGTCGCGGCCTGCCAGGACGAGGTGAGACGTGGCGATCATTAGATCGGTGATCCGCGGTGTGGGTGCCTATCTGCCCAAACGCGTCATGACCAACGACGACCTTGCTCTTCTCGTCGACACCACTGACGAATGGATCAAGGAGCGTACCGGAATCGAGCAGCGCCACATTGCGGATGACGGTGAACTGACCTCGGATCTCGGAATTGCGGCGTCGCGTCAAGCTCTCGTCCGCTCCGGCATCGATCCCACCGACATCGATCTCATAATCTGCGCGACTGCCACGCCGGATCGCACTTTTCCTGCGACTGCCGTGAAGATCCAGGCCGGCCTCGGTATCACGAAAGGTGCTGCGTTCGACGTGCAGGCGGTATGTTCGGGCTTCATTTATGGCCTCAACATCGCCGACAATTTCATCAAAACTGGTCAATCCAAGCGCGTGCTTGTGGTCGGAGCCGAAACATTTTCGCGCATTCTCGACTGGAAAGACCGCGGCACGTGCGTATTGTTCGGCGACGGCGCCGGTGCGGTCGTGCTCGAGGCGCAATCGCAAGTCGGCTCTCGCGAGGATCGCGGCATTCTGGCCACGCGCATCCGGTCGGACGGGCGCTTCGAGGATCTGCTCTACGTCGACGGTGGCCCTGGCTCTACCAAGACGACCGGCCAGTTGCGCATGAACGGGCGCGAGGTCTTCCGCCACGCTGTGCAAAAGATTTCGAGCGTCATCGAGGAAACCTTGGTCACGACAGGCTACGCGCCAGCGGAAATTGATCTCTACGTGCCACACCAGGCCAACAAGCGCATCTTGGACGGCATCGGCAAGAAGCTTGGTATTCCGCCAAACAAAGTCGTGGTTACGCTCGCCAAGCACGGCAATACTTCGGCAGCTTCCGTTCCGCTCGCACTCAATCAGGCGTTCGAAGACCATCGGCTCAGGGAGGGTGGCCTAGTTCTGATGGAAGCCATGGGTGGAGGATTTACCTGGGGCGCAGTGCTTGCGCGCTGGTAATGCCACAGCACAAGCAAGTTATGTGTGTAATTTCAGTCCCTTGGTGTTGACCCTCACGAATCATCCGGCTAGCATCCTTGGCGTTACGAGTAGGGGAGGGGCGGTAAATCCAATGGGTGGCAAGACACTCACGCGTGCGGACTTGGCAGAGTTGGTGGTCCAAAAAATCGGGCTGCCGCGCAATGAGTTGCAGGATCTGGTCGAGCTTGTAATCAAGGTTCTTTCTGAGAGCCTTGCGGAAGGCGAACCTGTCAAACTGTCATCCTTCGGCTCCTTCAACATCCGCCAGAAGGGCGAACGTGTGGGTCGCAATCCGAAGACGGGACAGGAAGTTCCGATCACTCCACGACGTGTTCTCGTCTTCCGGCCCAGCAATATCATGAAAGAACGCATCAACGCTGGCCTGGGACGGCGTCGGGCGGCAGAATAGTAAGATTGCACCATCAGCGTTGCCAGCGGGGTTGAGCCTTGTCAAAGGCAATGGAAGCATTTCGCAACATCGGCGAAGTGTCGGCCGAACTCGGCGTCAGAAAGCATGTGCTGCGGTTTTGGGAAGCCAAGTTTCCCCAGCTCAAGCCGATGAAGCGGGGTGGCGGCCGACGCTACTACCGACCAGCCGACATACAGCTCCTTCGCGGAATTAGACACCTGCTGCAGACGGCGGGCTACACCATCAAGGGCGTGCAGAAGATCCTGCGCGAGGGAGGTGTGGAGGATGTAAAGAAAATAGGCAGCAGCCAGGACGCTGGTTCCGAAACCAGGGGCCGTGTGCGGACATCGCAAGCGCCTGTCGTCGCCGTCGACGGTCCGCGCCAGTTTGGTGCAGCTGAGATCAGAGCTCTGCGCGCAATCGCTGCTGAACTGGATACCGTGCGGACGATGCTGGGGGCGGGCAATGCCCAGCACACCGACCATGCAGGCCGACGCCCCAAGCGCACTGCCACGCGCAGTTGAGCGCGCACCCAAGGGAGCGCCATGCAAGCCCGCCACCACTGTCGAGGTAGGTCCTCTCCACTTCTCCTCGCCAGGCCTATGGTTGAGCCCGCATCTGATCCCCAGACTCGAAAGGTTCCGTAGCGGCAGCAGGACGATGCAAACGAGGTCTGACATCGAGATATGGCTCGTCGACCTTGAGAAGTCCGCCGAGGCACTTGAGAAGCTGGAGAGCGACGCGCGGCGCTTGGCTGCCGACGAGTACGGCCGGATCAACGCGATCAACGACCTGCGTGAGCGCCGCCATCGCTTGGCCGCTTATACAGCTCTCCGGGTTGTCCTCGAGCGCATCGCAGGACCTGGCGTGCGCGGCCTCCCGTACGTACATCGCCCGGGCGAGAAACCCAGGCTTGATCTTGGCGGCGCAGAATTCAGCCTCTCTCATGTCGATGGGCTGGCGTTGATCGGCGTATCGTCCGCGCTGCCCTTGGGCGTCGACCTCGAGAGAATGCGTCCCGTGAGGATGACGGCACGCCGCCTTGTCGAGATATCGGCGATCGGCGCTGGGCTCTCCGACAGGCCGCTGCCCGCTTTGGGCACCGATCGCACTTTCCTCCAGGCCTGGGTACGATTGGAGGCGTTTGCCAAGGCGCGGGGCTATGGCCTCGCGCAAACGCTCGCCGATGTCGGCGTGCGCGGCAGGGAAAGACGCCTGCTTTCCCCTGCCGATCTGGAAATCAGGGCACGAAGGCTCGCTCATGACGCGGGGATCACCGTGCATGACGTAAAACTGTCGCCCACACTCCATGGCGCCGTTGGCGCCCCGCGCGGCGTGCGTCCGATGCGTGCGCGCGCTTTTCCCGCCGACCATGCCGGAATAGTGCAGCTCCTTGCCAATCCAGGTAAGCTACCCGACTAGGGCGTGCCAGTTGACCGCAGACAGCCGCCGGGGCACAACAGCGCCGGTTCGGAGCGTAGCGCAGCCTGGTTAGCGCACCAGTCTGGGGGACTGGGGGTCGGGAGTTCAAATCTCCCCGCTCCGACCAACTAAATCAACAAGTCGGCTCTTCTTGCAGGCGGGCCCGTTATACGGGATCGGATCCCGCGCATCGGCGCGACCGGCAATTTTTTGGGTCCTACAGTATGCACCGGCGTCACGGCCGACGGCATGCACATCTCGCAACAGGAGGTTTTCGGGGCCGGTCGCTGCGGTAATCCCTTTCAAGGACGACGAGGACGCCCTGAGAATAACCAACGGCAGCGTCTACAGTCTGGCGCCGGCGTATGGAGCGGTGACATCGCCCGTGTGCATCGTTTCGCCGGTGCCTGAAGGCTAGAACGGTGTGGGTGAACACTTTCGGCGGGACCGATGTGCGCTTGCCCTGGGGAGGCGCGCGGAATTCGGATTTCGGTCGCGAGCGCGGCGACATGGCCATCGAAAACTTCACCGAGCCCAAGGTGGTTGGATCAACACGGGACACTGACGCTTGGAAGCGCAGAACGGATAGTCTTCGAGGGAATGCTGATGTTGGTCGGCATGCTCGGTGCGAAGACTGCTTGCAAAGTAGCGCGCGTGAAGCATCCTAGCTGAGGCCTATCGCCATTTGGTTGGTCAGACCTGACCCGCACGAGACCTCATGTCTTTTGTCCGAAGCTGCCTCCTCACCGCAATCGTTGCCTGCCTGAGCCCCGCCACGGCCCCTACGCTTGCCGCCGACCGCACCGCCGCGCCGCCCATCCTGCCGCGCGCCGCATGGGCGGCGCAGCGGGCGAACACGTCGCTGATGAAGCCTCAGACGCCGCGCGAGATCGTCATCCACCACACCGGCGAAAAACGCCGGCCCCAACTCACGCTGCAGGAGAAACTTCAGAAACTGCAGAGGTTCTCGCAATCGGCCGGCATGGTCGGTACTGCGCCGAAACCGCCCTGGGGCGACATGCCCTATCATTTCTATGTCGATGCGGCGGGTCGCATCGGTGAGGGCCGCAGCCTCGCCTTCGCCGGCGACAGCAACACCAAGTACGACACCGCCAACCGCATCCAGATCGTCGTCGAGGGCCACTTCGACCAGGAGCGCCCGGCATCGGCGCAGCTCAAGTCGCTGGACCGGCTCGTCGTCTGGCTCGCCGACCGCTACAATGTTCCGGCGGTCAAGATCTCAGGCCACAGCGACCACGTCGGCAACACCGATTGTCCGGGCCGGAATCTCAAGGCCCACCTTCCCGTGCTGCGTGCCAAAGTCACCAACGCGAAGACGGCGCGCTGAAGCTCACCTACCCATCATCCCGGAAGTCGAGGCGCAGGCGAGACTATCCGGGACCTGACCCGAGAGCGGTGCTTGCTACGGTTCCCGGCTCTGCGGCATCGCGCTCCTGCGCGACGCCTACGGGATGACGGGTGGAGATTGATACAGCCGATCACTCCTGCGTCTCGAGCCCCGTCGGCACGGGCACGTTCTCTGGCCTCAGCTTGAGCCCTGCTGCCAGGGCAACAGTCTCCAGCGTGGCCGCGAAATCCTTCGCCAGGTAGGCTTCGGGGTCCGGTTGCAGGATAGCTGCGCCGAAGTGGGCCTGCAGCGCCTCGCGCGTCGCCGCTGTCACGGGCATGGGCACGCCGAGCTTGCGACCCGCCTCCAGTCCCAGGTCGAGGTCTTTGCGCAGCAGTTCGGGCGTGAACGTCGTGGTCCAGTCCAAATTGACGAACGCGTTCGACTTGTAGCGGGTGAACATCGACCCCATCGCGCCGTTGTTCATGAATTCCAGGAACGCGTGGCGCGGCACGCCGGCCTTCTCGGCCAGGATCGTGATCTCGGCAAGGTTCTGGATCACCACTCCCAGCATCACGTTGTGCGCGATCTTGCAGATGCGCGAGCGCTCGCCTTCGCCGACATAGGACACGCCGCGCGGCGCAAAGCTCAGCATGTAGGGCTTGGCAAGCTCGAACGCCGCCTTTGGCCCCGACGCCACAGCGCTCAGCTTGCCGGCCTTCACCACCTTACCGTTGCCGCTCACCGGCGCCGCCAGGAAATCCACGCCTAGTGCCGCAAGCTTTGCGCGGCAGTCGACCGATTCCTGCACCGAGATCGACGAGCAATCGACGATGACCTTCGGCGCCTTGCCTTTTCCGGCCGAGGCGACACCGTTCTTGCCGAAGCAGACCTCTTCCAGATCCTTGCCTGTCGACACCATGACGAACACAAGGTCGCTGCCCGACAAATTGGCCGGAGTTTCCACAACGCGGGCTCCGAGCTTTGTCAGCGGTTCGGCCTTCGCCCGCGTGCGATTCCAGATGCTGACCATGTTGCCGGCCTTGAGGAGATGCTCGGCCATCGGATAGCCCATGCGCCCCATGCCGATCCAACCGATGGTATGCTTGCCGCTCATTGCGTGATCCTTGTGAAAGACGATTTCTCAGTACCTGTTCGCGATCGGCAGTTCTTCCGCCGGGAAGTGCGTGATGACGCGGCAGCCCTTGTCGGTTACCACCACCTCCTCCTCGATGCGGGCGGCCGAGAAGCCGTCCTTCGCCGGGCAGTAGGTTTCCAGCGCGAACACCATGCCGGGCTTCAGCTCCATCGGCTGATCCATGGAGACGAGGCGGGAGATGATCGGGCGCTCGTGCAGGGCGAGGCCGAGGCCGTGGCCGAATTGCAGACCGAAGGCCGCCATCTCGTCGGGGAAACCGAACTCTGGCGCCTTGGGCCACACGGCTGCGACCTTGTCGGTCGACTGGCCCGGCTTGATGAGCGCGATCGCCTTGTCCAACCATTCGCGGCAGAGCTTGTAGGCGTCGCGCTGGGCGTCGGTGGCGCGGCCGACATTGAAGGTGCGGTAGTAGCAGGTGCGATAGCCCATGTACGACTGCAGGATGTCGAAGAAAGCCTGATCGCCCGGGCGAATGATCCGGTCGGTGAAGTTGTGCGGGTGCGGATTGCAGCGCTCGCCGGAGATGGCGTTGATGGCTTCGACGTCGTCGGAGCCCATCTCGTAGAGCATCTTGTTGGCCTTGGCGACGATGTCGTTTTCGCGCACGCCGGGTTTCAGCTCCTCCCAGATCATGTGGTAGACGCCGTCCACCATGGCGGCGGCCTGGTTCAGCAGCGTGATCTCGTCGACGTTCTTGATCTCGCGCGCGTCCAGCATCACCTGCTGGCCGTCGACCGGCTTGATGCCGGCGGCCTCAAGGGCGAACCACATGCCGGGTTCGATGAGATCGACGCCGACGGGCTGGCCGGCGACACCGGCTTCCTTGAGCAGACCGGCGATCTCCTCGGCGTGCTGCTTCATCAGGCCCGCTGACGGCGGCACCGTGCCGCGCATGCCCAGCATGCCCGCCCGGAAATTCTCCGGCGGCAGCCAATCGCAGTAGAGCCTGTGATGCACGGCGGCTGAGCCGAAGTCCCACTGGATGGGATCCTGATCACCTGCCAGCAAGGCGAAGCGGCAGAGCTTGTCGCGCTCCCATTCGCCGATCTTGGTGCCGGTGAGGTAGCGGATGTTGTTGACGTCGAACGTCAGCAGGGCGCCAAGATTGGAATTCTTCAGCGCCTGTTTGGCCCGGCTGAGGCGATAGCGATGCAGGCGCCGGAAGTCGACGCGCGTTTCGAAGTCGACATTGGTGTGGCCTGGCGCCTGCAGGGCGCGGTCCCAGCGCCATTTCGGATCGAGGTCGCGGACAGCACCGTCTTCGGTCACGATTCTGTGGTTCGGTGGTCCGCTTGTTCATGGTGCGCGCTCCCTGACAGCGCGAGCTGCGCAGCTGCGCGGCATCGCACTCGGTGCACCCTGCCGCGCAGCGCTAGGTCGTGTCAATCTGACCGCGAGGAGGGTCACCAACCTGATGATGGTCATTAGTCGCGGCGATGGTCTAAGCCGCAACAACTCTGTTGCGGCGCACGAGCAGCAACCCCAGAGCGAGGGTCGGCACCAGGATCACCAACCCTAGCGCCATGATCTGCAGCTGAGAGATAGGCACAATGCCGCCGCCAGGTGTGGCGAAGACGAAGCCGCCAACCACGAGCAGCACGCGCAACGGCCATTCCAGAATGCCGGCTTTGCGAAGGTCGCCGACGCCCGCCTGATAGCCCTGGATACCGCCGCAGATGAACAGCGTGCCGATGGAGATCACAATCGTAAGCCCGAGCGCTTCGAGGTAGGGACTTTCCCCCTGCAGCAGGAGCGCCGGATTGAGAACGAAGAAGAACGGAATGAAGTAGATGATGCTGCCAACCCACATGCTCTCCCACCCGGTCTTCATGGGTGGTGAACCGGCAATGCCGGCCGCCGCAAACGAGGCGATCGCCACCGGCGGCGTGATCGACGACAGCATGCCCCAGTAGAAGATGAACATGTGCACGGCCATCTTGTTGAGGCCGAGCTTCTCTAGGGCAGGGGCGACCAGGATGGCGAGGAAGATGTAGCAGGCCGTGGTGGTGAGACCGAGACCGAGGACCAGGCTGGTGACCGCGCACATGACGAGCAACAGGAAGACATCGCCGCCGGCGATGCGCAGCAGATCGTTGGCGAGTGACGAGATGACGCCGGTCATCGAGAACGCGCCGATCAGCAGGCCGCAGCCAGCCAGAATCGCGATCAGCTCGACGAAGGTCTTGCCGTTGACCTCGAGAAACTCGACCCACCGCCGCCCTCCCCAGTTCTTGCCGGGGATTATCTCGTTGAACAGGATCAGGGCGATCATGCCCCACAAGACGGCATGGGCAATGTCGTACCACAGCATGGCCCCGGCGAGTCCGATGGACACGATAAACGCCGCCGTGTGGCCGAATCGCCAAGGCGCCGGTTGAGACCACTGATGCAGGATGATCAGAAGTGCCGCGGAGTAGAACGGCGCGTGGCTCTCGCGCTTGAAGTGCAGAA
This sequence comes from uncultured Alphaproteobacteria bacterium, assembly GCA_963814055.1. Taxonomy (GTDB): domain Bacteria; phylum Pseudomonadota; class Alphaproteobacteria; order Rhizobiales; family Hyphomicrobiaceae; genus AWTP1-13. The sequence continues at coordinate 295,636 of CAWFBJ010000029.1, forward strand.
GCATGACCACGAGCAGCACGATGACCAGCAGGTAGTACCAGCCTTCCTTGATGGCATCGCTGAGGCGTGGAAGCTCCGCACGCGGGATGCCCTCGAGCTTGTGACGGGCGGCGTAGCTGTCGACCTGCGCAAACAGGCCGATGTAATACAGCACCGACGGGATGGTCGCGGCCAAGGCGACCTCGGCGTAGCTGACGTTCATGAACTGCGCCATGACGAAAGCGGTCGCACCCATGACCGGCGGCGCCAGCACGGCGCCGGTGGAGGCGCAGGCCTCGATGGCAGCGGCGTAGGACGCGCGAAAGCCCGTCTTCTTCATCACCGGGATGGTCATGGTGCCGGCGGTCAGCACGTTCGACACGATGCTGCCGCCGACCGTGCCGAGCAACCCGCTGGCAAAGATGCACACCTTGGCGGCGCCGCCGCGGAACGTGCCGCACAGCGCGAACGAGAGGTTGATGAAGAACTTTCCGGCCCCCGTCATCATCAGCGCGGTGCCGAACACGAGGAAGCCGATGACGGTCTCGGCGAACGCTTGAATGGGGATGCCGAGCAGGCTCTCGGCGGAAAGTACGTGATAGGCGATCGCCTGATCCAGGGTCGACTGATTGCCCCTGAGCGGCCCGAGCCATCGCGACTCGGCAAACAACGGATAGACCGTGAAGGGCAGCACGCACAAGAGCAGGCTCCAGCCACCCGTGCGGCGCAGTCCCTCCATCAGCACCACCCACATGACGAGACCGGCGGCGTTCACGAGCGTGGGCGCACCGCCGAACTCCCAGCCGAGTTCGGCCGCCTTGCGGACATTGAACATGAGGTAGATCGAGGCGGCGCCCGTCGCCAGAAACAGCGCTACGTCGTACCAAGGAATCCCGTCGGCCGGCGCCCGCACGCTTCCCGGAAAGATGAGAAATGTGAAGGGGAGCATGCACAGGATCAGGAGATAGTAGTACTCCGTGTTGAGCTGGGTGAAGCCAACGAAGAAGCGCAAATTGAACTGCTGATTGATGCACAGTGCAATCGTGACGGCCGTCATGGCGGCGAGCAGCCAGCGCCAAAAGCCCGTAAGCTTACGCACGTATGTGACTTCGGCCTCGACCAGACCAGTCTGGGCGTGCGGATCAGCGAACTCTACTTTTCCGGCTGCGGCTGATGAGCCGGCTTTGTCGGATGCTGGCGGCACGGGGACTCCTGAACGACATGCCCCAGAGCGTGGGACCGGCGGCGCCGCACTTTGCGGCCCTGCGCGCTTGGGCCAGGGCAGCGCAATCGACGCGCTTTCGCTACGCCGGACGACGCTGCCCGGCGGGCTTTACTCGAAGATGGGATCCATACCGCCTGCTGTCAGAGCCGCCTTGCGCGCTGCCATCCAGGCCTTGTTGAACCCCTCCTTGTCGTCTGGCGGGTTGCCCTTCAGGAACGTGCTCCAGCCCGCCGCCAGGGTCGCCTGGCGCTTGAGGAGCTTCTGGTTGTGTGCCTCATGCTCGGCGTTCCAGGTGCCCGCCTCCTTGAGAGCCTTCACGGCGCCTTCATGGTAGGGAACGACCCACGCCAAGTTCTGGCGCTTGACATCGAGGCCGGCCGCACCCGGCGCCCCGTCCTTGTAGGCGTCGTAGTCCACGATCATCGCCTTGGTGAGACCGTACACCAGATCGGCCGGCTGCTCCCCGTAGGTCATGAAGATCGGATACGCGTAGGACGGCAGCTCCGCGGGGTTCTGGGGCGACAGGCCGACGCCGCACGTTGCCTTGTGGGGCAGGTAGTAGGGGCCGATCTTGTGCAGCCGCGCCCAGCCCTCCTTGTCGGCCACCGGCGTCGGCGGATAGGTCAGACCGCGCGGAGAGGTCTCGGCCTCTTTGGACTGGCCCGAGATGGTGGACGCGATAGCGGCGTCGACTTCATTGTTGAGGATGCCTTTCCACATGGCGCCGTAGCTGGAGAACTCGACCAGCTTCACGTCGCTCTTGGCAAGGCCGCCGAAGGCAAGCACCGCATAGGCGTTCTGGTTGAGCGCAGGAGAGCCCACGACGATGCCGATGCGTTTTCCCTTCAGGTCCTTGACCTCCTTGACGCCGGTGTCCTTGGCAACACCGAGCGAGATGGCATTGCAGTCGGTCGACGCCAGCATCAGGCGCAGCGGCTGCGGCCCCCACTCTTTGACGGCAAACTCGAACACGCCTTCCTGCGCGAAATAGGTGCCGATGCCCATGGCCGAGCTCTGAGCGCGCCCGGTCTTGAGGGGCGTAAGCCGCGCCACATCGTTGCCGGCGGGCAGCACGCGCACATCGGCGTTGTGCTTGTCCTTGAACATTTTGCCGACGGCGACGGCGATGTTGAAGCCGGACGAGCCCGTGTCGTAGGCGGTGAAGGTCAGCGTGGACGGAAGCTTGAGGTCTTGGGCAAACGCCGCTGGCGCCCCGCACAATGCGAGCCCCGCAACCGCAACGCCGAATCCGGACAGCTTGGCAAATCTGATCACGTTGTTCCTCCCATGTGGCGGCTTGTCTTGCCGGCCAGATCAAGTGCGCTTTGCCACGCCATCAACGCGAAGCCCGCAAACGATCGTGCCGGAGGATCCTTTGGTGTGGACCCGTGTGCCGTCGGATCATTCCTGATAACATCTGGAAACTGTTCGAGCAATTGCCTGCCGCGGACTTGGTGCCCGGCAGCAGGTGTTTCGCGCAGGCCGGTTGCCGGCCGGGCCAGCGGCGAGCCTGCATTTTGCGGGCGTGCTGCGGCGGCGCGTCATCTTCAGCCGCTGCCAGACTCGAATAATATCGATGCGGTCTTAGACCGCGACGCCGTCACAAAGCAGGGATGGAAAAAGGACAGACATGTCAGCAATCAAGGTGTGCAGGGTTGTCGGTGCGCTCCTCCTTGCGGGCTTTTTCGCCGCGGGGGTGTTGTCGTGGAACCCAGCGCGCGCGCTTGCGGTCGACACATCGCCCTTCGAGAAGCTTGTAGGCAGATGGGTCGGCGAGGGCCGTCTCGGCGTCCGCAATAATGCCACCGAGCAGGTCAAGTGCCGGGTGACCTACCTCGTTCCGGGCTCTACAGATCAGCTGCAGCAGACCATCCGCTGCGCATCGGGCAGCGGCAGCATCGAGGTGAGGAGCACAGTCACTCACGCCGCAGGTGCACTGACCGGCACGTGGACCGAGCTGGTTCGCAACATGCACGGCGACGTCACCGGAACCGTTACGCCGCGCGGCTTCAAGGTCAACGTCCAGGGCGAAGGCCTGAAAGCCAACATGGACATCGTGATTATGGGCAAGAAACAGATCATCGAGATCCAGTTCATCGACAGCTCCCTGATCGGTCTGACGTTGATCCTGGAGAAGGGCTGACGTAGCCTGCCTCACGGCTGCGATCGCCGTCGTGGTCCGCAAGGCGCGGGGGCGAAGCGTTAGCCGCAATAGCAGAGACGCCCGTTGTCCAGCCGCGAGCGCCGATCCGGCCATTCTTCCTTGGAAGATATTTTCAACGCGACGCTGGCGCGTCTCGACCGACCGCTGCGCGCGTGGTCGCTGATCGTGACCGTGTTCGGCGATGTGGTGGCGCCGCGCGGCGGCTCCCTCTGGCTCGGGACTCTCAACGACATCATGGGTGCGTTCGGCATCGGCGAAGGCGTGGTGCGCACGGCCATGTCGCGGCTGGCGGCCGACGGCTGGGTCACGCGCGACCGCATCGGCCGCAACAGCTATTACCGCCTCACCCCCAAGGCGACGGCTCTGTCGGAGGCCGCCGCGGCGCGCATCTACCGCCTGCCGCAGCGCGGCTGGTCCGGCACCTGGACGCTCGTCGTGCCGAAGGAGGAGCCGGGCACCCGCCTTGCCCATCGCCGCGCTGCCCTGCACCGGGCCGGCTTCGCGCCGCTCAATTCCGGACTTTTCATCGCTCCGGCGGGGCACGAGGTGCCCGACGAAGCCGCGCGCGTCTTCGCGTTCAGCGCAAGATCGAGCCGTGCGAAAACGGACGATCCGGAGCAGGACCGCGAGATTGCCAGGTCGGCCTGGAAGCTCGACGAGATCGCTGGCGGCTATCGGGCTTTTTGCGATCACTACGCGCCCGTTGCCTCGGCGCTTGCCCCATTTCAGGGAGGCTCGGACCTCGCCGCGCTGGGCCTCCGGCTGCTGCTGGTGCATGAGCTTCGGCGCATCGCACTGCGCGATCCGGGCCTGCCGCTCGAACTGCTGGGCAGCGACTGGGCGGGCCTTGAGGCACGAGCGCTCGCCAGGAAAATCTGGCTCGCCTGCCTCAAGCCGTCGGAGCGCTGGCTCGACACCCATGCCAGCGGCCTCGACGGCGCGCTGCCGGCCCCCTCACCGGAGCTTCAGCGCCGCTTCAAGGCGTAGCCCCGGGACGCTTTTGTAGTGCAATACGTTACAGAATTTGTTGCGTGTGGCGATTTTCTGTGACATAAATCGGCATCCTCGCCCGCTCGAAAGGACCGTGCGATGTACACCCAGGGTCTGAACGTCACCGACACAGGCACGCCGGCAGCCGCCGAGGATGTGGCAAAGCTTGCCCGCTTCCAGGACAAAGTGGACGCCGAGGACAAGATCGAGCCGAACGATTGGATGCCGGCGGGCTACCGCAAGACGCTGGTGCGTCAGATTTCGCAGCACGCGCATTCCGAGATCATCGGCATGCAGCCGGAGGGCAATTGGATCACGCGCGCGCCCAGCCTGCGGCGCAAGGCCGGTCTGCTTGCCAAGGTGCAGGACGAAGCCGGCCACGGCCTCTATCTCTACTCGGCCGCTGAGACGCTCGGGGTCTGCCGCGAGGAGCTCGTGGATCAGCTGCTGGCGGGCAAGGCCAAGTACTCCTCGATCTTCAACTATCCGACACTTTCCTGGGCGGACATCGGCGCCATCGGCTGGCTGGTGGACGGCGCGGCGATCATGAACCAGATCCCACTGTGCCGCTGCAGCTTCGGCCCCTACGCGCGCGCCATGATCCGCATCTGCAAGGAAGAAAGCTTCCACCAGCGCCAGGGCTACGAGATCATGGTCACCCTGTCTCAGGGCAGCGCCGCACAGAAAGCCATGGCGCAGGACGCGCTGAACCGGTGGTGGTGGCCGTCGCTGATGATGTTCGGTCCATCGGACAAGGAAAGCCTGCACTCCAGCGACACGATGAAATGGAAGATCAAGCGGTTCTCCAACGATGACCTCAGGCAGAAGTTCATCGATGCCACCGTGCCGCAAGGCCACTACCTAGGTCTCACGTTCCCGGACCCAGAGCTGAGGCGCGACGAGAAAACCGGGCATTGGCTCACCGGCGAGATCGACTGGTCCGAGTTCAAGCGTGTGCTGACCGGCGACGGCCCGTGCAACCGAGAGCGCATGAAAAACAAGACCAAGACCCACGCTGACGGTGCCTGGGTACGCGAAGCAGCCCTTGCTCATGCCGCCAAACGTGCCGAGCGCGCGGCTGCGGCGAAAATTGCTGCGGAATAGATGCCATGATGAACCAGCCAGCCGGTACGCATCTCGCGCAACTCAACGTCGGCCATATCCGCCACGCAACCGACGATCCGCGCATGGCCGAATTCATGGGCGCGCTGGACGCGGTCAACGCGCTGGCAGAGCGTAGTCCGGGGTTTGTGTGGCGCCTCAAGGACGATAGCAACAACGCCACCAGCATACTGACCACCACCGATCCGACTTTCCTCGTCAACATGAGCGTGTGGGAGACGGCAGAGCAGCTCGAGCACTTCGTGTGGAATACGGTGCACAAACGCTTCTACCAGAAGAAGGGCAACTGGTTCGAACCAATGCAGACACCGCATTTCGTGATGTGGTGGATCGCGGCCGGCCATGTTCCTACGCCGCATGAGGCCCTGGCGCGCCTCGACCACTTGACCGCGCACGGGCCGAGCGACCACGCCTTCGGCTGGGAGAGCCTTCCCAACATCAAGCTTTGGGCAAACCAACGATGCGCCTGAGCTTCGCTGTGGAGTAGTTCGTGTCCGAAACGCCGATGCCATTGTGGGAAGTGTTCATCCGCAACCGCTCGGGGGCACCACACAAGCATTGCGGCAGCGTGCACGCACCCGACGCGGCCATGGCCCTGCAGGCAGCCCGCGACGTCTACACCCGGCGCGGGGAGAGCGTATCGGTGTGGGTGGTGCCGTCGAGTGCCATCACCGCCTCGGACCCCGCCGACAAGGACGAGATGTTCGAACCCACCGGCACCAAGATCTACCGTCATCCGACGTTCTACAAGGTGCCTGACGATGTCGGACACATGTGATCAATGAGCAGCGCTTCCACAGTATCGGCTGCGCCTGATGCAGGCCCTTCCAGCAACCGGGCCGATAGTGGACCTGCGGCAGCTCAGTCCGATCTCTTCAAACTGTCACTCGGACTTGCCGACGATGCGCTGATCCTCGGGCATCGCTTGTCGGAATGGTCGGGCAAGGCGCCGATGCTGGAAGAGGACATAGCGCTTTCCAACCTGGCGCTTGATCTCATCGGCCAGGCGCGCCTGTTCTACGCCTATGCGGGAGAGATCGAAGGCAACGGACGCGACGAGGATGCGCTTGCCTACCTGCGCGATGAACATGCCTACACGAACCTGCTGCTTGTGGAGCAAGTGAACGGCGATTTCGCAAGCACCATGGTGCGCCACCTGCTCTACGCCGCGTTCGTCCACCTCTACTTCCAGGCCCTGCAAAAATCCAACGACACGCACCTCGCCGAGATTGCCGCCAAGGCCGTCAAGGAGATGGCCTATCATGTGCGCCATGCGTCGGAATGGGTGATCCGGCTCGGTGACGGCACCGAGGAAAGCCACGCACGCGCGCAAGGCGCCCTGGATGATTTGTGGATGTACACCGGCGAAATGTTCGATCTCTCCGATGGCGAGCGAATGCTGGTGCAGAACAGCGCCGCCCCCGATCGTGCAGCGATCAAGCCGGCATGGGAGGCGACCATCGATCGCGTGCTCGCCGAAGCAACGCTGAAACGTCCGCCCGATCGCTGGATGCAAACCGGCGGCCGCGCCGGCCGGCACGGCGAACACCTGGGTCGTCTTCTCGCCGAGATGCAGGTGATCCACCGCGCGCATCCCGGTGCGAGATGGTGAGGTCATCGTGCGCTTCTGGAACTCCGAGGCCAGACGGAATATTGAAGGCGTGATGGACACGATCGTTGACGCTCTTGGACCCCCACCCCCGCCCCCTCCCCACAAGGGGGAGGGGAGCCCTTCGCTGCCCGCTCGGCACTTCGAACACGATACAGAACTCACCCGCGCACACGCCATCGCCGCCGCCGTCCTCGACCCGGAAATCCCGGTGCTGACGCTGGAAGACCTGGGCGTGCTCCGCGGGGTGGAGCGTCGCGACGGCCATATCGTCGTCAAGCTGACTCCCACCTACATCGGCTGCCCGGCTACGCTGGCGATCCAGCTCGCGGTCGAGGCCACGCTCGCGGAAGCCAGCATGCCGGACGCCCGGGTGGAGACCGTTCTGTCGCCGCCATGGTCCACCGACCAGATTTCCGCGGAAGGCCGCCGCAAATTGAAGGAGTTCGGCATAGCCCCGCCCAATCGGGCCTCCGGCCCGCGTGCCCTGTTCGGCCACGAAACAGTGGCGTGCCCGAAATGCGGCTCAGCGGAGACAGCCAAGATCTCCGAGTTCGGCTCGACCGCATGCAAGGCGCACTGGCGCTGCATTTCATGCGCCGAGCCCTTCGACTACTTCAAGTGCATCTGACCGATGCTGCGCGACTTTCACGCCGTCACCATCGCCGAGGTCAAGCGCGAAACGCCGGATGCGATCTCGGTGGCATTCGCCATTCCCGAGACGCTACGCGAAGCGTTCCGCTTCCAGGCGGGGCAACACCTGACGTTGCGCACACTGCTCGGCGACGAGGAGGTGCGGCGCAACTACTCGATCTGCTCCGGACCCAGCGACGCGCTCCGCATCGCGATCAAGCGCGTCGAAGGCGGCCACTTCTCGGTCTGGGCCAACCAGGCGCTGGCAGCCGGCGGCATTCTCGACGTCATGCCGCCTCAAGGACGCTTCGTCCTGCCGGAAAGTGACGGCAACGCCCGGCATGTTGTCGCTATTGCCGCGGGCGCCGGCATCACGCCGATCCTGGCGATGGTGAAGCACGCACTGTTGCACGAGCCGCGCACCAGCTTCACGCTGGTCTATGGCAATCGCACGCCCGACACGATCCTGTTCCGCGAGGAGCTGGAAGACCTGAAGGATCGCTATCTCGGTCGCTTCACGCTGCTGCATGTGCTGAGTCGCAACGACGAAAGCAGCACGCCGCTGTTAGAGGGCCGCATCACCGGCGACAAGATCAAAGCGCTCTCCGAGAAGCTGTTCCGGCACGAGGACGTCGCGCACGTGTTCCTGTGTGGGCCGGGCTCGATGATCAAGGAGACCCGCAATGCGCTGTTCGTGCTCGGCTTCGCGCGCGAAAAGGTGCATCACGAGTTTTTCGCTCCTGGCGGCGGCGCGTTCCGCAAGGTCACAGTAACAGCGGGCGCGCCTGCTGCCGTTCCAGCCAAAGTGGAAGGGACCGAGGTCGTCGCCATCCTGGATGGGCTACGCCATCAGTTCACCGTGCCGCCGGGCGGACACGTGGTGGACGCCGCGCTCGCGGCCGGCATCCGCGTGCCCTATGCCTGCAAGGGCGGCATGTGCTGCACCTGCCGCGCCAAGCTTGTCGAGGGCAAGGCCGAGATGACCACCAACTATTCGCTGGAACCCTGGGAAATCGAACGAGGGTTCATCCTCACATGCCAGGCCGTGCCGAAATCCGACCGGCTGGTGCTGGACTACGACCAGATGTAACGCGTGACGCTATCCGTCCAGTCTCCGCACGCGGCGCAGCTCCGGAAACAGCCACATCCAGATCAGCGCCACGGCAATCGTGGCACAGCCCCCGAACACGACGGATGTCACGACGCCCATCAGCGCTGCAGCCGCTCCCAACTCGAACTCGCCGAGCTGGTTGGACGTGCCGATGAACAGCGCATTGACGGCACTGACGCGCCCGCGCATCTCATCAGGGGTCTGCAACTGCACCAGCGAGAAGCGAATTACCACGCTGACAACATCGGCGGCGCCGAGCACGAAAAGTGCAGCAAGCGACAGGGGTAAAGCCGTCGAAAGACCGAACACGACGGTGGCGGCGCCAAAAGTCACAACGGCTGCGAACAGCAGCGGCCCGACGCGGCCGGTCAGCGGAAAGCGTGCCAGCACCACCGACATGCTCAGTGCGCCCAGCGCCGGCGCCGCGCGCAGGATGCCGAGCCCCCACGGCCCGGTCATCAGGATGTCGCGCGCATAGATCGGCAGCAGCGCCACCGCGCCGCCAAACAGAACCGCGAACAGATCCAGCGACAACACCCCCAGAAGCAGGCGCCGCGAATAGACGAACGCGAAACCGGAGAACAACGACGTGAGCGTGGTGCCGCCCGTGCGCCGAACCGGCGCCGCCGCCGGCAGCTGGCTTGTCATCAGGGCGGCAAAAATGAACAGCACGCTCGGCGTCGCGAATGCACCGGTCGGAGAGAACGCATAAAGGAACCCGCCGAGCGCGGGTCCACCGATCTGCGCAAGCTGGTTGGCCGTCGTCGCCCATGCCGTTGCGACCGGGAGCATGCCGCGCTGTACGAGCGACGGCAGCAGTGCGGCCATGGTCGGCCACTCGAAGGCGCGCGCCGATGCGCTTACCGCCACCAATGCGAAGATCGTGCCCCGGTCGAGCCATCCCATCGCGGTGCCGACGGCGAGTGCGGCAGCGGCCGAACCCTCGATCAATTGGCAAACGCTGGCGATCCTGCGGCGGTCGTACAGGTCGGCCACGTGGCCGACAACCAGCGTCAACACCACCGTCGGCGCAAACTGCATGAGCCCGAGAAGACCGAGATCGAGCGCGCTTCCGGTCAGAGCGTAAAGATGCCACCCGACCGCCACGCCCTGCCCGGCAAACGCCACGACCGAGAAGATGCGCGCAAACCAGTAAAAGGCGAAGGGAGGATGCCGGAGCAGATCCTGGGGCGCTTCAATGCCGGCAGAGTTTGCCGAAGGGTCCGCGCTCGCCCCGGGCGGACGCTGCCCCTCTCCCTGTTGGGTGTTTCGACCGTCTGATTGCGACACCCGTGCGGGCCCTCGTAGATGAGCCCGCGCAAATAGCACATTGCCGCCCGTCGCCCAATCGCGAGCTGGCAATCAACCAGACTTTTTCGCGGCCTCGATCTCCTCCTCCACGTCGCGCAGCTTGTCCTTGCCGAAGAAAATCTCCTTGCCGACGAAGAAGGTCGGCGCGCCGAAGGTGCCGCGCGCGACCGAGCGCTTCCGTGTTCTTGAGCAGCTTGTCCTTGACGTCCTGCTCCTGGATGCGGGCCAGCGTGCGGGCGCCGTCGAGACCGGCGGCATCGAGCGCCGTGCGGATGACCTCGGGATCGTCCATCTTCAGCCCGTCCTCCCACATGTGGCGGAAGACAGCGTCGGCATACTTCGGCAAGCTGGCCGTCGCCGTCGGCCGCGACCGCGCCGCGCATGATCTGCACCGTGTTGACCGGGAAGTGCGGGTTCATCTTGAACTTGGCGAGCCCGTGCTTCTTGATGAAGCGCACGATCTCGATCTTCATGTAGTCGGACTTGGCCTTGACGTCCTTGAACTGCGACCATCGGCGGCTGGTTGTTGGTGAGCTTGAACACGCCGCCCAGCAGGATCGGCACGTAGGCGAACTTGGCGCCGGTGCGCTGCTCGATGCCGGGGATGACCTTGTGGGCGAAATAGGCGTTGGGGCTGCCGAAATCGAAGTGAAATTCCACCTTGGGGGTCATGTCTTGGTTTCCTCCTGTCACCACGTCTCGATCCAGGGCCGCAGGTCCATCTCGTGGGTCCAGGCGCTGCGCGGCTGCAGATGAAGCTGCCAGTAGGCCTCGGCGATGGCATCCGGGTTCGAGGATGCCGTCGCGGTCCTTGAGGGCATACCGCTCGGGGAACATCGTGCGAATGAACTCGGTATCGATCGCGCCGTCGATGATCGGATGCGCGACATGAATGCCGAGCGGCCCCAGCTCGCGCGCCATGCTTTGCGCCAGCGCGCGCAGACCATGCTTGGCGCCGGAAAACGCGGCGAAGCCCGAGCTGCCACGCACGCTGGCCGTCGCGCCCGTGAACAGGATCGTGCCTCGGCCGCGCGGCACCATGACCTTCGCCACCTCGCGCCCCATCAGGAAGCCGGCGAAGCACCCCATTTCCCACACCTTGAAATAGACGCGCGCCGTCGTCTCCCGGATCGGGAAAGCGCACGTTGGCGCCGATGTTGAAGACCGCTACCTCGATGGGGCCGACGTCGCGCTCGATGCTCTCGACCAGCGCCGCCATCTGTTCTTCCTTGCGCGCGTCGCTGCCGAAGGCGCGGGCCTTGCCGCCTTCGGCCTCGATCTGAGCCACAAGGGGTGCGAGCTTGTCGGCCGTGCGTCGCGTGATGCAGGCCGTGAAGCCTTCGCGCGCAAAGCGCCGCGCGATGGCGCCGCCGGTCGCGTCGCCCGCTCCGATCACCAGGGCAACCTTGGCGTCTGCCATGCGCGGCCTCTCTGACTTTGTCATTCCGGCGGGTGCTACCGGAACGCTTTTCTTAGTCAGTTCCTAAAAAGAATGTACCAGCTTGAGTTCCGAAAAAGAACCTGTCAACTTGAAAGTGCAACGCCGCGATGCGGCTCGGGAGCCAGAACGGATGCGATGGAGTGAATTGAAGCGCGAGCCGTGCTCGGTGGCGCGCACCGTCTCGGTGATAGGCGACCGCTGGACGCTACTGATCCTCCGCGATTGCTTTTTGCGCGTGCGGCGTTTCGAAGAATTTCAAGTGCGGCTGGGCATCACGCGGCACGTACTGGCGGATCGGTTGCGCAAGCTGGTTCGGGCCGGCGTGCTGCGCAAGGAAATGTATCAGACGCGACCGCGTAGATTCGAGTACCGCCTGACAGACAAGGGCCTCGACCTGCATCCGCTGCTGCTGGCCGTCGTGCATTGGGGTGATGTGCATATGTCCGGCAAGCGCGGCCGGCCGATGCTGCATGAGCACCTGACGTGCGGCCACACCTTCGATCCGGTCGTCACGTGTTCGGCGTGCGCGGTCCCGCTGGAGCCCCGTGCCGTGCGCGTGCGGCCGGGACCTGGAACCACCCGCACGCGCTAGTCCGCCTTCTTCCCCGCGCCACCGCTGCTCATGTAGTCGAACGTGAGGTGGAGCATATAGCGCAGGCCGTGCAGCAGCCCGTCCTCGTCGATCTGGAAGCGCGGCGAATGATTGGTTGCCACCAGCGTCACCGGCGTGTTGGGCGGCGTAATGCCGACGTGGAAGAAGAAACCCGGAATCTTCTGGGCGTAGAACGAGAAATCCTCCGCCGCCGTGCGCCGGGGCGCCTCGATGACGTTTTCCTTGCCGGCCACACGCTGCAGCGTCGGCACCATGCGCTGGGTGAGCGCGACATCGTTGATCAGCGGAATATAGCCCTCGCTTGCCCACGTCACCATGGCCTCGCCGCCGCCGCTCTTGGCGATGGCTTCGGACGTTTCGGAGACGCGCCGCTTGATGAAGTCGCGCATCTCGATGTTGAACGTGCGCAGCGTGCCATCCATCTCGGCCTTGTCGGGGATGATGTTGTGGCGCGTGCCCGCCTGGATCATGCCGATTGTCAGCACCGACGGATCCGCCGTCACATCCACCTGCCGGCTTTGGATGGTCTGCAGGCCGAGGATGATCTGCGCGGCGATGACGATCGGATCGACGCCGGCCCACGGCCTGGCGCCATGCGAGCCCTTGCCCTTTACAGTGATCCGGAACGAATCCGAGCCCGCCATGCTGGCGCCGGGCCGGTAGTAGACGGTCCCCGTGCGCCCCGGCGCCGCCACATGCAGGCCGAAGATGACCTCGGGCGCCGGATCCTGCAGCACCCCTTGCTGGATCATCAACCGCGCTCCGCCCTCCTCACCGGGCGGAGGGCCTTCCTCGGCGGGCTGGAAGATGAGCTTGATCGTGCCGGGCAATTCGCTGCGTATTTTGGCGAATACCTCAGCGGCGGCCATCAGTATGGCCGTGTGGGCGTCGTGGCCGCAGGCGTGCATCACGCCCGTCTCCTTGCCGCGCCAATTGGTGCGCACCTTGGAGGCAAACGGCAGGTCAACCTCCTCGGTGACGGGAAGGGCATCCATGTCGGCGCGCAATGCCACTACGGGACCCGGCTTGCCACCCTTGAGCACAGCCACCACGCCGGTGTGGCCGACCTTCTCACGCACCTCGTAGCCGAGTTTCTTCAGGTGCTCGGCAACCAGGGCGGAGGTGCGGAACTCACGGTTCCCCAGCTCGGGATTCTGGTGGATGTCGCGGCGCCAGGCGATGAGCTTGGGTTCAATCGACTTGGCCTCGCGGTCAATGGCCTCGCTTGTCGACTGGGCTTGGACCGGAATGACGGCCGCCATCCATACAATGGGGAACAGAGCCAGCCGCGACACGCGACGCACGGAGCCAAGCATGACGTCCTCCTGTACTACTTTCGGTCCGCACCGCAGTTGATTAGGGTCGAGCATGCCCCTTCACGATAGGCGGGGCAAGAAGCCTGTGATGGGACATGCAGCATGACCGAGTCGATCGCCAACGAGCGCTTCCCCTACTTCAGCGAGGAGCACGAGATGCTCCGCCGCACGATCCGGCGCTTCCTGGCCGACAAGGTGCTGCCGGTGGCGGACGCCTGGGAGGAGCAGGGCTTCGTGCCGCGCGAAATACTGCGCGAGATGGGATCGCTGGGCCTACTCGGCATGCGCTATGCGCCCGAATACGGCGGATCGGGTCTCGATACGCTGGCCAACGCGGTGCTGGGCGAAGAACTCGGCCGCTCCACCTACGGAGGCTTCGCGGTGACCGTGCTGGTGCACACCGATATGGCCTCGCCGCATCTGTTCCACGGCGGCAGCGCGGATCAGCTCAAGCGCTGGATGCCGGACATCACCGCCGGCCGCAAGATTACGGCCGTGGCCATGACGGAGCCCGATGCCGGATCGGACCTCGCCTCCATGCGCACCACGGCACGCAAGGTGGCGGGCGGCTATGTGCTCAACGGCTCCAAGATGTTCATTACCAACGGCGTGCACGGCGATCTGATCTTCGTGGCCGCCAAGGCAGGCGACGTGGGCCGCAACCACACGCTCAGCATGTTCGCCGTCGAGAAGGGCATGCCCGGCTTCAAGGTGGCGCGGGCACTCAAGAAGCACGGCTGGCTCTCCAGCGACACGGCGGAACTCGTGTTCGAGGATTGCTTCGTACCGGAGGAAAACCTGCTGGGCGAGGAGGGGCGGGGTTTCTATGCGCTGGTCAAGAACCTGCAGAACGAGCGCATCGTTCTCTCCGCGCAGGCGCTTGGCGAGGCGATGAAGGCGATCGAGCTCACGCTCGACTGGGTCAAGCAGCGCCGCGCCTTCGGGGCGACGCTATGGGACAAGCAGGTCATCCGGCAACGCCTGTCGATGCGGCTGACACAGGTCGAGGCGGCACGCGCGTTCCTGTTCAACACCGCCTGGCGCGACACGCAGCAGGAGAACGTCACCAAGGAGGTGGCGATGCTCAAGGCGCTGGCCGGCACGCTGGTGAACGAGGTGCTGTACGACTGCGTGCAGTTCCACGGCGGCATGGGTTACATGCGCGAATCCGCCGTCGAGCGCATGGCGCGGGATGCCCGCGTGCAGTCTATCGGCGGCGGCGCCACTGAGGTGATGCTGGACGAGGTGGCAAAGCGGATTTGACTCGCCGTCTCACCGCGCCGCGTAATGCTCGCACGTTATTTTATCGGCGCGGCTCCGCGAGCCCGAGAGCGTCGCCTCGGCGCGGCAGTTGGGACCGTCCATGTGCACGACATAGCGGAGCGGGAAGCAGCGTGTGTCCGGCTCGCCCTCAATTCGATTGCATGTCGTTAGATCGAGCGTGATGTCGTTGCCGCTGCTCGCGATGGAACCCTTCTGGGAGCTGACGACGGTGATCTGCTTGCCTTTCTCGCGGGCGTCGTAGGACCACGAGCGCTTCTCGGGGGAACGGTCGGCCGACCCCGGAATGCCATCGAAGCAGACATCGCCAACCTTCGCGATGATGGCGAGCGTCAGCCGCCCCGGATTGCCCAGCCGCACGCAGTAGCGTCCGTCCTTCATGTGCGCCAGATGGAAGCCCCAGGTGGCGCTGCTCGGACCGCCGCCGTCATACACGATGTGGTAGACGACCCGGACAATACGGCCATCGACGGGGGTTTGGGCTGTCGCAGGCGACGCGAGCACGCCCAGGCCGAAAAGCAGGAGCGCGAATCCCGACCAGGACTTCCGTCCCATGATGTCCTCCTAGCCCCCATTCTGCAGCATACGAACACATCATGGACGGATTCTGGCGGCTTTTGCTGTTGCCTCCATTCCGGCATTCTTCCAACAGTCCGGCTGGGATAGCCTGATGGTGCGCCCCGGCGAGCGCTGGAAACATCGAATGCAATCGCGAAGTCGCGGAGCAAGGCCTGGACGGCGTCGAGATCTTCCATGATCTGGAACCGGCTGAGCGTGCCAAGCTTGCCGCCGAGCTGGAGACGCTCAACCTGCGCCGAGGGGAGATTCTGGTACGGCAGGGGGAAACAGCCGAGGCGCTCTATGTGGTCGTCACCGGCCGCTTTGCCATCACGCTGGAAGGCCGCTCGCAAATGGTGGCCGAGGTGGGCCCGGGCCAGCCGATCGGCGAGATCGCATTCCTGGCGGGGGGCACGCGCACAGCCACAGTCACCGCCCTGCGCGACAGCGTCGTACTGCGCCTGGGGCGGCTGGAATTCGAAGCGCTGTCGGCAAAGAGTCCAGGTATCTGGCGCACGCTGACCGTGACGCTGGCAAGGCGCGTTGCCGACGGCAACGTCAGCAAGGCACATCAGCCCGATCCGCGCCCGCGGACCATCACCATCGTTCGCGCCGGTGCCAGCGAGCTGCCCGAGCTCTTTGTCGATCGCCTTGTCGATGTATTCAGCGCCAGGCATCGAACCGTGCTGATACGGGCCGAAACGGCCAGCTGCGTGCTGCCGGCCGATACGCCACTCGACAGCGCCGAGGCGACGCGCGCGCTCAATGCGCTGGAGGGTGCCTACGACTACGTGCTCTATCTGGCCGACCACGACCTCACGGCATGGTCGGAGAAGGCCATCCGCCAAGCCGATCTGGTCCTCGCTGTGGGACTGCACGGCGCCGACGCGACACCCAATCCCCTCGAACGGCTGACAAGCGAGCTTCTGCCCGCGGACGCCCGGCGCCTCGTGCTGCTTCACTCCACGCGCGCGCCTGTATCGGGGACGGCGCGCTGGCTGGCGGATCGCGCCATCGCCATGCACCATCACGTGGCGCTGGACGACCCGGGCGATACGCAGCGGCTCTATCGCTTTGTCAACGGCACGGCACTCGGCCTCATTGCCTG
Source organism: uncultured Alphaproteobacteria bacterium (assembly GCA_963814055.1). Classification (GTDB taxonomy): domain Bacteria; phylum Pseudomonadota; class Alphaproteobacteria; order Rhizobiales; family Hyphomicrobiaceae; genus AWTP1-13. Next base: position 312,097 of record CAWFBJ010000029.1, read on the forward strand.
CGGCGGCGGCGCCTACTGTGCGGCGCACATCGGACTCTACAAGGCATTGCTGCAGGTCGGACTCACGTTCGACATCATGGGCGGCACCTCGGGCGGCGGGGCGATGACCGCAGCTTTCGCCATGGGCACCAACCCGAACGATGTGGACCGGGCCATCCACGAGATCTTCGTCACCAACAAAGCCATGCGGCGCTACACGTGGCCGCGCTACAGCCTGCTCGACCACACGCATTTCGACCGCCAGCTCGCCAACCACTATGCCGGCATCGACATCGAAGACCTGTGGATCCCCTACTTTGCCGTCTCCACCAACCTGTCGAGTCACAGCCTGCACCGGCATCGGCGCGGCGATCTCTGGGCCGCAGTGCGATCGACAGGCTCCGTCCCGGTGCTGCTGCCGCCCTACTACAACGAAGACGGACACATGCTGGTCGACGGCGCCATCGTGGACAACGTGCCGGTGAAGGTCATGCACGAGCTGAAGAGCGGACCGAACGTCGTGGTCAGCTTCGAGGTGCCCAAGCACGAGCGCTTCGAGGTGGACTACCGCACGCTACCGGGACGCAACCATCTCCTCAAATGGCTGGTCACGCCATATCTACGCAGCGCACTGCCGCAGGCTCCCGGCGTCGGCACGGTGCTGATGCGCTCGCTGATGGCGAACCGCCAGGACTTCGAGCAGCATCTGCGCCCTGATGATCTGCTACTGGTGCCGCCGTTCCCGCAGGACATGGGTATTCTCGACTGGCACCGTCACACGGACCTGATGGACAGCAGCTATCGCTGGGGCCTGCGCGAGATGGCACGCCTGAAAGCGGAGGGACATCCCGTTATCGCGAGCACGCCGCAGGCGTGACAATGGCGGCAAGTGCTGTCGCGCCGCTTGTCGTATCCAAGCGCATCGGCCACCATGCACGCCAAATCTGCCGACGCCGTCACGGTCGATGGCCCGCACGGGAATGCAAGCAAGGGAGGCGCCGCGGTGCCCGGAGCCAGCTACTCGACACCGCTGCTCGCGCTCGATGCCATCGTCCTCGACACGGAAACGACGAGCCTGGATGCCCGCAGCGCACGCATCGTGCAAATCGGCGCCCTGCGCCTCTCAGGCGGCAGCCTGCGGGCGGAGGAACGCTTCGAGAGCCTGGTCAATCCCGGTAGCCCCATCCCCAAGACGGCAGTCGCGATTCACAACATCACGGACGACATGGTGGCTACGGCACCAGCTTTTCCCCAGATCGCACCGGACCTGGAAGCCTTTGCCGGCCGCGCGATCATCGTCGGCCACGCCATCCACTACGACCTTGCCGTGCTGGAGCGGGAGTACACGCTGGCCAGGCGCGCTTGGCCGCGGTTCCGCGCTCTCGATGTGCGCATGCTGGCACGGCTGGCGGCGCCCTCGCTGGCCGATCACAGCCTTGACCGTCTGTGCGAATGGTTCGGCATCGAAATCAAAGGCCGCCACACCGCGCTTGGCGATGCCGAGGCCGCGGGCAATGTCTTCATGGCGCTGGTGCCGCTGCTGCGCGCGAAAAACATTCGCACGCTGGCCGAAGCCGAGGCAGCGAGCCGGGCGCTGGCCGAGCGCGAGGCGCGCAGCACTGGCGGATATGTTCCCACATCCACCGGCCCGGCCGAGGACACGCGCGCGCTGGCGCGGATCGACAGCTTTCCCTACCGGCATCTCGTGCGTGACGTCATGAGTGCGCCGGCCCTGTTTGCGGCGCCGGAAACGACGGTACGTGAGGCCGTGCGGCTGCTGATCGAAAAACGAGTCAGCAGCGTGTTCGTGCGCACGGTGTCGGGAGTGACGGGTATCGTCACCGAGCGCGACATCCTGCGCGCGATCGACGACGGCGGCGAGGCGGGGCTGTCGCTACCCATCGAAAACATCATGAAGGCTCCGCTGCAAACCGTCGCCGAGGATGCGTTCCTTTATCGCGCGATCGGCCGCATCGAGCGCTTGGGATTTCGGCATCTGGGCGTCACCGATGCTGCGGGAGAGATCGTCGGCGCGGTGACGACCCGCAATCTTCTGCGCCATCGCGCCACGACCGCGATCATGCTGGGCGATGAAATCGACAGCGCGCCGACGGCTGCCGGGCTGGCTGCCGCCTGGGCGAAGCTGCCCCTGATGGCGCGCAACCTGATGGAAGAGACCGTCGATCCGCGCACGATCTCGGCAGTGGTGAGTTCCGAGATCTGCGGCATGACGCGGCGCGCCGCCGAGCTTGCGCAAGAGCTGATGCGCGGCGAAGGGCTAGGTACACCCCCCGTTCCATTCGCGGTGCTTGTGCTCGGTTCGGCCGGCCGCGGCGAGAGCCAGCTCGCAGCCGACCAGGACAACGCAATCGTCTACGCACGCGGGAGCGAAGACGGACCCGAGGACCGGTACTTCGCCAGGCTGGGCGGGCACATGAGCGAATTCTGGACGCGGCCGGCGTTCCCTTGTGCAAGGGCGGCGTCATGGCCAGGAACAGGGAGTGGCGCAAGAGCGTCGCAGACTGGCGCGCGACAATCGACGGCTGGGTGCAGCGACAACGGCCAGCCGACCTGCTCAACGTCGACATCTTCTTCGATGCGGTGCCTGTGCACGGCGACATGCGGCTGGGCGAGGAAATCTGGAACCACGCCTATGATCGCGGCCACGGCGCCCGCGACTTCCAGAACCTGCTGATCGAACTTGCCCGCCAGCGGGGCCGGCCCTTCACGCTGTTCGGGGGATTTCGTACGGACGAAGGCCGTATCGACCTCAAGAAGTTCGGCCTCATGCCGATGTTCACAGCAGCGCGCGTGCTGTCCATCAGGCACGACGTGCGCGCGCGATCGACGGTGGACCGCATCGATGGTGCGGCCGCCAAGGGCGTCGGATCGCCCGCGGCCATCCAAACCATCCTCGACGCGCACCGCTTGATGCTAGGCGCGGTGATCGCCCAGCAGCTCGTGGATACCGAAGCTGGCGTGCCGCTTTCCCCCCGTGTCGAGATCAAGCGCCTCGACAAGGGCCAGAAGGCCGATCTCAAGGACGCACTGTCGGCAGTCGACGAGGCGATCGGCCTGGTCGCGGAAGGGCGCTTGTGACACGGCCCGAAGGAAACGCCCGCCCTGGCACAACTGCCGAAGGCGGGCTTATTAACTGCTGGCTCGGATGTTCGCCCAGATCATCGTCTGGCGCGCGGTGCTAGTTGCGTCCGCCGCGCCCTTCGCGGTCCATGCGCAGCCACCACGCTCCCCAGCCGGCCGGATAATCGTCAGGCCTCCACCGCCGGTCGTTCCCCTCACGGACGTGGTAGGAATAATCGGAGGAGTCGGCAAAGTCCGGATTGGTCGAGAAGGCGTAGGAACGCCCTCTGTAGCCATAGTCGCGGTAGCCGTCGCGGTAGCGCCTGCAGTGGTCGCAGTATCCGTCGTAGTCCCTGTACTCTCTGTTGGCGATATACCGTTCATAGGCCCTGGCATCTGCGTCGGCCCTGTAGCGCTCCCTGGCCTCCCTGTGCCGTTCGTAGCTTCTGTACCAGTCCTGCCTGTATTCACGGTACTCACCGCGATCATGCGCAGACGCGCTGGCGCCGTACCCGGCCATGCCAACGAACCATACCAACACCGCCAGGATAACTTGACGCCGCATCGGACTACTCCCGATTGATAGGGACCACACGCCTGCGCGAGTTATCCGCTCCCGGCACCGTCCACGCAAGGCAACGGCGCCACACCTTAACGAAATTCAACGCGAGTGATGGGTTGGATCATTTTCATGGTGGGGGTGCTGGTGCCGGAGGCAAGGCGGCGCCATTGGAAATCTCCTTGTGATTCCAATGCGGCGCGTTGGGAAAGGCATATGGCTGTCAGCGGCGCCCGACGATGGCGCGCATGATCGCCCGGCCCAGGCTGCCGGCGATCGAGCGAATGAACGACTTGATCATCGTTTCGCCGATGCTCTGGCGCGGGCGGCCGCCGCTGCGGCGCTGCGGCTCGCCGTAGGCGGTCTGGATCTCGTCGGTTCCGGCGGAGGGCATCCGTGGACCGCGGTCTTCCGGTCTGGTGGTCATGTCATGTCTCCTAGCGACGACCGAAGATCGCGCCGGCGATCGCTCTTCCGACGCTGCTCGCCATGGTGCGGACGAGAGATTTTGTGAACGCCTCGCCATATCCCTGGCGGCGACCCTTGCCTCCTCCTTCACCCATCAAGATACTGCCCCAGCTGTTGGCGTCTGCCTCCTGGGCGGCTGCAGTTTCACCGACACGCTTCTGCAGCATCTCGTAGGCGGAATCGCGATCGACGGTTTCCTCGTACTTGCCGAACAACGGGCTAGCCTCGATCAGGCTCTTGCGCTGGTCCGGCGTGATCGGCCCGATGCGCGCGGACGGCGGGCGGATCAGGGTGCGCTGGACCATGGAGGGCTCGCCGCCCTTTTGCAGCACCGAGACGAGGGCCTCGCCCACCTTCAATTCCTGGATGACACGCTCTACGTCCAGAGCGGGGTTCGGTCGGAAGGTCTCGGCCGCGGCGCGGATGCCCTTCTGCTCGATGGGCGTGAACGCACGCAGTGCATGCTGGATGCGGTTGCCGAGCTGGGCAGAGACGGAGTTGGGAACGTCGCGCGGGTTCTGCGTGACGTAATAGACACCGACGCCCTTGGAGCGGATCAGCCGCGTGACGCGTTCCACCTGGTCGAGCAGCGCCTTGGGCGCCTCGTTGAACAGCAGATGCGCCTCGTCGAAGAAGAATACGAGCTTGGGCTTGTCGGGGTCGCCCACCTCGGGAAGCTTGTCGAACAGCTGCGCCAGCATCCACAGCAGGAAGGTGGCGTAGAGCCGCGGCGACTTCATCAGCTTGTCGGCGGCAAGAACGTTGATCGTGCCGCGTCCGTCCGCTGTGGTCTTGATGAAGTCGCGGATGTCGAGCGCTGGCTCGCCGAAGAAATTGGCGGCACCCTGCTCCTCGAGCACCAGCAGGCGGCGCTGGATGGCGCCGACCGAGATGGCGGACACGTTGCCGTATTTCGTCATCAACGACTTGCCGCGCTGGCCCACGTCGTTGGCCAGCGAGCGCAGATCCTTGAGATCGAGCAGCGGCATCTTCTCGTCGGCCGCCACGCGGAAGATGATGTTGAGCACACCTTCCTGCGTCTCGTTGAGTTCCATGAGACGCGACAGCAGCAGCGGGCCCATCTCCTGCACGGTGGCCCGGATCGGGTGGCCCTGTTCGGCGAACAGATCCCAGAAGACGGTCGGGAACGACGTGTTGGTCCAGTCGTCGAGGCCGATTTCCTTGGCGCGCTTGACGAGCCCGTCCTTCTTCTCGCCCATGGCGGAGATGCCGGAGAGGTCGCCCTTGATGTCGGCGGCGAACACCGGCACGCCCGCAGCGGAGAATCCTTCCGCCATCACCTGCAGAGAGACGGTCTTGCCGGTACCCGTGGCTCCCGTGACGAGGCCGTGGCGATTGGAGAGCTTGAGTTCGAGGCATTCGGCCCCGGCGGCACTCTTGCCGAGGAAAATCTTGCCCTCTTCAAGCAAGCTTTCGCTTTGCCCCATGGCGTGCTCCTAGACCAGCCGGCGACTCGGAAGGCGCCCGTTTAAGCCGTGATTACATGGCCGCTGGCGCTTGGCAATGGACGGTTGCATGTCCACCGTGGGGATAACTTGGTGGCCAATAACGCCAAAACAATGGGCATTGGCCAGACGGCAGAATGGGTTACCAATATGGAAAATGGGCAACTGCCAGACCAATTTCAGGACGGACGATGTCAGAACCTGATGTGCCTTTGACTGCGGGGTTCGAGCCACCGACGCGCGAAGCGTGGCTGGCGCTGGTCGAAAAGGCGCTGAAGGGCGGCGACTTCGAGAAGCGGCTGGTTTCGCGCACGGCCGACGGCCTGGCCATCCAGCCGCTCTACACGCGCCAGAACGAGAGCAAGGGGACCGCCCCCGCCGGGCGCACGGGCTGGTTTCCAGGCGGCTGGGACGTGCGTCAGCGGCACATCGGGACCGATCCGAAGGCGGCCAACGCGGCCATCCTGGACGACCTCGTGGGGGGCGGCACGTCGGTGCTGCTACAGATCCAGGCGCCCGGGCAGGCGGGCCTCAACTACGGCGCCGAGGCATTGGCGCAGGCGCTCAAGGGCGTCTACCTCAATGCCTGCACCATCGCGCTGGACGCGCGTGAGAACACACTGGACGCCGCCGGCAGCTTGCTGGAGATCTGGCGCACCGAAGGCATCAACGAGAACGACCGGCGCGGTGCATTCAACTACGACCCGCTGGGCGTGCTGGCCAAGACCGGCACGCTCTACTATCCGCCGGATCGCTCCTGCGAAATCGCCGCCAAGCTCGCCGCCGACTCCCGCACCATGTCGCACGTGCGGGCGCTGATCGCCGACGGGCGGCCCTACCACGAGGCCGGCGGCAGCGAGGCGCAGGAGCTGGCTGCCATCCTGGCAACGCTGGTGGCCTACCTGCGGGCCTGCGAGACGGCGGGGCTCAGGCCGCGCATGGCGCTGGACCAGATCGCGATCGGCCTGGCCGCCGATGCCGACCTGTTCCTGACCATGGCCAAGCTGCGCGCCGCGCGCCGTCTGGTGAGCCGGGTCGCGGATGCCTGCGGTGCCGGTACGGCGGCGGAGAAAATGAAATACGCGGCCTCCACCTCGGAACGCATGATGGCCAAGCGCGATCCGTGGGTGAACATGCTGCGCACCACGGTGGCCTGTGCGGGTGCAGCGTTCGGCGGGGCCGACGCGATCACCGTGCTGCCCTTCACCTGGGCGCTGGGTCAACCGGACGGGTTCGCGCGGCGCATCGCCCGCAACACGCACCTGGTGCTGCAGGAGGAAAGCGCGGCGGCGCGCGTGATCGATCCCGCGCACGGCTCCTGGTACGTCGAGGCCCTGACCGACCAGCTTGCCGGGAAGGCCTGGGCGTTGTTCCAGGAGATCGAGGCCAAGGGCGGCATGGCGCGCGCGCTGGAGAGCGGGTTCATCCAGGGCGAGATCGCGCGGGTCGCGGAGGCACGCGCCAAGACCATCGCCAACGGGCGCGTCGAGCTGACGGGCGTGTCGGCATTCCCGATGCTGGCCGACGATGGCGTGAAGGTGACGCGCTTTGCCCCAGCCGACCCAATCGTGAGGGGCGGCGTGTCCATCACCCCGCTTGCGCCGCAGCGTCTGGCGGAGCCGTTCGAGGCGCTGCGCGACGCTGCGGACGCGCACATGACCAAGACCGGCAAGCGGCCGCGGGTGTTCCTGGCTACGCTCGGCGAGCTTGCGGTGCACGCCGCGCGCGCGACCTGGATCAGGAACTTTCTCGCGGCCGGCGGCATCGAAACGATCGGCAGCGATCCGCTGCACAACTCAGCCGACGCAGGCAAGGCGTTCGCCGACAGTGGCGCGAGCGTCGCGTGCATCTGCTCCGCCGACAAGGTCTACGCCGAGCTCGGCGAGGCGACGGCCGGCGTGCTGAAACAGGCCGGTGCCAAGCAGGTGCTGCTCGCCGGCCGGCCCAAGGAACAGGAAGCCGCTCTGAAGGCCGCGGGCATCGACACGTTCGTATTTGCGGGCAGCGATGCCATCGCGACGCTGACGAAGCTGCACGAGGTGCTGGGCGTGAAGGGTTGACTATATCAACCTCACCGAGCCCGCAAAAAATTGCGCGCCGCCCTATGTAGTTCGCCGCGGCTCTCTTCAAGGTGCATCAGGTGGGTGCCCTTGGCGATCTTGGTGTCCTTCTTCTCTGGCGCCGCAGTCAGCGCCGCGAGCAGCCAGGCCGCGTCCGCGTCGTTGCAGAGGCTATCCCATTCACCGCGGACGATTGCGACGGGCACTTTGATCAAGCCTGGATCATAGGCAAGAGCCCCGGACCATGCGGCCATGATGTCCGCCACGGGCCCATTCGGCGTTCTGACCGCCGGCGGCATGCGCGTGCCACTGGTCGGATCCGAGTTCAGGTAGAGAGTCGCCCATGCTTTGAAATGACGGTCGAGAAGCACAGGAGGGTGCCCTGATGGTACATCCTCGACGAAACGCTTGTGCTGCTCCTCGACCGTCACAAGACGCCAGGGTCCGAATTGCGGCGCGTCATGCGACACCTCCCGCCGAACGACTGGACCAAAAAACACCAGCCGGTCGACCAACTCGGGATGCTTCGTTGCGAAGAGGCCTGCGGCAATCGTTCCCCAGGAATGGGCTATGATCGAGATCCGCTGCGCACCCGTATCCGCGATGATCGCGCGAACAGCGCGCTCAATCTGCGCCGCAACCTCGCCTGCGCGGCCGAGAGGCTCGCCAGTGGGCGGCGCGGCCTGCAGCATCTCGGGATATCGCTCAGAGCCGCCGTATCCGGCGAAATCGAGTCCCCATACCGAAAATCCTGCAACATTGAGGGCGTCCGCCCATGACACGCCATCGAACTTGAACATAATTGAACTGGCCGATGGAAACGTGGCGCCATGGACGTACAGCACCGGCCGCTGGCGATCGGCGTGGACGAGCGTTTGCTCGCGCAGCAGGAGCGCGGGTTGCCACGGCTCTGATTCTGACGCCGTCCCCGGCAACATTATCGTGCGGTTTTGCGCCGTTGCCATCTCGTCATGCTCCCGAAGTGAAGGGCCGCGATTACGCTCATCGCCTGAACATGCCGGCATACGAGACTTGATATCGGACAATGATGGCACCATGGTTCGGATATCACCGAAATGTCATTGCCGAGCGTTGGCGGCACCGAGGGCTCATATTCCGACTCCCGCATATCAACGGGCTGTTGCGCTCCCCGCCCCCCCGCGTCCATGATGCGCCATGAAGATCATCAGCGGCGGTCAGACCGGTGTGGACCGCGCGGCGCTCGATGTCGCGATCGAGCGCGGCATCGACTGGGGTGGATGGTGCCCGAAGGGCGGGTGGGCTGAAGACCTCCCAGACCCTCCCGGCCTGTTGGCGAAATATCCCCATCTCAAGGAGACGCCTGACCGCCACCCCCTGCAACGCACCGAATGGAACGTGCGCGATGGCGACGCGATTCTCATTTTGATCGATGGTGCGGATTTGTCCGTTTCGATTGGAACGCAGCGCGCGCACAAATGGGCCACCCAGCACGGCAAGCCGCATCTGGTCGTCGACGTCAATGATCGGGACGCTGCGAAGCACATCAAGGCATGGCTGTGCGCGCAGAAGAAACGGTTTGGCCCGCACATGGTGCTCAGCATCGGTGGTCCGCGCGAGAGCGAGGCGCCCGCCATCTACGAGCGCGCCAAACACGTCCTGACCGCGCTGTTGCAACAAACAGTGTGATGCGATCTAGGCCTTTATGGCCCAACTCGTGACTGGCCGGCCATTAGGACTGAATTTCTGTTCGCGCGCGCTAAACCCCACCAAGGGTCTTGTCCATGTACAATGCAGGGATGCCGTGCGTGCCCGTTGCGTGCTGGGTCTCGCCGTAGGTTTGGAATCCCTTCGCCTGATACCAGGCGATAGCGGCCGCGTTGTCCTTCAAGACCTCCAAGCGAATGACTTTCGCATCGGGATGACCTGCAATGACGGTATCCAGGAGCGCCGAGCCGACGCCCTTCCCCTTCCATTCGGGGTGCACGTAAAGCCCGTAGAGGATTATTTCCGCTGCACCATCACGCTGGGCCATGGCGTAGCCAACCGGCACGTCTCCTTCGGCAGCTACGAGGACAATCGATGCACGCGATACCAGCGATTGAGCGATCAATAGGCCCAAGCTGAACTTTGAATATGCGCGCTGCCCCCAACGGATTGCGTGACTCTCGCCCAGCATCTGATCATACGTAGAGTGCCAGCATACCTTCAACAAGTCGCCGACAGGTGAGACGTCGCGCATTTGGCAGCGGCGCACCACAAGGGCTTCGTCAGGGCTTACTGCGGTCATGCGATACCATCGATGGCGAACCGTCGGACAGAAACGGCAAGTGGCAAGTCTATCATGGCGGAAAAACCTTCCATCGCGGTCATGGTCCACAGCGGCGCTGCGATCTTCTCAGAGTCTGCGACGGGCTTTCGCCGAAACGCCGCCGCTTGGCCGGCATGACAATTGTTGCCCTTGTTCTTTCGCAACTATCGGATGTTGGCGTAAGATGCGCCCATGGCTACGGACAAGACTGAGCGGCTGGCGATCCACACCGGCGGCTGCCAGTGCGGCGCGGTACGGTTTGCGACCTACATTGAGCCGCCCAAGATCGGTCTCTGCCACTGCCGCATGTGCCAGAAGGCGGTGGCGGGGCCGTTCGCGGTGCTGGCCGAGGTGCCATGGGGCGAATTCGCTTGGACACGCGGACAGCCCGCAGCGTTTCAATCGTCCTCGCGCTCAATCCGCGACTTCTGCGCCACGTGCGGGACGCCGCTCAGCTATCGCAAGCCCGGTGGCAAGATCATCGAACTGTTGACGGGCGCCTTCGATCAGCCAGAGCGCGTGCCGCCGACCTATGAGGTGGGAACCGAGTCCAAGCTCGCCTGGCTCGACGCGATTGCAGCGATGGCCGGCAAGACGACGGCCGAGAACAGCGGCGCGGCAGAGATCGCCAAGATCGAGAGCTACCAGCACCCCGATCACGACACCGGCGCGGATTGGAAACCGAGGCGCAGCTCCGGCGCCTGATCCTCTGGTTCCGCCTGCACGGCCGGCATCGCCTGCGGCCGGTTCACGAGGGCCACCAACACGTAGCTGATGATCATCAGCAGGTACCAGGCGCCAAGTTTGCCGAACGACACGAGCGTCCAGCCGTGGCGCTGGTTGGGATACATCCAAGCGGCGGTAAATGTGCCGATGTTCTCGGCGAACCAGATGAACAGCGCCACCAGCGCGAAGCCGACCAGCAGCGGCATGCGCCGGTGCACCTGCCACACCTTGAAGTGGACCCAGCAGCGGCCGAACAGCAGGGCGGTCAACGCGAACAGCAGCACACGCGCGTCCCACACGTAGTGGTGCGCGAAGAAGTTGACGTAGACGCCGATGGCCAGGAGAACCAGCGCCCACAGCGGCGGATGATGCGTGAAACGGAAATCGAACAGGCGCCAGCAGCGCGCGATATAGGAGCCGATGGCGGCATACATGAAGCCGGTGAACAGCGGCACGCCACCGATGCGCAGGATCGACACTTCGGGATAGATCCAGGAACCGACCGAGGTCTTGAAGATCTCCATCGCCGTGCCGACCGCGTGAAAGATCAGAATGACCTTGGCTTCCTCCCAGGTCTCCAGCTTGAAGGCGAGCATGGCAACCTGGATGGAGACGGCGGCGATGACGAGGAAATCGTAGCGGGCGAGCCAGGCGCCTTTGGGATAGAACAGGTGCGTGCCGATCAGCAGCGCCAGCATGAGTGCGCCGAACAGGCAGGCCCAGCCTTGCTTGATGCCGAAGCGGATGAACTCGTAGAGCGCGTGCGTTGAGCGGCGCTGTTCCGCCCAGGCTCCAATCCGGGCCTCGGCCTCGATGAAGCGGGCGAGCGGTGCCCAGATGCGGGCGGCACTTCTCATTGGGCCGTTGCGTAGCCGCCGCTGCATTACTTCCCCGCCGTTCACCTTGCGCGCATTGGCGCGCTTGTCTGCAACGGACATTTCACCAGAATCGGGCAGGGTGACGGTCAGACCTTGGCCAAATCAGGTACGTTGGCCTGGATGGGATTTGATATCTGGAGTTCGCGCAATGCCCTTCATCATTGCTGCGGTTTTGAGCCTCGTGGGCGCCTGGATCGGTTTGTTTTACAGCGGGTTCCTGGCAGGCTTGCTGCATCCCGGGCGCACGGCTCTGCACGTTCTCCAGGTAGCCTTCAGTTTCAGCCTTAGCCGGCCCCTTTGGATGATGGCTTTCCCGACCGCTCTTGGCGGAACGATCCTGCTACCGGTGGCTTACTATCTGACGCGGCGGTTTTGGCCGGTTACGCCGATGCGATATGCGGCAATGGGCGCAGGGCTCGCGCTCGCGTTGGCCGTGTGCTTTTATGGGCCGTTACTGAGCTACTACCAGCCCTCGGGTTGGCAAGTCGCGATGATTTTGACGCCAGGCGCGATACTCGCTGGCGTTGCCTGCGGGCTGCTGTTTGGATGGTCAATGCAGGGGCACTACCAGCGCTATCGCGGATCCATGACTGAGGCAGCATGAGCCGGATACCGGATTTCACCAAGATCAGTCTCGACGAGACGAGGCCGAGCGCTGCGGGGGCTGCCACCGGCAGCCCCTGGGTGACGCCCGAGGGCATTGCGGTGAAACAGGTCTATACCGCGGCCGATACGGCGGGCCTCGATTTCCTCGACGGGTATCCCGGCGTCGCGCCCTATCTGCGTGGGCCGTACCCGACCATGTACGTGACGCAGCCGTGGACCATCAGGCAGTACGCCGGGTTCTCGACGGCGGAGGACTCCAACGCCTTCTATCGCCGCAACATCGCGGCGGGACAGAAGGGCCTGTCGGTGGCCTTCGATCTCGCCACCCATCGCGGCTACGACAGCGATCATCCGCGCGTGCGCGGCGACGTCGGCATGGCCGGCGTGGCGATCGATTCCATCTACGACATGCGCACGCTGTTCGACGGCATCAACCTCGGCGACATGACCGTGTCGATGACCATGAACGGCGCGGTGCTGCCGGTGCTCGCGTTGTACATCGTGGCAGGCGAGGAGCAGGGCGTGGCGCCGGCCAAGCTCGCCGGCACCATCCAGAACGACATCCTCAAAGAGTTCATGGTGCGGAATACGTACATTTATCCGCCCGATCCTTCCATGCGCATCATCTCCGACATCTTCGCCTTCACGAGCGCGAAGATGCCGAAGTTCAACTCCATCTCCATCTCCGGCTATCACATGCAGGAGGCCGGCGCGACGGCCGACCTGGAGCTCGCCTACACGCTGGCCGACGGCGTCGAATACGTGCGCGCGGGCGTGGCGGCGGGCCTCGACATCGATGCGTTCGCGCCGAGGCTGTCGTTCTTCTGGGCGATCGGCATGAACTTCTTCATGGAGATCGCCAAGATGCGGGCCGCGCGCCTGCTATGGGCGAAGCTGATCAAGAATGAGTTCGCGCCCAAGGATGCCAAATCGCTGGCGCTGCGCACGCACTGTCAGACTAGCGGCTGGAGTTCTGCCGCCCAGGACGTGTTCAACAACGTGACACGCACCGGCATCGAGGCGCTGGCGGCCACGCATGGCGGCACGCAGTCCCTGCACACCAATTCGCTGGACGAGGCCATCGCCCTGCCGACGGATTTTTCCGCGCGCATCGCCCGCAACACGCAGCTGTTCATCCAGCAGGAGAGCGGCACCTGCCGCGTCGCCGATCCCTGGGGCGGCAGCCACTACGTCGAGCGGCTGACCTACGAGCTAGTGCGCAAGGCCGAAAAGCATATCGCCGAGGTGGAAGAGCTGGGCGGCATGGCCAAGGCGATCGCGGCGGGCATTCCCAAGATGCGCATCGAGGAGGCGTCCGCGCGCACGCAGGCGCGCATCGACTCGGGGGCGCAAACCATCGTCGGCGTGAACAAGTACCAGGTGACCGACCAGGCCGAGATCGAGGTGCTGAAGGTCGACAACAAGAGCGTGCGCGAGAGCCAGATCGCCAAGCTGCAGCGGCTCAAGGCCGAGCGCGATCCCAAGGCTGTCGCGGCGGCGCTCAACGCCGTCACTGAAGCGGCCAAGACCGGCGGGGGTAATCTGCTGGAGCTGGCGGTGGCGGCGGCGCGGGCCAAGGCAACGGTCGGCGAGATTTCCGATGCGATGGAGAAGGTGTGGGGCCGGCATCGCGCCGAGTCGCGCGTCATCTCGGGCGTCTACACCTCGGAAGCGGGGTCGATGGCCAAGGACGTGGAGCGCGTGCGGCGCATGTGCGCGGCGTTTGCCGATGCCGATGGCCGGCGGCCGCGCATTCTCGTTGCCAAGATGGGCCAGGACGGCCACGACCGCGGCCAGAAGGTGATCGCCTCGGCGTTCGCGGATCTCGGCTTCGACGTCGACATCGGGCCCCTGTTCGCCACGCCCGACGAGGCGGCACGGCAGGCAGTGGAGAACGACGTGCACATCATCGGCGTGTCGTCGCTGGCCGCGGGGCACCTGACGCTGGTGCCCGACCTCACCGCGGCGCTGCGCAAGGAAGGCCGCGACGACATCATGATCGTGGTGGGCGGCGTGATCCCGCCGTCGGACTACGACATCTTGTTCAAGGAAGGCGCCAAGGCCGTGTTCGGCCCGGGCACCAACATTCCCGTGGCGGCGGCCGACCTGCTCGACAAGCTCAACGCCCAGATGGGCTACGGGCCGAAGGTGGCGGCGGAGTAAGTCAACGCGCGCCCACAACGAATGTCATCCTCGGGCTTGTCCCGAGGATCCAGCACCCACCAGACTCCGGAGCAAGTTGATAGATGGATCCCCGGCACAAGGCCGGGGATGACGTTGGTGTTTGAGTTTCGGAGCAAGACCAGATCGCGGGGATACTAACTCCGCGTCTCCATGCGCACCTGGTAGGAGTCAAAGGTGAGTTCATTGACTTGCCACCACTGGTAGGCATCCTTGCGGTAGGCGCGCACGCTGTCGTAGATCGTTTTGAAGCGCGGGTTTTTCTCGGCTTCCTCGGCGCAAGCGTCGGTGGTGGCCTTGTAGGCGGCGTCCATGATCGCGGGCGAGAACGGCTTCAGGATCGCGCCCTGCGCGATCAGCTGCTTGAGCGCAGGCGGGTTGGTGTAGTCGTACTTGGCCATCATCCAGGAACCGGCCTCGTGAGCCGCCGCGGTCAACACGGCTTTGTAGGCGGCGGGCAGCTCGTTCCATTTGCCGATGTTGACGATGACGTGGCCGCTGGCGCCGCCCTCCCACCAGCCGGGGAAGTAGTAGTATTTGGCGACCTTGACGAAACCGAGCTTCACGTCGTCGGCTGGCCCGATCCATTCGACGGCGTCGAGCGTGCCCTTCTCCAGCGCCGGATAGATGTCGCCGGCCGCAAGCTGCTGCGGCACGACGCCCAGCCTGGCGACAACGCGTCCGGCAAATCCACCGATGCGGAATTTCAGCCCCTTGAGATCGTCTGCGGTGTTGATCTCCTTGCGGAACCAGCCGCCCATTTGGCCGGTGGTATCGCCCATCTTGATGACGTGACAGTTGTAGGACTTGAACAGATCCTGGATCAGCTCCAGACCGCCGCCGTGCTGGTACCAGGCCTCGGCCATGCGGGCGTTGAGGCCGAACGGAATGGCGGTGGCGAACGCAAAGGCAGTGTCCTTGCCCCAGTTGTAGTAGCCCGTCGTCCAGGCCATTTCGACGGTACCGGCTTGCGTCGCGTCGAGCACCTGCAGACCGGGCACGATCTCGCCGGCGGCAAACAGCTGAAGCTGAAACTTGTTGTCGGTCATCTCGGCAACGCGCTTGACCAGGAACTCGGCGGCTCCGTGCAGCGTGTCGAGCGACTTGGGGAAGCTCGAGGTAATGCGCCATTTGATTTCGGGCAGCGACTGAGCAATGGCCGGCGCCGCAATCGTCGTGGCGGCGAGCCCTGAGCCGGCCGCTGCGCCCATCTTCAGGAATTGACGCCGCTTCATGATTTCCTCCCCTGTCGAGCTGTGCTCAATGGCCCAGTCTATGTGCAGTTCTATACAACTATTGAATAAGCCGGTCCACGCCAGGACGCGTGTGCCGATGGCGTCCTGGCCAAGGCAGGCGTGGACGTCCCAGGAACGCCTCCGCACGGGTCCAAGCTTGACAGCGGTCCGCTCGTTGTCTATCCCAGGCGCCGTCTCTGGCACTCGATAGTCAGAAGTGCTAACAGACGTCCATCCAACCTCTTCTTACGCGGCCTGCGGGCTCGTAAGCCTCTGATATCGGAGAGTTCTTACAGATGAAATTCCGTCCTCTGCACGACCGCGTCGTCGTTCGCCGGGTCGAGAGCGAGACCAAGACGTCCGGCGGCATCATCATCCCGGACACGGCAGCCGAAAAGCCCCAGCAGGGCGAGATCGTCGCTGTCGGCCCCGGCGCCCGCGACGAGAGCGGCAAGATCGTACCCCTCGACCTGAAGGCGAAGGACAAGGTGCTGTTCGGCAAATGGTCGGGCACCGAGGTCAAGATCGACGGGCAGGAGCTCCTCATCATGAAGGAGAGCGACATCATGGGGGTTCTGGAGAAGTAATCCCTGCGGCAGCGCGGGCCGGCGGGGCCTCGTGTTTTGCCGCGCTGAGACGTGACCCGCTGTTGCTTGAGGCCGATCTAGAAAGTTGCAGGAGTTCATCCACTATGGCTGCTAAAGACGTCAAATTCGCCGCCGATGCCCGCGAGCGCATGCTGCGCGGCGTCGACATCCTCGCCAACGCCGTGAAGGTGACGCTCGGTCCCAAGGGCCGCAACGTCATCCTCGACAAGTCGTTCGGCGCCCCCCGCACAACCAAGGACGGCGTGACCGTCGCCAAGGAGATCGAGCTCGAGGACAAGTTCGAGAACATGGGCGCGCAGATGGTGCGCGAGGCCGCCCAGAAGACCAACGACGTCGCCGGTGACGGCACCACCACCGCCTGCGTGCTGGCGCAAGCCATCGTGCGTGAGGGCCTCAAGTCGGTTGCCGCCGGCATGAACCCGATGGACCTCAAACGCGGCATCGACAAAGCCGTGAAGCAGGTGGTCGAGGACATCGAGAAGAGGGCGAAGAAGGTCAAGAACAGCCAGGAAGTCGCCCAGGTCGGCACCATCTCCGCCAACGGCGAGAAGGCGATCGGCGACATGATTGCCGAGGCCATGCAGAAGGTCGGCAACGAAGGCGTCATCACGGTTGAAGAGGCCAAGAGCCTCGAGAGCGAGCTCGACGTGGTCGAGGGCATGCAGTTCGACCGCGGCTATCTCTCGCCCTACTTCATCACCAACGCCGACAAGATGATCGCTGAGCTGGAGGAGCCATATCTGCTCATCCACGAGAAGAAGCTGGCCAGCCTGCAGCCGCTGCTGCCCGTGCTGGAAGCCGTGGTGCAGACCGGCAAGCCGCTGCTCATCATCGCCGAAGAGGTCGAGGGTGAGGCACTGGCCACGCTCGTCGTCAACAAGCTGCGCGGCGGCCTGAAGGTTGCGGCGGTGAAGGCACCGGGCTTCGGCGATCGCCGCAAGGCCATGCTGGAGGACATTGCCATCCTCACCAACGGCCAGGTGATCAGCGAGGACCTCGGCATCAAGCTCGAGAACGTATCGCTCGACATGCTGGGCCGGGCCAAGCGCGTGCGCATCGAGAAGGAGAACACCACCGTCATCGATGGCGCCGGCAAGAAGAAGGAGATCGAGGGTCGTGTGGCCCAGATCAAGGCGCAGATCGAAGAGACGACCTCCGATTACGACAAGGAGAAGCTGCAGGAGCGTCTGGCGAAGCTCGCCGGCGGCGTTGCGGTGATCAAGGTCGGCGGCGCCACCGAGGTCGAGGTGAAGGAGCGCAAGGACCGCGTCGACGACGCGCTCAATGCCACCCGCGCCGCGGTCGAGGAAGGCATCGTTGTCGGCGGCGGCGTGGCCCTGCTGCGCGCATCGCAGGCCATCACCGTCAAAGGTGACAACGAGGACCAGAACGCCGGCATCGCCATCGTCAAGCGGGCGCTGCAGGCTCCGATCCGCCAGATCGCCGAGAACGCCGGCGTGGAAGGCTCGATCGTGGTTGGCAAGGTGCTCGAGAAGCAGGCTGGTTCATCCTTCGGCTATGACGCCCAGAACGACGAATACGGCGACATGTTCGAGAAGGGCATCATCGACCCGGCCAAGGTTGTGCGCACAGCCCTGCAGGACGCCGCCTCCATTGCTTCGCTGATGATCACCACCGAAGCGGGCGTCGCCGAAGCGCCGAAGAAGAAGGACGCCGGCCACGCGCACGCGCATGGCGGCATGGGCGGCATGGATATGTAAGCCAGCTGCTGCTGCAACACCCGCAAGGCTGCAGCACAACGCAAGAAAGACGCCACCTGCCAACCTGCAGGTGGCGTTTTCGTTTTCTGCAACCGCTGCAGGCCGCCTCGCCAGCGTTTCAGTTTACCTTCCCGGCCAGTATCCAGGCGGCTTTGCGCCCGGCAAACACCGAAAATTAAGGAGGTTGAAAATACTGTTGCAGGGCCGCGGAACCCTGCCCGGTTCACGCCTGTTTCAACCTACTGCGAGGAGCTCTGCTCCTTGTGGCGGTGTCGTCAACAAGAGAAACGCGCGGGAATCGGTGGGCGACATCGGCGACAGGACGACCTGGATGCCGCCGGATATGCGCTCTGTAGTTTTCGATGATCAGGGAGAGGTGTGGGACGCAAAATCCCGCAGGCTCGCGCATGATCTCAACGCCTCGATCGAAGGCGAGGAGCTCACCGACTATGCCATCCGCAATCTCGGGTTCGTGGCGGCCAAGGATCTGAACGGCTCGCTGCGCATCTCGCTGCGGCCCTCGGTCGTCTCGCCCATCGCTTTCAGCGCACTGATGTACTGGCTGCACGATCGCTCGGCCGACCGCGTTCTGATATCCTACTGCGACCGCGAGTCCACGCACGAGATGACGCGCTCGCGCGACGAAGCCGTGCGCAAGCTGATGTCCCGCGTCGACTTCGGCCAAGGCGCGCGCGACGGCGATTTCCTGCAGGAAGACCTTCCGCTCGACGGCCTCCCGCAAACCTCGCCGTTGTGGGACGTGCTGGAAGCATGGCGCGCCTCGGGCGGAAAATTCGATCGCGAACGGCTGGCCCCGCTGCTGGAGCGCGCGCTCAACGGCCGCTTCGTCCTGGTGGAGGCCTCGCCTGAGCGTCCTTCCATGGTGATCAAGGATGTCGGCAGCGGCCTGTCCAAGCCTGCCGAATACTGGCTCGCACGCTCGATCGGCAATCGCGTGGAAGACCAGCCCGACTACGACTACGGCAAGTGGATCGCCAACTACTACCGCGATGTGGTGACGCAAGGCGCGCCGCGCCTCGGCAACGTCGACGCGGTCATCAACTGGCCGCAGCAGTCGCGCCGCAGCTTCCGCTACCAGCGCCTGCTGGTGCCGTTCAGCGGCGACGGCAACTCAACTATGCTGATGGCTGCGTCGCTCGCCGACCCGGCCATCAATCTGCGCGTCAAACCCGGCTAGGAAATTGGCGGCGCCGTCGAGCAGCTCGCCGGAGTCCATGTAGACGAGCGCGCAGCGGATTTCCCCGTTCGGGTCGACCGGCGTGTGCCGCAGCCAGACTTCCCAGTCCGCCTTGCTGTAGCCGCTGCGCTGCGCCATACCGCGCTTGTAGACCTCTTCCGCCATGATGCTGCACGAGAAGTCGTGCTTCCAGCGCGTGTAGGCATATGCTCGCGACAGCCACGGCAGAATGTAGGGCAAGCCGATGCCGCGGTAGTCGGGCCGATACCAGATGCCGCCTGCAAAGATGACTGCGCCGCTGAGTTTCCGCGCCACCGGCGCCGTGACGTCGACCCGCTCGCGCTCGCTCTTCAAACGCTCGGGCTCGGCATAGAACAGCCGCAGGCTGGAGGCCTCGTGATGAAACGACGTATCCGCCCAATCGTAGAGGCGCGCTGCCTGCGTGGCGACAACCTCGCCCTTGGCGTTGTGACCGAGGATGCAGAAGCTGTTGTCGTCGGTGATGCCGCCGCATGCCGGATCGAACAGCGGCAGCAGCGGACGCCACGTTTCCGGGTTGGCGCGATTGACGTCCATCAGGTCCTGCATCGGGGCGAACGACAGCGTGACGCCGCGCTTGCGTGCCGACGTGTCCGCCTTCAGGAACAGGCGGCCGAGCAAATCAATCGGCCCGTGCTCGACCATAATGTCGGAGAGCAGCGGACGCACGGTCTTGGAAGGTGAAACATTCAGACGCGCGCCGTGCACAGGGGGTGGTATGGTATTGCCCACAACGCCACCGGCTGACGATTGCGTGCTCATCACTCGCGAACTCCCGTAACGCTTGTACTATCTTTAAGGGATAATTAACTAAACACAACGGCGATGTGGGACGCCGCTGTGTTTTTTCGCGCGGCAATTTTCGGTTGCCGTTGCAAGATGTTTCAGAGAGGGACAATGCCCAGTCGCCGCCGCGTTCTGCAGATGCTGGGAGCGGCTGGCGTCATCGGAGGAGGCTGGGCCTTGTTCGGCGGCACGCGCGCCAACGCCTACTATCAAGGCCCGCTGTCGGACCATTTCGACGGCGTGCGGTTCTTCAATCCGGATCAGGCCGGGCCGAAGGGGGGGCTGGCATTTCTGCGCTGGCAATTCGGCGATCGCGGCGCGTCATGGCCGGCGGCGTTCCCGAGTCAATTCGCCGCTGACCGGCCGCCCGCGCAGGTCGCCGGCGACGGGGTGCGCGTGACGTATGTGGGGCACGCCAGCTTCCTGCTGCAAACGCGCGGGAAAAATATTCTGATCGATCCGGTGTGGGCGGATCGCGCCAGTCCTCTTTCTTTCATCGGCCCCAAGCGCGTGAATGCGCCCGGCATCGCCTTCGACGACCTGCCGAAGATCGACGCGGTGCTGGTGACGCACAACCACTACGACCACATGGATAGCGTCACCATCGGCCGGCTGTGGCAGCGCTTCCGCCCGCGCATCGTCACGCCGCTCGGCAACGATACGATCCTGAAGGGCGCGGTGCCGGATCTTGCCGCCGATGCGGTGGATTGGGATGCGGCGGTCGACCTCGGCGACGGCCTCGTCGTGCACGCCGAACCGACGCAACACTGGTCGGCGCGCGGCACCGGCGATCGCAGTCATGCGCTGTGGGCGAGCTTCGTCGTGCAGGCGGGGGCCAAGAAGATCTACTGCGTCGGCGACAGCGGGTTCGGCACCGGCGCCACCTTCGAGCGCGTGCGCGGACGTCATCCCGGTCTGACGCTGGCACTGCTGCCGATCGGCGCCTACGAGCCGCGCTGGTTCATGCGCACGTCCCACATGAACCCCGACGAGTCCGTGCAGGCGCTGCAGCTGTGCGGCGCCGCCCAGGCATTCGGGCATCACTGGGGCACCTTCCACCTCACCAACGAGGCCGTCGAGCAGCCGGCCATCGATCTGACGGCGGCGCTCGCCAAGCACGGCATCGCACCCGAGCGCTTCCCCGCGCTGCGGCCGGGCGAGGTGCGGACGGTTTAGGGATTGCCATCCCGGAGATTGTTCCGGCGCTACCGGTCAGCAGCAGCACTTCGCTGTGGCTAAAACATTCCTTGCGACCGCTGCAAGGTGACCTAGGCTCCCGCCTCCGCGGGAGTGACGCCAGTTATAACGGCGATACCTCAAAAGCAACGTCATGCCCGCGGAGGCGGGCACCCAGTTCTCCGAGCAACAAGGACCCGCGCGAGAGGGCGTTGACTGCTGTGGAGCGGCTGCCGGTCGGTCATGCAAAACGCGCCGCGATCTGTTGCTCCAGCGCCATCAGTTCCGCAGTCCATGTTGCAGCCTTGGACGCCATCAGGTTGGCTTCAGACTTCAAGATCAGCCCGTCGTCCAGGGTGCGCAGGCCGTTGGCCTTGAGCGTCGCGCCGGTGGTGGTGATGTCGACGATCAGTTCGGCCAGGCCCGCGGCCGGCGTGCCCTCGGTGGCGCCCAGGCTCTCGACGATGCGATAGCCGGTGACGCCCTTGTGCGAAAAGAACCGCCGCGTGAGGTTCATGTATTTGGTGGCGACGCGCACGCGCTGGCCGTGCACGCGGCGATAGGCCAGCGACATCTCCTCGAGATCCGCCATGCGCCGCACGTCGAGCCAGCAGTCGGGCACCGCCACCACGACTTCGGCGCGACCGAAGCCGAGTGGGCGCACGAAGCGCACGCGCACGTCGGCATCCTGCATGGTCTCGCGGATCAGGTCCTCGCCGGTGACACCGAGATGCGCCGCACCGCTTTTCAGCAATTGCGCAATCTCGCCCGACGACACGAAATTGATCTCGACGCCGGGCAGGCCGTCGATCTCGCCCTTGTAGCCGCGCGCCGGACCCGCCCTCACCACGGTGAGCCCCGCCTTGGCGAGCGCGATATTGCACTGCTCCATCAGACGGCCCTTGGAAGGCAGCGCCCAGACGAGCTTGCCGTTGCCCCCGTTGCCGTTCGCAGCACCGCTCATGGCGCCGCTCCCTGCAGCACCGCCAGCAGCCGCTCGGTGTGGATCGAGGCGCCGACGGCCGGCACGTTCGCCGGCGCGCCGGCATCGCCCAGCAATTCGTCATAACGTCCGCCGCCTGCCACAGGGCTCTTGGCGCCAAGCGAAGGCGCGATCACCTCGAACACGAAGCCCGTGTAGTATTCCAGGTTGCGGCCGAACTCGGCGGAGAACTCCGCGCCCGCCAGATCGACGCCGGCCTTGGCGATCAGATCGAGCCGGCGCTGGAAGGCGTCGAGGCCCGGGGAGATGTCGACATTGCCTGCGCGCATGATGCCGGCAATTCTAGCCGGCGCCTCGCGCACCGGGGATTTCACGGCGACATAGCTTTCGATCAGCGCGGCGATCTCGCGCGGCAGCGGCGTCGCGCGCCTGTCGGCCGCCTCGCCCCGCAGGCGATCGGCGATCTCGGCCGCCGTGCGCGTGCCGATCAGCTCCAGGCCCGCCTGCTCCAGATGCTCCAGCACCAGCGCTTCCGCGCCCGCCGCATCGGCCGGGTCGATCATCTCGATCAGCGCGCGCGGCAGGTTCGGCGCCCAGCCGGCGGTGCCCGAGGTCAAACGGTTGAGCTCGGCGCGGAAGGCCTCGGGCCGCCAGAACTGGTGCTTGAGGCGGCGCCGCCAGCGCTCCGGCATGGCAAGCGCATTGATCAGCACGTTGAACAGGCCGAGATCGCCGATGCGCACGCTGAACTGGCCGAGGCCCGCGTCGCGCAGCGCGGCAACGATGAGACCGCACACGGCCGCGTCGTCCTGCTCGCGATCGGGTGCCGCAAACAACTCGATGCCGGCCTGGCGGAACTCGCGCGGATGCGCCCGGTCGGCGCTGCCCGGCTGATAACGGAACGCCGAGCCGCTGTAGCAATAGCGCGCCGGCGTATCGCCGCGCGCGTGCCGCTCCAGATGCAGCCGGCAGGTCGGCACGGTGAGATCGGGCCGCAGGCACAGCTCCGCACCGTCGGGATCGGTGAAAACATACGTGCGCGCCCGCAGCGCCTCGCCCACCACATCGAGGAACAGCCCTGCCGGCTGGATCACCGCCGGCGCAATGCGCTCGTAGCCCGCGCGCGCAAACGCGCCCATCAGGCGCTGCGCCTGCGCTTCCAGCGCTTCGACATTGGCGGGAGTGGAGGTGGGGGACATGATTGTTAGCAACACCGATCCAAACATCCGGTGTCATGGTCGGGCTTGTCCCGACCATCCATCCATCCGCTTGCTCCGGCGCTCGCCGATCGCTGGATCCTCGGGACAAGCCCGAGGATGACATTTGTTGTGCGCATCGAGCTAACCCTTATGCCGCGCGAGGAGTTCGCGCACGGCCGCGACCATGTTGGCTTCCGGCACCGACACCTGCGCCGGGCGGCCTTCGCGCCATTCCTTGCTGTCCTTGATGGTGGCGGCGGCCTTGGCGCCTTCGATGAGATCCTTGATCTGCACCTCGCCCTTGGCGCGCTCGTCGCCGCCCTGGATGACGACGCACGGCGCGCCGCGCTTGTCGGCGTATTTCATCTGCGCCTTCATGCCGGCGGTGCCGAGGTACATCTCGGCGCGGATCGGCGGACCGCCATCGTCAGGGTTGCGCAAGCGTTGCGCCATCTTCTGGTAGTCAGCGAGGCGATCCTTCTCCATGACGAGCACGACGACGGGGCCGTCGGAGACGGCGGGCTTGTCCTTGTTCAGAGCGGCGAGCGCCGCCTGCAGGCGCGAGACGCCGATGGAGAAGCCGGTGGCCGGCACCTTGGTGCCGAGGAAGCGCTCGACAAGGCCGTCATAGCGCCCGCCGCCGCCGACCGAGCCGAAGCGGACGGTCTGGCCGTCGTCGTTTTTCACCTCGGTGGTGATCTCGGCTTCGAAGACGGGGCCGGTGTAGTACTCCAAGCCGCGAACGACTGAGGTGTCGATCCGGATACGGTCCACGCCATATCCCGCTGCATCGACTAGCTCGGAAATCTGCTCAAGCTCGTGGAAACCATTGCGGGCAGTTTGATTGTTGCCGAAATGATGATTCAGCTCCTGGACTGTCGCATATCTACTTTCAGCAACCTTTTCGCCAGTTGGCGCACTGTCAATGTTGGTCAGCGTCCGATCAGAGTGTCGCGACCCCGGTTCAACCATGGGCGAGAGGGACCTGGATCCCAACAAGAGAAGCAGATCATCAGTCTGAGTAGCATCTAACTCAGCACCCTTGGTGAAGTCTCCACTCTCGTCCTTGCGGCCCTTACCCAGCAACAAGCGCACACCGTCCGCGCCAAGCCGGTCATACTTGTCCAAGGCGCGCAGCACGGTGAGGCGACGTCCGGCATTCTGCTCCCCACCAAGGCCAACGAATTCCATCACGCCATCGAGCACCTTGCGGTTGTTCACCTTGATCACATAGTCGCCGCGCCTGATGCCGAGGGCCTCCATGGTGTCGGCGGCGAGCATGCAGATCTCGGCATCGGCGGCGATGTTGTCGGTGCCGACGGTGTCGGCGTCGAACTGGGTGAACTGGCGGAAGCGCCCCGGTCCCGGCTTCTCGTTGCGCCACACGGGGCCGACGGCGTAGCGGCGAAACGGCAGGGCGAGTTTCTGCTCCTTGAGCCCCTCGGCGACGAAGCGGGCGAGCGGCGCGGTGAGGTCGTAGCGCAGGCTCATCCACTGCTCGTCCTCGTCCTGGAACGAGAACACCCCGGCGTTGGGCCGATCCTGGTCGGGCAGGAACTTGCCCAGCGCGTCGGTGTACTCGATGGCCGGCGTCTCCAGCGGCTCGAAGCCGTAGCGCTCGTACACCTCGCGGATGGTGGCCAGCATGCGGCTGGTGGCGCGCAGGTCGTCCGCCGGCGTGTCCTGGAAGCCTTTCGGCAGCCGGGCGTCGGGTCCGTTGTTCTTGTTCGACTTGGCCATGATCGGTGTCCGTAGGGACTTTGAATTTGCGGCGCTTATAACTGATTGCCCCCATGCGGCAAAGCAAGGCGACCACATTTCGATCGGCACCCCACCGCCACGGTGAACTGGATTTCCGCCTGCGCGGGAGTGACGCCAATTGGAGCCGCGAAAACCTGGCCCGAAACGTCATTCCCGCGAGCGGAGCGACCAGCGGGAATCCAGATGCGCGCGCTGCCTTGCGGCTGGGTCCCCGATAGCCTCGGCGCAAGGCCTCGGCTTCGGGGATAACGGATGGGTGCGATTCACCATGCGCGCACAAACCCGATCGGCGGCACTTATCCCCGCTCTCTCGGGCTGTGTTCTAATCGCCCCTGTCCTTGCCCGCGACGGGACGTTGCTAGCAGCAGTCGACGTGGCAAGGAGACGGCGAACTGGCGAGAGGTCACCGTGCTGAGGTTCGACCTAGGTCCAGGAGTCAGCCGGCCTGCGCCGAGCGGTAACGCCCATAGAGCGGCCGCCGGATGAAGCGGCCGGGGCAGAAAACGCCGTCACGCGGGTGCCGCAAGGCAGCCCACGGGACCCGAGCAGGGTCTCAGGGAGCCCGACGGGGTTCCCAGGGAGGCGCAACCGGCGCCTTCCGGGCCGGTCCGGTAAACCGGCCCCAGGGTTGCCGATGAGGCACCCGCGTACCCGTCGCACCTCCGGCCTCACGCCGGGGACGGACGGCGCGTGCGTGAAGCGAGTAGCGATTGGAGATGGAAAACCTCGTCCTGAGCCTGTCGAAGGACGGCCGCGCACTCCAAGCCGTGGTTCGACAAGCTCACCACGAGGTTGGCGCAAGCGGGCCGCACGCTTCAACCTCGTTCTGAGCCTGTCGAAGGACGCGACGAAAAGAAGGAAGTGTGTAATCTCCATCCCATGAGCCGCTACGACTTCTCAGCCCAGCGCCTGTTCGTCGACGCCGATCTCCGCGACGGCGCCAGCGTCGCCTGCACGCCGGCGCAGGCCAACTATCTGCGCAACGTGCTGCGCCTGAAACCCGGCGATGCCATCCTGGTCTTCAACGGCCGCGACGGCGAATGGCGCGCCGCAATTGCCGAGGCCGGCAAGCGCGCCACCATGCTCGCCATTGCCGAGCAGGTACGCCCGCAAGAGGGCGGCCCCGACATCGACTACCTGTTCGCACCGCTGAAGCGCGCCCGGCTCGACTACATGGTGGAAAAAGCCACCGAGATGGGCGTCGCCCGCCTGCGGCCCGTCCTCACCCGCCGCACCACGCCCGAGCGGGTCAACATCGAGCGCATGCGCGCCCATGCCATCGAGGCGGCCGAACAATGCGGCATCCTGCGGGTGCCCGAGGTCCGTGCCCCGGAAAAGATCGAGCGCGTGATCGCCGCCTGGGACCCGGCACGCCCCCTCGTCTTCTGTGATGAAGACAGCGATGAAACCTGCCCGTTCACCACCCTGGCCCGGATCGAGCCAGGCCCGATTGCCGTCCTGGTCGGCCCGGAAGGCGGCTTCGACCCGGCCGAGCGTGAGCTTCTCTCACGCCAGCCATTCGTCACGCGCATCTCACTCGGCCCCCGCATCCTCCGCGCAGATACCGCAGCCGTTGCCGCTCTCGCTCTCGTGAACGCGGCACTGGGCGACTGGCGCTGACCCATGCAGCGACGACCCTTGTGCGTGACAAGGCTTTTCAACTAACAAGGACGCCAACAGCGCCCCGGCTCAAGCCCTTCTGCCGACGAGGACGAACCGCCCGATGTCGACCCGCCAGGACCAAGCGCCGAGCCCGCCCGTGGGCTCGCGGGACGACCTTGTCGCCTGGATCGCGGCCGGATCGAAGCCGGCGGAGCTTTGGCGCATCGGCACCGAGCACGAGAAGTTCCTGTTCCACGTCGACACCCTCAAGCCAGTGCCCTATGCGGGGCCGCGCGGCGTGCGCGCCCTGATGCAAAGCCTGATCGACCAGTTCGGCTGGCTGCCGATCATGGAAGGCGACAACATCATCGCGCTGAGGCGGCCCGACGGGGAGGCTGGCGGCACCGTATCGCTGGAGCCCGGCGGGCAGTTCGAGCTGTCGGGCGATCCGCTCAAGACCGTGCACGAGGTCTGCGCCGAGACGCACGCCCATCTGAGCCAATGTCTCACGGCCGGCTCGCCGCTGGGCATCGGTTTTCTCGGCATGGGCTTTGCGCCGCACTGGACGCTCGACGAGATGCCGCGCATGCCCAAGCAGCGCTACGGCGTGATGACACGCTACATGCCCCAGGTCGGCACGCGCGGTCTCGACATGATGTACCGCACCTGCACCATCCAGGTGAACCTCGACTTCGCCAGCGAAGCGGACATGGTGCAGAAATTCCGCGTGTCGCTGGCACTGCAGCCGATCGCCACCGCCATCTTCGCCTGCTCGCCCTTCACGGAAGGCAAGCCCAACGGCTACCTCTCCGCGCGCAGCGAGGTGTGGCGCGACACCGACAAGCGGCGCACCGGCATGCTGCCGTTCGTGTTCGAGCCCGGCATGAGCTTCGAGCGCTATGCCGACTACGCACTCGATGTGCCCATGTATTTCGTCTACCGCGACGGGCGCTACATCGATGCGGCCGGCGCCTCGTTCCGCGATTTCCTCGCCGGCAAGCTGGCGCAACTCCCCGGCGAACGCCCCACACTCGATGATTGGTCGGACCATCTGACCACGCTGTTTCCTGAAGTGCGCATGAAGCGCTTCCTGGAAATGCGCGGCGCCGACGGCGGCCGCTGGCGGCGCATCTGCGCGCTCCCCGCGTTCTGGGTCGGGCTGCTGTACGACCAGACCTCGCTCGATGCCGCCTGGGACCTGGTAAAGGATTGGACGGCCGAGGACCGTCAGGCGCTGCGCGA
Source organism: uncultured Alphaproteobacteria bacterium (assembly GCA_963814055.1). Lineage (GTDB taxonomy): Bacteria > Pseudomonadota > Alphaproteobacteria > Rhizobiales > Hyphomicrobiaceae > AWTP1-13. Next base: position 339,901 of record CAWFBJ010000029.1, read on the forward strand.
TGCCGTGCCGCGCACCGCGCTCGGCACACCGATCCGCACCACCACAGCGCTGGAGATCGCCCGCCAGGCGCTTGCCATCTCGCGGTCCGGTCTGCAGCGCCGCGCACTGCGCGACACGGAAGGCCGGGACGAATCGAGATTCCTCGAGCCGATCGACGCCATACTGCGCGAAGGCTGTACGTCCGCCGAGGAGCTGCTCTCGCGCTACCAGGGTGCCTGGAAACAAAGCACTGCGCCCCTGTTCACCGAATTTTCGTTCTAGGGCCCAGGCGTCAACGTGCGCCTGCAGCCGTTTCACGACCTGCTCTATTCGACCAATGGGCAGCCCGCGCACGTTCGCACGGCGCCTGTATTCAGCTTTTGTTCATGGTGCCGCCCGTAGCACTGACGTTCATTGGCCAGGAGTGCACATTTTGACACGCCGCAGATGCCTGTCCGTTGCTGTTGCCGCCGCCGCATCGATTGCGCTCGCGGGGCTGGGCGGGCTGCTGGCGCCGTCCGAGGTGACCGCGCAGGGCTCCTGCCGGTCGATGTGCTGGGAGGCGTACGGTTCCTGCTACAAATCCACCAACAATCGCCAGCGCTGCCAGGCGCACCTCCAGCGCTGCCTCAACAGTTGCATCCGCAGCAAGAGGCGCTGATTCGAGGGGCGGCTCATCGCCCGTCGTCCGCCGCGGCTACTTCACGAATTTTTTCAGGTAGGCGATCACGTCCTTGCGGTCCTGGGGGTCCTTCAGGCCGGCGAAGGCCATTTTGGTTCCCGGCATGAAACTCAACGGCGCCTCGAGGTACTTGAACATCACGTCTTCGGTCCACACCAGGCCCTTGGCGCCGGCCTGCTTGTTGGCTTCCGAGTAGGTGAAGCCGTCAATCGTGCCGACCGCACGGCCGATGATGCCGTTGAGCAGCGGCCCCACCTTGTTCTTTGCCTCGGGACCAACATCATGGCAGGCACGGCATTTCTTGAAGACCTCGGCACCTTCCTCGACGCTGCCCTCCTGCGCCGGCGCCTGGCCTGTCCCGGCATACAAGCCGCATGCAATCGTCAGGGCCACAAGGGCAATCCGCAAATGGCTCGGCTGGCGACAGCTGGACATGACCGGTCTCATGCTTTTTCTCTGGATCCATGATGGTTGCGGCAAACGCTAGCAAATAGCCGGCAGCTTCGCACGCGACCGTTCGCAGCATGCAGTTTGTGATATACTGGCTCGTATGGCGGCGTGGATGCGCCGCGACAACTCCCAACCCCCGCGGGGCCCGACCATGCCACTGGCGCTGCCCGAGCCTGACCATGTCGTCATGCGGCAACGCAACACCATCGTCGCGGACTTGAGCCGTCTCGTGGGCCGGGGCGGCATCATTGCCGACGAGGAAGGGCGGCGCGCCTACGAAACCGACGCCCTGACGGCGTACCGTTGCGTGCCTCTGGCGGTGGCTCTGCCCACCTCCACCGAGGAGGTTTCGCGACTGCTGCGCTACTGCCATGCCAACGACATCAAGGTCGTCGCCCGCGGTGCCGGCACGTCGCTGTCGGGCGGCGCACTGCCGGCCGAGGATGCGCTGGTCATCACCGTGTCGCGCATGAACCGGATGCTCGGCATCGACACCATGAACCGGACCGCAACCGTCGAGGTCGGCATCACCAATCTCGGCATCAGCGAAACGGTGAAGGACCAGGGCTTCTTCTACGCGCCGGATCCGTCCAGCCAACTCGCCTGCACGCTTGCCGGCAACATCGGCATGAACTCGGGCGGCGCGCACTGCCTCAAGTATGGGGTCACCACCAACAATGTCCTGGGCCTGAAGATGGTGCTGATGGACGGCGAGGTGATCGACATCGGCGGCGCCCATCTCGATGCGGCCGGCTACGATCTCATGGGCCTGATCGTGGGCTCTGAGGGCCAGTTCGGCATCGTCACGGAGGCGACGGTACGCATCCTGCGCTCGCCGGAGGGCGCGCGGCCGATGCTGGTCGGATTCAACTCGAGCGAGACCGCCGGCCAGTGCGTGTCGGCCATCATCGCTGCGGGCATCATTCCGGTAGCCATAGAATTCATGGACAAGCCAGCCATCCAGGTGTGCGAGGCGTTCGCCAAGGCGGGCTATCCCACCGACGCGGAAGCCCTGCTGATCATCGAGGTCGAGGGCTCCAACGACGAGATCGCCGACCTGCTCAACGTCATCGGCAACATTGCCAATCGCTTTGCTCCCAGCATGCTGCGCATCAGCCAGAGCGCGGAGCAGAGCGCAGCGATCTGGAAGGGCCGCAAGGCCGCCTTCGGCGCCATCGGCCGCATCTCCGACTACTACTGCATGGACGGCACTATTCCTCTCGGCAAGCTGGGCGAAGTTCTGGTTGCCATCGCCCAAATCTGCGACAAGCAGGGCCTCAAGGTCGCCAACATTTTCCATGCCGGTGACGGCAATCTGCATCCGCTGGTGCTGTACGACGCCAACGACGAGGCCCAGGCCGCGCGGGCGGAAAAGGCGGGCGAGGAGATTCTGGAGCTGTGCGTGGCCGTCGGCGGCTGCCTCACCGGCGAGCACGGCGTCGGCATCGAGAAGCGCGACCTCATGCGCGTGCAGTTCACGCCGACCGATCTCGACGTGCAGATGCGCATCAAGACCGTGTTCGACCCGAAGTGGCTGCTCAATTCGGCCAAGGTCTTCCCCCTCGACGGCCGCGACGCGGCCCGAGAGGCCGCGTGAGGCAGCCGTGACCGTTCTCAGCCAGATGCGTCCCGTCGACGAGCGTGAGTTCTCGCGCGTGCTCGCGGAGGCAGCCGCGACCGGCACACCGCTGGAAGTCAGCGGCGCCGGCTCCAAGCAGAGGATCGGCCGGCCGATGCAGACCGCCGCCAACGTGTCGGCCAAGGCCATGCGCGGCATCACCTTGTTCGAACCGACCGAAATGGTCATGTCGGCCCGCTCCGGCACGCCGTTGAGCCAGATCGAGTCCGATCTCGCCGACCGCGGCCAGATGCTGGCGTTCGAGCCACTCGAACTCGGGCCGCTCATGGGCGGCGAGGCCGGCCAAGGCACGATCGGCGGCGTGTTCGCCACCAACATGTCCGGCGCGCGGCGGATCAGCGCCGGCGCGGCCCGCGACCACATCCTGGGCGTGCGCGCCATCAACGGCAGAGGCGAGGTCTTCAAGTCGGGGGGCCGCGTGATGAAGAACGTCACGGGCGTCGACCTCTGCCGCGGCCTGTCTGGCAGCTGGGGCACGCTTGCGGTCCTGAGCGAGGTTACCTTCAAGGTGCTGCCGGTGCCGGAGGATACGGCCACCGTCATCCTGCTCGGCCTGCCCGACGAATTCGCCGTCGAGGCCCTGTGCACTGCCATGAGCAGCCAGTTCGAGGTTACCGGCGCCGTGCACCTGCAGCCGGCACTGGTTGCGCATCTGGAACACGAAAGCCTGCGCAGCCAGGGCAAGGCCGTCACTGCCGTGCGGGTGGAGAACTTCACCAAGTCGGTGAAATACCGCAGCGAAAAGATCAAGCAGCTGCTCAAGGCCTACGGCGAGCTGCACGAACTCGACCGCGAAAACTCGCTCCAATTCTGGGGCGAGCTGCGCCGGCTGTCCGTCCTCCAGAACAGCGCAGGGCCGATCTGGCGCATCTCCACCGCACCAACCGCCGGCCCGAAGGTGGTGGCCGCCATCACCGCCTACATGCACTGCCGCGCCTTCTACGATTGGTCGGGCGGGCTTGTCTGGGTCGAGCTGCCGCCGACGACCGACGCGGGAGCGGCAGATGTGCGGCGCGTTATCGCCACCCACGGGGGCCACGCCACGCTGATCCGCGCCGAACCGGACGTGCGGGCCGCCGTCGAGGTATTTCAGCCCCTCGAACCGGGCCTCGAAAAGCTCTCGCGCAGGCTCAAGGCCGCCTTCGATCCGGCCGGCATACTCAACCCCGGCCGCATGTATGCGGGCTTTTGAAACTGATCCCGACGTCCGATAATTCCCGGTCTGCTCCATGGGTGCGCTGATCATCTACGACTTCGATGGCGTGATCGCCGACAGCGAGGTGCTGGCGAATACGGTTCTTGCGGAGATCGTGACCGAGCTCGGCATTGCGACCACGCTTGAAGAGTCTTACCGGTTGTACATGGGCAAGCGCTTCGTCGACGTGATTGCTGCGATCGAGACCTCCGTCGGCCGGCCCCTGCCATCCAGCTTTCCTTCCGACTATCAAGCGCGAACGCTCGAGCGGTTTCGCCGCGACCTGCGCTTTGTCGATGGCGCGCGAGACTATATCGATGCCTTTGCGCACCTACCGCGGTGCATCGCATCGTCGTCCTCGCCCGATCGCCTCGCACTGTGCCTGGAGGTGCTGGACCTGCAGTCGGCGTTCGGCACCCATGTCTTCAGCGCCTCAGCCGTCCCGCGTGGAAAGCCTCACCCCGATATCTTTCTTCATGCCGCCAACCAGATGGGCGTCGCGCCGGCCGATAGCATTGTCATCGAGGACAGCGCTTCGGGCGTGACCGCAGGCCGCGCCGCCGGCATGACCGTGATCGGTCTTCTGGCTGCGAAGCATATCCAGGCCGGTCACCGCGAACGTCTCGCGTCGGCGGGCGCGCACCATGTCGCCGAGACGTTCAAGGAGGCCGAAACGATCACGCGCCGGCTGCTGGCGGCAAGGGCGTCGCCATGACCAGGCCGCGATAGCCGGTTTGACACGCCGCGCCCGCATCGACACGATCAAAGAACCGACAACCCGTCAGGAAGCCACGCATGGCCAAGTTCACCTACGACCATATCCATCTGCGCAGCCCGAATCCCGAGGCCACCGCGGCGTTCTATGAGCGCATGTTCGGCGCGGAGGTCATCCGCACCATGCAGCAGGGCAAGCCGCGCATCGACATGAAGATCGGCGGTGCCGACGTCTTCATCGCGCCGGTGCTGCCCGATGGCAAAACCAATCCGCCGCCGGTGACGCCCTACCAGGGTCTCGACCACTTCGGATTGTCAGTCACGGGCATCGATGCCATCGTGGCCGAGCTGAAGGCCAAGGGCGCCGAGTTCACACTGGAGCCGACCGACATCAGGCCCGGCGTGCGCATTGCCTTCCTGCGCGGACCCGAGGGCGTGTCGATCGAGCTGCTCGAGCGCAAGCCGGCCTGAGCGGCGGATCGTAAACACAAATCTATGCTGTCCTGAGGCATTCCCTCTCCACAGGGTTGTTCGCTTCGCGACGGTCTTGAAATACGCTACAACGCCCCATGCAAACCAACTTCAAGGCCAAACAACTCAAGGACCCGCGCACGGCCGAGATCGATCGGATCTTGCGCAAATGCGTGCACTGCGGCTTCTGCACCGCCACGTGCCCCACCTATGTGCTGCTCGGCGACGAGCGCGACAGTCCGCGCGGCCGCATCTACCTGATGAAGGAGATGTTCGAACGCGGACGCAAGGCCACTCCCGTCGTGCAGCAGCACGTCGACCGCTGCCTCTCGTGCCTGTCGTGCATGACGACGTGCCCCAGCGGCGTCGACTACATGCACCTCGTCGATCACGCACGCGCGCACATCGAAGCGACGGGCACGCGCAGCTTCAAGGATCGCGCAATCCGGCGGCTGCTGGCATCGACGCTGCCCCATCCCAGCCGCTTCCGCCTTGCGCTTGTGGCTGCGCGCTTCGCTCGCCCGTTCACGGGGCTTCTGCGCAGGATTGCGCCGAAAGAACTGATGGCGATGCTGGATCTGGCGCCCAAGGGCTTGCTGCGCGGTGCCAGCTACAGCGGTCCCGGCACTGCCGCGACCACGGGCGAACGGCGCAAGCGCGTGATCCTGCTCGCCGGCTGCGCGCAACAGGTGCTGCGGCCCGAGATCAACGATGCCACCATCCGTCTGCTCGCCCGCCGCGGCGTCGACGTCGAAGTGGCGCCGAACGCCGGCTGTTGCGGTGCGCTCGTTCACCATCTGGGCCGCGAGCCGGCCGCCGTCGCCATGGCCAAGCGCAACGTGGACGCCTGGTCGCGGCTCATGGAGAGGGGCGACCCCATCGATGCCGTGGTGATCAACGCGTCGGGCTGCGGCACCACCGTGAAGGACTACGGACACATGCTCAAGTACGAGCCGGCGTACGCCGAGCGTGCCGCCAAAATCTCCGGCATGACCCGCGACATCACCGAGTTCCTGGCCAACTACGACATGGGGCCGCCCAAGCGATGGTCGTCGCTGCGCGTGGCGTATCACTCCGCCTGCTCGATGCAGCACGGCCAGCGCGTCGTCGACGAGCCGCGCAGGCTTCTGCGCAACGCGGGCTTCTCCGTGGTCGAAGTTCCGGAAGGGCATCTGTGCTGCGGATCGGCCGGAACCTACAACATCCTGCAGCCCGACATTGCGCGCGACCTCCGCGACCGCAAGGTCGCAAACATCAAGGGCGTTCGCGCCGATATGGTCGCGACCGGCAATATCGGGTGCATCACGCAGCTTGCGGGCGGCATGGGCATTCCCATCGCGCACAGCGTCGAACTGCTCGACTGGGCCTATGGCGGCCCGGTGCCGCGCGGACTGGAGGCACTGGCCAAGCACGTGCACGACGTGCCCGAGGCCCAGGTTCTGGTTGCTCTTAACTGAGTTGACGGGTTCCGCCCATCCAGCAACGAGCCGTCAGGTCTTGGCGGCGCGCTGCAGCCGGCGGAATATATTGCCTTTGGCAAGATCGATGCGGTGCCGGCATGCCGTCCGCAAGTCGTTGGTGTGCCCGCCGAAGCCGACGTGGATCACCTGCTTGTTGCGCATCTCCTGCACGAACTCCACGGCGGGCACGAAGTCACTGTCCTCCGACACGATAAGGGCGATGTCGTAGGCATCGAAGGTTGCGTCGCCGATGAGATCGGTGGCGATAAAGGTGTCGAGCATCTTCTCCGGCGCGATGGGAATGCCGCCTGACGTGTACTGGCAGCTCGACAGCTGATCCTCGCGCGGTGTCCGCCGGTAGATCGGCACCATCACGCACCCCGTAACGTTGCGGATCTGCCGTGTCAGCTCCGCCTTGTGCTGCTCGTTCTCCTCACGCCACTTGTCGATCGTCTCCTTGCGCAGCCGGATCGGCAGCGTGGGTATAAATAGGCCTGCTCGATGCAGCATGGCCAGCGCGTCGTCGACGAGCGGCGCAAGTTGCTGCGAGACGCGGGCTACTCTGTGGTCGAAGTGCCGGAAGGGCACTGTGCTGCGGATCGGCGGGAACCTACAACATCCTGCAGCCCGAGATTGCGCGCGACCTGCGCGACCGCAAGGTCGCAAACATCGACAGCGTGCGAGCCGATATGGTCGCGACTGGCAACATCGGCTGCATCACGCAGCTGGCGGGCGGCATGAGCATCCGCATCGCGCACAGCGTCGAACTGCTCGACTGGGCCTATGGCGGACCGGTGCAGCGCGGACTGGAGGCACTGGCCAAGCACGTGCACGATGTACCCGAGGTCCAGGTTCTGGTGGCTCTCAACTGAGATGACGGTTTCCGCCCATCCAGTAACTAGCCATCAATCCTTGGCGGCACGCTGCAGCTGGCGGAATACGTTGCCTTTGGCGAGGTCGATGCGGTGCCGGCACGCGGCGCGCAAGTCGTTGTTGTAGCTGCCGAAGCCGACGTGCACCACCTGCTTGCTGCGCATCTCCTGCACGAACTCCACGGCGGGCACGAAGTCGCTGTCTTCCGACACGATCAGGGCAATGTCGTAGGCATCGAACGTTGCATCGCCGATCAGATCGGTGGCGATGAAGGTATCGAGCATCTTCTCCGGCGCAATGGGGATGCCGCCGGACGTGTACTGGCAGCTCGACAGCTGATCCTCGCGCGGCGTCCGCCGGTAGATCGGCACCATCACGCACCCCGTCACGTTGCTGATCTGCCGTGTCAGCTCCGCCTTGTACTGCTCGTTCTCCTCGCGCCACTTGTCGATCGTCTCCTTGCGCAGCCGGATCGGCAGGGAGAGCTTGTTGGGCGCGTTCTGCTCATGCCGCAGCATGGTCTCGAGCAGCGTGAAATAGCTGTCCTCGAACAGCGTGCCGTACACGTGCATGCCGCGGTAGAGCAGCGCCTGCGGCGCCTTGCGCGCCTTCGTCAGCCACTCGCCAGTCTCCTCCAGCAGCACTTCCGAAAGCATCTGCCAGTCGATGTCGTGCTCCAGCGCCCTCTCCCGGCCGTGGACGGCTCCGTTCCAGGTCTTGATGAAGTTCGAGTGGTCGACATAGACCTTGATATAGCTGTGATGACCCGCCCGCAGCCGTCTGAGCTGGGCTTTCAGCTCATCTGCTGCCGCACCTGCCCGCCGGGCAAAGGCATCGATCTCGCCGATCTCGCGCGCCTTCCGGGTCGCGGCGGCGGAGGCGAGGAATATCGTCTCCACGTCATTGCGCGCCACCGGGCGTCGACGCAGCGCAACGGCCGCCAGTCCCAGCGTGAGGAGCACGATGGCCATGACCCAGGCGAGCGGGGCCGCGGTAAAACCGGCAACGAGAATGCGCGTCGCAGACTCCAGGAGCGCGGTGAACGCCTCCATCGCGGGACCCCCTGATCCAACCAAAGCACCCCGGAGGACGCCCTTGCTCTCGAGGACCGCGCAGCCAGTTGCGCATCGGCGTCAGCCACGCTAGGGGCTGATCTGCTCACCTTCAACATTAACGTGCCGGCACAACCGGTTCTTTCGGCTGCGGCTGGCCGAATTGCCACGCTGCGCCGCTAAAGGTGGAGATGGGGCGCGAGACCGTCGCTCTTGCTGTGCGCGAACCGCCGGATCGCGTATCCTGCAAACGGTCGTCTTCTCGGTGCCGCGTCGAGCTCGAACAGCGGAGAGACCCTCCTTGCGATTGATACTTGCCGCACTCTCGCTGCTGCTCGGCGTGGGGTTAGCCGAACCCGCGCTCGCGCAATTCGCCGACGCACCGTCGGGACTAGAATTTCGCGGCGGCATCCTCGCCCACGACGTGCCCGGCCCGTGGAGCGGCTTCCGGCTCGAAAGCGGCATCGACATCAACGGCGAGCTGCTGTTCGGTGCCGGCATGCCCTTCCTGGGCGGCACCATCCGCCCTGCGGTGGGCGCCACCGTCAACACCGAGGGCTACACCAGCAGGGTCTACGTCGATGCACGCTGGGAGTACCAGACACCGAGCGGCATTTTCTTCGGCCTCGGCCTGGGCGGCACAGTCCACGACGGATTGCTGGACCCCACCGACCCGGACAAGAAGGCGCTGGGTTCGCGCATCCTGTTCCACATCCCGATCGAGATCGGGCTGCGGCTGGACGACCGCCGCAGCATTTCGGTCTACTTCGAGCATATGTCGAACGCCTTCCTGTTCGACAGCAACGAAGGCCTCGACAGCATCGGCGTGCGCTACGGCTACAAGTTCTGAGATCTAGCGCGCATTTGCGCATGCCACATCGACGGCACATTTTGCGGCACTTTTCGCGGGCCCATCCGCTGCAAGAGGCGATTCGCCATGCCGCGCTCAGTCCGCATCGCCATTGCCGTCTGCACAATTGCCATCGGCGCCGTTGCCGCCAAGGCGGATGATCCGCCCGCGTTCTGGGCGGTCACCGGCGTCAGCTCCAGCGACGTCCTGCAGCTGCGCGACGTGCCTTCGGCCGACAGCAAGAGCCTGGCGCAGATTCCCGCCAACGCCCGCGGCCTGAAGCATCTCGGCTGCCGCCGCAACCAGCCGCCCATGGACCAGTGGGCGCGCATGAACGCCGCCCAGCGCCGCGAAGCGCTGACGCAGTGGTGCCGCGTAGAGTATGACGGCCAGGAAGGCTGGGTGGCCGGACGGTTCCTCAAGCCCGACGGCGGCTCAGCGAGGTAACGCCAATTCAGGTCTCCACGCCCAGCATCAGGCCGATGTTCTGCACGGCCGCCCCCGAGGCGCCCTTGCCCAGGTTGTCGAGCCGCGCCACCAGCACGGCCTGGCGGTGCCTCTCATTGGAGAACACGCGCAGCTCCAGCATATCCGTGTCGTTGAGCGCCAGAGCATCGAGCCGCCCGCCTTTGGACGACGCATCATCCGCCAGCAACCACTTTGACGAGCTTCGCCCCCGCAAAGTGCTTGGCGAGCGCCGCCTCCAGGTCGCGCGCACCAGGCTTGCCGGGCAGCGTGTCGAGATGCAGCGGCACGCTCACCAGCATGCCCTGACGGAAATTGCCGACCGAGGGCACGAAGATCGGCCGCCGCGCGAGCTTGGAGAACTTCTGCAGCTCGGGCAGGTGCTTGTGCTCCAGGCCGAGACCGTAGAGCTCGAAATCGGGTGCCTTCCCCGCGTCATACGCCTCGATCATGCTCCGTCCGCCGCCGCTGTAGCCGCTGACCGCGTTGACCGTGACGGGATAGTCGGCAGCCAAGAGGCCGGCCTCCACCAAGCGGCCGGATGAGCGCGATAGCCCCCGTTGGGTAGCAGCCCGGATTGGAGACGCGCGTCGCCTGCTTGATCGCGGCCGCTTGCCCCGGGTCCATTTCCGGAAAGCCGTACACCCATCCATCAGCGACGCGATGCGCGCTGCTGGCATCGACCACTTTGGGCGCATCGCTGCCGAGTGAGGCAATAAGCGCCACGGCTTCCTTCGCCGCCTCGTCCGGCAGGCACAGGACAACGAGATCCGCCTGCCGCATCATGGCAAGCCGCCCTGCCTCGTCCTTGCGCTTCTCCGCGGCGATGCTCAGGACGGAAAGGCCCGCAACGTTAGCCAGACGGCGGCGAATTTCGAGACCGGTCGTGCCTGCCTCCCCATCGATGAAGACGACGGGTTTGGCGGTTGGCGTGGAGGTCGGCTTGGCTCTTGAGGCGGTTTTGGCGGTCATCGGTTCAACTCGGTGCGTTCGGGCAAGAAAAAAGGCCGCATCGGGGGAAGCGGCCTGGCAAACAACGGTTATGACAAAGCATCCGTCATCGCAGCCGCGGGTATCGCGGGCGGCGTCGAACGGTGAGCTTTGCGAGCGTGATCATGGCATTCTTATGGGATCGGCATGGCACCCTGTCAATGACAGGCCGCGTGCGCGAGGTTGCTCAAAACCGCGGCAGCGCCATCTCCATGCGCTGCCATCGGCGTCGTGCGTGCGCGCTTAGCGCTTGGAGAACTGGAAGCTGCGGCGAGCTTTCATGCGGCCGTACTTCTTGCGCTCCACGACGCGGCTGTCGCGGGTGAGGAAGCCGCCCTTCTTGAGCACCGGCCTCAGCTCGGGCTCGAAATAGGTCAGCGCCTTCGAAATACCGTGCCGCACCGCACCGGCCTGACCCGAAAGTCCACCGCCCGTGACAGTCGCCATGACGTCGAACTGGTCCAGGCGATCGGCCGCCTGCAGCGGCTGCTTGAGCAGCATCTGCAGCACGGGACGCGCGAAATACTGCGAGAAGTCCTTGGCGTTGATCACGATCTTGCCGGCGCCCGGCTTGATCCATACGCGCGCCACGGCGTTCTTGCGCTTGCCGGTGGCATAGGCGCGGCCCTGTGCGTCCACCTTTTTCGCGTAGACCGGGGCGGTCGCCGCCTCGCTGGTCTTGATCGCGGAAAGGTCTTCAAACGTCTTGGTTTCGGTCTCGGCCATGGGGATCAGGCCCTCACATTCTTGCGGTTGAGCGACTTCACATCGAGCGGCTCGGGCTTCTGCGCGTCGTGAGGATGCCCAGCACCCTTGTATACCTTGAGATTGCGCATCAGCTTGCGCTGCAGCGGTCCGCGCTTGAGCATCCGCCCGACAGCCAGCTCGAGAATGCGTTCCGGGTGCCTGCTGGCAAAAAGCTGCTGCGGCGAACGCTGCTTGATGCCGCCGGGATAGCCAGTGTGCCGGTAGTAGATCTTGTCGTTGGTCTTGTTGCCCGTGAACACCACCTTCTCGGCGTTGATCACGATCACGTTATCCCCGGTGTCGACATGGGGCGTGTAGCTGGCCCGATGCTTGCCCTTGAGCCGCATGGCGATCAGCGTGGCGAGCCGGCCCACGACCAGCCCCTCCCCGTCGATCACTATCCATTTCTTTTCCAGTTCGCCGGGCTTGGCGACATAGGTTTTCATGGGTCCGGCCCCGTTGCGTATGCGATTGTCGAGCGTCATAAGTGCGATCCGCCCTTTCTGTCAATGGGAAATCAGCCAAATATACAGTAATAAAATCAGCTTGTTACTAGTGCGGTATTATAATACCCGATATTGGTATCGAGATACCACAAAAGAAAGAGCGGCGACGCGGCTCCGCGCACAGTGCAGCCAAACCCACCCGGCTGCTGCAATTTCAAGATCGCGCCGCATTACCCAGCTGGAGATGTCGATGTTTCCATGAGCTGGCGCTGTCCCAGTCCGCTGGGCTTAGACCGACACCACTGTTCATCAATGCCGTGCGCCGGCTTACGCCCGATACCTGCACGGCCTGCACCCATCGACGCGCACCGTGGCGCCGGGGCAATGGGTCACGGAACAAATGATTGACACGCCATGGGCGTCCAACTTTTGTCATTCCGGACTATTACCAGAGCCGGACTTTGCGCGCTCACATTCAAAGCCGGCCAACGAGGATACCCCCATGCAGCAGGTGCTTCGCCTCTTTATCGCGGCCTTTGCGGCCGTCGCCCTCGTCCAATTGGCTGGCAATGTCGCGGCGCAGTCGCCGGTCAAGCAGCTCAAGCTGACCGAAAAGCAGGTCGATGGCTTCATCGCCGCGCACAAGGACATGGGCGCGGTTGCGGAAAAGATGGAAGGCGACAAGCCCGATCCCAAGCTGCAATCCCAGCTCGAAAGCATCGCCAAGAAATTCGGCTTCAAGGATTTCAACGAGTATGACGACGTCGCCTCCAACATCGCGCTGGTGATGGCCGGCATCGATCCGCAGACCAAGGCGTTCACCGATCCGCCGACCGCCATCAAGCGCGAGATCGAGGAGATCACGGCCGACAAGTCGATGCCCGAGAAGGAGCGCAAGCAGGCGCTGGACGAACTGGCCGAAGCGATGAAGATGGCACAGCCGATCCAGTTTCCGGGCAACATCGAGATCGTCAAGAAATACTATGACAGGCTCGAGCCCCTCCTGCAGTAGCGAGCAAATGGCCATGCCGGCGACCGGCAGCCCGGCAAATACTGCAAGCCCGCGCGCGACTTTACTCGAGAGCGAGCAGCGCGCAGGCGTTCTGGTGCTGACGCTCGCCCGTCCTGAAGTCGCGCAACAGCCTGTCGCAGGCTATGATCGAAGCGCTGCAGGGCGCCATCGACGCGGCCTCCCAGGCCGCAGCCGTGCGCGCGATCGTGATTGCGGCCCAGGGCACCGCGTTCTGCGCCGGTCACGATCTCAAGGAGCTCACCGCGCATCGCGCCGATGCCGATGGCGGGCGCGCCTTCACCCAGCTGCTGATGCACCAGTGCTCCAAGCTGATGCGCTCCATCGTGCAGTGTCCCAAGGCGGTGATCGCCGCGGTGGAAGGTCACCGCCTCCGCCGCCGGCTGCCAGCTCGTGGCCACGTGCGACCTGGCCGTCGCCTCCGAAACCGCCACGTTCGCCACACCCGGCGTCAATATCGGCCTGTTCTGCTCGACGCCCATGGTTGCCCTGTCGCGCAACGTCACGCGCAAGCGCGCCATGGAAATGCTGCTGCTCGGCGAGATGCTGCCCGCGCGCGAGGCAGCCGAGTACGGCCTCGTCAATCGCGTGGTGCCGCCCGGCAAGGCCTTGGACGAGGCCATGCGGCTTTCCGGCATCATCGCCACGAAACCCCCGGTGACGCTCGCCATCGGCAAGGAAGCCTTCTACCGCCAGATCGAGATGCCGCTTGCCGACGCCTACGACTATGCCGCCGGCGTCATGGTCGAGAACATGATGCACGCCGAGTCGAAGGAAGGGATCGGCGCCTTCATCGAGAAGCGCACCCCCGACTGGAACAAGGCCTGACCGAGCGGTGCAGTCAGGTATTTCCCCCCGCGCGGCCTCCGCTTCCATCATGAACCACGACACCTACGCAGACCCCTACATCGCCGCCATCCTGGCGGAAGCGAAAACCATCGCCATGGTAGGCGCGAGCGCCGCGAGCAACCGCCCCAGCTACTTCGCGATGAAGTACCTGCTGGGCAAGGGCTACGAGGTCATCCCCGTCAATCCGACCCTGACAGGCCAGGAGATCCAGGGCCGCAAGGTCTTCGCCTCGCTCGCCGATGTGCCCGGCTCCGTCGACATCGTCGACATCTTCCGCAATTCGGCCGCGGCGCTGGAAGTGGTACGCGAAGCGATCCGTCTCAAAGACAAGCTCGGCATCAAAGTCATCTGGATGCAACTCGGCGTACGCAACGACCAGGCCGCCGCGGAAGCCGAAGCCGCAGGCCTCAAGGTGGTGATGAACCGCTGCCCGAAGATCGAATACGGACGTCTCTCCGGCGAGCTCGGCTGGGCCGGTGTCGCCTCGGGCACGCTGTCGTCCAAACGGCCCCTGCTGGGCGGGCGCGGCGTGCAGAACCACGTCATCGCCCCCAAGCGGTAGTCCGTCTACTCTGCCGCGACCCTCGTCGTACCCGCAAAACTGCGGCGCGCGAGATCGGCCGTCGCCGCCGAATATTCCGCCTGCAGGCGCGTGACGCATTCGGCAACGGTCGGCACGGCGTCGATGCTTCCCACGCCCTGACCGGCGCCCCAGATATCGCGCCAGACCTTGTTCTTGCTGCTGCCGCCCGACCCGAAGCTCATCTTGGTCTTGTCGCCTTCCGGCAGGTTCTTGGGATCCAGGCCGGAGGCGACAATGCTCGGCCCCAGATAGTTGCCGTGCACGCCCGTGAACAGCGAGCTGTAGACGATGTCCCCCGCCGCAGCGTCGACCAGCATCCTCTTGTATTCCGGGCTGGCATTAGCCTCGCGCGTCGCAATGAACCGCGTGCCGATGTAGGCGAGGTCCGCGCCCATGGCCTGCGCGGCGAGAATGCTCGCCCCATTGGAGATCGCACCGGACAGGGCGATGGTTCCGGGAAACAGCCGGCGCACCTCCGCCAGCAGGGCGAACGGGCTCAGCGTTCCGGCATGGCCGCCGGCACCGGCACACACGAGAATCAGCCCATCGACGCCTTCCTCGGCAGCCTTCATGGCGTGGCGCACATTGATCACGTCGTGCAGCACGATGCCGCCATAGGAATGCGCGGCCTTCACCACGTCGGCCGGCGCGCGCAGGCTGGTGATCGTGATCGGCACTTTGTGCTTCACGCACATAGCCACGTCGTGCTCGAGACGATCATTGGACGCGTGCACGATCTGATTCACGGCAAATGGCGCCACGCGTCGCTCGGGATGCGCCTTCTGGTAGGCGTCGAGTTCCGTCTTGATCTGGACGATCCACTCCTCCAGCAGCTCCTTGGGTCGCGCGTTGAGCGCTGGGAACGCCCCGACGATGCCGGCCTTGCATTGCGCAATCACCAGCTCCGGGACAGAGACGATGAACAGCGGCGCGCCGATCGCAGGCAGCGTCAGGCGATCCTGCAGGATGGAAGGTATCGGCATACTCGGGAGGCTCCGGGAGTGTGGGTGGACGCGTTCACATGACGTTGAAAGCGGAAGGCACATCCGGAACGATGGTACCCATCGCCGGCGCCCCTATAATTTGATCTTATGGTCCGGCATTGGCAGCGGCAAGATCGCCCGGCGCTACTTTGCTCCTGGAGGGCAAACGATGCTCGTCATTACCCGTAACGGCAAAACAACGGTACTCACCGGATGGCGCGCATGGCTGGCTGGTTGCGCCATCTTCGCGGCCACCACTCTTCTGTTCTTCTTGATCGTCTTCGTGCTGCTGGGTGTTGCCATCACCGTCGGCGCGGTCTTGCTGATTGTCGTGCCCATCGCCGTCGGCCTTGCCATCCTGGCGTCGTTATTCCGGTCGCCGAATACCCGATGAAAGAAGCGTTGACTTGGGCGCCGCCATTGGCTCCCGTTGACGCCTAGATTTCCGTCAGCCCGACAGGAGTTGCCGATGCCATCCAATGATGCGCCCGGGTTTGCCACGCTCGCCATCCACGCCGGAGCCGCACCAGACCCCTCGACGGGCGCACGCGTGACGCCGATCTATCAAACCACCTCCTATGTCTTCAACGACGTCGACCACGCCGCATCGCTGTTCAATCTCGAAGCCTTCGGCAACATCTACACGCGCATCGGCGGTCCCACCCAGGCCGTGCTGGAACAGCGCGTCGCCGCCCTCGAAGGCGGCACGGCTGCACTCGCCGTCGCCTCGGGTCACGCCGCCCAGATGATCGTGTTCCACACGCTGATGGAGCCCGGCGACGAGTTCGTGGCGGGCCGGCAGCTCTATGGCGGCTCGGTCAACCAGTTCAATCATGCATTCAAGAAATTCAATTGGAACGTCGCATGGGCCGACGCGACCGATCCCGAAACCTTCCAGAAGGCCATCACGCCCAAGACCAAGGCGATCTTCTGCGAGTCGATCGCCAATCCGGGTGGCATCGTCGTCGATCTGCCGGCCATCTCGGCCATTGCCAAGAAAGCCGGCGTGCCGCTGATCGTCGACAACACGCTGGCGACGCCGTACCTGTGCCGGCCCAAGGAGTTCGGTGCCGACATCGTCATCCACTCGCTCACCAAGTTCATGGGCGGCCACGGCAATTCGATCGGCGGCGTCATCGTCGACTGCGGCACCTTCGACTGGCTGGCGTCCAAGAAGAAATATCCGACGCTGCAGGATCCCAATGCCAGCTACAACGGCATGCGGCTGGCCGAAACCTTCGGCAATTTCGCCTTCGCCATCTCCTGCCGCGTGATGGGCTTGCGCGATCTGGGACCGGCCATCTCGCCCTTCAACGCATTCCTCATCCTTACCGGCATCGAGACGCTGCCCTTGCGCATGGCCAAGCACTGCGAGAACGCGGTGACCGTCGCCAAGCACCTCGAGAAGCACAAGAAGGTCGAATGGGTGAACTACGCGGGCCTGCCCAAGAACCCCTATCACGCGGTCGCAAAGAAGATCTGCCCGAAGGGCGCCGGCAGCGTATTCACGTTCGGCCTGAAGGGCGGTTATGAAGCGGGCGTGAAGCTCGTCTCGAACGTCAAGCTGTTCTCGCACTTGGCCAACATCGGCGATGTGCGCAGCCTCATCATCCACCCCGCATCCACCACCCACCGCCAGCTCACCGACGAGCAGCGCAAGGCGGCCGGCGCTGGCGCCGACGTGGTGCGCCTCTCGATCGGCTGGAGGATGCCGCCGACATCATCGCCGACCTGGAGCAGGGATTGACGGGCGGATAAGTTCGCTAGCTGCGCGGTGTTCGCCCGGCCAGCACCTCGGCGAACACCTCGCGGTCGATATTGCCGCCACTGAGGATCAGTCCGACGCGCTTGCCTTGCATCCGCTCGCGCTCCTGCATCAGGGCCGCGAGCGGCGCCGCGCCGGCGCCCTCGGCGAGATTGTGCGTATCCTCGTAATAGGCCCGGATGGCTCCGGCGATTTCGTCTTCCGTCACACGCACGATGCGGGCCGCGCCACTGCATATAATGTCGACCGGCTCGGCGACGGGATCACGGCAGGCCATGCCGTCGGCGAAGGTCGCCGACGAATTGGTCGGCACGGGGCGTCCCTGCTCGAAGGACAAGGCAACGGCCGGCGCACTGTCGGCGACAACGCCGATGATGTCCGTCTTCAGCCCCAGCAGATCGCGTACCGTGATGAGGCCGCAGATGCCCGATCCCATGCCGATCGGCACATAGATCGCATCGAGGTCGGGCACGGCCTGGAACAGCTCCAACGCGTAGGTGGCCACGCCTTTCACTAGATCCCGATGGAACGAGGGCACGAAGTGGTAGCCGCGCTCCTCGGCAAACCGTGCGGCATGCGGCCGGCATTCGTCGAAATCGGCGCCGGCAACGATCAACTCGCCGCCGAAGGCCTGCATCGCCGCGTTCTTCTCGCGCGAATTGCCGACGCGGCACGAAGATGGCGCACGGCACGCCTGCGCGCGCCGCCGCAAGTGCGATCGATTGGCCATGATTGCCGCGCGTGGCGGTGACGACGCCGTTGAGCTTCGCGGCTTTTCGCTTGAGCGCATCGAGATAGACAATGCCACCCCGCACCTTGAAGGCGCCGATGGGCGTGTGGTTCTCGTGCTTGACCCACACCTGCGCGCCCGTACGTTTCGCCAGCAGCGGCCAGGCATGCTGCGGCGTCGGCGGCACGGTCGTGCGCACGAGCGGAACCGCCGCCTCCAGTTCCTCCAGCGAGAAGAGTGGCATCGGCGAACCCCAGGTTTGTCGTTCGAGAGAATCGCGACGTGCAGCAGCGCGTCTTACAACAAGGCGGCCATCAGATGACGGGTGGCTCAGCTCTTCACTTTCACGTAGCTGCCGGGTGCATCCTCGATGGCGCCGAGTTGAGCGCCTGGCGTGCGGGCAGGAACTTTGTCCCCCGAATGCTTCGCCAGCCACTCGGCGTAGTGCGGCCACCAGGAGCCGGGATGCTCGTCTGCACCATCGAACCAAGCCTCCAGCGTCGCGGCCTTCCGGTCGTTGGTCCAGTACTGGTACTTGATCTTCTCGCCCGGCGGATTGATGACGCCGGCGATGTGGCCCGAGCCCGCCAGCACGTAGGTCACCGGCCCGCCGAACAGCCGCGAACCGATGAACACCGATTTCGCCGGCGCGATGTGATCTTCCTTGGCGCACAGCTCGTAGATCGGCAGCTTCACCTTGCCCAGGTCGAGCTTGACGTTGCCGATGGTCATCTGCCCGCGCGCCAGCTTGTTCTCATGATAGAACTCGCGCAGGTAGAACTTGTGGTTGGCGGGCGTCATGCGCGTCGAAGTCCTGGTTCCAGAACAGCAGATCGAACGGGAACGGCTTCTTGCCCAGCATGTAGTTGTTGACGATGTAGGGCCAGATCAGGTCCTTGGGCCGCAGCATGTTGAACACGGTCGCCATGCGCGCGCCGTCGAGATAGCCGCGCTCCGCCATCATCTCTTCGAGCGATTTGAGCTGGGCGTCATCGATGAACAGCATGAGGTCGCCGGCCTTGGTGAAGTCGACCTGGGCGGCGAAGAAGGTGGCGGACGAGAACGGCTCCTCGCCGCGCGCGGCCAGATAGGCAAGCGTGGTGCCCGAGCAGCGTGCCGCCGACGCAGTAGCCGATCACGTTGATCTTGTCGGCGCCCGTCTCGCGCTTGACCGCGTCCGTCGCCGCCAGGATGCCCTCGTTCATGTAGTCCTCGAAGGTCTTGTGCGCGAGGCGCTGCGTCCGGATTGACCCAGCTCACCACGAACACCGTGAAGCCCTTCGAGACGGCGAAGCGGATGAAGGATTTCTGCGGACCGAGATCGAGGATGTAGAACTTGTTGATCCACGGCGGCACGATCAGCAGCGGCCGCTCGTACACGCTCTCGGTCGACGGCGCGTACTGGATGAGCTGGATGATGTCGTTCTGGAAGACCACCTTGCCCGGCGCGGTCGCGACGTTGCGGCCGACCTCGAAGGCCTCCACGTCGGTCTGGCTGATGTTGAGCAGGTCGCCGGATCGTTCCAGGTCGTGCACGAGATTGGCCATGCCCTGCACGAGGTTCTGCCCGCTCGACTGGAACGTCTCGCGCAGCACCACCGGATTGGTCAGCGGGAAGTTGGAGGGCGAGAGCGCGCTCACCAGCTGCTTCAGATAGAACTCGGCACGCTGGCGCGTGCGCTCGTCGAGCCCTTCGGTCTTGTCGAGCAGGTCCTCGAGCCAGCGCATGGTGATGAGATAGGACTGCTTCCAGAAATCGAAGTAGGGATTGCGGCTCCACTCGGGATCGTTGAACCGGTTGTCGCCGGCCTCCGGCTCCGCCACCGGCAGCGCTTGCCCGCCCATCGCACGCTGCGCCGTGCTGGCGACGAGTTGCATGTAGTTGCCGAACAGGGCGCCTTGCGCCTCGACCAGCTTGGCCGGCTCCGCCACCCAGGGCTGCGCGATCTCGGAGAACAGCTTGGCTGCATCCGTCATTTCGCTGGCGGCGCTATACGGGCCCGGTCTTGCCGTCGACCCGCTCGAGCAGGCCGCTCATGACCTTCTGGCCCTCTTCCATCAGCCGCAGCATGTTGCGGCCGAACGCCTCCGGATCGGCGATCCGGTAGGCGCCTAGGTCGACCTCTGCCGGAACGGGCTTCTTGGTCTCGGGCGCAAATTTCTGCATATCGGCTCTCGCGAGAATCAGAACTGGCCAATTCTACGCGGATTGGCTGCCTGCCGCTGAATTTAGTACCTGTGGCCCGGTTGCACCAACGGATCCTGGGCTTCGTGCCTAAAGACCCCAGAATCAGCTAGCGTTTATCTATGGATGGTCAAGACTTGACGATGCGATAATGCTAGATGTCGCGGCGCAGCAATGGTGGGGAGTGTATATGGTTGCAAGTTGGAAATTGGCGTTTGGTCTGATTGCTGGCCGGTATTTCCGCCGGTACAATCCTGAGCGGTTGCTCTGAGACCTTGCCGCTGGCCAATTTGCCCGACATTACCAAGCTGCCGCAGAAGGTCCTGAACAAGGACGAGCAGCAGAAGGCGATGAACCAGATGATCGAAAAGGGCCAAGCCCAGCAGGCCGAAGCCGCTAAGCAGATCGAGAAGGGCAAGTAGCTCCGTCCGATTGCCTTCGCATAGCGCCTGTTCAAACCACCGGTTAGTCCCGTGATCGAAGAATTCCACCGCGTCAAACGCCTTCCCCCTTATGTGTTCGCCGAGGTGAACCGCCTGAAGGCGGCCGCTCGCGCGCGTGGCGCCGACATCATCGACCTCGGCATGGGCAACCCCGACATGCCCACGCCCCAGCATATCGTCGACAAGCTGGTCGAGACCGTCAGCAAGCCGCGCACCAATCGCTATTCCGCCTCCAAGGGCATTCCGGGCTTGCGCAAGGCGCAGGCCGCCTACTACGCGCGCCGGTTCGGCGTGAAGCTCAACCCCGAGACCCAGGTGGTCGCGACGCTCGGCTCGAAGGAGGGCTTCGCCAACATGGCGCAGGCCATATCGGCGCCCGGCGATGTGATCCTGGTGCCGAGCCCGACCTATCCCATTCACGAGTTCGGCTTCATCATTTCGGGAGCCTCGATCCGCCACATTCCGACCACCGGAGGCGCAGCGCACCGCAAAAGACCCGCACGCCGAGTTCCTGCGCGGCGTCGAGCGCGCGGTCAGGCACTCGATCCCGAAACCGCTCGCGGTCGTGCTCAGCTACCCGTCCAACCCGACCGCTTCCACCGCGGACCTCGACTTCTACATCGAGGCCGTGCAGCTCGCCAAAAAGCTCGATCTGATCATTCTCTCGGACATCGCCTACGCCGAGATCTACTACGACAACAATCCGCCGCCGTCGGTGCTGCAGGTTCCCGGCGCCATCGACATCACGGTCGAGTTCACCTCGCTGTCCAAGACCTACGCCATGCCGGGCTGGCGCATGGGCTTTGCGGTCGGCAACGAGCGCCTGATCGCCGCGCTTGCGCGTGTGAAATCCTATCTCGACTACGGTGCCTTCACGCCGGTGCAGGTGGCTGCCGCTGCTGCGCTCAACGGCCCGCAGGATTGCGTGGAGGAGATCCGCAAGATCTACAAGGCGCGGCGCGATTGCCTGGTCGAGAGCTTCGGCCGCGCGGGCTGGCACATCCCCGCACCGCAAGCCTCCATGTTCGCCTGGGCGCCGATCCCCGAGGCCTTCCGCGAGATCGGTTCGGTGGAGTTTGCCAAGCTGCTCATCGACAAGGCCGACGTGGCGGTCTCCCCGGGCCTCGGCTTCGGCGAGTACGGCGAGGGCTACGTGCGCATCGCCCTGGTGGAGAACGAGCATCGCATTCGCCAGGCCGCGCGCAACATCAAAAAGTTCCTCGCGCGGTCGCCGGAAACGCATGCATAACGTGATCCCAATTCCGCAAAAGGCGTCACGTTAGACTGCAGGCAGATGAGCCAGCCGTTGAGATTGGGTGTTGCCGGTCTTGGCACCGTTGGTGCCGGCCTGCTGCGCTTATTGCAAACGCACGGCGCGCGGCTCGCAGAGACAGTCGGACGTGAGATCGTCGTCACCGGCGTCTGCGGCCCGCAGCCGCAACAAGGATCGCGGGGTCAGCCTGGAAGGCATGGCCTGGTTCGATGACCGCCGACCGGCTCGCGGCAGATCCTTCCATCGACGTCTTCGTCGAACTGATCGGCGGCGACGACGGCCCGGCAAAAGCCGCCGTCGAAGCCGCGCTGCGAGCACGCAAGCACGTCGTCACCGCCAACAAGGCGCTGCTGGCAAAGCACGGCACGGAGCTGGCGCGGCTGGCCGAGAAAAACGGCGTCGCGCTGAACTTCGAGGCGGCGGTGGCGGGCGGCATCCCGATCATCAAGACCATGCGGGAAGTCGCTGGCCGCCAATCAGATCCGCCGCGTCTACGGCATCCTCAACGGCACCTGCAATTACATCCTTACGCAGATGCTGGAAGAGCATCGCTCGTTCGGCGATGTCCTCAAGGAAGCCCAGGCCAAGGGCTACGCCGAGGCCGATCCCACCTTCGACATCGGCGGCTTCGACACCGCCCACAAGCTCGCCCTGCTGACGAGCCTCGCCTTCGGCACGCGCGTGGCCTTCGACCAGATCCACATCGAGGGGATCGAAGGCATTACGCAGGCGGACATCGAGGCCGCCGACGATCTCGGCTATCGCATCAAGCTCCTGGGCGTCGCCCTCATGACCGAAAGCGGCATCGAGCAGCGCGTGCACCCGGCCATGGTGTCTACCGAATTCCGCCATCGCCGAGGTTTCCGGCGTCACCAACTGCGTGGCCGTGGACGGCGATTTTTCCGGCAACGTGCTGCTCATCGGCCGCGGCGCCGGCGCGGGTGCAACCGCCTCCGCGGTCGCCAGCGACATCGTCGACATCGCCCGCGGCACCAACCCGGCGCCGTTCCTTGTGCCCGCGGGCAAGCTCAAGCCCTACAAGCGCGCCAAGCTCGGGCAGCATCAGGGCGCCTATTACGTACGCCTCGCCGTGTTCGACCGGCCGGGCGCCATGGCCGGCATCGCCGGACGGCTCGGCGAGCGCGAGATTTCGCTCGAGAGCATCGTGCAGCGCCGCCCGCGCGGCTCGCAGATCGGGATCGGCGCGAAGCTGAAGCCCGGCGCCCCCACACCGGTGATCCTCATCACGCACGAGACCACCGAGGAAGCCATTCGCGGCGCCCTGACGGCGATCCAGCGTGACGGCAACGTATCGGAAAAGCCGCAAATGATTCGCATAGAGCCGCTATAAGAGGCAGTAAGTCTCGCGGCGCTCAAGGGAGTGAGCTGATGTCCAGGATCGATCACAAAGGCGGCCTCGAGCGCGTACTGGTATTGGAGGTCGCACGCGTGACCGAAGCTGCCGCGATCGCCGCAGCCAGGCTCAGGGGCCGGGGCGACGAGAAGGCGGCAGACGGCGCCGCCGTCGATGCCATGCGCAAGGAGCTTGCCAAGATCGACATCAAGGGCCGCGTCGTCATCGGCGAAGGCGAGATGGACGAAAGCCCCATGCTCTACATCGGCGAAGAGGTCGGCACCGGCGAAGGCCCGGAGGTGGACATTGCCGTCGACCCCCTGGAGGGTACCACCATCTGCGCCAAGGGGATGCCCAATGCGCTGGCCGTGCTTGCCATTGCCGAGCGCGGCGGCCTGCTCAATGCGCCCGACATGTACATGAACAAGATCGCCATCGGTCCCGGCTATCCAGACGGCATCATCGACCTCGACGCGCCACCCGCCGACACGATCAACGCGCTGGCCAAGGCCAAGGGCGAGCGGGTGTCGGAGATCACCGCCTGCATTCTCGACCGGCCGCGCCACGCCGAGCTTATCGCGGCGGTGCGCAAAACCGGAGCCGGCGTCCAGCTCATCCCCGATGGCGACATCGCCGGCGTGATCTGGACCACCGATCCCAAGGAAACCGGCATCGACATCTATTTCGGCATCGGCGGCGCGCCCGAGGGCGTGCTGGCGGCCGCGGCCCTGCGTTGCATCGGCGGCCAGATGCAAGGCCGCCTGCATCCGCTGAAGAGGGAAGAAGAAACCCGTGCGGCGGCCATGGGCATCAGCGACATCAAGCGCAAGTTCAGCATGGAAGAGATGGCCTCCGGCGACGTGATCTTTTCCGCGACAGGCGTGACGGATGGCTCGCTGCTGGATGGCGTGCACTTCCGCGGCGACTTTGCCGAGACGGAAACCGTCGTCCTGCGCTCGAAAACGGGCACCGTGCGGCGCATCAAAACCAGCTTCCGCATGATCGGCACCAAGGCGCCACCCAGGATCTGAGCGCCGTCCACGGTCGCACCAGCCTGTGGAAGAGCCAAGCAAATCATGGTCCTGCACCGGCATGCCGGCGTAGTGTCGCCGGAATGCTGCGTGGCGGGGGCACATGGGGGCTATTCGCAAACTAAAGCCGATCGACCAGGAGAATGACGCCTATCTGGGCGTCACGGCGTCCATGCGCGGCCTTGCCTGGCGCGAGCGGCTCAGTCCGGCAGCAGCCAAAACGGCCATCGCTATCAGCCAGCGCCACGAGCTGCCGGAGCTGCTGGGCCGCGTGCTGGCGGCCCGCGACATCGCGCCGGACGACGTGGCGGTCACTCTCGACCCCACCGTCAAGGCGCTGATGCCGGACCCCAGCACCTTGCGCGACATGGACAAAGGTGCCTCCCGACTCGCCGATGCCATCGAGCGCCGCGAGACAATCGCGATCTTCGGCGACTACGACGTCGACGGCGCCTGTTCATCCGCTCTGGTCAAGCGCTTCCTTCAGGCTCACGGGCTCGACGCGCGCATCTATATCCCCGACGGATGACCGAGGGCTACGGCCCCAATGCCGAAGCCATCAAAGGCCTCGTCACGGAGGGCGCCAAGCTCATCGTCACCGTCGACTGCGGCACGACCAGCGTCGACGCGCTCGGTGTCGCCGGTCCCCTGGGCGCCGACGTGATCGTCATCGATCACCACCAGGCCGACGAGCGCCTTCCCGATGTTGCGGCGCTCATCAACCCCAACCGGCAGGACGACATTTCCGGTCTTGGTCATCTGTGCGCGGCGGGCGTCGTCTTCATGGTGCTGGTTGCGACCACCCGCGAACTCCGCAAGCGCGGTTACTACACCGGATCGGCAACGCCACCGGATCTGCTCGACTCTGCTCGATCTCGTTGGGTTGGCAACCGTGTGCGACGTCGTTCCTCTCAAGGGTCTGAACCGCGCCTACGTCACCAAAGGCCTGCAGACCATGCGGCAGCGCCGCAACATCGGTCTCAAGGCACTCAGCGATGCCGCTGCGCTGGCGGTTGCCCCTACGGCATACCATCTGGGCTTCGTGCTCGGGCCGCGCATCAACGCAGGCGGCCGCATCGGCGATGCAGCCTTGGGTGCAAAGCTGCTGTCGATCGACGACGAAACCGAGGCCGCGCGCATCGCCGTTCTGCTCGACAAGCTCAACCGCGAGCGCAAGGCCATCGAGACGCAGATGCTCGACGAGGCCATGGCGCATGCCGATCAACTGGTCGAGGCCGATGCCAGCCTGCCGCTGCTGATGATCGCTTCGAAGGAGTTTCACAAGGGTGTCGTCGGCCTGGTGGCGAGCCGGCTGGTGGAGCGCTTTCAGCGCCCCGCCTGCGTCATCGCCTGGGACGGCAAGGACGAGGGCACGGGCTCCCTGCGCTCGATCGCGGGGGTCGATATCGGCGCCGCGGTGCGCGCAGCGGTGACTGCAGGGCATCTCAAGAAGGGCGGCGGCCATGCCATGGCAGGCGGGCTCACGGTGGCGCGCGATCATCTCGACGCTCTGCGCGCTTTCCTCAGCGAGCGGCTGGCCGGCAAGACCGATGCGGCACGATCAGCCATAGCGCTCGAGATCGACGGCGCGCTGACACCTGCAAGCGTCACCGACGAGTTCATGGCCCTGATCGAGCGGGCCGGGCCTTACGGCCAAGGCAATCCCGAGCCGCGCTTCGCCTTCCCGGCACATCGGGTGAAATTCGCCAAGGTGGTCGGCACCGCACACGTGCGCTGCACCTTGGAGGCCGGCGACGGTTCGCGTCTGGACGCCGTGGCATTCCGCGCCGCGGATCAGCCCGTCGGCTCTGCCTTGCTCTCCTCGGCCGGCATGCCCCTGCACATCGTCGGACACCTGCGCCGCGACACGTGGAACGGCCGTGATCGACGCGAGCTGGTCATCGAGGACGTGGCCGACCCGCGCCGGCAAAGCTGAGCGAATTGCAGAGACGGTCCGAGTCCAATCCGATCGCTCGCCGCTGCCATCCCGTTGTTGAAGCCGTGCGTCTGCCGTTGCGCCCGAAGGGAGGGCAGCTTCACCCGCTGCCGAGGCCCTGCCTGCCGACCACGCCGCGCGTAACCAGCCGAGCACCCGCGCATCTCTGGGAAGGAGGTCGCTTTTACGGCACTCCCGGCATGTCATCGCCGGCTGCTTGCCACCTTCCGGAAACCTCACTATATCGGGCCGGCGCCGAGCCTGCCGCGTGAGCGCCGCAAGCTCCCTTCGTCTATCGGTTAGGACGTCAGATTTTCAATCTGAAAAGAGGGGTTCGAACTCCCCTAGGGAGCGCCATGATTTCAATGGAATTTAGAAACGTCGACCGCGGCGTTTGGCACTTTTCCCGGTTTGTGTTTGGCACTTTCTGTTCAGCGGTTGTTCTCAAGCTTGTGATCGCGGACGTCGCGCGTTTCCGCTGGTCAGCGCCCTTCGTGTAGTGCGCCACCATTCGGCTTGTGGCGTGGCCCGTGATCGCTTGAATTTCTTGCTCGCTGCATCCGGCTTCCGCCAGCTGCCGCGCCGCTGTCTTCCGTAGGCCGTGCAGCACGCAATCGTCCGGAAGCCCAGCCTTGCTAATGGCGTCCGCGAACCACGCGCCGAAGTAGACGGGGTCGAACGCCTTACCCTGAGTTGTAGTTAGCAGGCTCATGTGCTCGCTGACGCCGCAAGCGAGTTCAGCGGTCATCGCACGATGTTCAGGGATCCAAAGTTCTTCGCCGGTCTTTCCCTGGATGACACGAATGGCGCCGTCCTTTATGTGCGCCCGGGTCATTCCGACAAGATCGCTTTTGCGCTGGCCCGTGTAGCGCGCCAGCACATACGCGCGTCGCTCCATCGTGCCTGACGGCCAACGCGTCTCAAAGGCGGCGCATTCGTCATCAGTCCAGGCGCGCCACTCCCCGACCCTAAGCAGCTTCATTTTCGCCGCCGGGTTGCGCTTGATCAGCCCGTCATCAACGGCAAAATTGAGTAGCAGCTTCAACATGCGAAGGATGGTATTCGCGGCGCCTGGAGTGTCGGCGCGTGCGTCACGCATTTGGCGAATGTGCCGTCGCTCAAGAAACCGGATTGGCTTAGGGCCGTGCTCAGCGCAAGGCTTCTAACACCCGCCGGTATTCGCTCTGCGTCGATGGCTTCTTCTCCTTAAACGTGCCTGACCCAAGGAAGTCCTTTACCAGCGCACCGAATGAACCTGGCGGATTAACGGCCTGCACTGCTGCCTTAGTGGGAGCGGTTGCTTTAACAAGTGCGCGATAGGCTGACATAAATTCTTCTGACGGCGGTGCGCCAGGCAAACGCCACCGGCGCCCGTGGCGCCTAAAATAGAAGAAGGCGACCTGGCCAGAGCGGTCACGCTGCACATCAACGAACTTTAGTTTGAACGTAGCCACCGGACCCATCACACGTCCCACGGGTTCGGTGTATTTAGCACAGCGGCAGGTGTGCTTGGAACGATTACGATCGTGCCATCCAGTTCAATGCGTGCGCAAGCTACCTGCAACCCGGCTTGGAGGAACGCTTTCACGGCACGGGCGAGGTCTGTCTGCTTGAACCGCGCAGGACCACGCCGCTTTCGATTGTTGTTTGGCGCTAAGCCTGTCATGCAGCGCTTATAGTTAGAAAATGCTTCGTTGCGCAAAAAGCGTTCCAAATGAGCAGGCGATAAGTTTGCGATGCACAGCGCATCACATTGCGCAAATAGACGTCATACGCGCACTTAAATGGGCAAATGCATGCGTTAAAGCGCCGGGGCCTGCAATTCAATTGCGGCTCGATGCTCGGCTGCGCCGAGCATCGTATTTGCAAAGGCTTTCATGATCGTAAACCTGATCTAAAGTGTAATTGGATGAGGTGGCATCGCGCATGCTTGTCGTAGTTGAAATGCTATTGGCACCCAACCCAATTAGGACTGTCCCTCCCGCAGGCCGTAGATCACAAAAACTTTCGAGTGTCCGGACGCGTTCAATCGGCGGAGACGGATCCTATTTTTGCGAGTGTCCGCGTCTGTAGCAATATGTCCTTTGCCGGGCGCTTGTGCCCCTGAAATAGCAAAGGAAGACCTATATGTCTGATAAACTCACTTCTCACCTGACGACTGCTATGCTCGCTCGACGGTTGCGCACCACCACGAAGACGCTTGCGCGATGGCGAGCGAGCGGTTTTGGCCCTCGCTTTATGCGGTTAGGCAAACGTGTTCTCTATTCGGAGAGCAATGTTGCTGGATGGGAGAAAGCCCTAACAGTTCAGTCCAATGCGGAGGCTGCTAGAGTAATGAGCCGTCTGACTCCCGCCCCGGCCAAGTCGCTGAGTTTTGTCGAATGGTATGGCAACCCTGCGGTCAGGCCATTCGTGAGGGGAGGCGCTAATGGTACACGATAGTCCCAGTCCGGCCTCGTTCGATGAACACGCGAAACTCGTTAGGTCATCTCTCCCGAAGCATTTCGATTGGGCGGATGAATATAAAAACGGGCCGAAAGCGAGTTGGTTGGTTGATGAAGCAATCCAAAAGGAGGGGATCGGCTTTCTTGTTGGAAAGACTTAAATGGGCAAATCCTTTCTAGTGATCCACCTCGCGCTATGCAACGCGCTCGCATTACCGTTCTTTGGCCGAGACATTTTAGCGCGCGGGGGAACCGTAATCGTTGCGTCAGAAGGTGCTGCCTCGATTGGGCCTCGTCTCGAAGCAGCATTCGGGCATTCCCTCAAAAGCACAAAGATCCCTCTCGGGGCAAAAATGGGAAATCTGCCGATTGCACTACTTTGCTTGCGCCCCGATCTTCAAAGCGAGGAAGGCATCGTCAAGTTCATCGTGGATCTTCAAAAGGTTCATCGCGCTTTCCTCGCGGACACCGGCGTTCCCTTGAGCCTGGTAATTTTCGAAACCTTTGCTGCGACTTTCGATGTGCGCAACGAAGACAAGGCAGGTGAGATATCGGCAGTCACCCGGGTAATGCAGCGCATTTCCACTACACTTCAACTGGCGGTTCTTACAACGCATCACTTCGGAAAGGATAGAGATCGAGGCGCGCGCGGTTCTTCTGCTTTCGAAGCCAATCCTGATTTCGTGATGACAATCCCATCTTCAGGAAAGCTTCGCTTGCAGAAATGCCGCGATGCACTTGATAGGAATTCCGTTGGGAACGTTCGATCTGCCCATCGTGACTTTTCGGGTTAAGCCAAATGGTAAGTTCGACACTTCTCGTTATGTTGTTGCTGTACCAACCCAGTTGGATAAATACAAACCGATCGACGTGGCCAAAGCCACGGAAAGTCGAGTTCAGCGCGAGATTGCATCGGATGTGTTTTTGGCGAGCTTGAAGGAAGTTCAGAGAATTTCCGAAAACGGAATCCACCAGGCAGTGTCTTGCCGAAAGGTACGCTCCGAATTCGGTCGCCGGTGGGGTAAGGGCGAATCCACTAACCGGCAAGCCTTCAATCGTGCACTTCGTGCCAATAGTTATCTCATCACGGTAATGGGAAAAGGAAGTGCCAAAACCTTGGCTCACAAACTGTTGGACGGCGGCGTGACATGTGACACGCTACACCCCCGTAGTGAAACGTAGGGGTGTAGCATGTCACACACGGGTGGGTGGGAACGTCGGAGGCCAACCTCAATCCAATTCCCCGCTTGTTGAGGTTGGCCGCTTGGACGGAATTTCGCTAGTTGGCTAGGGCGAGGCGAGTTCCTCGCTCGTATACCGCCTTATCACCAGAGGTTTGCTTGAGTTTCGACGGCCACCCTTGTTGCTTGTTTGACGATGTAGGTCGCACTGAACTTCAGCTTTCCGTCCTCGTTCTTTTGCCCGCCAAATCCAGCACGCTGGCGCCATTCAATATTGAAAAGTTCAATCTTGAGATTGCTGGACTCCCGTTTAACTTCCATACACTTTAGATAACTTTCTTCGCCAGATGAGCGTCCATATTTGAATTAAGTTGCGCGTGCGTGCAAGGGATGCACATGGCGGCGCCCCCTGCGCGCGTGCGCGAGTGGTCCCAAACAACCCACAGGCCTGCCCGCGACTTAACTTTCCTATTGCTGATATAACTTCTTTAATCAGCCGGTCACGTGCGGCGGAATTCATAGCCGGGTTGGAAGCGCAGAGGCAGCCATGTGGCGACGAATTTCTCGCGCCAGCGTATTTCGCGCTTCGTGGTCCGCACGCCAACTTCGACTAAACGCCAAATGTCGTCTTGCATAAGCAAAGCGCGAATTGCTTGCACTCGTTCGAATTCATCCGTCAACTCGCCTGTGGGGTCGGTTTCAAACCAGCGCCGAGCTGTGCTTGGCGCGATCCCTTCCGCCCGAGCCGCGGGCGCCAAACCCTCATCTGGCATGCGAGCGAGGATTGCGAGCGCCTTTTCGACCGAGAATTTTGTTCGAACGCGAGGCTTCATCGCATATGTCCCTGGTCCAACAATCGCGCCCGCAGCCCATCGACTGCACTGCCCAGCACTTGCATTAGCAAGGCCAGTGCGTCCTTATTCACAGACCAACGGCAATCCGCAGTGATTTGTGGGCGTCCTTCAACAGCTGTCGACGCGGAGCTCTTCTCAAACCTTGCGCAATGCATGACGGTTTTCGAGTTCGCTTGCTTCGCTTCATCAAGGAGGTGCTGGAAGTTTCCCCGCTTTACCCAACCAAGGAAAGTTGTGCGGCGCACGCCAACTTGCTGACATGCGGCTTCAATCGTGCTCCCGCCGTGCACCAACTTGAGAATCCTGGCTGCTGCGTTGGGGGTGAATTTGCTGGGTCTCGGCATACGCCATAATGACCGCAGCTTACGCGTGATGAAATTTATGAACCGCCAATGCATTGTCGAGGCAGCCCCGGGGGCGCGTCGGCCCGACGAACTCGCACGTAGCCGCTAACGGACGATAAGTGCCAATTTCAGAAGTAAGTAAGGCGTATTCCTAGCCGTAATTGTCGCCGCTTTCGCTGGAAGCGATCGTGGCTAACCCATGCTCCGTTCCTACTTCGGCCAGCCGTGCGACCGCCAGACAATAGCCGGCGGTAGATAGCGGCCCGAAATCCAGCCACTAATGTCATTCCATTCGCATCTATTCCGCAGCCTGTAGCGTGTTGGCCGGTGCGACGTGCTTGGCCTTGTCACGCCAGATCACGATAGGCTCTACCTTGTTCTTCAAGTCGGGGATCAGTTCCGCCCTGGGCAGCGCGATTTGGAGCAACGGCTTACGCGCTTCAGGCGATCCTTCCTCCGGCGAAGACTCGATCAGTTTCCGGCACAATTTCGAAAACGATTTCGTGCTGGGGAGTTTCGCTACTCCGATCGGGTAGATCGTCAGCTTATCCTTCTCGAATTTCATTCGCACGAAGTTCTTGTAGTTGCGAATTCCCAGTGCCCCGAAGGAATCGCCCGTATGCATGCGGGCAAGGAGGCCGGTGATTACCCAGTAGGCGCCGAAGATGAACCCGCCGACGAGAGCGCCGAGGGGAATGACCTCCAGTGGGTACAAGGCTCCGACATTGGGGCCCGTGTCGAAGAACTCCCTGTTGAAGGCGATGCACAGCAGGAAGAGCAGAAACATAGCCTTGAGGTGCGCCAGTGCGTGCAGGGAGCCGACCGTCAGTCGCACCAGGAACTTAAATAGCGGCTGTCGTTTTTCGGAGACCGAGACGTACCAGACGAGCCCCGCCCACAGCCCGAACAGCATCACGCAATAAAGTATGTTCTCCGCGGCGACGTTGGGGAGAGCCGCCAGCAGTTGGTTCGACACTGAATTGATCGTCTCGTAGTCGACGGCTTTGATGTGGTTGTAAAGCGGGCCGAGGTCACCGGCGGTCTTGACGACCACGTGGTATTGCCACGTCATGATCCAATAGAGGACGCCGATAACAAGCGAGAACCTCCAGTTCCTCAGTGGGAAGGCTAAATTCTTCAAGCTCAAAAGCCGCGCTACGGCCTCGGCTCGGATAACACGCGATCATCTTGGCGATGCCAGTAAAGCGTCGCGCCCGTGGTCGCGATTGTTTTTTGTCTTTTTCGCCCCCTTGACTCGGCGTCGCGGCTGGATCCGATGACACGCTATCCGGATTATTTTCCTGACGCACACCCCAGCTGACTTTGACTTGCTTCCTGAGATCGGTCGTTGAGTGGAGAAAGGCGCCGCCCCCGCCCGCTGTGATTAGGTGAACCGTGTGGTCCTTCAGCGTGGCTTCTTGGGTTTCGGCTCTAGGCGAAGTCCGGGGGCGCTTAGGCAGTGCTATTTTAACTTTGGCGGCTGGATCATACAGCTCATCCAGGCGGTAATGGCTGTAGTGATGCCAGTCGCCAGCCAGCACGGCGTTAATGCGCACATTCCTCTTCTTCGGGTCCTTAGCCTTTTTCTGCGAAATGCGGACGATCGTGTGCAGACTGTCGACGGTATCAATGCCTTCAAACTCGGCATTGAGCCAGTGCGGCTCGGCAATGCACAACACGATATTGTGGTCGCCCTCCATCTGATCAACAATGGTTCGGAAGTAGTTCTCTTGCGCTGCATCGAGATACTTCGAGAACTGGATGTCGACACCCCAGAGCCACCAATTGTCGGGCAACCGGATAGCCCAATAGCTCCGGTGCTGTTCGCAGCGCCAGCCGCCAATTCTGCGCCCGTGCTCCTTTCCCAATAGATGATCGCGATTCTGACAGAAAAGACTATCGAAGGCGGCAAGCCCATCGTACCAATCATGATTACCGGGGATGGCGAACAGCTTTCGTTCGTCTTTTGGTTGGCTCAACGGCGGGAACGCGCTGGCAAAGGGCAGCACAAAGCGCTCATCGTATTCGTCGTGAGTTGCCTGCGGATAACACTGGTCGCCCCCTAGGATCAAAATTTGGCCGGCCGGCAGGTCTTCGGCGGGATAATTCGTCAGGCTCAGTTTTTCTTCGGCCAGCAGTGTAGCCATGCCATAGGTGGGCCCGAACCCATCACCAACGTCGGCGATGTAATCCACCCAGTACGCGCCTGCTTGGTGGGGAATGCCTTTGTTCCAAATTCTGTCTTGAGGATTACTGTAGTCATATCGCTTCTTGAGGCTCTCCGGTTCAACACGGTCCGTCGCCGCCTGCATTAGGCGTTGATCGGCATATTCCCCGAACACGGCCGCAATGACGTCGCGAATGCCGACGCGAACCAATACGCCCGGGTCGTACCAGCGTACTGCCTTCGCGACCGGTTTTGCCTTCAGGCGTCGCACGAGCTCTTCTCTATTGCGCAGCATAATGCTTCCCCAAAATTCAATCGATCAAACAAGTTCGGCAGCAAGAATATGGGAATTGGAGCGGGTCGTCGACCGGCTCCGCGGAAGGGACGGACTGACATAGCGGCGATAACGCTGGTGCTTGCGCTCACAGCTCCCGAACAACGGCGCAGACAACACCATGGGCCGGTGCCGGCGGCGTCCGTGGGCGTGGCACGCGGCCCCGATGTGGAACCCCGCCGGTTACTGCCCGTTGTGCAGGGAGAATCCATGCTTGGACAGGAGCATTTC
The DNA here is from genome assembly GCA_963814055.1 of uncultured Alphaproteobacteria bacterium. Classification (GTDB taxonomy): domain Bacteria; phylum Pseudomonadota; class Alphaproteobacteria; order Rhizobiales; family Hyphomicrobiaceae; genus AWTP1-13. Next base: position 373,632 of record CAWFBJ010000029.1, read on the forward strand.
CCATGGCTCAATGTGATGTCTGCGGTAACGACTATGACAAGTCGTTCCGTGTCACCCTGGGTGATCGGACCATGACGTTCGACAGCTTCGAGTGCGCCATCCACGCGATGGCCCCCCGTTGCCCCCACTGCGAATGCCGGGTGATCGGCCACGGCACCGAGTCAAAGGGCAAGATCTACTGCTGCGCCCATTGCGCCAAGAAGGCTGGGGTAACGGGCGTCGACGACCGCGCCGACTGAGAGGTCGAGTGATCCGCAAACTTAAATCCGGCGGTACCGCCTGTAGTCGGAAAGCCGAAGGTGACGGGCGAGTGCGTCATTTAGCCGGATGAGGCGCGGTGCGGCGACGGCCGTGGATGCAAACGCGCAAACAAGCGCTCCGGCAGCCGCGCGTAGCTGTTATCGAAGGGAAAGATGTCAGTGTTTCAGTTGGGCGCATTTCGTTCCAGGAAGCGGCGCCAGATTGCGTACTGAAGGGCACCGGCAATGGCGCTGGTTTTCATGAGTCAACGCGTTGGCGTCGCCGTCGCCCGCTCTTGGCAGGTGACTGACGGCGGTCCTGTGCGCGCGGCCCGCTTTTCGGACGACCCATCGGTGCAGGTCTCGCGTGCTCGGCCACAACGCGGTCCGCGCGACAGCGGTCGCACGTCCCGCAACGCGGTGGATACTCCTCCCCAAAATACCGCCGGATGAATATGCTGCGGCACTCCTCGGAGTTGGCATAGTCGGCAATGAGGCGGAGACGCCGTTCGCCCTCGTAGCGGAAGGTCTTGAGTTTCGCCACGAGATCGCGGACGCCAGCTTTGAAACTCTTCGCCGGCACCGCAATGGTGATTCCGCCTTCCTGGTCCCGCTCAACGAGGCCCGCCTCTTCCAGATCCGAAAGCAGCACCTCGCAGATCCGCGCCGGTACGCCGGCGGAGTAGGCGAGTGTCTCGGTGGTCGGAGCGCGTTCCTCGCCCGTCCAGGCGGTGAGCGCGGCCTCAAGCCGCTCCAGATGCCGTACGCTTGGGCGCCCCTGCGCCTGAAGGTGCTCGTGGATTGCAAGGTCGGCGGGGTCGAATAGGAGAATGCAGTGTGCCGGCCGCCCATCACGACCCGCACGGCCGATCTCCTGAACATACTGTTCCAAGGATCCGGGAGCCTGGTAGTGCAGGATGTATCGAATGTTCGGCTTGTCGATGCCCATGCCGAAGGCGGTGGTTGCGACCATGATCAAACGCCGGGACGGATTCATGAACTGGCGCTGTGCTGCGTCACGATCGGCAGCGCGCATCTTCCCGTGATAGCGCGTGACCGGGATGCGCGCGCGCCCGAGCGCTCCCGAGACTTCGTCCACCGCCGTTGTGGTGGCGCAATAGATGATGCCGGGGCGCTGCAGGCGCTTGATACGCCGGGCGGCAGCGGGGAACTTCGCCGCGCCAGGCACGATATCGACGGTGAGGCCAAGGTTCTCGCGGTGCGCCGGCGCTACGATCACCCGTGGGGTGTCCAGCCGCAGCCGATCTGCGATGTCCTCCCGGACACGTGGCGTTGCTGTTGCCGTGAGGGCGAGCACCGGCGGATTCCCCAGGCGCTTGCGCGCGTTGCCGAGACGCAGGTAGGCGGGCCGGAAGTCGTGCCCCCACTCAGAGATGCAGTGGGCCTCATCGATGCACAGAAGGGCCGGCCGCGCGCGTGCGAACACGGGAGCGGTCGCGGCCGACTCGAGCGTCTCGGGCGTCGTGAGAACGACGAGGCGGCCACCCTTCTTAAGTCGCTCAAGCGCGTCGCGACGCTCGGCAGCCCGGAGCCGGCTGTAAATCGCGACAACAGGAACGCCGCACTTCTTGAGAGCGAGCTCCTGATCCGTCATGAGGGCAATGAGGGGCGAGATAACGATCGTCGGCCGCTCAACGATCATCGCCGGAACCTGGTAGATCAGTGACTTTCCAAAGCCGGTGGGCAGCGAAACGAACGCATCGCGCCCGTTGAGGACAGCGAGCATCGCCGACTCCTGCTCGGGACGCAGGCTATGGATGCGGAAGGTCCGGCGCGCGGTCTCCCTGCAGGCGCTGAGCAGGTTCATGCTGTCTTCATCATCTGCTTCGTAGCCGGCGTCCTGCACCAGTCAGACGCGCTGACTTGGTCATGCGCAACTTAGCATGGCTTGGGGACCGCCCCTTGGCCCGACCGGACATTTCCTCACGGGTTCGCATGTCCACATTGGCGGGCAGCCGGGTGCGCACCACATCCCTACAAGAGACATCTGGAGACAACCGCCATGCCCAAGACTAGCAAAGCTCGCGCCGTCGGACTGAACCACATCGCGCTCGAGGTTGGCGACATCGAAGAGGCTCTGGCCTTCTACGGACGCCTGTTCGAATTCACGCTGCGCGGCAAGAGCGAACACGCCGCCTTCATCGATCTGGGCGATCAGTTTCTTGCCCTTCAGAAAGGCCGCAAGCAGCCCGGCGATGATGGCCGCCATTTCGGGCTTGTGGTCGACCAAAAGGAGGCTGTTCGCAACGCCCTCACAACTGCGGGCGTTAAGATACTACCCGGCCGATTCCTGGACTTCCTTGATCCGTGGGGCAACCGCATCGAGATCGTTGGCTACGACAACATCCAGTTCACCAAAGCGCCACATGTCCTGCGCGGCATGGGCCTGGCAGAACTCGCAAAGACCCCCGAGGCCATCAAGGAGCTGACTGACAAGGGAATGGCGCCCGATTGAGGCGCCTGACAAGCGATGGAATAGAGGGGGCGCATCTCGCCTCGCGATGTCCTCGAGCCGAGCGGGTTCAAAGCGACCGTTAGCGTTCAAGGTCCCTGTTGCCAGGGCATCGGTGAGGGCGGCCCGCCGACTAGCAGGTGCGGCAGAAACAGAGTAAAAATCAATAATCTGGCGCATTGGAATGATCGTGAGGACCACATCTGGATTCTTAGCCATCTATTAGCCGTCAACGGCTCCCACGAAGACGATCGCGGACCTGGAAACACGACCCCTTTTTTGCAGACAGGGCCCGACGCTGGCTTGGCGTACAGCGACTTTAAGTCCGCCGCCCGCCCTATTCTCGACGGTCACAGACGCGCCCATCGTCATTTCGAGATCCCTGGCCAGCAGGCGCGCGGTGATATCCGTGCCACCACCCGCGCCATAGGGAACGATCAGGGTTAATCCCCGCTCCGGATACTGCGCATGCGCCACGCCAAGGCCAGCAATCGCCTCGGCAATTGCCGCCACAACTATAATCGCGCTTGGTAGTTTGCTCTTGCGGTCGGTCAATATCATACTAGCCTCCCAATCTTGCCGGACTGACGCCAGCGTAACAGGGTTTTTTCGCGCTCATCGGCCCTTAGCTTTTTTCGGTGCGGTACCTGCCTTTGGTACGGTCGGCCGCGTGATCGGAAATACCGCGCGCACATGCTCGGCCCACATCTGGCAAAAGGCCGTGGCGTAGCGGGGTAGCGGACGGCGCTTATCCCAAAGGACAGCCAACGGCTCGCGCAGCGGCCGGCTCCGATACACGATGCGAACAATCTTCAGATTATAACGATGCGCTCGGAAGGTGGACGCAATGATGGCTACGCCGTGCTGGGATTCGGCGAGAGCCAGCAGGGTATGTGGAGAGCGGGTTTCGAGCCGAATGTTGGGTCTGAGGCCCGCGAGGCGGCAGGCTGCGTCAAAGGCTCGGCGAAGGCCGTACCCATTGTCCAGCAGGAGCAACGGGTAAGGTGCCAGGCGCGCAACCTCGATCGTGCCTTGGCCGCCAAGCGTCGTCGATGGATGGCACGCGGCAAGGAGCTCAGCCGGTTCCAGTGCTTGGCTCCCGAACTGCCCGTCGTCCAGCGGGACCCCATATGGGAGCATCTGACCAAGATGTATCTCGCCACGCTCCAGCATTGCGAGAATTTCAAGACCGCTCCCCTCCGCGACTCTTACCTCCACGTTGGGATAGCGCTCCGCGTAGCGGTGCAGGAACTGTGAAAACACGCCTTCGATGTGTAGCGGCGTGGCAGCCACCTTCAGCACACCCACGTCACCGCGACGGAGGTCCTGCGCACGCTCGCCGACGCCGGTGGCGTAATTCAACAAGCCACGGCAATCACTGAGCAGCTGCTCGCCTTCCCCGGTTAGCAGGAGGCGACGTCCGACACGATCGAACAGCTTTAGACCGAGTTCCTCCTCGAGATCGCTGATGTGCCTGGACAGAGCGGGCTGAGCAATGCGCAGGTGCAGCGCCGCCTTGGAGACGGTGCCCAGTTCGGCCACGGTGACGAACGTTCGTACGTGCCGCAGGTCCATAACTGATCCTTATGCCGGATCGCTATAGAAGACCAGAGGAATTAAGTATTGGACGACTAAGCCTCGTTGCATCAAAGCTCCAGCGTGAATTGCGCACTCGCGACACCAAGCAACACGCGACAAGGAGGAAGTCATGAAGCCGCTCCCTTTGACGCTGCTGGCGGTGGTCGGGTTCGGATTGGCAACGATGGAAGCCAGTGCCGAGACATGGCCGACGAAACCGCTGCGGGCCATCGTGCCCGTTGGAGCCGGCAGCACCACGGACATCATCCCACGTGTCGTGTTCGAGCAGCTTTCGGCACAGCTTGGCCAGAGCATCGTCGTGGAGAACCGCGTCGGCGCAGGCGGCGCAGTCGGCTCCGCGTTTGTCGCCAAGGCGGAGCCCGACGGCTATACGATCCTGGCCCACGGCTCGGCGCTCACCATCTCGCCGGCGCTCCATTCCAACCTCGGCTTCGATCCGGCGCGCGACTTTGCGCCGGTGATCCCACTGGGGGTTTCTCCCAGCGTCTTGGTTGTACCGCCGGAGCGAGGTTGGAAGACCGTTGACGACTTGATTGCGGCTGCCAAGGCGAAACCAGGCGCGCTCAACTTCTCCTCGGTTGGCGTCGGCAGCGCAACCCATCTGAGCGCCGAGCGCTTCCGGCGCAGCGCGGGCGTGGACGCCGTGCACGTCCCGTTCAAGGGGGGCGCTGAAGCTATGACCGAGGTGATTGCGGGTCGCATCGACTTCTTCTTTGGGCCGGTCGGGCTTGTCCTGCCACATATCCAGGAAGGCAAGCTACGCGCGCTTGTCGTGAACGGGGCCAAGCGGTCGTCCGCACTGCCTGACGTTCCGACTACGCTGGAGGCGGGAATTGCAAACGCCGAGTATCCGATTTGGTTTGGGTTGTTCCTGCCCGCCAAGACGCCGCGCGAGATCGTCGCGAAGCTGCACGGCGAGACCCTCAAGGCGCTCCAGTCTCCAAAGGTTCGCGAGAAGCTGGCCGCGCTCGGAATAGACTCGATGGCGATGTCACCCGCGATTTCGCTGCTCATGTGCAAAAAGAAATTGTCAGCAACGCGGAGCTTGGTGAAGGCAGCGGGCCTGAAAGCGCAGTGACTGCTCTCAGCACGGTCAACTATCGGCGGCCGCCCGCATGCGAGCTGCCGTCCTTCGCGCGGAGCAATCTGTGACAGGATATTGCTTCAATGACAGTGAGGCCTATGAGCAATTCATGGGTCGCTGGAGCCACGAGATCGGCAAGGCCTTCCTCGCTTGGTTGCAACCGCCCAAGGGCGCGCATTGGCTCGACGTCGGCTGCGGCACCGGAATATTCACGGAGCTGATCTCGGATTCGTGCGCTCCCGCATCAGTGATCGCGGTCGACCCGGCGGAGTCGCAAATTGCCCGCGCCCGCAAGGGAGTCGCGCGGACGAAAGCAGAGTTCCGCCTCGCCGACGCGCAGGAGTTGCCATTCCCAGACGAATCCTTCGACGTAGTCGCATCTGCGCTGGTTATGAATTTCGTACCTAATAAGGCGCGCGCGATGTCGGAGATGCGCCGCGTTGCGCGCCCCGGCGGTCTCGTCGCCGCATGCGTCTGGGATCTTGCGGCGGAGCTTTCGCCGAGCGGGCCTTTGCGACGCGCGATGCGGCAGATCGGCATCGACGCGCCGCCAGTTCCAGGCACGGACGCATCCGGCCCCGCTGTGCTTGTCGATCTGTTCGAGAAGGCGGGACTGAAAGAACTCAACACCACCTCCATCGAGGTTGCCGTATCGTTTCGAGATTTCGATGACTTCTGGCGCTCGCAGACACAGCATATATATGCCAACCACGAAGGTAATTGCTGCCATGACCCCAAGGGACAGGTTGGCCTTGATGGAGGCGGTTCGAACTTATCTGCGACCTTTGCGTGATGGTGTCGGATACTCGGCCTGGGCCATTGCAGTCAGAGGGCATTGTCCAGCCTGACGGATTGGACTGGGAGGCCCCAGAGCATCGTCTTCTATTGGCACAAAGCGGACATCGACCCGAGGCATTCGCGAATGTCCGCCCTCAGGGGCAAAGCAGCCGTTCCGGACAAGGCTCGCCGACGTCCTGCTGCGCGATGCGATCCGAACCGACAAGCCGTCAGGGTTCATCCATTGAGGAAACCGCAATGGACCCGTCGGCACACCTCGTGGCCAGCACCGTGGCAGAGTTGATTGCGCGGACAGAATCCCTTATCGAGAGACAGCGCACGTTCGTCGCACAGGCCCACCCTTCGAAGCGCGCCTGCGAAACGAAAGCACTGGATCACTTGCTGAAGACCCTTGAGGATCTCAGGCGCTACCATCAGTCACTGATTTCCGAAACCAAAACCGGCGCGCTCGCCGTTACAGATCCTCGGCCACCATTGCGCGATGGACCCATGCTCCAAGGACGCGGAGGCAGAGCGTCGTAGACGCTTTACACTGCGCGGTTAGATTCAGCGCGATGGCCAGCCTCCTCGCACGCGGTCAAGAACGTCGCATTGCGCGTGCGCTAGCCAAAGCGTTTCACCTGTCCAGGGATTAGACCAAGTGCAGTTGTGAGCGAGTCTGATATGGGTTGATGGACTTCGATGATTGCCACCCGAGACACGCCCGTAGCCTTCCTCACGGCAGCGAGAGCCTCTTCCGCGTGGGCGTGCATGGCAAACCATACCTGCGGCGATGACCCGCCGCGACGCTGGCGCGAGCCAGCCCGAACAGTGAGTATCCACCCACGAGTCGGAGCGGATGCTTTATCGGTCATGCGTTAGAAGATGGCAGCGTTCGGGGATAGGTTCAACAATTCTCCAGCTAAGGTGATAGTGTGCCGATATTGCGGGCGTTGCGGCATTAGTTGGGAGATTTCCATGAGACGTCTCGTTCTTTTGTACGATGGCACTTGGAACACTTTGCTAAAACCCGATGAAGTTACCAACGTGGTGCGGGTCGGCCAAGCGGTCAAAACCGTTGCCGCGGACGGGGTCCCGCAGGTCGTCTACTACAACAGCGGCGTCGGCAGCGGCGGCAGGATCGACAGCATCATGGGCGGGCTGTTCGGTTCAGGGATCAAGAGCAACGTCAAGCGCGGCCTCACCTTCCTGTCCTTCAACTATGACGCAGGCGGGGACGGCCAGCCGCCGGACGAAATCTACATCTTCGGCTTTTCGCGCGGGGCATATACGGCCCGTGCCCTGGCTGGCGTGATCGGTTCGATCAAGGGTATTCCCAAGGTATCGAACTTCGGAGAAGCGGAAGAGCTCTGGTCTCATTACAAGAAAACCAAAAACGAGCGCGCGGGCAATGAGAAGGATATCACCAAATTGGTATACACCCTTCCGGCCGGTCAGAAGGTTATCAAATGCGTTGCCGTGTGGGACACCGTGGGGTCCTACGGGATACCTACTGGTCTTGGACTAACCGGGTTGGCACGAAGTATAACCTCGTGGACACGGAACTTCCGAGACAACGAGATTGGCAAACACATCGACTACGGATTTCACGCAATGGCGATCGACGAACGCCGACGCTCGTTTTCGACCACCGCATGGGTGCCAAGCACCACCTCGCTGAAAAACCCCGACCGGGAACCTGTGGTGGAACAAGTATGGTTTGCCGGTGCTCATGCCAACGTTGGCGGTGGCTACAAGCAGACCGGCCTTTCCGATCAGTCTCTGGTGTGGATGATGTCCCGGATCCAGGACCAGACCGGTTTGGAGTTCGATGAGGATTACATCAAGGATAACTTCTGGCCTTGTTCGGCGTGTTCCGCCTATCGATCATACAAGGGATGGTGGCTCAGCAGCTTGTGGCCCTCGGTGCGGTCCATACCGAAAATGCTTACCGATGGCAGAGGCGCCATTCTTGATGGCAGGGTGCACTGGAGCGTGCGGGATCGGCAAGGCAGGCTCAGTCTCGTGGATCAGGACAGATACGAGACTTACACACCGAAAAATTTGGTGCCACCCGTTGATTGGGCAGAGCCCACTGAAACGGAGATGAAGCTTATCGATCTTTGTCATGCCAAGGTTGATCATCGGAAGAAGAAGGACTGCGCCCTCCGCCGCGTACTTGCGGAGGAAGAACCAACTTGGTGGCAGTGGCGGGCTCGCTCTCGCGCCAAACGGATGCGCAGGTTCCGAGAGAACTGGGCAAAGGTGGTAGCGCCGTAAGCTCCGTTCTCAATCGGTTTTTGGGCAAGGTTTTTGTTAGGAGCGTGAGGCAGATAATATCGCGCGACAGGTTCAAGATGCGCTGCTGAATACAGCCTATCCGCTTTCAGGAAACAAGCAGACGACGTGTTAGCTTCGACCACACTCTCGCATGAGCGGAGTGTGAATCGACTACGTAGGGCCAAGACAATGTCTCAGTCCGACAAGGTATTCATCGGCTCGATCCCGAAGATTTACGACGACTACCTGGTGCCGCTGATTTTCCAAGGCTTTGCGGAGGATCTTGCGCAGCGCACGGCCAACCTTTCGCCGACTGCCGTTCTCGAGACAGCCGCCGGTAGCGGTGTGGTCACGCGTGCGCTTGCACCCAAGCTTTCTCAGGATTGCCACTATGTCGTAACCGATCTCAATCAGCCGATGCTGGGTCAGGCTGCGGAGCGCCAAGGCGCGGACGCCCGGATCACCTGGCAGCAGACAGATGCGCTGACCTTGCCGTTCGACGATACCGCATTCGATGTAGTCTGCTGCCAGTTTGGCGTGATGTTTTTTCCCGACCGCGTTCGCGGATATCGTGAAGTGAGACGGGTTCTCAAGCCCGGGGGCCACTGGCTGTTCAACGTCTGGGATCGCATCGAAGAGAACACATTCGCGAACGACGTCACTAACGCGCTCGCTGAGTTTTTTCCAAGCGATCCGCCGCGCTTCTTGGCGCGGACGCCCCATGGCTACCATGATGTGGCGTTGATCCGTGAGGAGCTGGAGAGGGCTGGCTTTTCCAATTTTACGATCGAAACGCGTCGAGAGCAGAGCAGCGCGCCATCTGCGCGCTATCCAGCACTTGCCTACTGCCAGGGCACACCGCTGCGCAACGAGATCGAGGCAAGAGGACCAGACCAACTTCAGGCCGCGACAGAATATGTAGCCGCGGCAATTGCGAGCCGGCATGGAAACGGTGAGGTAGCAGAAAAAATCCAAGGGTTTGTGATTGCGGCGACCCCTTAGCCCGATGGGTTTTAATGTCTCCTCGTGGCACAAAGCGGACATCGCCCGGTTTGGCCCGGAATGTCCGCTTTCAGGGTAAAAGCAGACGTGCCGGACAGGGCTCGCCCACGTCTGCTTCTGACCCGAAACAGACATTCTATCTGCGCGCGGTGTCCGTCTCCAGGATGAGCACCTTGCGCACCAACTCGGCGATGTTATTGGCGTCCATGCGCACCATGATCCAGGCGCGGTAGTTCTCGACTGTGCGGTGACTGATGCCGAGTCGGGAGGCTATCTGCCTGCTGGAAAGACCGCTCGTCTGCCGAAAACCGAGGTGCTGATATTCACCATGCATGACTCGGAGTTCCTGATCGGCGACATCAGGCTTAATTCTCGCCAGCGGGGACCGCATCAGCGAAATGAGACTTAACCGAGCTTCGCGCCTACAGCCTTTTCACCAAGCAATTTCAGTATAACCCCTGATGTTTGCGCCACACTTTGAACGCCTACGGCTTGGGAACTAGTCGACGAGTTGCCCTGGTTCTCAGGTTGGGGGGAGACTTACATGCAGAACCTACCGTGGCGCGTACGGCGCAGGGCCTATTTAGAGGGCTTTGCGCTGTCATCGTGGCTTGTCTCAATTGGGCTGGCCATCGGTATTGGCGTCGCCTACTTCCTAGCCGCTCGGCTGAGCTTGGAGCTACTGACAAAACCCGATGGCGTGGCTGTGTTCTGGCCCGCTGCGGGTATCGCCTCTGGGGTTATGATTGCGCTTGGGGCACAGGCGCGTTTGCCTGTGGCCGCTGGCGTTATCGCGGCGACCATAGCGGCCAACCTGCTCGGTGACCGCAGTCCTTCTGCCGCTGTTGTTTTTGCTCTGTGCAACGCAACCGAGGCTATCCTTATTGCGTGGCTGATCCAGCGCCATCTTGGTTCCAACTTCAGCCTCGACAGCGTGCGCCGCGTGGTCGGTTTTATTGTAGCCGCGGGGGTCGGAGCCGCTGTCTCCGGGATCGGCGGGACAGCAGGCTTTGCCCTGTTCCACCGCTCGGATACCCCCTTGATCACCACCTGGACGCACTGGTTTGCTTCCGATGCTCTGGGAACTATCGCTGTCGCGCCATTGATTCTAGGACTTGCCCGTTTGCGGCACGATCTACCGGAGAGATGGGGGTCAATCGAAGGCACCCTGACGCTCGCAGCGCTTGCCGCAGTGAGCGCAATCGCTTTCAGCTCGCCGGACCACTGGTACACTATTTTGCCTCTTGGCCTGCTGTTGCCTGTGCTTCTGGCTGCCCACTGCCATCCTGTGTTCGCTGCGGCCTCCGCCCTCATTCTCGGTTACACCGTAGTCTGGACAACCATATTCGGCATCGGTGGCTTGGACGAGCCGACCCTCCACTTTTCCGATCGCGTATATGCCGGGCGAGCGACGTTGCTGGCCATCTCGATTTGTACGCTCGTCCTCGCCGCTCTGTTCGCCGAGAGACGGCGCAACGAAGCGGCACTCAAGGATGGCAGTGACCGGTTACAACTGGCGCTCGCCGGTGCTGGACTGGGTGTCTGGAGTATTGACGCGAAGTCCGGCCGCTTCGAAAGCGATGCTCGTGACAGTCACATCCATGGTTATCAGCCCGATGCCCCACCTAGGACACTCGAAGAAGCGCGAGCTTTCATACATCCCAACGACCTACCCTACCTCGACGCGGCCTTCGCGGCTTCCAAGCTTGCTGGCGGCAGCTGCAACGTCGAATACCGCCTCGCTTCGGCGTTCGGTAGCGCGGATGCCGACCAAGAGCGCTGGGTTGCGGTTGAAGGCAAAGTCGTGCGCGATGCGGCAGGGGCACCTGCGCGATGGCTTGGGGTCACCCGCGATATCACCGAGCGCAAGCAGGCCGAGCGAACGATTGCCGAGCGAAGCACCCAGCTGGCCCTCGCCGGGAAGGTCGGTCTGGTCGGAGGCTTCACCTTCGATCTTGGCACTGGGACAATGCGAATCTCACCAGGCTATTCAGCCATTCACGGCCTGCCCGAGGAAACTGAAGAGACCAGCCGCGCGGAATGGCGGGCTCGAGTCCACGCAGACGATCTGCCCAGGCTGGACGTGCACCTCCAGCAGGCGATTGCTGGACGGAAACGTGAGCATTACTGCGAGTATCGTATTGTCCGTCCCGACGGGACGGTCCGATGGATCGAGTCACGCAGCGTAATAACGTACGACGATGATGGTAACGCACATCGCGTTATCGGCTCCAACATCGATGTCACTGAACGCAAGGACACAGAGGCTCGGCTCAAGGAGAGCGCTGATCTTTTGGCTGCTGCACTGGCAGCGGGACAGGTGATCGCTTTCGAATGGGATGCCGTCACGCACCGCTCACGACGCAGCGATAACGCTGCTCTTATCCTTGGACGCGAAGAGGGTAATCTGGCTGGCGCCGAACACAGCGATTTTCTCCGGCGGATCCATGCCGATGATCGCGAGTCCTTCAAGGCGCGCATACGCGAACTCTGCCCCGAGACCCCGTCGTATTCCTTGATTTTCCGCTTTTGTCGCTCGGACGGGCGGTACGTTTGGTTTGAGGAGACGGCAAGAGGCGAGTTTGATGCCGGAGGGCAGCTCTTGCGCATCAAGGGCCTCACGCGAGACATCACCGAGCGTAAGCAAGTCGAGGAAAGGCTGCAAAGGAGCGAGCGCAGACTCCGAGAGCTGCTTGAGGCGCTACCCGTCGCCATCTACGTGACGGACGCTGCCGGACGCATTACCTATTACAACCAAGGGGCTGCGGATCTCTGGGGGGCGAAACCCAAGCTCAGCGTAGATAAATGGAGCGACCTTGCCCGCTTCTACTATGACGATGGCACGCCGATGCCGGTGGAGGAATGCCCGTCCGAGATCGCGTTGAAGCAGGGACGTATTGTTCGAAATCTAGAAGCCATTCTGGCGCGGCCGGATGGCACTCGTATCCCCATCGTGGCTTACCCCACTCCTTTGTATGATGGGACAAGCGCGGTCGCCGGCATCGTAAACATGATGGTCGATATCAGCGATCGCAAGAAGGCCGAGTTGGTCCTAGCCGAGCGAGCCATGCAGCTCTCCCTCGCAGGAAAGGCCGCGCTGGTCGGCAGTTTCTCGTACGACATCGGCTCCGATCAGATCCAAGTCTCTGCAGGTTATGCAGCCCTTCATGGTTTCCCCGACGAGACCACGGAGATCACCCGCGGCCAATGGTTGCTTGGTGTGCACCCCGAGGACCGCGCGCGTTTGGAAGACCTCCGGAGCCGCATCTTTAGCAAACGGTCGGACGAATATGGTGCGGATTATCGCATCGTTCGGCCAGACGGTGAGGTTCGCTGGATCGAAGCGCGCTGTTTCGTTACGTACCGCAGCGACGGCTGCCCGCAGCGCGTGGTAGGCGTCAACATTGACACCACCGAGCGCAAACGATCGGAGGACCATCAGCGGGCATTGAACGCGGAGCTCGACCACCGTGTGAAAAATGTGCTTGCTACTGTCAGCGCCATCATCACCCAGACGCCAAAGGCCGACAATTCGTTAGCGGATTTCGTGACCGGGTTTGGCAATCGCATAAAGTCCCTGGCAGAAACCCATGAACTGCTGAGCCACAACCGGTGGCACGGCGTATCGCTCGAAGAAATCGTCCGGTGCGAGCTTAAGCCCTATGCAACAGGCAATGCTGCGATCGGTGGGCCACGAGTAATACTGAGAGCAGAGGCTGCTCAGGCTGTGGCCATGGTGCTTCACGAGCTGGCCACCAATGCCGGAAAATACGGCGCGTTCTCCAACCAGGGTGGCCGGCTTTCCCTCCGCTGGCGGTGGTTAAGAAATGGGAAACAAGGTCGGCTGGCCATCGAATGGCAAGAGCTCGGCGGTCCCACGGTTCTCGTGCCAGAACAGTCCGGCTATGGGACGAGCGTTATCCGCGAACTAATTCCGTTCGAGCTAGGCGGTACGGCGGACCTGGATTTTTCCCCCGATGGACTGCGCTGCCGATTGGAAATCCCTGCTGACTGGATCCGCAGGGCTGGTCGCGCGACCAATGCTTCCTGCCGTTTGGACGCAGCCCGACCCGACGCTCGCGCGTAAATGACTTCGCGACAGCATTCCCGTCCCCACGTGTGATTTCCGCTAGTGGGATGGTCCGGCGGGGTTAAAGCGGACGCTCAAACGTCGCAGGGCCCAGACGCACGCCTGACA
>CAWFBJ010000030.1:0-360162 GCA_963814055.1 uncultured Alphaproteobacteria bacterium
TCCATGGAGACGCAGGCAACCAATCTTCCGGCCCCTCGAGTCCCGATGGATCTCCCATTCCGCAAACCCCGCCCGGCTCCCGCACCCAGCACCGGTACGCGGCCGATTTGCGCTTCAGCGCCGCGATCTCCTCTGGTACTCCGGCGAAGGATTCCGGGGCGGGCCGGGCTGGGACGCGAGCCGGCGGAACGCCCGGATCTATTCCGACCTGGACGAGGCGCTGGCCCAGCGGGACGTGCTGCGCCAGGCCGGCCACCACGTCGAGGCGATCAGCCTCTACTAGCGAACAGCTCCGCCGCCTCCCGTCCCGCTTCCGCGCCTCCCGGGCGGCCTTCACCAGCTCCCCACGGCGGCGCGATGCTGCGGCGCCGGGTGGCTGCGCTGCGCGGCGTACCAGGCAGCAGCGACCATCAGGAAACCTGGGTACTGCCGGGTGACCGCGAAGCGCTGCGCGGCGTAGACCACGGCGTCCACCTGGTCATCGTTGACGCCGAGGGGAAAGCGAGCGCCCTCCGCCGCGAACTCTCGCCACCAGGGCGCCCGCTTGTCCGCGGACGCCGCTGCCGGCCGGCCATCCGGTCCGCGAGGGAGGCGCCCGGAACCGTCTTGTCCCGGTCCGGTCTCACCTCCCGGAAGGGCAAGAGGAACCGCCAGCGCGGCCTCCTGGAACGCCGCCGCCTGATAGCCGCCCGTCTCGATCCCGATGGAGACCGGCTCCCAGGTCGCCGCCTGTTCCGCCATCTTCCCGAGCGTCTCGTTGAAGGTCCAGCGGCCCCGCGTGACGTCGAGCAGATAGAGGTTCTTCTCCGGGTCCACGCCCACGGTGGCGCCGGCCGTGTAGTCCGCCGTGGTCCGGGTGGAGATCGCCAGTCCCCAACCCTGATAGACGCGCAGGCCGGCCACCTCCCGCGCCGCGTGGCCGACCTTCCCCCACGGGGAGCAGGTTGCCCTCGGCCGCGAGCGGCGACTGCTGATAGAGCGCCTGCCACCAGCGCGGCGAGCTGCCCGCTCGATCCGCGCGAGGGCCGCGGCGTCGTATTTCTCCGGCCCAGAGCGGCGCGCCCGGCTCCCGGCCGAGCGGGTCACCGTCGCCCGCCAGCGCCGGCAGGTTCACCACCTCCCACGCTTCGGCCGGCGGCTCGTCGGTCCCGGCGCCCGTCGTAGCGTCCCCGCCGAGGTCCTCGACGTGCCAGCGGGTCATAATGAGCAGCACCCCGGCGCCCTTCTCGCCGGGTGTAGAGCTCGTCGAGGCGTACCAGTCCCGCTGCCGCTGCCGGAAGACGTCGCTGTCCGCTTCCTCGGCGTTCTTGACCGGGTCATCAATAACGGCGAGCATCGCGCCGCGGCCGGTCACCGGCCCGCCCACGCCCGTCGAGACGGAAAACTCCAGCCGCCCCTCGATCCCCCACCGGCCGACGCTCTGGCTGTCCCGCGCCGGCCGCACGCCCGGGAAGCACTCCTGGTCCTGCAACTGCGCGAGCAGTCTCCGGACGTGACGCGAGAAGTAGTTCGAGAGGTCCGCGGTATAGCTCGCGTAAATCACCGGCCAGTCGGGATTGCGCCCCAGGGCGTAGGCCCGGCAGCCCCACGGAGCAGAGGGCGCTCTTCCCGTGCCGGGGCAGGACGACGTCACCAGCAGCCGCGGCGAGAGGCCCAGCTCGATCCGGGTGAGGAAGTCCTCGAGCACGCCCGCCAGGAAGTGATGCAGGCGGGCCGGCCGGTAACCGGGCGCCGTCCGGCACTGGAAGTCCAGGAACGGCAGGGCCGCGCTGTCGAGCGCCTGCGCCAGGTCGGCCACCAGCTCAAGGGCCACTCCCGACCTCCCGGAGCGCCGCCGTGAGCGCCCGCAGGGCCTCCGGGTAGGGCCGGAGGGTCACGACGATGGTGGTCCGGATGGTGGCCCACTCCGGGTGGTTGACGAAGACGTTCACCGGCGCCGCGGCGGGCTCGTCGAGCTTGCCGAGGAGCTTCCCCAGCAGCTCGATGTTCCCGCGCGCCTCCCGGACCGCCAGGAGGACCGTCCGATGGTCGCCCTCCTTCTCCGCGGCGAGCAGGGTCGAGAGCGTCTTCCCCTGGAGCGCTTTCACCTGCCGGAGCAGGTCGTCGGCCCGGACACCTCCGCGGCTTCCTGCGCCTTCGTCAGGGTCGCCGGGAGGTGCTGCCGCTTGTGGTGCCGCACCGCCCGGTCGGTCAGGCCATCAGCGCCGCCAGCCCGCGAAACGTCGCGGAACCGTTGCATAGCGTCGCATTGATCACGTCGCGCTCCGGGTGGGTGCAGGCCGGTTAAGCCTGCGGCATCAGGCGCCCCTCCCCTGGCGCCGCCGGGCCCACTCCGCGAGCAGCAGGGCTTCCGCGCGCCCGTGGTCCTTCACCCGCTGGAGGTCGCCCCGCACCTGCGGGAAGAGGGCCTGCGCCCGGCCGCGGGAGGCGCTCTTGTCCGCGCCCGTGAGCCCCAGGGCCCGCTTCCACACCGCGGGCATCACTCCCGCCCGATCTCCAGGGCCGCCAGGAACACCAGCCAGAGCCCGAACCCGAGGCCCGATCGAGCGCGCGGAAGCCGTGCCCTGTCCCGGACGCCCGCTGACGGCCTCGAGGACGGCGTGGGCGCGGCCGGCGTAGGGGCGCAGGAGGATGCAGGCCATCTCGTCCACCAGGGTACTCCCGCTGGCAGTCCGGCAGGTCGGCGTGTCGCAGAGGCGGACCGTCTCCCCGTCGAGCACGGCAAGCGCGCCGTCGAGGCCGGGATCGATCCCGAGGATCGTCATACCGCTGTCTCCGCGAAAAGCGGTAATTGGCTTATTCTCCGGTTTCGCTCCCGCACCTCGCCGGCCGGCATCTCCACCCAGGTGCGCCCGTCGAGCACCGCTTCCGCTCCGTCCCGCTTGTTCGGGTGCCCGCCGAGCTGCTTCAGGAAGAAGGGCGTTCCCGCGGCCGCGCACTGGTCGCGCAGGTCCCGCGCCCACTCCAGCGCCAGCGGGCCCCAGGCAGCCGGCCTGGCTCTCGCCGCCGCAGATGACCCACTGGAGCGCCGTGGCCTGGGCACCCAGCTCGACGGGGCCGAGGAGCGGTTCCGCCGAGAGCCCGAGCACCGGCGCCTCGATCCGCAGGAGCTCCCGCACCTTGGCGTTCGCCGTGGTCTGGTCGGTGATCGACGCGAGCAGCCAGAAGTTCGCCGGGCAGGGGTGCGCCGCGAAGAATTGGCGCATCCGGCCCCGGGCGCTTCGTCAGCAGGATCCACACGTGCGGCGCCGCAGCCATCCCGGGCAGGTGCGGCGCGAGCCAGTCCAGTGGCAGGCTCTCCGTAAACGTGTCGCCCATATCGTCGAGAAACACAAGCGGGGGTAGCCGTTGAGCCAGGGCTTCTCCGGGCGGTCCGTCCCGGTCAGGTCGGGCCAGCGCGACACCTCCTCAACCATTGCCGGGTAGAGGGTGGGCTCTCCGAACGACGCCGGCCAGCCGGGCCGGCCGCGCCAACCGGGCCGGCGCCCGTCACCGTCCGTGAGCACGCCCGCGTAGCGGTCAGGCAGATCCCCGCTTTGGGGTTCCAGAGCTCGCACCCGTCGCAGCCCATCTGCAGGTTAGGGCAGAGTCGCACCATTCGATGGGGGTAGCTTTAGGCACGTTGACCCTCCCGGTGCCGCTCCACGAACCGCAGTGCTTCCGCATACGCGGACCGCAGCCGGATGAACGCTTCCGCGTCGCCGCCCTGGTCCGGGTGCGCCTGCTTCACCCGCGCGCGGAAGACGCGCTTCACGTCCGCGATCTTGCAGGGCAGGGTGAGCCCGAATGCCGCGAGGCAGGCCCGGCGCCGTCCGGGCGCGCGTGCCTTCTCGGCGCACCCACTCTTCCCGCGGCAGGGTGTGGAACTCGTCGTGCGCCGTCTGTGACCAGCAGCGCCCTCCCGCTCCAGCTTCGCCCGGTTCAGGGCAACGGTTCCCTCGTCATACGTGAGGGCCATTCGCTCCTCGGCGCTCAAGCGGGTCCGGTCCGGGCTCCCAGGCGCACCGCTGATCATAGGCGCGCCGCGCGACATAGACGCGGCTTGCGGTCTTCTTCACGATCAGGTGAGGGGTTGAAGACCAGGTGTTGTCCCAGTCGGACTGATACCAGGTGTAGACGAACTCCTGCGGCTGCGCCGTCGTGGTGTCGCTGCGCTTCTTCGCCCGCTCTTTGCAGCACCGGCGCCGATGGTGCGAGGCTGCCCAGCATAGCCGGGCCTTCTTCCCAGGCCGGGCCAGCGAGGGCGCGCGCCGCCTCCTGCGCTTCCTCTTTGGTGGGTGCGTAGCCCGATCCCAGCGGGCCGGCTCCGTAAACGTCGTGGCCTTCATCGAAAAACGTCTGGCTGTTCGCCCACAGGACCCAATACCAGCGGCCGCCGAGGGAGGTCACGCAGTAGAACCGGACGGGTGACCGCCGCCCTTCCTCTTGCTCGGCGAGCCACTCCACGTGCTGGGCTTCCCCCTCCGCTGCCGGGCTCTGGCCCGGGCAATGTATTCCTCCGGGTCTATGCCGTTCTCCCTCGCGATCCGGGCCATCACTTCCTCATTCACGCTCTCTCTCCTCAGTGGGTGAAGCCACCCCGGGATCGGGCTGCCGTCGTCTTCGTCCGCGAACGGGTCCAGCGTATCTGCCGTATCCGGATCGAGCACCGCGCGCAGCCCGGCGGCGGCGGCGGCGAGTTGCTCCGGCGTGGCGCCCGTGATGAACGCCTGCCAGTCGGCGAAGGTCTCGACGATCCGGGTTCCATCCGGCAGGTCGAGGTTCGGGTAATAGGCCGCGAGGGCCAGCTCGAATACCTGCTCCGGCGTAGGGGCGCCCCAAACACGGAAACACCGGAAACACCCTCCGGCGTGCCTGGAGACGGCCCTTCGCCCACCGGTGTTTCCGGTGTTTCGGCGGCCGGCGAAGGCAAAACACCGGCTGGAGAAGCGGGCTCTCCAGGCACCAGGCGCGGGTGTTTCCGGTGTTTCCGGTGTTTTCCGGGCGGGTGCCGGCCGAGGAGCGCGAGCAGATAGGAATGATTGCTGGTCTGCAAGTCCAGGCCGGCGGACCAAATCACGAAGTCTCCGAACACCCGGTCCCGCTTCTCTTTCAGCGCGTGACCGAGCCGCTGCTGTGCGGCCAGCGCGGAGCGGCCGGCCAGACCGACAGCGAGTCGCGCTCCTTGGCAAGTCCAAGGGCCAGTTCCCGGCGGTCGTCGGGCGTTCCGGGAACTCCGCCCGCCACGCGGCACAGAACGCGACCCACTCCTGGCTCTCGCTGTCGGCCTCCTTATGGAGCCGCTCGCGGCCGTCCAGGAAGCCGGGAACGCCGGCCGGCGCAGATGCCGCCCATTACCTGCGCCCACGCCTCGAACCGGCCGAGGGTCTTCTTCCCGGGCGGCATCCCGGCGTCCACCCAGGCGCGGACCAGCGCGAGGCAGGCCGTCACCAGCTGGCCGCGGTGCCGCCGGACCCAGCCGGGCAGGTCGGCTTCCGGAACCCCTTCCGCTCCTCCGGCCGCTCGACACCCGCGTCGAGCCGGATGGGAATGACGCGTCTCACCAGCTCGTCCGACAGCGTGACGTTGTTCCCGGTCGCCACCCAGGTAGCCCGGTTCGGCACGGCCACCATCCGCAACTCCCCGAGCACCCGGCCGCGCCAGGTCGTGGCGGTGAGCACCGCGGCCAGCGGCGCCGCGTGGAGCCGCGACACGTTGTCGAGCAGCACCATCGGCGCCGCGGTGAGCAAGAGCGACGTGATGCGCTTCTCCAGCTCGTCCGCGTCGTTCGTCAGGCTCATCACCGCCGCCGGCTCCCCCAGGGCCACCAGGCCGGCCACGTCGGCGAGGAGGCCCTTCCCGGTCCCGCGGGCCGGCGCGTCGATCAGGTAGAGCGGCGTCGGTCCGTGGATCAGCGGGCGGACGAACGGCTGAAGGAGCAGGCAGAGCGTGTGCGCCAGGCCGGCGCCCTCGTCCGCGAAGGGGAAGTCGCCCAGTTCGTCCCGGAGCCACGTGAGCGCCTTCTTCGCCGGCATCTGTTCCGCGCCGCCGACCAGCCGGAAGGGATCGAGATAGACACCGCTCACCGCGTCGTAGCCCGGGGTGGCCAGGAGCCTCCCGCCGGGGAGGAAGACCGGAGCGCGGCGGACATCCGCCAGCTCCGGGAACGGCAGCCCCGGCAGCGCGAGCAGATCCTGTCCGACATTCCCGGGCGGGCGCGCGGGAACGATGGATTCGTTGCCCGTTCGTCGTCTTGACGTGGACGTAGTCGGCCGCGCGGTCGAGCAGTCCCTTGAGCGCCGGCTGGCTGACGTGCTCCACCACCGCGGCGGAGTACACCGCGAGGCGGACCAGGGCGGTGCCGCGCCGGAACAGAGACGGAGCGTCCGCGTTCGCCGCGGCGAGCGCCGCCACGCTCGCCGCCGTGGTCTCGCGCATAAACTGGCCGTTTCGAGCACGATCCGGAGCCGCGGCGGGTCGCCCGGCTCGCCCGCCTGCTAATCCTGCTTCATTCCCACCTCGAACCGCGGCGAGGGCGCCAGGCCCAGCTTGATCGGGAACTTGATCTCGGCGTTCGGGCAGCCCTCGCAGCCCTCGGCGCCGCCGACGCGGCGGAAGACCGCGCACCCGTAGGGCTTCAGGGAGGCCCTAACGTGCTCGAACTTGGCCTGGGTCTCGTCGCGGTGGTAGCGGGGGTACGGCTGGCTCCACTGGTGCGCGAGCCGCTCCCCGTCCTGACAGCGCGCCAAGACGGAAAGCATCGTCACCCATTCCTGTTCGCTGTGCTGCTCGCTGCGCTTCAGGAGTTCCGCCATCTGGCGGCAGCCGGCGACGATCGGTCCCAGGTCGGCGACCGTGCCGTGCAGGTTGACCGGGCTCGCCGTCCGGGCGCCGCTTCCCCGGCTGGTTCTGCGCGAGCACCGCCGAAGCCAGGTCTCCGGCCAGTCGGCAAGCGGGACGGCTTCCGGCTCGCTCGACGCTTCCCATTCGTAGCGGCGCCCGCTCTTGTGGACGGAGCCGGGCAGCACGACAACCGCCCTCCGCGCGAACGTCAATTCCCGGCCCCAGCA
This sequence comes from uncultured Alphaproteobacteria bacterium, assembly GCA_963814055.1. Lineage (GTDB taxonomy): Bacteria > Pseudomonadota > Alphaproteobacteria > Rhizobiales > Hyphomicrobiaceae > AWTP1-13. The sequence continues at coordinate 7,050 of CAWFBJ010000030.1, forward strand.
CGCTCGCGCTGTTCTTGATGCCGGAGACGTGGCGGAAGAAGAGCTGCCGGCCGCCGCCGCCCGTGATCTGCTCCCAGGTATCCGGCAGCCTTCCGAGGCGCCGCTCCAGCTCGAACAGGGTATCGTCGCCGCCGTCGCGCCGGAATCCACGTCCAGCACGTCGATCCCACTGGCCTCCCCGGTCGCCATCCCGATGTTGGCGTAGGGCCATTCCCGCCACCAGCGCCGGATGCGGTCCGGGTCCTCGGTGGCGTCCCTTGCAGCCGTGCTCCAGGTCCCCCTCCCGCCAGCGGGGATGCTTGCCGGGATTGCGGCAGGCGCTCTTCTTCCTGCAGGTGCACGCCCCATCCGGCCGCACCTGGTGGAGCGGGAATACCGGCGCGAGCGCGGCGTGCTCCAGCGCCAGGCTCACCGTGCTCCGGACGGCACTCACGGCGTCAGCTCCAGCGGCTCGCAGGCCCACCACCTCGGCCGGGTCCGCCCCGCGGGAAGTGAACACGTCGATCCTGCCGCCCCGCTCCAGCTCCTCGACGGCGCGCCGCACCTGCTCCGGCGACCAGGAGCCGCGGAAGTGGGCGATCAGCTCCGGCAGGCGCCGATCCTCGCCGTCAGGGCAATGATCTCGTCGTTCAGGTGAGCGCCGAGGGCGATGCTGCGGCGCCGGCCGAGGGCGACCCCGGCGAAGGAAGGCGCCTGCTCCAGCGTCCGCGAAACCCGATCGACCAGCCGGGTGGACGAAGCCGGCGGACACGTCCGATACTTGAACCGTTCCACTGCATCACCTGCAGCGCCCCGGGCCGAACTTCCCAGCCGGCCCGGGCGTCGTGCATCTGTCTTCGCCCGCGGCGGCGGCGTCGCGGAGGGCGGCGGCGAGCGCCTCCCAGGCCGGGCGGCAGGTCGGGTCTGCGACGAGCACCAACGTCGCGGTGGCGCCGCTCGCCGTGGCGAAGGCAGCCGGCGCTCCTGCCGCTCCGGAACCGTCGCGCGGTCAGGCATCGCCGGTACCCTGCACCGCGGCGCGGTCACCGGCGCTCTCGGGCGCCGGAACCAGGGTGGCCAGCTCCCGCAGCTCTCGGGCGAGCTGGGCCAGTTCGCCGCAGAGGCGAGGGTTGCAGAGCTGGACGAACAGGGCCGCGGCGCGCAGGTGGGCCGCGGCCGTGCGGACCTCTGCCGCCGCAATGGCCGTGATCGGCACCTGCCGGACCGCCGGCGGGTGGATGGTGAAGCGGACCATAGAAGAAAGACCTCCTCAGCCTATCCCAGGCCAAGGAGGCTCTTTCAGTTGGGCGAAATTGTTGAGAACGTCGTCTAAACTTCGTCCGGCTCGACCAGGGCCTTCTGGGCGCGCGCCCGGCGAGTCCGGACCTGGTGGCGCGTGATGCCGAGTTCGGCCGCCGCCGCCGCTTCGTGTGGCCGTCCAGGATCAGCCGCGGGGTCCTCGACCCGTCAGCTCCGGCAGCCGGGCGCGCACTCTATCCAGGTGGATTTGCAGGTCCGCCTCCGGCAGCGGATCGGCGGCGGTTGCCCACGCGCCCTCCTCGTTCAGGGACAGGTGCGGCTGGGGCGCTCCGTCCGGAGGGCGCGCCAGATCCTGGTGCGGAGAAGGTCGCCGTCCGGTCCGCACCCCCACGGGTCCCCGGTCCGGACCGGACGCCAGGGCCTCGGCCACGGCGCCCGGACAGCTCCACCTCGACATCATCACGGCAGGCGCCGCGGTGATACCCCGCCACCTCGAGGATCAGGGCCTTCCGGGCCGCTTTCCCAAACGGCGATCATCTGCCGCACCAGCGTGCCGGCGTCCCGGGCGACCTCCGGCACGTCCCGTACGTCCATTCCAGCGTCTCGGCGGCGGTGCAGTTGTCGCCGAGATAAATGTCGTTCAGCCCGCGCATCACCGCGAGCATCGTCGCCGCGACCAGGTAGTCGGCAAACGTGTGGTAGAAGCGCCGTCGATAATCGACATCACCACCCGGACGGTCGCGGCCGTCCCGGAAGCCGGAACGGACGCGCTCCCGCGGCTCCCGAGCCGAATTCCCGCCGGGGCATGCCCAGGCGTCGACCTCCTGCGCGCAGAAGTCCAGATAGACGCGCTGGAACCGCGCCCGGGCCTGAGGCTCCGAGCCGCCGGCCGCGCCTTCGCCGGCCACGCGCGCTTTGCTTCTCGATGCACGGCGGCCGCTCTCTCGATCCGGTCGTTCCAGTCCATCAGGCCCCCTCCCCTGCCCCGGCGGCACCCGGACTTCGATCACCGGCGGCTGGTCCTTGAAGAGGGTGATGGTGAGGAGCCGGCGGGCCCACTAGCGAGCTGCTCCGGGTCCTGCAGGGCGTCCCGGAGTTGGGCTGCCAGCGCCTCCTCCGCGGCGGGCGGCGTCCTCCGGGCTCGGCAGGGTGCTTTCGGCGTGCCGGGCCGCCGCCAGCGCGGCCTCGGCCATTGCGCGCCGCTCATTGATCTCCTTCAGCCGCAGTTCCACGATCCGGGCGTTGAAGCCCATACTCACCTGCCGGGAAAGGGCGAGCTCCTCGGCGTCAACCGTCTCCAGCTCCCGCTTTGCGGCGGCCGACCGCTGCTTCGGGTCGCCGGCCTCCCGGACGGCCTGCTCGGCGCGGGCCCGCTCCGCCGCCGCCAGGCGCCCCGGGGTCGCCGCCTCCTGCAGGGCGAGCCGGGCCAACTCCTTCAGGGTCCCGCGGCTTTGAACCGGGAGGCGCAGCCGGCCCGCCCCCCATCGGGCGTCCGGCTATTGCAGGCATACGCGCGCGACCCGCCCCCGCTCGTTGCCCGACACAGTGGGTCTGTGCGTGCCGCGCGCCGTGACGCAACGCCGCAGAAGACCACGCCGCGGAAGGAAGGTAACGGGGGGAGGGTCGGCCGGCCATCGCGGTCTGGTTCTCCTTCAGGCGGGCCGCGACCGTTTCCCAGAGCTGCACCGTGACGAGGGGAGGGCACTGGAGTTCGATGCGCTCGGCCGCGGGCCGCACCCGATAGCTGCTGTGCGAGCCGCTGAAATACTCGCGCTTGTTGTATTCCGGCGTGCCTTTGTAAGCGGGGTTCTGGAGGAGTTGGAGGACGACGCTGCGCCGGAAGGGCAGCCCGTTCCGGGTCTGCGTGCCGCGCTCTTGCAGCAACACCGCCAGCCCGCGGAGGGTGGCGCCCGCCGCATAGCGCTCGAATAGTTCCCGGACGACCTTCGCCTCGTCTTCCACCACCACAAACTGGCCGTCCTTATCTTTGAACTCCGGGACGTCCCGCGCCTGGGACTTCCGGATGCAGTGGTAGCCATAGGGTGCGCGTCCGTTCGGCATAACCCGCTCCTCCTTCGCTTTCCGGTCCCTCCCTGACATCGTCCGCTCCCGGGTGAGCGCCCACTCGTATTCCGCGAAGCTGCCGTGGATGTTCTCCTGCAGCCGCTCGGCGGGCTTCTCGCCGCCGCCGTGCTCGGTGAACCAGAACTTGACCCCGCGCTGCCGGACCTAGCGGAGCACGTCCTGGGCAATGCGGTTCTCGCGCCCGAGCCGATCCAGCCTGACGGACACCACCGCGTCTATCGCTTTCGCGTCCCCCAGAGCCAGGATGCGGGAGAGCCCCGGGCGTTCCTTCCCGCCGGCCGCTGACCGCCTCATCCGACACCAACTCCACCAGGGAATGCCCGTGCCGCTGGCAGAACTCCCGGACCCGTGCCTGCTGCTCGGGCAGCCCGAAACCATTCTCCAACTGCCCGGTGGTCGAAACCCTAAGGTAGCCTACTACCCGCATCCGTCGTGATCCTCCCTCCCAGCATATCGCGGGGGCTGGATATTGTCACACTACTACACAGCAGTTGGTGCACGCAGTCGCCGCCCGGCTTCGAAGGAGGGCGCTTCCACCAGGACGGCTCCGGCCCCTACCAGTTCCGCCGGCTGGCCACGCCCACGCCGCTGGTCCAGCTCCGGATCGGCTACTTCCTCACGGACCAGTCGCTGCCGAACCAGGGCGACATGGTCATGATCCCGGGCAGCCACAACGCTGCCGAGCCACTGCCGCCGGGAACACCGCTGGCGTAGATGCCGATCGCGCAGGTGATCCGGGGAGAGCCCGGCACCGCCCTCATGTTCCACCAGGGCGTCTGGCACTGCGGGACCCGGAACGAGATGGACTATGCGCGCTACATCCAGCACATGGTCTACGCGCCGCCCTGGCTCATCCCCTCGGACCGCAAGCGGAACGACCCGGAGTTCCTCGCCCGGACGACCCCCCTGCGCCGCGCGCTCCTGGGCGAGTGGAACCGGCCGGAGGAGCCGTTCGGGATGGGCTATGCCCGTCCGCCGTTCCCGGATTGACCATCCAGGACCACGGCTACCCGGTTGAGCACGTCCGGCCCAACCTCGCACCTACCCGTCATTGCGAGCTACCTAAGCCGGGTGCCCCGGCCCCGACCTAACAAACGCCCCCACCGTTCGCTACGAGCATCGCCGGCGATGCCCGCGGCCCAGCGCTTCGGGCAGCTCATCCAGGCTAAGTCAGAACGCCCGCACTGCCGGCTGATGTGCAGACCGGCGGCGAACCCGGAAGCAAGTCCAGGCCGGCGGCGGGCGCTCAGTCTTCATGCCGGTGAGCGCGATGCCCTGGATGAACGCGCGCTGGGCGAAGAAGAACAGGAGCACTACGGGCAGCGTCCAGAGGGTGGCGGCGGCGAGGAGGAGCGCCCACTCGCCGCTGTTGGAGCTCTGGAAGAGCTGGAGGGCGTAGGAGCCGGTCATCTTCTCCGGGCTGGAGACGTAGATGAGCGGGCCCATGAAGTCGTTCCAGGTGCCCAGGAACGTGAATGATCGCCAGCGGCGGCGAGCGCGGGCTTCATCAGCGGCAGCATCACCCGCCAGTAGATGCGAAGAAGCTGCAGCCGTCGATCTTGGCGGCGTCTTCCAGCTCGGTGGGGATCGTCATCATGAACTGCCGCAGCAGGAAGACGTTGAACGCGCCCGCGAACAGGCCTCGGACCCAGAGCGGCTGCAGGGTGTTGATCCAGCCCGAGGCGCTTGAAGATCAGGAACCGCGGGATCATCGTCACGGCCGCCGGGCAGCATCATCGTCCCCAGCAGCACCATGAAGAGGATGTCGCGCCCGGGCCAGCGGAGCCGGGCGAAGCTGTAGGCGACCAGGGAGCTGGAGAAGCAGCATGCCGCCATGCTCAGCGCCGTCACCTCAGCGTGTTCAGCACGAACAGGCTGCCGTAGAGCGTCCGCACCCGGCCCAGCGCCATCTCCAGGAACTGGAAGGTCTTGCGGGTAGTTGCCCCACAGCCACCGGTCGGGAAGGCTCGTCGGGTTCCGGAAGATTGCGTCGTCCGGCTTCAGGGAGGTGAGCACCATCCACGACGAACGGCAGCGCGAAAGACAGCGCAGCCCGGTCAGCAGCATCAGGTGCAGGACCGCCTGCCGCCCGTCCTCCCGGCGGAGCCGGCGCCGCTTCCAGTCGTCCGCGCCCGGGGCACCAGCAGGTAGTCGCCGGCGCCAACACCGAGCGCGATGCCCAGGACGGGAGGAACTGCCCGTGCAGGCGGGCAGCACGCAGGCAGAGGCTGACGGTGAGGGCGGCCGGAGACCACGAGCGCCAGAAGCCCCGGCCAGTGCCGGCGGCGCCACGCGTCCGTCAGCATCACCAGCCAGGCCCAGGCGCGTGACAGCACGCCAGGCCGCTCCCAGGTAGCCGAGCGCCGCCATCCGCCCGTCAACTGCATCGGCTCCGCCCGCCTCACTTCCGCTCGCCCTCGTAGTGGACCCACCGCTTGCTGCCCCACAGGTTGATCGCCGTCAGGCGCCATCACGACGAAGAAGATCAGCCAGGCCCACGCCGAGGCATAGCCCATCTTGAAGTACTGGAAGGCGTTGTTGAAGAGGTAGAGGACCGGGACCATGGTGCTGTCCACCGGGCCGCCGGTGCGGCTGCTCATCACGTAGACGTCCGTGAAGCGCTGGAGCGAGCCGATGGTCCCCATGATCAGGTTGAAGAAGATGTAGGGGGTGAGCATCGGCAGCGTGACGTGCCGGAACCGGTGCCACGCGCTCGCGCCGTCCAGGTCCGCCGCCTCGTAGAGGTGCTGCGGGATGCCCTGCAGCCCGGCCAGCCAGAGGATCATGCCGCCTCCGCGCGCCCCAGAGCCCCATCAGGATATAGGCCGGCTTCGACCACTGCTCGCCGGCCAGCCAGGCTGGGCCGGCCAGCCGAACCAGTGCGCCCAGCGTCGCCCGCCAGGCCTGGTTCATCACGCCCGACGTCGGGGTTCAGGACCCACGGCCAGAGGACCGCCACGGCGAGCAACGGGCGTGATGGCACGGCAGGTAGTAGAGCCGTCCGGTAGAAGTGCATGCCCCTCACCTTCGCGTTCAGCAGCATCGCGCCAGGCTCAGGCTGCTAGCGGATGCCGATCGCCCAGGGGGATTCTGACGAGCGCCAGAGACGGGTCGCACGCCACGGGATCGGGTAGCGGGTCGTCTCCCGGCGCAGAGGCGCGCTCGTCGTCCCCCCGCCATCGCGGTGCAGGCGCCTCGCCATGCTCGCGAGGTCGAAGTTCTCCAGGCCGACACAGCGGGCGGGTGGAGGACGTCGTAGTCGCAGAAGCTGAAGAGGATGCGAGGCCAGGATCGGGCCGGCGTAAAGGACAGGAACCCGAAGATCCACGGCGAGGCAAACAGGTAGCCGGCCGCCGCCTCGCCGCGCATCAGCCGGCCGGCACCCGGCCCTCGCGCGCGCAGTGGAACACCAGCGCGCCGACCAGCGCGCAGGAGCGACGGCGATGCAGAGTCCCGGCAGGCGCCAGTCGAGGAGCGGGTACGGCCGGCTCGCGGTCGAAGACCTTGTCCAGCTCCGCCTGGACGATCCGCTGCCCGGCGGCGAGGGCGCCTCCGGCGTCGGCTTGTTGCGCGGATCGCCTGCTCGAAGGCGCGGACGTGCTCGTCCCAGAGCCGCTGCCCCACGAAGGTGACCGGCCGGAACCGCGCGATAGGGCATCATGTCCAGGCCCGACCCGCATGCCCCTCCGGAGCCGAACGGCCTGCGGGCTGTCCCCTGCGGGCGCGAACTCCCGGAAGAGGACCTCGTTCACCTCCCGGTTCGCGTGCATCTCCGGGACGATACGGGCGCGGCCGTGACTGCGTCTCGTTCCACTGCCGCTGCGCCCGGTTGAAGATCCGCCGGCCCTCCAGGCTGTTCATCCACTTGATGAAGAGCCACGCCTCCGCGACGTGCCGCGCTGCCGCGCGGGATGGCGAAGGAGAAGCCGCCCGACCAGGTGATGAACCGCGGCTGGCCCTTGAACTGCACCCTCGCCGCGGTAGCCGCGCCGTCGGGCACCGGCGCCGGCGCCACGCCGAAGTCCAGGTCCGGCCCGAACCGCGCGATGGTGATCAGACAGCCGTTCGTGTCGATCTTCATCGCCATCTTGCCGGTGATGAACGGGTCGTAGCTCCTGCGGCTGGAAGGTGGAGGCGAAGGACATCGACCTTCTCCGCCCCCTGCAGCCTGGTCGTAGAAGTCGCGAGCCAGTGAGCGCCGCGCGCTCTTCGGGTTGTCGAGGGTGCAGCGGCGGCCGTCCGGCTCATGAACTCGCCGCCGTTCTGCCAGCTATAGAGGTAGAACCAGCTATTGCTGAAGCTGGGCACGATCGGGATGAAGCCGATGCTGCGCGAAGCTGCCGTCCGGACGCGGCTCGGGTCAGCCGCTCGCTGAAGCGCGATCAGCTCGTCCCAGGTCCGCGGCGGGCGCTCCGGATCCAGGCCGGCCTCCCGGAAGCGGCCCTTGTTCCAGTAGAGGAGCCGGTCGTCCGTGCTGTCGGGGATGGCGTAGACGCGGCCCTGGTAGACGGCCTCCGCCCAGCAGGCGCGGATAGTAGTCCTCCGCGGCGATGCGCCAGGGATCGTCCGCGGCGTTCAGCTTCGGGTCCGCGAGGAGGTCGTCCAGCGGGCGGAAGGTGTCGCGCGAGGCCCAGTCGCCGATCGTGAAGCGGTCCTGGCGGACGAGGTCGGGCGGCACGCCGCCGGCGATGCTGGTCATCAGCTTCTGGGCGTTCATCCCGCCCGCGCCCATCGAGAGGTTCTGGACCTGGATGTGCGGAAAGCGCCGCTCGAACTCGCGGATCTGCGCGTCCTGCCCCTTGGTCTCCTCGCCGGAGGGCAGTCCCCAGACCACCAGCTCGGTCCGGTCGCGAGGGCGGGCGTCCCAGATGGAGCGAACGCCGAAGAGCGCCAGCACCAGCACGCCGAGCACCGCGCCGATGCGGCCCAGCCAGTCCGTGAATCGTGTGTCAGCCAAGGGGTGCGCTGCGCCGGGGGAAGGTGTCGGAGTGGGATATCAAGGGCGCGGTGGCGCGCTCCGGTGGCCCCCCGCGTATTACATGCCGGGATGCCGGGTTCCGCACCGCCTACGGCGCGAGGGCCCGCAGCCGGCGATGACCCCGAGGTCACCCCGACCGACGGAGCCCGCACGGTTGCGAGTGAGGCGCTCCAGCGCCAGGGCTCCTCGGCGCCACGGGACCCGCCGCGGGAGGACTCACTACAAACGGGGCTGTCCGAACCCGGAGGACGGCAGCCCGAGCTTCAGGAACGGCACCGAGGCGAGGCGGAGGCCGAGCCGGACGCGCCCACCTCGACAGGCCCGCCGCATCGGGCAGGAACACCTTCAGCCCGATGAACCGCGCGGGCGCGCGGGCCAGGTAGGCCTCTATTAGCTCGTCGATCACCTTCTTGCGCGTCCTGGCTCGCCTGGCGGAAGATCGAGCTCCCCATGGCGCCGGAAGAGGTATTCCAGGTGTCCCGCCACGATCCCCGGCCGGTTCAGCACCAGCACTGCGACTGATCCGTCCGGAACATCTTGCTCACGGCGGCGATGCCGGCCCGGGGTGTAACCGGTGCGGACCTCCTCAACGGCCCGCAGCCGGCCCCGACCGGGTCGCCCTTCCTGCCAGGAACGACCTCCGGTCGATGCGCCGGACGACCCTGGCGCACGACGTGGCCGGCCACCTCATCCGCGACATCCCGCGCGGGCCAGGGGCGCTGCAGCCAGTCCGGGACGCAGTAAGCGACAGGTTCTCCAGCTTGGTCGCTGCCGGCGTAGCGGATCAGCGAGTGGCCGATCGAGGCCGCCCCGGCCGGGCGACCGCCTCCGCGATCACCTGCTCCACCAGCGCTCGCGAGACCACTTACCGGCGGGTGAAGAGCGGACCGGGTCCGGCCCTTGCCGGCCCCAAGCAGTCGACGGGGGGACGGAACGCCCAGGTACGCCGTAAAGATCATCGAGGTGTGCCGGCGCGACGGCGTCGGCAGGTACCCCCGCGCCACCGGCGGTCGACCGCGGTGCAAGCAGCGCGGACAAGCAGGGCCCGGCAAGAGAGGCACGGACAGCGAGTTCGTATTGGCGGTATCCCCGGGTACCGGCAGTCGGTGCCTGGCCCCAGCCGAGGTATACCAGCCGGCAGAGCCTGATGCAATGCCCGTGAGGCATGGTGGAACGGGGGTGGGAGGCGGCTTATCAACTCACCGGTGCAGCGGCCGGCCGAGCATCGTCTCGAAGTTGCCGGCCAGGATCTTCTCCAGCGTTGGGGGGGGCCAGCGGCCCTGGAGGACGCGGCCGAGGTTGATGTGAAAGTCGGCGTGCAGGTCGCTGCCGAAGATGACGCGGTCCTCGCCCAACTCCCGGACCGCCATCTCGTAGGCGCCGTACTCGTTCACGCTGCCGGCGAAGTCCGCCCAGACGTTCGCGGAGCCGCGGATGGCACGGATGCCGGAGCGCCAGTCGCCGCCGAAGTGAGCCATCTGAAAGCGCCCCTCGGGGTAGCGGCGCGCCAGCGCCGCCATATCCGCGGGCAGGCTCTCCTCCGGCAGGTTGCCGGTGGACTTCCGCCAGGTGTGCGCGATGATCGGCACACGGGCGGCGACGGCAGCCTCCACGACGGGGAAGGTGACCGGATCGGAGCATCGGGTGGCGATCCACAGCTTCATGCCCAGGAGACCGAGGTCCAGGCCGCGCTTCAGCTCGTCCACGGCGGACGGCCAGCGTGGGTTGACGTAGCACCACCCCTGGAGCCGGTCCGGGAACTCCGCGATGTAGCTCAGCGTGGAGTTGTTCGGCTCCCGGACCTCCGCCGGGCTCGGGTAGTAGCCGCCTCGCAGGTCGGAAGCAAGTGATCAGCCACCGCACCTCCCGGTTTCGGTCCAGGAACCGCCGAAGGTTGGCCCGGTCGACGAAGAGGTTCCACTGGTGGACGTGCGCGTCGATGATCCGCATCTTGAGGCTCGTTCCTCGTCCGCCGGCCAGAAGAGCCGAAGCGCGTTCTCGCGGAGGACCTTCGACTTTACATCCTCCGGAAGGGCTGCCCGCTCGAACGAGAGCCGCGTACCGCCGTAGTAGTAGAGCGGCGCTCCGGTGCCCAGGAGCCGCTCCGGGGACAGCCGCCGCACCACCTCTTCCCACCAGCACTTGAGTGGCTTCACGCAGCCGATGTCAACGTAAGCCTGCGGGTGCGAGACAAGCGCGGGATACAACCCGTTCAGCTCGCTCGCGTAGAACGCGCTAGGACCCAGCGGACGTTCCGGAACCGCTTCAGCAGCCCGCTCACCTCCTGGAGGTCCAGCGGTGGATCGACCCGCAGGAGGGCGTGGGTGCAGGCGGTCGTCAAGCAGTCGGGCCGTCAGGTTCACGGGCATGCCGCAGGAGGCTGCTTGGTCGAGCACGGCCAGGCGCGGATCGTTCAGTGGTACCCGTGGTAGCGGGGGGAAAAGGCGGAGACCGGCAACCTCCGGGGACCCCGCCGCCGCCTCCAGGTCCGGCTCCCAGTCCTGGTAGGCCGGGTTGAGGACGGCCCAGAGCCGGAACCGGGGATCCCCCGTGAAGGCAGCCCGCCACCCGGCCAGCGCCTCCCAGCCCTCGTCGTAGAACAGGGCCGCGAAGGGCGTCACAACCGCCCGCTCGGCGGCTGCCTCCTCCATCAGGGCCTTGAGGCCCTGCGGATCTGTAGGCCGGCAGGCTCGTGAACGGATAGTGTCCGCAATAGAAGCCCGGATCGATGTATGGCGTGGTTGGGAGCTCGATCATCGGGTTGATCCCCGCGCGGTCTCGGTGTTATCCGTTGCGGCCGAGCGGGGCGCGGCACCTTCCCTTGCCAGCCGGCCCGGGCACAGTCTAATGGCCGGTCTTCCGGCGAACTGAGACTGGAGTTAGCCGGCCGGCCCTTCCGGCGGCAACCGGCAGGCGAGGGAGGGGACACGCAGTTGAATTAGGAGAAGTTCTGGGAGCAGTGGGCCCCGGGCGGCGCGGCGAATGCTCCGAAGCCGACGGACGGCGAAGCTCCGGCCGAGGGCACGGGCGGCGTGGACGACGACGTCCTGGCGGCCTGGCTGAATTCGCTCCCGCCGAACGATCCGCTCGTCCCGGTGCCTTCCGCGCCGCCCCCGACGCCGGGCGGAACCCGGTGGAACTCGCGGCGGCATGGCCACCCGCCGCGCCGGTGGACCCCTTCGCGGGAATCCAGCCGGGCGCCGCCGCGCCCGCCGCCGCGGATTGGGACCTGGCGATCGACCTGGACCCGGTCACCGCCGCGCCGGCTCCCGCACCCACCCCGGCGGCTGCCCGGGGGCCCGAGTTCGACCTGGCGGGCCTGGCCGGCCCCGCGCCCGTGCAGGACCCGTTCGCCGTAATCGAGCCGGGCGCTCCCCCACCGGACCCTTCAGCCCTGGTCGCCCCGGCAGCCGCCGCGGCGCCGGCGCCCGCTCGCCCAGCGGCAGGACCCGTCGCGCCGGGGCCGTTCGGCCCCCCGCCGCCGCCTGCCGCCCCGCCGCCGGAAGCCCTGGAGGCGCCGCCGCTGAAGCTGCAGGTGCTTTGCGGGCGGCGCACGCAGGAGCTGAACATCCAGGGCGAGGCCCTGATCGGCCGCCCGGACACCACACGGGGGATCGATCCGGAGGTCGATCTGCGGCTGGACGACGCCGTCTCGCGCCGCCACGCCAAAATCTTCGTGAAGAACGGTCGCTACGTGCTCACGGACCTCAACAGCACCAACGGCACCCGCCACAACCGCGAGTGGCTCCAGGCCGAGGTGGAGGCGCCGCTGAAGACGGGCGACGAGATCGAGGTCGGTGAGAAGACCGTGATCCGCGTCCTGGAAGCGCCGGAAGCCGATGCCTAAGCGGATGCGCACCGGCGAGCGCTACCTGCTCGCGCCCGGGGAGTGGCTGCCGGGGAAGGATCGCTACCAGATCCAGAGCTACCTGGGTCAGGGCGCGTTCGGCGCCGCCTACCGGGCCGCCAACGAGCGAGGCGAAGGTCTGCTTCGTCAATCAGTACTTCCTCACCCTCCCGCCCCAGCGAGCTGCCCGAGCTGGCGCGGATGTACGGCACCGAGCGCGACGTGGTGCGCCGTATCGGCAACTACGAGCTGGTCCCCCGGTTCTGGGACGCCTTCGCCCACGAGGGCTATTGCTACCTGGTGACGGACCTGATCCCCGGGCCGGACCTGGAGGCGTGCTCCACAGCGGCCGGAAACCGGACACCGAGGTCCTCGTCCGGTGGTGCGTGTGCCTCTGCCACGAGCTGTCGTTCATCCACAGCCGCAATGTCATCCATCACGACCTCAAGCCCGCGAACATCCGCCTGAACCAGGACGGGGACCCGGTCCTGGTCGATTTCGGGGCCGCACACTGGTACCGGGCGCCGGGCGAGACCACGGAGGGCGCTCTACGGCTCGGACAGCTTCCGGCCCCCGATACGCGGAGCGCTCCGCCGAGGACCTGGAAGCCGGCAAGAAGATGGACGTCTTCGCCATGGGCCGGATCCTCGTGGAGCTGATGGTGGGCCAGCGGCTGACTTAGGAGGATATCGCGCGGGGCGATTACTGAAGTGGCCCCGGCAGCGTCGTGTTGCGCCACTGCTACAAGAGCAGGGGCTACTCTTGAGCTTTGTCGCCTAGCCTCTTGGCTCTCGTTTCGAGGCGGTCCAATCTGCGCAAGAGGGTGCCGCACACTGCGGGGAGTTCCTCCCTCACGATGTCATCTGAATTCAGGGGGCAAAGAGTACTTTCCGCCGATGCGGGTAAACGCGTTAGTGGCAGTCTAGCATTTAGAGGACGCGTATTGGATAGGAACCGCCCGAGGAAGGCCCTACTAGGCAACCCCAATCATGTCTGCCGGGTCCAAGAGCGATGGTGAAAGAGATCTGGCAAGTAAGAGGGCCGCCCTCAGCGCTCGCGCGTCACCCGGAAATAATGCTCGGCGTGCTGGTAACAATTCTCCGCCTCAATAATATCGCCGTTCGAAGTTGCCTCGCGTGCGAGGGCCATGTAGCGCTCATAGTTTCTGTGGGCATTCCCAGCACCGTTTTGGCCCTGCCGCGTCGGGCTGCTCTGACCACGAGGCAGTCTTCGCTGCGGCCGTTGAGTGCCGCTCCGCATGTTATTCATTCGCTTGGTCCCTGTAGTCAGCCTAGCCGCCGAACTCCCGCGCGTGAGCTCGAAGCTGTAGCTTTGCCGTTTGAGCGTTGAAATAAATGGGCGCCAGCCCCTAGTTGAATGCGGAGCCAGCGCCCGCGCATGACGCACATAGTACGTAAGCATCACGGAGTGATTCGCAAGATCGCTTTCACAGCACTGGCTGGTGGGAGCGGCAGACAATCCCCCGTCAAGCCCACCGGAGACAGTCCCCTCGAGCCCTCGGCTGGCGCGCCGCTCCCGACAGAAATCTCTGCCTCCTCCACGTCGCAAATGAGGCAGAGGCACTGTGTTACTCGCAGAAGGCAGCGCACCATGGAAATTGTAGCGTGGCTCGGATGGGCAGTTGTCGCCGTCCTCGGCGTTCTATGGTCGCTCGTGTGGTTTCTGATTTCCGGATGGGTTTCGACACTTCTCCAGATCGCTGTTCTCATTGCGACCATCTACTTCTTGAAATACGGCTGGCAGCGAGCTCCGGCGGAGATCTTGCGACGCACCCGCTCTTTCGGGCGCTTCTTCTGGAGCTGGGTGCGAGCACGAGAGCCTCAAACAAACTCCGACGTTCACGTGCGTGAGGTCGTTCGCGTGGTCAGGACCAAGGAGTTCGGCGACATCAATATCTCGACACTGCTTTCGCTCGTGATGCTCATCGGCCTTGCCCTCGTGCCAACCCTTTGAAGTGCCTGCTAACATTCACAACAGAAGCAAGGCAGGCACGCCGAAGTCTGCTTCTGACCCGAAGCAGACCTGCGTCAGCGGTCGCCACTCGTTGAGACTTCGCTCACGTTTTCTAGTTCAGCCATAAAGCGATCAAAAAGTGCCGCTCCTGAGCCTACTGCGCGTCGCCCCAGTTGCAGATGCCGAGCTTCGAGGCCATTCACTGGCAACTGGAACTCGACTCGGGCAGGATCGAGAGCAGCCATCGCGAGATACCAGCGCTTAAGTGCGGGGGAGATGCGGATGTGCATCTCGTGGCGACTGCGTGTCCGTGTGAGATCAGCAGCCTTCTGCCGGCGAAGCGTGTCCGCATCAACGTCTGCAAAGAAAACCAGATCGGGCAGCCCGAGCCTCTCATCTGCGAACGCTCGTCTGGAGAACTGTAGGGATCGTTGCCAATATTCCAATGACGAAAGGCCTGTGACCCAGAGCGTCCAGCTATAATGCAGCTTGAACGGATCGGTGTCGCAGACGACCCAACCGCAGCGTTCTGAAATCTCGCGAGCCGTCGACCACCGACGCGCATTTTCGTTGGCCCAGTATTCGGCGACAGCGAGAGGATCGGGAGGGAGCCGATCGCTGGCGCCCGGTGGAGATGGGTTCGCCGCGGGCTCGCCTTCGAAAAGAACTTGTTCGCGAGGTATCCCTCGACACCAAGTCGTTTTACCTGCTGCGCTTGCTCCCTCGACAACGATGATCACGCTCGCCTCGTAATGTAAGCGCCATTGGCAAGAATAGGTGCCGTCGCACTGACATTCAATTCGATCGCCACTTCCACGTCTTCAGGAAACCCGCGGTCAAGAAGCTCCCGACCTGACTCACACTCGCGCAGCAAACTCGCCAAGTGCGACCGAGCGCTGCGATAGGCTTGCCGTGCAACCTCGGCCTCGGGAGAACATGGCAATCCAAGCTCATCGATTATGGCGCCTGCCCCGATCAAGTCTTCTATTGCGGGGCGCAGCCCTCCATCGGGCCAGCGCTCGCCCGCAGGGATCACAGCTATGGAGCGGCCTTCCGCGATATCGATCGCCCCCTTCGCCACGGCCCGCGCATTTCTCAAACAGCCAGTGAGGACAGGCACAGAGCGTGCGGCCGCTGAGATGGCCGAACCGTTTGGGCTGGGCAGGACAAGCTTGGTGCCGGGCGCGATCGAGGCAAGTGACGCAGGCGACAGGCTGAACCGATGGTTTGCACTGCCTCGCGGACCGGCTACTTCAGCGCCAAGCACTCTCGCCGCTTCTATTGCCGCAGCCGGATCACGATAGTGAAATGGATAGACGCTTGCCCCGCGCGACACTGCAATGTCGATGCACGTCGAGAACGACAGTACATCGACGATGACAATTGCGCCCACGCTGCCGTCGAACTTGCGGGCACCTTCTGGTCCCCACTCGCAGACCGCCCATGACATTGCTGCCCTCTCGCGCGACCATCAGTAATGCACGAGCGTGAGAACTTCCGGTTATGGCAGACTTCAACAATGAGGGGTATGAAAGGGAAGGAAAGCCCTCACGACCCGTCGAGCGCTACTTCTCGCATTCCCAGTTCTTTATACAAGCGGACTGCTCCCGTAGGATTGTCCACCTGAACTTTCAAATCGACGTGCTTCATGCCCCGACGCCGAAATTCCCAAAATACACTCGTCAGCAGTGCCGTCGCGATGCCGCGCCGACGCGCTAGCGGATGGACAACCAGGTCTTTGATGAAGGCACTGGTCCAGCATTGGGCGACTCCGACAATGTCCTGCCGCTCATTGATCGCGAGGAAACAAAGGTCGGGGGCAAACTCGACGTCATCTCGAAGGCTGGGCCACCACTCTTCAAACGCCCCAACGTGGCCTCCGCCTTGAGCGTAACCGACCTCAAGCAGGCGGTGAACCGTCGGCGCATCGTCAGCGGCAAACGTCCGCAGGCGATAACCGGTCGGGAAAGTCGGCGGGGCGACCGCTTCAGTCAAGTCGCGTCGTAGGCGTTGCACCCTGTCATTCATGAACTTGGCCTGACGCTTCCATGGGCAGGAACCTCTATCCGAGACTGCAGAGTATGAGCTGCGGGAGAGCTAGGGGCCAGACAGCGCCAAGAAATTATTGCGGTTGCTCACGTCTGGTTATGGCACAAAGCGGACATTGACCGGTTCGACTGCGATGTCTGCTTCCGGGGTAAAGCGGACCTCCGTTGGAGGCACGCCGACGTCCGCCTCTGACCCACCAACCATCAAAGCGGCTTGAGGGGCTCGCAGGTTTGATCCATATGCGCGCCATGACTGTCGCCGTGATCACGTTCGCGAACTTGTGGTGGCGCTCCCCTTAGGAGCGGCACGGCTTTGTCATTCACCCAACCGTCGCCGCCGTTCATCGGCTTGCGAGGTTGCTTACATCGACAGTCTGATTGAACGGCGGTTCCTATCTGGAGAACCGCGATGCAACATTCGTCAGCCACCCTCCCTATTATCTTGACCGGCGACAGAACCACCGGCCCGTTGCACCTGGGGCACTACGTCGGTTCGTTGAAGAACCGGGTCACCCTACAGGCGACGCACCAGCAGTACCTACTGTTGGCGGATGCCCAGGCACTCACGGACAACGCCCACAATCCCGGTCGGGTGCGTGACAATGTCCTTGAGATCGCGACAGACTATCTTGCTGTCGCAATTGACCCCAACGTGACCACGATCTGTTTGCAATCGCATCTCCCGGCGCTTGCCGACTTGACCCTGCTGTACATGAACTTTGTCACGGTGGCGCGGCTTGAGCGCAACCCGACCATCAAGGACGAAATCCAGGCGCGCGGCTTTGGCAGAGATATTCCTGCAGGCTTCTCTGCTACCCCTGTCGCCCAGGCCGCCGACATCACCGGTTTCAAAGCTACGATTGTACCAGTTGGAGAAGATCAAGCTCCATTGATCGAGCAAACCAATGAGGTTGTTCGCCGCATCAATCGCCAAGCTGGTGTTGAAGTGCTGCCAGAAGCCCGCGCGCTTATTCCGCGCGTTGGACGCCTTCCCGGCATCGACGGCAAAGCCAAAATGAGCAAGTCGCAGGGTAATGCAATTCAGCTATCAGCCACATCCGATGAGATACGTGAGGCTGTCCGGCGTATGTTCACCGACCCAAACCATCTAAAGGCATCCGACCCTGGTCGCGTCGAAGGTAACGTCGTCTTCACGTACCTGGATGCGTTCGATGAAGATCACATTGCGGTTGAGGACTTGAAGGCGCGCTACATCCGCGGCGGTTTGGGTGACAGCGTCGTGAAGAAACGTCTGGATGACGTGCTGCAAGCACTTCTAGCGCCAATCCGAGAGCGTCGCCGCGCCCTCGCTCGTGATCCGGGCCATGTGCTGCAAGTCGTCAAGCGCGGCACTGCGCGAGCGCGTGAGACAACAGATGCAACCTTGCGAGATGTTCGCGCCGCGCTTGGCCTTTTCGTCCTGGATTGAACGGATTGGGGCCACGCCAGGGGAAGGTCTGGATTTGGCACAAGCCGACATTCGCTGATCTGCCCTGGGATGTCCGCTTTCAGGGGTAAAGCAGACATTCCAGAGATAACTCGCCGACGTCCGCTTTTGACCAATATCGGAAGTCAAGTGAGATCTATAGGGCTCGGCAGTGCCACCTCGCACAGCCGTCACTAGTCTGCGGGACCGGCGAACAGAAGCAGGTTTCCATCCGGGTCTTCGCATCGGCGTGCTTGAGAAAGAAAACAGGATGCTCAGGAGCATGTTGCCGGATGCGATTGACATCACCGACGCAGCCCTCGCTGACGACGGCGAGCGAAAAGAGAAGTTGACGCCGGAGTTACCGCTGTTCCGACCACGGCAAGAGCGCGGCACGTTGGGCCTTATCAGCACGGGACACCTCCGATTGTCGCCAGCCGACCGGCGACGATGCCGCAAAGCAGAGAGCCCGCCCAGGTGGGCAGGCCCTCAAGGTCATGCGGCGCTGAAGGGGATGACGTTGTTGTTCGCCACGTGGTGCCTGTCGGCTGCTCGTGGCCATGGTGCGCCGCCTTCTTTTGGCAGGCTGCCGGTGTTGATCTCTCACGAATGGAGAGGATCAAGCAACTTTAGCCAATTCAGGAAATTGGGGTTTGCCCCCATCCTTGTGAGCGTAAACCCTGTTGCGAAACCAAATTTCACATTGACCAGCTGGCTGGTCAGACGCCAACCGGCGCGTGCCGAACAGCGAGCAAGTGCAGCGCGCGTGGCCTTGCGATGCGCAGACACCTCTGCCGTATCCGAGACCTTCGGGCGACCATGTGTCCGTCCCGGACAGCGGCAACGGGTCTCATGGCTGTCTCGTCTTGAGTGAGCGTGCCCCATCATGAGGTCGGCTAAATCTGTCGGGCTTTGCCCTGCCGACGATCAGGGTTGATGCGGATGGCGAACCGTTAGCGGCAAATGCGAGATCCAGCATTGGGCGCGTTGACCGAGGTGCCTTCTCCCTCATGTGCGCCCGACCGGTATTCTGCTAACCGCCCAGAGCACGCTGGGCGGCACTCTCTCTTGCGTCACCCAACCCAATGGTCATGTGTGTGTGGCCCAGTATCGAAAACCTTCATGTTGCACGCCTTGATCTTCATCGGAGCGCACGCCGTCCTGTTGGTCGTCGTTTTGCTAGTCGGCGAAGTCGCGCGGTCTTCTCCCACTTGCCCGCGGGCCGTATCCTTATTCTTTAGGATCATTTCCATTGTGCATTGCTACGACGCTAAACCCGCCTAAGCATGACGCGTGTTGGTTTGCGAGGTGGGTCCCCATGTTGCTGGCAGTTCTTCCACTATGGGGGACAAATTTCGTCGAACAACGGGTGACTTTGATGTGGTCATTGCATCGGTTAGCAGCGCGGTCCCTTCCCACAAAGTCTCGCAAGCGACGGTTGCTGAAAGGGCCATGCGCGTCTTTCCGCATCTGACGGGGCTTGCCGGTCTGTTTGCCAATACCGGTATTGAGAGTCGCTATGTGTGTGAAACGCCCGACTGGTATCTTGAGGATAGGGGTTGGGAGGAGCGCACCGCATCGTTCCAGCGCCATGCCCTTGTGTTGCTGGAAGAGGTAGCACTGAAGGCTGTGGAAGCCGCCGGCATCAAGTTTCACGATATCGACGCAATCGTTGTCAATACGATCACTGGCTTGGCGGTGCCGAGCCTCGAGGCACGGCTGTTAAACCGCTTTCCCTTTTCACGGCAGGTCGAGCGCTTGCCCATTTTTGGGCTTGGCTGCGGCGGAGGGGTCGGCGGGCTCGCGCGCGCAACGCGCATCGCTCAGACTCTCCCCGGTGGTCACGTTCTCTTCCTGACGGTGGATCTGTGCAGTCTGTGCGCGCGCAGCAACGACATGAGCGTCGCCAACTTCGTTTCCATCGCCTTGTTCGGTGACGGCGCCGCCGGAGTGGTGCTGCGCAATACGCGCGGCAATCGCCGCAGCGAGCAGCCCGATAGCGGCGGCATAGTGGCGATTGGTGAGCATTGCTGGCCCGACACCGAGCACATCATGGGCTGGGATATCAAGCAAAACGGTTTCGGTGTCGTGCTCAGTCCCGAGTTACCTTCGCTCATGCGCCAAGAACTCCGTCCGGCGCTCGATGAGTTTTTGGTCCGTAATCATCTAGACCTTGACCAATTCGAGGGTTTTCTTCTGCATCCGGGTGGCCGGCGGGTGCTGGATACGGCGCAGGATATTCTCGGCCTGACTAAGGATGACCTCGGACACTCCTGGGACGTGTTGCGCCGCTATGGAAACATGTCGTCGGTGACGGCTCTGTTTGTCTTGGAGAACGCCATCAGGTCGGGTGCCAAGGGGCTGCATCTGCTCGCCGCTTTCGGCCCGGGCTTTTCTGCTTACTTCATGGCCGTCGACTTGCACGCTTCGCGATAGGGCGGCACTACCGGTGCTTGCGAAGAGGCATCTTCAAAGCCCCGCAATCGGGTGGCGGCGGCGGCGAAGCGGACCAATGATGGCACGATTTTGGCCGCGGCTAAGCTTATGCCGCACACCGGCGTCTCGAGCAATCTGCCGATACCTCGGGCCAGTCGGAACTGAGGTTGCAAGCGTCGGATCATTTGGTGTTGCCAAATGTCGGCCTGCTGGCCAGCTAGAAATGCCCGCGCCGCCGCAACGCCGCTGTAGAGCGCGATGGCAATGCCGTCACCGGTAAAGGAGGGGATGACAGCCAACTGATCGCCGACCGGGTAGATGTTGGGGGCAATCGACTGACGGCGTAAATAACCATACGGAATGGCAGCGACTGCGACCGGGCGCTTGATCAGGGGCCGGGTGCCAACGAGCAAATCGCCAATACGGCTGGATTGACGCGCCAGATATTCACTCTGTTCTCTCCAGCCGGATCCTACTGTGCGCACCGACTGGTCCAGCATGACCCACGCCAAACTCAAGATTTCGTCCTCAACGATGCAGGCGCCGACATAACCGCCGCGGAAGAACACGAGCTGGACTGTTCCAGCCAGATCGCGAACCGCTGATGTTGGCTGCAAATGCATTTTGAAGCCAACTGTCGGACTCGGCGGCCGTGAGAAGCCCCGTATTGAATGCTTCCCCGTGGCCAGACATACGGCAGCGGCATGCCACATCCGCTCAGCCTCGCGGACAATCACGGTGCCGGTACCCGGCTCGATGCGCGTTACGCGGGCGCCACGGACAACCTCCGCGCCGGCACGCTCAGCCGTCTCAAGCAACACCTCATCGAGCCGGTATCGTGACAGGCCGGCCGCCGCGAACGGCAAGTGGGTGATGACTTGTCGCTCCCCCTTGACCAGGCGAAAGCGTTCAATCGAGGTAGCCCCTCGCGTATGTGGATCAAGGCCAAGTTGGCGAAGTAAGTTTTGAGCTGCTTCACTCAGAAATTCGCCACAGACCACATGGCGCGGCCCCCGCGAACTCTCTAGAACGATGACTCGGACGCCATGGCGAGCAAGCTCGATGGCGAACGCAGCACCGGCAAGCCCACCTCCGACAGCAATCACGGGTAGCGCGGCCCGCGGCCTTGACGATCGCCGTCACGAGATCCTTGCCCCATGGTGCGCCGCACGGACAGAGTCTGATACTCGAGCTGGACCTTATAAGAGAACTGCGCCCCAGATCACGGTAAAGATTACCCAAGCGCAGCTGACCGAACGCGAGCGGGAGGAGCAGGGTTTCGCAAGCGTCACAGCGTAGTTGGGATGGCGCAGGAGGCGATACGGACCCGCGTCACCATCGGCGCGGGCAATGTGATGATGCGGTGAGTCAGAAATCACCGAGCGTCCCGATGATCCAATACCGCACAGGCTGCAAGAGGAGGAGTGCGAGGAGCGGCCCCCAGTGCAAGGCGCAAGGGGATCAAAGAGCCAGGCTCGCAATCCATGCGGCGTGCGCGGTCGCTACCACCGAGTAATACTCGCGGCCTGCTTCGACGGTTCCTCGCAGCAGCAAGCGCTGGGTGTCGCGCAGTGAATGCAGCTCCTCAATGCCGCGCTGAAGCAAGATAAACAGGGCGGCGAACTGCGGATAACCAAACTCGTCGCTCAACTGCGTCCACCAATGGCGCATCGCCTACAGTAGTCTCAGTGCAGAGAGGTTGACGCAATCGGCAGAGACGATCAAGTTGACGGCCCCAACATGGTAAGCGGTCTTCCAAGGCGTGCCCGGATGAAACCGTTAGGGATCCAGACTTGGCAGGTGCTGCAATGTCTGTAGTTGACAAGACGCCCGTTCCAATGGCAGACCGGCTACGAGCCGCTCGGCAGGCCAAGTAGTCCTTGTGGCTTTGGCGCGGGTGTGGAATGGCTGGCTGGGTGAGGGCAACCAAGGCCACCACCGCCACGCTGCGACCCAAGCGCTACATGCATAAGCGTCGCCTGTAGGTTGTTTGCGCCCGAAGTCGCAGCAGGTGATTCCGGTCATCAAAGTCCAGATGAGCATAAGCAAGCGCACGATCGCAAGCAGGTAGCCAACCCCAACGACACGGCATTGCGCCGTAAATCGACGGCAACGGTTTGCGAGTTCCCGATTGGGACTCATGCGTGGGACGTGGACTGATTAACGCGGCGAGCCTAGCAGCCATGAGTTACAAGAGGATAATAGGCGCTCTCACAACGTTTGGAATATCAGGTAGCGGTGTGCGCTTGCGGCCTATCCTCCGCAAAGCTGGCGACTGTTTTTTGCTTGCTATGGCCTGGTTAGCAGGGGTTGTGCTGCGCTGATGCGACTTTCTCAGAACCTTGTCGAAGGCTTCTTCGCTCTCTTCAGTGCCTAGCTCGCGCGCGGCGTGACGAACTCGCGGTGCTGATCCGCTGCCGAGAAGTTTTCTGTTTCAACCCTTTGACTCCGCATGCTGCGTAGCTAGAGTCCGAAGCACTAAAGGTGGGCTGCAGGAGCACCACCCTGCAGCCCCTTCCCAGCAACCGATAGGCCCGGAGTGGGAAATTAACAGCGCCCGCTTGCGCATTTGAGCAATGTTTTCAAAGAACCAGGTCGACTTTGAAGGTGGTGTTCGCTATGTCGTCCACGGGTCCAATTTCACGTTCTGGCCGAGTTGGCATCAGCAGCGGTTTTAGCCCGCTGCTTAAGCTGGCGCCAGATCAATGCTTATCGGCAGAATTCGGACGTTCAGCAGAGACGCGGTCGTCGATCTCGCCCAGCGTCTGTGCATCGCCTTTGACGAGCCCCTTGTCGGCATCGAGGGTCGATGGCTACATCCGCATCTACGGAGACGGCACCGCCTGGATGCCTTTGCCGAATAGGCCGGCGAGCCGTTCCCTACGGGGGGCGCTTCAAACCCGACGCAATGACCGCCGCTCACAGATCATTGCCGTTCGGCACACGCGTTCGTGTCACGCATACCGGCAACGGACGATCAGTGGATGTGCGAATCGACGATCGCGGCCCCTTTGCCGCCGGACGCATCATTGACCTCTCAAAGGCCGCCGCCGACGTGATCGGCATGAGCGCGCAGAGGGTTTTCGACTACGCGCATAGCGTCCTCGAGCAGCAAACGCCGAGCGACGTACTCAACGCGTTGCACGACATCACCACAAAGAGCCTATCGTTACCGGTTCTCGGGGCAGCTCGATTTCCACCGAAGGCCACAGGTTGGGATAGCGCTCAGCTCGGGGATTCCATCTTCCTGCACAAGGGCGTCCCGACGGGTTGGTGGGAGGAATATGAGACACTGGCGCGGGGCAAATTCCGTCTTCTATTTTTCCTGGCACAGTCCAGCATGGCTCCGTGCACATGGTCTGAAGCAAAACAGGCGTTGAGGCCGACCGGGAATGACCGGTGGTCGGACGACTTGTTCCTTAAATATGGAATACGCGACGCTTTTTGTTGTCCCGTTGGTGGTAAGTGGGCGATCATCTTTTGGTCACGCAAGATCCTTTCCGAAAAAACTCTGGAACGACAAATACGGAGCCTAATCTTCGCCGCTGCGAGCTTCTCGGCACTACGTTTGGAGGAAGTGATCCGTCCGGGTCGAGTGCACAAAGAATTGTCAGCGCGGCTGACGCCCCGTGAAATTGCCGTCTTGCGTTGGACCTCGACCGGAGCCCGAACCCGTGAAGTGGCAGAGGCACTCCGGCTAGGTGTGGAGACGGTCCGCAGCCATCTGAAAAATGCGCAGGAGAAACTTGGGGTGCGCAATCGACCCCACGCGGTGGCCGAGGCTTTGCGGCGGAACCTCATACCTTGATAAGGGATTTTAGATGGCTAAATTAGGCACAGAGCGCCGAACCGGAATGGCCGGGTCACATGGGGGCCCTATGCTGTTGTGGCGAAGTGGCAAGCAGTGTCGGCCGACAGCCTGACAAGGGGCCAGTGTATCCGCCGGAATACCCGCGCTCCCGGCGACGCGCCCAAAAAATGCATTGTCGGCCTAGCCACAGATATTACCGACGAAGCCAGTAGGCGTAACCAGCGACCGGCCTAGGCGATCAACGGACCACGCCATCACCAAGTCAACCTCGCGCCGCGAAACGGCTTTCAACATTGCATCTAACCCTGGGCGATCCTTGCGACCCTTCGCGCCCGATACACCGCCGTTCTCAAACGTAGCAGCAACCTTCCAGCCTGTTCTCCAAGGGCCAGTGGCCCTCGGAGAAAGGATTGCCGGGCGAGCGTCGAAACGTTGCGCTAGTCTATTTGCCCACCACGACCACGTTTTGCCACTATGTAGGCGAGCCGGCAGAATTGAACCAAGGGCTCCCCCCAAACGGGGATCGCACGCCGGCTTGCCAGGTCCACATAAGAGCGGCGCGGCCCGGCCGCGGATCGCCAACGTCAGGGACTACGCAAGTGCTCCTCTCGATCTTGATGCCAGTCTTCGTGCTCGCGACAGCCGGACTGCTGGTGACCCTTATCGTCCTCGAATGGCCGTCCGAGTAGTTCAGCCGCAAGAGAAGGGGTTAGCGCTTTGCCAACCCCTTTTTTTCCCCGGTTGCCCCAAAGGTATTTTTGATCTCCCTCGTAACGGACACCCAACAACATAGGGATGGGGTCCTTGTCGCCGGGTGCCCATCGACCGGGAAGTAGAACCCGGTCTGTAAGAACAACGAGCATTCCGTGCTCGTCATCCATCACTATGCGACCCCGATGGGCGGTATGAGCGCAGTCGAAGCAGCGATCACGGGAGCCGCTCAAACCAAGTAGGCCACCCTACCCTCGAGTTCATGAGCGAACTCATGGCACCGTAACATCCCAGCGTGGCACAGCTGAGGCCGAGCGAAAGCCTACTCAGCTGAAGGGCTGTCGCAGTTCAAGTCACCTCTAGTGAAGGTCTGCCGCCTTGTGGCGGTCGGCTAGAGCAGCGCCCTGGTTTCCTTGCGGGAGAGCTGCTCTTGCTGCTGGGGCGGCTGCGATCGGAGAAATCTACTGAGTAATCCTCGGCACAACGAGGGTTTCACCCGGTCGGCTATAGGCGCATGGAATGGCATTATGAAGAACCTGCTAACCCGATCCGTGCATCCACCTGACGCTCATTCGAGTTGGCATCCCATCAGTGGGACAAACTAGAGGTAGGGCGGGTCCTACCTCTAGTTCGGGCGGGTTCGTCGCTCGACGCGGCCGCTCAACGTCCGTCGGCCTAGGGGGAGCACGTCATTGTCATTGAGCGCCAGGAGGTCAAAAAACACCAGGCGCATAGTAGGTCTTGCGTGTAGTTACCGAGTGCGGCGCCCGGAAGTCGGCGGAGCCGTCTTCTTGTTAACGCCACGATTTCCGCATCGCTGTATGAAGCTGGGCGCGATAGCCGTCGAGCTGCTTTGGCCATTTCGCGTAGGATCAGGCGGCGACGAGCTCCGGATAACCTTTTTGTCCAGGAGCCAAGACACTGATCATCTTCTCGCAGTGGGCTTGCAGTTCGCGAAGCTTCTCGATCGCTTGCTGACTGTGGCCCCCGACTGCCGCATCCTCCGCCTGATCTAGCATCGTCGCCAGCGAGTAGAAGCAGTACCGTGTCACAAACTCAGGCTGAACCATTGCACTCGTCGTAGGCGTTACCGCCGTAGCCCAGATTTCCTTGCCCGCCATTGTTAAACTCCACTTCCACCAACACTCTGGTCAGGCTTATGTTGCGCGACGCTTGACAATCATTTGGTTAGATCAAGGAATTTGATAAGTCCGCCAGCGCAGCGATACCACGCTGGAAACTTATTCCAGGTTCTCCACAGAGTTTTCCAAGAGTCGCGCGTTCGGAAGAGTTGGAATGGCCTATTCGAGATGCTCGGAGTTGTGACCGGGCGGTCGACCCCCAAGTCCGAAGCGCCATCGAATTGAAGTGGCGCGCGCACTCGCTGCACTTGGCACGCAGCCGATCGGTGTCGGCGCTCGGCGGTGCCGCCTTGGCCAAGAGGATCGTCAGCAAGGTGGAGGTGGGCCTGCTGAGCCGGGCGGCGCTGTCAAAACGCGACCGCGTGTTGCTTCGAGGGGAGCGAGTACAGCTTTCGGCCGTCGGCAAGGGCCCTCTTGTGCGTCAGTCTCCTGCCGGAGATCGTTAGTCGATCGCTGCTTTCCCTACGAGGCGAAGCCCCGGTGTTCCGTGCCCAACACAATAGCAATCTGACAGAACGGGCCGTCAGTGCCATGGTGAAACGTACAGCGGCGGCTGCGAGCATCACCGGTGCCGTCTCACCCACCGCACTGGGCGCGAACTCGCGGCTATCTGCTAGAGTCGGATGCCTGCCGCAGTTCGTACCGGGCTTGGCGCGATCTTAATAGTCTTCATCGGTTCGCGCGGACCGCGTCTCGCGGACTAGGAAACGTGAGGCCCCTTGGCCGCGGGGTTTGCGCGCCCGATGCGGTCCACTGGTCGTAGGTCTGGAACCTGAGGCCGAGCTTGTCGTAGTGGACCCGGAAGTAGCCATCACGGCCGCGCACAACCGCATCCGGCGCGATCGCTCGCACTTCCTGCGCGATTACGCCGACGTAGATCCGGTCGCTGCCGTTGTAGGCAAAACGGTAGAACCCGAGGCCATTGTCGAGACGACCGAGAAGGTGGATGTCATGCTTCAGCCTGACGTCGGACCTCCGTCCACCACCGCGTCCGCCCCCACGCCGGCCGCCTCCAAAGCTGCGTCCGCCACCGCGAGAACCGCCAAAGTGGCGTCCGCCACCGCGCGGCGAAGCGTAGCCGAAGCCTCCGCGACCAGGCTGTCGCTGAGCCGTCCTGCGAGGCTGGATGTTGCGCGCAGCGCGTTGTTGCGGCGAACGCCGCGCCTGAGCGGCCTTCCCTTGGCCGGTCTGCTTGCCGCTAGCACGTTGTTGCGCCGGACGCCGCGCCTGAGCGGCCTTCCCTTGGCCGATCTGCTTGCCGCCAGCACGATCGCCCGCTGGCCGATTGGCGGGCCGGTTCTGTGCATGTTTCCCACGGTCACCGGCGCCGGGCTTCAACACCTGCTGGCCGCCGCGGCCGCGAAAATCCGGCTTTGCTTTGACGTCGGGGCGACCTGTGGTGCCGGCAAACTTCTGTTGCACGTTCGCATTGTTGTAGGCCACTCCACGGCGGTGCCGGGCATCGTGCCGCCAATGTTCCACGTGGGCACCGCGGTTGATGTTGATGTCGCGCCTGTCCCAGTTGATGTTGCCGCCCCACCAGCGCCCGCCCGTAGCCCAGCGACCTAAGGCATAGGCCCCGCCAAAGGCGAGGCCCGTCGCGATAACGCCGCTGGCAACATATCCTGGTTCCGGATACCAGTAGTACGGCGGATACTCGGGATACGGCCATTCCCCATAGACCACGGCGGGATCGTAGTACGGCACGTTGATGGTGTCGGCGTTGGCAGGCTCGATGGCGATGAGCTCCCGGTTGTTCTCCTGCTTGATCGCGACTTTCTGCTCTTTGGTCGTTTGTAGCTTGTTGTTTGCGTAAGCCTTCGTTCTGAGCCGCTGAACGGCATCCATCACGTCGGGCTGCTGGGCCAGAACAGCGTCGCCCAATTTTTGCGTCCAATCGAGCTTCGAGTTCATCAAAGTGAGAACGGATGGCGTCGCCACCAGCGACTTGACGCTGTCATCCCAACCTTGCTTTTCGGCCTCTTTCTTGAGCGCGTCTCCCTCCAGGCCCTTGCGCTCTCCTACCCACCGCTGAGCCTGCACCACCTCGAGGGGATAGGTCGATGCCATCAAGACATTGGCCAGCAACGTGTCCGGGTAGAGCGCGATGGGCGCAACGAGCGCGTCGAGCTGCCCGGGTTTGAGTGCCTGTTGGTTGGATCCGTCAGCCGGGGGTTTTTGGTCCTGTGCTTCGACACGGAAGGGCAAGAGCACCAGGAGTACAAGCAC
Source organism: uncultured Alphaproteobacteria bacterium (assembly GCA_963814055.1). GTDB lineage: Bacteria > Pseudomonadota > Alphaproteobacteria > Rhizobiales > Hyphomicrobiaceae > AWTP1-13. The sequence goes on from CAWFBJ010000030.1 coordinate 34,976, forward strand.
CGATAATCGCATCGCCCAAATCATGGCCAACTCCTTTCGCCCGGCACACGATCGGCATGATCCCCGTTGCCCGGCGTAATTCGGTTGGACATCGATGACCGACCTTATCTCCAACCACTTCAGATGAAGGAGGCAATCGCAGCTATTCGGGTAATCCCTAAAACTTCGCTCCGGGGTTCCTGATATTGTCGGCCTGGCAAGGCCAAGACCTGGCCGATGGCGTTGGCTCCATTGGGGTGGCCGAGGTCACTTCGGTGGCGACAAGAGTACGGTGGAGTGAAGACCGAGCTGGTGAAGCGACCCAAGGATCTGGAGACTGAGAACACTCGGTTTCGCAGTACGATCTTCGGACCTGACGCTGGACAAACTGACTAGCGAGGAACGGCTCACGGCCGATATCGTCGAGCTGGCCCGGCAATAGCCGTAGCGGCCGTATCGCAAGATCGCGGTGTTGCTGCGGACGACGGCGGGGTGCGTCGTCAATGACAAGGGCGTCGAGCGCACCTGAAGGCGATCACTCAGCGCGAACTGGGGGTAGATCGGACGGGCTTTGTCCGCGAGTATCTGACAAGCATTCATGCTCGCCTCGCGACGCCATCGGTTGGGTTCGTAGCTCAAGATGCCCCAGCGTCATGTGGTTTTTGGGCCTGCATGCACTGACCCATAGGCGAACTCGCGTTGGCCATCAGTGTGATGGACGATGAGTTCAGACGAGGGCGACCGTCGGCTTGTCCCTGCATGGTCCAACGAAACATTTCGCGATCGCCATCCGAGTTCCCGAAGCAAGCGATCGGCGGCGCCCGATGAACTTGTTGATCGCCACTGACAGTACCGGACATTTAGCGCTTTACTTCGGCATCAGTTGATTGTCGAGGTCGCGACCGACCAGGGCCGCCTTTTCGAGGATCACCTGCATGCGTCCCTCAGTTTCGAAGGCCTTGCCTGCCGAGCTCCGACAGCAATCCATGCATCGACAAGAACTGCGGCAAGAGCCCACGGCGATACCGAAGTCGAGGCGTCTATTGCCTACGGCAGGCCGACGAAGGTGTATCCGCTGGCACAGGCCGCCAACCACCGAGCGATTTATAGGTTGTGTTGGGATTTGCCGAAGTTGTTCTGGCAGCGACAGCGCTCAACGGGTGCCGTGACCGCCGCGACCTTCATAGTCCATCGCTCGCCACCATCGCGTCGAGCCCGTCGGAAATGCTTCGGGCGGGGGGCGGCCATAAACGTAGCCGTACCCGCGGGGTCCACCGTCATACCCGTATACACCGGGTCCACCATAATAACCGTACACGCGGGATCCCCTCCCACCACAACGTCGTACACCGTTTCGCCACCAGCAGCTGCGATATGCTATCTCCTCCACCATAGAAGACGCCTGAAAAGTTGACTTTATGGGGACCGAGCCGACGGCAGGCGCCGCGTTCGCGACACCTATAGCGCTAAACAACGCGGCACCAACCGCTCCCATCAGCCAGTACCTAAGCATTGGGGCTTCCTTTCTCATCACCGCCTCAAGATCGAGCGTGCATGCTCGATTGCTACGCGCGCCGCGCTCTGCATTGATAGTGGGAGATTGAGCCCATAGGGTATCAGGCAAAGACCTGAGAAAGCCGAAGGGTTGTGCCTTGACAGACCCAGAGCACTCGGGCTTCCGTGCCAACTGCCCGCAGTGGGTTAGCGTTCGACTGAGCAGCTTGACCCATCGTGAGGTGCTTGCAGCAAAGTGTTACGAGTTAGTCGTCTGTGGTGAAGTTCTAGCAGTGAATGGATTGCCCAACTGTGCGAGCTTCATTCGACCCCGTCAGCTCCCCCAGTGCATAAGTGCGGAGAGAAACGCCGCGCATTCTGCGCGCGATCAATGGGCCCTTCAACATGGTAATAGAAGCGCGGACGTAGGAGTGAGGCAGTGCTTCGATGCGCCACTTCGGTCCCGACTTGGACACCATCCTCGCACGCAGACTGATGCGCGCTCCAACAGGTTCCGATAAGGAACGCGCCATTCACTCGGCGGCAGCCCTCGCGACGGCAGGTTGCCGTTGTCCTTGCACCTGCCCTCACCAGCACACCGCTACATTTAAATCACGCGGACCTTTTTCTGGAAGGGATCGTGTGCGGCGGTTAAAGCCAAGATTAAAGGCGCTATCCGCGGCATCCGAGTGCGGTTCCGACTACACGAGCCAAGCCATGCGGAACATGATGGAATGAGCCGATCTACAACGAGCGGATGGTGTCGAACAACGATCCGCTAGTGACCATCTGTGTGGCTTGCTCATTCCCAGAGCAACGACGCGACTCGAAGCAGCTACCAAGCGCCACGCCGTGCTCGGGGGTTCTGTACCTGACTTTAAGTGGCGGGCTGTTTTTGGTCTACAAAAAAGCGTTCACGCCTTGAGGCGCTTTTCCGGCGAAAGCGCGTTGAACTGCGCTGGGTCAAATCACCGTGGATGGGGTTGCCACTCTTCTTTGCGCGTGAACGGGACTTAGACTCAATGTCAAGCTTGAGTGTTAATGCTGACAGGAAGCTAGCCGCGCCGGCGCTGGTCGCCGAGTGCCCCAACGCCTCGCGCTCTGGCGAACGCATCAGCGCGAGTAACAGACAAATAAGCAGATGTGTGCTCAAGGGAGACCCATGGCCCAACAGCAGGCGACAAGCTTCTAGCATCAGGAGCAACTGGGAACCCAGCCGCCTCAAAACGTTGCGCCATCGCAGCACTGGAATGCAATCTACCAGTAGCGCCTCCGGCTCGATGGCCAACAGGCTGACCCCCGCTACATATGGGTGGTTTCAGCGGGGGGATTGGGGACTTGTACGGATAGTCCGGCCTCCGCTTGAAGGTAGGCTGCAGCTCTCCATTCCTGCCCGTCTAGTCAGCGGGGTAGAGAAGGGAGGCCAGGGCCGTCATTGACGTGCGATTACCCTTGCTCGTCAGCACTTCGAGGAACGCAAGTATCCCCCTCCTTCTTCGATGTTGCCTATCCAATCCCCAATAGGCCCCGACGTCCCCTGGCTCTCTTTTTTTGAACTAGCCACCAGAATAGGCGAGGAGTGCCGCAACCTATGGAGCGCAATAAGAAGAGCAACCCGCTGATCGAATTGATGATCGCGAGCACGCTTGCTGTGAGTGTCGGAGCTTGGCTCGTTGCGTTCGCAATCGTTTGGGTATGGACGGCACTGACCTGAAGCTTAGTTTTGGAGCGGAAGTCCCGCATGATGTTGAGTGAGGTGAACCGCAAGTGGCGTGAGTTGTCACGGCAGACTAGCAATGAAGCCAAGTTGCGCAGATTGGGCGACTGCGCGGATGGCGTCTAGCGCTGACCGAGATATTCGAACTCGACCAGAAGTCTCGGCGCCCAGGTTAAATGAAACTGCAATTGCGACACCACACCCTGCTACGGGACGGCGTATCGCTTCTTTCGAGCCGGGCTGCAGCTGATAAACAAACCGGCGCAGACCGCGAAGGAAGGTGGCCGGGAGCGCAGTGGAGCTGGTGGTCGATTGCCCGGGCCACGCGACAGCATGAGTGCTGAGGAAGTATCGCACACGGCGCGCGCTGTGGGCGCGCTGTGCAGGAGAAAGCCGGCGTGGTGAGGGATGCGGCGACGGCGCTCGCGTCCTGGAAGGACCCCGCGAGCTGGACCAGCTATCGCAATGTCCGTTTTGGGTTCACTCTCAGGTATCCCAGTGACATCTCTGTACTCGAACCGAACCAGTCCGATGAGCGCGTCAATCGCTTTCGCTCCGGCGATGGCCGGGCGGCATTGCGAATTGTCGGAACGCCCAACCTGGTTGACAGGACTCTCGCTCAGTACCAGACTGAGCTGGTCCAGGAGCGCTATGCCAATGCGACGTTCGACTATGCGCCACGGCGTGACACGTGGTTCGTGCTGTCGGGTGTTGCCGGAGATAACATCTTCTATGAGCGTGTGACGTTCGCTTGCGACAGACCCTCATTCCATAGCTGGATACTGCGCTTCCCATAGGGCGCGTAATACTCGTAGCCAGATCCTGCACTAGCGTTCGATGCCGTCAGAAGTGAAGCAGCGACGATGCAACCGGTACTCCAAAACATCCTGGACATGTTGACCTCCAAGAATGGTCCGCGCTCGCCCCAGCTGACAATACACGAATGGGTTCGGAAGGACGCGATTGCCCGCGCTCAGGGTTAAGAGCGAACCCGAGAAGCGCTGTCTGAAGGGCCGCTACCGAGGGTGTCAGAGTAGGGTCAAAGCAGACGTCACTGCCCTCTTGGCGGGGCGTCCGCTTTGACCCTGACAGCAGACATCGCGTAAATCTCCCGATGCAGCTTGAAACTCCGGCCGAAACTGCAGACGCCAGCAAGTGGATCCGCCGCGATATGCCGCGCGCTGCATCGGCCGAAATGCCGTGAGCACGCCCTTGTTGTTTTTCGGGAACGAACATCGACGAAGTGCACGCCGACCATGTGGTCCTTGCGCCATTTCACCCCACACTCATAGAGCTTGCTTTTCCGCTGCTCCCAAAGGAGTACTTCTCGCGGCAGAGGGACGGACACGAGCAAGCTGATGATGCATTCGACGAAGCAGGGTTAATCGATGAAGAGGACCTTGCAGTTTTCGGCACCTGCAGGGGCGGAGAGGTTCTGCGGTCGTTGTTCGATGTCCGGGTACTCGGCAGGGCAACTGGCTATGGACCTCGCTAATCGCTACACGGAAATGTGCACCATGGAGCTGCGTCGACCGTAGTCGTGGCTCCCATTTCGGCTCACCTGTCGGACCTGACAGGGGCCGGCTGCGGCAAAACGCTTTCGCCGGACGATAAAATCGCCCGAAAATGGGCTGCAAGGTACTGGATATCCCTCGAGACCCAATGGTCCTGTTAGATCTGACAGGTGCCGCGTGGTGAGCGCGATCTTAGGGTAGGAGCCTGCGCACCAAGGTGGGCAGGTTGTAGAACCTGGGCTCTGGCTGTCGTCTCGGGCTTGCTGGGGCCCACTGGAGGAGTCGATGTTTCAGAGTGAGATTGCTGGGCCAGGATGCGTAAAGCCAGATGCGTTGGGACGAGATCGCATTGGGAACGGCTGCCTTGGTCGTGCTGATAATGCTGATCATGGCCGTTTGAGACCGGCGCTGGTGCGCTCCAAATCGGCCGCTGCTAGGTTACTGCCTGCCTCATGTGTCCCTCAGGACTTGGCGCGTCTCCCCATCCCCTACCGCGCCAGGCCTTTTTCTTTTCAATCCGGAGTAAGGCCATGCACGCCGCCAAGCCGCTCACTGTGAATGACCACGTCGTGACCTATCTGGCGGCGAATGACCCACCCCCCATGGATTGGCTCGAAGGCATGGGGTGGCGCAGTTGACAAGAACGGTGCGTGTAGGCTGACGCGCTGACCAAGATGGCAACCATCCCCCTTTCGGGTGAGACAGAGTTGACACCTAGAGCGTACTAAATAGTCGACCGTCTCTTATTCATTGGACCTGCCAAGTCTCACGGAGTCACGATTTACTGGCTGGTGTTTGGTTTCCGCTCAACGGCGGAGACCGACGGGGGGAGCGTCAGTCCCGGCGCGCAATTTTTGCTGCGTCGGGACTGATCCCGGCCAGGGAAATGGTTGGAGGGAACAATCCGAAGAGCGCAGGGTCAGCGCTGTCGAACCTCTTCCTGCATTGGACTATGGAGTTGCGTCGTAATGTTCAGGATCGTCCTGCAGCCCGAAGAAGAAGCGATCCTTCACGTGATCCGCGAAGGCCAGTACCGGGCTTCCATGGGTGCCGATGCTTTGCTGCTCAAGCTGATGACACTTCGGATGCTGGTGTTTAATGAACACGGAGATCCCCAGCTGACCGAACTCGCTGAGGCCGCTCTCGCGAGAATGAACGGCAGGATGCATTAGTTTGATAATGACATCAGCAGCTGAGGCGGCTGCGTTAGAAGAAATCTGGTGGGTAATCATCGGCAGAACGAGGTTCCACCTGGTCGCGCGCCATCGCGGGTGAATCTGGCTAAGCTCAATATTGCTCGTGGCCGTCGCCTTGGTCGTTTATCCGGCAAACATCTTTTGAGGGATAACCGTCGATATATAACTTCAAGAGAACCGAAGGGTGAAAGGCGGGCTGCCAGGTCATCTGCACAAAGCGGACATCGACCCGGATGCTTTGGAATGTCCGCTTTCAAGGGGGTTAAGCAGACGTTCCGGAGAAGGCCCGTCAACTTCCCGCCGGAGTGCCTCGACGATTGGACCGACGAGGAGAATGCGGTTCGCGCGATCGATGCGTTCGTCGCCAAAAGTGGAAGTCGGTTTCCGCTCGCGCTCTACGTGTCACGAATTTAGACTTTGTGCACTCAGGGTTTGTCCTCATGGAGACTATTTCCGCGAAATGTTGAACTTCTCCCGTCAGGTCGGACGTGTCGGCGGGTAGATCAAACGGCCAGAACTGATAGGCCATCTGGCACGCATGGCAACTAATCTATATTAGGCGCGCCCCTCGGCGGCCTCGCAGAAATGAGGAGGTGCGGCCGCGGCATCCCGGTCAATGTCAGCTTTGTGCCATGAGCAAACCAGCGGTGCCGTTCAACCCGTCAGTGCTGGTGACCACTCTGCATTGTGTACTGGTGTGGAACTGGGTCTGCTCATGCTGAGCCAGTGGCCAGGAATTTTTACCTCACAATGGACACCTTGGGGGGCAAACACGAGGTCGACCGTGCCGCCGAGCTCGTAAGGAATGAGATCGCGGATTACACTCGTTCCATAACCAGATTTCATCGGAGCTATGACCGAAAGCCCGCCGATCTCCTGCCATTGGAGAGCTAACTGACCGCGCGAATTCCTGGTTGAGCACCAATCCCAACTAACTGATACACGACCGTGGGGGGTCGACAGAGCGCCATACTTTGCCGCGTTGGTGGCCAGTTCGTGGAGTACCGTGGCAAGCGCCTGGGTTGCCTCCGCGGCGAGCACCACGTCGGGCCCCTCCACGGTGGCGTTGCCTTCCCCGACGCAAGGGGCTAACACGCACTGAACAAGCCTGGCGAGACTAACTCCCTGCCAACGCCCGCAACTCAAGAGGTCGTGGGCGTTGGCCATCGACTGTATGCGGCCATCCAGAACTTCAAGGAATTCGTCCATGGTGGGGTGGCCGTCGCGGCTGCGTTGGGCAACAACAGAAACACAGGCCAGCGTATTCTTCACGCGGTGGTCGAGTTCTGCAACCAGCAGGTTCTGGCGCTCTTCGGCACGTTGAAGTTCTGTCACGTCCCGGGTCAACCCTTTGAGCCGCACGATGCGCCCGGCCGCGTCAAATTCACCTTTTGCCGTTTCCTCAAGCCACAATTCCTGACGGTCCGGACGAACAAAACGGAATTTGCTTGAGTACGTAGGACTATCCTGACACACGCCATAAACAAGCGCTCTGTAGCGTGCCTGGTCATCCGGGTGGACTCGGGCCAAGAAATCGTTGCGTTGATCATTGCTGAGAGACTCAATTCCAGAAAATCTCCTGAGTGTTTTCGCTGCGCAGGGACAATCCGGTGCGAGGATCCCATACAAAGGCCATCACTTGACCAGCTGCCAGCGCCTCCTGCAAGCGAGCTTCGCTTTCCTTCAGCGCAAACTCCGCCTGCCTACATTCCGTGACATCGACGACGGCCCCAGGGAACCGCAACGGATTTCCTTCGGCGTCATAGAGGCATTGGCCTCGCGCGATGACCCAGCGGACGCTTCCGTCCTTTTGAACTATGCGACAGTCCTGAGAATATTTCTCTCCAGTTGCAAGCGCGTGATCGATGGCTGCTTTCAGACGCCCGACATCCTGGGGGTGCACAGCGCTAAAAAAAGTTGAAAGGGGCGCGCCTTTCTCACCCATTTTCGGGTCGACGCTGCACAGTGCGGCAAGCTGAGCGTCGCAATAGGCGGTGTCCGAAGGAATGCACCAGTCCCAAGTTCCAACCATCCCTGCCGCATCAAGCGCACAACTCAGCCGGTCCCGGCTTTCGCGTAGCGATTGTTCCGACAAATGACGCTCGATCGCGAGCACCACCGTGTGCGCGACGAGGCCAACTGAATCGAGATCCTGTTGGGTTGGACTCCGTGGCTCGCGGTAGTAGATAGCGAAGGTCCCGAGGAGCCGTCCGTTTATCGCCTTGATGGGCGTGGACCAGCACGCTCGCAGCTTGTGCGTCTCTGCAAGCTCCCGGTAGTCGGTCCAAAGCGGATCTTCAGCAATGTCCGTGACGATTACGGGCTCGCCACGAAAGGCGGCAGTACCGCAGGACCCAACGGCTGGACCGATCGCAACGCCATGGATGGCATCGATGTATGCCCGGGGCAGGCTCGGTGCGGCCCCGTGTAGAAGGTGTTCACCTTCCTTGTCCAAAATTAGGACCGAGGCCATCATCTCAACGTCGGAGCGCTCTTCTGTCGCGCGCAGCAGTTCGTCCAAGACGCGCTCAAGTGGAGCGCCGGCAGAAATCTGGGCAAGCACGCGTCGCTCCGTTTCGACCTGTTTGTACAGTCGTAGCTCGGCTTGCTTGTGCTCGGTGATATCGCGGGTGACGCCAAGCAATCGCGCACGAGAGTCCTTGGAATTGCGCACAACCGAGCCCTCAAATGCAACCCAGTGAATACCGGTTTCCGGGTGGCCCGGCGGATGCACCACCCGGTATTCAGTGTTCCATGAGCCGCCGCGGCGCTGTGCCTCTGCAAATGCAGTATCAATGTGCACCAGGTCATCTGGATGAACGAAGCACCTCCCCTCTTTGAGGGTCTTGGGCGGCTTGTTGTGTCCATAAATCTGCGCGGCGCGCGCGTCGCACTCGAGACAACCCGTGTCGAGATCAACACTAAATGCCCCAAGCTTCGCCCCACCGAGTGCCAACTGCAGACGTTCGTTGCTTATCCTGAGCATGGCCTCGTTCCGGCGCCTTTCATCGAAAAGCGCGGCGAGAACCAAAACCAAGGATGATACTCCCAGCATAGTAGTTTGAGCGGCCAGTATGCGGTCCGCAAGAGGAGTGCTTGCGTCTCCGAAGTGCCCAATGTTGAAGGTTGTCGACCAGATGACGACTAGCGCAACAATAAGAGCTGAAGCCGCCGCGAACACTGGCTGACAGCGTACGGCGACCCATAGCAGAATGGGGAACACCAGGGCTATAAGCAACGCACTTGCCCAAAGGGCGAGGGAAGTGAGCCATACGCTCATTACAGCTAACGTCGCGAGCCCGACCGCGCCTTCGGTCATCTCGTGCCGCGGCGAGGGGGCTCGCAAGACCGCGCCCAGTCCAATCAGTAGCGGCGCGACAGTGACAGTGCCTAGTGAGCATGACGCAAACCAAAGGTGCCACACGTTCAGAGTGGATACCGCTGATTGGACAAGGCTGATAGCAACGGCCGCGCACAGCGCAGCCAAAGCCGCACCAACCGCGGTTGCAACCAGGAAACCCAGCACCTGGAGCACACTCTCCAGCTTGAATTCGTTACCGAACCTGCGCTCGATCAGCCAAACGGTGAGCAGCGCTTGACCCGCATTTACGAGGCCAAAAATGATTGCGAGCCCGGGGTTCCTGGCAATCAACAAGTTAGATGTAATCGTTGCGACTGCTACAGCAACAGCCACCGGTAAACGCGCACCCGGCCCGAGCACGATCAGTGCGCCCACTGCAATCCCCGCGGCCGGCCAGAATATAGCCATTCCTTCCAGTTTAGTGCGAAGGGTTAGGCCAAACCGAGCCGCCAAGAAATAGGCGAGGCCGACCGCAACCGTGACCCCGACCGCGCCAAGCCATGGATGCCCGGAACCGTCAAAGCGGAAGGAAATCGGCCGGCTCTTCTCTTGAACTACCCGAGGTGGTCTCAATGTCGCGCGCATATGAGAGATGAAGGAATGTGATTCTGGGCCTGCGGCCTTGATCTCTCCATCAGGCCTTGTCCGTAGATCGCAATGCGGGAAACCCTTACCCCCTTCGTCCGCTTCCAGAAGCTGTAGTGGAGCTTCCGAGCTTGCGGTGCATGTGTAGGTGTGGTGGCCCAAGATCGCCGCCAGCATTTGGGTCCGCGTGGCCGGCTCCGAGCCGGTAGAAGTCTAGCACGCCGCCCTCTTCGGCCCGCACGGCGAAAAATTTCGCCGTGGCGCCGCGGCTGCAGTAGTCCGCTTTGGGTCAGTAGCGGACATTGGCGCTGCGACGTTTGAGCGTCCGCTTTAACCCCGCCGGATCATCCCACTAGCGGAAAACGCACGTGGGGACGGCAGTGATGTCGCGAAGTCAATTGCGCGCGAGCGTCGGGTCGGGCTGCGTCCAAACGGCAGGAAGCATTGGTCGCGGGACCGGCCCTGCGGATCCAATCAGCAGGGATTTCCAATCGGCAGCGCAGTTCATCGGGGGAAAATCCAGGTCCTCCGTACCACCTAGCTCGAACGGAATTAGCTCGCGGATAACGTTCGTCCCATAGCTGGACTGTTCTGGCACGAGAACCGTGGGACCGCCGAACTCTTGCCATTCGATGGCCAGTCGACCTTGTTTCCCATCTCTTAACCGCCGCCATCGGAGGGAAAGTCGGCCATCCTGGTTGGAGAATGCGCCGTACTTTCCAGCATTGGTAGCCAGCTCGTGAAGCACCATGGCCACAGCCTGAGCAGCCTCTGCTCTCAGTGTTACTCGTGGCCCACCGATCGCAGCATTGCCTGTTGCATAGGGCCTAAGCTCGCACCCGACGATTTCTTCGAGCGATACGCCGTGCCACCGGTTGTGGCTCAGCAGTTCATGGGTTTCTGCCAGGGACTTTATGCGATTGCCAAACCCGGTCACGAAATCCGCCAACGAATTGTCGGCCTTTGGCGTCTGGGTGATGATGGCGCTGACAGTAGCAAGCACATTTTTCACACGGTGGTCGAGCTCCGCGCTCAACGCCCGCTGGTAGCGGACGTTGCGTTGCAGAATCCGAAAACCTCCCCGAGAATGGGGATGCGCAGAGGACATCGACAAGCCATTTGCTGTTCATGGCCAAGGGGGTGCTACCAAGCATTGGCCAACTCCGGCCCGCCCGGCTGCTATCAGGGCGCGAGCCTTTCTTGCGAGCTAACCCGGCCCGTACAGTCAGGGTGCTGCTCTAGACTTAAAGCCGCGTCCACGTTCGGATCCAGAGCTGGACGCGGCTGTTTCGCCCGCTGGGTGGCGGCTTCGCCGGCGCGCTCCAATGGCTGGGGGATGCGGGACCGTCGCGAAACTGTCCGCCAAGCTCGTCATCTCAGACCTGGCGGATCGGTGCGCGCATCGGCGCAACCGCCATCCTTGATGTATTTGTACTGCCCGCAATTGCCTCCGACGCCGCCGCCGAAGTACCCGTATACACCGGGGCCAGAGGGCGCCGAAGAGCGGCGATTGTAGTCCGGTGCGCCATAGCGGCTCGCGCAGTAGGTGCTGCACTGGCCCTGGGCCCAGCCCTTGTCGCGACATTGCATGATACAGGCGCTTTGCCCCCATGCCACATTAATGCTTCCCCCGAGAAATCCGCCTACGGCAACCAGGCTTCCTAAGGTCAAGGTGCGGATGTTTCTCATCGGCGAGCTCCTTCGGTGTCGTCTAAACTGTGGACGTGCCGTGGAAGCTTAGCTGGGCCACGAGCGGGGTCACATTGGGGGAAACGCCAGGATGTCAAGGCGGAAACCGCGTAAACGGCGCAATCTATTCACCCTGGACGGACTGAGGTGACCTGCCCGGCGCGCCTCTATCGCCCGCGCGCCGAAATCTTGAACGGGACATGGAAGTTCGCCGGAGCACTGCCGGTGGAGGCGGACTTGCGGGGCGTTGCAGTAAGGGCTGGCCCGGGTCAGAAGCGGACATCCGGGGGAGCTTTCCGCCGGTCAAACTCGCAACGGTCAGGTGTGTCCCACCACAGCTTTGCGGGCTTACCCCAATTCTTCCTTCTGCAACGCGTCACGTACGCTGCGTGCCAGTCTAATGGACAGGGAGAAGACCATGCAGAAATCAGCACTGTTCACGATCTTGTTCGGTTTGATGGTAGTGGCCGGAACAATAAGCGCTGCGGCGTGCAACAATTTTGGCAGATCAGATTGCACTCCGCGAGACATGAATCGCTACAGCTACGGTTACGGAGGCTACTTCGAAGACAGCGCCATAGCTGGATACTATGCGCCGTCTCCGGGCTATGGCCCTTACCCGCCAACTCCAGTCTACGGGTATGCGCCGCCTCCGGCCTACGGCTACTATCCCCCCGTTCCGGTCTATGGCCTTTACCCGCCAGCTCCAGTCTACGGCTACGCGCCGCCTCCGGCCTATGGCTACTACCCCCCAGCTCCTGGCTACTACCGTTCTTATTATCGGGCGCCCACCTATAGGTACCGTGACGTGGGATGGCGGCGCTGGTAGATGCAAGCTATGAAAATGGCGATGCGGCTCATCAAAATAGTGCGACCTCATCGACAACGGCAACCGCGAACACCAAACGATCCAACGAAAGCTGACCACCTAACGCCGTCCAACATTGGCCAGTCTCCGTCGTGACTCAGATAAAGTCCGTCGTCTGACAGAAACATTGGACTCGAACAATGCGAAAACGGATTTTGGACAGTCAGGAAGGTGGCCTTTGCCGGTGTTGCCATTGGTGCGGTCTTACAGATGCCGTTGGACCCAGCTCTGTGGTGGACAGGGTTAACCGGGGCGCTTATCGGTGGCCTGATCGGCGCGGTAATAGGTAAGCTCCTGCCTGCAGAAAAGCGCAGCGCCTAGCAGAGGGCGAGAGGTCACTCGTTTGCGGATGCCGCGCTGGGTTCGCCCAATGGAGCTTGACTACCAACGCCGCCGCCACCTCGGCTCATAGGGATGGACGAGGACTGCAGGCCCGCGAGAGACGTAGGCAAACCCGTAAGGCCGGTAAACTCTGCGCGGTGGTGCGTTGTAGTACGTCGCCACATCCCAGCGGGACCGCGGGTCTGAGTAGTAGGCAAGCACCAGCGGCTCATAGTGGTAGTGCGACGCATAAACAACATAGTAGCCGGCGGGTTCGTATTCGTAATAGCCGCCGGCGGCGGCGGGCGTACCACTCAGGGCTGTGGTTGCCAGGAGTCCGATAATGCCTGCCAGTACAGATCGGGACATTGCACCTCTCCATCGGCCGGCCGGTGACCGGTCCTGTAGCGATTGCTCTGCCGCCAGGATGGCACAGCGTTCTTCTAGGGAAGGCAGGACGTGAGAGGTTGGTAAACACGAGTTAGACCGTTGTTCGGTCGTAGAGCAACTTTGTCGGCGAATTGTCTTGCGGCTGTCCGGGCATGCCAAGGATATTAAGTCCGTAGCGTTCGCAAATGATGGCAACCGCGTCATCACCGGAAGTGAGGCATGGTCCGCGGCGAGGTCAATGGCCTCCCCACGCAGACGCCGTACAAGTTCGTCTGCTTCGGGGGTTAACCCTGAGTGACAACCCGTCGTGGGTGAGCCAACTCTGAGCGCTGGTGTCACAGCGTGCAGAGGAGGCGCAGAATGTGCCTACGTCCACTACTTGGTTGCGCAGCTCTCGTACTCATTGTCGGCGGCTTGAGCAGCGCGCCAGCAGCCGCATGCCCGTGGAACGGCTGTGGGACGGACGCGTATAATTCGGCGCGGGTCGATGCATACGATGGGCCTCTTTACGGCTATGTGCCCTCGGCCTACGGCTACACGCCCCCGGTCTATGGTTACAGCTACGGCTATGCACCTACCTACAGCTACTATGGATCGCGGACGTACTACGGCCGGGCCGTCTATCAGCCGGGCATAGCGCGCCGTGCGGCCTGGCGTGCAGGGGCTCGGTGGCGGTGAGTGCCTAAGCCTCACCAACCAGATCCAGGGCGCAGAAAAAGCTTAAGGCATCAGCGCATTCAAAGCATTTTCTGGTGCCCAGCATGGGTGGCATCTCTCGGAGATGTGCGATCCGGCATCTTTTGGGGACTTGCTGCCGGAAAGCGGAGGCCGGCAGCGACCCTCCGGCCGGCACCTCACACAAGGATCTTGCATGCTTGGTCGCCAACCGAGAGGTGCCCTGTGGTTGTTCAAAAGTACTGGATCGCGCGAGCGCAACAGAAACTTGGAACGCTGGTGTTGTTGCTGGTTCTAGCAGTCCAGGCCGTAGACAATGTGGGGGCTCAGTCCGCGAGCCTGGGCGGCTCATGGAGCGGTGGCGGCTCGGTCACATTTGCGTCGGGGGAGCGGGAAACTGTGCGGTGCCGCGCCCAATATAGCCGTTCGTCTCAAACGTCTTACTTTGTCACGGCGACGTGTGCGACGGCCTCCGGGCGAGCGACCCAGACTGCCACGTTGAGACACGTCGGCGCCAACAACTATCTCGGCAACTTCCACAACAGTGAGTACGGGGTATCCGGCACCATTAGTGTCGTCGTTAGCGGCAATAGCCAAACCGTTCGCTTGAACAGCGAGGCTGGAACCGGCCGGCTTGAATTGCGTCGGTAGTGCATCGGCGCAAACAGACAAGGCGCGCGCTCACGCTAATACCCCATGACGCTAGAGACGACTCGACGTTACGATCACCAATGTTGCGAAGACTAGCATCGCAACTAGGAAAGCAAGGCCTGTGACAATTAACGGGCCAGGCGCAGTGCCGATAGTCACAGCAACAAGCGCAAGCACGAACAACCAAGAGAGACTTGCGAAGCAGGACGCGATCAACAAGATCGCTAACCGAGGAAATCTTCCGGTGCCAAATCGCTTGCACTGACCAGCTGCTGCTTCACCGGGAGTTAACTTCTTCACATACACTAAATCGGAAAGTCTTTGTCACTGGTCACCCCCAGTTTGGGGGACAGTTCATGCATGGGGCGACCCGGTTTGACCGCGGCCAAATAGCGGAACCGAGCAGCCGGAAGCCTGTGGCGAAAAGTGCTAAAAGGCACCTCAACTGTAGGATGTCCGTCGTCAGGTTCTGCGGGCTTTCATGGTAGCGGCGGGCGAGCTGCAACGTCTCTCTTGCCCAGTGAAGACCAGCGTTCAGAGAACCCCAGCGAGGCCCCTTGGGCAAAAGGTTCGATGAAGAACGTCGTCCCGCCCGCCTGGAAGCTGTGCACGAAACATGCGGGCCGACGACGTCACCGATGATATAGCGAGAAGTTGTCGAGGATGAAGTTCGAGTGGGAAAGGTCCTGTGTTTTCCTGATTTGCCAAAAGCAGGGTAGCCACCTTTATTCGTTGAACACGGAATGTTCGTTGTTTACGCAGCACACCCCATATAATCCACTGGCAATGCTGGCTCCCGCTCTGGTTCTGCACGATGTCGCTGATGTATGCGTGCTCACCGTCACTCGCTCACTCCGGTGACGGCGACGGGCCCACACTCGTCGATAGCGGTTCGTCACCCCCCAACGTTGGCGAACCGAAGGCGAGAGGGGGATCCCCTCCCCCCTCGCTTTGCCAGGTAGCTCCGTCACGAACTACAAAACGCCATCGCGGCCACTCGAAGCGAACACTGAGATTGCGTGTTCCTGGATTGCTGAAGGGAGGATGGTCATGACAGCCTCGAGCTATTCGCGTCTCGCAGGCGCAGTCTTTGCACTGGTTGCCATCCTACAATTGGCACGTGCTTTGGCCGGTTTGCCGATCACTATCGGTAACACATCGATCCCGCTGTGGGCGAGCTGGGTTGCCTGCGTGGTTGCCGCTGGGTTGGCGTGGTTTGGGTGGATTGTGTCCAAAACCTGAACGGTCGCCGCAAGCAGTGGCGCTCAGTATCGACGTGGGAAGCGACTGAAGGGGTACCGCCGCGCGCGGCGACTGACCGTCAACGAACTTGTTTATGCACTACACGGTCTTGCCGAAATGGTGCAGGTGTACTGGCGTTGGTCTCTGAGGCAGCTGGTCCTGCGATCCTTGGCTCTGCTCCAACTAGCGTAACCTTCACCCAGTTTGCTGCGAACTCCTCCCAACCAGGCGGCCCGAGCGCGGTGTTTCGCGACGCGTTTGAGAGCCGCCGGTTCGCCGTTCGCCCATAGGTCCGACTTTTGGCAGCGAGGTTGAGCCGAAGCCGGAGGCACGACCAGCAGCGCGAGAGCGAGAGCGAGAGCGAGAGAAAATGCAAACGGCATTAACTTGCACATAGGCCACTCCCTTTTGTCAACGGCTCGCGTAGCAGCACCAAACCGCTATCACACCGAGCAATGGCGCCGTAGAGAAGTAGGCGCCCGTGCGGGCGGTGCCCAGTTGCCGCAGAGCGTAGACGAACGATACGAGGCCAGCGCCGTAACCCAGGAAGCCGACCAACCCTGTCAGCGAGGCAACATGAGTTGATCCGCCCCGAGTGGCGATTGGTTGAGTCAGGTTTGGGCTCGCCTCGTTTGACGCGAGTGCCCGGAGCATCATTCGGCCTGCCCGCCGCGACCTGTCCGATCCATAGCTCCCCACCAAGCGTCGGAGCCAACTGGAGACCTATCAGGTTCCTGACCGAATCCGCGTTGGACGCTATCGGAGTCCCGAAAAGCGTAACCATTGTAACCAGGCTCATAGCCATACACACCGGCGCCGTAGCCTACCTGCGGACCGTAGCCATAGGCTCCGCCGTAGGCAGAAAACTCCCTGCCGTAAGGGTATCTGTCCTGTGCACTTGCAGGAGCGGCGACCAAAACTGCGGCCAGTATGACTGCTGCGCGAACGGCAATGATATGACAGCGATTGCATTCATGTTGTCTGCTCCATGTTCTATCTGAACAGACAGAGGCAACTTTTCGGCCTCCCCAGTCTATTTGGGTAAACCCCCAAAATTGCTGGGTGTCACCGCTGACGGAGCGGAGGCCGCCCAGGTCAAGCGGACAAGCGCCCATCTCTCTTCCGGCTCCAACGCGGCGATTGGCGTGCGCTTCTTTTTCCTCTGTGTTTAACTCGATTTTAGGGTGCGCGGTCCTCTCAGGCTTCCACGAGCTTATTACGGATCGCGTACCGCACGAGAGCAGCTGATGATGACAGATGGAGCTTACGCATGATGGCGGCTCTGTGAGCCTCCACCGTCTTGATGCTGATGCTAAGAATATCGGCTATCTGCCGGTTTGTGTGACCCTCCGCTATCAGTTGCAGGATCGCGCGCTCCCGATCGGTGAGGGGTGATGCTCTTCGTTTTCGCCGCTCGATGAATGATAGGAGCAAAGTCTCTGAGACGTTAGCCGTGAAGAATGTCCTGTGGGCCGCGAGCGACTCGACGGCATCAATCAGGGTGGAATTTGCATCCGACTTGAGCAAATAACCGCGCGCGCCAGCCTGCAGGATGTCATGAACCAGTGTCTCGCTGACGTGCGTCGAAAAGATCAGAATCTCGGTCTCGGGTAATCGCGCACGGATTTGGCGAGTCGCCTGGAGACCGTTGAGCAGCGGCAGCGAGTAATCGAGAATGGCGATGTCGGGCTTCGTTTCAAGGGCCTTGCTAACCGCATCCTTCCCATCACAGGCCTCCGCAACCACCTGCCAATTGGTATGCATTTGCAGGATCGATCGAAGTCCAGAACGAACCACCTCGTGGTTGTCGGCAATAAGGATGCGCGTCACGGCACATGGCCTTTCCACCCACCCGCGCGTTCTTACTCTTGTTGATAGCTCAGCATACAGATGCACAGCCTTGCATCCGGGGAAGCCTTGAAGCTATGGGGACGAAGACCCTAGAACGGCTCCTAAACAGTGGCCTGCGGTGAGTGTTCGCCCATTGGCGATCCCGCGATCCCATGTCGTGTAGGCGCCCCTTGCGGACGATTACGCCAGGTTGACGGGTAGTATCGCGTGCACAGTAGTGCCGGTCGCCCCGCTGCGAACCCGTAAGTCGCCGCCATATTGATGGGTTCGTGCCACCATGCCGCGGATACCGCGGCCTGGACCAGAGGACGCTCGTCCGCTCCTCCCGTCATCGACGATTACCAGATGAATGCAACCCGCCATCCACCTAAGGCTGAGGGTGACGCGTGACGCCGTCGCGTGCCTATGGACGTTGGCCAGGGCCTCCTGCGCAATGCGTAGCAAAGTGCGCTGCATTTCAAAGGGCACCTGGTCAACCTTGCAATTGAGGGCGAGCTTCACTCTCAGGCCTGATCGATCAGCAAATCCAGTGACAAATTGGCGTATCGCTTTGCACACCCCATGGCTTTCGAGGAAGGGCGGATGCATCAGGTAGCTGAAAACGCGTATTTCCTTCATAGCCTCACGAAGGCTATTTTGGGTCTCCTGCCATTTCCTTTTCTGGGGGCTTCGGCGACCGCCCTTGGGCTTAAGACTTAGGAGATTGATCTTAGCGGCCACCAGATGCTGTGCCGTGGAGTCGTGCAGTTCCTGAGATATTCGCCTGCGCTCTTCCTCTTGGATTGTGACCAAGGACGCGGCCAGCTCCTTCGCTCTTTGCTCCAGCGTCCTTCGCTCGGTGACATCCACCACCACTCCCACCAGTCGAGGTGAATGGTTATCGGCTGTCGCCCTGAAGGTGCCGTCAATTTGCAGCCATCGCTCGGCCTCGTCCTGCCGCCGGATGCGGCACGTTACATGAAAATCGCTGTGGTTTTGGAGAGCTTTCTCGAGCGCCGCATCGAAATCGAGCTTATCGTCTGGATGCAGATAGTCTATCACGAACTGTCGTTTGTTCAGTGGTCTGTCGGCTTTCGCGCGGGCAAAGATTTCATACATGCGCTCGTTTTCCCAAATGGTGGAATCGGTCTCCGGATCCCACTCGAACACGCCAAGCGCGGCTGCATTGGTCGCCATTCGTAGCCGCGCCTCGCTGTCTTGCAATTCTACTTCTGCAAGCCTGCGGTCGGTAATGTCGTAGTTCACTCCAAAGATACGGTTGGCGCGCACATCTGCATGCGCGCTTAGCCAGCGAAGCGAGCCATCCGGCATTCGCAGGCGAAATTCGTGATGATAAGCCACACGATGCTGTGTCAGACGCTCCTTCTTCAAATCACTCTTCTTCAGGTCCTCGAGTGGAACCCGCTTGCGCAGTTCGTCTGTCCCGACAATGCGCGTGTCCGGCGGAAGTCCGAGGAGTTTAGCTTCCTGGGCATCGATCACCGCCCGACTTCCGGCCATATCTACGTCGAACGTTCCCATCTGCGCGGCTTCCAAAGCAAAGCGCAGCCGGGCTTCGCTTTCACGCAGGGCGTCCTCCGTTTCCTTGACGTGAGTGATATCGACTACTACGCCAAGAGAGCGCACCGCCTCCAGACCCTTTGGGGTATGGCGGTAAAACCGGCGTCCGTGGATGCAAAATCGTCGAAGCGCGCCATCGGCCCTCCAAACCCGGCATACACCACTCCATTTGCCTTTATCGGGAGAGTTCGCAGCGGCTTCTGCGCTCGCTAAGAGGGCAGCGCGATCACGCTCGTCGATTCTCCGCATCATTTCGTTGTAAGACAACTCAGATCCCACCGGCAGTCCGAGGAGGACGCACAATTCAGCCGAGAGGCGAGTTTGCCTTCGCCTCAGATCGGTCTCAAAAACGCCGATGCCGCTGACCTCGATGGCCAATCGGAGCAATTCGTCAGCACGCTTTGAAGTGGCTGACCGATCCCTTCTTGGCCGACCTTCTGGAGGCACCAACCTCAATTTCATGGTCATCCGCCCAAAGGCATAAAATGCGTCCAGTACACTCCCGGAAACACGGGTCCTTTGCAGATAGTGACGTATGCCCCATGTCCTCGACAATCCGGGTTTTTCGCACGCAGAAGTGAGGGTTAGTTCGTAGGCAATATTCTATATGCGCGCGTGAGGACATGATGACCGGCTTGTCGCCGAAAGGCGGGCTAGGTCACCGCCGCCTTAGAGAACAGCCGACACCAACAATTCTCTAAGTTTTTGTATGGCTTTTAGAAATAGCATTTAAGCGAACAATATAGAATGAGGTGATTGAATGACCCGTTTCGTGACAATGGTTAATTCAACGGGGGGACGGCGCATGGGTGTGCCGCCTGTAAGGGTCTTGATTGCGGACGATCACGAAATCGTCCGCTCAGGACTACGCACCTTCGTGGAAGAAAACCCGCGATGGATGCTCGTTGCCGAAGCCGCCAACGGCAAAGACGCGGTCACCAAAGCTTTGCGGGCAAAGCCGGACGTCGCAATCCTGGACTACGCCCTGCCGCTCATGAACGGGATTGAAGCCACGCGGCAAATACGCGACCGTCTTCCCGGCACCGAAGTTCTCATATTTACAATGTACGATAGCGACAAAATCATTGGCGAACTGCTGACGGCTGGAGCTCGCGGCTTTCTTCTCAAGTCCGACACGGAAACGCAGCTCGCTCCGGCGATCGACGCGCTTGCGGCGCACAAGCCGTTCTTCACTTCCAAGGTATCCGAGGCTTTGCTAGCCGCGTTCGTGAAACGACCGGAGCACGCGACTTTCCTCCTGACGCCGCGTGAGCGGGGCGTGGTGCAACTCATCGCCGAAGGTTACAGCAATAAACAGGTGGCCCAGTTGTTGAACATCAGCGTCAAAACCGTCGAAACGCATAGAGCCGTAGTAATGCGAAAGCTCAACTTAACGTCCTCGGCTGCACTGGTCAGGTATGCCGTTCGCAACAAGATCATCGAGCCTTAGAGCGGTTCACAAATTACCAATGTTAGGCGTGGCCCGCAGCTCTTGTAGGAAATAAATCATGGCCATCAAAACGCAGTTCAGTTCCTGACCCGCGACCTGGCCGCGCCAATCCTCGATTGCAACTTCTCGCCGTGGTTGCGTCGTGCAGTGAGCAGCGATGCGACGCACCTTATGTGCGCGGCCGACCGATGGACGCCAATGGAATGATAGCTCGTATGACAGTCCGGCCTACGGTGGAGTCGACTTCGATTCTCCCGCCGACGCGGTTCGCGCGTTCGCGCATCTCCGACAATCCAAGGCCGTTCTGAACGACGAAAGGAACTTGTTTTCGAAGGATCGAAGGCGCCGAGCCTGTCCCTGGCAAGCCTTTGCCGTCGTCTTCGACGACCAGCGTTATTTCATTGGCTGCGTTGTGCCCATGCACGCGGACATGGGCCGTTTTGCTCTCCGAATGGCTCCGGGCATTCGACAATGCCTGCTGGGCCAGACGATACAAAGTCAATTCGACATTTGGGGACATGCGGCCGATGGCCGGTTCGAACTCAAGAAGTGTTCGGATGCCGCTGCTCTTGAAATTGTCCTCGACCAAGGCGCAGAGCGCGGGTCTCAGCCCTTCTTGATCCAAAAGTGCGGGATGCAGTTCGAGGGCAGGCAGTTTTCGAGCCGACGCGCAGAGCACAAAATTTACCAACTTTCGCGACGACCAAGTGACTGGAGGCGCAGCGGAAGTGGCCGTTGTTGTCAATCTTCGACCACTTGAGCGAAGCGGGAACTACCGTTCGATCCACCCGATGCATCGCTACAAATCATCTATCGTCCGTAAGAGGATCACCTTTTATCCACGCGGCCAAGACCGCCCAAGCAACCGATAGTACAATGGGGCCAAAGAACAGACCAACAATGCCGTAGGCGATTGCGCCGCCGATAACGCCGACCATGATCACCGGCATTGGTGTGACCAACCCACGCGCCATCAGTAGCGGCTTTAATACATTGTCTACTAAGCCCACGGGGATCATGTACGCGGTGAAGAGAATTGCATGCGTCGCGTCCATCATCGTCCAGCTCCACAGCACTATCGGGATAAGCAGGATCCCAGGCCCCACTTGGACCACGCCCAACAGAAAAGTGAGAAACGCGAGCGCACCTGGGCCAGGAATACCAGCAGCTATGAAACCTGCCCCGGCAAGAATCGACTGCAACAATGAGATGCCGACTATCCCTCGCGACACGTTGCGTATCGTTGCGCCTGCCAGCCGAACCAGCTCCTTGCCGCGGTGGCTGAGTACTCGATTAAGGAACGCGCTCAACGCATCAGCCATCTGCGGGCCTCGGTTGAACAAGAACCCTGCAATCGTTATCGAGACAAGGAGCTCAAGGAGGCCGAAAAGTGCACTTTGGGCGAAACCGAGAAGTGTACCGCCGAGGGGTTTGAGCGTCGGCAACGCCTCGGCCAGTGCACGCCTCATGTTGGAGGCGCCGAGACTCCATAGCTGATGCAGGCGCTCGCCGATCACTGGCCAGCCCTTCACAGATTCCGGAGGCCATGGTACTGCCAATTGTCCCGCGTCCAGAGACGCCGCAAGCGAGCGGATGCCGCTGACCATACCGAAGCCCAGCCACGTCAGCGGTCCGACCACAATCACTAGGCACAACAGAGTGACAACTGCCGCGGCCGGGCGGGGTCCCAGCCGTGCTGCCAACCGATCGAACAAGGGATAGAGTGCTACCGCCAATATGGCGCTCCACAAGCCGATGGTTAGGAACGGTGCGACGACACGAAACGACCAGTAAGCGAGAAGCCCGATGAAACCTAGGCGAATCGCGAAGTCGACCGTGGAGGCGTTAAATTTTGGCCGTTCAGAGTTCTGATCCCGAGTTGCGGTCAAAGTATACTGTTCCGGTTCACCGGCGCCGACGTGCGGTATCTGTAAAAGAGTGACTTCCCAGGCTCGCTACCTTACTCCGGCAAAATGCCCTTACACGTCGCTGCCGTGAGGATAACAACGACGTGCCGCCTCCGCATCAGGCAGCGCCCTGGGAACTCCTCAAGGAAATCCCTAAACTACCGGGAACGAATATGTATTTGATGAATCGAACCTGCCGATTTCCCTGGGAGGCACCCAACGAAATGGCACCCTTCTGGGCCATACCATCTCGTCTCAAGGCTACGGAAATCAGGATTCGAAACCTAACAACGGTACCACTTCAGGAGAGTAGGACATTTCTGTTTGCCTATTCATTACCCGACGCGTTCTCTCGCGTGGCTTCCACGCAGCCGAGCGAAGAGTATGCGCGGGCAAGCCTTGCACCATGTCTAATGGCTGTTCCTGGTTTGATGAAACCCTAATCGCAAATCGACGCTCCTCGCTATTAACCTTGGTAGCGAGCTTTGGGCTTTGCTTCAGCAATATCGGGGATTTTACCTAGTGTCTGATGCCCAGCCCTGTGGTCTGGTGCCCGCGATTGGCCTTGTACTAACGTGGGGCAGCCGCCGTGCACTGGGCAGTTCTGGCCGACTTCGACGGGTCAATTGCGCCAGACGATCCCACTGACCAGTTGCTGTCCTGCTTCGCCCGACCCGATTGGCTTGAGATAGAAGCCGCTTGGCAAGCTGGACTGCTGTCATCGCGCGAGTGTATAGAGCGGCAAACCGAGCTATTGCGCGCCACTCCCAAAGCCTTTGACGCGATGATCGAGGGCGTAAGCATCGATCCGGGCTTTCCAGCATTTCTGGAGTTCTGTCGACGACATGGCGGCGAAGTAAAGATTGTTTCGGATGGATTTGACCGCACAATCAGCCTTGTGCTTCGGAAGGCAGGACTTTCGGTGCCGTTTCGTGCAAACAAACTTCAATGGCTGGGCGGCGACAAATGGTGCGTGGCTTTTCCCCACTGCAGAACCGACTGCCGCGTCCAGGGGGCCAACTGCAAATGCTCACATGCCTCGTGGTTGGACCGTCCCACCATCGTGATCGGCGATGGTCGATCAGACTTCTGCATGGCGGAACGGGCAGATTTTGTGATCGCTAAGAGCAGACTAGCCGAGCACTGTCGGATACGAGGAATTCGTCATGCGCCGTTTGTAGACTTCCATCAGGTGATCGACCAGCTTGCTGCGTGGCATTCGCGCCGGTATCTGACGCGCGCAAATGCTTGTCCCAGTCCCTTGATTGGCAATTTGAGTAGCCGTCGAGAGGTGGGAGTCACCTGATGGACCGCAGCTTCCGTATTGCGGGGGGCCCGTTGGGCTTCTTACTTGTCCATGGCCTTGGTGGTACGCCGGCCGAGATGACCTATGTAGCGCTTCGCTTGGCACGTGCCGGCCACACGGTGCACGTACCTCAGCTTGCCGGCCACTGTGCGGGGGCCGACCAGCTGAAAGTCACAACGTGGCAACAATGGTACGAGAGCGTGGATAGGGAACATATTCGGCTCAGAGAAACGTGCGACCGGGTCATTGTCGGCGGCTTGTCAGCCGGAGCGATTTTGGCCCTTCATCACGCTGCCCGGCATACTGAAGATGTGTCGGCTGCAGTTCTCTACGCACCGACCTTGTGGCTAGACGGGTGGGGCGTGCCTTGGCACGCTCGGCTTTTCCGGCTCGTTCTGTCCAGGTCGTTCGCCAATCTTTTTTCGTTCGCCGAAAGGGAGCCCTGGGGCATCAAGGACACTCGCATCCGGCATCTCGTCAAGACCAGCATAAGCAGCGGAGAGAGTTGGCGCGCGGGTATTGCTGCCCTTCCAGGCGCGCAACTACTTGAGCTGCGTTGGCTGGTGCAGAAAGTTAAGGACGAGTTAGTTCAGGTGCCGCAGCCTGTTCTTGTCATGCACCCTCGCCACGACGATCGCGCAAGCCTGCGCAATCTCGAGTACTTGCAGGCCAAGCTGAACGGCCCAGTCGAAGCGGTAGTTCTCGATGACAGTTATCATGTGGTCACGCTCGACCGTCAACGCGCTCTGATCGTGGAACGAACGCTGGAGTTCGCATCGCGAGTGAGCATGAATGCGTTCGCGGCGATGGAACCGCATCAGTCGGAGTTGATCCTATCCGAGTGGCTGAGCTGAACCACATTGGTTGATCGGGTCTTTTGGCGGACGTTTAGTTTCCCTTGCTGCCTCCTTCAGGACAGCTTGTCCGGTTGTCAGGTCCGATAGCGTGAGTGCCCTGTTGCTGATGTCTCGAAGCGCACAGGAGTGCAAATTGTGACCCGCAGGCGTGTGCGCGGTCAGGACGGGTATAATTACCCTGGCGCGTCCGCGTGGCGTGGCTTGCGGAGGTGAGCAAACGCACTGCTGAGCTACCCAGCAGCGAGTTGCCAATTCCCTGGTCTGACACTTTAAAAAATGAGACACCACAAGATAGATTAACTGTACGATAATGAACACTTTAGCTTCCTGGCGCAACGTGGCAGCATGCGTATTTAGCAGGCTCGGATCGTGGGCGTTTATGCACCAGTCGCACAAGCTTCGGCATTTCCATCGCGGCGACGATAATCTCGTCCTGAATCACATTCTCGAGATTTCTCCGGACGTTGTCTATCTATACGACCGCCTGAAGAAGCGCTACCTCTCAGTCAACAGTCGCTGCGTCGATATTCTGGGCTATACACCTGATCAAATTCTGCAGATGGACCCGAGTGATTTGGATCAGTTGATCCATCCAAAGGATGTGGCTCGAGCCAAGAGCCTCTATGCTAGCCAAGAGCACCTTGTTGATAACGAAGTATTAGAGGCGACTTATCGTGTCCGCCACGCGCACGGTGACTATCGGAACCTGCGCAATAGACAAAGGGTTTTCGCCAGAACGGCAGGTGGTGTAGCCAAAATTATAATTGGCGTCGGCACCGACATCACGTCTACCGTCCGACGGCAAACGGAAGTGAACGGCCTCCGAGGGGAATTGATCCGCTCTCGGAGATTGGAACGCCTGCGCATTGCTGCGCGGCTCCATGACACAGCTGTTCAAGACGTTGTGGGCGCAGCTTTCTTGCTGAAAAACTCGGGCGGACAGGGGCGTGTTCTAGCCGACGTCCGGTTATGCCTTTCTAAGGCGCTACGTAGTATACTCGATGTCGGTTTAGAATAGGCGTCGGCGCAGATTATCTAAACGACTGCCGCGTCCACACAGTTTTCACGTTTGGTATCCGAGTTAACCCGCTACTTGGCGACCGCAGCGAATGCTGGGTAACGACGCAATCCATACAAATGCGACGGCAATATCAGGGTTTTACCCTCGCCCTGAAGTGTAAATTGCGCGCTAGAATGCACGAGAATTAATGCCGTCCGCCAAAAAATCCTGCGTTGGAAGCACACTAGGGACCGAGAAGTGATCCCTCGATGCTATTGCTCAGTGCTTTAGAGAACTGGCACCCGAAGTGCGATTCAAATAGACGTCGAAGGAGATGTTTCGAGACAAGGTGTAAGTAGTAAACCGGAGACTTGGCATGGCTGCGCCATCAGTGCGGATTTTGATAGCTGATGACCACGAAATCGTTCGCTCGGGGTTGCGAACATTCGTGGAAGCACACCCTAGGTGGATGCTTGTTGGCGAAGCTGTCAATGGCAAGGATGCGGTCATCAAAGCGCTCCAAAGTAAACCAGACGTCGCTGTACTCGATTATTCCCTACCCATAAAGAATGGAATCGAGGCGACACGGGAGATTCGCGCCCGTCTTCCTGCGACCGAGGTCCTCATATTCACCATGTACGACAGTGACGCGATCATTGGTGAATTGCTGGCTGCGGGAGCTCGGGGGTTTCTTATGAAGTCTGACACGGAGAAGTACATAGTCCCGGCGATAGATGCACTCGCCATGCACAAGCCGTTCTTCACTTCGAAAGTGTCCGAAGCCCTTTTGGCTGCGTTCATAAAACGGCCGGAGCACACCAATTTCGTGCTGACGCCGCGCGAGCGTGGCGTAGTCCAGCTTGTTGCCGAGGGCTACAGTAACAAGCAAATGGCGCAGTTGCTGAACATAAGCGTGAAGACTGTTGAAACCCACAGAGCGGTGGTAATGCGTAAGTTGGGTCTAAATTCGTCCGCAGCACTCGTGAGATACGCCGTGCGCAACAAAATCATCGAGGCCTAGATCTAACATTTATGAGGCCTCAACCAAAAGGGTGGGTGCAGTTAGTAATTAGATTTGTGTGCAGGTGCCCAATCCAACTCACCTGTTCCGAAGACGCATTTGTTTACGGTCAGGTCGAGCCGCAATGTTCCTCTGACGTTGCAGCCGGGCTTTGCCACGATAACGGCATGTCGGCCCGCTAAGCTTGAACAACCGGGCTTGGCATCGGCTTCGCCCTTGCATGCGACGATCCAAGGCTCCACGTCAACCAAGATGTGCGAACACTGATGGCAATGCGTTGAGCGATACTAAAGGTGATCGGCATCGACCGCCGCGGTGCTCGCAATGACAATGCCGACCAACTGAATTCGAGTGACGCCATAGGGATTCCGTTTGCCAACAACGCACCGGCGCAATTCAGAAACGTCGCAT
Source organism: uncultured Alphaproteobacteria bacterium (assembly GCA_963814055.1). Lineage (GTDB taxonomy): Bacteria > Pseudomonadota > Alphaproteobacteria > Rhizobiales > Hyphomicrobiaceae > AWTP1-13. The sequence goes on from CAWFBJ010000030.1 coordinate 62,021, forward strand.
GCGTGCCGTTTCGTAACTCTGCTAATCTAGAGTTCCACCTCTGCCCAGTTTATCCATTTGTTTCCACCAGGCAGGGGAGCCAGTGGGATACATGTCGGGATTTGGAAAAGCCTCAGTATAGTTATCGACGTAATAGTCTTGGGGAGCGTAGCCGTAACCCACGAGTGGATATGCTCCTTCCACAGAGGTCGGCGCTTGGTAGCCATATGCCCGCGAGGGCATGGTTTGGTATCCAAACACACCGGGAACCTGCGCCGGATAGCCCCCTTGGCTAGGCCCGTAGATCTCAACCGTGCGACACCTCCGGGCCCCACCTTCGGTCACGCAAAGTCTATATTGGACATTTATTGCCTCGATACCCATGGCACTAGTGTGATTTGCCATGCCTTGGAGCGGGGCGGAATGTGCATCCCCCGCCAGGACTGTCAAACTCAGAATCAGTGCACCTGCCGTCAATCGCTTCTGCTTACATGTCATAATGAATCTCCTATTCGACGTCTTGGCCTGACAACTAGATCGTCCGGAGGGAAACGCGTCGATCCAGAATTACCCGGGAACTCCCACAAGGAAGTACCTAAGTTCGACGCGGTGATTGATATTGTAGTGTTTGCGTCACTGGAACGTTTCATCATGTTTGCGCTGGCGCTGGTAACGCGCAATCAGAACGATCGCTCGGACAAAGTGGGTCAAGTCTGATCCGACCGCCTACGCAACTATGTGCTCGCGCAAACCTAGGTCCCGGCACGTACCGAAAGAAAGCGTTCTTCGATGATCGACGGCACCAAACCCTTGCTGTCGTTCTCGACGAACAGCTGCAATTCTCAACGTGCCTCCCGTCCCCGGACCGTTCTGATGCCCGAATGGCTCCGTAAATTCAACAAACCTCCCGTGTCAGCTGATACGGGGTTGAATAGATGTGCGGTGCCAAGCGGCCGATGGTGGAGGAACTCGAGAACCGTGGGTTCCAATAATCTTCTCTGTGTGCCTTGAGCACCGCTACCGGTCCCTGTCTTGACAGCAGCAACACCGAGTGGCGTCTGCCTCGCCGCGCGCCGTCACCGAAGCGCCGGCCACCGATCATTGCCCTTGCCGTTTCGCCTCCCAGGGCGGTACGTGTTGCACCGAGCGCACTGCGCTTTCAGTGGAGCCATTCTCGACCTGCTTAGTCTGTGCGGCATCTCGGCTAAGTGTGCTTGAGGCGGCTGACCGCAGACCCCTTGGAGTGTGAGATTGTGAAATAAGCCTTGGTCAGGTTAAAGGCCCGAGAGACGCGCTCAGCGCAGGTTTGCCCTCCGACCGGATCGGTCCGTCGTTACAAATATGCCGATCATGTACGCCTTTTCCGTCTCCTAACCAGGGTTTGTCCTGATATTCGCCGTTCGATAATCCTGGCAACATTGGGAATTGGTCCTAACGTCGGTCAACAGGGCCGGCTCACGCCACAAGGCGCCGACAAAGGCTGATTGTTTCCGTGCCAACTGTGACTCACGGAAAAGAAATCATTGGAAGAAAGGAGCCCAATGTCTGACTCGCTGCATGCGACCGCACCACACCACCTGCCGTCGTTTGTAACTGGGCCGGGCGAAACAGACGTTCTGATGGTCGTTGTGGCAGTAATTCTGGCACTCAGCGTTCTTGGATTTGGAATTTTGTTTCTCAGAATACATACTCTGCCAGAACGCATTGCGCACAAGGGTCATAAGCTCCAGTTTGAAATTGTGGCGGTGCTTGGCCTCATATCCCTCTTCACCCACATGCATATCTTTTGGATAATCGGTCTCCTGCTGGCTCTCGTAGATCTTCCCGACTTTGGTACACCGCTCAACCGAATTGCGGGCTCAGCCGAAAAGATCGCTGGTATAAAGCCCAACGAAGGCATGAGCGAGATGCCATCGGAGATTGTAGCTGCTAGTAGTACTACGGACTCCCGCATAGCGGCGCCTCTGCAATCTGAAATGGGCAAGCGAGGAGACGGCATCGCGACATCGCAGGCAAGGCACGACGTCGCTCGTCCGAGCCGGTACGAGCTGCCCTATGCTTGAGCTTCTCTTCTGCTCCCTTTTGACGGTTTTGCCGGACTACCTTTACCGACGATATGCGCAAGGAAAGAAACTCGGCGAAAGCATAACGCTCTATTCTGTTTGGTTCGAACTTAGGTGGGGAATTACCGGCTGCGTGATACTGACGGTGTGCCTCATAACCGTGATCTTCTACCACCATCCCTCGACAAGCAACGTCACGCTTTTCTTCAGAACCGTCCCGATCGTTTCCGAGACGAACGGGCGCGTAGCCCAGATATACGTAGGGCCGTCTGGCCCAGTCTCCAAAGGTGAGCCGATCTTTAGGCTGGACAGCGCATCCCAAGAGGCCGCCAGAGAGACCGCCCGGCGCAAGATTGCAGAAGTGGATGCGGAATTGGAGGTTTCGCGGGCCGACGTACTGAAAGCCGATGGCCAGATCCAAGAGGCTAGGAGCGCTCACCAGCAGATCGTGGACGAACTGGAAACCAAACAGGAATTGCAACGACGCAATCCGGGCAATGTACCCTTTCGGGAGATAGAGAAATTGCAGGTCCGCGCGGTTGGCCAGCTGGGTGCGATAACTGCCGCGACAGCTGCAAAGGAGGGCATCGAAAAAAGGATAAGCAATCTTTTGCCTGCGCAGAAGGCAAGTGCCGAAGCAGCGCTGGCTGAGGCGGAGACGGATTTAGCCAGAACTGTTATCCGCGCCGGCGTGAACGGGCGCGTGGAGCAGTTCGCTCTTAGGGTGGGCGATATCGTCAATCCATTTGTGCGCCCGGCTGGTGTGCTGGTCCCTAGCGACGCCGGTCGCCGGGCCTTGTTTGCCGGTTTTGGGCAAATCGAAGCGCAAATCTTGAAAATCGGAATGATCGCCGAGGTCACGTGTGGTTCCAAGCCCTGGACCATCATCCCCATGGTTGTCACCAGCGTGCAGGATTACATAGCCGCGGGCCAATTTCGTGGTGGCGAACAATTGGTTGACCCGCAGCAAGTTACACGACCGGGCACAATTCTGGTCCAGCTTGAGCCGCTCTACACACGCGGGCTCGAGGGCATCACTCCTGGCAGCAGCTGCATAGCGAATGCCTATTCAAACAATCATGAGACCATCGTCTCGAAAGAAACAGGGTTCGTTAGGCGAATAGCTCTCCACGTCGTGGATGCTCTCGCCCTCGTGCACGCATTGATCTTGAGGCTTCAAGCTTTGATACTTCCGTTCAAGACGCTGGTATTTAGCGGACATTAGGTGGCCGCTGGCGCGCGCGACTTTTGAAACCTGCGCTGACTTCGATCAGCCGCCCACCGGGTGTTTTCGCCGCAACTCGTGGAAAGGGTTACAGAACGCACCGAACGCCTTTCTGCCGGTAGGTGACTGGGCACTTGCTTCGCTCCAAGGCCTCAATGAGGTCACCCCTGTCCGCCGGCTTCACAGTTCTGCTTGTGAACTGTCGACCGCTCCGCAACTTTGCGTCGGCTTTGGTTTCTAAACTGCAACGCTATTTCCACGAGACTTAATCCCAAGCAATCCCATACGATGCGAACAGGACCATAGGAAATCGGAAGAAGTTGTAACTCGAGTCTCAGGGTAACACGCCATCGATGACAGGTAGCCTCGCGAGGCAATTTACGAAAGACGCAGCTGCCGGCCAGGCGGGCATCGCGAGACTTCACGCGCACGCGGAACGTTGAGCTGGTCAATGTCGGGGGGTACCCAAGCGCGGCAATGGCCGTGGAGCTGATTAACTATCCGAAGTGGGGCGTCTTGCGCGCATTCATCTCGATGCATCTCGCCCAAATAGGCCGGGGCCGCTCACTCAAAATCCTAGGGTTGAAGCGCGGTCAGTACAAGCAATTACCCCGATTGTTGTTTCACCGCCGGCTTGCTTGTTGTTGGCCTGGAGCAGGGCGAGATATCATGCGCACCTTCGTCAGTATTTTTTCACTTTCGTTCATCCTCACCTCTGGCACGATCAACGCTCAGGTTGATGGGCCGAAGAACGGGGCCATGGCACTCAATTCTGGCGCTTTGCCAAGAGCGGCTGAGCAGACGCCCGACGAGATTCGTGCGCGCGGGCGGCAATGGTTTACGCAATGTATGGCCGATTGGGACGTAGCAACGCACATGACTAAGAAAGAGTGGGAGCGCACGTGTCGGCGCGTGGCCATTGATCGCACGAAGTTTCTTGTAGATGAACAGAGTAAAAAGTGAGGCGCGGCTCTTAGCACCCCTGCATAGGTGCGTCTCTCACGGTACGGGGCGACCGTTGCCGCGCCGGTGTTCTGCCAACAAATGAAAGAGCTTCTGCCATCATTCAGAGCTCTCGGGTGGCGGGGGTCGTTTGTGATGTTCTAACCGCTCAGCCAAGATCGCTATCGAGAAAAGCCCTCGGACGGACCCAGACAATACGCTCGCTTGAGCTCGCCATCGGCCCCAGTGGTACACGCCCTTCGCTATTCGAGTGAAACTAATTCGTTGCCTGCCGCGCAACCGAGCGATGCGAGGAGATAGGCGGGCAGGGTGCTTTGCGCGGTTCACGCGAATGGGTTCATCATGCGCATCTTACGGTATCAGGTTCTGTCGCAACGCTTCGGCAATCGCATGCGATCGATTGCTCGCGCCGAGCTTGATCTGCGCTTTTTTCAGGTGGCTACGGATTGTTTCCTCTCCGAGCCCGAGAGCTTCGGCAGCGTCACGGGACTGATTGCCCATCGATACCAAGCGCAAAACCGCTATTTCGCGCGGTGTCAAGTGCGCGCGTGACCCTATCCGATCGACATCCAAGGAAGCCAGTTGCTCCAGGCGCAAAGCCGCGAAACTAGCAGCTGCGAAGATCACGATCCGTGTTTGCTGCGACAGAATGTTGGAAAGTTCCCTGCGTGACCAAAAAATCACTGCCCACCGACCGCCAACGGGACAGGTCAACCCATCGCGCATTCCATATTTGAGCGCCAGCTCATAGACCCACTGGTCGATCCCAATCGGCGCGAGCATGCGCCTGACTTCGGTCCAGGTCTGTGACGCCATGCTGGACTTTGCCAGAGAGAGTAGCGGGCGGAATTTGCCTTGTGCGACGGTGCCGTACTCTTCCCACCACCCCTTGGGCACGTCCCTGTGCAGGAACATTGATTTGCCCAGTTGGATTGACTCCCAGTCGTTGGACTTTAGCGGGAACCGCACCGCCCCCAGAACAGAGAGCGGCAGGCTACTTGCCGTGATGGCGCACAAGTCGTCCAATACCTGGGTGGGAGTCGGCAGCGTTCCAACGCGGCTTGCGTAGCCGATCAACCGCGTTTGCAGGTCTGTGCACATTGCATGGCGTGCGGTGTCCACCAGTGTCAGCGCGACCATTTAAGGGATGCCTACGAGCGCCAGCGCTAAGGCCACGGACAGCCCGACGCCGGTCATCGAAAGACCAAGGACCATTGCCGCTAGCCATACAAATTCGCGCAATTCACTAAGCACTAAGTTCCACATCGTTGGTTCCCCTCATGGATTGACCGACGAGGAGACGATCGCCACTAACGAACGGAGCGACCATCGGTGTAAACCACAATTATGATTGGGGCGATTGCGGAGTGTCGTTACCCTGGTTGCCCGAACTGCACGAACAGTCGGGGGAATTGGGAATTTGCTCTGGTAGGTGCAGATGTTTGAATCTAATGACAGCACTATCCCCATCCCAGGTGCCCGGTCCGCCTCCCCCAGTGCAGCGGATCATCCCGAAAGTGGAGGTCAAGATAGATGCATCGGGATAGGCGGCATCTATCGGAAGTCACTAGGCGGTTCCCTGGGTCAGCCGAAGCGGCACCTCTGTTTACGAATGTAGATCACAACAGGCATAGCAGTTTATTTGGCGCAACGGGGTCGACCGCGGACGGCAAACAAAACGCACGGGGCGTTCTTCTTGGTCGGTTTCGAGTGCCTGAGCGGTCGTGGCAATTACTTGTTCCGAGCGTCTGAGCAACTACCGTCCTTCCAATAGTGGTAAACGCCGCAACCGCCTGGATAGGTGGCTCGATGCTCATCGGTACCTTGCTGAGAACCGGAGACAGACCGATAACCGTAGGCGCGCCCAGAGAGATAGCCGGAGTAGTGTCCGTACCTCCAGACTTGGCGAACTGATGTGTTACGCATGCAGCGATTGCCCACGCGCTGAAAGCCAACACCACATCCTTCGCGGACGGTCACGGTTATATCGCTTGGCGACTGGATGGGTGCGAGCGGAACAGCTTGCACGGATGACGCAAAGGATATTGCGAAAATGGGTACAGCTAACCTGATCATCACGCACCTCCTACCACTCGACCATCAATAAGATGCGACTCGTCAAACCTTGAGTATCAGTCGTTACCCTAATTTACATTGTGGATAATACTCAGTGTTGGGCGGATGTTTCCATGTTGCTTGATGCCGAAAAGCGGCAAGGCCGCGAAGGCGAATCTCGGTTAACCGTCCTTCTGTTGCAGTCGGCACCGATGCAAGGGTTATTGAGTTAAAATGGCGACCGATCATCAAGCCTCTCCTGGCGGCCGTACTTAGGAACACCAGCTTAGAGTTCGCTGCTGCCGCCTCCATGTGTTTGCTGACCTAGTTTTCGGGCTTTTCCCCAATTGCGCACCTCGAATGCTGAAGTGCTAGTGCGGTTTCGTTCGCGGTATCTCAAGGAGATCGGCCATGGCAACAACGTCAACAATGACTCTTGTGTCCGCTTTTGCGTTAGCGGTGATCTCTCTGCCCTCCAGTTTATCAGCCCAATCCAACCCGCCACCTAGAGCCGACGCTGCCGACCCGCCTTCCGAATTACCCGCCAGCGAGATTGACCCACGCGTCATTGGCCTACCCATTCGTAGCGCCGACAACCAGCCAATTGGCATTGTCACAAATGCGGGCGTTGGCAACGGAGAATCACTTCTCATAGGCGAAATGAAGCGCCCTTTGGGCGCTGGACGCGATCTCATGGCCATCCCCGACAACATGTACGTGAACCAAGGCGATTATATCCAGTTGACGCTGACGGCAATCCAGGTGCGGGAGAAGCTCGACCGCAACCGGCGGCGCAAGTAGAGACGGCTTCGTCCCTTCACCGCATCGGCTGGCAATTACAAACGGGATCGGGTTGGGTCATTCTTCCAGCTTGCCACACTGCAGGAGGTAATAGCGAGGTGTCGACGGAAGCAACGAGCGGGCCGTGCGCAGGCGTTCTTCTATCGCTCAAGTCCGAGTACTCCTGGTGTCGCAATGGAAGGTCGACTCCAAAGCAACGTTGAAGACGGCTTGCGGCGATGTGATGGGAACGGATAACTCCGCCCACGATGGCGTAGTGCCGTACGCTGCGACAGGTTAGGTTTAGCCGGATTTGAAACCCAATCTCGGTATCAATTTAGGGCTAGCCGCTGCTGCGCGATCCCTCAGGCCGAGCCAGCATCGTCGATCATGGTGCCGCGTCGACTTGATAATCAGACTCGGGGCCATGACTGTTCGACGTCCGCTTAGGCAGAGGCGGACGTCAGTGAACATTCTCCGGAATATCCGCTTTACGCCTGAAAGCGCACGTTCCGAGGTGACCAGCCGATGTCACCTTTGTGCCTTAACCTACGTCGCGTGTGCCTAGCCCAAGCCTGCCTCAGAAAATACGGCTCAAGCACTAGGGTTTCTCCTGATTCTCATTCTCGGGCAGGCATACGACACTTCTATGGGCTGTGCTGTCTCCACTCGCATGTAGACCGTCGGCCCAGATTGAAACTTGACGGTCAACGACCGTTCGTCTGGTGCTTCGAAAAGGAGCCATGTCATGACTGAGATGTACGCTCAAGGCGACTTGCTGATCGAGCGGGTTAGGAATGTGAAGCCTTCAGGGACCATGATTTCCCCCGACGCAAATGGCGCCTTGGTGCTTGCCGAAGGTGAACTGACCGGCCACCGTCACGCCATCTTCGAGCGCGCGACGATGTTCCGGGACGATACGCTCGCGCGCGAGGTCCCCGCTAGTCTCTACATCGGTCACGTCAAAGTCGAAGTTGGCCCCGCCGTTATCCGTCATCAGGAGCACGCGCCAATCGCGCTCGGCGAAGGCACCTATCGCGTGCGCCGCCAACGCGAGCTTGAACCCAGAGATGCGGCGATTGTCGCAGATTGATCTAGCGGCCTATTTTAGCCCCCGGACGAGTGACGCCAGGTTCCGCTCGCGGCGAACGCAAACATGGCCCGTGGGCCTCCTCTGAAAGCGAGTTCGGGTGCCTCACTGGTTGCCAGCGTTAAATGCAGACTTGGCGCAACGTGTCTCGATGTCGTTTTGGGTCAAAAAAAGGGCGTCCATTGCGCGCCTAACATGTCGTCTGCTTCACAATCTGAAGCAGACATCCGCGAGTAGCGATGCTGATGTCAGCTTTGTTGCCAAATAGCGGTCGTCGCGCTTTGGCGAACCGAAATGGGATTAGACAACTGCGCAGTCAGGGTTTGTCTCGATGTGCCCAATGGACCATGCCTGCCCTTATGGCGCGGTAGGTTTCAGCGCATCGCCAACATTCTAAGAGGAGAAAGATGCAATGTGTCGCTGGCTTGCATACTCAGGGACCCCAGTTCTCCTGAAGGACCTGCTCTACAAGCCAAAACACTCATTGATCGATCAGAGCCTTCGCTCACGACTAGGGGTCGAAACAACGAACGGTGACGGGTTTGGCGTTGGCTGGTACGGCGGGGGCGAAATACCGGCGGTTTACAAGAGCATAGGGCCAGCGTGGAATGATCGGAACTTCTGCGAACTCGCTGGGCACATTCGAGCTGGGCTACTTTTTGCTCACATCCGCTCATCGACGGGTACGCCGGTGCAGCAAAGCAATTGCCATCCGTTCCGGCACGGCAAATGGCTCTGGATGCACAACGGCTCGATTGCAAGGTTTCAGGAAGCAAAGCGAGAGTTGGTGCTGGCGGTTGACCCGTCCCTGTATGCGGACATCGAGGGCTCCACTGACTCGGAGTTGTTTTTCTTCCTTGCCCTTACGTTTGGCCTCGCTCACGATCCACCTGCTGCGGTCGAGCGCGCCGTAGGCTTCATCGAGAGTATAGGTCGCAAGCGCGGCATCGAACATCCGATCCAAATGACTGTCGCCATATGCGACGGTCAGAACGTGTGGGCCTTCCGCTACTCTAGTGAGGGCAAATCGCGTTCACTCTTTTACTCCACCAAAGTCACCACACTGCGGGCGCAGTATCCTGACAACCCGATCTTCCACACCCTTTCAGACGAAACGAGGCTGGTTGTTTCTGAACCACTCGGTGACCTTGCGGGAGCCTGGAATGAGGTGCCTGAGTCGAGTTACGGCATGATTGGGCAGGGTCAGGACGCCCTGAAAACCTTCACCCCGAGAGTGGCGTGACGAGCAAGAATAACCAACTAACAAGTAGATCGGCCACAGGTTTCGGCCGCGCAGCCGCGTTCCAGTATACCTCAGGAAGCGGACGACTTGGACTGCCCCCGGTAACGCTTTGCATGTGCCGGGCGCACACGCTCCATGGTTGGCATGGCGGCGAGATATAAAGGCGAATCCTTGTCATGAGCTACGTTCAGCGTGTCTTGCAGCCCGGTGAGCAGGTCCGACACGTGTCGTCCATTCATTGGATAGTGTATTGGCCCGGCATTTTGGTTGCGCTCCTAGCGGTGGTCGCTTACTGGTTCAGCGAAACGCGGCAATTGCCGGGAATTTGGCGGTTTACGGCGTACGCCCTCGCGCTCGTTGCGGTCGTTCTCCTGATCCAGCAATGGTTCCAGTGGTGGGTCACCGAGATCGCAGTCACCAATCGGCGAGTCATTTGCAAGAAGGGTTTCATCCGTCGACAGACCAACGAGATGAACGCGGACAAGGTCGAGAGCGTCCAGATCGATCAATCAATCGTCGGTCGCATGCTCGACTACGGCAATGTGACGATCCTTGGCACCGGCGAAGGCTTCGGTTCGCTCCGCACCATCGCCAGCCCTATCGCGCTTCGAAACAGCATCACCGGCACGCCGCACAAATCCTAGGATTGCAGGACGAGGCTGAAAGGGTTCGCTCCGGCCGGGTGCGTGATTGATTGTGTTGATGATAACAGCGGCGTAGGGAGTTTATGAACGCTTCGGGTCAGAAGCGGACGTCGGCGGGCTCCTTCCGGACTGTGGGCTTGGTGCTGCAAGCGGACATCTCACGGCAGAGCGGCCAAGGTCTGATTTGTGCCAGACAGCGCTGCAAGCATGCTCATCGCGTCCGGTGCCTGGAGACGGTGGGGTAGATGATAAACTCGAATTTTGGAGGATGTATGGATCGGCAGTCGGGGTTTGGCGAGTTTGCGAACCTCACGGCCTGCCAAGCTCTTTACCGCCGATGGGCTTGCAACTCCGGAATGGTCCTCATTGGCGTTTAGTGGTGAAAGTTCCATGAAACTGATGGACTCATGTCAGCCCGATACCACCCACCACGCGCCCTTCTCCATCACACATTGGCCAATTCCGTCGGCGTCCCGTGACAGTGCGCCTCTATGTCGGCCTAGCACGCGTCGGCGATGTGCTCTATTCGGTCGACGACTAGCTCAAGTCGGTCGACGACTAGCTCAAGATTGCGCGAAGCGAGATACAATACGAACTGAGATACGCGGCTCAATTTGATCATCATGAGACTGCATGCAAAGCAGAATACGGCCTTCGCCGCGCGTGACGTTACCGCAAAATCGGCATCAGCCGCACAGGTCGCGGAACCACGCGGTCTGAGGGTGAATTGCGCTAACAGTTCCGAGGGGGCTCAGAACGATTCCAATAGAGCACCCAATACAACGGCCCTTCGCGAGATCTGCGCCATCCTCCAACTCCTCTTCCAGCGTGTGCCATATCTCTGAAAGAACTTCGTATGATTACGTGTTGAAGAGAGCTAATTGGGGCAAGCCCGCAAAGTAATAATGGGACACACCTGACTAGTGTGAATGGATGTGCGGACAGAATTGTCGCGTCGGTATCAGGTAATACACTTGCTTGCACTACTCTCTGATCCGTCTCCAAACGGGCGAGTGACGGCGGCGCGACGTGAAGTTCAACGATACTTTCGCATACAATTTGTAAGCGGACAAAATAACCGTGTGCCTACAGCGACGTGGTCCGAGTTGATGCAGGGGCTTTTTTGGCTCACTGGAGGACCACGATGGCAAAGCGGCAAAAGCAAAAAGAGATCATTGCCAAGTTGCGGCAGGTAGAGGTGACTGGTCATGACGCCCAATGGCGGACGCGTCCGATCGATCGGGTGACTGAGGTCGTCATCGCCGCTGTCGAAAGCAAGTGCAGCGGCATGAAGCTCGACTAGGTCAGCCCACTCAATTGGAGGCCGAGAACACTCGGCTTTGACACCCGGTTAGAGAGCCGGCGCACTGCAAACTCGTTTTCCACTTTACCCTTTGTCCGCGTTGAAACCCCCTACTGAGTTCGTTAGGAGCAGTCACGTCGTTGCGATGCAAGGCGATTAAGCAGCTTCCAACGACTCAGTAGTCCCATGAAAGCAACTCGGGGGTTCTCCGGATAGGGCATCACTGAAGGGTATGCTTGTCTCGCAAGCGGCGTTGGGCGCTGGCGCAGAGAGCGGGCGTGTTCTCAGGAGGGATTGCCGATGTCTCGGGAAGCGGAGAGTCAAGGTAGGCGCATCGACCGGTTCTTCGCGGGGCCGGGAGCGCGGGCCGACCAGTGGTGTCATCTGATGGAACTGATCGACGCCTGGTCGAGCGGGTCCGGAGAGCGGGCGGCGTTCGACGTCGCATTCGACGAAATGATACCGACCGAGGGGTTCCATGCTTATCCCGGTCTCGAGTTGATGACGGCGTTGCGGGAACATAGCGCCGCAAACGATGTGCGCGGTGCGGCGACATTGACCAGACGCATCACTCGGGCAATTCTTACCCGCTCGTTTCGCCAGAACGGAAGCGATTGGCACGTGCATGATGACGGCGAAGCGGTGGTGCCGGGTAGCTTGCATCCCGCGCTCACCCGCACGGAAACACATCGGCCATACTTTGAGGTGCTGATCGTGACCGGCGCGCCAGCCGCGCGCTGGCCCGATCTCGCAGCGGACTGGCGGCGACTGCGCCGACCGTTGGATGCCTTCAACTATGAACCGGTGTTCGTCGGTAGCTTCGAAGACGCCTTCTGTGCGGCCGTGCTGAATACTGATCTCGCTGCAGTGGTAATCCACGAAGGTTTCGTCTTCCGTCAGCCGACATGACGCGCCGATTCTGCGAACCCTGGCGGAGACGACTGACCAAAGGGAAACCCCGGACGTTTCAGCATTGCACCTCGCACAGGCGCTGAAGCGCGTGCGTCCGGAACTCGATCTCTACCTGCTGTCCAACGGACACGTCGAGGACATAGCCGGCAACCCCAAGGCAAACGCGCTGCGCCGCGTATTCTATGCAGTCGAGGAACTTCTTGAACTGCACTTGGCCATACTCGAGGGTGTGCAGGATCGATATGATACGCCATTCTTCAACAATCTGAAGAAGTACGCGCAGAGGCCGATCGGTACATTCCACGCCCTTCCAATTGCCCGAGGGAAGTCCATTTTCAAGTCCGATTGGATTCGCGACATGGGCGAATTCTACGGCCTCAACTTGTTCCTTGCCGAAAGCAGCGCCACGACGGGCGGTCTCGACAGCCTTCTTGAGCCAACCGGCAACATCAAGAAAGCCCAGCAGATGGCAGCCCGCGCCTTCGGCGCAGACCACGTCTTCTTCGTCACCAACGGAACGTCCACCTCCAACAAGATGGCAGTACAGGCGCTGTTGGCGCCCGGGGACATCGCAATAGTCGATCGCAACTGCCACAAGTCGCACCACTACGGCATGGTGCTAGCCGGTGCCCAGCCTCTCTACGTCGAGGCGTTCCCTATGACGGAATACTCGATGTACGGCGCTGTGCCGCTTCGCACCATCAAGCAGGCGCTGCTGAACCTGAAAGCGGAAGGCCGACTCCATCGCGCCAAGATGGTGGACCTCACAAACTGCACGTTCGATGGGCACATATACAACACGCGCAGGGTCATGGAGGAATGCCTGGCCATCAAGCCGGACCTGATCTTCCTGTGGGACGAGGCGTGGTTCGGATTTGCCCGGTTCTCCCCCTTCCTCAGGCCTCGCACTGCGATGGGCGCCGCCAGCGACATCGAGACTTGGCTGAGTGACCCGATGGCGCTCGTGCAATATGAGAAGCAGCGTACGGAGCTGGGCGAGAACCCTACAGACGACATCTTGCTGAAAACGCGCCTGGTGCCGGACCCGCGCAGGGTCAAGCTGCGCATCTACCAGACGCACTCCACGCACAAGTCGATGTCGGCTCTGCGCCAGGGCTCGATGCTGCTCGTGAAGGACGTCGAGTTCCACTCTGTAGAGGCGCAGTTCCACGAAGCCGTATTCACACATGCCTCCACCAGCCCCAACCAGCAACTGATTGCGAGTCTCGACGTCGCGCGCAGACAGATGGAGCTAGAGGGTTACGGCTTGGTTCATAATGCGATCGAAGTGGCATTGGACATCCGTCAAGCTATCGCCAAGCATCCGTTGATCTCGAAATACTTCCATGTACTCGGCGCTGACAAGATGGTGCCGGAGCAGTATCGCGAGAGCGGGTTTACCGACTTTCTGGATACCAAGACCAACTGGGCTGTTACGCGTCGCAGCATGCGAGATGACGAGTTTTGCCTCGATCCAACGCGCATGACTCTAGTGTGCGGGACTGCCGGCTTCGACGGCACTCAATTCAAAGGTCTTCTTGCAGAACGCTACAATATCCAGCTCAACAAGACCTCGCGAAATTCCGTCCTGCTGCAGTCCAACATCAACAATACGCGCAGCGACGTGGCACATCTGATCCGCGTGCTTGTGACGATCGCCAGCGAGATCGACCAGCGCCTCACGCAAGGCGGATCGCACGTCCGCCAGACATTCGAGGCTCGGGTCAAAAGTCTCATGATGGATGTGCCGGACTTGCCGAACTTCTCGCACTTCCACGATGCGTACCGAAAGGATGCGGGCAAGCGGACGAACGAAGGCGATATCCGCGGGGGCTTCTATGCCGCCTACAATGCCGAGGGATGTGAATACATCCGGCTTCGCGATCCGGAAATCGACAAGCGTCTGAAAAAGGGCCCCGATCTAGTGTCGGCTAACTTCGTTATTCCCTACCCACCGGGCTTCCCGATCATGGTGCCGGGCCAAGTGATCACACAGGAAACCATCGACTTCATGCGCAAGCTCGATGTGAAGGAAATCCATGGTTACGACGCCGCCGAAGGACTGAAACTGGTGCGTGCGGATGCACTCGCGAAGCGTGCAGAGCCAGTCAAGAAGCGCGCGGCCTAAGAACGGAGCTAGTCGGCTAGCGATCGTACCGGAGTAACGACAATGATGGATTGGTTTGCCCAGACACTTCGAAGCTATCCGGAGATCGCTGTCTTTCTGTCCCTGGCTCTGGGCTACTACTTCGGTTCCTTCACCTACAAAGGTCTCGGCCTCGGCGCGGTAACCGCAACGCTGATCGCCGCAGTGATCATCGGGCAGATCGGGATCACTGTATCCGGTCCGCTCAAGCCGACCTTCTTCCTCATGTTCCTGTTTGCCATCGGCTACGGGGTCGGACCGCAATTCGTGCGAGGCATCGCCGCCGATGGACTTCCGCAAGCGCTATTCGCCGCGGTGGTCTGTGTGTTCTGTCTCATCGCCGCTGTTGTCGGCGCCAAGATCGCTGGTTACGACGTCGGCTCGGCGGCCGGTCTGTATGCCGGATCCCAAACGATATCGGCATCGATGGGTCTTGCGACCGACGCGATCAACCGTCTTGAGCTACCGGCTGACCAGACCAAGAAACTCCTGGACGCCATGCCGGTTGCCTACGCGGTGACTTACATTTTTGGCACGGTCGGCTCTGCGATCGTGCTCGCCCTGATTGGGCCCGCGCTGCTCGGCATCGATCTCGAAGCGGCCTGCAAACGGTACGAAGAAAAGCACGGCGGCAAGAAGGAAGCCGGCGGTCCCGGTACGGCCTGGCACCAGTTCGAACTCCGCGCATTCCGTGTTCGGCAGGATGGCCCTGTCGTGGGTAAGACGGCGCGTGAAGTCGAGGCGGTGCTGCCGGACCACCGCGTGTTCGTCCACCGCATCCGCCGTCATGGGCAGCTCATGGATGCAACGGCAGACACAGTGATCGAAGCCGGGGACATCGTCGCTGTTGCCGGGCGCCGGGACGTGCTTGTCAGCCTGGTCGGCGCGGGCGCCGAGGAAGTCGACGATCGCGAGCTGTTGGCGGTGCCCGTGGAAGGTGTCGATGTCTATGTGACCAGCAAGGACGTTGACGGCCAGACGTTGGCCAAGCTCGCCAAACTCCCTGTGGCGCGCGGCATTTTCCTGCGCAAGATCACACGCGGCGCAACCGCGACCGACATCCCGATTCTGGCCGACACCACGGTGCATCGCGGCGACATTCTCACGCTCGTCGGGCGCACCCAGGATCTCACCGCCGCGACCAAATCGTTCGGATATGCGGACCGTGCGGTCGATGCGGCGGATGTGGCCTTCATCGGCGCGGCGATCACAATCGGCGCGCTGCTTGGCGCGATCGTATACAAGGTGGGAAGCGTGCCGCTCACGCTATCGACCTCCGGCGGTGCTTTGATCGCCGGCCTGTTCTTCGGATGGCTGCGCTCCGTGCGTCCGACGTTCGGGCGCATTCCTTCGCCGACCGTCTGGTTCATGAATTCCGTTGGTTTGAACGTGTTCATCGCCGTGGTCGGCATCGCGTCCGGCCCCGGGTTCGTCGCTGGTCTGCAGCAGCTTGGCTTCAGCCTGTTCCTCTGGGGAGTCGTGGTGACGACCGTGCCCCTGATCCTGGCGATGTATGTCGGCAAGTACGTTTTCAAGTTCGATGACGCCATTCTGCTGGGATGCTGCTCCGGCGCACGAACGACGACAGCATCTCTTGGCATGGTCAACGACCGCGCCAAGAGCCAGATCCCGGGGCTCGGCTACACCGTCACCTACGCGGTCGGCAACACGCTGCTGACAATCTGGGGCATGGTGATCGTGATGCTGATGACCTGAACGTCGACCCGTTTGTCCTCACTGCGAGCGAACCCTTAACCTGGAGCCAGCCATGGCCGACATCCTCACCCTGCGCAAGTTCGAAACTCTGAGCCCGTTCGAAATCAAGGACGAGCTGATCAAGCTGGCGAGGAAGACCTCGCGGACCACGCAATCCGCATTCCTGAATGCCGGCCGCGGCAATCCCAACTGGGTTGCAACAAGGCCGCGCGACGCGTTCTTCCTCCTCGGCCAGTTCGCATGCACCGAAAGTAAGCGGGTAATGGATCATCCCGCAGGTATCGGCGGAATGCCGCAAGCTAACGGCATTGCGGCCCGCCTGGATGCCTGGCTCGAGACGCACGGGAATATGCCGGGCGCCTCCTTCCTCGCGTCAATGCTGCATTTCGCAATCAAGACGTTCGAGTTCGAACCGGATGCATTCGTTCATGAACTTGTCGATTCGATCATCGGCGACAATTATCCGGTGCCGGATCGCATGCTGGTCCATAACGAGCGGATTGTGCACGAGTATCTGATGTGGGCGGTGTGTGGCCAGCCGCGCCCTGCTGGCAAGTTCGATCTGTACGCGGTCGAGGGCGGCACCGCTGCGATGTGCTACATCTTCAAATCGCTGAAGGCCAATCGGTTGCTTCACCCCGGTGACACGATCGCGCTGGGAACGCCGATCTTTACGCCTTACTTGGAAATGACCCATCTTGAGGATTACGATCTAAAGGTGGTCCACATAAAGTCGCCTCAGGAGAACCGCTTCCAGCCTACCGACGACGAGATCAGGAAGCTCGAAGACAAGAAGATCAAGGCGTTCTTCATCGTCAATCCCGGCAATCCCAGTGGCATGGCGCTTAGCAAGGAAACGCTCGTCAAGCTGACGAAGCTGGTCAAGACCAAACGTCCCGATCTGATGCTACTCACAGACGATGTGTATGGAACGTTCGTCGACGACTTCCGATCGGTGCTGGGCGAACTGGCGCACAACACCATCGGCGTCTACTCCTATTCCAAGTATTTCGGCTGCACCGGGTGGCGGCTGGGTGTCATCGCCATTCATGAGGACAACATCTTCGACAAAATGATCGCCAAGTTGCCGGAGGCCAACGTGAAGGCGCTGGACAAGCGCTACAGCCCCATAACGCTCGAGCCGCGCAAGCTCAAGTTTATCGATCGCATTGTCGCCGACAGCCGCGACGTTGGGCTCAATCATACCGCCGGGCTATCGCTGCCCCAGCAGGTGATGATGACCATGTTCTCGCTGTCTGAAATGATGGACACCAAGAAGGAGTATCAGAAGGCTTGCATGGAGATCGTTCATCGACGCGCCCGGGCGATGATCGACAGCATGGCCCTCCAGCTTGCACCGAACCCAAACTATGACGCCTACTACGGCCTGATCGATTTCGAGTTCTGGGCGCGCAAGAACATTGGCGACCAGGCGGTCGAATACCTGAAGAAGAACATCCATCCCCTCGACCTCGCCTTCCGATTGGCGGAAACCCACGGAATTGTGCTTCTCAACGGCGGCGGATTCGAGGCACCCGAATGGTCGCTGCGCGTGTCGCTGGCGAACCTATCCGACGAGGCATACGAGGATATAGGGCGCGGAGTTCGCAGCATAGCGCGCGGCTACCGCGACGCGTACGAAGCGTCTAAGACCGCGCCCAGGAAGTGAAGGGACGGGCGGTCGTCCAATGGCCTGGGTACCTCACGTCGTCGCACAAGCGCCCGAGATTTTTCTCTTTCTGGCCATTGCCATAGGTACGGTCCTCGGGCGCATTCGCATCGGTGGCTTTGCTCTCGGCGCGACGGCCTGCATCCTGATGGTCGCCGTTGTTCTCGGGCAGCTGGGTACTTTCGTCATCCCGCCGCTGCTCAAATCAATCTTCTTCGGCCTATTCGTATTCACCATCGGCTATCGCTCAGGGCCTGAATTTTTTGCTTCCTTGAGCTTTCGGACGCTGAATCAAGTTGCGTTAGCGCTCGTGATTGGCGTTTCCGGGCTCTTTGCAGTGCTCGCATCAGCCTTCCTGCTGCACCTGGATGCTGGTACGGCCGCTGGGCTCGGAGCCGGAGGCCTGACGCAGACGTCGATGATGGGGACCGCGTCCGGCGCCTTGTCGCAGCTTGGGGTGTCCGAGGATGCGCTCACGCAATATCAGGCCAATATCGCCGCCGGCTACGCGGTCACCTATGTTTGCGGCTACATCCTGGTTCTGCTGTTCGTACCACTCGTAGCGCCGCGATTAATGGGCGTTGATCTCAAAGCGGAGGCGGCGAAACTAGAGGCTGAGTTGTCGATCGGCGCCCCTAGCAAGCCAGGCGAGCTTTTGTACAGAAAATTCCAGGCGCGTGCTTATCGCGTTTCGCTCGCTGTGGGCCGAACCGTTTGCGAAGTTGAAACGCGCATCGGACGGCGTACTGTGATCGAGCGGATCCTTCGTAACGGCGAAGACATCGAGGTGCAATCCGATACGATTTTACAGTCCAATGACGAGATGCTGCTCGCTGGTCCGACCGCGGCAATTGTCACAGTAGAAGGGATAGTGGGCCCTGAAATCGAAGGCGAGCAGGTCATGCGGTCGGTTCTGGGTAGTGCGCAAGAGGTGTTCGTGACCGCTCGCCAGCTGCATGGCCGGACATTGGGCGATATTGTCGATTGCTTGGGCGATGCGGCACACGGCGTCTTCCTGCGCAACTTAATGCGGCGCGGGCAGGAGGTACCGATCACACCTCAAACACGCATCTATGTTGGGGATGTCATGACCCTGGTCGGCCTCGTGCGTGATCTTAATCGCGTGGTCCCGCAGGTAGGCCAAGTCTTGCGGCTCGCGGACCGCACGGACATTGCGTTCCTAGCAACTGGTTTGGCGATCGGATTGTTGGTCGGCTTGCTCAGCATCAACCTCGCTTCAATTCCTCTGACGCTCGGCGGCGGCGGCGGGGCATTGGTCGCCGGCTTGTTATGTGGATGGTTGCGATCGCGCCGCCCGACAATGGGTGCATTCCCTCCTGCGGCACAGCAATCCCTGATGGATCTCGGGCTGGGAGGATTTGTCGCCGCCATCGGATTGGTCAGTGGGTCTGCTGCTCTGGCGGCAATCCAAGCAAATGGTTTGACTCTGTTGGTCGCTGGTATCACGGTTACTCTAACGCCCATGATCGTTGGCACGCTGGTTGCACATCGTATCTTGCGTATGAACCCTGTCATTGTTTGCGGGGCGCTCGCAGGAGCAATGACCGTCGATGCGGCAGTCACCGGTTGCTGCGAGGTGGCGGAGAGCCAAACGCCTGTACTTGGGGTAGCGGTACCTTATGCGATTGCCAATGTCTTTCTGACAGTTCTCGGGCCCATCATCGTCGCCCTCACATTTGCCGGGTGAATGTGCCCGCGCCCTTACTGATTACCCGTAGCGCCCCGCCGCCTTGATGTTCTCCTTGCTGGCCGCCGGAAGGAGCTACGTGGGAGCTTTTAGGAGGCTCTCGGAAGTGGCCTCTGCTCGGCTAAGAGCTGGGTTTGCGAGAGCCGCATCTGGGTGAAGGTCTGCCATCTCATGTCGGGCACCTAGAGCGGGAAGGCCCTAGGTTCGTCAACTGCGATTGCACCCTCGCTGCTGGGCGCGCTTCGCTGCTCGATGTTTGCAAAATCGATCAAGTCTCTCCCGTAAGCGGGGATGCGCGCTGGAGCCTGAATTGCGATCTACAGAACATTCAAAGCTGTCTCGTCTCGACTGACACGAAATCCAGCGACCAGCGCTCGTTAGGACCGCTCGGCAGCTGTAATGGTGCCCGTACCCCCAATGCCTGTTGCGCCCGCCGCGCCGGCGTACCTGCAGCTTCTCCTTGCGGTAGAGCCGTCAAAAGCGCTCGAGGTTCATATGATGGCCCTCGTGAGTCAGAAGCAGATGCAATCGACGGTAGCCGACACGACGTGCTGGGCGGCGAGTTCCCGAATGCAGAGCCGCACAGCTCGCATGCGCGACGGCTGCAATACCGCATCGATGAGCGATCCACGCCCATGACTTCACACGAGTTCCCCGACGCCAGCATCCTTCGTCCTCGGCGAGATGCATGGCAATCAGCATGAATCCTGGTTCGCCCAAAAAAAAGGTCTACCCGCCGCGTAGCGAAGCACCATCCTTCGGCTTGGAAACTTCGCTTGATAAATAAACAGATCCACCTCCAGACGTTGCGGGCTGCCATTGTCTTTGTTCGTGCGGATAACAATTGCCACCACCCGAACCTGTTTAATTGCACGAAGGCACTTACCTATTAGCGACGCGACTAGATATTACCCTTACGAATGGCGCGCACGTTGACGGCCAGAGAGTTGCGCCCCTTCGAATGGTGGGCTAGGACCAATCGATACCGAAGGCTGGCACTTCAGGTGCCGCCGCTATGTTGGTTAGGGTATCCGGCTCAAAACTATAGGGAAAGACCGGATGGTGTACTCCCCTCACAGTGGCGCGTACTACGCTACGCGCGCCGCTAGCAACTTGGCCGCACAGGCAATGGGAGACGAACGATGGTTAAGCTAATTGTTCTGGCTTTCGCGCTGTCCCTCGGGTCCGCAGTACACGCTATGCCAATTGCGACCTTGCAGCAGTCTGGCGACATGATCGTGGTTGTGCGCGAAGCCTGCGGCGTGGGCTATCAGCGTGTTGGTGCGCGCTGCGTGCGCAACGTCGCTGCCCGCGCTGTTCGGCGGTGCGCGGCTGGATTGCGTCTCGTCAATGGTCGTTGTATCCGGTGACGGCTGGCGTCGTCAAAGTGTGCACTCTTACACGTTGAAAAGCTTGCAGCTTTGAACGGCCGCCACCATCCTTATGATAAGCGTTATGTGATCTGGGGCGATGGCGACACCGGCAGCTGCCATCAGACATCAAAGTGAGGCGATGCAATCTAGGGCGTGAGTTCTCGTAACGCGCAGCAAAGTGTGCGCCATGCCCGATGCTCGTCGGAGTATCTCATCAAGTGCCCGCCTGTACAGTCACTTCACGTGGGCTGGCGATGAGGCCGATGGAGGTTGTGCCATTCAAAGCCAGAGCACGACGCTCGTCGGCCACTCGTGCACAGTGTCTCAGCAATGCGTCTGATTGGGGGCCACGTCCGAGCCACCTCCTTCCCAGCGATAGATTACCTGTAGTCGTTGCCTATTTTGCCGCTACTGCGGGGGGACATGCACATTGACGAACTGCAAGTGCCTTTACTGCTCAGCTCAATCGTAACAGCACTTCGCGCGCGACTTGCACTGCTTTTGTGGAAAGAGCAATGGAACAGTTGATACGCAGTGAAGGCAAAAGTTAAGTGTACGGCTAAAATGGAATGCCCTCGCAGGTGGATCAGGCGGCTAGCCTCCTCCCAGTCGTCAGCGGGCATTCTAAGCCAGTGAAATGGGGAAACGTCCTGGCGTAATTCCACCGCGCCGTCAACGCCCTGTGGCAGCGCAATTCTTCGATTTCCGGTGTGGCTCGCATCCGTGTCGTGGGCCGCGATGCGATGCACCTACGCGCGCGGCGGGCTGATGGCTGTCACTGGAATGATAGCTCGTATGACAGTCCGGCCTACGGTGGAGTTCGACTTCGATTTTCCCGCCGACACGGCTTGCGCGTTCGCGCATCTCCGACAATCCAAGGCCGTTCTGAACGACGAAAGGAACTTGTTTTCGAACGATCGAAGGCGCCGAGCCTGTCCCTGGCAAGCCTTTGCCGTCGTCTTCGACGACCAGCGTTATTTCATTGGCTGCGTTGTGCCCATGCACGCGGACATGGGCCGTATTGCTCTCCGAATGGTTTCGGACATTCGACAAAGCCTGCTGGGCCAGACGATACAAAGTCAATTCGACATTTGGGGACATGCGGCCGACGGCGGGGTCGAACTCAAGAAGTGTTCGGATGCCGCTGCTCTTGAAATTGTCCTCGACCAAGGCGCTGAGCGCGGGTCTCAGCCCTTCTTGATCCAAAAGTGCGGGATGCAGGAGATACGATAAAGTTCGAAGGTCAATTATCGATTGGCGCAGGATCTGCTGCAGCCTTACATCGGAGCTCCCATCGGATTTGCCAACTTGCTGCGAAATCAAAATGGCCGCGGCCAGATTTTGCGCTACGCCCTCATGAAGCTCTCTCGAGACGTTTCGTCTTTCCTCATCCTGTGTGTGCAGGATGGATCGGGCGAGTGCCCCTATCGTTTGTTCCCGTCCGCGGGCTCCGGAGATCAAGGCGCCCAGCAGCAGGACAGGTACGGCAAGGCCGGTGAGGAAAAGCTGAAGACCGAGCACGTTCTGCTCTGGATCGCCACCGGCAAAAACTGTCGGACCGCTCAGCGTCAGGGTCAGCGATAATACTGTTACGACCAGAATGGCTGAGCTGGCACCCTTCGCACCAAAGCGCGCCGCCGCCCAGACCAGAAACGGCAACGGCAAATACAGGAATGCCGGTAAGAAGCCGAGAGGTAGCTGCCAGGCGCTGGGCCTGAATGCGATCGCACACACCGCGACCAGTGCGACCAACAGTACCACGGCTTCGGTCATACGCTTGCCGGCGTCGAACCCGCGCTCGCCCAAGGCCCATGTCAGGAAGATCGGGCCGAGCGTGAGGCTGGCCAGTGCGTTGGCCACATACCACTGGCCCCAAAACGTCCAGTACCGAGCAAAATCACCTGCCTCAACAATTCGAACAAAAGCACCTAAGGTGGCGACCAGCGCCGGACCAGCGACAACCGTAACGGCGATGTAGATTGCCGTTCGGTGAAAATTGTCAAAGATAGACGCCGTGCCCACAAGGTAACGAAGTGCGTAGGCACTGAACATCGACAACGTACAGTTGGTCGCAAACGCGACAATGACCTGCATCGCCGGCATCTCTACCTGCAGCTCTGCCAGGACGTGTGCTGGAATCGCCCAAGCAACGTAGAGCCACCAGCGTCGATAAGGGGCCATGAAGAGGGCGCAGAACAGGATCGTGTTCGGCGGCCAGAACGGCGCAAAGAAATTGTCGGATAGCGTGCCGATGAGAAATGCCGCCTGGGCGCCCAAATAGTACGCCAGGCCGACAGCGACAGGCGCCCTGATTGGCTCGAGTGCGCGTTGAAGCAAGCCAGCGATTGCGCGAACTTTACGATCTCGTTGCATCAGTGTCTTCAAGACCGGATCTTCTAACTGTTTGCACGCAAGATGTTATCTGGAACCCGCGAAGAGATCAGCAGATCTGCATAGTTTTGCGCAGATTGAGCTATTTATTTCGCCAACATTTGTCAAAATTCGCCCCTTTCCAAAATTAGTCTAAAGAGCCACTGTTGGCAGATTGAGGATGTCACAATCTAAGGTTGAGGTCAGTTTGAACCTCCAAGTCACGTGCGTTGCCCGCATGCTGCCGCGCCTCAGCGGGTCATTGTAAGACCTTGCATAGCTTTGACGTACGTAAGCACAGCGCAATGTCCGAACAATTATTCGGATTACGAGTGGCGCCAGTCACCCCGCACCGTACAGCCTGCAGGTTTTCAGTCGTCAAGCCGAACTTTGGATAAACTCCTCAACATCACGGTGGGCACGTGGAATTGGAGCGGAGGGTTCGTGTAGATCTCCCCAAAAAGGGGGGTTGAGCGAACGACTTTGGGCGGCCATTTAGCGAGCGTGGTCTCGGGGGCGCCCTTGGGTTAGCCCGAAGCTCGTTTCGGTTACTAGCGAAGCTGCAAGCAGTTCACCACGCCCTTCTGCTGGCTAAATCAGCCGTATCGGCGACGACTGGGGGAAATTGACATTATGCGTTTCAGGCGCCTGTTTGCGGCGAGTGGTGCCGCCGCGTTTATGTATTGTTGCTTGGGTATCGGCGGTGTGAAATCCGCCTCGCCGGTTGCTCTGGAAACTGATGGCAGCATCAGGATTGGTGCTAGAAAACTTCAATGCGGCGGAGTTCGCAACGTGCTTGATACACGTTTGCCCAACCTCGGAATATCTGTGCCAGATGCCAAGCTTTTGGTCATCAACCCGATGCTTGTGGCTCGACAGCCGAAACTGGTGCGCCTTTTTGTCTTTCACCACGAGTGCGGCCATCACCACGTGGGAGCCAGCGAATTTAATGCCGACTGCTGGGCAGTACGACGCGGAGTCCGGGACGGCTGGCTTAACAAGGCGGGCCTTGCGCAGGTTTGCAGTTCCTTTGGCAGCGCGCCGGCTACCGTCACACACCCCTCAGGAAGACAACGCTGCGTCAATATAGAGCGGTGTTTTGTCGCGACAACGTCCGGCACCTACGCGAACCGGTAACACCATTAGAAACCCACCTACGTGAAGGATGGATACTAAGCTCGCGCTAATGCTTTGGTTCTTTCGCAATGCGAACTGGAACTGAAGGGCGCAATTACATTCGAACTTCGTCAATGGTAACCGTCCAGGCAACTCTTGCGAAAAAGCTAGACGTCGGCGAAAAGAATGCCGACCTAAATGCAAGCCGTTTTGCTCCGGCTGGCCGTGAGTCGGAATTGGTGCCGAACGTGATTGTATTGCTGGTGCCAGCTCTCGATGACGCTGGATGCTTGGTGCGAGGACTGCAATCGCGTTCGTCGGCGGCACGCGCGAACCATGGCAGAATAAAACCGAACCCGGCGCATTAACTCATGCGCATGTCCAACATTAGTACATGGGAGAGTTTGCCCGCCTTCCGCCTGCTCCACAGGGTCTCGCTGAGATCGTTCAGGTGCACTGGCTCCGTGCCTAGGGCTTTTCACCGACATCGTTGAAATCGCAACGCACTTGCCGTCTGCGAAGCTGAAGCGCGCCGACCCGTTTCGCCCATATATCCGCCTCTTCCAGCGAGGCAACACGAGTCATCAAGAGAGCGCAAGTCGTGACATAAAATGCGTCGCCGCAGCCCTGGATATGGCTTCTCTCACAATGTTGAGGTCGGCTGCTCTGAAGCGTGCGATTGACTGTATCGCTCACCAAACAAAGGAGCACCCAATTCAGCCACTCAAGCTTGTAACAGCGTGTTTCGCGCAACCTCAATGAAGCGACGTTGGTACCGAATATCCGAGGCGAGTTCTGCCATTTCTTGCCAGGCGTCCTGTGAAAACTGTCCGCCCTGAGACTGCATGAGGATTTGGTATTGCTCGAGCCGCATTTCCGACTTGCGTAGGCACTCCTCCGCTTGCTTCAGGGTGATGGATCTTCTCATAGAGTGCATCCCCTCGCCAGCATGGGATTTCTTGGTATCCAAGAACATCTGTGAAAGGAGGCTGGGTGTAGCTCCGTAGTTTTCCGGAAAGACGGAGAGTTAGAACCCTAGTCATGATCGCGCCGACGCGGGCGCGTTTGTGGCAAGGCAACATCTGGAGTGGACGTCCCAACCTAGCACGATCTTGTTCGGCGGAAAGGTCAAGCCAAGCGCCACACGCAGCGCCTCGGCAATCGCACCTTGCATCCAGTCCTTTGTCCTCAGCGAAGAGGATCACCCGTGATCCGCCGTGGGGGTTCACGCCTCACATGGGGAAAGAGGCAGGGCCACACGACGGGCAATGTTCAGGCTGCGATTTCGAGGAGACAACGGTTCGCAGCCGATCCGCTGGGAGAAACAGCGAATGGGATGGCCTGCCCCCGATACTCGTTGGCTGCCGCTTGATGTTGCGCAACCGCATCGCGCGGTAGACGCCACCCCGTTCGATCTTCAATCGCTTTGCGACCTCGGTCGAGCTTATCCCATCAGATAGCCTCGCCTCAACCTCACCGGCTGCACCATGGCCGTTCTTCGCCCGTCCCCTGTATTTCCCTTCCGCCTTCGGCCTCGCGATCCCTTCGCGCTGCCTTTCCAGCATAATGGTCCGCTCGTTTTCACCGACTGCGCCAAGAACTTAAAGTACCACCTTGTTGCGCAAGTGGTGTCCAAGTTCATCTCGATGATGTGTAGGCCAGCTCCCTTCGCCTCCAACTGATCGACGATTGGATGAGATGGCGCATAGACCTAGCGAGCCTGTCCAGCTTGGTGTGAGTGCCTACAGCGAAGTGGCCCGAGTTGAGGTGTGGCCGGAAGGCCAACTGGAGGACCACGATGGCAAAGCGCCACTAGGTTGAAGAGATCATCGCCAAGTTGACGTCAGGTCGAGGTCATAACCGGCCCCGCCAGTTGTTGAGAGCGCTCCGCCGGCCATGGCATCGATTTCGACGCCAAACTAACATCAGAGGTGGTCCACTTGGTGCAGGCCGCTCAGGGGAGCAAGTGGCCCACAGATTGCGAGTGCTCGGTTCCGCAATCAGTGGTGCCCCTTCACCGATTCCTGGAAACCCCTGATTGCATATTCATCGAGCAAGTTGCGCAGTGCCCAGCGGGAGACCGATCTCGGCTGGCTGGTGCCAACCTGCATCGGCGACCCTCGAACCGGCTTTCGGCATCTTGCCGTCGGCGCTGTTGGTGGTTTTGGAAGCCAGAGGACTGTGCGACGCCCGCTCAGCAGCCCGCAGACAATGTACGGAGCCTTGCATAGAAGTCAGACGGAGGACCCAAGATGAAGACGTTGATACTTGGTTCAGTGACAGCTACCGCTCTCGCCCTTTCAATCGGGGCGGCATCTGCTCAATCGCAACGCGACGGAGACAGCGCGGTCACGCTCACCCCTGAGCAGCGGGCGACCGTCGGGGAGGTCGTCAAAGACGAGCTACGGGATAAGCTTGGGAACAGGATTGCCGACCGGCTCTCCCACCTCACACCCGCGCAGCGGGAAGCCGTCCGAAGCGCCATCAAGCAGAGACTTGCAGCAGAAGTCCGCGAGGGGCTTTCCGACCGGATTTCGGACAACCGTAGTGCAGGATCCGGTGGTGCAGGACCCGGTATCATACGTGAAAAGGTGTCGGGCGAGATCCGCGACCGTCTTGCGGAACGGCTTGCCCAGCTTACGCCGGAGCAACGGGCTGCCGTCCGCACAGTCATGAGGGAAAGAATTGCGGACGAACTGCGGGAGAGGTTTCCGGACAGCATTGCCGACGGGCTCTCCCAGCTTACGCCTGAGCAGAGAGACGCCCTGCGGACCGCCCTTCGGGAGAAACTCGCGGCCGAGGTTCGCGATGGGTTGTCTAACCGGCTTGCCAACCAGCTTTCGGATGGGCGGGGGGAATAGTCCAGGACAAGCGCATTCCAAACGACCGTTTTAAATCGCTACACTGAATAGGCCACACGCGGCGGGCACGCTCCTAGCGCGTTTGCATGCTACGATTTTCACCTCAGTTAGGTCGCTTGGCCAGGGCAACGTCCTTCAGCACCTGAATGGGTACGGAAGCGACGTTGGCCTGCCCCCAGGTCGTTGAGATGCGTATCGCATGCGGCAGGAACTGCGTTGTTTTCGTGAAAAGATTGCTGACAACCGCAACTACGCGGCCCTCACAATCCAGCACCGGCGCGCCGGACGCGCCATGATCGAGCACTAGGCGGTCATCTCCGTCGTGCATCTCGAGCAACGCCGTCCCCGCGAGCGTGTCGCTATCCTCATACTCCACGAAGCGCCCGCCGGCGAAACGCAGACGATTGCTGGGGTAGGCGAGACTGACGACGCGCTCCTCAGGAGCGAGTGGCTCGATCCTAATCTGCAGGCTTTTTGCATCAAGCAACGGCATCTGCAATTCAAGCACGGCGACCTTTTCCGTATGCGCGCCCGCCACACGTACAACGCGGACGGCAATGGTTCGTTCGCCCTCCCCGCCGACAATCTCGACCCGGCTCCAGCTCCTGGTGGAAAGGCGCATCGCCGCTGCCACATGTTCCACAGTCACCATGGAGGACGGGGAAAGGAACCAGGCGGTGCCACGTATCCCGAGCAGGCCGGCATCCGACTGCCGTTCCTGTCCGTCGAAGAACCTGGTGATGCTCACCGTCGAACGAATGAGCGTTGACGGATCAACGCAGGTCGCCTCGACACGAGAGCATTGCGCCCCCAGGACGAGAGCGGAGACGAACCACAGTCGCAGCACGGAGTTCCCCGATTGAATGATTACGCCAAGCCTATCGGGATGTGGCGGCCCAAGCTGTGGTCATGCGGCAACGCCTGCCTGCATATCGACGCCCCCTGGAGAACCCCTGGCTCGTGCAAGCGGTAGATCGCCTATCGAAATTGTCACACCAAACCAACGCTGGGATTGCTTTTACTTCGTTGGTTGAAGCGCAAAGCGGGGGCGCTCGACTGGCACCCCGCATAAGCTAATATGACCTGTCAAAACTTCTTCATACGCGCGATCCGTGGCAGGCGACCGGCAGTTAGGCCCACGTCTGTGGCACATGAAAGCTTTACCGCTTCTAGATCCATTGCGCCAAGCTTCGGCATCCGTCCCCGGGGGCTTTGCGCCAAGGTCGCTGATCGCCGGCAGGTTTCCTAGGGCTGTGTGAGCAGGTGCCTCAGCGCTTGGAAGCGTGGCGGGGCAATCGAGCGCGACGAAACGGTAAGGCTTTATTAGCCATAGCCGTGCCAGCACCCAGGAGCTTGATTGACCGAAGCTCTGTTACGGGATAGTCAGTTAGCAATGCTACTCATGATCCATGCGAACTAAGCCCGCATCCAGCTCGGTGCGGGCTTTTTCATGGCGCGACGAAGCGAAATGAGCGTTAGGCGAATGCGGGGAAGCAATGAACCGCTAAATCCGCTCAACGTCATCCATATCGAGCATCTCGATTTCAACGGTGCCCCGTCGGGGCCACCGATCGAAACGACGCCCCTGTACGATGGGTCGACGGGGGTTTCTGAGCAGGTCAACCGTGCCCGAGAGCGCCAGGTCCTCGAATTGATCACTGAAGGTTACACTAACCGGCAGATCGCTGGCCTTCTCAACCTCAGTCTCAAGACGGTTGAAGCGCATCGATTTACAACGATGCGCAAACTCAATCGTCCTCATTGGCAGATTTGGTTCGATACGCCATCCGGAACCAGATTGTGCTGACGCCTTAATGGATATCGACCGCGTCTGTTAAGCCAACCTTCGAAACATTGTTGCATCGGAACTCAGGGGTTGGCACCCTGTGTAATCGGGGGTTAACCCCAATAGGGCCCCATCCACCACTTCCCTAAGCTGAATCGAGGCTTGGTTTATCGGTCCGTTTGAACGCTGAAGGGGAACCGAAATTCCTACGATCCGTATTCTAATAGCCGACGACCACGAAGTGGTGCGATCTGGACTGCGCAAGGTTTTTGAAATTCAGGCAGGCTGGCAAGTGGTCGCCGAGGCAGTTGATGGCAAGGATGCGATTTTCAAGGCGCTCCAGACCAAGCCGGATGTAGCAATACTGGACTACTCATTGCCACTAATTAATGGGGTTGAGGCAACGCGCCAAATTCGCGCTCGTCTGCCGAAAACCGAGGTGCTCATATTCACCATGCATGAACTCGGACTCACTTATCGGCGAAATCTTGGCCGCGGGGGCTCGCGGCTATCTGCTCAAGTCGGATGCCAATGCCGCGCTGCTCGCAGCCGTGGAGGCGCTGGCTGCGCACAAACCATACTTCACGCCAAACCTTTCCGAAGCTCTGCTCAGTTCCTTTCTGGCGAACCCCGGGCAACCGCAATTTTCTCTAACACCGCGAGAGCGCGGGGTAGTGCAGCTCGTTGCAGAAGGGCACTCCAACAAGCAGGTGGCCAACGTCCTGAATATCGGTATCAAGACGGTGGAGACACATCGCGCGGCTGTTATGAGAAAACTCAATATGTCCTCAACTGCCTCCCTGGTGCGCTATGCGGTCCGCAACCGGCTCGTAGAACCCTAAGGAAGCGCGCTGACAATGGAGGCGCAAGCCAATAGAGCGCAGTGTGACTCAATTTGTTTCCCGCATTCGCCAAGCGTGTCCATAGAACCGTAGATTTATGCGCCCCACCTATCCCAGATTAACTACACGCTCGACTGCAGATCTCCAGCGCGCAATATCGGTCTAAGTTCTGATGCCACGTAACGCTTTGGTTTGCATAACGATGCGGGCATCCCAACTAGGCTGCTGCGGATTGACAATAAGCCGATCGGAATGACGTTCGTGTTTTGAGCAAGATGGCGATGCAGAGTTTGCAGCAGCATATCCGGTGCGGCGCGTCCTCTTCGCGTAGCCAGTTCCTGCCATGGATGGGGCCAATTGGACTTGCCGTCGGAGTGGGCGTTGCCTACTTTTTCGCAGCCCAACTGAGTCTGACCTTGCTGACCAAGCCTGACGGCGTGGCCGTCTTCTGGCCTGCGGCGGGGATCAGCTCGGGAACACTCCTTGCTCTAGGTTCCAGTGCGCGGTTACCGGTAACGCTTGGGGTAGCGGCCGCAAGCACTGTGGCAAGTCTCCTGGGCGATCGAAATGTCGCAGCTGCCATTGTCTTTGCCCTGTGCAATGTTGGTGAACCCCTACTGGTAGCGTGGCTGGTCACACGTCGCTTCGGTAACAATTTCCGGCTGGAAAGTCTCAGCAGCATACTCTGCTTCTTTGTCGCGGCTGGTATCGGGCCGGCGATCTCTGGAAGTGTGGCGACCGTAGGCTTTATCCTCTTTTACTATTCGGACGCCTCCATTCTGACCACATGGCTAAACTGGTTCGCGTCTGATGCATTGGGCATCATTATGGTGGCGCCGCTGCTCATCGGTCTTGGTGGCCTACGGCGTGACTTTCCAGAAAAAAGGGAGCTGACGTCTGGCACGTTAACGCTGGTGGCACTCGTCATAGTAACCGCAATCGCTTTCGGCTCGCCAACGCACCATTGGTATACCGTGCTGCCTCTCGGCATGCTCTTACCTGCGCTTCTGGCTGCTTATTGTCGGCCGGTATTCGCCGCAGCGGCTGCACTCGTTCTCGGCTTCGCCGTGGTCTGGACGACCACATTCGGAATCATTGATTTGAGCGACCTACACGATCGCATCCATGCCGCGCGATCAATGTTGCTGGCAATCTCGATCTGTACGCTCGTCCTCGCCGCTCTATTCGCCGAGAGGCGTCATAAAGAGAAGGCTCTCAAGGATAGCAATAATCGGTTGGCTGATGGGTTGGCAGCTGGCCAGGTAATGGCCTTCGAATGGGATGCCACCACGGGTCAATCGCGGCGAAGCGATAACGCCCGTCTAATACTTGGTGATGAGGGTGGTGGGCTAGCCATTCGGCTAGGCAGCGAGTTTGTGAGAAATGTTCACCCCGACGATCAAGCGTGTGTCAAGGCGCGCATACGCAATGTCTGCCCTGACGATCCTGGGTATGTTCTAAGTTTTCGCTTTTGCGGTTTGAACGGCCGCGAAGTTTGGCTGGAAGAAGAGGCAAAGGGCGAGTTTGACACCACAGGAAAGCTGTTGCGCATCAAGGGCCTGACGCGAGACATCACCGAGCGAAAGCGAGCTGAGTTGGCCCTCGCCGAGCGCACTGTGCAACTTGCGCTCGCAGGAAAGGCCGCACGCGTTGGCAGTTTCGTCTACAATGCCGACACGGGGAACGCGCAGGTTTCTGAAGGTTACGCGACCATTCACGGGTTACCCGAGGGTACCACTGAGATTTCGCGCGCCCAATGGAAGGAAGGTGTGCACCCTGATGACCTCTTATCATGGGAGGACCTGCGAACCCGCGCCTTTCGCGAGCGGCGGAAGGAGTTCAGTGGGAAATATCGTGTTGTTCGGGCAGACGGCGAAACTCGTTGGATCGAGTCGCGTGTTTTCGTTTCCTACCACAGCGACGGCCGCCCACAGCGGACGGTGGGTGTCGACATTGATGCCACCGAACGCCAACGAGCAGAGGAGCATCAACACACGCTACGTG
The DNA here is from genome assembly GCA_963814055.1 of uncultured Alphaproteobacteria bacterium. GTDB lineage: Bacteria > Pseudomonadota > Alphaproteobacteria > Rhizobiales > Hyphomicrobiaceae > AWTP1-13. The sequence goes on from CAWFBJ010000030.1 coordinate 93,869, forward strand.
CTGAACTTGACCACCGGGTCAAGAACGTGCTCGCGACGGTCAGCGCAATCATCATCCAGACGCCGAAAGCCGATGACACGTTGGCGACCTTTGTGGTTGGGCTCGACGATCGCATCAAGTCGCTGGCGAGAACTCATGAACTTTTGAGCCACAGCCATTGGCGCGGCGTATCGCTCGAAGAAATTGTCCGGCGCCAATTGGCTCCGTTTGCGTCGGGAAATGCTGCGTTCGATGGTCCCCATGTAATACTAAAAGCTGACGCAGCCCAGGCTGTGGCCATGGTCCTTCATGAATTGACTACCAATGCCGCAAAATACGGAGCGTTTTCCAAGAAGGACGGCAGGCTGTTGCTGCGATGGCGATGGCTTCGGAATGGATTGTCCGGTGGGCTGGCAATCGAATGGCAAGAAATCAACGGCCCCCCTGTTCTGCAGCCAGACCAATCTGGTTACGGAACAAGCATTGTCCGCGAACTTGTTCCATTCGAGCTGGGTGGTAAGGCGGACCTTGACTTTGCCACTGATGGACTGCGCTGCCGATTGGAAATCCCTGTTCGCTGGGTCCGAAGGGCCGGCCCGGCAAGCGACGATTCGCGAGATTCGGACGCGGCCGGGCTCAACGCTCGCGCTTGAAGCGTTTGTCCCGTGCATGATTGCCGCTATTGGCACCAAGCTGACATCGGCGGGTATTCTTCAGAATGTCTGCTTCGGGTCAAAGCGGACGCTCGAACGTCGCAGCGTCAATGTGCGCTTCTGACTAAAGCCGTCCTGTTGCAAGACCACCTAATCGAGGCCCCGGTCAAAGGGTGGACGCGACGACACGATTCATCGTCGTAATCAGTTCTGACCCACTAAATGGCTTTTGTAAAATTGCCGCCACGTTGTCCTTCGTTACGGGTGGTGCCGCATAACCAGATATTACAATTATTCGAACGCCCTGCTCATGAAGATCATCGATTAGCCCGTAGGATGTTTCCTGTTTGAGATTGATATCGACAATTGCCAGTTCCGGCCGTTGTGCGGCCGCTAAACCTCTAGCTTGATCCGTGGTTGCCGTTGGGCCGATCACATGCATTCCTATTTGCTCAAGGGTCGACTTTAACGCTTTTGCGACGTGCCAAGCATCCTCGACAATCAACACACGAACACGCTTCAACAGGTCGACGTTCTGTCCCTCAAGGGTGTGGGCCATTCAGCTACACTACCTTTCACGCTAAATTTCGCGCTGCTCGACCGTTGTGAACACGATCCGTTTCGTGGCAACGAGTTTTTGCTGGTGCCGCCAATGAAGCGCAGGAGCACCACTACCCTTTTGGCATCGTCCGCCCCTACGCCGGCAAACGCGACAGGCGCTTCCGCTGGTACGCAGGTTGGGCCGTTGCACTACAACCCCAATGAGACCCCTTCATCGCTGAATATATTGCGTAGAAATTGTACGACGACCATCAGTTAAAACCCTGATAAATTGATGAACCCGACGCAATACTGGGTGGTTCCGTATCGTTTTCCGCCGAGCTATTGGATAGGTATCACACGCGCCGTAACCTCACGATTGTTCACGGCGACGCGCATGTCTGGAATTGTTTCCTGCCGCGGGAGGGCAACGGCATGCGGCTGTTCGATTGCGATAGCTGGTGCATCGGCGCCGCAACCGCCGCACTTTGCCGCTGTCTGGCGAACGACTTGCGCGCCCAGTTGCCCCGCCGCTTCGATGGGCTGGGCGAGTTATCGCCTGATCGAACTTCCGATACGCATCCAACCCGGGAACGGTGTGATAGCCCAGCTCAGGCCTGCTATTCGATCGGAGATTGATTAATTCTCCGGCGCGATTCAAGTTCAGGAAATGGGCTGATACATCCGTCTTATCGTTCGATCATGGCACTGCGAGCCACAATCTCGTCCGTCCCCGCGCTCGTTATATGGTCTTCCGTGGCAGCGACACTCGACAAGTCGACATTTCCAATTACCCTCACCAAGCCGGCTTGCAATGGACCATTTCCCGGCGTGGTCACGCTTGCAACGATCGTCGACAAGCCGGAAATCGGCAAGCGGACCGATACCCCGTTGGTCGCCGCCGTCGCTCTCGACCCGGCATGTTGGCGCATCTTTGGGACCTGGTCAGTCGAGCGGAGCAGGGCGCTCGGGCGACCGATTGCCGGCTATTGTCTTCAAGCCGATTGCACCCTTGCTGATCCTGATCGGGGAACTCGACGACTGGACGCCGGCAGAGCCCAGCCGCAAACTGGCCGCCGGCTATCCGGTCGAGATCAAGGTGTACCCCGGCGCCCATCATTCTTTCGACAGCATCTTACCCGTGCGCCATGTGGCCGATCGAATCAACGCCCATTCCGCAACTGGACGAGGGGCGACCACAGGAGCAATACCGAGGCCTGGGCCGACGCGATCCAGGAGGTGGCGCGCATCCTTGTCCAGCACGCCAGGTAAGGAGTAGAACAACGGGAGTGCTGCTGCGCGCCCCCGACTGAAGCTACCACGCGTTAGGTTCCAGCTAGCAAGAAAAGACTCGCCGAAGCGTGGCCCAGTGTCCTGAATTTACATCACGGCTTCCTTGAGGTCCTTCGAAGCCCGGAAGGAGATCTTCTTGCTGGCCTTGATCGTGATGGCTTCGCCGGTTCCAGGATTGCGGCCCATCCGCGCTGCGCGATTGCGCACCTGCAGGATGCCGAGGCCCGAGATGCGGATACGCGCGCCCTTCTTGAGATGCTTGCTGACGTCCGCCACCATCTGCGTCAGCATTGAGTTCACCTGGTTTTTCGGGAGGCTGTGAGCCTCAGCCAGTGCTGTCCCCAAGTCCTTCAACGACACCGTATCCACCTTGTACGCTGTTGCTCTCTGCAAAACCATTTCTCCCCTGCTCGCGTGGCAGTGTTGGTCATACGCTAAACCCACCAAGCACCGCGCCCAACATCTCAGGAATCTCGCACGGCAGGTAGTGAGGGGACATCAGGTCAATCCCCTAGTTAGCGTACGGCTAACCCGCATTGTTTTTGCCGGGATGAATGACAGACGCTGATGCGCGAACTCACTTTTCTCACTCTGCATCGTGTCAGCAGCGCGTGGGGCTTAATGCGTCAACCCTGTTCGTTGATCGCCATAGAGCGCTCTTGGAAGCTGTGCCATCGTTCCGGGGAAGGGGGTAATGATGGCCGCCGATTCTGGGATAGGCGGGCTCCAGTAACTGGAGGTCGCTATGTTAGTCTGGCTTGAGCAATTTCTGGTCCGTTACCCAGAACTAGCGCTCTTCCTGGTGATTGCCGCGGGCTACTGGATCGGAAGTTTCAAGATCGGGGCATTTAGCCTCGGTCCGGTCACGGGTGCTCTTTTCGCCGGCCTATTTGTCGGTCAGTTCGCACCAGTGCCCGTATCGGGTATGACCAAATCCTTTCTGTTCCTGCTGTTTCTGTTCGGGATCGGCTACTCGGTCGGCCCCCAGTTCATGCAGGCCCTGAAGCGCGACGGCATGAAACCGGTGTTGCTGGCGTTCGTCGTGAGCATCACGGGTATCGGCACTTCGATCCTCGTTGCAAAGGCGCTAGGGCTGGATCCGGGCTTTGCGGCCGGGCTCATGTCGGGTGCCCTCACCCAGAGCGCCGCCATGGGAACGGCGACGGACGCAATCAACTCGTTGGCCTTGTCCGAGGCGGACCGCGCGCGGTTTGTTGCTCACGTCGCCGTAGCGGATGCCGTCTGCTACATCTTCGGCTATGCCGGTGTGATCATGTTCTGCACGGTGATTGCACCTGCGCTGATGAAAATTGACCTCAGGACGGAGGCACTGAAGCTCGAGCAAGAACTTGGAATGGCCCGCGCCAAACCGGGCCTGGCATCGGCCTGGCGGAAATTTGAGCTGCGCGCCTACCGGTTGGCTCAGGACTCCTCTCTGGCCGGACTAACCGTCGCAGCTGCTGAGGCCCGTGTCCCCGAGCATCGCTTGTTCATCCACCGGCTCCGCCGAGGCGAATGCGTCCTTGAAGCAGAACCTGTCATGACACTCAAGGTGGGCGACGTGATCGCGCTGTCCGGCCCGCGCCAGATCATCGTCGATGTCGCCGGCCAACGCGCCGAGGAGGTCGAGGACAAAGATCTCCTGGACATCCCGATCACGACCGCCGATGTCCTCCTGATCGATCCGGAGCTTGCAGGAAAGAACCTCGGCGACGCGTCGCGGGAGGATTGGACGCGGGGGCTGTACTTGCGACAGTTGAGCCGCGGCGGTCAGGAGATCCCCGTCGCGACCGGGGTCGTGCTGCAGCGCGGTGATTTGTTGCGCGTCGTCGGGCCGGAGTCCGTCGTGCAGAGGGCCGCCGCGAGGATTGGCGCCATCGTCGCTCCCAGCGCAGGTATCGATTTCGTCGTGTTGGGGTTAGCAATTTTCCTCGGCGGCGTCGTTGGCGCTCTCGTGGTCTTTCCCGTCGGCAACGTCAAGATCGCCCTGAGTACGAGCATCGGCACGCTGCTCGCTGGACTTCTCGTAGGTCATCTACGCACTCATTATCCGTTGTTCGGTCGCATTAACGACGGGGCAATCGCTTTTATGACGTCGCTGGGGTTGGCCGCGTTCGTCGGGCTCACTGGTCTACATGCGGGGCCAGTCTTTCTCTCCGCCATAAGGGAAGCCGGCGTCGGGCTCCTATTGGGTGGCATGGTGGTGACACTGCTGCCGCAGGTAATCGGGTTTTACTTCGCCCACCTCGCTCTGCGGATGAACCCGGTCCTTCTCCTCGGGGCTTTGGCTGGGGCACAGACGGTGACGGCGGCGATGGCCGCCGTGCAGGAGCGCTCGGGTAGCCCTGTCGCGGTGCTGGGCTATACGCCGGCCTATGCGGTCGCGAATATTCTCCTGACGATCGGAAGCGCGATCGTGGTTCTTGTGGTTGCCACCTGAGCCACCGCAGAAGCCGGTGGTAGCAAATACTCGACCCACCGTCTTGGAGACGGGGGTCTGCCCAGCGCTTTTCGCGGCGGCGGTGGCTCGCATTAGCGCCTAAATGAACGAGGCCTTAACGAACTTTCCGAGGCAGGGGTTTTTCCGATGCAATCTCAGTGTAAGTTCTGATGCCTGTATTCGGTTGGATCCGTACTAATACGACGGACTTCCTCGATCAGGTGGCTTCTGTAGTCGTCGCATTGCAGCGGCTTGCGTCTGATCTCTAAGCGGGCGATCAAGGACGTGCATGAGTGGCCCGTGGGTGCTCCGGCTCTGGCGTCGATGGCGATCAGTTCAGCCTGAGGCGATCGCACTTATCATCATCGGCGTGGGTGCTCTCTCGGCACATGCCCAGAGCAGACAATGGCGGATACTCCTACTTTATCCCGACATAAACGTTCCCGCGGCGGCCTCTGTAAGTGAAGGCGTGAAGAGGAAGCTAGCAACAGCGCCTGCCTTGAAGATCCAAACGTTCAATGAATTTCTTGGGTTGACCAGATTTCCAGGTGACGAGCACAAGCAACGCACTCTGCGATATCTGTCGGAAAAATACGCGACGACAAAATTAGACGTTGTCGTGGCGCAAGGCAGAGATGCCTTGCGCGCTGCTCTCGAAAACAGAGAGAGCCTGGCACCTGGAGTTCCGGTCGTATTCTGTTGTGTGTCGCCGCCCACGTTGAGCGCAATTCAGCTTCCAGCCGATGTCACAGGCGTCACTAGTGAGTTCAGTATCACGAAGACGTTGAATCTCGCACGGCACCTCCAGCCTGAGGCGCGCAATTTGATCGTAATTGCGGGCGCAACTCCCTTTGACCAGCGTTGGGTGGAGATCGCCAGCAGTCAACTCGACGGTAATTGGGAACACGACAAGCAATATCTTGTAGGTTTAAACCGCGAAACGCTCCTGCACCAAGTAGCCCGTCTGCCGCGCGACAGCATTGTTATCATGCTCACGATGTTCAAGGACGGCAGAGGCGACGACTTTGTTCCGGCTGAAATCGCCGAAGAAGTGGCAATGGCATCGAGCGCGCCAATCTATGCCCCCTACGCTTCTTGGCTCGGCCGTGGTTTCGTGGGAGGTCACTCTGACACTTTCGAAGATATCGGGACGCAAGCAGCAGACATCGTACTCCGTATAATGGCTGGCGAGGATGTCAGACAGATACCGATCCGGTCCAGTACGACGCAAGCTCTCCGCGTTGATGCCCGACAGCTTGATCGCTGGAAGCTTTCGGAGCGAAATCTGCCTTCCAACACCGTAATCGAGTTCAGGAAGCCCGGCCTCCTGGAAGAGCATCCAAATGTGGTGCTAGGCGCTATTATCGTACTTATCGCTGGAGTCGGAGTGATAGGTTTGCAACTGGCCCAGATTGGTCGGCGCAAGAAGGTCGAGGCCCAGCTTAAGGAGAGCGAGGATCGGCTTACGCTGACCGCTGCCGCTACCAATACCGGACTGTGGCGTTACCACTTTCCAACTCGGCACCTTTGGGCAACGGATCAGGCTCGCGTCATGTTCGGGTTAGATGCGGTTTCCTCACTGCAGCCCACCGCATTCTTGCGCTCAGTCCATCCAGACGACAGACCGATCGCGGCCGCCGCGATCAAGATGGCGGCGCAAAAGGAACCACAGGTAAAGACCGTCGAGTTTCGCGTTGAGCAGCCGGGCGGACTGACACGGTGGATCCTCACGTCGAGCAGAACCCAGTTCGATGACGAGTGTAAACCCTACTGCACCAGTGGCGTGTTCAGGGACGTAACCGAGCGCAAGCAGGCTGAGCACCGCGCCGAACAGCTCGTCGAGCGCGTGGCCAGCATTCAGGAAGAGGAGCGCCGCCACATCGCACAGGAGCTGCACGATTCAACCACCCAACATCTGGTGGCGGCCACTTTGTTGATGATGGTGGTACAAAAGCATTCGGAAGCAGACCCAAAAATGCACCAGCTGTGCAGTGACATTAAGTCTTGCCTGGATGAAGCTACGAAGGAGATTCGCACCCGCTCGTACCTCCTGTATCCACCGCAGCTCGGTCCGGATGGCCTCAGGTCAGCGGTGCGCCGCTACATTGAGGGCTTTTCCAGGCGCACGGACATCGAGATCAAACTCAAAATTAGCCCTCAGGTCGATCACTTGCCTCCGGCGAGCAATCGCGAACTGCTGAGAGTGGTACAAGAGGCCCTGGCCAATGTGCGACGTCACGCCTGTGCTTCCCACGTATCGATTTCGATCAGATGCATGGCTGAGCGTTTGCATCTGGTGGTCAGCGACAACGGCAAAGGCATCGACGCGGAACTGAACGGCCACCGGGCGGGGGTGGGAATCCCCGGGATGACCGAGCGTCTTCGCAGGCTCGGCGGTGACCTTGAGGTGCGGTCAGGACCTGACGGTACGACCCTCCACGGTGTGATACCCACTCGTGTAAACCGCGGCGCCCCATGCTGATGTTGGGCGCTTCATGAACTTGCGGTAGCGCCAGGTTTGATTGTTGCAGGCTCGGGCAAATAGGCCGCCTGCCCAATTCGTACCCAACTCAACCCAGATTCACGTCGCGCGGTCAGGACACATTCAGCTTGCTGTCCTTCGGCCACCGCCCGAACAATTCACAGTGGCGTTTCAATGAGAGCTTCGCGCTTATACTCGTGAGCAAATGCAACCAACTGCTCGATGTTCGCATCACGTTCGTGCCCTTCTCCCTCGACGCTTCGGTCTGATTTAGCCCCATTTACAAGTTGACGCTGAAAAGATGACAGCGTGAGCGTCGGTGTCAAAACTTCTGCACAGTAAAAAATTGTGACCCCGCGGTCATTCACGCCAGAAATATCCGGTTGCGAGATTTGAGTGGCACATACTGGTGCATAGCCACGAAGCTGACACTGAATTGTTCGCTTCGGAATGTCTGCTTTCGAGATGAAGTGGACATTCGCGAGCAATCGGACCGAGGTATGCTTCTGACCCAAGGCTGAACTCGCCAGCAACGCATGCTCGCCTAGCGATAGCTTCTTCGGCTGGCCCGTAGTGAGCCGAGCGGTCTACGCCGCACGTGGTTGCGTTCAGTTTCCCAAGGCCGCACCGTCCGTGTGAAGCCGTTGCAGTCAAGTCGCAGATCCCCTACCAGGGGGCTCACGGAGTGCGATGTACGTCGACTAGTCACAGATACTTTGAGGACGGCCTGAGCGTCGTCGATGCGACCTTTGATATATCTCAGCTGCTCGGTCCAAAGCTCCACCGGCGAACGGCAGCGGATTAAGCGCATTTGTAGATCAGCGAACGCAGCAGCGTTCTTGGACATGAGGCCGAACCAAGCTTCCGGGGTTGAAAACATTTCCGCTGGTTTGCGAAGAACCGCGTCTGAGCTGGCGTGCGCTGCCATGCTGCGTGACTTGCGCTTGGACTTCGCTGTGCCTTTTTTCTTGCGCGATCGTTGCGTTGTCATAGCTGTCTCTCCTTCCCTTTGCAACGCTCTCGACCGTCGTTGGTTCGACCCGCACTAGCGCCGCTGCGCGATTGTCACAGGCAGGTTGTGAGGGGGACATTAGGTCAATCCCCTAGTCAGCGTACAGCTAATCCGCTTTTTTGCTCGGCTGAATAAGAGAATTTGATGCGCGAACTCGCTTTTCTCGCGCTGCATCGCGTTCGGCACCTGGTGGGTTAGTGCTTCAACCCTGCTTGTTGATCGTTGCTGAGCTTCACGCTGGCCTATGCGGTCGCGAATGTTGTTCTGACGATCGGGGGCACGATCGTGGTTCTTGTGGTTGCCACCTGAGCCACCGCGAAGGCCGTTGGGCCCGTCGCCGCATCGGGCCACCGCCAAATCCAATCGGGCGACTGAAGCGTGGGCGAACAAAGGAAAAGAAGCCTGACGGGGTGCTTGGAGATCCGAGTCAGGCGCGGTTCCAGATCGCCGTCTACGTGGTGCCATCGCAACCTATACAGAGAACGCCGGATGGCCAGGCGTTGTCTTTAAGCGGAATATGGTCGGCGGCGTTGCATCAACTCACTCTGGTCGTGCGAGGAATATTGTTTCTTGTCCTGCTCTATCGCCAGCGTGGTCTCGCAAACGCCCGCACAAACCTGACAGCTGCATCCAAAAAATAGCAGCTGCGCTGCGGCTCAACAAGCACAGGACCTCGACATCTTCTTCATCATGAGAGGCGACATCCGTGCGATGCAGCCGAGTATCCATCATGGCGGCCTGATAGAATAATTTCCGGACACTTCTACAATGAAAACTATCTCGTGCGCGGCCGCGGTCCAGATGATCCCGGATGGTGCGACCCTCATGATCGGAGGGTTCATGGGGGTCGGAACTCCTGAGCGGCTGATCGACGAGTTGGTTCGCCAGGGCAAGCGTAATCTCATTGTGATCGCCAACGACAACTCCGTGCCTGGGCGGGGAATCGGCAAGCTCGTCCATGCCGGTCTGATCAGCCGCACCATTGCGAGCCACATCGGCCTCAATCCGGAGACCCAGCGGCAGATGATTGCAGGCTCGATGGCGGTCGACCTGGTGCCGCAGGGCACGCTCATCGAGCGCATCCGTGCCGGCGGCTGCGGGCTCGGCGGCGTGCTCACGCCTACAGGCGTAGGCACCCTTGTCGAGGAAGGCAAGCAGCGGATCGACCTGAATGGAAAGCGCTACCTGCTCGAGACCGCCCTGCGCGCGGATTTCGCGCTGATCAATGCGTTTCTCGCCGACTATCTCGGCAACCTTTCCTATGCGCTTACGGCCCGCAACTTCAATCCGGTCATTGCCATGGCTGCGGACACCACCATCGTTACGGCCGAGCATATCGTCCCGGTAGGATTGATTTCGCCCGACCACGTCGTGACTCCCGGTCCGCTGGTCGACTATCTCGTCGCCAACGCTAACGGGTAACGACGATGGATGCACAATCGATCATCGCCAAGCGCATCGCCGGCGAGTTGCGAGCAGGGATGTTGGTCAATCTCGGCATTGGAATCCCCACCATGGTGGCGAACTTCGTGCCGGCGGACATGGCGGTATTCTTTCAATCGGAGAACGGCCTTATCGGAACCGGCCCGATCCCCGAAGAGGGGATGGCGCATCCCACCCTCACCGATGCCGGCGGGCGACCGGTGACCGCTTTGCCCGGAGCCTGCACATTCGACAGCGCAATGTCGTTCGGTTTCATCCGCGGCGGCCATGTGGACATGACTGTGCTTGGCGCGCTGCAAGTCGACGCGCATGGCCTGCTGGCGAATTGGATGATTCCCGGCAAGATGGTGCCGGGGATGGGCGGTGCGATGGACCTTGTCACAGGCGCAAAGCGTGTGATCGTGGCGATGCAGCACACGGCCAAAGGCAAGCCCAAGATCATCAACAAATGCACGCTGCCCCTGACGTCGGTGAGGCCGGTGGACCTTGTCGTCAGCGAGATGGCCGTCATCGGATTTCCTGACGGACGGGCGACGCTACATGAAATTGGCCCCGGCGTGTCGGTGGAGCAAGTCGTCGCCGCGACCGAGGTGAAGCTCGCCATTCCTGACAACGTCGTGGAGATGCGACTCTAGCTAACGGCAAAAGGGAATGCGGAATGTCACAGGGTGGCTTGGCTAAGTCAGACGCTATTTCCACCGCCCAAATCAAAAGGACGGATTGCTGGTTCGGATCGCCATCGCCTTCACGGCGCGGGCAGAGCGCTGGTTCCCTGATGCGTTCGTTTTTGTAGCCATCGCAGTGGTCGTTGTGGCGCTTGCGGCGATGCTGAACGGCGCTTCGCCGCTTGCCGTCAGCCAGGCGTTTGGCGACGGTTTCTGGAGCCTTATCACCTTCACGATGCAGATGGCTTTCGTTGCTATCGGCGGCTATGTCGTTGCGGTCTCCTCCCCGGCCCAGCAACTCATCCGCAGGCTCGCGGCGATACCCACCTCTGGCTCAGGCGCCGTCGGTCTTGTCGCGGCGGTAAGCATGCTTGCTTCGCTGCTGAACTGGGGCTTGAGCCTGATCCTCGGCGGCCTTCAGGTGCTCGCGCTCGCGGAACGCCGTGAACTTAAAATGGACTATCGCGCCGCTGCTGCGGCGGCGTATCTCGGGCTCGGTGCAACCTGGGCAATGGGTCTTTCTTCGTCAGCAGCGCAGCTCCAGGCAAACGCGGGAAGCTTACCCAAGTCCCTTCTACCCATAACGGGCGTCATCCCGTTCTCCGAAACAATCTTCTTATGGCAGTCGATCGTCGTGTCCGTCGTCCTGGTGTCGGTCTCGGTCGTGATCGCCGTTTGGTCGGCGCCCGGGCCTGACACCGCCCTGACGGCGGAGGCGATGAACATTAAGGTGGAACGCGACGTGACGGACGATCTACCGCCGCCGCAACAGCCGGGAGAGTGGCTGGAGTATTCCGCAGTGCTCGGCTTTTTCATCCCGTCCGGTGGCGGCAAATGGCTCCTTGAAGCGCCGTATGTCATGCAGGCCACCAACGACCTCAAAGTGCATCTGGGTTGGGCGGTCCAGGTCTACAACGCTGCGGAGGCGTTACCGAACCTCATCACTCCCTTCTGGATGCTGCCGCTGCTCGGCGTGCTCGGCCTCAAGGCTCGCGATATTGTCGGCTTTACATTCCTGCAGCTGCTCGTCCACCTACCGCTGGTGCTCTTCTTGCTCTGGGCCTTAGCCTACACGCTGGAATATCACCCGCTGGTGATTCCCTAAGAGGGCAACCCCTAATCGATGCCAAAAGATTGGGCAGCGGTCCATCCCGAGGCGTGGGCCCGGGCGATGTCGTAGGACGGGCGGCCCAATACAGGAGGCATCATGGCTCAAACCATCCGACGCGCTGAAGAAATCCTAGCGTATCGCTCGCTGCATCAAATCCTGGTTTCAAAACCCAGGGAACTGTGGACCGCTCGTTCCGCCGACAGCGTCGTGACTGCTCGGCAGACGATGGCCGATAAGAAAGTCGGTTTGATTGCGAAGCAAATTGATCGCATCGAAGTCAGTCCTAAGGTGTCGCGCAGCCACTGCGAGGTAGGGGTCGTTGGTGCACTAGCTCAAGTCCTGGCTTCGCTTGTTGTATCAGTTGCGCGTTAGGTGATCCAGGCACTGCCTTGCGGTAGGGAATAGATCGAATGCGTCCACAGGTATATCTAACTTGCTCAATCTCACTGGCAAAACGACCAAGAGTTCATGACGTTCCAACTGGGGATACCGTGAAACTCGAAGAGTGTTTTTAACCGCAACCGATCATAATTTGCGCGATCGGACGCGGTGGCCAGGATCAAACGGAACCGAGCCGTATCAACGGACCAAGCCACGCGGCGGCCCCCGTCAAGATCATCTGCACGCCGATACACATCAGGAGGAAAGCAGTCAGGCGCGCCACGATTCGACTGGCTTTCGGGCCGATTGCTTTTACTACGGTAGCAGCGTGTCGATAGCAGATGTAGATCGAGACGGCGATCGGAAGAGCTACTGCCCAGATGACAAGGTGACCCACGAGCCCGCTCTTATCCTGTGCGCCAAGAGCGATGCTCGCAGCAATTGTTCCTGGCCCAACCGTGAGCGGCATAGTCAGCGGAAAGAATGCCATACCCTCCGCAGTTGCCGCTGTGACTGGAGTAAGGTCGTCTTCGTTACGTGCGTCCGAGTCTGTCAACATGCCATAGCCAGCGAAGGCCACGAGCAAACCGCCGGCAATCCTCAACGCGGGAATGCCAATTCCGAAGAAAGCGAGGACCGGAGCACCCAACAACATCGCTGCGAGGATGAGAAAAAGCGAATAGGTCGTTACCCGTCGAGCAAGTTCAACTCTCACGCCATCTGGGAGGTTACGGGTCTTTTCGGCAAAAACGAATGCCATCCCAAGCGGATTTATCAGGCTAAACAGCGCCGAAAACCCTATGAGAAAATCGGTCGACATGCGGGCGATAAGCGAATTCACCGTATACCTTGCAGCTGGTTTCTGTGTTGGCGTATTGCCGTCGTGTCGGAGTTGCGGAGCTTAGGACCGCGAACGACCTTTAAACCGATCCTCCACGTACCACGCCGACCTCTGATTCTCTGGGACAAGGTTCAGGAACGACGCCTCTTCGCATAGCCATTTACGCGAGGATGCCGGTAGATCAACCATTGGGGATCGGGATCTATCCTAGTTCTGACCAGGGTTTTCCCTGAGGGATTTCATCGTCGCTATCGCCGAAGCTGAACGACGATCTTCACCAACGAGCCAGGGTGGTAACTAGTTATCGCAAGCCGGCAGTGTGTGCGCCGATGAACTGACGAGGTGTCGCAGCACGATGCTCATCTTGGCCACAAGCGTCTATCATTGGAAAGTTTGCATGTTGGATGCGGCCAAGCTATGAGTCGGTAAGCACGCTTCGCAATGGTCGACGCGTCAAGGTCCGCGCTCTGAGGCCGGATGACCGGGGCGAGCTCATCGCGGCCGTCGACCGCAGCAGCCCCCAATCTCAGTATCGTCGTTTCTTTTCTCCTAAACGTAGTTTCACAGAGAAGGAGATCGCTTTCTTCCTAAATGTCGACTTCGTCAACCACGTGGCCTTGGTTGCGGTCGTGGAGGAAAACGGTCGCCCTACGATCGTAGGCGGCGGACGTTACATAATAGTGCAGCCTGGCAGAGCGGAAGTAGCATTCGCAGTAGTCGATGCGTATCATGGGCAAGGCATCGGCGTGGCGCTGATGCATCATCTTGTCGCGATTGCTCGTGGTGCTGGCGTCAAGGAATTTATCGCCGAGTTATTACACGAGAACATCGCGATGCTGCGAGTATTTCAAAAAAGTGGGTTGCAGCTAAAAAAAAGACGCGAGGAGGCAGGGATCGTGCAGATCACGATGCGGCTGTTCGCGTCACCAGGTCTTTGCAGAGAAGACACGCCCGCCACCTCCAATCCACCACAGCAGGACTTCGATCAAGTCTACAGATCCAACAAAAGTTAGGGACAGTGTGCATGTCTTAACGACTTGCCTCTCGCAGTACGCTGCATTGCCACGATCACACGCTTGGCACGAATAACCAGATCCATCGCCCCACCCATCCCGGCACCATTTGCCCAAAATGCGAGACGCCCATTAGCGTCAACCTGAAGGCCACCCAGAACGGTCAAATCGAGATGACCGCCGTGGATAACCAAACGACACCTCCCATCATGAGGCTTGAACCATCTGATATCAAAGCGGTCGCATCTTTAACGGAGGCGGTTTTCATATTGCGGGAACCATCTTCATTTCGTTCATTTGATCGGCGCAGGTTATGCGAGGCTAATTCATATGCCAGCCGTGGCTGACGATGATGGACTGGCCGGTTAGCGCGTTGGTGTTGAAAGCGGCCAGCATCAGCGCAACCTCGGCGACATCTTCGACGGTGGTAAATTCCTGATCCACGGATCCGCGAGCGAAGCTGGCGCTCGATTATTTTGTTTACAGGATTGCACTCTTTACCGGAATGCTCACTGCCGCGATGAGCGGCATTGACGGGTTTGTGTTCACAGCTGGCATCGGGGAAAACGCACCGACCATCCGCGAGGCCGTGACGCGGCGCCTCTCATGGCTGGACCTTGAACTCGATGATGAAGCGAACGCGAACGGTGAGCCACTGATCTCGCGCAAGGGGTCTCGTGTTGCTTGCTGCGTTATTCGCACCGACGAAGAGCTCATGATTGCGAGCCATACGTTGCGCGTGCTTCGCTCCCATGCCTCGCCTCGAATGAAGGAGAAGCGGTCATGATTAACTTGACTTCGCTAGCGTTGCTTAAGGGAAAGAAGGTGCTGGTAACGGGTATCGCTAACGATCAATCGATCGCTTGGGGGTGCGCCAAGGCCTTTCACGCGTTCGGTGCCGATGTCGCCGTCACCTATCTAAACGACAAATCGAAACCTTACGTGGAGCCCCTTGCGAAGGAGATCGGGGCGCCGATCTTCATGCCGATGGATCTTCAGCGCGAAGGTCAAATAGAGGCCGTTTTCGATAAAATAGAGAAAACGTGGGGTAAGCTCGACTTATGCCTTCATTCGATCGCCTTTGCACCAAAAGAGGATCTGCAGGGTCGTGTCGTCGATTGCTCGAAAAACGGGTTCCTGGTTGCCATGGAGGTCTCGTGCTGGTCGTTCATCAGGATGGCAAAGCTGGCTGAGCCGCTCATGAAAGAGGGCGGCACGTTGTATACGATGACCTACTACGGCTCGCAGATGGTCGTAGAGCACTACAACATGATGGGCCCCGTGAAAGCCGCGCTTGAGGCGGTAACACGGTATCTGGCAGCCGAGCTCGGCCCAAAAGGTATCCGGGTGCACGCAATATCCCCAGGCCCTCTGAAGACCCGCGCAGCATCGGGGATCACAGCCTTCGATGAGCTTTTGCAAAAGGCACAGTCGAAGGCGCCGAACTCGCTGCCTCGTTTCGATCGACGACGTCGGCGTCGCCGTCGCTTTCCTAGGCATGAACGCTGCCAAGCTCATGACAGGAGAAACGGTCTATATCGACGGCGGTTACCATGTCATCGACTGACACTCGGCATCTCGTTTGCACATCGATCATTGGGACGCTGCGTGAAAAAGGATCGTTACCTAAGAGCGCGTGGTGGACTGCCGGCTAATGCGAATTTCCATTCAATTGTGGGCCACAGCGGGACTCCGTGCGCAGTCACGGCTCTACGAACTTGTTGCGGATTGCATAGCGCACCAATGCAGCGGAGGAGGACAGATTGAGCTTGTGCATAATAGCGGACCGATGTGCCTCCGCCGTTTTGAGGCTCAGCCTGAGAATGCGTGCAATTTGCTTGTTGGTGTGGCCCTCCGCGATTAGCTGGACGACCTCGCGCTCCCGCGGCGTGAGAAGGGACGGGCGTCTGGATTCTTTGAGAAAGGATCCAAGCAGGACGTCCGACACTTTGTCTGTAAAGAATGGCTTGTGGACGGCAAGGGCATCGATGGCCTCGATCAAATAAAGGCTTGCATCGGACTTCAGAAGATAACCGCGCGCCCCTGCTGTGAGGAGTTCATCGACCAGCATCTCACTATCGTACATCGTAAAAATGAGAACTTCAGTCGATTGAAGACGCCTGCGGATCTGACGTGTCACTTCGATGCCACTAACGAATGGGAGGGAGATGTCGATGACGGCAACGTCGGGTTTCGTTTCCATCGCTTTGACGATTGCCTCCTTGCCATCCGCAGCCTCGGCAACGACCTCCCAATCCGGCCGCGCGTCGAGGATGCTGCGGAGCCCCGAGCGGACGACATCATGATCGTCGGCAATCAAGATTCGGGTTATTGGAGTTCCATGAGAACCCTCACACGAACCGCCATCGTTGCTCTCCGTAACCCTCAGACCGGTATCATTGGAATAACCCCGGATCATCAAAGCACTATGCACTTGGTAAAAATTGAGATCCGTCCCGGCACGCTCGGCACCTGTTGATATCGTGCGAGTAGTTCTTGGGCACCAGGGGCGGGTCATGCCCCGTCAACAACCCGCTACGGGTCCTAGCTCTAAGGGTTTGTCCATCGACTGACAGGGTTTTCGCTGATCGCCGATTTCAGGCGGTCGTGCTTCTGTCAGATGTGACCGTGCAGGGTCACTTGACTGACTACTAAGCTTAAAGAAGGACGTCCAAATGAAAACGCTAGTCGCTGCCGGTGCCCTGGCTGCTCTTGTTACTCTGGGCGGCGCTGCAGTTGAAAAATGGGCAGGCTATGGCGCGCAAGCCCAGAATTGCAGCCAGATGTGCTCGCACGCGAGCGGCGCCGCAAAGGCAGACTGCATCAAACGCTGCCAGTCGATGCGCGGCAGGAACACTACAAAGCCCCGCTGAGCTGTCGCTGTCCTTGTAGTCAGGTCAGGGCCGAAACCAGAGTCTTGACGTTGCCCGCTATTCGCGGCGTTGTAGATTGCGTCCAACGCCGCGTCGTCGTCGTGCAGTGGGTGCGAATACTACTTCAGTGTAGGATGACCTGCTTTCGCAACTCTCCAAATACCTACCTGGCGTCATCGACAAGCCGCCCCCCAACGGTCAACTTCCAAACGAGGCAGGACCTTAGGTCGGGCTATCGACCTAATTGAGAGGTGTGCCGGAAACCACGCACCAGCCGGATGCAACTCGAACATCGCCCCCAGAGATTGGACAGACCCCGATGAAACGTATTGCCCTTTTTGTGGCGACCAACATTGCAGTGTTGATCGTCGTTGCCGTGTTTGTGAACATCCTGGGTCTGGGGAAGATCGCCGATGCCAATGGTCTGAACCTCGGTGCGCTGCTCGTCTTGTCAGCGATCATCGGCTTCGCGGGCGCGATCATATCGTTGCTCATCTCTAAACCTATGGCCAAGTGGCAGACCGGGGCACATGTCATCACGAACCCGGCCAATGCCGACGAGCGTTGGTTGCTCGATACCGTGCACAAGCTGTCAGTCCGCGCCGACATCAAGATGCCTGAGGTCGCCATCTACGAGGGCGAGCCGAATGCCTTTGCGACCGGAGCCTTCAAAAATTCTGCCCTCGTCGCCGTCTCTACCGGACTGCTCCAGACCATAAATCACGAGGAGGTCGAAGCCGTCCTCGCGCACGAGGTTGCCCATGTCGCGAATGGCGACATGGTTACGATGACGCTGATCCAGGGGGTGGTGAACACCTTCGTCGTGTTTCTGTCTCGGATCGTCGGGTACGTCGTCGACAAGCAGATCAACAAGGACGGCAACGGTCAGGGTATTGGCTATTTCGTCACTTCCATGGTGTGCCAGGTCGTGTTTGGCGTCCTAGCTTCGATGATCGTCGCATGGTTCTCCCGCTATCGTGAGTTCCGTGCGGACGCGGGCGCTGCCAGCTACCTGGGTCAACCGAACAGCATGATCAGCGCGCTGGCGACCTTGGGTGGCGTCGAGCCCGGCGAGCTTCCGAAAACCTTCCAGGCGTCGGGAATCAGCGACAAGCCAAGTGTCATGGCCCTATTCTCGACACACCCTCCCGTCGAGGCCCGCATCACGGCACTGCAACGGCTTCGGCAGTAGATAGACTTCGCCGCTGTTGCCATACCGACCGAGATGTTCACCCACAAGGGTGATCATGTGGAGCTCATGATATCTGCCGAGCAGATCAGATCTAGGTTGGAGCATCCTGAAAAATAGCGCGAGTTGGCAGGAGCTGTCGCGCCAGAGTGGGGTCGGTCTGAATGGCTGTACCGGACGTTTGTTGCCGGCCTGGGCGGTCGCTCCTTCTCGAGCCGAAGCCCCCCCAGGTCATGAGGACCAGTTGCCAGGCCCTGCCGCTTCCGAAGCCCACGTCTTCCACACCCGCCTAAGTGTGTAGACCGTCGCGGTGGTGCTGGGCGGTCCTAGGCGTCAACGTCCCTCCCAGCACACCGTTACCCTCTATCTTCCTAGACCTCTGTTGCCCGGGCCAGTGCGGCCGATGCGGGCGCCCGACCCCACGCGGGGCACGACAGCTCTTCCTCCGTATCCGTAGTTCCGGCGCACTATGGCGGCAGCGGCGACGGGACGGCGCACGCCGATGCCACCATAGTAGCCATCATAGTAGGCAGGCGAAGAGTAACCGTAGCTCGTGTAACCGTAACGACGAGGTGCTACCGGTGTGGCGGCAGTAGTAGCCCCATATCCATAGCCTCTATCCCAGCAAGCTGCGGCCTGGGGGCTCCCAAGGGCAAGAAGAGGCGCTGCAACCACTAAGCCGGCGGCAATTGTTCGTATCTGCATCTGATTACTCCTTTACTGGATTTGAACAAATGCCAGCCGCTCGGCGGCAAAGCACTCCGGGGAAACCCCCAAAGAGCCTTCAGATCCACTGTGAAATGGTCTTTGCCCTGGATTGTGTCCATCGCCGCACTGGGCCACATACGTTGCTTTTCCGGACGGGAATATCTGAGACCTTCGGCGGTCCTGCGACCGTCCCAAGCAGCAGTGGGTCGGACGGCCGTCTCGTCTTGCGACAATGTAAGTGGGCGTGCCCCATCATGAAGTCAGCTAAATTTGTCAGCTTTGCCCTGCCGCCGATCAGGGTTGATGCGGATGGCGAACCGTTAGCGCCAATGCGAGATCCAACATGGGTGCGTTGACCGAGGTGCCCCGTCTTCTCGGTCGTTCTCCCTCATGTGCGCCTCACCGGTGTTCTCCCACCGCTGTCACGCTGAGCCTCTCTTGCGGACCCAACATCCAACCATCGGCGTGCGGCACAGAAACGGAAATCTCATGTTGCATGCCTTGATCTTCTTCGGAGCGCACGCCGCCCTGTTGGTCGTCGTTTTACTGGTCGGCTAGTTGCGCGGCCATGCGCATTACCGCCTTGCGCACCATTGTCTGGGCGGCGCTTCCTTAGGCTTCTACGAGCCTGTTGCGGATCGCATAGCGCACCAGGGAGGCAGTTGAGGACATATTGAGTTTTCTCATAACAGCCGCGCGATGTGTCTCCACCGTCTTGATACCGATATTCAGGACGTTGGCCACCTGCTTGTTGGAGTGCCCTTCTGCAACGAGCTGCACTACCCCGCGCTCTCGCGGTGTTAGAGAAAATTGCGGTTGCCCAGGGTGCGCCAGAAAGGATTCGAGCAGGGCTTCGGAAAGGTTTGGAGTGAAGTATGGTTTGTGCGTAGCCAACGCCTGCACGGCGGCGAGCAGCGCGGCATTGGCATCCGACTTGAGCAGATAGCCGCGAGCCCCCGCGGCCAACATTTCGCCGATAAGTGAGTCCGAGTTATGCATGGTGAATATGAGCACCTCGGTTTTCGGCAGACGAGCGCGAATTTGGCGCGTTGCCTCAACCCCATTAATTAGTGGCAATGAGTAGTCCAGTATTGCTACATCCGGCTTGGTCTGGAGCGCCTTGAAAATCGCATCTTTGCCATCCACTGCCTCGGCGACCACTTGCCAGCCTGCCTGAATTTCAAAATCTGCCAATGAGGACAGATTGAGTTTGCGCATCGTTGTAAATCGATGCGCCTCAATGCTCATAGCAAGAATCCGGACGGACAGCACCGACGCGGTCGTGGATCTCGCACAGCGCCTGTGCATCGCCTTTAACGAACCCGTTATCGGCATCGAGGTCGATGGGCGCTACGCAGGTAGGTCCGTCAGATTTCAGAACGACGCTCACGCCGCGAGAGCGATTGAGAAGACCAGCGATCTGCCCGGTTGGTGTAACCTTCAGTGATCAGTTCGACGACTTGGCGCATCGATCTGCGTCGGCTCTCGTAAATGCCTTCTGCTGTTTGCACCACGGCAGCCGGGAACGTTCGCGCGATCGTCTGACAGAGTAGGTCGATATCGCCCTCGCCTAACGGTCTGCAGCGTGTGTTCGGGATGTAGACGAGATGCACCGACTGACCTATGGCAGCCTCGAACTCACGTCTTGCTGAAGTGCTGCTGTCGATATCGCCGAGATCTTCGGTCCTGATGGCCTGCTCCACCGCTTTTGCAGTGTCGTCAAAGATGCGTTCGATCTTGGTATTAGAACCGCGTCCCGCATCCACCAGATTGCGGCAGGAGTCCAGGTAGCCAAGCCTGCGATCGTTGGACCAGCCGGCCGGTGGTGAGACCGCAAAGGCGCGTAGGTTGGAGATGGTATCCGCGAACTTCACGAGCCGCGCCTCGCGCGACTTCTTGCTTATGCCTGCCCAAAGGTTGCCTGCGATAAGGGGCTCGTCCCCGACAACGAGGACAGAGCGCCCGGCAGGAGGCTTGATGCTTCTCATGACCTTGTTGCCCCAAATTGAAGATCGTTGAGGCACGACCCTGGTGACACGCATAGTCATTATCATTAACCACAGGCCCTGAGATCGGGTTTCTACTGATAGCTACTCCTGGTGCGCCTCGCGATCCTACCTCGCGTCTCACCCGCCCCGGCCGTGTACTCAACAGCCGATAACCGCGTGAACTCGCCAATCGCGATTTAGACAGGCAGTTCGAATGCATCTCAATGACCAGAGTTTTCGATTTGCCGGTGGTCCCGTGGGCTTCCTCCTTATCCATGGCCTCGGCGGCACGCCCATTGAGATGCGCTATGTGGCTCAGGGTCTGGCCCGGGCCGGGCATACGGTGCACGTGCCACAACTCGCCGGCCATTGCGGCAGCGCTGCAGAGCTCAAAGCCACGACTTGGCAGCACTGGTACGAGACCGTCGAGATTGAGCACCGTGTTCTGCGCGAGACGTGTGACACGATCGTTGTCGGCGGCCTGTCAATGGGAGCGATCCTGGCACTCCACCACGCAGCCCGCCATCCTCGTGACGTGTCTGCGGTTGCTCTATACGCACCATCCCTGTGGCTCGATGGTTGGGGTATTCCGTGGTACGGCCAACTCTTCAAGCTCGTCACCCAAAAGTGGCTGGCGAACATGCTTCCGTTCGCCGAGAGGCATCCCTGGGGCATCAAGGATCAGCGCATTCGGGCGCTCGTCGAGCAGGCCATAAGCAGTGGGGACAGCTCTCGCGCCGGCATTGCTGCGCTTCCGGGTGGCGCGATGCTGGAACTGCGCTGGCTCGTCAAGCAGGTAAGGCGGGAGGTGCGACAGATAAACCAGCCGGCGCTGATCGTGCACCCACGGGAAGATGACCGGGCCAGTCTCCGCAACCTCGATTTCCTTCAGACCAATCTGGGAGGCCAGATCGAGGCGGTAGTCCTCGACGACAGTTACCACATCGTTACGCTCGACCGACAGCGCCAGCTTGTGGTGGGCCGGACACTCGACTTTATCTCGCAAGTAGCTAGGAACGTGCCGCCTACAGTTGGCAGGGAAGATAATTTGCAATGGTTGCTGAGCTCTGACGTTGCGTAATGGAGTAATGGATCTGATGTCGCGCTGGTACAACCGAGGTTAATTGCGGGGACGCAGGCTGGTGGGCGAAGGCGTGTAGACCGCCAACCGCTGTTGCCTGCACGCGCGGCGCTCTAGGCTGTTGCTTTTGCATGTGCCACTCAAATCTCGTAACCGGATATTTCTGGCGTGAATGACGCAGTGTCGGGACATCACCGCGGGCGTGCTGTGCTCTTCGCGCTGGCAACCGGGCGCTTCAGGTACGCTGCGTTATTGATCGTTATGGCGACGAGTTCCCAACCTTCGTTGCCAACACTGGTTAGGATGTCTGTGTCGCTACGCTTGGCTGAGGCGCCGCCTAAATCGATCTTGGTATATTCCCATTGTTGCATCAGACTGGCTCATGTTGGTTGCGCGAGTGAAACCGCCATAGTTGTTTGAAAGGCGCTTTTACGCACCCCCTTTTGGGGGGACACCTGATGAAGGGCTCGTGCAACTGGCCCTAGTCAGCAGAATATAGCGATCGCGTAAGTATTGTTGCCCGTCTCGCCCTCGTGCCCTGGCAGCCGATAGGTCGACCGTCGTGAGGCGGTCTCCATAGCCGTAACTCTCCCCCAAAGTGGGGGTGCAGAGGAGCATCGGCATCATTTAGCTAGTGGCCGAGCTGCGGGACACACACCGCGTTTCGCACGGCAATCCATGGATGACGGCTGAGAGACGGTTGGCGCTCTCCCGCACAGGGATCGAGCAATGGCACCATCTCCAAATAAAATTCTATCACGAGTGTCCAAAGCAGACTTGCGCCTACTCGAAGCCCACTTGGTGGCAGTCGATCTTCCCCTTCGTACGCAACTCTCCGCCACCAACAAGCGCGTCGAGCACATCTACTTCATCGAAAGCGGGATCGCGTCGGTGGTCGCCAATAGCGAAACGGCCGTTGGCATCATCGGACGCGAAGGTGTGACCGGGGCGGGCGTGATCATGGGAAACGGCAAGAGTGTTCCGCACGATATCCACATGCAGATCGCGGGCAGCGGACAGCGCATCTCGACTGAGCAGATACGCAAGGCCGTCGCGGCGAGCGCACCACTGCACGACGTACTGCGCAGTTATGTGTGCTCGTTCGCGACGCAGACCGCGCAGACCGCTCTCACCAACGGAGGCAGTAAGATCGAAGAACGCCTAGCGCGGTGGCTGCTGATGGCGCAGGACCGTGTGGATGGTAATGAACTGCGCCTGACCCACGAGTTCCTCGCCGTTATGCTCGGTGTCAGAGGCTCGGAGGCATCGGTTGGGTTGGCTTTGAAGGAACTGGAGCGCAAGGGCTTAATCGCCCATATGCGCTCCGTGATCACCATCATTGATCGCGAAGGATTGGAGATCGCTTCTAACGGCACCTACAGTGCGCCGGACTAGAGTTGGCCTGGCGAACTTCATTCTTGGACAACTTGGCGGCGGCGCTGGAGAGTTATCACACCTCTCGTGTCCATCAGGGAGCGCCCGACCAAAGCCGACCTCGGCTATGTGCCAGTTGGCAGCGCGATCTGGTTCTTGTCCGCGGACGCGTCGCGCCATGGTACCCGTCACAAGCGCACTGAGGATGCTGTGCCTGCTACTGGCAAAGCCTTCGTTGGCGGGATCTCCGATTTTGGCGGCAAAGCGGACAAGTGCGGGAGCCGTGCCGACGTGGAGCCGCACACTACTTGCCGATCAGGATGGGATGGCTCTGCTTCTTGACTTGCGGGAATTGTGAAATGAAAGGCGGCTCCGCCGCTGGCGCAGTTTTCAGCCCAGATCTTCCCGCCATATCCCTCTACGATAGTTCGCGCGATTGATAGTCCGAGGCCACTACCATGCTTCTTGGTCGTGTAGAAGCTATCGAAGATCGCACCGATGTCTTGGAGCGGAATGCCGGGACCGGAGTCCGTCACCACCACCTCCACCTTGCAATGCTCGATCAGCGCCCAGCGAATGGCAATTCGTCGCGAATCCAACGGCATGCCGGCCATCGCGTCCATCGCGTTCGTTGCTAGGTTCAACACGACCTGCAGCAGATGAATTGGGTCGGCTCTTACGAGCAAAGGCTCTTCGTGGTAGTCCGCGTGCAGGATAACCTGTCGTTGATTGGCACCATTGGAAAGAAAGCTGAAGGCCTCGGCAACCACGGCATTGAGGTTGATATCTTGGATTTCCTCACCGTCTTTGCGCGTGAGCAGTTTCCGAGCTTTGTTGACGATGTCTCGCGCGTAGTCATTGGCGTGCCTGATGTCGGCTAGGGCTTCCTTAAGCTTGCTGAGTTCCGGTCGGTCCCTAACTAGGCCTTCTGCCCAATGGGTGGTTAGGGCAATCGCTACCAGAGGCTGGCCGATATCGTGCGCGAACGATGCAGACAACGCTCCTGCTTCGGCCGCGCGATTGAGATGCATGACTTCCAAGGAACGACTGCGGGAGTACGCCTCGGCTCTGTGCCGGCGCGATCGCTCGACCAGCAACCATGCAATCATCGCCGATTGCACGAGCAGCGCGAGGAGGATGCCCACTATCTGCCAACGGTAGCGCTCCCACGCGTTCAGTTCGCGAAAGAGGACCTCGCTTCCCGACGGCAGGCGGCTTTCGCTGATTCCCCAGCGCTGCAGTTCCCGCCAATCGAATTTCGCCGTTGAAAATTTGATGGATGGAACTTTGATATCACTGGGGCTCTCGCCTCTGAGGATGCGAACCGCAACGGCGGCTGTCTGCCCGCTGGTGTCGAGCACCGCGAGAAGCGGGCCGCCGACAATCTCGCGGCCAAAAAAGGATTCGTCATACGAAAAAATGGGCGCGTTGCTGACTGCATGAAGCCTTGCCAACGCTGTGTTGCCTTCGTGCACGACACCCGCCGCATCGACGATCATCAGCTCCCAGAAGATCGCGGAGCGCGGCGGGAGCGCCGCGGCGTGTTTGAGCACATCATCGAACGACAAATGGTTGGTCCACGTAAATGAAACGCGGTTTGTGAGAGGCTTTACCGCTTTGCCAATCTCCTCCATCCAAAACTGTTCGATGGGAGAAGTGCCGACCACCACCGTCACATTTTCTGTGTCCGGCAATACCTGCAGGATGTTCTCGATGGCTGCAAGATAATCTATTCGGACCGGGACAACGGCGTCACTCCTGGAAAGTGCTGAGGATTGAACGCGACGTTCGTCAACCGCCGTGAACACCATCGGGGTGTTGGAAAAGAGCTGTGGTCGGTGACGTTGGACAAAGGCGGCTGCGGGCGCACCGAAGCTTACAATGAGGTCAGGAGGCTGTTTGGCGAAGAGCGCACGGAGATAAGCGACGAAAGGAGCCTCGGGCTCTTCATGGCTAGCACGGGCTGTCACGAGCGAATGCTCAGTGATGTCCAATGGCCACGGCGATTGCCGCTCCAGCTCGCTGCGAATGGTCCTGGCGTATTCGCTCCAGGGCTTGAAATCGCGACCAAACGAATGCAGGAGCAACACCCGCTTGGGATCGGCCGCAGCGGCACCCCACGCGGACAACATCGCTAAAATGAAAAGCAACCCTACGGTGCAGTAGAGACCAGAGGCCTTGCCTCTGCGGCGCTGGCAGACCAGTCGCACCACAACCGCCGATCGCGTCACCGGACGCTAGAATGCTCTGACAACGTAGCATTGGCGTCTAAGAGGGGCATCGAATAAACCCCGACAGGATTAATGATGGCTCGCCAGCGCAATATTCACTTAGTGCCCTTTGCGAAGCTCCCGGCTATATGCGCCGCGCTCGGCTTACTTCTGCATTTGATGCTGCGGTCAACTCCTCCACAGGTACGTGGATCAGACTGCGCCCCATTGGCTTGCGCTCCACTGTCAGCACGCTTCCTTAGGCTTCTACGAGCCTGTTGCGGATCGCATAGCGCACCAGGGAGGCAGTTGAGGACATATTGAGTTTTCTCATAACAGCCGCGCGATGTGTCTCCACCGTCTTGATACCGATATTCAGGACGTTGGCCACCTGCTTGTTGGAGTGCCCTTCTGCAACGAGCTGCACTACCCCGCGCTCTCGCGGTGTTAGAGAAAATTGCGGTTGCCCAGGGTGCGCCAGAAAGGATTTGAGCAGGGCTTCGGAAAGGTTTGGAGTGAAGTATGGTTTGTGCGTAGCCAACGCCTGCACGGCGGCGAGCAGCGCGGCATTGGCATCCGACTTGAGCAGATAGCCGCGAGCCCCCGCGGCCAACATTTCGCCGATAAGTGAGTCCGAGTCATGCATGGTGAATATGAGCACCTCGGTTTTCGGCAGACGAGCGCGAATTTGGCGCGTTGCCTCAACCCCATTAATTAGTGGCAATGAGTAGTCCAGTATTGCTACATCCGGCTTGGTCTGGAGCGCCTTGAAAATCGCATCTTTGCCATCCACTGCCTCGGCGACCACTTGCCAGCCTGCCTGAATTTCAAAAACCTTGCGCAGGCCAGATCGCACCACTTCGTGGTCGTCGGCTATTAGAATACGGATCGTAGGCATTTCAGTTCCCCTTCAGCGTTCAAGCGGACCGGTAAACCAAGCCCTCGATTCAGCCTAGGGAAGCGGTGGATGGGTCCCTATTGGGGTTAACCCCCGAGTATGCAGGGGGCCAACCCCTGAGTTCCCATGCAACGACGTTCCGAAAACTGGCTTAACAGAAGCCAGTCCACATTCATTAAGGCGTCAGCACTATCTTGGTCGCGCAACGTAAGGGCAGCTCCCCGCCCTTCAAATCTCAATCAACGGTACATAGTTCACCTCTCTGGCCTTGGGTAACCGTCGCGGCTCGGACAGGGAAAAGACCCGGTACTCGTTTTTTGGTGGAGAGAGATATGTTGGACGCGACGGTTTTGCGGGAGCGTCTCCATGACTTTGTCGGAGGTTCAAGCTATCGAAGCTCGAATGCGCGCATTGCGGGTGCCTGAACCGTGCATTGAGAAACACGTCAGTCTTCTCAAGAAACTTGTGAGCGTGCCTGTCAAAGACCCGCCGAAGAAGGGGCGCCAGAGTAAAGACCCCGAACCTCTCCTGTCGCGCGTTGCGAACCGACGGCTTCAGCGAAAATCAGATAGGCATGTGGCTGACTAGGACGCAAGTCGCTCAATTCTTGTCAATGAGCTGACGCCCGCCCTCTCCAAGAAGGCATCGGTCATGCAACCAGGGCCCTAGTTTCCCTTTGGCTGTTCTCTTTTCTGAATGGATGTGAGGGCGTCATGGCCGTCACAATTGGTGTGGCCCGTTGCCGTGTGGCTGAGGCGCTCGCCTTGTCGGTCTTGCCCTTAAGTACGCTTCCAACGCCATTTACTTCCGCTCTCGCACCCATTGAGCCACTGGCGTCGATTAAATCTCCCCCAAAGTGGTGATGCGGTTGGGCTTGGACCTTCTCATCTTATGCCCGTGACCGGGGGCACTGTTTCCTTCGGGGGCAGCCCCGGCCAAAGGTCAGGGCTCGGCTCATACAAGCCCGCCCGGCTTGACGAAGTCAGGGCGCGGCTTGCTCTTTGCGACAAAGACGCACGAGGGCCGGTTGCCCCCGCCTAGAAACTGGAGCCTCGGCGCACGAGGTAATAGCCGTGCTGTCAATCAAGATGACGGCGGTGAACTCATTCTTGGACAAGCGCTGATGCTCTTGGGGGTCTTGGTCGGGACCGTCGCAGCTATGCTTCTCGCCGCGGCGTACCTGGGATAGGCGCGAACTTTACAGTCACGGGGAGCGGCAGGGCCACACGAAGGCAACATGTCCGGGCTGCGATTTGGGGGACAACGTTCGCAGCGATCCAATCCGCCGTAAACGGGGGAGCAAACAGCGGATGAATGTGGCCCTGCAATCGTCACTCTGACGTACCAGCGTCCGGGCATCTATCCGAGTAAACCCCAATTCGAGGCCACATCATTCCGAGCGACATCTTGCCACCGGCCAAACCAAAAACACTGGCGGGGGGGAACCGCGAACCTGCACTACACCGATTGATACGTCGGCCTTCGCCGCGACGGCCTGGAAGCGTCCCACGGCCAAGCGTGTCGCGTGGCTGCACAAGCCCCGGCAAGAAAAATGCCCCGGCGGAGTTCGGCCGGGCGCATTGCGACGGGGTTTGAAGAAGTTTCACGAGCTGTCGCCAACGCTCCCTCTTGCCAAGCTGACTTTGAGCATTCCCCGTTGTGTACCTTGCAAGCTACAGCCCGACTGACCACAACAGGTTTACTGATGAGATAGCAGGCAAGCAGATGCAGTCGAGCCCGGGTGTTGGTGATGACTGGCTCATCAGCGACAAGGACATCGCCGATCTCACGGAAGCATTGGCGGCAGGCGATGTTGACGCTGCTGCGCACGCGATTGGAGTGGCAGCCAAAACTCGTGGGATGAGCAAGGTTTCGCGCCAGACCGGGCTGTCTCGTGAGAGCTTATACAAAACGCTCAGCGGAGAAAGCGACCCTCGGTTTAAAACGATTGCGCGGGTTCTTCGTGCGCTCGGCCTTCAGTTGCGCGTTGAACGAGCCGAGCACCGACAAAGCTAAGAAAAGGATATCCGCCTGATCTGAAGAAGCTCGAACTCAAGGTCTGGCGGCCAGGAGAAACATCTGGCCACAAACCAATAAATGGCCCCCTGCTAGGGGAAGCAGGGTGCCTACTTTGGAGAGCCCGGCGCTCTGAGGGGGAGGAGTGGCCGAGCCTGACACGAGAACGTTGTCGCATACTGCGGGTTCCAACAGGCTTCATGCCCTCTGTGGATAACCTTTAGGAACCGGCGTCCGGCTTGCCATCACGAGCTGGTCGGCTGTCTTCTGGCCGCTGGCGCAGCAGCACCTCACGCGAGCCCCCTCAGAGCGCCTGGCACGCCTGGGCAGGCGTATGCACAACTTTATAGCCTTTCTTTTTCAATTCCTTACCACACGCGCATCCACAAAGTTATCGGTTCTCCAGCTTGTTCGGCGCGAATCACATATCCGTTGCGTGCGTTTTTTCTCACTGCGTTGGCGCGACGGGAGGCCTTGAAATGGCGATGTTCAAAATCGGGTGCCACGTTGCTTTGGTGGTCTGGAAGTTGGGTGTCTGCGCTGCGCTTACAGCGCCCGCCATCGCGGGCGGCGGCGAGCCAACCAACGAACCCGTGTATCGCGCTGTCATAGTGGCGGGTGCAGACATCACCAAGAACGCGGATGAGGCGTATTCCGGGGTCTATTATGCTTTCAACGGCGACCTCAGCCGGGAGGGCTTCATTCTTCGGCTGTTCGGTACCAGGGGATTCTACGACTACCGCACCCTTCCCAATGACGGCAATTACTGGCAGGGCGACGTGATGGTCGGATACCAATGGGTGCGCGGTCGCGTGGACGTCGGTGTCTACATCGGTGTCGACTACCAGCACTACGACCTTGCTGCTCCCGATCCGTTCAATGAACTGCAGGGTAGCGAGACTGGCTTCAAAGTCGCTCTCGATATCGAAACGAACGATCGGAACACGTCGCCGCTGTATTTCGCCTTCAATGGCGCCTATTCGACGGCCTTCGATACCTACTATGCTCTTGCCCGCGTCGGCCGCACCTTCGGCCGTTTCACGATCGGGCCTGAGGCTTGGGCATTGGGCGATGTCACCGGTGATGCGCAACGGCTCGGTGCGTTCGTGTCAATGGAAATTCCCCTCGGCTACAACATGACTGGGACGCTCACCCTCTCGGCAGGCCACCAGTTTGGTGACGAAGCCGTCACCAGCAAGGGCTTCGATGACGGCCTGTACGGTACCGTGAATTTCAGGATGCCGCTGGGCCGCTGAACTGAGCTTAGACCTAGTTTGAAAAAGAAAGCCGCAGCTTCGCGCTGCGGCTTTTGCTTTTGTCGAATGCTATCTCATGCGTGGTTTTGGTGCTCGCAAGACCTTCCTCGAAGCGCGGGAACGGCCAGGCGGTGCCACCACCGGCCACGCTGCTCAAATTAATCGCTTACATCAAGGAGAACCCAGTCGATGACGCGCCAGCGGTGTCTTCGCGCGCTCGGCAACGACACACCACGGTTGATCCTGATATTCTCTGGGCCTTGTGGCGGCCCGCCGCAAGCGCGCCAAGCCGTAGGAATGACCCAGTAGATCATCCCGATCTTTCGGGACGCGAATGCAAGTGAACGACGTTCCTGCGTTTCGCGCATTTGGACCCGCGATACGCGCCGCCCAGCGCCGCTGGGCAAGGGATGCAAACGCGCTAGGAGCATTGCCCTGCCGCGTGTGGCAGATTTAAAACGGTCGTTTGGAATGCGCTTGTCCTGGACTATTCCCCCGCCCGCAAGACGGTCGGTTCGAGCTGGCCGATACAGGTGATTATGCAATCAGGGGTTTCCAGGAATTGGTGAGGGGGCACCACTCGTTATGGAACCGAGCACTCGCAACGGTGGGGTCACTTGGCGCCCGCGTGAGGTGGGAACCGTCGTGCAACACTACACATACTCGGTGAGCGGTCCTCTAGGCTGGCGGCCAATCGCAAGCGCGTAGAGCCAGCGGTTGCTGAATGATTCCAAACTCGTGAGGGTATGGCGATCCCCGTCTGATCCGGTGAGGCACGCAGACACATCGCCTGCCATAAGCTGCACGAAAGCTCGGGCGACGCATGGGTCCGTGCTCATCTCCCCCTAATCGGGGATGCGTGCCCCGCCTGCCATCCTTATCTGCCACGCGTGAGCGCCGCCGGTTCATGACGCGGCGTGCTACGCGGTCGTTGGCAGGCCATCGCGGCCGCCTCCTAAACAGACCCTCCAATCAAGCAAGTGTCCAGCCCGCGGACGCAGTTGCCAGGTGCGTGAAGGAGAAGGCGTTGTCCAACATCGGGTTCGTAAACGGCGCCGTTTGCAAAGCACGTCACGCGTCGATCCTGATACGTCGGCGAAGCGCCGCCATTGTCGGGTTGCTGGCCCTGGTTGCCACGCCTCAGATCGCGCAGGCCTCGGGGCAGTTCTCACCACGACTTGAGGACATCATTCAGAAGGTATCGCAGTATCACGGTCTGCCGCCATCCATCCTGCGTGCCTTTGCGACCATTGAGAGCGGAGGCAACCCGCGCGCTCGCGCGGGAAGCTATTTCGGAGTCTATCAGCTTAGCCATAGCGTGTTTCGCAAATACGGCGGCCGCGGCAACATTTTTGACCTGAGCGAGAACACAAAAGTTGCAGCACGCAAGCTGCGTGCGGAAGCGGACGTGTTCTCACGCCAGTATGGGCGCCAGCCGACTGCAACCGAGCGCTACATGCTGCACCAGCAAGGCGTCGCGGGTGCTGCCACGCACATGGCAAATCCAGATGCACCAGCCTGGCAAAACATGCATCTCACCCCCGAAGGTCAAAAGAAGGGACCCGGCTGGGCGCGCCTTGCGATCTGGGGCAACATTCCCCGAGACCAGCGCGCGCAGTTTCCTGAAGGCGTGGACAGCGTCACCAGCCGCCAGTTCATGGAACTGTGGGATCGCAAGTTGGCCAAGTTTGGCGCCAACCAGTCATCGAACTGATCTCTGGGCATCGGGCGAGCCGACCGTCCCGCGCTCGCCGGCTCCCGTGCCAGTGCGAACGTTCGCCGGTTTCCTTGGCAGGGCGTTGACGACGGTTACCGTCGTGCCAACCCTGGTAAGGGAGGCGAGATGCAGAGCTGCCGAATTGATCATGCGGAAGCAGCCGGATGATTGAGCGCTACCAATGGATTTGGCGTCGTTGGTGCCGTGGATGCGGTACTCGGTGTTACCGAGATAGAGCGCCACGGCGCCGAGGGGATTGCGCACGCCTCCGGTCATTTTCTTAGGCAAGCTCGCATCTCGCGCCCGCATCTCGGGGGGAGGATGCCAATCAGGCCAGGCCTGTCTGCGGCTAACCGTTTCGGTTCCCGTCCATTTGAAGCCTGTACGCCCCACAGCAATAGGATACTCGTAGGCGCGCCCCTTTTCGGCAACGAAGTAGAGCTTGCGCCCGCCGGTGTCGATCACAATTGACCGAACTGGAAATGAATACGGAAACGCCACGACAGATGGTGCCTTCGGCGCGATTTCTGGTCGAGGGCCGCCATCCTTCACCGTGTCGACCAGCCGCATCCTTTTCCCTATGTTCTCCTTTTGCGACGATTTTCGCTCGGGGCGATGTGGCGTCCGCTCGCGGTATCCTGGAGGGGTATCGAAGAAGTTTCCATCCCAGGGGAACCAAGTTTGTGCCGTGCATGGATCGAGAGGCACGAGGATGGCAACGCTCGCCAGCAGCGCCTTTGCTAAGCTCGCGATAATCGGTGCGACTTTGCCGATCACGCGGCATTCCCCTACAGCTCAAGCTGGTGGCATCGGCAATGGCTCAGATCCCCGTAGAATGCCGTGAACGATCGATGGATGTATCGGGGATTTGCCTGAAACTGACTGGCAAATGTCTTGAGGTGAGAGCGCGATCAGACGATGAGCGCGCCGGCTTCCGCAATCCACTGAAATGATGAACGTGGCGCGGCCCGAAGCATGCCATTCAGGGTTTGCCCAGTCCGGTTTCGGGAGCTTCGTCGATTTTGCTTACAGGCTTCCGGTGGTTTGCTGGCACATCGCCGCTACGGAGCAGCCCACGCTCTGATCGGCCTATCTCGGTATGCACCGGAGCAAAGGCGGAAAGCCGTCTGTTGCAGCAGCAAGATCAGCAATCGGGTGGTGGAACCCATGACACGACCGCAAACATTCCTTCAAGGCAGTTCATTTTTCCTAGCTGCATGTGCTTTACTCCTTTCCGCCAATCCGGCGCGCGCGCAGATCGACCGGTACGAGCCCGCCGAAACCATGGTCACGAGCTACTATCGTGCAAAGGCACCGCACGTTGCGGCCCATCGAACCCTTCCAATCGGGACACGGCTCCTCGTCACCAATCCGCGCAACGGCCGCAGTGCCCGCGTCGTGATTGGTGACCGTGGTCCGTTCCTGCCTGGCCGCTCGCTGGATGTTTCGCACACGATCGCAAAAAGGCTTGGTTTTGAGAAGAGCGGCGTTTTACGGCTTCAAACGCGGCTCATTTCGCGCTGACGTTGCGCGGCTGCGGGCCACTGTGTCAGTGAACAAGCTTCGGCAACGTCATTACGCGGAGTTCCCGAACGCCCTACCGCTCGCAAAAGGAGTATGTCAACTGCATCTGCCGCGGCGATCCCTGGGACCCGCAAGAGGTCGCACGCCATCAGGCTTATGCCGACGCAGCCAACACGCCTGCGGCTGACTCAGCAAAGCCTACGGTCGCGACGACGTTGTCGCCGTCTGCTCCGAAGGATCGCGCCATGGCTGAACGCACGGTACGTGAAGTTGACTGATTAAAGCCGGGGTCCGAGCCGCGACCAAGTTTCAAACCGCCGTCGTGGTACCATTGTTGAACCCGTCCCAAGGAGGGAGCTCCTGATGACGGGTTTGCTAAGCTTTTCGTCAATCACCCGACAGTAAAGAGCAACGCGGAAGCCGCTGCAAATTACGAGCATCAGCACAGCTCTTGCGAAGGCGAAGCGCATAAGCTGAGACTCTCCCGCGCGCAACGTAGTCACTTGCCGTCAGGCGTCTGGCGTTTCTCAAAAACGGGCGCTGCTTGTAGTGCGTCCTTCGTGGTATCGACGATGAGGCGGCGGGTGTTGTCCCGCATCTCGACTTGCAGGGCCGAGAATGGCACAGCAATACTCCTTTCGCCGATGCCGAGATAACGCCCGACAATTGGCAGCGCCCCCAACAACTTCGTCGGCAGCGATGTTTACAATCGCTCCAGTGAGAAGCTCGGCACAATACAGGACTTGTTGGTTGGTCCAGTCGGCAAGATGGTCGATGCAGGTTTCTTGGCATAGGCGAAGGCTCCACACGAACAGTCATGGGCTTCCTGACGCCCTTGATCATGGGCGCCCTGGGTGCTGAAAAGCGCGCCGCCGTGTTTGGACTCGGAAGGGTTCGCCAGCATGCTAGCCGAACAGAAGGATGTAATTGGGGCCGCGATGCCGTCCGGACTTACCGGATTGTTAGGCGAGATGCCCCCAATATGCGTTCGTTCAGGTTGGGTAAGGCTCCATCGCCGCTGGCGGCCATGGGGAGTCAGCCAAGCCGAGCCTCATGTCAAGGGTGCAGGGAAACCCGTCCTACCTGCATAACAGCAGAAGGTTCTCAGACAGGCCGTGGCAACGACGTACGCTGGCAGATTGCGCAGTGCCTGTCGGCGCTACTGATATCGCTGGTGCAGCATTGCGAAAGCCATGGCCTCTTTCCACCACACCCATCATTGCTGATGTCGTCTGATCAATGCCCCACAATGGGCCGAGTAAGAAACAGAGTGTGAACTGCCCCCGCACGTTCCACTGTGCCTTCATCTTACGCTGATTCGACCGACTACGTGGCACCCTGAGTTTCGGGAACGATTCTCCGGCCATGGGTTGTGTCAACGCTATGCATTCAGGGTTTCACCGGATGGCTGGATGCTCGCCAACATGAAACTATTCATCGTCACTCGATATGTTTCCTCCATCGAGCATGGCTTTTTCTCCCGGGTGGGAACTTTTGGCCTCTCTCCCGGGTAGGAACTTGAGTAGGTGCGGGCCTACCTCTTTTTTGATCAGCCTTGCGCCTCGCCGAACGTGAAGCAGGGCGCTGCTCAATCAGGACAGATGTGATGTTAGCGTCGTCGAAAAGTTCGTTGCAGGAGGCTGAGGATTCCATAGCCCGCCTGGAAATGAGGTTGGAGCAATACGAAATCCACATGGCACGAGGCGGGTCTTCCGACCGAGTGGCTGCAAATGACCTGACTCAGGCGCGGAGCGCATATGAGCGGGCCAAAGCGGTGCGCGACGAAATCAGAGGGGTGCCCGCAAATAGAAAGGCCGCCTCAGCGGCGACCTTACCGCCCGAGACGACCCTTCCGGATGTGTCTGCTTTCGGGACGAAGCGCACATCTAGCAGAAGGCACGCTGACGTTCGCTTTATGCGACGGATGGCGTGTCCCGCAACGTGCAACTGACGGGTGAGTGGGCTTCACCCTAGGCGGCTGATCCACTCAAGGAACAAGGCTATGTCGAGAGCATTCGTCGCTTCTATTCTTGCCATACTTGCCGGGACAGTGCCGGCTGCGGCGCAGATCGCTCGCGAGGAAGTTCCAGCAACATCACGGATCGATAGAAGAACTCGTCGGCATGCCCATCGTCACCGTCGATGGGGCGACGATTGGTTATATAACCGAAGTGGGCATTGATGACGGGCAAGCCATCGTCATTGCTGAAATAGTCCGGGCACTTGGGATCGGCTACGACGCTGTTGCCATACCGACCGAGATGTTCACCCACAAGGGTGATCATGTGGAGCTCATGATATCTGCCGAGCAGATCAGATCTAGGTTGGAGCATCCTGAAAAATAGCGCGAGTTGGCAGGAGCTGTCGCGCCAGAGTGGGGTCGGTCTGAATGGCTGTACCGGACGTTTGTTGCCGGCCTGGGCGGTCGCTCCTTCTCGAGCCGAAGCCCCCCAGGTCATGAGGACCAGTTGCCAGGCCCTGCCGCTTCCGAAGCCCACGTCTTCCACACCCGCCTAAGTGTGTAGACCGTCGCGGTGGTGCTGGGCGGTCCTAGGCGTCAACGTCCCTCCCAGCACACCGTTACCCTCTATCTTCCTAGACCTCTGTTGCCCGGGCCAGTGCGGCCGATGCGGGCGCCCGACCCCACGCGGGGCACGACAGCTCTTCCTCCGTATCCGTAGTTCCGGCGCACTATGGCGGCAGCGGCGACGGGACGGCGCACGCCGATGCCACCATAGTAGCAGGCAGGCGAAGAGTAACCGTAGCTCGTGTAACCGTAACGACGAGGTGCTACCGGTGTGGCGGCAGTAGTAGCCCCATATCCATAGCCTCTATCCCAGCAAGCTGCGGCCTGGGGGCTCCCAAGGGCAAGAAGAGGCGCTGCAACCACTAAGCCGGCGGCAATTGTTCGTATCTGCATCTGATTACTCCTTTACTGGATTTGAACAAATGCCAGCCGCTCGGCGGCAAAGCACTCCGGGGAAACCCCCAAAGAGCCTTCAGATCCACCTTGAAACGGTCTTGCCCCGGGCGATCCTGCGACCGACCCGGGCAGCAATGGGCCGGACGGCCGTCCTTGCGACAATGGAAGTGAGCGTGCCCAATCATGAGGTCTGCTAAATTTGTCGGGTTCGCCCTGCCGCCGATCAGCGTTGATGCCGAAGGCGAACCGTTAGCAAATGCGAGATCCAACATGGGCGGGCGCGTTGACCGAGGTGCCCCCGTCTTCTCGGTCGTTCTCCCTCATGTGCGCCCGACCGGTGTTCTCCCACCGACCAGAGAGAGCCGCTGTCGCGCTGGGCGGCTCTCTCTTGCGTCGCCCAACGTCTGCCATGGGCGTGCGGCACAGTATCGGAAACCTTCATGTTGCACGCCTTGATCTTCTTCGGAGCGCACGCCGCCCTGTTGGTCGTCGTTTTGCTAGTCGGCTAGCTGCGTGGCTTGTCCCGCTTGCCCGAGACCGCATCCGTATTCTTTACGATCATTTCCATCGTGCATTGCTACGACGCTTAACCCGCCCGAGCATGACGCGTGTTGATTTGCAAGGTGGGCCCGATGTTGCTGGCAAATTCTTGCACTGTGCCGGACAAATTTCGTCGAACAACGGCTGACTTTGATGTGGTCATTGCATCGGTTAGCAGCGCGGTCCCTTCCCACAAAGTCTCGCAAGCGACGGTTGCTGAAAGGGCCATGCGCGTCTTTCCGCATCTGACGGGGCTTGCCGGTCTGTTTGCCACTACCGGTATTGAGAGTCGCTATTTGTGTGAAACGCCCGACTGGTATCTTGAGGATAGGGGTTGGGAAGAGCGCACCGCATCGTTCCAGCTGATGGCGTAAATAGCCATACGGAATGGCAGCGACCGCGAGGGCGCTTGATCAGGGGCTGGGTGCCAACGAGCAAATCGCCGATGCGGCTGGATTGATGCGCCAGATACTCTCTCTGTTCTTTCCAACCAGTTCCTACTGTGCGCACAGACTGGTCCGGCATGACCCACGCCAAACTCACATCTCTCATCGCCAGGGTGTCCGCGCGCATACTCGCGGTCGCCTCCTCCTCCGTCAGTCGTGTTTGCAGGAGTTGGTCGACAGACCAGCCCTTTCTCCCGAGGAAATATGCTACAAGCAGTCGATATCGCGGATAGAAGCCATATGTCACCATCCGGCAGCGCCTGTACTTCATCCCGCATCCCAAATATTGGGGCATCTCCTACTACAACGGGTTTGGAAGCGCGGCCTTGAGGCGGGCCGCGTGGTGCATTGGGGATATGTTGGCACACCGCCGCGCCACGCTTGCCGCTTTATGCGCACACGAACTCACGCACATCATTGTCTGGGAGCATATCGGTCTCGCATCGGGATATCGACAGGTCGATAACCAAGCGCGTCCCGCAACTCCTCGAACGACTGCCTCTATGGCGACATAGTCGGGGAAACCTTCCCATACCCATCGCGGCCACGCGAAAGCGAGCGCCAATCCTCGTTAGCAACATAAATTCGGTATTGGCGGCTTTCGGCCTTGAACGGCGATCGCTGCAGCAATCCTTGGCAGTCACGCAAAAACCGCTCTCCGCCCGTTGGTGGAATTGGACGGCCGTGCCGTCCCTAATGGCCCTAGAGCCGCTGTCACTCTGGGCCTCTCTCTTGCGTCACCCAACGTCCTGCCATGGGGACGCATTGCCGTTGGCAGCGCACGCGCACCACGAAGCATTAGGCAAATTCCCCTGCCCGGGTGGGCATCCGCGCCCCAGTGAATTACTCGTTGCATTCGTCGAGTAGAACTTTATTCGCGGCAGGATTTGGCGTTTCATGGTTTTTGCAACAAAGACCGTCGGCGAAGCGATGCCGGTCTACGACGCGGTCGTCATCGGTTCTGGCTACGGCGGCGGTGTCGCAGTATCCCGCCTCGCGCGCATGGGTCTGCGCGTGGCGGTCCTCGAGCAGGGGCGGCTTTGGCGGCCCGGCGATTTTCCTACTACGGCCAAGGCACGGCGCAAGGCAACACGGTTAACGGGCCGCGCGCCGAAAGTGGGCGATCCTGCCGGACTCTACTACCTGTCGGTCGGCAAGGGGCTGACCGTGTTCGGCGCATCCGGGCTCGGCGGCGGATCGCTGATCAACGCCGGTGTCGTGCTTCGGCCCGATCTTGGCAGATTGCGCAAGCTCGGTTGGCCGGTTGCGGTGGTCAGCGATGGACTCCTGCTAGCGGGACTCGCGCGGGCCGAGGCAATGCTCGGTGTCGCGCCGGTGCCCGGCCCGGAACGCTTTGCCAAGTTTGCCGGTATGCGCAGGGCGGCAGAAGCGTCGGGCCGTTCGGTGCAGTTGCCGTCGATGACGATTTCCCATAGTCCCGGCCCGAACGTCGCGGGCGTGATGCAGTACGCCTGCCGGAATTGCGGGGACTGCTGGTCGGGTTGCAATGTGGGCGCAAAGAACACCGTTGGCATCACATACATTGCCGATGCGGTCGATCATGGCGCAGCGGTGTTCTGCGAAAGCCGGGCCCAATCGATCTCCAAGACCGAGAGTGGCTGGGAGATCGTGGTACAGGATCTGTCGAAGATGGCCACAAACCATCGCATTGAGGCGCAGACCGTCGTAATGGCGGCCGGCACATTGGGGACTAACGAGTTGCTCTTACGGGCGCAGCAGCGTGGCCTGAAACTCTCAGCAAAGCTGGGGGAGCAGTTCTCGGCCAACGGCGACGACCTCGTGCTCGCCGACTATCTCCCCGCAGCGGTCAATGCGGTTGCTACAGGTTTTCCACCCCAGGCGCCGCGGGGGGCCGCGCTGGTCGGGCCCCACAGCATGGCGTTGATCGACCTCGGCGGCGAGCATGGCCCGCTGTGGGTCCACGACGGAACGATGCTGGCCATGATGGCGGCACTCGCTCCCCTCGAAGCATTGCTGCAACTGAAACTCGGGAATGCCATTCGCCTGCTAAAGGAGGGCATCTACGGCGACGAGATCAGCCGGTCGCAACTCCTCTACGTCGTCGCGCATGATGACGCCAGTGGCCGCCTGCGGCTGCAAAACGACCATGTCATAGTGGACTGGCCAGGCTATAGCGACGCGCCGGAACGCGTGAGCGCGGAACAGAAGGTCAAGGCGATGATCGAAAGCATGGGAGCTGTGTTCCACTCCAATCCCTTCGCCATGACTGCGTTCGGCGGCAACCGGATCATTGCTCATCCACTCGGCGGATGCGCGATGGGTGAAACGGTGGAACAAGGTGTTGTGGCGCCGGACGGGCGGGTGTTCGATTCAACAAAGGGGCCGACCGGCGTTCACGATGGGCTCTATGTGTGCGATGGGGCGGCGGTTCCGTCGGCGATTGGCGTCAGCCCACTGTTGACGATTACTGCCCTTGCGGAGCGCGCGATGATCTTGGCGGCGGAGCGCCTTCAGAGGAAGCTCGACGTCAACGCGACGCCTCCTCGTCCGGTACGGGATGCCGCGATGTAGGGGCGGGCGGCCATCAAAGGTTCGCATGCAAGCAGCCTGGTGCGCCTAAGGCACGTGACTTAGCGTCGGCAATCGAACTTGTCGCCCGATCGCATGGAGCGGGGCCATCTTTGGTTATGGCTAGACAAACTCGTTGGCAGGACGACCGATGGAGCAGAGACCCGGCACTCAATCTGTCCACACAACGCCCCCTAGCGGAAGCAACCTAGTTCTGCATTCGGTGACGACGCGTCAGGCACTTACACGGCGATTACAGGAAGCTGCGCTGCAAGCAGAAGGTGTTCTCCCGAGCGCAGGATGGGTCGGTAAAATGCGTTGTCGGCTTGGCCACCGCTGTAACCGACGAAGCCAGGAGGCGCAGCGAAGTCAAGGGCCTTCGCGCCGAAGCATGCCGCATCCGCGAGTTTGAACGTGAGCGCATCGCGGCATTGCTGCACGACACTGCCGTTCAAGATGTGTTGGGCGCGGAATTCTGCTGAAAGAAATGGGCCGTGAAGACCAAATCCAGTTGCAAGTACGGGCGTGTCTGTCGCGAACGTTGCGATCCATGCTGGACGTTTCCGACAATGATCCGGCCGTGACGGGCTCAAGCTCTCAACCGCTTGGACTTTCGGAGCACTCCACCGAACGGCAAAAGGATTGAGGGCTTTGTGCCCGTCGTTTGCCAGCGTGCTTTCCTCTGCGGCGAACTCCCTTCGATACTTCATATGGCGCTGCCGCAAAGAGAGGGCCAACCATTGGTCAGACCCTCCCCTTCCCCGCAAGCCCCGCTAACGGACACCCAACAACGTCGTTGGGGGATGTTGCCGGGTGCCCATCGACCGGGAGGAGCTGGCCCCCGATCTAGCGACAACAACGGATGCTCCGTCGACGTCATCCATCACACTGAGCTTTTTGGATTGGCTCAGCTTCCGCTTTGCGGCTGGAACCCTTGTTCCTGGCACAGGTGAGCAGTTGCGCGTGGCTCAGTGGTGACAGGAAAAATAGAAACGAGAGATACGTCAGAAATCTTCCTGGCAGCATCCAGAAAGCCACAAGTTCAAATCGGGGTTTAGCCCGACTGTGCTCGGCCTCGATGAGTGCGACACTGTGCGATCCAACCTTCGCGGAGGTTACCATGAGCCGGATCGCTGTTTTCATCGCTTGCGCAATCTTGCTGGTTCTTGCTTTGCCTGAGCAAGCATCCGCCCGTCGCGGCGGTGGCGGATTTCGCGGTGGAGGCTTTCGTGGCGGCGGATTTCGCGGTGGAAGCTTCCGTGGTTTCCGTGGTGGTATGGGCCGGGGCTTTCGCGGCGGACGCGGTGTAGCCTGGCGGGGAGGGCGGGGCCGAGGGTGGGGCTGGGGTGCTGCTGCCGCAGCGGTCGCAGCGGTGCCTTATTACAGCTACTACAACGGCAACGGCTACTACGACGGCTACGGCTACAACGGCTACGGCTACGACGGCTGTCGGAGGAGGGGTTACGGCTATCGTGGTTGGTAGCCCGGTTATCCCCTTCAAGGCTCCAACGGCAAGCATCACCCGTGGGACCTTCGAGCGACCCCGAGGGGCCGCTCTAGGTCTCGCCTTAGTGCGCAGCCGGAAACGCCACGATGTTGGCGTTTTCGTTGACGGGGCTGGAATACTTTGGGCCCCGTCGCTTTCCAGCACGCTTTCGACTGCGGCGACTTCTCTTCGCGGTTTTCGCGGCGGGAGC
The DNA here is from genome assembly GCA_963814055.1 of uncultured Alphaproteobacteria bacterium. Taxonomy (GTDB): domain Bacteria; phylum Pseudomonadota; class Alphaproteobacteria; order Rhizobiales; family Hyphomicrobiaceae; genus AWTP1-13. The sequence goes on from CAWFBJ010000030.1 coordinate 134,712, forward strand.
TTTCGACCAGCCCGTTAGGCCGGTCCAAATCGCCATGAAGGCGACCACATCAAGAGCCGCTGAAAGGAGGGGCCTTTAAGGGGCTCTCGGAGGCGGCCCTCTGCGCTGCTAATAGCAGGGCTTTGCGAGGCTGCGTTCACGTCGGCTTTCGCCGCCGCATCCGCTGTAAGCTTGGTCCTGCATGCCACACTGCTTCTGTCCACGTGCTTGCTTAGCTTCGGCTGCGCCGCTTTACGAACTGGTGCGGGCCGTTGCCCGTTTGGCTGAGACGCTCGCCGCGTCGGTCTTGCATTTAAGTAGGGTTCTAACCCCATTTACTTCCGCTTGTGGCACCCCTTGGGCCCCTGGGGTTGATAGATCTCCCCCAAAGTGGTGATGCGGTTGGACTTGGACCTTATCATCTAATGCCCGTGACCGAGGGCACTTGTTCCCTTCGGGGGCGAACCCGGCCAAAGGTCAGGGCTCGGCTCATACAGCAAGCCCGCCCGGCTTGGGGAAGAAGTCAGGGCGCGGCTTGCTCTTCGCGACAAGAGGCACGAGGGCCGAGTGCCCCCGCCTTGTCAAATTATCCAACCGTCGAACGGCCGCGTCGCACGCTGCGCGTGGCAAAGCATGGAGTTGCGGAATGACGAAGACGACACCAAGTCTTTGGTACAGCGTTTGGACGGTATCGTTGCTCATGGCATTGAGCATGCTTGCCGTTATGATGGTCAATCTCCCCACGCCGGCGCACGCCAAACAGATCGACGACACCACGAACTTGCGATCACCGCATGCTTTCCGAGGTGTCCAGATCGCAAGCCTCGGCAATGTGAGTCGCGAGGCCATAGTTGGTCATCGTGATGGCCTCTCAGGCGGGTCGGTGCGGTGGACCGCATCAGCCGGTTGCCTGAACTCGACACTGCGTCGCGTTGTTGGCGCGGTAGCGGCAGCTTTTGGTCCCGTGACCGTCAACTCAACTTGTCGGAGCGTACGGCACAACGCCACGGTCGGCGGAGCCCGCCGCTCCCATCACATAGGTGGCAATGCCGTCGATTTCAGGGTCAAGGGCAACGTGCGGGCAGTCCATGCGTATCTCAGCAATCAGAGGTCGGTCGGCGGATTGAAGTACTACGGCAGTCATTTCCACATAGACACTGGACCACGGCGCACGTGGTGACAGCCATGCAAGACAAGGAAGATGATGGTGAACTAACTTTTGGGCAAGCGCTGATGATCTTAGCGGTTTTGGCGGGGGCCGTCGCAGCAATGCTTCTCGCCGCCGCTTACCTCGGATAGGCGCGAACTTTACGGTCAGGAGGGAGAAGCAGGGCCACACGAAGGGACATGTCCGGGGCTGCGAGAGGGATGCTCGCAGCCGATCCGATCCGCCGTAAACGGGGGAGCAAACGGCGGATGGGTGTGGCCCTGCAATCGTCATTCTGCCGTACCAGCGTCCAGACATCTATCCGAGTAAACCCTCGATTCGAGGCTGCATCACCCGAGCGTCATTTCGCAACGGCCAAACCCAAAAACACTGGGGGCCAACCGCGAGCTGCACTATGCCGGCCGATACTCGTTGGCTGTCGCTTGGTGTAGCGCAGCCGTATCGTGCGGTAGACGCCACTCCGTTCAATCGCTTTGCGACGACCTCGGTCGGACTCGGCGGTATGGGCCCCACCTAACACTTGCTGAGACTGGGTGCCTCGAACCTATTTCCGAGGGAGCAGCGGATCGCTCACCTACTCCCCGCACTGTGATCATCCGCTGTGTGAAAGGACCGGCCCGACGGGGGTTTTGCCGGTCCTCTTTTTTTATGACGATGAAGCCGCCCGTATCGGCGCACGCTCATTCACCCGCTCCTGGCGCGTGAAGCTCGCCGTGCTGGCGGTGTTCGTGGCGGCGGTGATTGTGGGCGCGGGTGTGGGGTTGCTGGTTAGGTGAGCTGTCTACGTGCTCCGGCTTACCAAGAAATTCACATTGTAATTTCACAATCCGAAGTGTCTGGTCCTTGTCGGTGACAGCAAGTCTAGGCCGCCGTCTACAACTACGATCAATACACGCACGAACAGATGGTTGCGGAAGCCTCGGTTCAGTGCGCCGATCTGGATGAGAAGGAAGAGGAATACGAGTGCCGCAGGAGCTGGCGCTCGGCAATTGAGAAGCGATTGCCGCTGCCGAACAAGCAACTATCGCTCGCGTCAGCGCTGGCTCCGGTGCCGTTTGCTTGGCTGGCGATCTACTTTGGACTGGTGCTCAATCGCTGGCGGCACCAGCGTCGCGCTCGATCTTGAGGGCAATTCGCCCACGTTTCCGCCCACGGGCGTTTTCGTCAGGTCAGAAAAAGCCAGGATTTGTTGGTCGGAGCGGGGAGATTCGAACTCCCGACCCCTTGCTCCCGAAGCAAGTGCGCTCAACCCAACTTGATTTCCTACAAAGACTGCATACAGTGAGCGTTGTAGCGAGGGTTGAAGATTGTTTTGTTTCAAGGCTTTGGTGGTGTGATACTCGTTTCCTCTCGACCGCACCATCAATGAACACACTTTAGTCGTCTCCCCCGGATCGGGGACGTTTTTTGCGTTCGTCCGTTTGGACGAGTTCGCGGAATCTCAAAGATAGTGATTGAAGTGGGTTTTTGCCTTGGCGGCTTCGTCTGCTACGGCTTGTCACGCTCGCATGGGTTTGGTGGTGCCGGACCTTGTGGCTGCTACCTGGCGTTCAAGTTCCTCGAAGTTGGCGACCAGGCGTTTCGTGATCAGCGACACCAGGTAGAACCCGAACTCGCGATTGTCGGTGTAAAGCGCGATGACACGGTCCTCGGCGAGTACCAGGACCTCGACACGCGAAACCGCGACCGCCGTGGCGATTCTGGCTTTGTGCGGTGAGAACAGCCCGATCTCGCCGACCATCGAACCTTTTTCGATCTCAACCCCTAGCTCGGTCAGCCGCACGGTTCCCGCCGTGATCAGGAACAATTCGCGCGCCGCATCGCCCTTGCGGAAGATCGTCTCTCCGGCCGCAAAGCTACGATGGCTCATATGAGGGATCAGCCAGTCGAAGCTGAGATTACCTTCCGTTGCGGCCCGAGCCTTGTTCGTCATTTGCCGCGTCTGATGAAGCCGCAAAAGATTAAGCGGTAGCAATACCAAATGGAGGACGAGGATCGGCGTCATCCCACCGAGGTAGCCATAGCTTACGAAAGCGACATTGCTGGCAATGGCGACCGACCGTAGCGGCGTCATCGTCCTCATGTAGAACGTCGCAAAGACCAGTGCGGACGCCAGATAGCCTACTGCGTCGGTGACCGACACGCCGCTCATCCGATTTCCCTGTCTTGCGCAGAACTCTGCCAGAAAGCGTCGGGCCGCACGGTCTCTCAGGGCGGCAGTTTGTTATCAATCTCGCGATTGCGCTTGGACTGGCGTGCCAATTGACTAGGATTGGAGCGGCCTGTCGGCGGGCGCTTGTTGGGAAGAACCGGTCGGTTGCCCCCGCTTCGTCTGAAGTTCGGAAGTCGTCCGAGATCGGACGCTAGTCACCTTCGGCGCGACGCCTGATTTCCGCCATGAAGTAATCTTGGTTTAGGTAAGACGCGCCGGACCTTTGATCGCGAGCCACAATCAAGCCAAGAAGCTTGATGCAGGTTAATTTGTGCGGCCTGCGCAGAGCCGGAGTTTGGCCATGAGCACTTCGAGCGGTGTCGCAACTGTCGGCAAACGCGATTGCATGGTTGTTCGGTTTTCAACTGCGGACTATGCGCCGCACGAGCGCATCGAAGCGGTGCATGAGGTTTTCGGCCGAAGCCTTCAGAAGGTGCACGTCGAGCCGCTCGCAGGGCAGACCTTTCAAACCGCAGTGACCGTGCGCCGGATGCCGGGCTTATCCCTGTATACGGCGTCGCGATCGGCAGCGATCTATCGTCGCTCCCGCGAGCTTATCGAGCACGACGACGTCGTTCTGGTCACTGGGTTCACCGCCAGCTATGAGGCCCGTCACCTCGGCCGCACACTCAACATGGGGCCGGGCGAAGCAGTCATCCTGACTGGGGCCGAGCCCGCTTCCTTCGGAGGACCTGCCCAGAACTCTGTCCACCTGCTTCGGGTGCCGGTGCGTCTGCTCTCGCCGCTTGCCGCCAACCTTGAAGCCGCGTACGGGCGGACGATCCCTGCAGAAAACCGCGCCCTGCAGCTCCTGATCGCCTACCTCGGTATCCTCGAGGAAATGGATGACGCTGCCTCCTCACACGACTTCGAACCGCAAGTGGTTACCCACATCCATGATCTGATGGCCCTCGCCATCGGGGAGAGGCGCGACACGGCCGAGATCTCAAAGAGTTGGGGTGCGCGAGCGGCGCGGTTGCGTGCGGTCAAGCATGACATCGCGAACTGTATCGGCCAGCCTGATTTGTCAGTGGCGACGATTGCAGCGCGGCAGCGGGTCAAGGCGCGGTGGGTCCAGCGGTTGTTCCAAAGCGAGGATACAACCTTCACTGAGTATGTGCTGGCGCAGCGCCTTGTCCGGGCGCACAGAAAGCTGACGAATCCCCTCTATGCCGATCAAAAGATCAGCTCTATCGCTCTCGATACTGGGTTCGGGGATCTGTCCTATTTCAATCGCGCGTTTCGACGACGCTATGGCGCGGCACCCTCGGAATTGCGTGCCGCTACAAGGTCCGCGGATTAACTGACAGGGATCAAGAGCGCGCGGCCAATGTGAAGGCCAGCGGCACCCAATCGGTGCGAAGCGTGTGCTCTACCGGCGAGCTACGTGCCCGAAAGGGATTTGCATTTGCCCAGCGAGACCACGTCGCTGCCTCGGGCCTCGCTGGAGCGTGGCTGGTTCAGCCGGCCTTGGCGACGGCGCGGCGGGCCATGATGCCGACCAGGTGGGCGCGATAGGCAGCGTCGGCGTGGATGTCGCTCATCATCTTGCCGGCATCGGTGGTGACGCCGCTGAGATTTTGCGCCGACCAGCCCTTGGCAAGCGCGGCTTCCATCGCAGCATGGCGAAACACGCCCTCCCTGCCGGCGCCAGTCACCGCGACGCGGGCCGATGACCCTGTCTGCGCCACCGCGACTCCCACCAGGGCGTAGCGCGAGGCGGGGTTGGCGAATTTCATGTAGCCGAACTTTCCGGGGATCGGGAAGGAGATGCGGGTGATGATCTCGCCATCCTGCAGGGCGGTCGTGAACAGCCCCTTGAAGAAGTCGTCGGCCTTGATCTCGCGCTTGTTGGTGCCGATGGTGGCACCCAGCGCCAGCAGGGCCGCAGGATAGTCGGCTGCGGGATCGTTGTTGGCGACCGAGCCGCCGATGGTGCCCCGATGGCGCACGTGCGGATCGCCGATGACGCCGGCTACCTCCGCCAGCCCGGCAATCGCCGACCGCACAACCGATGAATCCGCTACCTCGGCATGCGTGGTCATGGCGCCGATGACGAGCGCGTTGCCCTTCTTGTCGATGCCCTTGAGCTCCGCCACCCGGCTGAGGTCGACGATCGCCTTGGGCGCCGCCAGCCGCTGCTTCATGGTCGGGACCAGGGTGTGGCCGCCGGCCAGCAGCTTGGCCTCGCTGTTGGAGGCGAGCAGCTTGGCGGCGTCGGCCACGGATTGCGGGCGATGATATTCGAAGGCGTACATGGTTGGGCTCCCTATTCCGCGGCCATCTTGGTGGGCGACTTCTGCGCTGCGCGCCAGACGGCGAGCGGGGTCGCCGGCATGGCGATGTCTTCGTGGCCGAGCGCGTCGGTCAGCGCGTTGACGACCGCGGCCGGTGCGGCGATGGCGCCGGCCTCGCCGCAGCCCTTGATCCCCAGGGGATTCGAAGGGCAGGGCGTGCTGGTCATGGCGATCTTGATCGACGGCAGGTCGCCGGCGCGCGGCATGGTGTAGTCCATGAAGCTCGCGGTGATCAGCTGGCCGTTCTTGTCGTAGACGGCGCCTTCGAGCATCGCCTGGCCGACGCCTTGGGCGACGCCGCCGTGCACCTGGCCTTCCACGATCATCGGATTGATGAGCGTCCCAAAGTCATCGACGGCGGTCCAGCGATCGATGCGGGTTGCGCCCGTTTCGGGGTCGATCTCCAGTTCGCAGATGTGCACGCCCGACGGGAAGGTGAAGTTGGTGGGGTCGAAGAAGGCGCCTTCCTTGAGGCCAGGCTCGAGCTGGGCGCCGGTGAATTTGTGGGCGATGTAGGCCTGTAGCGCCACCTCGGGGAAGGTGAGCGTCTTGTTGGTGGCCGAACTCGAGAAGATGCCTTCCTTGAAGTCGACCGTTTCCGGCGGCACCTCGAGGACGAAGCCCGCGACCTTCTTGGCTTTCACGATCACCTTGTCGGCCGCGTAAAAGATCGCCGACATGCCGACCGCACCCGAACGCGAGCCGTAGGTGCCCATGCCGAACTGCACCTTGTCGGTGTCGCCGTGCACGACCGTTACCTGCTCGATCGGGATGCCGAGCTTCTCCGAGACGAGCTGGGCGAACGTGGTCTCGTGCCCCTGGCCGTGGCTGTGCGAGCCTGTCAGCACCTCGACGGAACCCGTGGGATTGACCCGCACTTCCGCGGACTCCCAGAGACCGACGCCGGCTCCGAGCGAACCGACCGCCGCACTCGGCGCGATGCCGCAGGCCTCGATGTAGGCGGAGAAGCCGATGCCGCGTTTCATGCCCTTCTTGGCGCTTTCCGCCTTGCGCGCGGCGATGCCGGCGTAGTCGGCCAGCTCCAGCGCCTTGCGCATGGAGGCGTCATAGTCGCCGGCGTCATAGGTCATGATGACGGGCGTGGCGTGCGGGAACGTCGTGATGAAGTTCTTGCGGCGGAATTCGGCCGGGTCCTGTCCGGTCTGGCGTGCTGCAACCTCGACCAGGCGCTCGACCACGAAGGTCGCCTCCGGCCGCCCGGCGCCGCGGTAGGCGTCGACTGGTGCTGTGTTGGTGTAGACCCCGTCCACCTCGCAGTAGATCGCGGGGATATTGTACTGGCCCGACAGCAGCGGTGCGTACAGATAGGTCGGCACCGATGACGCGAAAGTCGAAAGGTAGGCACCAAGGTTGGCCTTGGTCTTGGCCCGCAGCGCCAGGATCTTGCCGTCGCCGTCGAGAGCGAGTTCCGCGGTGGTGGCGTGATCGCGGCCATGTGCGTCGGCAAGGAAGGCTTCGCTGCGGTCGCCGGTCCATTTGACAGGGCGGCCGACCTTCCGCGAGGCCCACAGGCAGACGACCTCCTCGGCATAGATGAAGATCTTGGAGCCGAAGCCGCCGCCGACGTCGGGCGCAATCACGCGCAGCTTGTGCTCGGGTGCGAGCCCGATGAAGGCTGCCAGCACGAGGCGGGCTACGTGCGGGTTCTGGCTGGTGGTGTGGAGCGTGAGGCTGTCGGTCCCCGAGTCGTAGTCGCCGATAGCGGCGCGTGGCTCGATGGCGTTTGGGATGAGGCGATTGTTGACGAGATCGATCTTGGTGACGTGCCGGGCGTTGCCGAACGCGGCATCGACGGCTGCCTTGTCTCCGAGGTGCCACTGGTAGACGGTGTTGTCGGACGCTTCGGCGTGGATCTGCGCCTGGCCCGTGTTCTGGGCGGTGGCGAGATCGACGACGGCGGGCAGGGTCTCGTAGTCGACGGTGACGCGTTCAGCGGCATCCTTGGCCTGGGCCAAGGTCTCGCCGATGACGACGGCCACATGGTCGCCGACGTAGCGCACCTTGCCTTGCGCCAGCGCGGGATGCGCGCCCGCCTTCATGGGCGAGCCGTCCTTGGAATGGATCATCCAGCCGCAGATGAGGCCGCCGACCTTGTCGGCCGCGATCTCGGCGCCTGTGTAGACAGCGACACAGCCCGGCGATTTCAGAGCCGCGCTGGTGTCGATGCGCTTGATATTGGCGTGCGCCTGCGGGGAGCGCACGAACACGGCATAGGTCTGGCCGGGACGGTTGATGTCGTCGGTGTACTGGCCCTTGCCGGTGATGAAGCGCTGATCTTCCTTGCGGCGTACAGGGGCGCCAATGCCGGTTGCGCTCATGGGTTCCTCCAGAGACGTCTGTTCATGATGGCCTGTGCCGCTCGTGTGCGGCGACGGAGCTACTTGGCAGGCCTATTCGGCAGCTTGGCGCATGCCGCCCATGGCGGCGGCGCCGGCGCGAATGGCAGCGACGATGTTGTGATAGCCCGTGCAGCGGCAGATGTTGCCTTCGAGCTCGTGCCGGATGGTGGCTTCGTCGACGCTCCCGCCCTTGCGGTTCACGATGTCGACCGCGGCCATGATCATGCCCGGCGTACAGAAGCCGCACTGCAGGCCGTGATGCTCGCGGAAGGCCTCCTGCATCGGATGCAGCTTGCCGTCCTGGGCGAGGCCCTCGATGGTGGTGACCTTGCCGCCGTCGCAGGTTGCGGCCAGCACGGTGCAGGACTTGGTCGCGCGTCCGTCGAGATGGACGACGCAGGCACCGCACTGGCTGGTGTCGCAGCCGACGTGCGTGCCGGTGAGACGCTGGTTCTCGCGGATGAACTGCACCAGCAGCGTGCGCGGATCGATGTCGGCGCTGACGCTCTTGCCGTTGACGGTCATCGATACCGTAACGGTGCCGGCCGCCGCTGCGGGCCCGCCGCTTGCCGCCGATGAGCCTCCTTCAGCTTCCTTCTTGCGGAAAAACATGCGTCGCCTCCTGTATCCCGCCGAACAGATGCGGCGTGGCCTGTTTTGGATTTGTTATCGTTCTGGATTACGCCACAGACATGGCCCGGGCGCAATCGAACAGAAGATTTATGGGGAGGGGCCGAGACACGTCTCGGTGATGGCCGCAGAGGCGGGATGCCGGACCCATGGGCGGTGCCGCATTCATCCTGAGTATCTCACCAGAACGCCCCATTTTGCTTGTTGCGGACCCTTGCAGAGCTGATCCGGCGCTCGAATCCAACTGGGTTGGGGAGGCAAACGGACGTTTGGTCCGGACCTGTCGATGGCCGGGCCGCGCGGCGGGTTTGCGTCCAGTGGGTCCGTGCTAGGATCGCGGCAACAAGGCATCGGCCCAACGTGCCGACGCCAAACAAAATGGACGGAGGAAACGATGCTGGCGCGCCTGGGGCTGATTGTGGCGGTGACCCTCTCGATGCTGCTGCCGGTCGCGGAACCCGCGGCGGCGCAGAAGCAGGGCGGCACGCTCCGCATCTATCATCGCGACAATCCGCCGAGCGCGTCCGTGCATGAGGAGTCGACCGTCTCGGTCATTCAGCCGTTCATGGCCCTATTCAACAACCTGGTGTTGTTTGATCAGAACAAGCCGCTGAACAGCCTGGAGACAATCGTGCCCGACCTGGCCTCGAGCTGGGCATGGGACGACAGCAAGACCAAGCTGACCTTCAAGCTGCGCGAGGGCGTGAAGTGGCACGACGGCAAACCGTTCACGGCCAAGGACGTGCAGTGCACGTGGCACGCGCTTCTGGGCAAGGATGGCACTGAGGAGTTCCGCCGCAACCCGCGCAAGGTCTGGTACTACAACCTCAAGGAGGTGACGACAAACGGCGATCATGAAGCCAGCTTCCATCTTGGATATGCGCAGCCATCGTTCCTGATGCTGCTCGCGTCAGGATTTTCGCCCGTCTACCCGTGTCATATGTCGCAGGGTGACATGCGCACCAAGCCGGTCGGGACGGGGCCGTTCAAGTTCGCCGAACTCAATCGCAACGTATCGATCAAGCTCGTGCGCAATCCCGACTACTGGAAGAGGGGCCGGCCTTTCGTCGACGTCATCGAGATGCGCATCATCGACAGCCGGTCCACGCGCATACTGGGCTTCGTGGCTGGCGAGTTTGACATGACGTTCGACAGCGACATCACCGTGCCGCTGATGAAGGACATGGCCAAGCAGGCGCCCCAGGCCATCTGCGAGCTGCGGCCCAGCAATGTCAGCACCAACCTGATCGTGAATACAGCGGCACCGCCGTTCGACAACCCGCAGATCCGCAAGGCGATGGCGCTGGCAATCGATCGCAAGGCCTTTATCGAGATCCTGACCGAGGGCAAGGCGTCCATGGGCGGGGCGATGCTGCCGGCGCCGGAAGGTCAATGGGCGATGCCGGCGGAGGAATTGGTCAAGCTGCCGGGCTATGGCGCGGATGCGGAGAAGAACCGGGCAGAGGCGCGCAAGATCATGGAGGGACTGGGGTATGGTCCCGGCAAGACCCTCAAGGTGAAGGTGTCAACCCGCAACATCGCGATCTATCGCGATCCGGGAGTCATTCTGATCGATCAGCTCAAGGGCATTCACATCGACGGTGCGCTGGACCCGATCGATACCACGGTCTGGTATGCCAAGGTGCAGCGCAAGGATTATTCCGTCGGCCTCAACCTGACGGGCATTGCCGTCGACGATCCCGACGTCAACCTGATCGAAAACTACACGTGCAATTCGGAGCGCAACTACACCCAGTATTGCAACCCCGAGATCGACAAGCTGATATTCCAGCAGTCCAAGGAGAGCGATCTGGAGAAGCGCAAGCGCATCGTGTGGGAGGTGGAGCGCAAGCTCGCCGAAGAAGTGGTCAGGCCCATGATATTCCACAACCGTGCCGCTACGTGCTGGCATCCGCACGTGAAGGGCGTCGTGCTGCACCAGAACAGCATTTACGGCAATTGGCGCCTGGAAGACGTGTGGCTGGATAAGTAGGCGGGTCCGGCTTCGCACGCGTCATCGAGTTTGCGGGTGCCGGCCAGCGACGTCAGGAGAATTGACAGGTATCGATGCGAGCAATATGAGGTGTGCTCATGCGTCAGCATTGAGACGATTTGCGTAGCGGGAGCAAGCTGCTACGCTACGGTCGCGGGTGGTTGAGAGAGCGCTTGATGGCCGATGAGTATGTGCTCCAGACGCAGGGGCTCACCAAGGAGTTCCGCGGCTTCGCCGCGGTCAAAAACGTCGATCTCAACGTGCGGCGCGGCACCATCCATGCGCTGATCGGCCCCAACGGCGCCGGCAAGACGACGTGCTTCAATCTGATCACCAAGTTCCTGCCGCCGACAGCGGGCAAGATCTTCTACAAGGGCCAGGACATCACCTCGGCCTCAGCCTCACGCGGTAGCGCGCCTGGGCCTCGTGCGCTCCTTCCAGATCTCGGCCGTATTCCCGCACCTGAGCGTGCTGGAGAACGTGCGCGTTGCGCTGCAGCGCTCTCTGGGAACGTCCTATCATTTCTGGCGGTCGGAGCGCTCCGTTGAAGTCTTGAACGGCCGTGCGGTGGAGCTGCTGGACGACGTGGGCGTGAAGGCCTACGCCGATCTGCCGGCGGTGGAGCTGCCTTATGGACGCAAGCGCGCGCTCGAGATCGCGACGACGCTCGCCCTCGATCCGGAGATGCTGCTGCTGGACGAGCCGATGGCGGGCATGGGCGCGGAAGACATCAAGCGCACCTCGGCCCTGATCAAGCGCGTTGCCAAGGACCGGACGGTGCTGATGGTGGAGCACAACCTCTCGGTGGTCGCCGATCTGTCCGATCGCATCACGGTGCTGGCGCGCGGCGAGGTGCTGGCGGAAGGGCTCCTATGCCGAAGTGTCCAAGAACCCGCAGGTGATCGAGGCCTACATGGGCACGGGCGAGGGGACCGGACATGGCTGAGGCACAGCTCGCGGTCCGCGACGTGCACGGCTGGTATGGCGAGAGCCACGTCCTGCACGGCATGACATTCGACGTGAACGCCGGCGAGGTGGTGACGCTGCTCGGCCGCAACGGCGCCGGCAAGACCACCACCATGCGCGCGATCATGGGCATGCTGGCCAACCGCAAGGGCTCGATCACGCTACGACGGGCGGGAGCTGATCCGGCTCAAGTCCGACCGCATCGCGCGGCAGGGCATCGCCTACTGCCCCGAGGAGCGCGGCATCTTTTCCAGCCTCAACGTCTGGGAGAACCTGATGCTGCCGCCGGTCGTGAAGAGCGGCGGGCTGCCCCTGGAAAAGATCTATCAGCTGTTTCCCAATCTGAAGGAGCGCTCGTCCAGCCAGGGCACCAAGCTATCGGGCGGCGAGCAGCAGATGCTGGCGATTGCCCGTATCCTGCGCACCGGGCGCCAAACTGCTGCTGCTCGACGAGCCGACCGAGGGCCTGGCGCCCGTCATCGTCCAGCAGATCGGCAATACCATCCGCATGTTGCGCGAGCAGGGATTTACCATGCTGCTCGTCGAACAGAACTTCCGCTTCGCTGCAACGGTGGCCGACCGGCACTATGTGGTCGAGCATGGGCGCGTGATCGACATGATCCCGAACTCCGCGCTCGAGGCGAACAGGGAGAAACTGCAAACCTATCTCGGTGTGTAACTGGAAAGGAAACTGTCATGCGATGGAGCGTGAAGGTACTGGCGGCTGCGGCTGCCCTCTGCGTCGGGACCAGCCTGGCGCAGGCGCAATACAGCGACGGCATCATCAAGCTCGGCGTCATGAACGACCAGTCCGGGCTCTATTCCGATCTGTCGGGACAGGGCTCGGTCTGGTCGGCCAAGAAGGCGATCGAGGACTTCTGCAAGATCGACGACAGTGCCACGACAAGATCGAGGTGGTCTTTGCCGATCACCAGAACAAGCCCGACGTCGGCTCCAACGTCGTGCGCCAGTGGTACGACGTCGACAAGGTCGACGTGGTCGTCGACGTGCCGACCTCCTCGGTGGCGCTCGCCGTCAACAACATCACCAAGGAGAAGAACAAGGTCTTCCTGGTGTCGGGTGCGGCTTCTTCTGACCTGACCGGCAAGGCGTGCACGCCCAACACCGTCCACTGGACCTACGACACCTGGGCGCTGGCCAACGGCACCGGCAACGCCATCGTCAAGACCGGCGGCGACACCTGGTTCTTCCTGACGGCCGACTATGCGTTCGGGCACGCGCTGGAGCGTGATACGGCGGCGGTGGTTGAGAAGTCCGGCGGCAAGGTGGTCGGCAAGGTGCGCCATCCGTTCCCGGGGCAGGATTTCTCGTCGTTCCTGCTGCAGGCGCAGCAGTCCAAGGCCAAGATCATCGGCCTCGCCAACGCCGGCTCCGACACCACCAACGCCATCAAGCAGGCGGCGGAGTTCGGCATCGTGCAGGGCGGCCAGAACCTTGCCGGGCTGCTGGTGTTCATCACCGACGTGCACGCGCTGGGTCTGAAGACGGCGCAGGGCCTGGTGCATGACCGAAGCCTGGTATTGGGACCAGACCGACAACAATCGGGCGTTCGCCAAGGAGTTCGGCGCAGCCAACAAGGGCAACATGCCCGACCATGATCCAGGCCGGCGTCTACTCGGCCGTCACGCACTACCTGAAGGCCGTGCACGAGCTGAAGTCGGATGCCGACGGCGCTGCGGTGGTGGCCAAGATGAAGGCCATGCCGACCGAGGACAAGCTGTTCGGCAAGGGCACCATCCGCGCAGGACGGCCGCAAGATCCACCCCATGTATCTCTTCGAGGTGAAGAGCCCGGCAGAGAGCAAGGGGCCGTGGGACTACTACAAGGTGCGCGCCACCATCCCGGCCGATGAGGCCTTCAGGCCGATCGCCGACGGCGGCTGCCCGCTGGTGAAGTAGGCACGCAAGACGATCGCTGCCGGGCGGACCGGTTTGGTCCGCCCGGGTTCACTGCAAAGCTGGAACGAGACGCACGAGCCCCATGTTCGAACTGCTTGGCGTATCACCGCAGGCGCTCTTCGGCCAGCTGCTGCTGGGCCTGATCAACGGCGCGTTCTATGCGCTGCTGTCGCTGGGGCTGGCGGTGATCTTCGGGCTCATGAACGTCATCAATTTCACGCACGGCGCGCAGTACATGATGGGCGCGTTCGGTGCGTGGATGCTGCTGAACTATCTCGGCATTCCCTATTGGGGTGCGCTGGTGCTGGCGCCGATCATCGTCGGCGCTTCGGCGTGGTGATCGAGCGGCTGTTCATATCGCGCCTCTATCACCTCGATCATCTCTATGGGCTGCTGCTCACGTTCGGGCTGGCGCTCGTGCATCGAAGGCCTGTTCCGCCGCGAGTACGGCATCTCCGGTCTGCCGTACTCCAATCCGATCCCGGGCGGCACCAATCTGGGCTTCATGTTCCTGCCCTGGTATCGCGCCTGGGTGATCGTGCTTCTCGCTGGTCGTGTGCCTCGGCACCTGGTTCATGATCGAGAAGACGCAAGCTCGGCTCCTATCTGCGCGCCGCCACCGAACGGCCGGATCTGGTGCAGGCGTTCGGCATCAACGTGCCGCGCATGATCACGCTCACCTACGGCTTCGGGGTCGGACTTGCGGCGCTTGCGGGCGTGCTGGCGGCGCCGATCTACTCCGTCAATCCGGTGATGGGCGCCAACCTGATCATCGTCGTGTTCGCCGTCGTCGTGATCGGCGGCATGGGCTCCATCATGGGCTCGATCGTCACTGGGTTCGGCCTCGGCGTGGTCGAGGGCCTGACGAAAGTGTTCTATCCCGAGGCGTCCAATACGGTGATCTTCGTCATCATGGCCATCGTGCTGATGGTGCGGCCCCAGGGCCTGTTCGGAACGCCGAAGTGAGGTCGCCATGATCGCCTCGTCCAAGGTATGGGATATGCGGGTGCTGGCGGCGCTCGTGGCACTTGGGCTGGTGGCGCCGCTCGTTCATCTATCCCGTGTTCCTGATGAAGGTGCTGTGCTTTGCGCTGTTCGCGTGCGCCTTCAACCTGCTGGTCGGCTACGTCGGCCTGCTGTCGTTCGGGCACGCCATGTTCTTCGGCTTTGCCGCCTACGTAGCCGGACACCTGGCCAAGATCGGCACCGTGCAGCTGCCCTTCGGGCTACCCTTCGTGGGGTGGGCCTGGCTGACGATCCCCCTGCCGCCGCTCACGCCGGAGCTGGCCATCATCGTTGCCACGCTCGTTGCCGCCCTCCTCGGTCTCATCGTTGGCGCGATCGCCATCCGCCGGCAGGGCATCTACTTCGCCATGGTCACGCTGGCGCTGGCGCAGATGGTGTTCTTTCTTCTGCGTGCAGGCGCCGTTCACGGGCGGCGAGGACGGCATCCAGGCTATCCCGCGGCGGCCGCTGTTCGGCCTGCTGCCGCATCACCAACGACTTCGTCTTCTACTACGTCGTGCTGGCCATATTCGTGCGGCGGCTTCCTGATCATCTACCGCACCATCCACTCGCCTTTCGGCCAGGTGCTCAAGGCCATCCGCGAGAACGAGGCGCGCGCGATCTCGCTGGGCTACGCCGTGGACCGCTTCAAGCTGATGGCCTTCGTGCTCTCGGCCGCGCTTGCCGGTCTGGCCGGCGCCACCAAGGCCATCGTGTTCCAGCTCGCCTCGCTCACCGATGTCACGTGGCAGATGTCGGGCGAGGTGGTGCTGATGACGCTGGTGGGCGGCCTGGGAACGGTGTTCGGCCCGATCGTCGGCGCCGGCATCATCATCACCATGCAGAACTACCTGGCCGGCTTCGGCGAGTGGGTGCTCGTGATCCAGGGCGCGATTTTCGTCGTCACAGTGCTGCTGTTCCGGCGCGGCATCGTGGGTGAATTCATCGCTTTTGCCAACCGCTGGTCCGGCAAAGGCAACCGGCAGGACGAACTGGCAGGCGAGGCCAGCGTCAGGCCGGCGGAGTAGCAGCCGGGATCGGTCCAGCCGAGCTCCAACCCCGTGGTGAGCTTGTCGAACCGCGGCTTCATGGGCGACGCGCCCTTCGACAAGCTCAGGGCGAGGATGGCGTGCGTCGATCAGGAAACCGACGCAACGACATCACACGCTTTCGCCCAGATACACCCGCACCACGTCGGGATCGGCCAGTGCCTCTTCGGGCGTGCCGGCGGCGATGACGCGGCCGGCGTTGAGCACCACGATGTGGCCGCACAGCGAGCGAATGGCGTGCATCACGTGCTCCACCATGACGATGGTAAGCCCCTCGTCGCGCAGCGAGCGCACGAGCGCGATGCCGTCTTCCAGCTCGGTAGGGTTGAGCCCGGCCAGCCATTCATCGAGCAGCAGCAAATCCGGTGCGCAGGCGAGCGCCCGGGCGAGCTCGATGCGCTTGTGATCGAAGTAGGTGAGCGAGTCTCCGTGCGCGGCGCAGTTGCCCGTGAAGCCGACACGGGCCAGCAGGCGATCAGCCTCCGCGCGGGCGCTCGTGACGTCGAGACGGCGGCGGCCGTACATGGCGGCGACAGCGACGTTGTCGAGCGCGTCGAGCGCATCGGGGATGCGGGCAAGCTGGAAGGTACCGGCGATACCGGCGCGGCAGATGGCCTCCGGCGTGTGTCCGGTGATGGACTTGCCGTCGATCCGCACTTCGCCGCCCATCGGAGAGAGCCGCCCCGATACCGTGTTGAGCAACGTGGTCTTGCCCGAGCCGTTGGGCCCGACCAGCCCCACAACCTCGCCGCGGCGCACATTGAATGAGGCACCATCGAGAGCGGCAAGACCGCCGAAGTGACGACTGAGGTTGGTCACCTCGAGCAGCGGGCGGGGCGAAGGGGTCATGGTCGTGCCCTCCCGCTTGCATGATCGATCGGCGCGACGGCGCCCTGCGGCTTGCCGGTGCCATTGGTCAAGGAGTTGGGCGGAGGCGAGGGCGATGGCGGACCGGGTGCGCGCAGACGCCCCGCCAGCCGTTCCAGCAGGTCGGCAAGTTTGTGCGTGTGCACGGCGGCGCGGCCGGAGCGGAGAAGGCCGACAATGCCATCCGGGATGAAGAAGACGATGCCGAGCAGGACCAGGCCAAGCACGACGCTGAAATGATTTGGCAGCGTGACCGACAGGTAGTCCGAGATCAGCACCAGCGGAATGACGCCGAGCATCGGACCCCACACCGACGTGGCGCCGCCCAGCAGCGCCATGATGACGGTCAGGAACGAGATGGTGGGATTGAAGGCAACGGTGGCATCCATATAGGAGAAGCGCGGGGAGAGGATGGCGCCCGCGAGCGCCATCACGACGCAGCTCACGACGAAGGTGCCGATCTTCAGCGCGACGGTATTGATTCCGATCTGGCGGGCGACGGTCTCGTCGGCGCCCAGCGTCGTCAACGCAAAGCCCATGCGGCTGCGATCGCGGATGATCCACAAGGCGACGATGGCGGCGCAGAGCGCGAGCAGCTGGTAGTAGATGTGCGTACTGGTGATCGACAGGAACAGATGCCAGCCGGCCTTCCTGGCGATGTTGAACTCCCACCATGTCACCGTGGCGCTGACGAGCGAGGCAAGGCCGAAGGTGAAGATGACGAAATACATGCCCGACAGCCGCAATGTGGCGAGACCGACGAAGGCGGAAAGCACCAGGGCGATCATGGCGGCGGCCAGCAGAGCGACAGGATAGGAATAGTCGGGCGCCAGGACGGCGATCGCGTAGGCGCCGATGCCAAAGAAGGCCGACGCGGCGAGCGACACATATCTGGTGGGACCCGAGAAGAACGCCCAGCCGGTGGCGAGCGCCACATAGGTCAGAATGTTGACGGCGAGCGACAGCCAGTAGGTGTTGGCGAAATAGGGCACGAACAGCAGCGCCACCAACGCCAGGATGGCAGGTGCATATTTTGGAATCCGTAGTGGAGTTCCGGTTCTGCTGCCGCCGCTGAACAGGCCCTGTGGGCGCCACAGCAGTACGATGGAGAAGATTGCGAAGTTGATGACGGTCACCAGGCCGGGATCGAGCAGCAGCGCCGCCATGGTCTCGGCGAGGCCGAGGATCAGCGCGGCGATCAGTCCGCCCATCACATGGCCTATGCCGCCCATGACGATGACGATCAGCGCCTTGACGGTGAACGCAGCGCCGATGGTCGGATTGATGCCGATGAACGAGGACAGCAGTATGCCGGCCGTCGCCGCGAGCGCACCGCCTGTGGCGAATGCCAGTGCGCTGTAGTGCCTCACGTCGATGCCCACGAGCGGTGCGGTGTGCGGACTGGCTGCGATGGCGCGCATGGCACGGCCTGCGTTGGAGTAGCGCAGGAACGCGAAAACGGCAGCAGAGAGGACCAGCGCGGCAATCAGCACGATCAGCCGGTTGGCCACCATGACCGTGCCGAACATGTGCACCGGCACGGACAGGTAGCTGTAGGTGCGGTCGGTGCCGGTCCATGCCACCAGTGCCACGCCCTGCAGCACGAACAGCAGGCCGAACGTGGAGAGGATGGAGTCCACCTCACGCTTGCCCTGGTCGGGCGTGCGCCCGAGCAGCGGATGGAGCACGAAGCGGAACAGCAGCCAGCTCAGGCCGAAGGCCAGCGGCGCGCCGGCCAGCATGGTTAACAGCGGCGGCGCACCGACGAGGGTGAACGCCCAGAAGGCCGCGTAGCCGGCCAGCATCAGGAATTCGCCGTAGGCGAGGTTCAGGACGCGCGCAACGCCGTACTGGAGATTGAGGCCGATGGCGATAAGCGCGTAGATGCCGCCGATCACCAGGCCCGCGAGCAGGAAATCCAGCAGCATTCTTACACTTTCACTCCTCGGCGCCTGTCCCCCAGCAGGCTGGGCCGCAGCCCCTTAAGAATCCTTCGCCGACAGGCACACTAAATGAGTGCAAAAAACGGGCCCGCCGTTCGCATGGCGAGCCCGCAAGCATGTCCGCAGCCTTCAGAAGATCGGTTGTTTCGCTCCGGGACGATTGGTTGGGGCAAGGCCGTAGAACTCGCCGTTCTGCCATTGCCCGACGTGCCAAAGTGACGGGTTGCGATTGCCGGTCAGCTTCAGGTCGCCGATGATCGTCTTGAAGGTGCCGGTCTTCATCTCCTGCAGGATCTTGGCGTTGTCGATCTCGCCGACGGTCTCGATCGCCTGCTGCAGCACCTGCAACCCGGCGTAGGTGTTGGGGCTGGCCCAGCGATCGGGCTCCTGGCCCTTGTTCACGGCCTTGTGGCGCTCGAAATACTCCTTCATGCCCGGCGCGGCCGGATCGAGGCCGCCGAGACCCAGGATGCCGTTCACCTTGTCACCGAACTTGCCCTTGTAGTTGGGGAAGGCCGAGCCGACGCCCAGGAACCGCACCTTCGGCGTGAAGCCGTTGGCGATCGACTGCTCGGTGATCATGAAGGTGTCGGGCGGGTAGGAGATGGCGATCAGGCTGTCAGGATTGGCCGCCTTGGCCGCGTTGATCTGGGCGGAGAGGTCGGCAACGCCCAGCGCGTAGCTGGTCTCGTAGACGACCTTGAACCCGGCGCTCGCCAGCGCCGGTTTGAGGGAGGCGCTGTATTCGACGCCGAACGGGTGCTGCACCACGAACACGGCGACCGTGTCGTTGATCTTGCCCTTGCCCTTCTGGTCCGCCAGCAAGTCGACGAGCGCCTTGACCTGCTCGTTCGGCTTGCTCAGGAACCAGAACATGGTGGGGAATTTCTGCACCAGCTCTTCGAGCTTGTCGCTGCCGGCCGTGCCCATAACCTGCGGGTAGCCGAATTTGGCGAACGTCGGCGCGGCCTGCAGGTTGGGGCCGGTTCCCCACGGCGACAGCACGATGTCGAGTTTGTCGACGCTCATCATGCGCTCGACCTGGCGCACCATGTCCTGGTTGTCGGAGCGGTCGTCGACTTCGACGAGTTCGAGCGGGATGCGCTTGTTGTACTTCTTGAGCATCAGCCCGCCGGTCTTGTTCACGTCGTCGACCCACAGCCGGTAGTTCGGCACGGTGGTCAGCATGGCGCCGGCCGCTTGCGGGCCCGACAGCGAGATGGCGTAGCCGACCTTGATCGATTTCGGCTCCTGCGCGACGGCGGTGCCGAACGCAGCCGACGCAGCCAGCGTCCCCAAAACAGTGGCGAGATTGAAGAATTTGTGCATCGATGCCCTCCCTGCGAGCTGCTGCCACGACTTTAGAATGATGGCTTTGGCGCAACCCTATTGGTTTGCATACCCATCGGTCAAGGAGATCAGCAAACGGTCTGTTTGGGGCGGTCAAGGCATGCGTCGTGCATCTGCGGCTTCATTTGGCGACGCTGGGCAAAACCGACATGAGGCCGCGCAGGGCCGGTGAAGGCTCGCCGTTCCAAACGAGGTGCGTGCGGCTCTGCGAAAAGCGCTTCGGCAGCGGGTGCTGGCGGATGCTTCGCGTTGCATGCAGCGCCTCCAGGACCGATTTCGGCACCACCGCATAACCGGTCCCGGCGGCAACGCAGGCGATCATGGCCTGATAAGAGGCAAACTCCAGGACCCGTTCGGGCATCGCGCCTCCCAGCCATTCCTCCACGCGCTTGCGATAGGAGCAGCCCTGCGCGAACGCGATCAGCGTCAAGCGCCCAAGGTCTTGCGGGCCGGATACCTTGGGTATCGCCTTTGATGTCACGAGCACCAGCTGCTCGTCGAATACCGGCTGCGATCCCAGGTCCGGTGCCGTGAAAGGCTCGGACACGAAGGCGGCCTCGACATCGAAATTCATCACACGCGTGATCAGCGCGCCGGTGGTTCCGGTCGCGAGTTCCACCACCACGTCGGGGTAGAGGCTGTGATAGCGCGACAGGATGGGAGCCAGGCGCGTGCCGGCCGTGCTCTCGAGCGAGCCCAGCCGGAACATGCCCTTGGGCTTGCCGGTGCGCATTTGGCTGACCGCCTCGTCCGCCAGGCGCAGCAGGCGGTCGGCATAGACAAGCAGGGTGTGTCCCTCCGCCGAGAGACGGATCGAACGCCCTTCGCGGCGGAACAAGCGCGTGCCGACATGCTGTTCCAGCTGGCGGATGCGTGTCGTGACGTTGGATTGCACGCGATTGAGCTTGTTGGCCGCACGCACGACGCCACCCTCGTCCACGACGGTACGGAAGATCTTCAGGGACTCGAGATCAATCGTTCTCATAGAGAGAACGATAATGCATAATAATTCATTTGTGCAAGCGGTCTCGCGGGGCGCTAGTACGCGGCATGAGACCCCACCTCGACGTCCAAACCCGTCCGGCCGCGCTCTCCGTCGCAGCAGCCTGTGCCATCGCAGCTGTCGCCCTGGCGGTGGCGATGGGGATCGGGCGGTTCGCCTTCACGCCGCTTCTTCCGCTCATGGTTCGCGACGGCACGCTGGCGCAGAGCGCCGGCGCATGGCTGGCGGCCAGCAATTACCTGGGTTACCTGGCCGGCGCCCTGACCGCGAGCCGGCTCGGCCTGTCGCTGCCGGCGCTGATGCGGTTGAGCCTTGCCGGCACTGTCGTGGCCACGGCCGCCATGGGCGCGGTGGACGGGTCGGCGGCGTGGGCATGTCTGCGCTTCCTGGCGGGCGTCATGAGCGCCTGGACGCTGGTTGCGACCAGTGCGTGGGCCCTGAAGCGGCTGGCCCAAGCCGGACGCACGGATCTCTCGGGCATGGTCTACGCGGGCGTCGGCCTCGGCATTGCTGGTGCCGGGCTGTTTTGCCTCGTGGCTGCGCGCCCCGGTATCTCCGCCAGCCAGCTTTGGCTCGAACTCGCGGCGGTGGCGGCTTGCTGCGTCGTGATCCCTGACCTCGTGTTGGGCCGGCCGTGGGAGATCTCTGCGCCCCTCGCGCCGATGTCGCCGCCTGACACTCCAGAGCGCTGCACCGGCCTCGTGATCTGCTACGGCGTGCTCGGTTTCGGTTACATCCTGCCAGCCACGTTCCTGCCCGCCCTCGCACGCGAGGTGGTGGACAACTCGCAGGTCTTTGGCCTCGCCTGGCCCGTCTTCGGGATCGCTGCCGCACTCTCCACCATCGTGACGGCTCGCTGTTTTGGCCAGTCCAACCGCCTTCGCGTCTGGGCGGCCAGTCACGCTCTCATGGCCACGGGTGTCGTGCTGCCGAGCCTCTGGCTCACCCCGGTGACGATCGCGATTGCAGCGCTGCTGGTCGGCAGCACCTTCATGGTGGTGACGATGATCGGCATGCAGGAGGCCCGTGCGCGGGCGCCGGGCAATCCCACCGCACTTCTGGGTCTGATGACCGCCGCGTTCGCCATCGGCCAGCTGGCCGGGCCTGTCGTGTCGGGCGTTCTCGAGCTGCTGCCGGGAGGACACCGCGCGGCCCTCGGCCACGCCCTGCAACTCGCGGCTTTCGCTCTGGCGCTGAGCGCAGGCTATCTCTGGAGCCGATCGCGCCCCAGTCCGGAGCAAAGGGCAAACGGCATGACGGGCCCTGCTGAGGGGCGCCAGCCATCGACGAAGGCTCTCACCCCGCAGACCTTCCCTGGGCAAAACGCTCCGCCGATCTGGCCTTCGCCTTCGCCGCCTCGATCTCGCGGTCGCGCGGCGGAGCCGTCGTGACGAGCGAAGCGAGCAGCTCGTGGGCCGCCTCGGTCACCTGGTCCACGGCGCGGTCGAAAGCCGGCAAGTTGGCTTTGGAGGGATGCGTGAAGCCACTCAGCTTGCGCACGAACTGGAGAGCAGAGGCGCGGATCTCGTCGTTCGTGGCGGGCGGTTCAAAGTTGTGCAGGGTCTTGATGTTTCGACACACGGCATCCTCTTCTCTGCAGACCGGGATTTGCGATACGCTGGCACACACGCTTCGCTGCAATCAACCCGCATATCGAGCAGGTCGGTTGCAGGTCAGGCGTGCTGGTGGCGCTCAACCCAAGATCGTATAGGCCGCAGCGAATGCAAGGCCGGTGACGATCGTCGCCAGCATCGCTCCGAGAAACGTCCACCTGACGCTGGCAAAGCTGCGCTTGCGCTCCGCTTTCAGCCAGTCGCGCACAAAGTCCATCGGCGGCGCGAGGTTCTCGCGTTCGAGCCCGCGAAACGTTTCCGCGTTTGCATCGTTGCGAAGTTGCCCGGCGTAGGCAGCTTTGACTTTGCTGTATCCGATGCGCCCCAGCGCCGCGCGGCATTGCGCATCTTCCCGCGCTCGCTCGACAAAAGCCGGCAGCGGGCCGCTCGGCTCGTGCATCTCCCGACTGGGGCTCGCAACGCTCATGAGAGTACTGACCGATAAAACAAGGGGCTTTGCGACCGTCAACCCTGGATTTCCGAGAATTGCGCTCAGCGCGGTCCGATAACGCAAATCTTCCGGGCCGGAATTATGGCCACGGGATCACGAACCTTTTCCGCTCGTGTCACGGCGCCAGGCGATGTGCTTCAAATGTTGGGATCTTCGGCGTCGTGCGCATGGCCGATGGCGCGTCTGAGGCGAGCGTCCAGTTTGCTGCAGGACACGATCACCTTTTGCGAATGGACGGCCTCGACCGCGTCGAGCGGCACGAAAAAATCGCCTGCGTTCTCGACGTAGACGACCAGCTCGGGCCGCCCGTGCGGCGAAACCTGCCGGACGGCGCCGAACGCGTGCTCGCCATCGGAGACAAAAACCTCAAATCCTTCCTGGATCTGCTCGCGCATCGTGTTGGTCTCCATGGCTGGACGGCCTTGCAAGGAGGATTGCCGGATATTGGGGAGAATGTAGGCCCGATCGGCCGCTTACAACCCGTTGTTCGACGGGCTTGTTTCGGCAAGGCGTGAGCTGAGCCGGCGATTGCTGCGGTGCAGCGTTACACAATCGCGTGACAATCGGGGTCGGCGACCCCATATACGTGCAGTTGTTCGGCTCTACCAAAGGATGAGGCACACATGTCAATTGCCCGACTGGGCGGACTTTCGCTCGCAGTCGCAGCGACTTTGGCGTTCATGGTGAGCGTGGCCGACGCCCGCGTCAGCAGTGGCGGCAGCCGCGGCAACCGTACCTTCAATACGCCCCCCGCGACGAACACGGCGCCTAAGCCGGCGGCTCCCATCGAGCGGTCGATGACCCAGCCCGGCACCAGCAAGGTTGCACAAGGTCCCAACGCGGCCGCGCCTGCGGCTGCTCCTTCGCGCTTTGGCGGTGGTTTCGGCGGCCTGCTGATGGGCGGCTTGCTTGGCGCAGGCCTGTTCGGTCTGCTTTCGGGCTCCGGCCTGTTCGGCGGCCTCGGCGGTTTCGCCTCGTTCCTCGGCCTGTTGCTTCAGGTGGCCCTGATTGCCGGCATCGCGTATCTGGTGATCGGCTACTTCCGTAATCGCAACCAGCCGGCGCTGGCACGGGCCTCGAGCGGGTCCGGCAATGGCTCGCTGCGCGACACGTTCAACAGCTACCGGCAAGGCATGGGCGGCGTCGGCGGCGGCACGGATGCGTCGCCTGCACTCGCGATCGACAAGGCCGACTTCGATGCCTTCGAGAAGCTGCTCGGCGACATCCAGACTGCCTATGCACGCGAAGACGTCGATGCGCTGGGCGATATGACGACGCCGGAAATGCTGTCGTACTTCGCCCAGGATCTGGCTGACGACAAGCGCAAGGGTACCCGCTGCGAGGTCTCGAACGTGAAGCTTCTGCAGGGCGATCTTTCGGAAGCCTGGCAGGAGCCGGGCACCGACTACGCCACCGTGGCGATGCGCTTCTCCATGATCGACGTCACACTCGATCGCAATACCGGTCGCGTCATCTCGGGCGATCGCAATGTGCCCGAGGAGGCGACGGAGATCTGGACCTTCCGGCGCGACCATCGCACTCTGGCCGAAGGCTGGAAGCTGTCGGCGGTTCAGCAGGCCTAAGTCTCGCCAGCGAACCTTCATCTCCGAAACTTTTTGGCCGCCCGGCAACTCGGGCGGTCATTTTTTTTGGTGCGCCGCACTCCGACGTCGCCGGCATGGCCGAACGGTAAACCGGCTGTTAATCGCTACGCGGCAAAATACCCGGGTCTTATGAGGCCAACGCCACATAAGGAGAGAAAGCGTGGAAACGCGGCATCGATTTTATGCGGCCCCCGCCCGTTCGGCGGCAGGCCTGCCCGACAGTCCCAGTGAGGCCATGCCGCGCGACGATGCGCGCGTGACCGTGTTCACCATTGCCGGCATGGTGTTCATGGAGGGCCTGAGCGAACCGTGGTGGTGCACCGTTCGCGATATGTCGCACGGCGGCGCGCGGCTCGAACTGGACCGTTGCAAACCGCCGCGGGTTTCCGAGCAGCTTCCCGACCTGGTCACCCTCTACTTCTGCCCGGATCGGACCGAGGTACAGTGCCGGGTCGCCTGGCGCGACGGCCGCCATTTCGGCTTGCAGTTCATCGGTGACATCGCCGCCTCGACACGGCGGCCGGTGTAGCGCGCATCTGGATTCCCGCTCCGCGCTGCGCTTGGCGGGAATGACGCCGGTTGTAAAGGGCGCCGCTCACTCCACCCGTCATCCAAACTCCACCCGTCATCCCCGAAGCCGAGGCCTTGCGCCGAGGGTATCGGGGACCCAGCCGCAAGGGCGGAGCGCCACGGTTCGCGCGGCGGCCTGCGGCATCTCGATTTTGTCCGCCTGAGCTAGTATCGGTATCGGTATCCCGCCGAGGAGAACCGATGCCTGCGTCCCCATCCTCATCGCCTGCCGTCGTGTTCATCCATGGCATCGGCGGCGCCGCCCGCGTGTGGGCGCCGCAGATGGCCAGCTTCGCCGCGTCCGGCTTCACGCCGGTGGCGCTGGATCTGCCGGGCTACGGTGGCCGCCCTCCTGTTGCGGCGATGGATTTCGATGGGCTCGCGGCCGACGTCGAGTCGCAGATCGAACGGCGAGGCCTCACAAGACCGATCCTGGTTGGCCACTCGATGGGCGGCATGATCGCGCAGACAGCCTTGCGACGGCGGCCGGCCGGTTACGCTGCCGCCGTGTTCGCCTGCACCAGCCCGGCCTTCGGCAGCGCCGACGGCGCGTTCCAGACCAAGTTCGTCGCCGACCGGCTGGGACCGCTCGATGCCGGCAGGACCATGGCCGACCTCGCGCCAAAGATGGTTGACCGCATGATCGGGCCTGCCGCCGACCCCGCGGGCTGTGCACACGCCGTCGAGGTGATGAGCGCGGTGCCTGCAGACACCTACCGCGCCGCCGTGCGCTGCCTGGTGGGTTTCGACGAGCGCGCCAACCTGGCGAAGATTGGTGTTCCCGTGCTGTGTCTCGCCGGCGAAAAGGACCCTAACGCTCCGGCCGCGGGCGTGGAGCGCATGGCAGGCAAAATTCCCGGCGCCCGCTATGTGTGCCTCCCCGGCGTCGGACACTTGCCGAACCTGGAGGCTCCGGCCGCCTTCGATGCTGCTATCCTGGATTTCCTGCGCAACGCGCTCGCACCCGCCGCGCTCTGAGGACTCACCGGCCGATGAACCCTCGCGACCTCGACCAGCATAACACCGCGCCCATCTTCGATCCCGCTGCATTTCGTCTCGAGCCGCGCGAGGCCGCGCTGATTGCAAAGGCGCGTGCCTTCGGTGCTCGCGTGCTGGCTCCCCGGGCAGCCAAGCACGATCGCGAGGCCACGTTTCCGATCGAGAACTTCCGCGAGATGCATGGCGAAGGCCTGCTCGCCATCTGCATCCCCGAGAGCGAAGGCGGCGCGGGCGCGAGCTTCCGCACCTACTGCCTCGCCGCGGCCGAGCTCGGCCGCTATTGCGGCGCCACCGCGCTGTCGTGGAACATGCACGTGTGCTCGACGCTGTGGACCGGCGCCCTGGCCGACGACCTCGAAATGAGTGCCGGCGAACGCGCGCAACACAATGCGCGCCGCAGCGTGCACTACAGGCGCATCGTTGAGGACGGCGCGATCTATTCGCAGCCCTTCTCGGAAGGCGGTGCGGCGGCAGCCGGTGCCGCCGCGTTTGGAACCGAGGCCAAGCCGGTCGACGGCGGCTTCCTCGTCAACGGCAAGAAAATCTTCGCATCCCTCTCGGGCGCCGCCGACTATTACGGCGTCTTGTGCACCGAACGCAGCGAAGGCGATGCCGCCAGCCGCCGCAACACGCTGTACCTGGCGCTGCCGGCGAATGCGAAGGGCGTCTCCGTCGTCGGCGATTGGGACCCGCTCGGCATGCGCGGCACGGTCTCGCGCACGCTCATCTTCAAGGACGTGTTCGTGCCCGAGGACGAGATGCTGATGCCGCGCGGCGTCTATTTCCGTGCCGCGACCTCCTGGCCGCACATGTTCCTCACGTTGTCGCCGACGTACATGGGCCTGGCCCAGGCGGCCTACGACTTCACCGTCGCCTACCTGCGCGGCGAACTGCCCGGCACGCCGCCCGTCAAGCGGCGCATGTACCCGACGAAGCAAATCGCGGTGGCCGAGATGCGCATCATGCTGGAACAGACGAAAGCGCTGTGGTTCCAGTCCGTCAGCGAGGCGCGCGCCGACCCGACGCCTGAGCAGGTGCAGCGCGCTTATGCCGCCCAGTTCACCGTGATGGAGAACGCCAATGCGCTGGCCGCGAAAGCCATCCGCACCTGCGGCGGGCAGGCCATGCTCAAGAACCTGGCCCTGGAGCGTATCTACCGCGACAGCCGCTGCGGCTCGCTGATGTTGCCGTGGACGGCGGAAATATGCCTCGACCGCCTGGGCCGCGAGAGCCTGTACGCGCCCGGCGAGAAGGACGAGTGAAGGTATCCCGCGCTGCAAAAAGCGCCGGGCCGGCAAAACACATCCATTTGATCCGCCAGCTGCTGTGCGCCTTTCGACAGCCCTATCGGGAATTGGTATGGTGTATGCCAGTCGGGGGCGCTGTCGGCGAGCCGCGGCTCGCCGGCTGTATACATTTTTTGGCTAATCAATAAGCTTCAGGGAGAGACGCATGATCGAAATCGACCGCCGCAGCGTTTTGGCCGGCATGGCCGCGACCGCCGGAGTCGGCCTCCTTCCGGTCTTCGATGTTCGTTCCGCCAAGGCCGCCGCACCGCCGGCCGGCACGCAGAACGCGGGCTGGTACCGCTACAAGGTCGGCACGCACGAGGTGACGGTGGTCACCGACGGCGTCACCCGCTCCAAGTTTCCGGATGGCATAGTGGTCGGGAAGAGCCGCGACGAGATCAACAAGGGTCTGGCGGATGCCTACCTGTCGCCCGGTCCCGACATGATCGCCATTACCTACACGCCAATCGTCGTCAACACCGGCAGCAAGCTCGTGGTAATCGACACCGGCACGGGCGAGGCCAATTTCGAGCGCAGCAAGGGCTCGGCGGGCCAGTTCCAGAACAATTTGAAGGCTGCGGGTATAGACCGCAACCAGGTCGATACCGTGATCATCTCGCACTTCCACGGCGACCACATCAACGGCCTGCTGACGCCCGACAACAAGCCGGCGTACCCCAACGCCGAGATCCTGGTGCCGGCCGCCGAGTGGAAATACTTCATGGACGATGCCGAGATGGGCAAGCAGACCACCGACCGCATGAAGGGCGTGTTTTCAAACCTGCGCCGCGTGTTCGACGCGCTCGGGCGCAAGGTCGGTCAGTATGAACCGGACAAAGAGGTGGCACCGGGCATCAAGTCGGTGGCGACCTACGGCCACACGCCCGGCCATAGCTCGTTCATTGTCGCATCCGGCAACGACACGGTGTTCGTCCAGTCGGACGTCACCAACCTTCCGCTGTTCGTGCGCAATCCCGGCTGGCATTTGATGTTCGACCAGGATGCCAATATGGCGGAAACCACGCGCCGCAAGGTCTACGACATGCTGGCCGCCGACCGGATGATGGTGCAGGCGTTCCACTATCCGTTCCCGGCGCGCGCCTACATCGAGAAGACGGCCACCGGCTATCGTGAGACCATGGTGCCCTGGAGCGCGACGCTCTGAGCATCAAGCTTCCATCTGTCACGAAGGCCGCCAAGCAAGGCGGCCTTCTTTTTTGCGAGAACGGGGCTGCACCTCACCGGTGCTTGCCCAGCCAGCTCATCATGATCTTGTTGAACACGTCGGGGTGCTCGACGTTGGGGAAGTGGCGCGCGTTGGCGATCTCCTCGTAGCGCGCTCCGGGCACCAGCTCTGCAATCTTTTTGTTGCCGGCCGGCGGCGTGCCTTCGTCCATGGCGCCGCACACCACCAGCGCCGGCACTTTGAGCGATGGCAGCTTCGGCGTGAAGTCGAAGTTGAGGATGGCGGCAGCACAACCGAGGTAGCCCGCCGGCGTGGTGCCGGCGATGGTGGCGTGGATCTGCTTCCAGCGACCGGGATTGCGCGGCTTGTAGGCGTCGGTGAACCAGCGCTCCATGGTCGGGTCGGCCAGCGGCGCGAGCGAATTGGCCTTCTTTACCGCCTCGATGCGCGGCGCCCAGCCGGCCGCCGCGCCGGGCATGGTTTGCGGCGAGGTATCGCTCCATAGGGCCGAGATCAGCCGCTGTCCGTGGGCGATGGCGAAGGCCTGGCCGATCATGCCGCCGATCGACAGCCCGACGAACTGCACCTTCTGGATGCCCAGGAAATCCAGCGCCGCAGCCACATCGTCGGCGAGCTGCGCCATGGTGTAATCGCCAGCGACGGGATCGCTGCCGCCATGGCCGCGCATGTCGAGGCGCAACACGCGGTAGCCGGCTGCAAGCAGCCCCGGCACCTGCTCGGCCCACATGCCGCCGTCGGACGCCAGCGAGTGCGTGAAGCACACGACCTGGCCGTTCTCGGGTCCCTCGAGCGTGTAGTAGAGCCTCCGTCCGTCGTGATTGATCAGCATGACTTGGCTTTTCCCTTACTCGATTTCGACTAGAGCGTTTCCCACAGCGAGCCGATGCTCATTTTTTCGCGTCCAGGCTGCCTGGTCCGGGCCCTGCCGCCATTATTAAGAGCATCGCTCCCATCAGTCCCAAGTTTTTCAAGAGATGGATCATCTGCTGGGTAGCCGCTTCCGGCGTTGCCGCCTGCCATGGCGCGTGAAAGTAGTAGGTCGCGGGGATCAGAAACAGCAACAACAGGAGCGCACCGAAACGAGCCCGATAGCCGATTGCAACCAACACGCTGCCGACCAATAGGAAGACGATCGCTCCGGCGAGAGCGACTGTGGGAAAGGGCACGCCGGCCGATGCCATTCCCTGCACGACATTGGCGAAGTTCGGGATCTTGTTGGAGAGGGCGCTGAGCGCAAAGATTGCCACGAGGCATAGCCGGCCGAGGATCGCCAAAGGAGCTTGTAACGACTGCGACATCGAACTTCCCTAACTCTCTGCCAGCACTTCGATGAAGATGAGCCCCCGTAGAGCGCAGCGGTCGAGTGGTCAACATGCCAGTAGTCCGGCCCGTTGATCTCTCACCCCGCCTTCGGTGCCGCCCGCTCCGGATAGCTGCGCGCCATGCCGTCGCGCACGTCGTTCTGGATGCCGTATTGCGGGAACGGATAGCGGAAGCCGTTCTTCGCCAGCGCTGCCATGCCGGTGATTGCCTTTTCCAGATATTCCGGCGGCGCGGCCATCAGCATCTCGTCGTCCAGCACGCCGCCGTAGCGGCGCTCCGCAAAGCACGGGATCGAGAGCGACGGCTGTCGCGTCTTCAGCGCGCGGCCCCAGCTGTCGGCGCACGCGCTTTCACCGACCACGCCCCAGTCGAAGCTCTTGTAGCCCGACCACTGCAGGCCATTGATGAAATACATCATGGCGCCCGGCGTGGCGTAGAACAGCGCGATGTCGGGCGGGTCGAGCCGGCCGGAGGCGAGCGGGGCGACCGCGAGCGCTTCATACTTGCCGTCCTCCACGCAATGCATGGCCGCCTGGTGCGCGCCGGCATCCTCCAGCGTGGAGAACCACACGCCGGTCATGTGCTTGCCCGACTTCCAGGCGTCGTCCTTGGCGCGGCCGAGGCCGACAACCGCACGGCACTGCGCACCCACCAGGTCCTCGGAGGTGATGCCCACGGTCCAGCCGAGCCGCGCGGCCTGCGCCACCGCCTGGTCGAGCGTGTGCACCGACTTGGGCCGCCGGATTTTGGGGATCGCTTCCATGTCGGCGCGGTTCTCGAACATCTTCATGCCGAACGGGATCGAGCGCAGCTTCAGCAGGCTTTCCAGCTTGGCGGCCGTATCGGCGATGGGTTGCGGCATGACGGGCTCATTGGGCGAGGACGATACCGCATTGTGCGCACACCCGCTGGAGGCAGCAAGGGCTTCATTTTTCGCGATGACAGACAGCATGTGTTGGGACCAATGTTAGGGTATGAAGCCGTTTGATCTCGTCGATCGCAACGCTGCAATCGTGCCCGACGAGACGCCCAACCGCTTTGGGCTAGGACGAAGACGTAGGGGTTGCAGCGTTAAGGCGAGGGAGGTGTGTGATGTCTGACGGTCTAACGGGTTCGCTCGCGGCATTCGTCTCCGGGCTGCGTCCTGCGGATATCCCCACCAAGGTTATGTCGGTCGTCCACACGGGCTTTGCCGATTGCGTGGCGACGATGATCGCGGGAAGCCTCGAGGAAGCACCGGCGCTGCTCCTCAAGACGCTCGCGCCGCCGGCAGGCGATGCTAGCCTCTACCTGACCGGCCCGCGCGTGCGGGCGCCGGAGGCTGCATGGATCAACGGCACCGCGGCCCACGCGCTCGATTATGACGACGTGGCCTTGCGCGGTCATCCGAGTGCGGTGTTGGTTCCGGCCATCCTCGCCGAGGCGGAGTCGCTCGGCGCCAGTGGCGCACAAATGGCTGCAGCCTATGTTGCCGGCTACGAGGTCTGGGCGGAGCTCGCCGACCGTGACCAGGCTCAGCACCATCAAAAGGGGTGGCACCCAACGGGGATCTTTGGACCGATTGCGGCTGCGGCCGCCTGCGCTTCCTTGCGCGGCCTCGATGTCGGCAAGGCGGCCCACGCGCTTGCACTTGCGGCCTCACACAGTTCGGGGCTGGTCGCCAACTTCGGCACCATGGCGAAGCCCTATCACGCCGGACGTGCGGCACATTCGGGTATCATGTCCGCGCGACTGGCATCGGCCGGGTTCACCGCTTCTCCCGATGCGCTCGAGCATCCCCTCGGTTTCCTGGCCGCCGTCTCCCCAAAGGGCGACGTGAACCGCGAGCGGCCGGCGAAGGCAGGGCGCGATTGGCAGATCCTTAAGCAGGGTTTGAGCGTCAAGAAATATCCCCTGTGCTACTGCACCCACCGGGCCATCGACGGCATGCTCGATCTGCTGGCCGCACAACCTGTGAAGCCGGAGAATGTGGATGCAATCAAGGTTTCCACAAGCCGCCGCAACGTCGCCGTCCTGCGCAACAGCGGCCCGCAAACGGGACTGGAGGCGAAGTTCAGCATGCAGTTCGCCATGGCGAGTTCGGTTGTGGCCGGGCGCGTCGGCCTTGGCGAGCTGACCGATGCCTTCGTTCGGCGCGAGGATGTACAGGACCTGATGCGGAAGGTTGTGGTCGAGCCGGATGACCGCGAAGACCCGGCGAGGCCGGGCGCAGCACCCTACGACCTGGTGACGATCGACACACGGGAGGGTGGGCGGCTGGAGAGCGCACGGATCACGCTTGAGCGCGGGTCGCCGGAGCTGCCTCTGTCAACCGAGCAGCTCTGGGCGAAATTCTCCGATTGCTTCGCGCTTGGCAACCCGAAGCTGCCTGCGCGGGCGGTGTTCGATGCGCTGATGACGCTCGAGCGCCAGCCGAACGTTGCGGCCCTGTGCGGTTTGAGCAAGGCGGCCTGAGCGCGTGAACCTGGCCGACCTCATCGACCGCAACGCCGACCTTGCACCGGACAAGGCGGCGATCCGCTTTGGCGGCACGGAATTGACCTACGCGGCGCTGGCACAGCGCATCAGCGAGACCGCGCGGGCGTTGAAATCCCAGCTTGGCATCGTCCGGGGCGACCGCGTCGCGATCCTGGCCGCCAATCACCCCGACTATCTTGTCCTGCTCTACGCTTGCGCCCGCCTGGGCGCGATGCTGGTGCCGATCAACTGGCGTCTCGCGGTGCCGGAGCAGTTGTTCATCCTGCGCGATGCAGGCGTGAAAGCACTGGTGGTGGAGCAGGCTTTTGCGCCGGTCGTCGAAGCGCTTGCGGCGGCACTACCGGGCGTGCGCGTCATAGGCCTCGATTTTTCGCCAGCTGGCGGTACCTCGTTTTCCGCTCTGCTGGAGAGTAGCGGTGGGGGCGCCGACGGCCGCAGTGACAACGTCGATACAACCTGCCCCCTGCTCATCGTCTACACCTCGGGCACGACCGGCCATCCCAAGGGCGCGGTACTGCGCCAGGACGCGCTGGTGGCGAACGCCGCCATGAGCCAGCACATGCACGACATGACGGCGCAGGATCATATCCTCACCGTGCTGCCGCTGTTCCATGTCGGCGGACTCAACATCCAGACCACGCCGGCGCTGCAACTGGGTGCGACGGTCACCCTGCACGCACGCTTCGCGCCGGAGGCGACGCTGAATGCCATCGAACATGATCGGCCAACCCTGACCGTGCTGGTGCCGGCCACCATCCAGGCCATGATCGAGCATCCGCGCTGGAGCCAAGCGAAGTTCGACAGTCTGCGCGCCGTCAGCACCGGGTCGACCCAGGTGCCGCAACGCCTGGTCGATGCCTTCACGAGCCGCGGCACGCCGGTGCTGCAGGTCTACGGCTCCACCGAGACAAGCCCGGTCGCGGTCTACACGCGGCTCTCCGGTGATTGGCGGCGACCTGGCTCCACGGGCTTGCCCGGCCTCCTGTGCGAAGCGCGCATCGTCGATGACGCTGGCGACGAGCTGCCGGCGGGCACGGCCGGCGAAGTCGTGGTGCGCGGCCCTAACGTTCTCAGCGAATACTGGAACAATCCGAAGGCCACGGCCGAAGCGCTGCGCGAGGGCTGGTACTACAGCGGCGATATTGGCGTGCGCGATGCGGATGGCCACTTCTTCATCCACGACCGCAAGAAGAACCTGATCATCTCGGGCGGCGAGAACATCTACCCGGCCGAGGTGGAGCGCGTGCTGGGCCAGCATCCCTCAGTTGCCGACGCTGCGGTGATCGGGCGCGCGGATGACAAGTGGCAGGAGGTGCCGGTCGCCTACATCGTGCCTCAGCCGGATGCGACGCCGGACCCGGCAGCAATCGAGCGCTTTTGCTTGGCCCAGCTGGCGCGCTACAAGGTGCCCCGTGAATACGTGTTCGTGGACAGCCTGCCGCGCAACGCCATGGGTAAGGTGCAGCACTTCCGGCTCAAGGAACTGATCGCGGACGGGACTGTCAGGGCGAGTGCGGGCGCAGCGGCGACGGAGCAGAAAGCAGATGAAAATCGCCGTTCTGGGCGGTGGCAATGGCTCGTTGGCGGCGGCCGGTGATCTCGCGCTAGCTGGCCACGAGGTGCGCCTGTGGCGGCGCGATCGAGCCGCGATCGAAGCGCACAAGACTGCCGGCGGGGTCATTACGGTCAAGGATTTCCGTGGCCGGCACGAAGCGCGGCCGGCGCTAATCACCTCCGACATCGCCGACGCCGTGCGTGGAGCGGAACTCATTTTGTGTCCGGCTCCGGCCACGGCACAACCCGACATTGCAAGTGCGCTCGCACCGCATCTGGCCGACGGGCAAGTGATATTCCTGCCACCTGGAACGTTCGGTTCTGTGCTGTTTGCGAAGACGGCCTGGGATGCCGGCAACCGCGCCGAAGTTGCGTTCGCAGAAACCGGCACGCTGCCCTGGCTCACGCGCAAGCACGGGCCCTTCGAGGCGGCGATCACCATCCGTGCCAAGCGGCTGCCGACGGGCGTTTTCCCGCTGACGCTGCAGGCGCAAGCGCTGGAGGTGATCGGCCGCGCGTTTCCCGGCGTGATCGAACCGTGCGGCGATGCGCTGTCGGGCGCGCTGATGAATGCGGGGCCGATCATCCATCCGCCGCTGATCACCATGAACGCGGCGCCGCTGGAGCATTTCGAGAAATGGGACATCCACAAGGAAGGCACCACTGCCTCCACGCGCCGCGTTACCGATGCACTCGATGCCGAGCGCATGGTTATCCGCGAAGCGCTGGGGTACGGCCCGCCGCACTTTCCGCTTGCCAACCACTACGCGCGGGACGGCGAGGAATGGATGTACGGCCGCGGCTCGCACGACAAGCTGACCAACTCCGGCGACTGGCGCGAGCGCATCGTTCTGACAGAGCACCGCTACATGCTGGAGGATGTCCGCATCGGGCTGTCGTTCCTCGTATCGGCCGGCGAGCTAGCGGGTGTGAAGACACCGCTGGCGCGATCATTCCTGGCCATCGGCTCGGCCATCTGCGGTGAGGATTTCATGGCGACGGGCCGCACGCTCTCTGGCCTGGGGCTCGGACATCTCGACACAACGGGTCTCAAGTCGCTCCTGGCTGAAGGCTTCAGATGAGCCAGCGTCCTCCCATCGCCTGCCTCGGTGCTGGCCGCATGGCGCGCGGCATCGCGGTCGTGTTCGCCTACGCCGGGCATCGCGTGGCTATCGTCGATGTGAAGGCGCGCGACGATGACGGTTATGCCAAGGCCACAGCAGAGGCCATCGGCGAGGTGCGCGCCACGCTGGCCACCCTGGCCGGCTTCGGCCTGTTCGCGCCAGCCGCGGTCGATGGGATAGCCGCACGCGTGTCGGTGTTCAGGGAGACCGGCGCGCAGGATGCAGTGCGCGATGCCGCCGTGATCTTTGAAGGCGTGCCGGAGGTGCTGGACCTGAAGCGCGAGGTGTTCGCCCGTGTCTCCAAGATCGCAGGCCCCGGGCCCATCATCGCCTCCACGACGTCTACCATTCTGGTCGATGACCTGTCGTCCGCCGTGGAACATCCGGAGCGCTTTCTCAACGCGCATTGGCTCAACCCGGCGTTTCTCATTCCGCTCGTCGAGCTATCGCCCGGCGCCTGCACCGATGCCGCGACAACGGACCGCCTGAAATCCCTGCTCGAAGGCATCGGCAAGGTGCCCGTCGTGTGCGCGGCGCGGCCCGGCTATATCGTACCGCGCATCCAGGCGCTGGCCATGAACGAGGCCGCGCGCATGGTGGAAGAGGGCGTGGCCAGCGCCGAGGACATCGACAAGGCAATCAAATACGGTTTCGGCATCCGCTACGCCAATCTCGGCATGCTGGAATTCATCGACTACGGCGGCGGCGACATCCTCTATTACGCCAGCCGCTATCTCACCCAGGCGCTGGGCGACCAGCGCTACGCGGCGCCGGAGATCATCGAGCGCAACATGGCCGAGGGCCGCATCGGCCTCAAGACCGGCAAGGGTTTCCTCGACTACAGCAAGCTCGATATCGAGGCCTATCGCGCCGGCCGCCTGAAGGCGCTGGTAGACATGCTGGGCTTCATGGGTCTTTCGCGCCCCCCGGTGTTGCCGGAGTGAAGTTGCGGCGTGCCGGCCGCACGTCAGGTTGTTTTGTCATTCCCGCGGAGCGCAGCGAACAGCGGGAATCCAGCCGCGCATGCCAGACTGCAGCCTCGCAAGGCGATTGTATCTGCTCCGCTTGGCGGGAATAACAAAAAAGGCCGGCCAAACGGCCGACCTCAATTCGCGTGGCCGGCGGCGGTTCGCACCACCCCGCCGGCAAAGCCGAATTAGCGCTTACTTGGCGGACGATGGCGTTGGTTGTCGCGCCACAGGAGCACCCATTTGAAATCGGGCTCGGGTCGAAGCGTGAGGCTGGCTTTTGGGCTCAGCGAACTTGCAGACACGCCACACCGGTGACAGAGGCGCTTCATGTGCCACTCCATCGTCAGGTAGAGCTGGGCTAAAGCCAAGCCAACACGCGACAGCACCTTGCCCCCGGCGGTCAGGCCCGGCGGTTTCTATCGCAGCGGTTGTGCTTGGCTGTTTCCAGCGGTTCGGGATGGGTCCGCGACGAGTGCGCGGGTCACTCAATCCGAGAGTTTCTGACGGCGGTCCCATCCATGTCCGCCTGGCCCTCGGTAATTCTTGTATGCGTGCAGTCACGCATGTCCTCGCTTTAGGCGCTCCGGACTCGTGTCTACACGAGTCTCAGCGTCAGTACGCCTTTAGGTCTGGAAGCTTGTCCCTGGCTTGCGTCCCTCTCGTTTCCAGTACCGAGCGGGGCATGTCGGAGGGTTGGGTGATTTGGTTAACAAGAGGTTAACGATGCCCGTGACCCAGGGGCAGCTTGGCGGGAACGATCAGGCGTACCGCGGCCGAGCCTGATTCGATCTGCAGCGGCGTGGAGCCGAACGGATCGCCGTCGACCTGGGTCGGCACAGGGTGATGCGCCGTGATCGTGGCCGACGTGCAGGACACCATCTCGACATCGCCACGGATGGCGGCACGCTGGTCCAGCCGGCCCATCACCAGGCTCAGAACCTGGCCCATCAGCACGGCCCGGTTCCTGGCCTTGAACAGCACGGCCTGCAGGCCGCGCTCCTGGATGCCCGTGTGCGGCGCCAGCACGAAACGTCCGCCGTAGTGCCGTGCGTTGGAGATGACGGCCCAGCTCGCTTCATGACGCGACCCATCGAGCGTCACGGTCAGCACATCCACCGGCCGCACCAGTGCGCCGAGGATGGGACCTGCATAGGCGGCCTTGCCCACATAGCTCTTGAAGCGGTGGTCGAGCGCGGCGATCACGCGGCCGTCGAATCCGGCGCCGGCCATCAGCAGGAACGGCTCGTCGTTGGCGCGAGCGCACATGACCGGAGCGGAAGGTCCGTGCAGCAGCATGTGCGCGATGGCTCCCGCCTTGGGCGTGAGGCCGATTTCGTGGGCGAGGACGTTACCCGTGCCCATGGGTACGATGCCGAGCGGCGTGTCGGCGCCAAGCAAAACAGCAGCCAACTGGCGGATCGTCCCGTCTCCACCGGCCGCGACGATGGCGTCATAGCGTCCGCTCGATGCCGCCTCGCGTGCCGCGCGGCGCGCCGACTCGATATCGCCGGAGCGCGTGCAGGTGACCGATGCGCCGGCCTGGCGGAGCGCAGCCGTCACCTGATCGACGCGGGCAGAGCCACCGAGACCCGCACTGGGATTGGCGATGATGAAGAAATTGTGACGCATGCCGTCACCTATCCAAGCTCTGCAGAGGCCGTCAACTCGATGGCGCGTGCAGGCGGTTTGGCGGGCTTTGCTGGCCCGGCGTGAAGTGCGAATTGCCGGCCGGACATAATGGCGGCTGCACGTTGGCAATGGCGCAGCGGCGTACTGGCAAAAATTACATCTTGCGCGCGAAGCCCTTCGCTCCGAAGGTGCTGCTCCACATCAGGATGGGCGCATGTTTCACAAGATTTTCGCAGTAATGTTGAGCGTGGCGGCGTCCTGCGTGCCGCTGAGCGCGCAAGGATGGCCGGAACGGACGGTCACCATCGTTGTGCCGTTCATTGCCGGTTCCACGCCCGACAGCATCACGCGCATCGTTGCCGAACGCCTGCAGGTCAGGCTCAACCAGCCCTTCGTGGTGGAGAACAAGGCCGGTGCCAGCGGCAACACCGGCACGGCGGCCGTTGCCAAGGCTGCCCCCGACGGTCACACGCTGGGTGTCAGCATTGTCGGGCCGCTCGTCATCAACGCCTTGCTGTTTGCCAAGATGCCCTACGACACGGCCAAGGAAATCGCGCCGATCACGATTGTTGCCGCGCAGCCGAGCATTCTGGCAACCAATCCCAGCGTCGGCGCCAAGTCCGTCAAGGATCTCCTGGTGATGATGGAACGCGACCCGGACAACTTCACCTATGGCTCCATCGGCCGCGGCTCGCTCTCGCATCTGGCCATGGCGTCGCTCGCGGCCAAGGCGGGCGCAAGGGTGGTGCACCTGCCCTTCGCCGGATCGCCGGCGGCGGTAACCGCGCTCCTGCGCGGCGACGTACAGATGGCTGTGCTGCCCGCAGCCTCTGTCGTGCCGCAGGGGCGCGAGGGCAAGCTGACGCTGCTGGCCGTGACGTCGCCGCAGCGCTCGCCGCTGCTGCCCGACCTGCCGACCCTGCGCGAGGCCGGCATCGCCGGGGTGGAAGCCGATGCCTGGGTGGGTCTGATCGCCCCTGCCGGTACCCCTGCTGCCACGCTCTCCAAGATCCACGCGGAAGTCGTTGCCGTTCTGGCGGAACCGGCAGTCGTGGAGAAGCTGAAGCCGCAGTTCATGGTGCCGGTCGGCAATACGCCCGCTCAGTTCCGCGCGGTGCTCAAGGAAGAGCACGACCGCTGGGCGCCGATCATCGCCGAGAGCGGCATCAAGGCGGAATAGCAGCCGTCATTCCCGCGGAGCGCAGCGAACAGCGGGAATCCAGCCGCGGGCTTTCCCTTGTAGCTGGATTCCCGCTCAGTTCGCTTCGCTCGGCGGGAATGACAATTTGTTTCAGGCCGCCGTGGCATGAAACGCGCGCCTCAGCCTGCGCCGATCGCCTTCCTCAAGACGTCGGCCGCATCGACCGGCGCTTCTCCGGAAGCCCAGGCAACGAACTGATCGGGTCGCACGAGCACGTGTGTCGCCTGATAGCGTCCACGGCCCGCGCTGCTGTCGTCGCGGACGATCTTCAACGGGATGCCGGCCATCCGGGCAGCCGTCTCGAATGCGGTGCAAACGGTGCTGTCGGCGTTGAGGTGGAGAAGCGTCAAGCCACTGCCCAGCTCTTCGAAAATGTTGCGGCCGGAAGGGAGCCGATGAGGCGAGAGATGGTGCCCCGCCCGCGCCGTGAACGCATGCGAACCCAACGCGCTGCTGGTCCCTCCGGGAGGCCCGCACGCTATGGATGACCCTTCGTAGTTCGGCTCGAAAGCATTGATCTCGGCGCGCGCGCCCGACTGGCGCGCCTTCCATTCCCGTTCGAACGCCTCGCGGTCGCGTTCCGGACTGAACGTTGCGAGGAATTTCCGGTCGGTCTCGATCGCCTTCTCGATGAAGTCCCGCGCTGTCGACTGGAACACCGGCCGTCGCTCCTCGTCGTAAGAGTCGAGCAGTTTTGGTCCGGCCCAGCCTTGCAGTGCGGCGCCGAGCTTCCAGCCCAGGTTCTTTGCGTCCTCCAGGCCGAGGTTTATGCCGTAGCCGCCATAGGGCGGATGGCTGTGGGCGGCGTCGCCGGCGATGAAGATGCGCTTGTTGCGGTACGAGTCGGCGATGGCGAACCGCAGGTCCCAGAAGCCGACGTAGTCGACGTCGACATCGAATTCCGCACCGACCGCCGCTTGCAGATACTGGCGGAAGTCGAAATTGTCCTTGGTTGTTCCCGCCGGAACCGGCGCGTGGAAGAACCACGTACTGCCCAGGTCCACGCGGCCGAAGAACTTCCAGTACCCGTCGAGCTCGGGATGCAACACGTTGTAGAACGATTTGCCGGGATATTTCTCCAGCAGCCGGTGCAGGCCTTGCGAGCGAAACACGAGCAGCACCATCACCCTGTCATGGGCAGAAAGCGTCTGCGTGATTCCAGCCCGCGCCCTTACGGTTGACCGGCTGCCATCGCAGCCGACGACGTAGTCGGCCCGCAGTGGCCGGCGATTGTTGCCGTCGAGGTCCTTGATTGCCACATGCGCGCCGTGATCGTCCTGGCTCACATCCTCCGCGCCCCAGCCATAAAGCGTCTGCACACTCGCCAGTTCGGCAACCCGCCGGCGCAGTGCCGCTTCCATCGCGTACTGCGGCAGCCTTTCGTTGTCCGTGAAATAGAACGGCCGGACCAGGTCGCGCTGCAGCCAGTCGTAGCTGTAGTCGCCCAGCAGCGTGCCGTAGGCCGTCAGGCCGCCGATCCCGTATTCCCGCGGAATCGTCCGGGCCGCGCGCACGGCCTGTTCCACGCCCCAGAAGTGGAAATGCTCCATCGTTCGCTGCGTCAGGTTCTGGCCCTTGGGGATCGGTTGCGGATGGACATGGCGCTCGACCACGATGCAGCGGATGTTGCGCTGGCCGAGCTCGATCGCGAGCCCCATGCCGACCGGGCCGCCGCCGACGATGACAACCTGCGCGTCTTTCGCGGTCTCGCCGTTCGCGATGCTCATGTACCCGTCGTCATACCTGTGCCGGTGTCACCCGCGGTGGAGAAAGGGCCATCGCGGCGCGTTTCATCACTCGGGCGTAATGCCTGCATCCCTGACCACCTTGGACCAGCGCGGCTGATCGTTGGCAATCAATTCCGCAAGACGCGCCGGGGGCCCCCCCTTTACTTCCATGCCCTGCTTGGCCAACGCCTCGCGCACCGATGCCTGCGCGAGGATCTCGTTGAGCACGCCATTGTAGCGCGCGACGATCTCCGGGCTGGTGCCGGCAGGCGCCAGGAGGCCATACCACAGATCGACATCGAAGCCGCTCACGCCCTGCTCGCTGAGCGTGTGTACGTCCGGCGCCTGGGCAGACCGCGCGGCGCTGCCGACGGCAAGCAGCCGTATCTGCTTGTCGGCAACCAGCGGCAGCGCCGTATGCAGCGGCAGAAACATCGCATTGACGTGCCCGCCGACCAGGTCCCTCACCGCGCCTGCCGATCCCGAATAAGGCACATGCCTGAGCGAGATGCCGGCGCTCAGCTTCAGCAGCTCCATGGCGAGATGCTGCGGGGTGCCCCGTCCCGGTGACGCATAGTTGATCTCGTCCGGTCGAGCCTTGGCATAGGCGACAAACTCACCGACGGTTGCAGCCGCCAGCGACGGATGGACGACGAGCGCGAGCGAGCCGGTCGCAACCTCGATGATCGGCGCGAAACTCTTCTGCGGGTCGTACGGCAGGCTTTTGAAGAGGCCGGCGTTCATGACGAACGTGTTGACGGTCATGAGCAGTGTGTGGCCGTCGGGCTCGGCGCGGGCTGCTTGCTGGCTGCCGATGTTGCCGCTGGCGCCCGGCTTGTTCTCGACGATGACTGTCTGTTCCCAGCGCTTCTGGATCTGCTCGCCGAGCAGCCGCGCGAGGATGTCGATGCCGGTGCCGGGCGTAAAGGGCACCACGATGGTGATGGTCCGCTCGGACAGCCGTTGCGCCTGAGTGGACGGCGCGATCAGACAGCACGCGCCCGCAAACACAAGCGTGCGCCGGTCAATATCGAGCGTTCCCATCCCAACCTCGTTTTTTGCAGTGTATGTTGTTTCGCCAATGTATGCGGCGGCCTGCCCGCCGTCCATAATTTGCAGGTAAGGCCCTTCTGCTCAGCCGGCCGGCCCGTCGGTGCGCGGCGACACGGTAAAAAACACAGCTACGACGAGGGCAAACACAAGCAGCAGTAGCGCGGAAGGGTGCTGCAGCAGCCGCAGTGGATCGCTGTGTGTGATGATGAGCGACTGACGCAGAGCGAGCTCGAACAGCGGTCCGACCACGAAGCCGATCAGGAAGGTGATGCGCGAATAGTCGAAGCGGTGCATCACCCAGCCGAGAATGCCGAAGCCGAGCATCAGCCACACCGAGAAAAGCGATTTCGTCTCCAAAAACGCACCCAGAATGCAGATGGCCATCACGCAGGGAATA
Source organism: uncultured Alphaproteobacteria bacterium (assembly GCA_963814055.1). Taxonomy (GTDB): domain Bacteria; phylum Pseudomonadota; class Alphaproteobacteria; order Rhizobiales; family Hyphomicrobiaceae; genus AWTP1-13. Next base: position 176,643 of record CAWFBJ010000030.1, read on the forward strand.
ATGACAGTGGCAGGAATGCGGGTGAGCTTGGCGAACACCGTGAGCCCGACGCGGCCAACCACCAGCATGAGCAGGCTGGCAACGATCATGGCGCCGTAGATGCCGTACATCAGCCGGCCGTGCTCCTCGAACATGCGCGGGCCGGGGGTGACGCCGTGCACGGTGAACGCGGCGATGATGATGGCGGCGGACACGCTGCCGGGCAGGCCTAAGGCAAACAGCGGGATCAGGCTGGCCGGGACGACGGCGTTGTCGGCGGTCTCGGCCGCGGCGACGCCCTTGATCTCGCCTTCGCCGAAGCGTTCGTGCGGCTTGGCCCAGCGCTTGGCCAGCGCGTAGGCGAGAAACGACGCGACCGTGGGCCCGAGGCCGGGAATGATGCCGGCAACAATGCCGACACCGCTCGAGATGAGCGTTGTGGGGGTGATGCTTTTGATCTCGGCGAGCGTCAACTGCCGATCTGTGGACGTGACGGTCGGAGGCTCGAGGGGCGTGTCCTGCGGCTGGGTCAGATACTCCTCGCCCTGGATCAGCATCTCGGTCAGCGCCAGCATGCCGACGGTCACCGCCATGATCGGCACGCCGTCCGCGAGCTCGATGAACCCGAAGGTCAGGCGCGGGGAAGCAGTTTCTGCGTCGGTGCCGATCATCGCGACGAGGATGCCGAAGAATGCCGCGATGAGGCCCCTGGCGAGCGACCGGCCGGAGAGCGCAGCAATGAAGGTCAGGGCGAGGAACGTGAGGGCCGTCAGTTCGACCGGCCCGACTCGCAATGCAAGCCGTGCCAACGGTTCGGCCACGGCGATCAGCACCGCCGTCGCCAGGATGTCGCCCGCGACAGAGGCGTAGAGTGCAACCTTGAGCGCCTTTTCCGCCTTGCCCGCTTTCGCCAGCGGATAGCCGTCGAGTGCAGTGGCCGCGGCGTTGGGTTCGCCCGGCGTATTGATAAGGATGGCCGTGGTGGCGCCGCCGGCGCCGCTGGCCTTGGCGATGCCGATGAGAAAGGCGACCGCTGACAGCGGCGTCATGTAGTAGCTGAGGGGCACGGCAATCGCGAGGGCCGCCGGACGGTTCAGGCCGGGAAGCACGCCCACGAAATAGCCGAGCAGCACGCCGGCAAATACGAACATCACGACATCGGGGCGCAGCGCATCGGTAAACCCCAGGAGCGCGGTCGACATCGGCTATCGCCAGGGCTGGAATGTGATGGCGAGTACGAGTGCAGTGCCTGCGAGAGTGGAAAGCACGATGCGCTTGCGCTTCTCCCCGAGCACGGTGAGACCGAGCGAGACGACGACCAGGCCGCAGGCGACCGGTCCGAGGACCTGCAGCATGAGGACACCGGCGATTGCCACCGCAGCGATCAGCGCGGCCGGCCAGAATGGAGCGGACCTGGCCAACTGCAGGGGTTCCGGGTGCCACAGCCGCGCCACCAGAGCGAACAGCGCGATAGCAACGATGGCCAGGACGCAGAACGTCGGCAGCAGGGCCGGCTTCAGTCCCAGCACCGGGCCGGACGCGGTCTGGCTTGGGATTATCCAGACCGCGGCCATCGCCAAACCGGCGATCACGGCAGTTTCCCTGAGCGCAGCGCGGCGAGAGGCAGCGGCGCCCCTGCCGTCGCTGCTCATTGCGCTTTGCTCCGGTCGATCATGTCCTTGAAGCTCTTGCTGTGCGCGCGCATCGTGTTGGTGAGATCGTCGCCGATGAGAACAATAGTTCCGAGGCTCCGCTTGTCCATGAGATCGACGATCTTTGCGTCCTTGGCTGCAGCTGCGAAGGCGTCGTTGAGCTTGCCGCGTATGTCGGCGGGAAGGCCCTTGGGCGCCATGAAGGCAATGAGGTTGACGCTGGCCAGATCAAAGCCGAGCTCGAGCAGGGTCGGTGCTTCGGGCAGGCTCGGGTGCCGCTTGTCGCCCAGCACCGCCAGCACCTTGACCTGGCCGGCCTTGGCCTGCGGGATGTAGGCGCCCGAGCTGTAGGCAAGATCGACGTGGCCACCCATCACCTGCGTCACAGCCTCGGCACCGCCCTTGGTCGGTACAGCCGCCAGCGGCGTGCCCGATTTCTTGGCGATCAGCGCGGATAGGATCCGGTCGACCGATGTGGTCGATGCATAGTTGAGGCCCTTACCCTTTCCCTCGGCCAGCGCGTCGGCGAGCGTCTTCCAGCCCTTGTCGGGCAGGGCAATGTAGGCTTCCGGAAATTCGCCAATGGCGGCGAGATAGGTGAAGTCATCAACGCCATAGGTGAGCTGGGTGGCGTGCGGATCGAAGGTCATGGTCGTGGAGGTGTTGGCGACCAGACTGTATCCGTCGATCGGCGCCTTCATCAGCGCCGTGGCCGCCAGCGCTCCGCCGGCGCCCGGTTTGTTCTCGATGACGACCGGCTGGCCCAGATGCTTGCTCAATACCTCGCCGACCACGCGCGCGGCGACATCGGTTGTGCCGCCCGCGCCGAAGCCTACGGTGATGGTGATTGGCTTCTCGGGCCATGCCGCATCGACTGTCGAGGTTCCTGCAACGGCGAGAAAGACCCCCAGCAGACATGACCAGAATGTGCGCATGACTGTTTCTCCGTGTCTTCCCGCCCGAGACCGACACGGGCTTGTGCCTAGGAGAGTACATCAGCGACGCATTTGGTCTGTCAACATATTCGCCTGGGCTTCTCAGCGTGGTGCCACGGCTTCTGAGCATCGTGGCAGCAGACTGTCGCAAATGCCTTGAATGTTGGCATCACGCCGTCACTCTGCTTTACAATGGCGCATGGCAAAGCAAGGCAAGATCAGGGTCGGCATCGGCGGGTGGACGTTCGAGCCGTGGCGCGGGGTGTTCTATCCCAAGGGCCTGACGCACGCCAAGGAGCTGGGCTACGCAAGCCAGCATGTCACGTCCATCGAGGTCAACGGCACCTTCTACAGCACGCAGAAGCCCGCCACGTATGCCAAGTGGCGCACGGAGACGCCCGAGGGCTTCGTGTTCTCGGTCAAGGGCATCCGCTATGCGGTGAACCGGCGTGTGCTGGCGGAAGCGGGCGATTCCATCAAGCGCTTCCTCGACTCCGGCGTCACCGAGCTTGGCGATCGCCTGGGGCCGATCCTGTGGCAGTTCGCCGGCACCAAGAAGTTCGATGAGGCGGACTTCGGCAAATTCCTGGAACTGCTGCCGGCGAAGCTCGGCGGCACGCCGTTGCGGCACGTGGTGGAGCCGCGTCACGTTTCGTTCTGTACGCCGGCTTTCATCTCGCTCATCCGGCAGTTCTCGATCCCCGCGGTGTTCGCGGAGCATGCGACCTACCCGGCCATCCCCGATCCCGTCGGCGACTTCGTGTATCTGCGGCTGCAGAAGGGCAAGGACGACATTGCGACCGGCTATCCGCCCAAGGCGCTCGATCAGTGGGCCGAGCGTACGCAAGCGTGGGCAGCTGGCGGCGCGCCCAAGGACCTGCCGCTGATCGACGCCAAGAGCAAAGCCAAGGTGCAGCCGCGCGACGTGTTCGTGTACTTCATCCACGAAGGCAAGGTGCGCGCACCCGCCGCTGCGATGGCGCTGATCGAGCGGCTGAAGTGACGCTCTTGGACGCTTTCTGCTTTCAGTGAAAGTGCCGTGGCCGGAGGCTCCCCGTCGTCCTGAGCTTGTCGAAGGACGCGCCACGCACGCCAAGCCGTGCTTCGACAGGCTCAGCACGGGGAGCTGGATTGGGCAAGGTCTGTGCTCGGCTGCACGCTCGAGCGGGAAGGCTAGACTAACTTGCCACTTTCACCTTGCGGTCGCTGTCTCCGGCAGCCAGCAACGCGTCGATCAGGCGATGCACCTTCAACGCTTCCTCGCCGGAAATGCGCGGCGGCCGCTTCTGTTCGATGGCATCGAGGAAGTCGCGCCAGACGCCAAGGTGATAGTCGTGCGGGAACGCCATGGGGTCCGCGCCTGTGCCGCCCGCTGACGCATCGGCCGCGATCTCCTCGCGCCGGCCGTCATGGTAGGCCACGGTCAGCGCCGTCCCGGCAAGGGATGCCGTGCCCTTGGTGCCGACCAAGTCGATGCGCTCGGCGTTGCCCGGATAGGCGGTGGTGGTGGCGTCGATCACGCCGATGGCGCCGCTGGCGAAGCGCACCGCTGCCGAAACGAGGTCTTCCGTTTCCATGCGATGCACGGGCGTGGTGTGGGCGTAGCCGCATACCTCGACGATGGGCCCCGCGAGGCTCAGCATCAGATCCAGCGTATGGATGCCCTGGGTCAGCAGCACGCCGCCGCCGTCGCGCGCCTTGGTGCCCCTGCCGGGCTCATCGTAGTAGCTCTGCGGCCGCCAGACCGGAATGATTGTCGAGCAGTTGACGATAGGGCCGAGCTGTTCTGCCCGCAGGATGTCAGCAAGATGCTCTGCGGCCGGCTTGAAGCGATGTTGCAGAACGACTCCGAGGGTGACGCCGGCCTCGCGGCAGGCGCCAACCAGCTGTTCGGCGCGCTTCGTCGAAACATCCAGCGGCTTTTCCAGCAGGATGTGCTTGCCGGCCCTGGCCAACTCCCCGACGATCTCCAGATGCGTGTTGGGCGGTGTGAGCACGGCCACAGCGGTGATGCTGCGGTCGTCCACAATGCGCTGAAGGCTATCGGTGGTGGGAAAGGAAAAGCGGCTGGAAAATCCCTCGCGCCGTACTGCGCTGGGCGTCATCGCAGTGGCAACCTCCACGCGGTCGGCAAGGTCGAGCAGGCTCTTGGCGTGCGGCGTCACGGCCATGCCGAGGCCGATGATGGCGATGCGGTGACGGCTCATGCGTGGCTCCTATTGCAACCCAATGTCATGGCAGGGTCGATCCCAGTCAATCCGGAAGCCGGCGCTAACCCAGTCGCAGCAGCGGCAAGGTGCCAGCCTTCACCAGCCACATCACGGCGGTCAGGGTGGCGACCGATGCCACCGTGCCGAACAGCACCACGCTCGACGCCTGCTCGATCCACGTGCCGTACTGGCGCGCGAACACGAAAGCGGTCAGCGCCGGCGGCAGCGCCGCCATCAAGACGGCCGTGCCGATCCACGTCGCGCTGAAGGTGCCGAACAGCGGGAGCAGCAGCAGAACCAGCATGGGGTGCAGCAAGAGCTTCACGCCGATCAGCCACGGCACCTCGCGCGGCACGCGTTCGAGCGGCCGGAGCGCCACAGTGACGCCAAGCGCGAACAGCGCACAAGGCGCAGCCGACGTGTAGAGGAACTGCAGCAGACGATCGACGGCCACCGGCGGCTCGATACGATAAGCGGCAGCCGCGACGCCCAGTGCAGCGGCGATGAGCAGCGGGTTGAGCACGATGCCGACCACGACGTCGCGCAGTGCCCGGCCCACGCTCGTGCGTACCGAACCGCTGAACGCCATCAGCAGCGGCACCAGCGTGAACACCAGCAGCGCATCGAAGGAGAAGATCAGCGCCACCGGCACCGCGGCTTCCTGGCCCAGCGTCGCCAGCGCCAGTCCGGGACCCATGTAGCCGACGTTGCCGAAGCCGCCGGCCACCGCCGCCAAGGTGGCATCGCCAATCTTGCCCCGGCGCAGGGCGAGACCGATGAAGAAGGAAATCGCGAACGCACCGGCCGTGGCCAGCGTGGTCGCCTTGATGAAATCCACCTGCGCCAACTGCTCGAACGGCGTCTTGGATAGAATGCGAAAGAAAAGCGCCGGCAGGGCGACATACAGAATAAAGAAATTCATCCACGCCAGCCCCTCGTCGGGAAGCCTTTTGAGCTTCCCGCAGGCAAAGCCGATGAAGATCAGGCCGAAGAACGGTAAGGCGAGGTTAAGGACATCGAGCATCGGCAGGCTCTACCTGCCCGCGCGCGTTTCGTCGAGATCCTGGCGGCGACGGGACGTCATTCCCGCCAAGCGAAGCGCTGAGCGGGAATCCAGATGCAAATGGCGACCGTCGAACAAGCGGCTGGATTCCCGCTGTTCGCTGCGCTCCGCGGGAATGACGGCGCGAGGTCGCAGCTTATTTCGGGAATGACACAATCGTGCCCAGTTCCTTTACCGCAAACCGGTCAGCCACCTTGCCGCCTCGGCGCGGTGCGAGAAACTCGGTACTCGATGCATCCCTTCCTCTCGTGGAGACCCCCATGGCCGCCAAGACCGATTTCACCGCCGATGAATGGAAGCTGCTGCTGGAAAGCGTGATGATGTCCGGCATCGCCGTAACGGCGGCCGAGCCCAGCGGGCTGTGGGGCACCTTGAAAGAGAGCTTCGCCAGCGCCCGCACCATGGCCTCGGGCAAGGCCGGATCGAGCGATCTGATCAAGGCGCTGGTGGCCGATTTCGAAACTGCCGAAGGCCGCACTATCGCCCGCGATGGCGTAAGCGCCCAGCTCAAGGGCAGCAAGGTGGCGGAGATCAAAACCAAGTCGATCGCCGCGCTGGTCCAGGCGGCAACCCTGCTCGACGCCAAGGCGCCAGGCGACGCAGCGGCCGTGAAGGCGTGGCTGCGCCAGGTGAGCCACAACGTGGCGGAAGCCTCCAAGGAAGGCGGCTTCCTCGGCTTCGGCGGGGTCACCGTCAGCGATGCCGAGAAGGCCACGCTCGGCGAGATCGACGCGGCGCTGAAGGTGTAGTCGGCCTCTCCTCGCCCTGAGCCTGTCGAAGGGCGCGGCACACACCAACGCCGTCATTCCCGCGTCGTGCCGAAGGCGCGCACAAGGCAAGCGCAGCGGACAGCGGGAATCCAGCCGCGAACTCGACGGTCGCCCTTGTATCTGGATTCCCGCTCAGCGCTTCGCTTGGCGGGAATGACGGCACTGTGCGCGCCGTTTCGTCATTCCCGCGAGCGCGCAAGCGCGATCAGCGGGAATCCAGACGCAAGCTCAACCCTGTTGCTGGATTCCCGCTCACGCTTCGCCTGGCGGAAATGACGTTGCGTGCGGGTTCCGTGCTTCGCCGTCAGGCCGTCACCGGCTGGCTCAGCACGCGACGGCTTGCCGGATCGATGACGAGCTGCCGCTCGTGAAACGCCGCGACCGACTGCCGGTGCGCCACGCTGATCAGCGTCGTGGACGGCAGCCGCTGTTTCAAGAGCTCGTACATCTTGCGTTCGGCCGGCTCGTCCAATGCCGAGGTCGCTTCGTCGAGAAACAGCCACTCCGGCCGGTACAGCAATGCGCGTGCAAACGCGATGCGCTGCTGCTCGCCCCCCGATAGAACAAGCGACCAATTGGTTGCCTCGCCGAGCCGCGGCGCGAGTTGCCCCAGCCCGCAGGCATCGAGCACCTCGGTGCATTCGGCGTCGGTGTGAAGGTCAGGCCGGTCGGGATAGCACAGCGCGTCCTTGAGCGTGCCGATCGGCAGATAGGGTTTCTGCGGCAGGAACAGCACGCGGGCATCCTGGGGCGTTGCGATACTGCCCCGGCCGAACGGCCACAGGCCGGCGAGCACGCGAAACAGCGTGGTCTTGCCGCTGCCCGATGGACCTCGCACGACGGTGGATTGGCCCCTGCGCACCGTGACATCGACGCCTTCCAGAAGTGGCGTCCCGTTCGGCAGCTGCACCTCGACGGCAGTGAGCGCGACCTCGGGCTGCGCCTGGGGCCGAACCTCGAATCCGGTTTCGCTCTGCGCTGCCTTGGCTTTGGCCATCGCCTCGCCGAAGGTGGTCAGCCGGTCGACGACGGCCTTCCAGGCTGCGAGTCTGGGATAGGTATCGACGAACCACGACAGTGACTGCTGCACTTGCGCGAAGGCATCGGCCGTCTGCGTCAGGGTGCCGAGCGGGATCAGGCCGGCGAAATATTGCGGCGCTGCCACGATGATGGGAAAGATCTGCGCCGCCTGCCCATAGAATGCGGTGAGCCAGGTCAGCCGCTTGGTGTATTTCATGAAATCCCACCACGCTCCGTAGATCTTGGCGAAGGCGCCGCGCAGGTTGCGCGCCTCGTCCGCCTCGCCGCGATACAGCGCGATGCTTTCCGCGTTCTCGCGGATGCGCACCATCCGGTAGCGGAAGTCGGCGTTGTAGCGCTCCAGGGCGAAGTTGATGCCGATGAGCGGCCGGCCGATCAAATGCGTGGCCAGCGATCCGATCAGCGCATAGAGAAGCGCGGCCCACATCATGTAGCCGGGGATGACCAGTCCGCCAAAGATCGGCAGCACGAAACTTCCCGACAGGTTCCAAAGCACGAACGCGAAGGTCACAAACGTCAGCACCTGCAGGAACAGGTCGAGGGTGAGCTCGAGCGTCTGGGTGGCGAAGGTGTTGCAGTCCTGCTCGATGCGCTGCTCGGGGTTGTCGGTGCCCTGGCTCGTCAGTTCCATGCGGTAGTAGGTGCGATCGGCCAGCCAGTCGCGGAAATACACCTCGCTCAGCCAGCGGCGCCAGCGGATGGTCAGGAGCTGCCGCAGCCACGCGCGATAGACGAGCGCCACGATGAAGAAGAAAACCAGCACGCCCCAGTAGATCAGCTCGGCATAGAAGGCATCGACATTCTTGTCCTGCAGGGCGTTGAAGAAGCGCGCGTTCCAGGAGTTGATCTCCTTGGAGATGTAGACGACGATGATGCTCAAGCCGATGATCACCGCCAGCAGGGCGCGCGCGATCCAGGACTCCCTGACGGTGACGCTATAGCCCCAGAGCGCGAGCGTCTGGCGTTCCTCGGCAAACCAGTAGGGCCGCACGAGCACCCACAGCTTGCCGCCGAAGCTGCGGGCATTGGCGATGCGCGTGAGGAATCGATCGATCATGGCGGTGTCTCGATGCTGACGGGGAAGCGCCCGACGAGACCACGGAATAAGGGCAGTGGGAAGCCTGCCACTTCGTCATTCCCGCCGTCCCCACGCCGTCATTCCCGCGGAGCGCAGCGAACAGCGGGAATCCAGATGTGAACTCGACGGTTGCTTCTGTGGTTGGATTCCCGCTCAGCGCTTCGCTTGGCGGGAATGACGGTGCTGTGCGCGCCGTTTCGTCATTCCCGCGAGCGCGCAAGCGCGATCAGCGGGAATCCAGACGCAAGCTCAACCCTGTTGCTGGATTCCCGCTCACGCTTCGCTGGCGGGAATGACGGCAAAGGGTATTGTGCGAGCATTGCTCGTTACGAGGCGTCGGTTATGCCCGTCTTTCGAGAGAAGCTGCCGTGCGTTTATATCCTCGCCAGTCGGAAAGGCGGTACGCTCTACACCGGTGTCACTTCGAACCTTCCCGATCGCGTGAGGGGCCACAAGGAGGCAGCGGCGCCTGGATTTGCGCAGCGTTATGGCGTCGACCGGCTGGTCCATTTTGAGTTTCATCCCACCATGGCGCACGCCATCGCGCGCGAAAAGCAGATCAAGAAATGGTATCGCGCGTGGAAGATCGAGCTGATCGAAGCGACCAATCCGGATTGGCGTGATCTATCGAGTGAAGTCCTGGAAGGCTTCGACTAGCGGTGTCCGACCCGCGTTCGTCATTCCCGCGAGCGCGCAAGCGCGAACAGCGGGAATCCAGCCACGAACTCGGCGGTTGCCCTTGTATCTGGATTCCCGCTCAGCGCTTCGCTTGGCGGGAATGACGGTGGGCCCGGAGGGGCGCTCGTCGGATCAGCCGCCGCCGATCGCCTCCACCCCCATCTTCGCCATCTGCGGCACGCGCTCGCCCGACTTGAGGGCCTTCTCGGGGTTCGACGCGTTGCCTTCGAGCCCGCGCTTCTTCACGCCCTGCACGATGGCGGCGAGGCGGAAGAAGGAGAAGGCGAGGCAGAACTTCCAGTTGTCGATCTTTGCCAGCCCCATGCGCTCGCAATATCTGGCGACATATTCCTCCTCCGTCGGGATGCCGAGCGCGGTGCGATCGACATTGGCCAGGCCGCGCATGGTCTCGTGGTTGGGGAAACGCCACTGCATGCACTGGTAGGCGAGATCCGAGAAGGGATGGCCGATGGTGGACAGTTCCCAGTCGATCACCGCCAGCAGGCGCGAGCCGTCGGGCTTGAAGATCATGTTGTCGACGCGGTAGTCGCCGTGCACCAGCGAGGAACGGCCGTCGTCGGGCGGCTCGTTCTGCTCGAGCCACTTGATCAGCGTCTCCATGTCCTCGATGTGCTCGGTTTCGGACGCCTTGTACTGCTTGGTCCAGCGGTCGCGCTGGCGGGCGAAATAACTGCCGGCCTTGCCGAAGTCAGCGAGCCCGACCTTGGCGGGATCGACCGAATGCAGCGCGGCGAGCGCCCGGTTCTGCTCGTCGTAGAGCTTGGTGCGCTGCGGCTTTTCCAGCTCCGGCAGGGAGGGGTCCCAGAACACCTTGCCGTCCACGAATTCCATGACGAAGAACGCCGTGCCGAGCACCGCATCGTCCTCGCACAGGTGCACCATGCGCGGCACGGGCACGTCGGTGTCCTGCAGGGCCTTCATGACGCGGTGCTCGCGGTCGACGGCGTGCGCGCTCTTGAGCAGCTGCCCCGGCGGCTTCTTGCGCAGCACGTAGCGGCCGCTGGGAGACGCCAGCAGGAAGGTCGGGTTCGACTGCCCCGTCGGCGTCTTCTCCGCCGTGATCGGCCCCTTGAAGCCCGGCACCTTGGCTTCGAGGTAGTGCGACAGGGCCACCAGATCGATCTGTGCCGCCTGGTGCGCGAATGAGGTCATGTGCGAACAATCCTCTACGTGTTCCCTCTCCCCATACTTCATGGGGAGAGGGTTAGGGTGAGGGGCGGAAACTTGCTCTAACGTCGGCATGTGAGGCTGCCCCTCACCCCGGCCCTCTCCCCGTAAGAACGGGGAGAGGGAGCAGCATCTAAATCTTCTGGTTCGTATAGCGCTTCAATTCCGCCCGCGCGACTTGGCGGCGGTGGACGGCGTCGGGGCCATCCGCCAGTCTCAGCGTGCGCAGGTGCGTCCACATATGCGCCAGCGGCGTGTCCTGGGTGATGCCCATGGCGCCGTGCATCTGCACCGCCTCGTCGGTGATCTCGAGCGCGATGCGCGGCGCGATCACCTTGATCTGCGAGATCCAGGGCGAGGCGTCGCGCTGGCCGACCGTGTCCATCATATAGGCGGCCTTCAGGCACAGCAGGCGCGCCATCTCGATCTTCATGCGGCTCTCGGCGATGATGTCATAGTTGGCGCCGAGCTGCGCCAGCGGCTTGCCGAACGCCTCGCGTGACAGCGAGCGCTTGCACAGCAGTTCCAGCGCGCGCTCAGACTGGCCGATGGCGCGCATGCAGTGATGGATGCGCCCTGGCCCGAGCCGGCCTTGCGACACCTCGAAGCCGCGGCCGCGGCCGAGAATCAGGTTCTCCTTCGGCACGCGCACGTCGGTGAAGCGGATGTGCATGTGGCCGTGCGGGGCGTCGTCGTCGCCATAGACTTGCATGGGACGTAGGATCTCCACGCCCTTGGTGCCGGCGGGAACGAAGATCTGCGAATGCTTGCGGTGTTTCTCGGCGGTGGGATCGGTGCAGACCATGACGATGTAGATCTTGCAGCGCGGATCGCCGGCGCCGGAGGCGAACCACTTCTCGCCGTTGAGCACCCACTCGTCGCCGTCGAGCTTGGCCTCCATCGCGAGGTTGGTGGCGTCAGACGACCCGACGCCGGGCTCGGTCATGATATAGGCAGAGCGGATCTTGCCCTCCAGCAGCGGCTTCAGCCATTTCTCCTTGTGCTCCGGCGTGCCGTAGCGCTCGATCACCTCCATATTGCCGGTGTCGGGGGCGGCGCAATTGAAGGTCTCCGGCGCCAGCCGCGACCAGCCCATCTCCTCGGCGAGGTAGGCGTATTCGACCGTGGTCAGCCCATAACCCTTGTCGGAAGCGGTGAGCCAGAAGTTCCACAGGCCGCGCTCCTTGGCCTTGGCCTTCAGCCCCTCGCGAATCTCTTCCTGGCGCTTGGTGTAGGTCCAGCGGTCGCCCTTGCCGACCTCGGCCTCGTATTCGTGCTCCAGGGGCATGATCTCTTCGCGTATCATGGCGCGCACCTTCTCCACCAAGGGCTTCACCTTGGGCGTCATGCCGAGGTCCATGAGCGTTTCTCCGTTCGTGCCTGTTTGTCGGACAATTGAAGCACGCCCGCCCGCCCGAGAGAAGCGCCCGCGCACCCCTTGTCATTCCCGCCAAGCGAAGCGCAGAGCGGGAATCCAGCCTCAAGGGTGGCGCGTGTTTCTGGATTCCCGCTGTCGCTGCGCTCCGCGGGAATGACGGTGCTGGTGCTTTCCGGGCCGTGGACGTGGGTGGTGCCAGCACATATGTGACGCACAGCCCCGAAGCGGGCGACGCTTGCTGGCAAAGCGGGCTTGCGATACCAAGGCCACATCGAAATCGGCTGAATCTCTAGGGGAGCATCATGGCTGTCGATCCTGCCGGCGGACATCCTGCTATGGACTATCCGGAGCATTTGCGGACCTATTCGGGGTTCCTCAAGGCGACCGTCATCCTGGTGGTGTTTTGCCTCGCCGTCCTGCTGTTCCTGCTGACCCGCGTACCCTGAGAGAGGTTTGCGGGGGCCGCTGGTTCGGCACCAGAGACTAGAACGCGGCGGTTGCCCGCCGAAGCGTGGGGCGGGGAGCCTTCCATGGTCACGATTGCCGTTACGGCGGAACGCGATGGCGAGTCCCGCGTGGCCGTGTCGCCCGAAACCGTCAAGAAGCTCACCGCGCTCGGTTGCACCGTGCGGGTGCAGGCGGGTGCCGGTGCCCATTCGCGCTTTTCCGACGACATCCTGAAAGCACAGGGCGCGATCATCGCCGCCAGCCCTGCCGAGACGCTGGCTGGGGCCGACATTCTGCTCAAGGTGCGCCGTCCCTCCAGCGAGGAGGTGAAGGCCCTGAAGCCCGGCGCCATCGTGGCGGCCATGCTGTCGCCCTTCGACGACCGGCCCGGCCTCGATGCGCTCGCCGGCACCGGCGCGTCGCTGATGACGATGGAGTTCATGCCGCGCATCTCACGCGCGCAGTCGATGGACGTGCTCTCCAGCCAGGCCAACCTCGCCGGCTACAAGGCAGTGGTGGATGCCGCCGCGCACTTCGGCCAGGCGATGCCGATGATGATGACGGCGGCAGGCACCGTGCCTGCGGCCAGGGCGTTCATCATGGGCGTCGGCGTGGCCGGGCTGCAGGCCATCGCCACTGCGAAGCGGCTGGGTGCCATCATCACGGCGACGGACGTGCGGCCGGCAACGAAGGAGCAGGTGGCCTCACTCGGCGCCAAGTTCATCGCGGTGGAGGACGAGGAGTTCAAGCAGGCGCAGACTGCGGCCGGCTACGCCAAGCCGATGTCGGCCGAGTACCAGAAGAAACAGGCCGAGCTGGTGGCGAACCACGTCAAGACGCAGGACATCGTCATCACCACCGCGCTGATCCCGGGCCGGCCCGCGCCGAAGCTGATCACGGTGGCCATGATCGAGAGCATGAAACCGGGCGCCGTGATCGTCGACCTGGCCGCCGAACGCGGCGGCAATACCGAGCTCACGCAGCCCGGCAAGACCATCGATCATAAGGGCGTCACCATCATGGGCCCGCTCAACCTGGCTGGCGACGTGCCGGTCAACGCCTCCAGCCTCTACGCCAAGAACCTGCTGGCCTTCCTCGAGACCATGATCGACAAGAAGGAGAAGGTCTTGAAGGTCAACTGGGACGACGAGATCGTCAAGGGCACGCTGGTGGCCAAGGACGGCAAGGTTATCCATCCCAGCCTGCAGCCGAAGGGGGCGTGAGATGATGCAAGACCGTGAGCCATCGTCCCCCTCTCCCCGCTTGCGGGGAGAGGGTCGGGGTGAGGGGCGGCACCAGGTTCCGTCGGCGCTCGCTTCCGCCCCTCACCCTAGCCCTCTCCCCATGGAAGTATGGGGAGAGGGAACTCGCGCATCCCTCTGGCGCGCTATCGGTTTGACCATCATCGTCTCGATGGCTCTGCTTCCCACGCCCGCTCTCGCTGCCGCCGGCGGCGAAGTGAGCCCGTTCGTCTACCAGTTCATGGTGTTCGTGATCGCGATCTTCGTCGGCTACTACGTGGTGTGGAGCGTGACGCCGGCGCTGCACACGCCCCTCATGTCGGTGACCAATGCCATCTCTTCCGTCATCGTCGTGGGTGCGCTGCTGGCCGTGGGCGTAGCGCTCATCTCTCAAGGCAGTGCGCTCGCCAAGACGTTCGGCTTCCTGGCGCTGGTGATGGCATCGGTGAACATCTTCGGCGGCTTCCTGGTCACGCAGCGCATGCTCGCCATGTACAAGAAGAAGGAGCCGAAGCGCTGAGGCGCTGCGGGGCTGGCTCATGAACCCAAATCTGGTCGCGCTGCTCTACCTTGCCGCCGGCGTGCTGTTCATCATGGCGCTGCGCGGCCTGTCGAGCCCCGAGAGTTCCCGGCGTGGCAACCAGTACGGCATGATCGGCATGGCAATTGCCGTGCTCACCACGCTGGGGCAGCTCGGTGCGCCTGAATCGCAGCTCACCTGGGCGCTGATTATCGGAGGATTACTGATCGGCGGCGGCATCGGTGCGGTGATCGCCCGGCGCATCCCGATGACGTCGATGCCGGAGCTGGTGGCGGCTTTCCACTCGCTGGTCGGCATGGCGGCGGTCTTTGTGGCGGCTGGTGCGCTCTATGCGCCGGAAGCGTTCGGCATCGGCCACCCAGGGAATATCGCGGCGGCGAGCCTGCTGGAAATGTCGCTCGGCGTCGCCATCGGCGCCATCACGTTCACCGGCTCGGTGATCGCGTTCGCCAAGCTGTCGGGCCGCATGTCCGGCAAGCCGATCACGCTGCCCGGCCGCCATGTGATCAACATCGGCCTCGCAGCGCTCATCGTGCTGCTGGTCGTGTGGTTCTGCCAGTCTGGTGGCGATCCCATGCTGTTCTGGGCCATCACGGCCGCGGCGCTCCTGTTCGGCGTGCTGATCATCATCCCGATCGGCGGCGCCGACATGCCGGTCGTGATCTCGATGCTCAACTCCTACTCGGGCTGGGCGGCGGCCGGCATCGGCTTCACGCTCGGCAACATCGCGCTGATCGTCACCGGCGCGCTGGTCGGCTCGTCGGGCGCGATCCTGTCCTACATCATGTGCAAGGGCATGAACCGCTCGTTCGTCTCCGTGATCCTGGGCGGCTTCGGCGGCGAAACCGCAGGACCCGCGGCCGACGCCGAGCAGCGGCCGGTGAAGCTAGGCTCGGCCGAGGACGCGGCGTTCCTTATGAAGAACGCCGGCAAGGTCATCATCGTGCCGGGCTACGGCATGGCTGTCGCCCAGGCCCAGCATGCCCTGCGCGAGATGGCCGACAATCTCAAGAAGGCGGGCGTGGAGGTGAAGTACGCCATCCATCCCGTGGCGGGCCGCATGCCCGGCCATATGAACGTGCTCCTTGCAGAAGCGAACGTACCCTATGACGAGGTGTTCGAGCTGGAGGACATCAACAACGAGTTCGCGCAGGCGGATATCGCCTACGTCATCGGCGCCAACGACGTGACCAACCCGGCCGCCGAGGACGACAAGACCTCGCCCATCTACGGCATGCCCGTGCTGCAGGTGTGGAAGGCCGGCACCGTGATGTTCAACAAGCGCAGCCTTGCGAGCGGTTATGCCGGCATCGACAATCCGCTGTTCTACCGCGACAACACCATGATGCTGCTGGGCGATGCCAAGAAAATGACCGAGGAAATCGGCAAGTCGATGGGGCACTAGGCGACCGCCCCCGTCATTCCCGCCAAGCGAATCCAGATACATGAACGACCGTCGAGTTGCGTGGCTGGATTCCCGCTGATCGCGCTTGCGCGCTCGCGGGAATGACGTTTGTGAGACTGCAGCGCGTCATTCACGTCGACTTCAGTTCCGCTGAGCTCCCTCACGGCCTAGAATGGGCGTTGGCCCAGACCAATTGATATGGGCACTGCCAGGTGAGGTTCGCATGCCGCATCTTGATCGCCGGCAAGCGCTGCTGGGACTAGGAGCCACGGTCATGGCCACGCCGCTCGCGTCACGCGCTGCTGCCTACGAGTGGCAGTCCATCGCGCCTGCGGACGCGGGTTTTGCGCCCGACATCGAAGCGCGGCTCGACAAGCTGATCGCAGAAAAACGCGCTTGGAACCTGCACGGGCTCGTCGTGCTCCGCAATGACCGACTGGTGCTGGAACGCTATTTCGAGGCCGAGGACAACGCGCGCGGCCGGCCTCTCGGCAAGGTCGCGTTCAAGCCCGAGACGCAGCACGATCTGCGCTCGTGTTCGAAGAGCATCGTCGGTCTGCTCTACGGTATCGCCCTGCAGCAGGGGAAAGTGCCGCCGCCCGAGGCCCCGCTGTTTTCTGCGTTTCCTGAATATGCCGATCTCGCCGGCAAGGAGGGCCGCGACCGGCTCACCATCCAGCATGTGCTGACCATGACGATGGGAACCGATTGGGACGAGAGCAGCCTGCCCTACTCCGATCCGCGCAACAGTGAAATCGCGATGGACAATGCGCCGGATCGCTATCGCTATATCCTGGAGCGGCGCGTCGTCGACACGCCCGGCGCGCGCTGGACCTACTGCGGCGGCGCCACCGCCTTGCTGGCGCGCATCATTGCGAAGGGCACGGGCCAGACGCTGCACGCGTTCGCGCGCGAAAACCTGTTCGATCCGCTCGGCATGGGCGCGACGGAATGGGCGGCGGGGCGCGACGGCGAACCTATCGCCGCCTCGGGCGCGCGCATGTCGGTGCGCGATCTGGCGCGAGTCGGCATCATGATGCTGCACGGCGGCAAGGTCGGCGACCGTGCTGTGGTTCCCGCCGACTGGGTCGCGCGCTGCACCACCCCTGCCATCAGCGCCGACGAGGTTCGCCGCTACGGCTATCAATGGTTCGTGCTCGACATTGCATTCGGCAAGCCGAAAGGCTGGGCCGTCGGACGGCTGGAGCGCATGTGGATGGCACAGGGCGAAGGCGGCCAGCGGCTGTTCATCGTCCCAGCGCTCCAACTCGTCATTGCCATCACCGCCGGCAACTACGGCACCGAGGACCAGTGGATGCCGCCGACTCGGGTCCTGCGCGAGGTCGTGCTGGCGAGCGTCGTTTGAGCGTCCACGCTCTGCTCAACTCCATGTCGCGTGGACGGGACAAAGACCAGAAAGGATCTGCCTGCCTTTCCCATTCTCCGGCCACCGTCATTCCCGCGCGCGGAGCGTCAGCGGGAATCCAGACGCGCGCGCCGCCGTTGCTGCTGGGTCCCCGATAGCCTCGGCGCAGGGCCTCGGCTTCGGGGATGACGGGTCGTGGGATTCACCATGCGCCCAGCACCAGGTGGCGGCACTTATCCCCGCTCCTCCGCCGCTGTGGCATGCTGCGCGTGCCGTTGCCTGCGACGGGACGTGGATGCGCATCCGTCCTTCACGTGGCAGCGGCCGGCGCCCGGAAGGTAGAGCCGACGGATGGCTCGAGATCCGGGAGGCCCGGTGGCAACCGTTTCCGGCAAAGCGTCAGCAATGGCGCGGAGCCGGCGACCGCCCTTGCGGCTCAAGGTGCGATGGCGCGCAAGCGCCGGAAGCCAAAGTTGTGCCCCGGGACAGAAATCGCCGACGCGGGTGCCGCAAGGAGCCCAGGGGACCCTTCAAGGTCCCGGGGAGCTCCGCAAGGGGCTCTCAAGGAGGTCTGGCCAGGCCTCCTGGGGCCGGATGGTACCGGCCCCCGGGTTGCCGACGAGGCACCCGCGTACCCGTCGCACCCCCGGCCTCGCCGCCGGGGACGGACAGCGCGTGGGCACAAGCGCAGTGCGAACAAGAAGGAGTTCCACTTGCAATGTCGGATGCGCCGTCAATCACCCGTCGGCGAGATGCGGAACTCGATCACCTGGGGCAGCTTGAGCAGGTGCTGGGACAGGGCCTGCGCGCCGGCGCGGTCGCGGCTGCGGATCACCATGCGGTATTCGAACAGCCTGCCCTCGTCGATCAGCCGCGAGTGCAGATTGGCGATGGAAAAGCCGTGACTGCCGATGAGCTTCTTCAGTTCTTCCTCGCCCATGACGGCGTCGCGTTTGAAGCGCAGGTGGTGGTGGGCATAGAACTCGGCCGGCAGCTTGTTCTCGATGAAGCGGAACGCGCTCAGGATCAGCAGCGTTGCCACGGTGCCGACGACTGCCGCAAACCAGAAGCCGATGCCCACCAGGATGCCGATGGAGGCCGTTATCCAGATCGATGCCGCCGTGGTGAGCCCGCGAACGGTGAGCCCTTCCTTGAAGATCACGCCCGCGCCCAGGAAGCCGATGCCCGTCATGATGCCCTGCGCCATGCGCGTCGGATCGGTGCGGATGGCGTCCATCGCGACCTGCGTCATCCATTGGTTCTGATAGACCGTCACCAGCATCAGCAGCGCGGAGGCCACGCACACCAGCGCGTGCGTGCGGAAGCCCGCGGGACGCCCGCGCAGGGTACGTTCCAGCCCGATCAGCGCGCCGATCAGCAGCGCACCGAAAATCCGGCCGGACATGATCAGGAGTTCTTCGCTCATGGCGATAGCGTAGTTCGCCGGCCGTCGGCCTGCAATGTGACCGGCGGCAATGCGCACAACTCGTGGAATCCCTGGCAATGGCATTGCTCCGCCGGGATCGCTGGTGCAGTATTCATCGCTTTTCTGGACGCACGAGACCTATTGCGCCGCTGGCGGCCATGCTGGCGGCAGATCAGAATTCTGGCGGGCTCTGACCGACGCCAAGCGATGTTGGGGAAGCCGATGAGCAAGCGTATTTTCATCTCCTACGCCAGGGAGGATCGTGAGTCGGCTGCGGCGCTTGCCAGGCAGCTCGAGGCTGAAGGCCATACCGCCTGGTGGGACTGGCAGCTCGTCGGCGGCGCCAACTATCGCGTTGCCATCAGCGAGGAACTCAAGAAGGCAGACAAGGCGATCGTGCTCTGGTCGCGCCATTCGATCCGTTCCGATTTCGTGATTGATGAGGCCTCCACCGCCAAAACGGCGGGCAAGCTGGTACCCATCAGTATTGACGGTTCGAGCCCGCCGCTGGGGTTTGGAGGGCTGCATACGATCGCCGTGACGGACTTGCATGAGCCATCGCCCGAAATTGCTGCTGCCCTTCACGGAGAAGCGGCAAACGTGGTTGCGTTGTCGGGTCCGCTCGGCCCCGCTGCGCGCGGCGCAGGCGAGGGACTTTACAGCACCATCGAATATCATGTTGCCGAGTATCTGCGCTGGCTCTCGGCAATGGCGACCCAGCCCGATCGTGTGATCCGCCGCACGCGATCAGCCGGAGCAAACGACCAGTACCTGAGTTATATGATGCGCATCGTGTTGATATCCGTATTGATCGGAGCCACGCTCGGTGCTCTCATCCCGGATCGGCCGGCCATCCTCGGGCGGGTACAGATCTTCCTGATCCTGACTCTTTTGTGGAGCTTTCTCAGCCTTCTCGTCCACGTAACATGCCGTTTGTTCGGTGGCCGTGAGGGCGTGACCACGACTGTCACGTTGATGATGCAGGCCCTGGCGTTCGCGTATGTGGTGAGCAACTTCCTGACCCTGCTCGCCGTCTTTTTAGCGAAGTTCTACGGTCCGCTCATTGCTGACACTGCATTGGATTTCAAGGAAGTCAGTCCAGGTTTCCTTATACTCGGATTGCAATTCGTCCTGCTGCTCTATCTCGTACCCCTGACCGTCAGCCGTGCGCACGGCTTCGGCGGCGCCAAATGGTTTCTGGTTGCGCTGTGCGCAGCGATACTAACGGTCTTTCTGGGGCTTCCCGTGGCGGCGATGGGCGGATGCTGAGCCGGGCATAAACTTGACGCTGCATTCGCGTCGGGCGAGAAGGCGGCGATGCCTCTTCTCACCAAAATCTGGATCGCGGCTCTCTGCCTCTGTGCGCTGGCGCTGTGCGTGGTCTATTTTGGCCAACGCAAGTTGATCTACCTGCCCGACCGCACCCGCGTGCAACCGGCCGAGGTCGGTCTCGCCGACGTCGCCGAGCGGGTCCTCAAGACGCCGGATGGCGCACGCGTCGTCGCCTGGTACGGCAAGGCGCGTCCCGGCCAGCCCACGCTGCTCTACTTCCATGGCAACGGCGGCAGCCTGGCCATACGTGCCGAGCGCATCCGCCGCTTCATGGCCGAGGGCTGGGGCGTCTACATGATGACGTACCGCGGCTACGGCGGCGGCACGGGCAATCCCACCGAGGTTGATAACGTTGCCGATGCGCGGCTCGCCT
The DNA here is from genome assembly GCA_963814055.1 of uncultured Alphaproteobacteria bacterium. Classification (GTDB taxonomy): domain Bacteria; phylum Pseudomonadota; class Alphaproteobacteria; order Rhizobiales; family Hyphomicrobiaceae; genus AWTP1-13. The sequence continues at coordinate 196,746 of CAWFBJ010000030.1, forward strand.
ACGGCGCGCTCGTGCTGGAGGGCGTGTCGCCCGGTTCCATCATCCTCTACGGGGAGTCGCTGGGCACCGGCATTGCCACGCGCATTGCCGTCGAACGCTCGGTGGCGGGTCTGATCCTCGATGCGCCCTACACCTCGCTCGTCGATGTCGCCGCGCAGGCGTATCCGTTCCTGCCCGTGCGGATGTTTCTCACCGATCGCTACGAGACATACAGATACATCGCCAACGTCAAGGTGCCGCTGCTGATCCTGCACGGCGAGCGTGACGGCGTGGTGCCCGTGGCCATGGGACGCGAACTAGCGCAGCTGGCCAATGAGCCCAAGCGCCTCGTCGTCTTCCCCGAGGGTGGCCACAGCAACCTCTACATCGACGGTAACAATGCGCTCGATGTCGTGCGTGGCTGGATCGCGGAACTCAAGTTCCCGACAGGGTAGATGCAAAATCTCCGCCCCTGATGCAGGAGCGGAGACTGAAAATCGCAAACTCGAGAGCGGCGCTTAACGCGGTCCGCCGAAACCGCCGCTGCGCGGCGGGCCGCCGGTGCCGCCGCCTGCACGGGGCGGTCCACCGGGACGTCCGGGGCCGCCGCGGCCGGGCGCGCCGGGACGCGCTGCCGGTGCCTTACCGGGCAGCAATCCTTCACGCTGCGCCTTCTTGCGGGCCAGCTTGCGGGCGCGCCGAACGGCCTCGGCCTGCTCGCGCACACGCTTCTCGGAAGGCTTCTCGAAATAGTTCCGGAGCTTCATCTCGCGGAAGATGCCCTCGCGCTGCATTTTCTTTTTCAGCGCTTTGAGAGCCTGATCGACGTTGTTGTCGCGGACCTGAACCAGCAAGTGGTGGTTTCCTTAGGTTGAAAGTAAAATTGGCCTCTTTGCAGGGATCGGACAGGCAACGCAAACACGCGCCCGGAGCCGCACTCCATGCGTTGGCCGAGCTTCTAGCAAAGCCGGGTTAATATGTCCAATCCTCCCGCAAAGTCCCAGACCGCCGGAAAACTCATCGCCTCAACGTCAAAAGAGCGGCCGTGGGGTAGCGTGCTGGCGATCAAAGCTTATATTGCGCTGCAACAGCCTCCGCTGCAGGGGGCAAGGCAAACCACAAGACCTCGACCAAGGAGGCCGGATGGAGCGGAAAGAGCGAGCCTTTGCGGGGTTCGGGTGGGGATTGACGCAACGGCGGATGGTGCGGTTGGCATGGGCCGCGATCAGTATGGCGGTTGCGGGAGGGGTTGCCCATGCGGCCCCGGATTCGGGCTGCCAGGCCATCAATAGCGGGGCTTTGAACGTCGAGCTTGGAACGGAAAGCAGTGCGACCCGTGCCGTCGCCCTGAAGGCCGGTGACACGCTCACGTTCAACTTCGATGCTTCCGCCGGTCCGTTCGGAACCCTGACGCTGCTGAAAGGGCCGGGGGCGCCGCGCGCGCTGCTGGTCGGGCCAACGGGCACGAACGTCTCCTTCGTCGCCGCGAAGGCCGGCGCGTTCGACTTCGAGTTCTCCAAAGAGGGTGCCGACGCGGCATCGTTTGCCGTGTCCTGCACGCCGGCGGGCGCCGCGCCGGCGAACCGGTCGGCGGCAGCCTCGCGTCGCAACGCGAAGCTGTTCGGCGGCACCTGGACTGATGGCGGGACTGTCGAAATGGCCGATGTTGCCGGGATCGTTCTCGATGCCGGTGTTCCGGCCCCCAACCGCGGCAGCCCCAGCGCGCCGGCAAGTGCCTCGACCCCGGCGGACCCACGCGCGCCGGTGCATGCGGGCGCCGTCGGCATGAGGATGCAGTGGCGCGGGGAACGCTACACGGCCGGCGGCCCGAATGGGGCCGAGATCGACAACGCGGCCAGCGGCCTCGAGGCCGCATTCAACTACAAGGTTCTTCCCGAGATCATGGTCGGCGCCCTGGCCCAGGTCGATCAACAGCATGAAACGATGGTCGGCGTGCCGCAAAATCTCTCACAGCACGGTTGGATGGCTGGGCCTGTCGCCAACGTCAAGCTGGCGCCCGGCTTGACCTTCGACGCGAGCGCGGCCTGGGGCGTGGCGGAAGGCGCGAGCGACGAACTGGCCCAGCGCACCGTCGACATTCCGCGCCGCATGGTCAGTGCCCGGCTGGCGAACACGCAGTCGTTCGGTCCCTGGCGGATCTCGCCGAGCGTCAGCGTCAACCACTTCTACGAGGCGGCGTCCGTTCCCGCGCCGACGACGCATGACAACGCGGTGCCGTATGCAGCGGGCGGCTTTGGCCGCGTCGACGTCGGTCCCGAGTTCGCATACCGGGTCGAGTTGGACAAATCCGGGTACATCGAGCCAAGGGCGGCCCTCGGGACCTTTTGGGACTTCGACAGCCTCTCCAGGCTTGCGCCGGGCGCCGCCGGCCACAACGACATGCGCCTCAAGGCCGAGGCCGGGGTTACGATTGGCGCGACCGACGGCACCAAGCTTCAGGCCGGAGGCGCAGTCGAGGAGGGCGAGCCGGGCGCTGCCAGTGTCTGGAGCGGACGCCTCCAGCTCAGTGTCCCGATGAAGTGACCGGGAGCCAGCCGCTCCTTGAGCCTACTTTGGAAACAGCCGCGTGACGTGGCCCATCTTGCGGCCGGCGCGGGCCTCGTGCTTGCCGTAGAGATGCAGGCACGCACCGGGCTCGGCAGCAAGCGTCTGCCAGTCCAGTGCTTCCTCGCCGATCAGGTTCGACATCTCGGCATTGCTGTGGCGTTCGGTCGAACCGAGCGGCCAGCCGGCGACGGCACGCATGTGGTTCTCGAACTGGCTCACGCCGCAGGCTTCGATGGTCCAGTGGCCGCTGTTGTGCACGCGCGGCGCGATCTCGTTGACCATCACGCGCTCCGTCGCGGGAGCGCCGGCACCGAGATGGAACATCTCCACTGCCAGCACGCCCACATAGTCGAGCGCGGTGGCAATCGTCTGCGCGACCTGGCGCGCGCGCTCGATGTCGGCTTCGGCCAGGCCCGCCGGCACGACCGAGCGGCGCAGGATGCCGTTCTCATGGGTATTGACCGGGCAGTCGTAGGTGGCGAGTTCGCCCGATTGGCTGCGCACGACCAGCGTTGAGATCTCGCACGCGAAGGGGATGCGCTTTTCGAGCACCGACGGTTTTGCACCCACCGCTTTCCACGCAGCTTCGATATCGCCGCCGGGTTGCACGCTCGCCTGGCCCTTGCCGTCGTAGCCAAGCCGCCGCGTCTTCAGGATGGCGGGTGCACCGAAATGCGCGACCGCAGCTTTCAGCTCGGCCGCATCGCCGACCGCCCGGAACGGCGCAACGGGGATCGACAGCGCGGAGATGAACTGCTTTTCCACCAGCCGATCCTGCGCGACCTCCAGAGCCTTGGCGGACGGCCGCACCGGCACGAGACGCGCCAGATGCTGCGCGGTCGCGATCGGCACGTTCTCGAACTCGTAGGTCACGGCCCCGACCGCGTCCGCGAATTTGGTGAGGGCTGCCGTATCGTTGAAGGCGGCCTTGGTCGTGCGCGTGGCCACATCGAAGGCGGGACCGCTTTCCTCGCAATAGATGTGAGTTCTTGAGGCCCAGGCGTGCCGCGGCCACAGCCAACATGCGGCCGAGCTGGCCGCTGCCCAGGATGCCGATGGTGGACCCTGGCGGGAGCGGTGTGGAAAGGCGCGCCTCAGGCATCGTCTTGGGGGGCCTCTGGAACGGACGCCGTCTGCCTGGCACGCAGTGCTTCGAGCCGCGTGCAAAGCTCATCGTCCTCGAGCGCCAGGATCTGTGCGGCGAGCAGGCCCGCATTGGTGGCGCCCGCATTGCCGATCGCCAGCGTGCCGACAGGAACACCGGCCGGCATCTGCACAATGGAGAGCAGACTGTCCTGACCCGACAGAGCTTTGGTTTGCACCGGTACGCCGAGGACCGGCAGCATCGTCATGGAGGCCGTCATGCCGGGAAGATGCGCGGCGCCACCCGCACCGGCGATGATGACCTTGAGGCCTCGGCCTTTGGCGGCCTTGGCGTACTCATAGAGGCGATCGGGGGTGCGGTGGGCCGAGACAACCTTGGCTTCGTGAGGGATTTTCAGTTCGGTCAGCACGTCGGCAGCGTGCTTCATGGTGGGCCAGTCCGAAATGCTGCCCATGATGATGCCGACTTTGGGATGCTCAGCCATAACCTGCGCTTTGGACCCGCGAGAAAGCCGAGCACTTAAGGCGACAATGCCGGGGCTGGCAAGCGGCGCGCGCGTGCATATGGTGAACAATGAGCGGCAGACTGCGACGAATTTCGCGATCAGGACACTAGGCGATGATATCAGGCAGCAACTGGTCTTCGATGGCCGTGATCTGGTCCTTGAGCGCCAGCTTGCGCTTCTTCAAACGCTTTATCTGCAACTGATCGGAATGCGGCGAAACCTCCTCCGCCACGATCTCGACATCGAGATCGCGGTGTTCGGCTCTCAGTCGCGCCAATTGTTCGCGAAGTTCGCGCTCGTCCGGTCGCTGCATCGGCCCTTAAGCGTCCTGCCGTAACAGCCGCTCGCACTATCCAAAGCCCAATATCGTTGCAAATGCAGGGGGTGGCAAGGTGTCCAGCCGTCCTGGGCAGCATATAGCCGCGTTAGTCAAAAATTGTGCAAAACTGGCCCCGCTTTCGTTCACCTGTGCACGTTGAAGGTTAGACAAACCGTCTCTTCCATGGCACACTGCAAGTCCCTTCAACGCAAAAGAGGAGGGTCAATATGACGGTTGCCTCACATCTGGCAGAGCTTTCAGAGAAACACCGTTCGCTGGAACGAAAAATTCAAGAGGAAATGACGCGCCCCGGTGGCGACGACACGCAGATAAACCGATGGAAGCGCGAGAAGCTTAAGTTAAAAGACGAGATTGCGAAGCTTCAAGGCCTCAACGGCCACACCCGGCACTAAGCCGGCCCGCGGGTTATATTCCCGGCACCAGTCTCTCGAGCGGGCGGAGAGCGCTTTAAGCCCGAGAGAATGGTTTGGTGCGCGCCGTCGTCAGCGTTAGCTGCATGACATTGGCAAACGCGGGCGGCGCTGCCATATCCTGTAGATGGTCGAAGGTATGCTCGCCAACGAGTGGTTGATCCGGCTCGTTGCCTTTGCTGGCGTGATCGGGGCGATGGCCTCGTGGGAACACTGGGCACCCAAGCGCCAGCTTGCCGTTCGAAGGTCCTCGCGCTGGCCCGGCAATCTTGGCGTGCTCGCCATCGATGTCGCCCTCGTGCGCATTCTCTTTCCAACTGCAGCCGTTGGCGCCGCGCTTGTGTGCGAGGCCCAGGGTTGGGGACTGTTCAATGCCCTCGCCGTTCCCTTCGCCGTGGCGGTGCCCGTATCGGTGATCCTGCTCGATCTGGCGATCTATCTTCAGCATGCCCTGTTCCATGCCGTGCCCGCACTATGGCGGCTGCACCGCATGCACCACGCCGATCTCGACATCGACGTGACGACCGGCGTGCGCTTTCATCCTGTCGAGATCCTGCTTTCCCTGTTCATCAAGTTCGCGGTCATCGCCCTGCTTGGTGCACCTGCGCTGGCGGTGCTGATATTCGAGGCGCTGCTGAATGCCACGTCGATGTTCAACCACAGCAACGTGCGCATGCCGGCGCCAGTCGACCGCATCGTGCGCCTGCTGGTGGTGACGCCGGATATGCACCGCGTGCATCATTCGATCGTCCGCACAGAAACCAACAGCAACTTCGGTTTCAACTTTCCCTGGTGGGACCGGCTGTTCGGGACTTACCGCGCGCAACCCGCTGCAGGCCACGACAGCATGACCATCGGCGTTGAAAGTTTCCGCGATCCGGCCGAACTGCGGCTCGATCGCATGCTGCTGCAGCCGCTGCGGGAGGGTAATGACGCTACGCCGATATTCCGGAAGGAACGATAGTCAGTGACCACGTCATTCCCGCGAGCGCGTTAGCGCGATCAGCGGGAATCCAGACGCAAACTCGCGGTCATCGCCGCATCTGGATTTCCGCTCTGCGCTTCGCTTGGCGGGAATGACGATCAGCGCCGCTGCGAGATGAGCGTGGCCAGCACGATCAGGGCCGCGCCGGCGAGAGTGGCGAGGCCGGGCACCTCGGCGAAGAACAGGAAGCCGAACAGGATGCCCCATACGAGCGTCACGTAGCCGACCGGCGCCAGCCGCGCCGCCTCGATGCGCGCGAAGGCATGGGCGAGCATGGTATGCGCGGTCACGCCCAGCGTGCCGAGCAGCGCAAACAGCGCATAGTCGGACAGGCTCGGCGGCATCCACACCCAGAGTGCGGGAATGGCCAGGATGACGGCGGGCCCGAGGTTCTGGAACAGCACGATCTGCGACAGCGGATCGCGCGTCGCCCGGTGGCGCAGCAGGACAATGTTAAACGCATATCCGACCGCGGATATCAGCACCGCAGCCGCGCCGATCAGCACTTCGCTGCTCATGCCGCCGCCACCGAGGCCGCCGCCAATGATGAGCAGCATGCCGGCAAATCCGCCGGCGAGCGCCAAGGCTATCCGCCAGTCGAGCCGTTCGCCCAGCAGCATCACGCCGAACAGCGCGGTGAGCACTGGCGAAATGAAGCTGAGCGCGATCGCGTCGGCCAGCGGCAGGCGGGCCAGCGCAAAGAAGAACGTGGTGGCGACGACGACGATGAGCAGCGCGCGCACGCCATTGTAGAGCGTGGCCTCGCGCGTGGGCCAGCCCGGCCGGTTCCAGGCCGTGTAGACCGCTGCCCCGATGAGACCGAAGCCGAAGCGCAGGAACGCGATCTGCAGCACCGGATAGCGTGCCGACAGCGCCTTGATGATGGCGTCCATGAGGGTGAGCAGCCCTTCCGCGGCAACGGCGAGCAACACGATCCGGGCGTGAGACAGGGGTTGACGCGTCATGGCCGCAGAAGGGATAGCTGCCCTTCCGCTCGCATGCTACAGCCCTGCTCACGCTTCAGAACATTTGACGTCAAAACTAGGGGGAATGCGATGCGCCGGGTGGTCGTGGTGGTGCTGGATGGCATGCGCCGGGATCTCATCAGTGATGAAAGCACTCCGGCGCTGGCGCGCTTTGCCACCCGCGCGCAGAGTTTCGCGGCTCATCGGTCCATGTTCCCGTCGGCCACGCGCGTGGTATCGGCTTCGTTCGCGACCGGATGCACGCCCGCGCGCCACGAGCTGCAAGGCAACTCCCTGGCGCTGATGGAGAACGGCCGCCTCGTCTATCACGATGCCGGACATCCCGAATTCCTGCAGCACAAGCGGCGCGTGACGGGCCGTTCGCTGGCGGTGCCGACCATGGCCGAGCGGCTAAGCGGCCACGGCGGCATGATCCTGTTCTCCAACGTCTCGCCTGGCGCGGCCTACGCGCACGATCCCGACGGTCACGGCTATGTCTATCACCGCGCGGCATCGTTCGGCCCCGGCCGCAAGCGCATCGAGGGTGCCGGCGCGCTCAAGATCGCCCAGGACGCAGCCGGCGAACGCGCCATGACGGTGCGCTTCGTCGACGAGGTGCTGCTCGACCGCCGGCCGGCGCTGGCGCTGCTGTGGATGGGCGAGCCCGATGCCAGCCAGCACGTGATGCCGCTCGGCTCGCCGCAGCATCTGGCCGTCCTGCGCCAGGCGGATGCCAACCTCGCCCGCGTTGTCGAAGCGGTGGACAGGCTGCGCGACAAAGGCGACGACGTGCTGCTGATCGCCTGCTCCGATCATGGCCACCAGACGGTGTCGCGGGTGATCGATATCGAGGCCGAGCTGGTGGCGGTGGGCCTCAAGGAGGGCCGGCAGTCCGGCGACATCATTACGCCGACCAGCGGCACCTCGACGCTCGTCTACGTGCATCCCGATCACGCGGCCAAGACCGAGGCCATCGGCGCCTTTCTGTCCAGCCGCGACTGGATCGATCGCGTGGTGCCCGCCGCGGAGCTGGCGTCCGTTGGCCAGGCGCCGCACCACGGTTTGGCCTTTGCGATCTCGCTCAAGTCGGACAACGAGCCCAATGCCTTCGGCGTGCGCGGCCACAGCTTCGAAGTCACGCCCGGCGCCCGGCAAGACCACGCATGAAGGCTGCGGCCAGCACGGCGGGCTGGCGCGCTACGAGCAGATGCCGTTCCTGATGATCGACGGCTCAGGCTTTGCGGCCGGCGGCGTGTCGATTGCGCCAACCTCGCCCATCGACATCGCTCCGACGATCCTGGCGCACCTCGAGGTGCCGGCGGACGGGATGGAGGGAAGGGGGTTGCGGGGCTCGTAGAGCGCAATTGGTGGAAACCGTATTGCGGTCGATGATTGGCGCTTGAGCCCGCCCACAAATGTCATCCTCGGGCTTGTCCCGAGGATCCAGCGCGCATTGCGTGCCGCGGTCGAGAAAAATGGGAAGCCTGCTAGCCCACGATACGTCTCACTCTGCGGCGCCGGTGGGTGTTAACGCGGCTTTCAATTCATCATAGAGAAACTCGGGAGCCAAATCGGCCCCGTTGGGCCAGACGATAGTGCCGAAATCGGGCTCGACGCGCAGCTTGGCGAACTCCACGACGTCTTTCAGCGGCAGGAAAACCGGTCCCCAAAGCTCGCGTTCCAGATCGATCTCTCCGGACAGTCCGTCTGCGAACCGCAGCCAGATGCGATAACCACCAACATGGCGGGCATCGGTAACGCGCGGCATCATGGTTTTACTCCAGAGGTTCAATTTTCGTTGGCAGCTCTCGGCTCTGAACAGCTTGCCAGGCCGCCTTCAATTCAGCGACGTGAAGCCTATGCCATTCTTGCACAAGTGCGCGTGCCCGGCGAGGCAGGCTGCCTTCGATAATATCGCCGCTATCTACTGCAAACTTGGCTTCATGTTCACCATAACGCGCGTGAAAATGCGGCGGAGCATGGTCTCGAAAGTACATGGCGATGACAATGCCGAAGAAGCGGCTGAGTTCCGGCATTTTGACCTCACACCGCCTTCGCCCGCTCCCGCAGCACGAATTTCTGGATCTTGCCGGTGCTGGTCTTGGGCACCTCGCCGAACACGACGTGGCGCGGCACCTTGTAGGCCGCCAGATGCGCGCGGCAGTGGGCGATGATGTCGGCGGCCGTCGGCGCGGCCACGCCGGGCTTGAGCTCGATGAAGGCCACCGGCGTCTCGCCCCACTTCTCGTCCGCCTTGCCGACGACCGCGCAGGTGGCCACGGCCGGGTGCTTGAACAGTGCGTCCTCCACCTCGATAGATGAGATGTTCTCGCCGCCCGAGATGATGATGTCCTTGGAGCGGTCCTTGAGCTGGATGTAGCCGTCGGGGTGCAGCACGCCCAGGTCGCCCGAGTGGAACCAGCCGCCGGCGAAGGCCTCCTCGGTTGCGGCCTGGTTCTTCAGGTAGCCCTTCATGACGATGTTGCCGCGGAACATGACCTCGCCCAGCGTCGCACCGTCGGCCGGCACCTGTGTCATAGTCAGCGGGTCCATCACGGTCAGCGCCTCGAGCGCGGGATAGCGCACGCCCTGGCGCGACTTGAGCTGCGCCTGCTGAGCGCCGTCGAGCGCGCTCCATTCGTCATGCCACTCGTTGACCACGGCCGGACCGTAGACTTCGGTCAGCCCATAGACGTGCGTGACGTTGAATCCGGCATCGGCCATCGCCGCCAGCACGGCCTCGGGCGGCGGCGCGGCGGCGGTGACGAACTCCACGCGATTGGGCAGCGGCCGCTTCTCCTCTGCCGTCGCATTGAGCAGCGTCGACATCACGACCGGCGCCCCGCACAGGTGAGACACCTTGTGCTCCGCGATGGCGTCGAACATCGCTTTCGCCCGCACCCATCTGAGGCACACATGGGTGCCGATCACGGCGGCGATGGTCCAGGGAAAGCACCAGCCGTTGCAGTGGAACATCGGCAGCGTCCACAGGTAGACCGGGTGCTTGCCGAGGTTGGCGGAGAGTACGTTGGAATAGCACATGAGCGCGGCGCCGCGATGGCTGTAGACCACGCCCTTGGGATTGCCGGTGGTGCCGGACGTGTAGTTGAGCGACAGCGATTGCCACTCATCGCCCGGCATGCGCCAGGAGAAACCAGGATCGCCCTTGGCGAGTAACGCCTCGTAGTCGGTGGCTGATAGGGGCTCGGCGACCTGAGGGAACTCCGCATCATGGTAGTCGATCACCAGGGGCTTCACCTTGGTCTGGGCCAGCGCCTGCCGCATCACGCCGGCAAACTCCCGATCGCAGATGACGACCCTGCTCTCGGCGTGATCGAGCTGGAAGGCAATCAGCGCGGGATCAAGCCGCGTGTTGAGCGCGTGCAGGACGCCGCCTGTCATCGGCACGCCGTAGTGGGCCTCCAGCATTGGCGGCGTGTTCTGCAGCATCACCGACACGGTGTCGCCCGGGCCGATGCCGTGCGCCGCCAGCGTCGAGGCGAGGCGCCGGGCGCGCGCATAGAACTCCGCATACGCGAAGCGCCGGCTGCCGTGGATGACGGCAATGTGGCTGGGGAACACGGCCGCCGCGCGTTCGAGGAACGTGAGTGGCGTGAGCGCCTGGTAGTTGGCGGGAGTTCTTGTCCAGATGCTGAGTGAACGGATGGGATGACATGCGGGCGCGCTCGGTAAAGACGATTGGTGGCGATTCCTGCAGGCTACCGCGAAGCTACTGGAAAGGCCCGCCGCTAAGCAATCGAGCGACCCCGGCAGGTGAGAGGCGCGTCCCTCACGTGCGGTTTTGGCGGGCGACCGGCCGATGTCCTTCGCTGGATCGCCACGCCGGCTTCAACCGTCGATTGATGCCAAACGGCCACATACAAGTAAATCGCTCTTGCAAACATGCTTAACCAGTGGAAAACTCGGTAGGGCCGTAAAAAACAACAAGAAAGCGGGGAGTGGCCGGACGGTGCGTAATGGCACCAGCCTGTGTTGTTTGGTCCAGGCAAGCGCGTTTGTGGGGGAAGTGTGCAGCGTAAACCCAGAAGTCTCATGCAGCGCCTGGCTTTGGCCACGGGCTCCGAGACAAGCGATTCCAACAGCGAACGTGTGGTCTATCGTTTCAGCATCGGCGCCTATTTCGGCGTGGGGCTGGTTGGGGGAGGAGTGGCGGGCGCCGCGGTCCTGCTCGGCCTGCAGGTGTTTGCGCCCGGCCAGGCGAGCCCGCTGAGAATGCAAGTCCCCGCCGCCATCGTCGCGCTCGCGCACTGGGCGCCCGAAGTTGCGACGTCGCGCGTCGGCAGGCCCGATCCGGTGGCCGTGCGCGATCCCCAGCCGGCAGATGCGTTCGATGTTGTCATCGAGCGCAGCACACGCGCCAATGCGCCTTTTGGTTTGCGTCTGGTCGGAAGCCGGGACGCTGGGATGGAGGTTGTCCTGCGCGACGTGCCGGCAGCAGCACGATTGTCACGCGGCGAACGCCGTGACGAGTCGACGTGGAAGGTGAGGGCCGCCGATCTTGAAGATCTGCACCTGACGCTCAATGAGGGAACGCCCGATGCGTTCGACGTCCGCATCGACGTGCTGGCGCCTGCCGGTGTCACAGCAGCGAGCAGTGTTGCGCGCGTCCGCCTCGTTGGATTGCCGCGCGTCGAACATGCGGTGACCGCGCCGGTCGAGGCCGCACCGGCGCAAGCCGCGCTTGTCGAGCTGGAAGCGCTGGCCGTTACACCTGTAGCCAGCACGGATGGTCCGCACCACGCCCGCACTGTTTTGGCGACCCGGAATGATGCGCCTGGCAAGCGAGAGAAAGTCGCGCGTGCGTCTCCACCGCCGGCTACGACCGTGATCGAAATTGACAGGCGCCCGGCGCAAACGGCGACGCAGACGGAGACACGGCATTGGCCGGAGGGCGCCAGCGGCCTCGGTGCAATTGCACGCGAGTCCGATCGCCAGGTCTGGTGGACGTTGCCCGTGCCAACGTGGTCGCCGTTCGCTGACGTGGCCAGCCGCTGAAATCTTGCGCGCTCAGGCAGCCCGCCTGTAGGCTGTGCGCGCGAACCTCTTCTTCTCGGCAATGTCTCGGGGCGGCCATCTGGCTTCGCGTTCCGTTGGAGGCATCGGCATTTTGCCGGGCCTTTTCCGCCTAGTTCCATGGAGAACCTCATGCTGCTGGCCGGAAAGGTCGCGCTCGTCACAGGTGCGGCTCAGGGCATTGGGCAGGCCTGCGCCGTCCGGCTGGCCCGAGAGGGCGCCAAGATCGTGCTCTGCGATGTCAACGAGAATGCCGGGCAGCAGGTCGCCAAGGGCATTGAAGCCAAGGGCGGGAAGGCGGTTTACGTCCGCTGCGACGTCTCCAAGGCCGGCGACGTCGAGAGCGCGCTCGCTGCTGTGCTGAAAGCCTTCCGCCGCATCGATGTGCTGGTGAACAATGCCGGCGTGGTCGACGATGCGCCCTTCCTCGATCTTCCCATCGAGGAACTCGATCGCGTTCTCGGCATCAACCTGCGCGGCGCGTTCCTGATGGCTCAGGCCGTTGCCCGCCAGATGGTCAAGCAGGGCCGGGGCAAGGGCGGCGCCTCAGCCGGCGCCATCGTCAACATGAGTTCAATCAACGAGCGGTTCGGCTTGCCCGATCACGTGGCCTATTCCATGTCCAAGGGCGGCATCAGCCAGCTCACCAAGTCGATGGCGGTGGCGCTCGCTCCGCAGGGGATACGCGTCAACGCCGTGGGGCCGGGCACCATCGAGACGCCGCTGCTCAAGAGCGTGGTCAAGGACAAGGCGTTTCGTACCAAGGTGCTGTCCCGCACCCCGCTCGGGCGCTACGGCCAGCCGGAAGAAATCGCCGCCATCGTTGCCTGGCTTGCCAGCGACGAGGCGAGCTACGTCACGGGCACCACCGTTTTCGCCGACGGCGGCCGCCTGCCTCTCAACTACGTCGTGCCGGTTCCGGACAAGGACGCATAGCTGACGATCATGCCGCGAGGACTTGTTTGGGATTGCTGCCACGCCGCTGGACCTGGCCAAGCTCAGGTCCATCATCGGGGTCGGCGAAGCGGGCTAGGCCCCGCATCGAACGAGGAGACTGCATGCGCTGCGAAATCGTCGCCATCGGCACCGAGCTGCTGCTCGGTATCATCGTCGACAGCAATTCGGCCTGGATCGGCGAGCAGCTGGCGCTGGCCGGCATCAACTCCCACTTCCAGGTCAAGGTCGGCGACAACTTCGGGCGCATCGAAGGCGCCATCCGGCAGGCGCTGGAACGCAGCGATGCCGTGATCTGCTGCGGCGGGCTGGGGCCGACCCAGGACGACATAACCCGCGACGTGATCGCCCGGGTCATGGGGGTGGAGATGCGGCGCGACGAGGCGATTGCCGCGCGCATCCGCGCCTACTTCAAGTCGCGCGGCCGGCCGATGTCGGAAAACAACCTGCGCCAGGCCGACATTCCCGTCGGCGCGCAGCCGATCGCGCAGATGCCTGGCACGGCGGCGGGGCTGGTATGCCCCGTCGGCGCCAAGGTGGTCTATGCGGTGCCGGGCGTGCCGAGCGAGATGAAGGAGATGTTCAACGGCACGATCCTGCCGGACCTCGGCCGGCGGTCCGGCCAGTCGGCGGTGATCCGCAGCCGGGTGGTACGCACCTGGGGCATGAGCGAGTCCGGGCTGGCGGAGGTGCTGAGCGCCCGCATCGACGAACTCGACCGGCTCGGCAACCCGACGCTCGCCTTTCAGGCCAGCGGCATGGAGGGCATCAAGGTGCGCATCGTCGCCAAGTGCGACGACGAGCCCGCCGCGGCGCGCATTCTCGATGCGGAGGAGGCTTTCATCCGCGGTCTGCTGGGCGACGTGATATTCGGCCTCGACGAGCAGTCCATGGAGACGGTGGTGCTCGACCTGCTGCGCAGGAAGGGCTTGACGCTGGCGGTGGCGGAGACCGTTACGGGCGGGCTCCTGTCGGCGCGCCTGAGCGCGGTCGACTGGGCGATGGAGACGTTTCGCGGTGGCCAGGTGGCGCCGGACACGGGCGGTGGAACAGCCGAGCAACGCGCGCTTTCGGCGGCGGCTAGTGTGCGGGCAAATCTCGGCGCCGGCGTGGGCTCGGCGGCGGTGGCGGCCGATGCCAGCGAGGGCTTCGCGCCCGGCACGGTCTTTCTGGCCGTCGATGTGCAGGGCGCTCAGCACACCGAGATGGTGATGCTGACGCCGGACAGGCGCCGCACGCGCGAGTTCTCCGTCATCAGCCTGCTGAACCTGCTGCGCCGCGTTCTGACGTCGTGAGGCGGCGCCTGCCGCTCAACTACGTTGTGCCGGTTCCGGATTAGCATCGTCTGCGGACTCTTCGTCCTCGGTCTTGTTGCCGCTGCCCAATTCGCGCAGCTTGGCAAAGACGCGCGCCTGCTGCTCGGCCTCGGTTTCCTCGGGCGCTGCCTCATCCACTTTGGGGGCCATGATCTCCACGGTGGGCTGCGGACCCATACCCGGCGGCAGTGTGGTCTCTGCGGTGGGCAGCAAGGTGCCGGCCTTCTCCAGTTTCTTGCCCTGCTCCTTCTTCTCGCGCTCGATCCGCCGCGCCGCCTTGCCGACCTCGTTGTCGAGGTCGGTCTGCGAGCACAAGCTGAGTGTCACGGGATCCTGCGGCGTGAGATTGTTCGAGTTCCAGTGCGTGCGATCGCGAATGGAGGCGATGGTCGGCTTGGTGGTGCCCACCAGGCGCATGATCTGGCTGTCCTTGAGTTCAGGATGGTTGCGCAGCAGCCAGACGACGGCATTGGGCCGGTCCTGGCGGCGCGACACCGGCGTGTAGCGCGGGCCGGGCTTGGTCTTCACCTCGGGAATGTCGACCTTGGAATCCGCCAACGTGAGGCGCACGCTGTGGTCCTCCTCGGCGCGTTTGATCTCCTCGCGCGTCAGCTGGCCGTTCGAGATGGGGTCCATGCCCTTGATGCCATGGGCGACATCGCCGTCGGCAATGCCCTTCACTTCCAGCCCGTGCAGACCGCAAAATTCTGCGATTTGGTCGAAGGACAGGGAGGTGTTCTCTACCAGCCACACGGCGGTAGCTTTCGGCATTAGGGGCTTGCGAGGGCTCATAGGGGCCTTTCCGTAAGGCCGCACGGGAGCATTCCCAGTGCAGGCCAACATGCAGATGTGTGAGGGGATTGCGCCTTATAGCGCAAGGATTGCGCCCCATGCAACCAGCGTGCCGAACATGATCAAAAATTTAGCAGGCGGGCCGTGCTGCATCGCGGCGAGGCAACAGAGACCAAGCCTTTATGGCCGGTGTCCATAAAGACAGTAGCTTCGAATCATCAGATTCTTATGATCTTTTGGCTAGGGTGCCGCGTTAATATGACACCAACGTAGGTCTTGTTGCGGTGCAAACTCATACCGATTATTTTTGCAGCGCACATGATCACAAAACAGGCTCAGGGCAGGCACCATGAATGTCATCACGCGGCAGGTCTACTTCTTCGAGGACCTGGAACCCGGCATGGAAGCGAGCTTCGCCAAGACCGTCAGCGAGGCTGATATCTTTGGCTTCGCAGAAGTGACGGGCGACAAGAACCCTGTTCACCTCGATGCCAAGTATGCCGCCGGAACCATGTTCAAGGAGCGCATCGCCCACGGCATGCTGACGGCCAGCTACATCTCCGCCGTGTTCGGCATGGAGATGCCGGGACCGGGCGTCATCTACATTTCGCAAACGCTGAACTTCCGCGGGCCCGTGAAGATCGGCGACCGCGTGGTCGCCAAGGTACGGGTGATGGAACTTTATCCGGCCAAGCGCCGCGCCCGCTTCGAGTGCGTGTGCAGCGTCGACGGCAAGCCCGTGCTGGAAGGCGAGGCGGTGCTGCTGGTGCCGAGCCGCGAGCAGACCGCCACCAAGACGCGCTAGAGTCGGCTCCAGCCTATAATCAACCCTACACCCGCCCTGAGCCTGTCGAAGGGCGGCAGGATGGTGCGCCGCGGTTCGACAAGCTGACCGCTGGGGCTGGAGAGCGGCGGCGGCCGCCGAGAAGCGGCGAGCGCGCGCGTTCTTAAACAGACCGTGCGCCGCTAGGGTCGTTCCGCCTTTGATGGCATCGCCATGCAGCAGGCTCACCCTCGTCCTGAGCTTGTCGAAGGACGGCTGAGCGCACGAATGCCGTGGTTCGACAGGCTCACCACTGGGTCGGCGCAAGCTGTCAGCGAGGCAACCTAAAAAAGACTCTAGTCGCACTCAGCGTCGAAAGAGACGTTCCTGCCTGCTGCTGTCGTGTAGACGGCGCGGACCGTCCAGCCTTTGTCGATCGCCTGCCGCGAACGGGCATCGTTGCACTGCGAGGCGTTCCACGCGCGCTCCTGGCGATCCTCCCAGCCATCATCCCTGCGATCAGGAGCCAGGGCCATGAAGCGTCTGAACTCGATCCGCTTGTCGTCGCACGTCACCGTCACGCCGTCGTGCCGCGTGACGCGGTCGAGCCACTTGCCGGCCATCGCATTCGTACGCACGGCGCGATGGGTGAGATCGAGACAGTAGGCCTTGTCGCCGTCGTCGGCATGGACGGCCGGAGCGGGAGCGGCCAGCGTCGTCGCAGCCAGAGCGAGAGGTCCGAGCAGATATACGGTGCGCATCGTCATGCCTCCTCTTGATGACGCGGGAATGCGAGAGGCGACCGGCGGGCCGGCCCCTGCTCATCATGCTCGCTAACGCAACGTGTCGCGCGAGGTTCCGCGGGAAAGGGATCAGCCGCCAGGCTTCAGCTTGAAGCGCTGGATCTTGCCGGTCTGCGTCTTGGGCAGCGCGGCCACGAACTTCACTGAGCGCGGATATTTGTAGGGCGCGATCGTCGCCTTGACGTGATCCTGCAGGGCCTTCACGCACGCGTCGTCGCCGGCCACGCCCTCCTTCAGAACGACATGCGCCTGCACGATCTGGCCGCGTTCCGCGTCGGGCGCGCCGACCACTGCGCATTCGGCGACGCTCGGGGTGCGACAGCAGCGCCGCCTCAACCTCCGGCCCGGCGATGTTGTAGCCCGATGAGATGATCATGTCGTCGGCGCGGGCCGCGAAATGGAAGACGCCGCTGGCGTCCTTCATGAAATCGTCGCCCGTTAGGTTCCAGCCGTCGCGCACGTACTTGGTCTGGCGCTCGTCGGCGAGGTAGCGGCAGCCGGTGGGGCCGCGCACGGCGAGGTGGCCGATGGTGCCGTCCGCCACGTCCTGCATGTCGTCGTCGACGATCTTGGCTTCGTAGCCGGCAACCGGCTTTCCCGTGGCGCCCGCGGTCGCATCGTCCAAGCGATTGGTGATGAAGATGTGCAGCAGCTCGGTCGAGCCGATGCCGTCGAGAATGGGTTTGCCCGTCTTGCGGGTCCAATCCTCGAACACCGGCGCGGGCAGAGTCTCGCCTGCCGACACCGCCATGCGCAGCGAGGATAGATCGGCGCCCTTGTCCATCGCCGCCATCATCGCGCGATAGGCGGTGGGCGAGGTGAAGCTGATGGTCGCTTTGTAGGTCTCGATGATCTCGATCATGTTGGCGGGCGTGGCGTTCTCCAGCAGCGTCGCGGTGGCGCCGAAGCGCAGCGGGAAGATCGCCAGGCCGCCCAGCCCGAACGTGAACGCCAGCGGCGGCGAGCCGACGAACACGTCCTGCGGCGTCACGCGCAGCACCTCCCTGGCGTAGCCGTCGGCGATGATCAGCAGATCGCGGTGGAAGTGCATGGTGCCCTTGGGCTCGCCCGTGGTGCCGGAGGTGAAACCCAGCAGCGCCACGTCGTCCCGCCCGGTCCTCACCGCATCGAACTTCACAGACTTGCTCAGCGCCACCCGGTCGAGCTCGGCATCGTGGTTGGCGGTGCCGTCGAAGTTGATCACCTTCTTGAGGAAGCGGCTGTCCTTGGCGCAGGCCACCAGCTCGTCGGCGATGCGGCTGTCGCGTGAGCGCAAGCGATACCTGCGCCTTGTCGACGATCTTGGCGAGTTCGCCCGCGCGCAGCAGCGGCATGGTGTTGACGGCCACCGCGCCGGCCTTGGTCACCGCCAGCCACGCCGCCACCATCGCCGGATTGTTGCCCGAGCGCATCAGCACGCGGTTGCCGGGCTTGACGCCGAAGTCCTCCACCAGCGCATGCGCCAGCCGGTTGGTCCAGTCGGCCAGCTCCTTGTAGGTGCGGCGGCGTCCGTTGCCGATCAGCGCCGTGTTGTCGCCGAAGCCCTTCTCGACCATGCGGTCGGTCAGCTCTACGGCGGCGTTCAGGTACTCGGGATACTGGAACTCCGGCCGATCGAGCAGCAGATCGGGCCACAGCTCGGCCGGCGGAAGATTGTCGCGCGCGAACGTGTCGACGTGGCCGGTCGGGCCGAGGTTGGCGGCACCCTTAGGTGCGGATTGGCGTTCCCGTCCGAACAATTTGGCGAACACTTTGGCCTCCTATGCTCTCCCTCTCCCCGCTTGCGGGGAGAGGGCCGGGGTGAGGGGCAGCTCCAATCTCGACGTTCAACGTGTGGCTGCCCCTCACCCTAACCCTCTCCCCATGCTGAAGGAGCGTGGGGGAGAGGGAAATCCAATCACTCCCGCGGCTTGCTCAGCTGCCAGTTCAGGTGCGATTTCACGGTCGGCCATTCGCTGGCGATGATGCTGTAGACGCAGGTGTCGCGCAGCGTGCCGTCCGAGGCGCGCTGGTGGCTGCGCAGGATGCCGTCGAGCTTGGCGCCCAGGCGCTCGATGCCGCGGCGGCTCGCATGATTGAAGAAATGCGTGCGGAATTCGACGGCGATGCAATCCAGGCTCTCGAAGGCGTGCGTCAGCAGCAGCAGCTTGCATTGGGTGTTGATCGGTGTGCGCTGCACGCTGCGGCGATACCAGGTGGAGCCGATCTCGACGCGCTTGTTGACGGCATCGACATTCATGTAGGTCGTCATGCCCACGGCCTTGCCGGAGGCGAGATCGATGACGGCGAACGGCAGCATGGAGCCCGCGGCCTGCAGGTCGCGACGGCGGGTAATCTCGGCTTCCATCTTCTCTGGCGCGGGGATCGATGTGTACCAGAGGCGCCAAAGCTCGCCGTCCTTCACCGCATCGGTGAGGTCGCCGCAATGGCGCTGCTCCAGCGGCTCGAGGCGTGCGCTGGCGCCGTTCAGTGTGACAGGTTCAAGCCAGCTCACGTTCAATCCCCCGCGAACAGCGGCTTGCCTTTGGCCACGAAGGCATCGTAGGCGCGCCTGAAATCGCGCGTCTGCATGCAGATGGCCTGCGCCTGGGCTTCCGCCTCGATGGCCTGGTCGAGCGTCATCGACCATTCCTGGTTGAGCATGGTCTTGGTCATCATGTGCGCGAAGGTCGGGCCGTCGGCGAGACGCTGGGCCAAAGCGATCGCTTCCTTTTCCAGCGCATCCGGCGCGACCAGCCGGTTGAAGAAACCCCAGCGCTCGCCTTCCTCCGCCGACATGGTGCGGCCGGAGAACAGCAGCTCAGCGGCGCGGCCCTGGCCGATCACGCGGGGCAGCATGGCGCACGCGCCCATGTCGCAGCCGGCGAGGCCGACGCGCGTGAACAGGAACGCCGTCTTGGCCTCCGGCGTGCCGAGGCGCATGTCGGCAAACAGCGCGATCATGGCGCCGGCGCCGACGCACACGCCGTCGACGGCTGCGATGACCGGCTGCGGGCAGGACTTGATGGCCTTGACCAGATCGCCGGTCATGCGCGTGAAGGCGAGCAGGCCCTTCATGTCGCTTGTCGAGCAGCGGGCCGATGATGTCGTGCACGTCGCCGCCTGACGAGAAATTGCCGCCGTTGGAAGCGATGACGACCGCCTTGACGTCATCGGCCGCCGTGAGCGCGCGGAAGGTGTCGCGCAGCTCGGCATAGGAGTCGAAGGTCAGCGGGTTCTTGCGCTCGGGCCGCGCCAGCGAGATGACGGCCGACGCTGCCGTCCATGCGCCAGTTGAAGTGCTTTGGCTTGAGATTCTTCATGGTCGTTGCACTCCAGAGCGTGTTGCTGCCGTCAGGGTATCGAGCGAGCCGATCAGGGCGTGGCTCTGCTCGCGGCTGAAGCGCGCGAGGATCTCGTTCACCCAGCCTTCGTGCGCTTCCGCCATGCGCGCAAAGTGGCGCAGGCCCTTGGGTGTCAGCCGTACGAAGGTTGCCCGCCGATCCTTGGCGTTGGCGATGCGCACCACCAGGCCTTCCGCCACCAGCCGGTCGATGATGCCGGTGACGTTGCCGTTGGACACCATCAGGAAACGCGAGACCTGCGTCATCGTCATGCCTGTCTTCTGGCGCGCCAGCGCGGCCATGACATCGAACCGCGGCAGCGTCTCGGCGAATTCGGCGCGCAGACGACGGCGCAGGTCTACCTCGACCACGCGCACGGCCTGCAGCAGGCGCACCCACAGCCGCAGCTTGAGCATGCCCTGCGGTTCCGGCGCCGTGCGGCGCTGCATGGCCATCACACCTTCTCCGTTGTGGTTTCGGCGCGCTCGGCCAGGCGATAGAGCTGGTCGCGTCCGGCGAGATAGGGCTTGGGCCACGTCTCGCCGCGATAGCCCTGGCGGGCCGCGGCGTGCAGCGTCCAATAGGGATCGGCGAGATGCGGGCGCGCGAGGCAGCACAGGTCCGCGCGGCCCGCCATCAGGATCGAGTTCACGTGATCGGGCTCGTAGATGTTGCCGACCGCCATGGTGGCGATGCCGACCTCGTTGCGGATGCGATCGGAGAACGGCGTCTGGAACATGCGGCCGTAAACCGGGCGGGCTGCGATGGACGTCTGCCCGGCCGATACGTCGATGATGTCGACGCCGGCCTGCTTCAGCAGGCGCGCGATCTCGACCGCATCTTCCGGCGTGATGCCGTCCGTCGCCGACCCAGTCGTTGGCCGAGATGCGCACCGAGATCGGCTTATGCTCAGGCCAGACCGCCCGCACCGCATGAAAGACCTCCAGCGGAAAGCGCATGCGGTTCTCGAGCGATGCCGCCGTAGGCGTCCGTGCGGCGGTTGGTGAGCGGCGTGATGAACGCCGACATCAGATAGCCGTGCGCGAAATGCAGCTCGAGCATGTCGAAGCCGGCGCGCTCCGCCATTTCGGCCGACCGCACGAACTCGTCGCGCACCTTGTCCATGTCGGCGCGCGTCATCTCGCGCGGCACCTGGTTGCGCGGCGACCACGGCACCGGAGACGGCGCCATGATCTCCCAGTTGCCCTGCGCGAGCGGCGCATCCATGTCTTCCCAGCCGAGCTGGGTCGAGCCCTTGGCCCGGAATGTCCGAGCTGCATGGCGATCTTGGCGTCGGTCTCGGCGTGCACGAAATCGACGATGCGCTTCCAGGCGGCCTCGTGCTCGGGTGCGTAGAGGCCGGTGCAGCCCGGCGTGATGCGCCCTTCCGGCGACACGCAGGTCATCTCGGTCGTGACCAGCCCGGCGCCGCCCTTGGCGCGCTCGGCGTAGTGCACCAGGTGCCAGTCGGTCGGCGTGCCATCGACCGCGCGATACTGCGCCATCGGCGAGACGACGATGCGGTTCTTCAGGTGCAGCTCGCGCAGGCGGAACGGCGTGAACATCGGCGGACGCGGCGGCATTGGGCTTGTCGCCGGTGGACTGCTCCTCGAACCACATCTCGGCGCCCTCGAGCCACGCCTTGTCCCGCTGCGCGCAGGTTCTCGTGGCTGATGCGCTGCGAGCGCGTCAGCAGCGAGTAGTTGAACTGCACCGGATCGAGATGGAGATAGCGCTCGACGTCCTCGAACCACTCGGTGGAGTTGCGCGCCGCGCTCTGCAGCCGCAGCACCTCGGTTCGGCGCTCCTCCTCGTAGCGCTGGAACGCGGCCTGCAGCGTCGGCTCGCTGTGCAGATAGCCGGCGAGCGCGATGGCGCTCTCCAGCGCCAGCTTGGTGCCGGAGCCGACCGAGAAATGCGCGGTCGCCGCCGCATCGCCCATCAGCACGATGTTCTCGTGCGACCACTTCTCGCACAGCACGCGCGGGAAGTTGAGCCACGCCGATCCGCGCAGGTGCCGGGCGTTGGTCATCAGGCGGTTGCCGCCGAGGTACTTGGCGAAGATGCGCTCGCAGGCGGCGATCGTCTCCTCCTGGCTCATGCCGTCGAAGCCGAACCGGCGCCACGTGGCCTCGGAGCATTCGACGATGAACGTCGCCGTCTCGGCATCGAACTGGTAGGCGTGCGCCCAGATCCAGCCGTGCTCGGTCTCCTCGAAGATGAAGGTGAAGGCGTCGTCGAACTTCTTGTGGGTGCCGAGCCAGATGTACTTGCAGGCGCGCACATCGATGTCGGGCTTGAAGACTGTCGGCCAGCGCCGTGCGCACCTTCGAGTTGGCGCCGTCGGCCGCCACGATCAGGTCGTAGCCGCGATAGGGTTCGAGGCTGTCGAACTCGGTCTCGAACTGCAGCTTGACGCCGAGCGCCCGCGCGCGGTCCTGCAGGATATTGAGCAGCCGCTTGCGGCCGATGCCGCAGAAGCCGTGGCCCGAGGAGCGCATGACCGTGCCGCGGTAGTGCACCGCGATGTCGTCCCAGTAGACGAACGCGCGGCGGATCTCCTCGGCGCTGTCGGGATCGGCGGCTTCCAGGTTGGCGAGCGTCTCGTCGGACAGCACCACGCCCCAGCCGAAGGTGTCGTAGGGCCGGTTGCGCTCGACGACGATGATGTCGTGCGCCGGGTCGCGCAGCTTCATGGCGATGGCGAAGTAGAGCCCGGCGGGTCCGCCGCCCAGACAAGCAATGCGCATGCCTCACATCTCCCGGCCGCAAATGCTTTCGCGAGCGTGGCCCAGGACGGCCGATGCTTCAAGTATGAAATTTCTCGTCCCCCTCCCCCAGCCGGGGAGAGGGGCTCGCTACTCGTTCGCCAGCATCATGTTGCGCACGATCGGATAGACCTGTGTCTCCCAGCGCTTGCCGCTGAACACGCCGTAGTGGCCGACACCGGCCTGCATGTGGTGGCGCTTCATGTAGGGCTTGAGTCCCTTGCACAGGTCGTGCGCGGCCGAGGTCTGGCCCATGGCGCAAATGTCGTCGCGCTCGCCTTCGACGGTCAGCAGGGCCGTGCGCCGGATCGCGGCTGGGTTCACTGGCCGGCCCTGGTAGGTCAGTTCGCCCTTCGCCAGCCGGGCCTCCTGGAACACCCACTGCACGGTTTCCAGATAGAACTCGGCCGTGAGGTCCAGCACGGCGAAATACTCGTCGTAGAAATCCTTGGTCACCTGCGCCTTGGCCAACTCGCCCTTGGCCAGGTTCTCGTAGAGCTCCAGGTGCGCCTTGCGGTGCCGGTCGATGTTCATCGACATGAAGGCCGCCAGCTGGACGAAGCCCGGATAGACCTTGCGCCCGCCGCCCGGATAGCGGGCCGGCACCTCGGCGATCAGATTGTTCTCGAACCACTCGATCGGCTTGGAGGTGGCCAGCTCGTTGACCTTGGTCGGGTTCACCCGCGTGTCGATCGGTCCGGCCATGAGCGTCATGCTGCGCGGCTGCGCCGGGTTCTTGGCTTCCGCCATGACGGCAGCCGCAGCCAGCACCTGAACGCAGGGCTGGCACACGGCGACCACGTGCGTGCCGGGACCCATTTTCTCCAGCCACTGGATGATATGGCCGACGTAGTCGTCGAAACCGAAGCGGCCGGCGTCTGTGCTCGCATCGCGGGCATTATGCCAGTCGGTTATGCAGACATCGTGCTCCGGCAGCAGCGTGCGAACCAGGCTGCGCAACAAAGTGGCGAAATGGCCCGATAGCGGAGCCACCACCAGCACGCGCGGCTGGGCGATCTCGACGTCCTTCTTGAAATTCAGCAAGGTGCCGAACGGCGTCGATGCCACGGCCTCCTCGGTGACGGCCACCTCCCGATTGCCCACCTGTACGCTGGTTATGCCATAGGGCGGGCGCACGTGCGTCAGGCCCGCGCGCGCGATGATTTCGTAGGCCGCCGTCAGGTTGCGCAGATGTCTCAGGGCTTCGCTGCTGGCCCAGGGCGCCAGAACGTCGAGCCCGGCCAAAGCCCAGGATCGCACCGGCACCATGATGTCGGCGTGGGTCTGATACGTGGCGTAGAGCATGCGTCTCCGGCATTGGAATGAAAGTTGCACTGCCTTTGCGTTTGGCCGTGTCGGTGGAATCCATCGATGCAACTTTCGCACCAGAAGCAAAAAGCCGAGATGCCGCCCGAGATGCCCAAGGCCACCCTCACCATCTCCAGCAAGAACTACTCGTCCTGGTGCCTGCGTGGCTGGCTGATGTGCAAGCTGGGCGGCCTGGAGTTCGACGAGGTCCTGGTGTCGCTCGATGATCCGGGCGCGCGCGCCGAACTGCTGCTGCTGTCGCCCTCGTTCCTGGTCCCTTGCCTGACGCACGACGGGGCCAAGGTCTGGGATACGCTCGCCATTGCCGAATATGTCGCGGAGGCGAACCCGGAGGCCGGCCTGCTGCCTGCCGATCGCGTCGCCCGCGCGCATTGCCGCGCGATCTGCGGCGAGATGCACTCGGGCTTTGCCAATCTGCGCGCGGCCCTGCCGATGAATCTCAAGGCCCACCATCCGGGCTTCAAAGTCTGGGCCGGCGCGCAGGCCGACATCGACCGGATCGTGGCCATCTGGAGCGAGTGCCTTGCGACCTACGGCGGGGCCTATCTGTTCGGCACAGGCGCCCACCATGGCGGACGCGATGTACGCGCCGGTGGTCGCGCGCTTCCTCACCTACGATGTCCCGCTCAATCGCGAGAGCGCCGCCTACTGCCGCACCATCATGAGGTGGCCGGCCATGGCGGAATGGGTGGCCGACGCCAAGGCCGAGCCGGCCGAACTGGAAGAGCTCGACATGGAGTTCTGACGCCGTGCGGCGGGCGCCGATCCTTAGGGTTGCGGCTCTGCGACAAACACCGGGATTTGACGTGCCGTCCGCGCCTGGTAGTCGGCATAGGGCGAATAGGCTGCCACGGCGAGAGTCCACAGGCGGGCCCGTTCCGCGGCATCCTTGACTTCGCGGACGCGCATGGGGCGCACGACGGTTTCGTCGCGAAGCTCGATGTTCGCATCGGCGCGCAGATTGTGCACCCAGACAGGGTCCTCCGGCGCGCCGCCCTGTGATCCGACGAGAACATAGCTGTCCCCGTCCTTGACGCGCATGAGGGGCGTCTTGCGGATTGCACCTGTCTTGTTGCCGGTGTGGGTCACGATGATGACGGGCAGCCCGGTGTCGCGCAGCGTCGTGCCTTTGGTCCCACCGCTGCTCTCGTACAGTTCGACCTGCTCGCGCACCCAGTCTCTGGGGCTGGGAACATACTTGGCCATGGTCCGCGACCTCCATATCGGTGTGTGCAAGCGATCTTTTGCTTTCAACGGGGCGGGGTGCAAGCGAATATTGGCCGGCAATGAGTTTCAGAAAGAGAAGGCGTCGGGCCTCAGCCATGCTTCCATGGCAACGAGGCCGTCCGCACATGAAGCTTCCATAAGGCCGCGAGACAGCGCATTGAAGACAAGCTTCCGACCGGCCAGATCATGACGCCGCCATCCGATCCGAAAACGCCCGGTCTTTTCCAGACACGTTCTGTCCGCGTTCAATGGGCCGTGCTGATCGTGTGCTCGTGTCTGCTGGCCGCCGTGCTCGAGCTTGCCGGGTTGCCGGCAGCGTTGCTCCTCGGCCCCATGATTGCCGGCATTCTTATGGGGACCAACGGCGGCAGAATTCGTGCGCCGCGGGTGCCAGTCCTGGCGGCGCAGACCATTGTCGGATGCCTGGTGGCACGCGCCATCACGGGCGATATCGTACTTGCGTTCGTCAAGGACTGGCCACTGTTCCTGGGCGTGGTGCTGGTCATCATCGCCACGAGTTGCCTGCTCGGCTGGACGATGGCGCATTTCAAGGTGCTGCCGGGAACAACCGCGGTGTGGGGCACGGCACCAGGTGCGGCCTCGGCCATGATGGTGCTGGCCGGCGCGTTCGGCGCCGACGCCCGGCTTGTCGCATTCATGCAGTATCTGCGCGTCGTGATCGTTGCAGCCCTGGCCTCGGCGGTCGCGCGGTTGTGGGTTGGCGCTTCCGGGGCAGTGGTGCCCCATGCCGTGTGGTTTCCCGCCGTGGCCTGGCAGGATTTCATGGCGACCCTCGCGCTTGCCGGAGTGAGCGGCGCCATCGGCGTCGGCTTGCGCATTCCTGCAGGCGCCCTGCTCCTGCCCATGGTCGTTGGAGCGGTGTTGGAAGCCATGGGGCTCGTGACGATCGTTCTCCCGCCGTGGCTGCTGGCGCTGAGCTACGCGTTTCTGGGCTGGAGCATCGGCTTGGGGTTCACGCGGGAAATTCTCGGGCACGCCTCCCGCGCCCTGCCGCAGGTTCTGCTGGCGATTTTCGCAATGATCGGCGTTTGCGGTCTGCTTGCGGTATTGCTGGTCTACGCGGCCGGCATCGATCCGCTGACAGCCTATCTCGCGACCAGTCCCGGCGGCATGGACGCCGTGGCGATCATCGCGGCGTCCAGCAATGTGGACATTGCGTTCGTGATGGCGATGCAGACCTTGCGGTTCATCATCGTGCTCATCACGGGGCCGCCGCTCGCACGGTTCATCGCCAAACGCATTGGCTAGTGGACTGGTGAAAATTGGTGTGTGCCGACGCCGGAGGACATTGATCGCCTGGCGTGGCCCCCTGGCGCGTCAACGGCGACAGAAAGCGTTGATTTAGCCGGAGAAGAGTGGAGGCCTCGTCCGGAATCGAACCGGAGTGAACGGATTTGCAAACGGATTAGGGTTCCGCTTGCAAATCGGATGTCCTATCCGTTGCAACCTTTATCCGCTTTACCCCAGAATGGCTTATTTGCGGGAGTATCTTGCTGCATCGCCGCAGGTAATTTTTCGCCGTGTCACAGATTTCGCCAGTTTATGACTCGATTTTTGTCCGCCCAATGACGATGTGTGGGATGACTGCATTAGCGGGGGCACTTCTGGTGCAATGTGCGTTACACTAGCGCCGCACGGCTCGTCCATTGATCACCTGGATTGCACCAACTGCGAAGAACCCTTTGCGTTGGTAGTCGTTTACGGTTCCATAGACTTGGACGATGTCGCCCTCGCTCAGGGGTGCAGGTAGGACGCCGACGTCGGCAACGATAGTGGGGCCAGTCGGGCTCAGCAGCGTCAACCGAGTTCCGCCACTTGTGAGCTTTCCAACCGATACAACGGTAGTGAACCAACCAGGTGAGCAGATCGTCCGGGAGCTATAGTCCTTTTCAAATTTCTTCTTATGAGCGCCTTCGGCTTGCTTCAAAACGTCCAATATTCTTGAAGGGGTATGCGATACGCACGGCGGCCCAGCTCGGGTCGGCAACGACTGGGTGGTTAGCGGAGGTGACGGTGACGGCACGGAAGAGGGAGCGGTTGCAACATCCTTCGGCGTCAAAATCTGCTCTGGAGGGTTGAAGTACTGGCGCGCGGACTGAACATCCGCCCAAAGAAGGGGTATGACTTGCCGGAGTTCTTTATAGTAGTGCAACACGGCCGCAACGAAGAGAGCGAAGCCGACGATGTACGTCCACCAGCGGCGGAAAAAGTTGCGAGGTTTGGGCGAATTGTTGTTGGTTGCCATGTAGCCGTTCTCTGTGCGGAATAGCGATCTAACGCTACGCAACGCGACGGCACTGCCCCTGTTTGCGGGCTGCAACTCTTGCGGTCCGATATGGACAGGTTCGCTTTGATTTACAAGGCGCGCCCACGACGCCCTGTGGATTACACCGCCCTCATCCGCATCCGTTGCGCTCGCGCGCCCAAAGAGTTTGTGACGCGCGCTGTGACACGGCACGTGACACGTGACACAGAGCGGGTGTCTGGCGTGCTGTATTTGGAGGCCTCGGCCGGAATCGAACCGACGTTGACGGATTTGCAATCCGGTGCATGACCACTCTGCCACGAGGCCTTGGGCGTGCATGTATCATGCAGGGTTCGCGAGTGGCAACTCGGGGGCGACGGCTCGGTTTCAGCCTTTGCGGCGATTGGCTACAGTGCCGGGCGATGCCGGGGTCTGGCCCGCGCGATGCGGATTGGATAATGTCCGGCCCGCCGTCCTTTCCGAGGCCGAAGTCGATGACCGACAGCAATCTGCAGCGCCTCAACATGGTGGAAAGCCAGGTGCGTCCCAGCGACGTCACCGATCGGCGCATCATCAAGGCGATGCTCGAGGTGCCACGCGAGAAATTCGTGCCGGCTTCGCTGGCGTCTATGGCCTACATGGACGAGCCCGTGCCGTTGGCGGCCAGCAACGGATCGGGCATCCGCTATATGCTGGCGCCGCGCACGTTTGCGAAGCTGGTGCAGCTTGCGGAGATCGACCCCGAGGCGGTGGTGCTCGATGTGGGTTGTGCCGCCGGCTATTCCACGGCCGTGCTCGCCAGGCTGGCAAAGCGCGTCATCGCAGTGGAATCCGACAAGGGCCTGGCCGAGCAGGCCCGCAGGCTGCTGGAGGAACTGGGCGTCGGCAATGCCGCGGTGGTCGAGGGCCGGCTCGTTGCCGGGGCGCCGGCCGAAGCACCGTTCGATGTCATTGTATTGAATGGCGCGGTCGAGACGGTGCCGCCGACGCTGCTCGAACAATTGAAGGATGGCGGCAGCCTGGTGGCGATCGTGGCCGAGGGGCCGCTGTGCCGCGCCCAGGTGTGGCGTCGTGCAGGCAAGACCTTCGACGCGCGACCGGCCTTCGACGCCGGCGCTGCGGTGCTGCCGGGCTTCGAGCGCGCCGTCGGCTTCGTTTTCTGAGCGTCCGTAGCTTTGTCGGCCTGCGGCTGCGGCGTTTGGCCCGGCCGCGTGTTGAATTCGTGCAACTTCCGGCCGAAATCGGACCCGTTAACGGTTTGTTGCGTCGAATCAACGGAGTCGTGTGTGAGTATCCTGTGGAAACTGCGTTCGAATTGAGCAGCCGGCAAAAACGACTGCGTCCGGCCGTCCAGCCTGTTCCAGCGACCGACTGGGAAGGTGGCTGGAGGGTGTCCGAGACAGAGCCGGTCCATGAGGGGTCGACACAGTGGCAGCTTGGCAGAACAAAGCACCTCGCACGCGCAGCCGCCGGCTGCTTGGGGGTGTTGGCGCGGGCATCTTGGTTTTGGCCTTGGCGGGTTTGGGGTCTGGGGCTGCGGGTGCGGAGACTTTGAAGGAGGCGTTGCACGCCACCTACAAGTTCAACCCGCGGCTGGATGCGGCCCGGGCGATCCAGCGTGCGACGGACGAGGAGGTGCCGCGCGCGCTGTCGGGCTACCGGCCCTCGATCACGGGTTCGGCCGACACCGGCTACGAACTGCAGACGGTGCGCCCGACCGGCGGGATCGGCAGTTCCAAGACGGAGAGCAACCCGCGCGGCTACGAGATCGGGGCGGTGCAGCCGATCTTCCGGGGTTTCCGGACCAAGAACGCGGTGTCGGCGGCGGAGGCGACGGTGCGTGCGGGCTGGGAGGCGCTGCGCACGACGGAGGGCTCGGTGCTGCTGGAGGCGGTGACGTCCTACATGGACGTGGTGCGCGACCAGGCGATCCTGACGCTGCGCGAGAACAACGTGACGGTGCTGACGCGCGACCTGAAGGCGACGCAGGACCGGTTTGCGGTTGGCGAGGTGACGCGCACGGACGTGGCGCAGGCGCAGGCGCGGCGTGCGGGTGCGGTTGCGGCGCTGGACCTTGCGCGTGCCAACCTGAAGACCAGCCGTGCGGCGTTCGAGCGGGTGGTCGGGCATCCGCCGAGCGGCCTGGTGGAGTCGCGGCCGACGACGCAGGTGCCCAAGAGCCTGAACGAGAGCACCGAGATCGGCTCGCGCGAGAGCCCCGGCGTGGTCGCGGCGCTGTACCGGGAGCAGGCGGCGCGGTTCAACATCGATTTGATCCGGGGCGAGCGGCTGCCGACGGTGCAGCTGGAGGCCAACTACGGGCGGCGGTTCGATCCCGGCGATTCGATTGAAGCGGTCGAGACGACGACGGTGACGGGGCGTGTGAGCGTGCCGTTCTACACCGGCGGCGAGGTGGAGGCGCGGATACGCCAGGCCAAGCACACGCACGTCCAGCGGCTGCAGGAGATCGAGCAGGCGCGCACGGAGGTTCAGGCGCAGGTGGTGACGGCGTGGTCGCAGCTGCAGGCGGCGAAGGCGGCGGTTGAATCGGACCAGGCGAGCGTGGATGCCAACCGGATTGCGCTTGCCGGCGTGCGCGAGGAGGAGCGGGTGGGCCAGCGCACGCTGCTGGACGTGCTGAACGCGGAGCAGGAGCTGCTGAACTCGGAGGTGACGCTGGCGACGGACCGGCGCAACCTGGTGGTTGCGTCCTACACGGTGCTGTCGACGATCGGGCGGCTGAATGCGCAGGAGCTGGGGGTGGCGGCGCTGGTGTACGACCCCGAGCAGCACTACCGGGAGGTGCGCAACAAGTGGTTCGACATCTCCATCACCCACGGCGACGGCCGCCGCGAGGTGCTGCCCCCGCCCGAGCCCCAGCCCAGGAAATCACCGCCCAAGAAGTAGCACGAAGCCGGGCGATGGCCCGGTTCCAACCGGGCGTGCGCGAATCCGGTGCGGCAATAGGTTTCCCTCCTTATTGGAGCCGCGCGCGCAATGCTATAATGCCTTCCTCACCTCGGGGCTGGCGGCCTCGAGGGTTCTGATGTAGCGACAAGTGGGGTTTGGTATGAGTAAGCCCGATCCTGCGGGCGGCAGCCTGGAGAACATTCTGGCGTCGATCCGCCAGAGCCTGTCGGAGCAATCGACAGACGCGCTGAGCGAGCGTTCTGCCGCGCCCGTGGAACAGGACAAGAATGCGAAGCCGCCGCGCAAGCAGGGGCTGGCGCAGCGCCTGGCCGGTACCACCGCCGACGTCGGCGTTGGGCAGCCCAGTGACGACCTTTCCGATCTGCTCGATGATACTCCGGCCAATGCGACACCCCGTCCCGAGGCGGCACCCGCCCCCGACGCAGCAGGTCCGGCCGCGGCGACTGCTGCAGCCTCCAGTGAAAAGGATCCGCTCTGGTTTCTGACCCGCCGCGATGAGCCGGCCCCGGAGACCGGGTCGCCTCCTCCTGCCGGCGCCGCGCCCGAGCCCCCGCCTGCCGCTGCCGCGACGCCGCCTGCCGAGCCGAAACTGACGCGGCCCGAAGTGCTGCGCGCCTCCATGCCACCGTTCTTCGGCTCGAGCACCGAGGCGGCCAAGCCCCCTGCAGCGCCCGTCGAACCTGCGCCTCAACCAGCGTCCGGCCCGCAGGTCACGCGGCCGCAGAGTTGCTACACCTGCGGTGCAGGCGAGCGCGGATGCGGGCATGGCGCGCGAGGTGTCGCTTCTGGCTGCGGCTGCCGAAGCCGCCGCGGCCCGTCCACCGCAGGCCGCACCCCAGCCCATGCTCAACGGCAAGGCCGCACCTGCGGCGGCGGCACCGTCGCCGAGCGCAACTCTGGCCAGCGACATGGCGCACAACCGCGCGTTGGAAGTCATGGTGCTCGACCTGCTCAAGCCGATGCTGCGCCAGTGGCTCGACGAGAACATGCCGCGCATGGTGGCGGAAGCGCTGGGCGAGGAAGTCCAGCGCGCCCGCGATGCCAAGAAGACTTGAAGAGCGGCGTCCCAGAGCTTAAGCACCGGCACCGTCCTTTCATCCGCCCATCCCTGCAGTTTGAGCCCAACCATGCTCGAGAAGACCTATCAGCCTGCCGACATCGAGGCGCGCATTCACGAGGAGTGGATGGCCGCGGATGCCTTCAAGGCCGGCCGGCCGGAGCGCGCGCAGGCTTCGCCCTATTGCATCGTCATCCCGCCGCCCAACGTGACGGGCTCGCTGCACATGGGGCATGCCCTCAACAACACGCTGCAGGACGTGCTCTGCCGTTTCGAGCGCATGCGCGGCAAGGACGTGCTGTGGCAGCCGGGCACGGATCACGCCGGCATCGCCACGCAGCTCGTCGTCGAGCGCCAGCTGATGGAGCGGCAGCAAGGCGATCGCCACAAGGTCGGCCGCGACAAATTCATCGAGAAGGTGTGGGCGTGGAAGGCCGAGAGCGGCGGCACCATCACCAACCAGCTCAAGCGCCTTGGCGCCTCCTGCGACTGGAGCAGCGAGCGCTTCACGATGGACGAGGGGATGTCGAAGGCCGTCCTGAAGGTGTTCGTCGATCTCTACAACGCGGGGCTGATCTACAAGGACAAGCGCCTCGCCAACTGGGACCCGGCGTTCCAGAGCGCCATCTCCGACCTCGAGGTGGAGATGATCGAGGTGAAGGGCTCGTTCAATTGGACCGCTGGTGATCCCGACAAGCCGTTCGATGCGAAGGCGCTCGGCAAGGTGCTCGACCGCAATCCGTCGGGGCACCTGTATCACTTCCGGTATCCATTAAAGGATGGCGCGACCTACCGCTTCCCGACGGCGTTCAGCGAGGACGGCAAGCCAACCGCGTGGGAAGAGCGCGACTACATCGTCGTCGCCACGACCCGGCCGGAGACGATGCTGGGCGACACGGCGGTGGCTGTGCATCCAGAAGACGAGCGCTATCAGGCGCTGGTCGGCAAGATGGTCGTGCTGCCGCTGGTCGGGCGCGAGATACCCATCGTCGCGGACGAGTACTCCGATCCGACGAAGGGTTCGGGCGCGGTCAAGATCACGCCGGCGCACGACTTCAACGACTGCTCAGGTCGGCAAGCGGCACAATCTGCCCGGTCATCAACATCCTGGATGCCGCTGCGCAGCTCAACGACGAGGTGCCCGAGAAGTACCGCGGTCTGGATCGCTTCGTCGCCCGCAAGCAGGTTGTCGCCGACCTCGTCGCGCTCGGCCTCGTCGAGAAGATCGAGGCGCACGCGCATGCTGTCCCGCACGCCCAGCGCGGCAACGCGGTGGTCGAGCCGTGGCTGACGGACCAGTGGTACGTCGATGCGGCCGACCTTGGCAAAGAAGGCCATCGAAAAGGTCGAGAACGGCGAGACCCGTTTCGTCCCTAAGAACTGGGAGAAGACCTACTTCGAGTGGATGCGCAACATCGAGCCCTGGTGCATCTCGCGCCAGATCTGGTGGGGGCACCAGATTCCGGCGTGGTATGGGCCGGAAAATCCGTCAACTTACGGCCGCGCTCCCATAGTTGATCACGCAGGCAAAGCCTCTTTTCACGAGGAGACTTTTGTCGCGCCCACAGAAGAGAAGGCATTGGAGGCAGCGCGAAACTTTTATCCTGAGGGTACGCCAATTGCCGTCGCGCGGTCGAAGGAAGAATACGATGAGTGGTTGCGTGGATACGTTTACGGAAACCACACAAAGCAGCGCATCCTCATCCGGCGCGACCCCGACGTCCTCGACACCTGGTTCTCCTCTGCGCTGTGGCCGTTCTCCACGCTGGGCTGGCCGGAGGAGACACCGGAGCTGGCCCGCTTCTATCCCACCAGCGTGCTCGTCACCGGCTTCGACATCATCTTCTTCTGGGTCGCGCGCATGATGATGATGGGTCTTCACTTCATGAAGGAGATCCCGTTCCACGACGTCTACATCCATGCCCTCGTGCGCGACGAGAAGGGGCAGAAGATGTCCAAGACCAAGGGCAACGTCATGGACCCCTTGGAGATCATCGACCAGTACGGCGCCGACGCGCTGCGCTTCACCATGGCCGCCATGGCGGCGCAGGGCCGCGACCTCAAGCTCTCCACCACCCGGGTCGAGGGCTACCGCAACTTCGCCACCAAGCTCTGGAACGCGGCGCGCTTCGCGGAGATGAACGGGTGCGCGCGCAGTGCCGAGTTCGATCCGAAGCGGATCAAGGAGACCGTCAACCGCTGGATCGCAGGCGAGTTGCAGCGCGCGACCGCTGCCGTCACGGCCGGCATCGAGGGCTACAAGTTCAACGAGGCAGCAGGCGCCGCCTACGAATTCGTCTGGGGCACGTTCTGCGACTGGTACCTGGAGCTGATCAAGCCGGTGTTCGAGGCAGGCAGCGACGCGGCCAAGGCCGAGACGCGCGCCACCACCGCCTGGGTGCTCGACCAGATCCTCAAGCTGCTGCATCCCTTCATGCCGTTCATCACCGAGGAGTTGTGGGCCCGTACGGCCGAAGGCGCAGCCGCGCGCGGCAACCTGCTCTGCCTCGACGCCTGGCCCGTGCTCGAAGGACTTGCCCATCCGCCAGCCGACGAGGAGATGGGTTGGGTCGTCAACGTCATCAGCGAGATCCGCTCGGTGCGGTCGGAGATGAACGTGCCGGCAGGTGCCAAGATTCCGCTGGTCCTGATCGGCGGCGGCAAGGCCGTGCGCGAGCGCGCCGAGCGGCACGAAGCCACTATCAAGCGGCTCGCGCGCATCGAGACGCTGGAATTCGCCAAGGCCGCGCCCAAGGGTTCCGCCCAGATCGTCATCGGCGAGACCACGGCTGCCCTGCCGCTGGCCGGCGTGATCGACATGGCTGCGGAGCGCACGCGGCTCACGCGTGAGATCGAGAAGTCCCAGGCCGAGATCCGCAAGGTCGACGCCAAGTTCGCCAACGAGAGCTTCATGGCCAAGGCGCCGCCCGAGATCGTGGAAGAGAACCGCGAGCGCAAGGCCGACTTCGAGGCGACCGTGAAGAAGCTGCAGGTCGCGCTGAAGCGCGTCGAGGCCGCGGCCTGAGCAACCCAACCTGGTCATTCCCGCCCAGCGAAGCGCCGAGCGGGAATCCAGATGCAGGTGACACCTCGCTGCTGGTTTCCCGCTTTCGCGGGAATGACGACGCGGATGGCGTTGTGTTCCCCGTCATTTCCGCCAAGCGCAGCGCGAGCAGGATTTCGAATTCGCCACCGCACTCACGCGAAGCAGTGGCCGGCCGGCGCGGCGTGGGCTAAGAAGTGCGCATGTATACGCCCGCGCAATTCAAGATCGAGGATGCCGGCGAAGCGCACGCGCTGATGCGGGCGCATCCGTTCGCGGTTCTCGTCACGCACGGCAGCGAGGGTTTGACCGCCACGCATCTGCCGACCGTGCTCAAGGTCGATACCGCGAGCCCGCTCGGCCGCGTCGAATGCCATGTGGCGCGGCCCAATCCGCAGTGGAAAACATTTGCGTCCGAGGTGGATGCGTTGATGATCTTCCAGGGACCGGAGGCTTACATCAGGCCGGGCTGGTATCCCTCGAAGGCCGAGCACGGCAAGGCGGTGCCCACGTGGAACTATGTTGCCGTGCACGCGTATGGGCTGTTGCGCGTGATGAACGACAAGGCGTGGTTGCTCGCGCATGTGGGCGAACTCAGCGATCAGCAGGAGGCGCCTTATACTCAGCGCTGGTCGATGGCGGATGCGCCTGCGGGTTATCTCGACGTGATGGCGCGGGGCATCGTCGGACTGACGCTCGAGATCACGCGTCTCGAAGGCAAAGTGAAGATGAGCCAGAACCGCGACCTGCGCGATCGTGCAGGCGTCGTCCAGGGCCTCGGTGACCGCGGTGAAACCCACGATGCCGAGACGGCGGCACTGGTCGACAAGCTGATGCGATGACGGCAGAGCCTATTGCGCCGCAGGTCGGCCGCGCCTGTCCGCGGTTGAGAGGCGGGGCTATTCCAGGAAACCGGCCAGTCTCGGTAACCAGAGACTGATGCTGGGGAAATAGATACACAGCCCCAAGCCCAGCACCTGCAGGGCGACGAACGGATACATGGCCCGGAACACGTCGCTCATGGTCACCCCCGGCGGGGCGGTCCCTTTCATGTAGAACAGCGTCGCCCCGAACGGCGGCGTCATGAACGCGGTCTGCAGATTGACCGCCACCAGCGTACCGAACCAGGTCATCAGGGCGGCGTTGTTGCCGATGTGGTCGGAGAAGTCGAACTTCAACAGGATCGGCCCGAATACCGGCAGCACGATCAGGCAGATTTCGATCCACTCGAACGGGAAGCCGAGCAGGAAGACCAGCACCATGATGAAGGCGAGCATCTCCCACTTCGTGTCGATGCCGAAATAGGCGAGCGTCGAGATCATCAGGTCGTCGCCGCCCAGCACGCGGAATACGTAGGAGAAGCCGGTTGCGCCGAGGAAGATCAGGAACACCAGCCCGTTGGCGCGGCAGGAAGAGTAGATGGCCTCGTTCATCATCTTGAACGTCAGGCGCTTGTTCAGCGCGGCGATGAACATGGAGCCGAGCACGCCGACGGCGCCGCTTTCCGTGGGCGTGGCCCAGCCGGCGAAGATCGACCCCAGCACGATCACCAGCAGCGTCGTCATGGGGAACAGGCCGCGCCAGAGCGCATACCAGAACGCGCTGCGGGTCTGCGGCCCGTAGCCGGGTGGCAGCTTGGGCGCGGCGCCCGGCCTGAAGATCGCGACGAGGATGATATAGACGAGATAGAGGCCCGAGAGCAGGAAGCCCGGCATGATGGCGGCGAGAAACAGGTTGCCGGCCGAGGTCGCCAGCATTTCCGCCATCACCACCAGCATGATGGCCGGTGGGATGAGGATGCCGAGCGTGCCAGCCGAGGCGATGGTGCCGATGGCAAGCCGCTTGTCGTAGCCCGCGGCCAGCATCTGCGGCAGGGCGATCACCGACAGCGTGATCACGGCGGCGCCGACCACGCCGATCGGGGCCGCGAGGATCGTGCCCATCACCATCACGGACACCGCCAGCGCGCCCGGGCACCGCTTCAGCAGGACCTCGGTTGCGTCCAGCATGTCCTTGGCGGAGCCGGATCGCTCCAGGATCGCGCCCATGAAGATGAACATGGGGATCGACGCCAGGACGGGATCGTTGGCGACCCCGCCCCACATGCGCGACACGATATCGGACAGGCCGATCAGGTTGAACGTGCCGAGCCACACGCCCAGGAGCGCAAAAATGAGCGACAGCCCGCCCATGATGAAGGCCACCGGATAGCCGATGAAAATGAAGAAAAACATCGACACGAACATGATCAGGGCGAGGTTGTCGGTCAGCCAGTCGAGCACGACGATTCTCCTAGACGTCCGTTATGACATGGCCGATTTGCAGATTGACTTCCCGCTCCGACTTTTCGCCGAACAGGAAGACGATCACGCGCAGCAGCACGCTGACGATGCCGAGCACCACCATCCATAGTCCGGCGGCGTAGACGCCCTTGATGATCCAGCGGTGGGTCAGACCCACCGTGCTGTCGGATTGCTCGCCGAGCTGGTAGGACGACGCGACGAAATCCAGGCTGTAGTACGCGACCAGCGCCATGTAGGGCAGGGCCAGCACTAGGCAGCCGGCCAGCTCGACCCAGGCCCTGCTGCGATAGGTCAGCTGCTCGGTGAAGGTATCGACCCGCGGATGCGCATTGATCGTGTAGCAGTAGCCCATCCACAGCGAGAAGATGGCGGCGTGGAAGTGCCACTCGAGCTCCTGCAGCTTGGTGTAGGGCAACGGCACGCCGAACTTGCGCGCAACCACATCGAAGGTGGTCACGCACGCCATGATGACCAGCAGCCACCCGGAGATCACGGCGATCCATTCGAGCAGCCGGCGCAAACCTTCCGACAGCTTCAGCAAGTTGCTCATCGTGTCCATTTCCTGTCGCAGGAGGCCACTCCCGTGTTGGCCCCCGTGTCGGTCAACGTCGCCCTGCCGGCAATTCCTCGCCAAGCACCATGGCGCAATTTGCCCACCCCGCGCGCCCGATGAAACGGGGCGCGCGTGAGCAGCAGGGATATCGCATTGCTTGGTCGTTCCGTCGGCCGGAGCGAAGAACCCTCGCAGGCGGGGGCCGGCGCAGCACGAGGCTGCGCCGGCAGCCGGTTATTTCTCGCCCGTCAAGTAGGTCGCCTTCATCGCCTGCGCATCGCCCCAGATGGCGTACTTCTTGCGGAAGTCGAGATAGTGATCGGCAATCTTCTTGAACAGAGGATCTTTTGCCGACTCTTCGCTGAGCACGTCGAGCCAAGCCTTCTCGAAGGTCGCCAGGTCCTTGTCGCTCCAGCGCTTGACCTGCACCTTGTGCTTGTCGCGCATCTCGGCCATTTGATCGAACTGCATGGCCTCGGTCTCGGCGTAGGTGTAGGCGATCTGCGCCTGGCCCGCGACTTCGATCATGGCCTTGTACGGATCGGGCAGCGCATCCCAAGCCTTCTTGTTCATCAGCAGATGGCTGCACGAGACCTGCTGATGCCAGCCGGGAAAGTAGTTGAACTTGGCGATCTGGTGGAAGCCCGAGCTTGACGTCCATCGTGGGCATCGAGAACTCGGTTGCGTCGATGACGCCGCGTTCGAGCGCCGGATAGATGTCGGCCGCCGCCAGTAGCTGCACCGAGACGCCGAGCTTCGCCATCACCTGGGCGCCGAGCCCGAAGAAGCGCATCTTCAGCCCCTTCAGCTCGTCGATCGATTTGACTTCCTTGCGGAACCAGCCGGAGGTCTCGGGGGCGATGCAGAAGCAGTCCCGCGCGACCATGCCGTGCTTTTCATAGATCTCGTCACGCATCTTGTTGCCGCCGCCGAACCATTTCCAGGCCAGGAACTCGCCGACGCTGGGGCCGAATGGCACCGCCGTGAAAAAGGCCAGCGAGGGATACTTGCCCGTGTCGTAGCCGGGAGTCGTCCAGCACGACTCGATCGATCCTCGGGAGACCGCGTCGAAGCACTCGAGCGGCGGTATGAGCGCGCCAGGCTCGTAGAACTTGACCTCGAATTTCCCGCCCGACATGCGCTCGATGTCTTTGCTGAAGCGCACGCCTGAGGGCCCAGATGCGTGAGCGAGCTGCCGAACGCACTCTGCATTTTCCAGCGGATCTTTTCCTGGGCGACGGCCTCGCTGAACATCGCCGTGAGGCCAAATGCGGCCAACCCCAGGGCAAGCAAACCCAAGAGCCCAAGCTTCGATAGACTTCTCGACATAGCATTCCTCCCTGTCTTGCCTTCTCAAGACAGAGGCACGCCCAGGAGCGGGGGTTTTCCCCGTTGCACTCCCAGCACATCCGTACGCGGGCTTCGAGACGGCACGGCTATTGGGGCATCAAATGCTTTTTTGTTGCCGGCGTACGGCTGTGACGGACATTGCGCGCCCCTGTACCTGCAGCGTGGCATGGAGCCGCATGTCTGTCAAAAGATTGTCAGTTCAGCTGGTTTTTCCGCGGTCAGCACGCAAGCAAAGCTGGCTCTCTAAATACGCGGCATTGCCAATGGGATCACTGCCTACAAACCGGCGCCGACAACCGTCAGCTCGGTGAGCTTCCAATCCAGGCCCCTGAGTTCCAGGGTGCCGATGTAGCTGCGGCCGGGGTGATATTTGTCCTCCACTTCCCAGCACCACCTTGCTGGGCGAGTGAATGACGGCGCGCCGCAGGCGTTTCCAGAAGCTGGCAAAGCGGTCGACGCCGGAACCGGCGAACAGAGTGCCGGCCATCACCGTCGGCGGCTCCTCATACCCGAGCGCAGGCTGAATGGTGCCGCGCCAGATGCGCCGGTAGCCAAGCAGAACCGGCAGGTTCTCCGGCGTGACGTAGCGGTCGATGACGGTGTTGGCCATCGTCGGCCTCACTGTGTTTTTGATGCGCTGCCACAGGCTGGGCTGCGGTGCATTTGGGTCGGCCTCGAGGCGGGCGACCGACTCAGGGCTCATGGAAGCCTTGAGAGAGGCGCGCACGGAGTTCCATTCAACCCTGCGGGCGAGCGTTGCTGTGTCGCCCGAGATCATGGCTTCGCGGATTTGCAGGGCGGCGTGCAGAGGCCAGACCCAATAGCCGATCACCAGAGCCGAGAGAATGATAATGACCCGCGGGAGCCGCTGCATACGCATCAATCCAAGCCGTCCGAACCGGATGAGGACACCACAATTTGGGCGGGCGCGCGGCTAAAGCCAGACCTGAACCTTACAAAATTTCAAGATTCGGGGCCAAACGCGCTCGAGCGACCTCCGCGATCCGCGGCAATCAGCGCACCTCGACGCCCAGCCCTTTCAATCGCTCGCGTGCCACGCGCTGCGCCCACGGCCCGCTCTCGTACTTGGCGGCCGGTGCAGCGATGGCCGCGCGAAAGTCGGCAATGGCCAGTTCGCGGGCGCTGGCCTTCTCGTGCAGCAGGCCGCGCTGCGTGTAGGCGCCGGCGTAGTCCTTGTCGATGCCCAGCGCGGCGGTGAAGTCGCGGGTCGCGTCTTCGGGCCGGCCCATGTCGACGTTGGTCAGCCCGCGATTGTAGAAGGCGAACACGAAGGTCGGCCGGAGCTTGATGAGGTCGTCGAAATCGGTGAGCGCCTCCTGGTAGCGCTTGAGCGCACGATTGGTGTTGCCGCGGCTGTTGCGCGCCACTGCGTTGTTGGCGTCGAGCCGGATCGCCTCGTCGTAGGCGACGAGCGCCAGCTCGTACTGACGCAGGCTGTAGTGCGCCCCGCCCCGCCCGATCTGCAGATTGGCGTCGGCCGGCCGCAACTGCGTGGCCTTGGTGTAATCGATAACGGCCTCTGCGTGCTGGCCCTTCTTCGAGTAGGCGCGTGCACGCCGCTGCAGCGCGGCTACGTCTTCGGCGTTGGCTTCCAGAGCCTTGGTGGCCTCGGTGATGTCGCGATCGGCGTCGGCGGCTTGTGGCGTCGGGGCAGGTGCCGTTGGCCGAGGTGGCGTCGTGGTCGTGCCCGGACCCGGCCTGCCGGTGGTGGGACGCTCGGCAGCGGCTGGACCTGCAGGCCGAGGCGCAATGACAGCGGCTCCGCACATCTCGCGCAGCGCCTGCCAATCCTCGGTTGAAAGCGCTGGGGTTGCCGCATAAGCCGGCTGGGCGCGCACGAGCGCCAGGCGCTCAGTGGTCAGCGGATGACTGCGCAGGATCTCGGAGGCGAAAATGCGCGAACCGAGAGATACCTTTTTCTCGTCTTTGTTGTCTTTCTTGTCGTCGTTCGTCTTCGCCGCCGGGTTGGCAAGTTTCGGCTCGAGACGCTCGAAGAAGTCGCCGAATCCCTTGGCCGAGATGGCAGCCTGCTTGAGGATGCGCACGGCATGCCCATCGGCCTCGCTCTCGGCCACGCGCGTATAGCGAAGCTGCGTCAGTAGCAGGCCGATATTGGCGGCCGTGCCTGTGGTTCCGGCGAAGACGAGCTGCGCGGCAGCCGACAAGCCCATGGCCCTGACCAGCCCTGCCTCCGGATGGAGTTCGATCGTGTGGCCGATCTCATGCGCCAGCACGCCGGCCACTTCGTCCGGGGAGCCCGCTTTCTGCACCAGCCCGCGTGTCATGATGATCTGGCCGCCGGGCGTGGCGAAGGCGTTGACGAGCGCCCAGTCGATCATCACCACCCGCACCGGCGCGGCGTTGCCGGATGCCGTTGACGAGACGGCTCGTCAGACGGTCGAGCGCTATCCGGCCGGGTCCGCTTTCGCATTGCTTCATGTGGCCGGTAAGCTGGGCAACGACGCTGCGCCCCATCGCCTCGCGCGTCTGCTGCGGCAGCATCCGGGCGATGGTCTGGGCCGGATGCAGCTCGAGGAACCTCACGCGTTGCAGCAAGCGCGGCCACGATCGCAACGGTCGCGATGCCCGGCCGCAGGCCCAGCAAACGCTGTCGCGTCGCCGATAGCCCGCTCGCCCTGGCCAATAGTTGCTCGCTGAAGGCCGGGTTGGCCACGAACAGGGTCTGCGAGCCGTTGGGTTTCAGGCTCAGCAGCACGTCGGGCGCGTTCGACTTGAGGGGCACGCTGCTCTGCAGCTCGGCGTAGGGCCACACGAGCGCGGCGCGCCGTTCGCCGGCTGGAAGAATCTCCAGGCCCGCCTCGCCCAGGCGTGCCCGCACGGCAACCGCAGCAGCCGTGCGTCCGTCGCTCAGACTGCCGCCGTAGAGCGTGGGATCAGAAGGCATCGACATTGAACGCCTCTGCTAGGCCTTCACCGCTGGTCAGCAGCGCATCGGGATTCTGCGCCACCGCCTGCCACTCGATCGGCGCATCGAGCGAGAGCCGGTCGACGATGTAGCGCGTGGCCCGCGCTTCGGCGATGGGCGAGAGAATGGTGAGCGACAGCGCGCGAATGAGATAGTTGCTGGCAACCAGCCACACGAGGCTCGGCACAGTCGTGGAGAGGTAGAACCGGCTGCCCTGGTAAGTCGTCTCGGATGCGAAGTAGTTGAACATGCGGCTGCTG
The DNA here is from genome assembly GCA_963814055.1 of uncultured Alphaproteobacteria bacterium. Classification (GTDB taxonomy): domain Bacteria; phylum Pseudomonadota; class Alphaproteobacteria; order Rhizobiales; family Hyphomicrobiaceae; genus AWTP1-13. The sequence goes on from CAWFBJ010000030.1 coordinate 238,622, forward strand.
TACCAGGCGCGGATCATGGCAAAGATCAGCAGCGCGGCGAACACGATGGCGACGACGGCGGCAATCTTCTCGCGCGAGATGGCGCCCATGCGAGGCGGGCCTACCCCCGGGAAGGAAAAGAAGGGGCCAAGAACCGCACCGATGGCCGCCAGCACCGCGCCGAACAGCACGATCGCGCTCACCCATACCAGCCAGAAGCGCTTGTAGAGCGGACCTGCGCGGCCGGTGAAAGCGAAGGCCTTGTCGCCGAAGCAGGTCTCGTTGAAGAGCACCCGCTGTAGCTTGGCGGCCCGCCAGGGCAGGATCCAGCCCAGCGTGATCGGGATCAGCACGGTGGTCCACAGATAGGTCCAGGCAAAGGGCGCGGACCGTCCCGAAAGCCCCGCGCGGATGCCGCGCCAGCGCGTGCGCGAGAGCCGGTAGCGGCGCGCGCGGTGAATGCCGAATCCCCACAGCGAGAATACGACGATCCACAGCAGCGATTCGAGGATGCCGCGGTCGGCGGCCTTCGTGCCCCACAACAGGGGCACAAGAAACGTAATCAGGGCCAGCGGCAGCAGGATGAAGAAGAATACGATGAGAAAGCCGCGGAACAGCTCGCTGCCGGTGCCGCGGTATTCCAGCGGCTCGCCGTCGACGCGCACGGCAGACCATATGCGCTGGCGCACCTCTGTCTTGCCCCAGAAATGATAAACCCCGAGCGTGAGAATCCGCAGCAGGCCGTTCAGCAGGCTGAGGCCCAGAAATCCTGCGGGCGGGTGGACCCACGCGATGCGGCTGTTGGCAGCAGAAAACGGAGCGGCGGGAGAATCGGCCAGCGACATAAAGCAACCCTGAGAAGAGGACGGAAGGCAACCCGAACAGCGCACCAATCTAACATGGCTTGTGATGGTGCTCGAAAGATGAAGATTGCATAACGGTTGTTTACCACATGTGGCCCGCAGGCAACCCCACGTCAAAGTTGAGACACAAAGGCCCGACACAACGCTTCAACGGATCGCACTTGCCGGAGTATAGCGTGCCGGCCGAACGCAACGATCCCTCACAGTTCCAGGTCCCTCAGAGCGGCGTACTGCGGAAGTAGGCGGACCAGATCGGCGCGGCGTGCAAGGGGGCGATGACACATGCTGGCGGAAGGGCGGAAGTGGATTGCTATGCGGATATCTAGCGGGGTACTGGCATTGGCACTGATGGTCTGCGCGGGGGCAGCGGCAGCGTCTCCACCTGCGCGGGATCTGTCAGGCCAAGTGGAACTCGAGCAGGGTCTCACCGCCTACAAGACGGGCTCCTATGCAACCGCCCTGCCGGCCCTGAAGGCGGCCGCCGCCAATGGCAACGACACGGCCAAGTTCTTTGCCGAGTTCTACATGGCGCGCATTTACGCCGACAACGCCGGTGCGCTCAGCGATCATCCCAAGGCGTTCATGCTGTTCCGCAAGCTCGCCGACGAGAACGCCGACATCGATCCGGATGACGACCATCGGTCCCCGTTCGTCGCCAAGGCGTTCATTGCGCTTGCGGAGTATGTGCGCGGCGGTCTCAAGGACATCGGTGTGGCCCCCAATCCGAGGCGCGCGGCGAACTACTTGCATCACGCCGCCATCTTCTTCGGCGACAAGGAGGCGCAGTTCGAGCTTGCCAAGCTGTACCTGAGCGGAGAGGGCGGGAACGATGACGTGCGGCGTGGCCTGCACTACCTGTCGGCGCTCAGCGAGCAGAGTTATCCTGCCGCGCAGGCCTTGCTGGCCGAGCTGTTGTGGAAGGGACGCTTTGTGAAGTCCGACGAGCGTCGTGCCTTGGCGCTCATCACCATGGCGGCAGAGAACGCACCGGCATCCGACCGCATCTGGATCGACGAGACCTACCACAGCATCTATTGCGCAACGACGCATGGCACGCGCCAGGAAGCCACCGGGCTCATGGCGCGGTGGCGCAAGATGTTTGCTCGGCCGGTTGCCGAACCCGTTAATCGCGCAGGCCTCGGCGGCAGGGAATTGCAGCCGGAGCGTCAATGCTCCAATGGCGAGGCAGTTGCCATCCGCAGGGCAGATACGATGGCTGCGTCGCGACCGGCAGCATCTACGCAATCCGCAACACAGCCCGAGGTCATGCAGGGTAGTGCGGTGCCGTTTGGTTTCCGCGCCGCCGCCGGCGCCCCACCGACGACAGGCTCGACGAAATAGAACGCAACGCCGACGCGCTTCGATCAGAGAACCGAATCGATCTCTAGCTCAGTCGGCGTCCAGCTCGATCCACACCGGCACATGGTCGGAGGGCTTCTCCCAGCCGCGGGTAAACTTGTCGATGCCGGCCGTAACGAGGCGGTCGGCTGCCTGCGGCGAAGCCAGGATGTGGTCGATGCGGATGCCGTGATCCTTCTGCCAGGCGCCGGCCTGGTAATCCCAGAACGTGTAGACGCCGGGGCTGGGATGGCAGGCGCGGACGACATCCGTGAGGCCGAGATTCACGAGTGACCGGTAGGCGGCCCGCGTTTCGGGCTGGAACAGCGCATCCTCGGTCCAGGCCTGGGGGTTCTTGGCATCGACCGATTCGGGAATGACGTTGTAGTCGCCGAGGAGCAAGAGCGGTTCCTCCAGCTTCAGTAGTTCGGTCGTGCGCTTCCGCAGGCGCTGCATCCAGGCGAGCTTGTAGGCGAACTTGTCTGTGCCGATGGGGTTGCCGTTGGGCAGATAGAGGTTGCCGATCCTCACCACCCCGCCGGCGCGCGCCACAACCACCTCGATGTAGCGGGCGTGCGTGTCCGCCTCGTCTCCCGGCAGACCGCGCACGGCGACCTCGTCGAACGGGCGCTTGGATAGAATGGCGACGCCGTTGAAGCCCTTCTGGCCGTGCACGGCGACATTGTAGCCAAGCTCTTCGAAGGCCCCGGCCGGGAAGGCCTCGTCGACCGACTTGATCTCCTGGAAGCACGCAACGTCCGGGCTCGTCTCCTTGAGCCAGGTGACGGCGTTCTCGAGCCGCGCCCTGACGCCGTTGATGTTCCAGGTCGCAATTTTCATGGGCGCTACTTGCGCCGCCCGATGGCGTCGAGGCAAGCGCAATGTGTGCTTGTTGTCGGCGCGGCCGCCCAAAATGATCCTAACCCGCGCTGCCTTGTGTACTGGGTTCCCGCCTCCGCGGGAATGACGCCAGTTGAGAGCGCATCCCGTCACCACGAAACGTCATCCCCGCGCAGGCGGGGATCCAAGTCACCGTGCTGTACAGGTGTCGGCGGGAGCACTGGTCGAGTTCGGCCAGCCTGCGCAACCCTTGCTAGATCGAAAAACTGGTGCCGCAGCCGCAGGAAGCGGTGGCTTGCGGGTTGTTGATCTTGAACGAGGCGCCGATCAGGTCGTCGACAAAGTCGATCTGCGATCCGGCCAGGAATCCCAGCGACACAGGGTCGACCAGCACCCGCGCGCCGCCCTGCTCGATCACCAGGTCGTCGGCCTCGGGGGCGCCGACGAGATCGAACTTGTACTGGAAGCCCGAGCAGCCGCCGCCCTCGACACTCACCCGCAGCAAAGGCGTCTTGGGCTCGCCCGCAACGATCTCCGCGATGCGGCGGGCGGCACGATCGGTGACGACGACAGCGGTTTCGCTCATGTTTTATGGCAGCCTTTGTATCGCGGCTGGCGAGCTGGGAGTAAACTCCCACGAGCCCCGCGATTCCTACTCCCTAAAGATAGGATCGCGCGCCACCAAGTCAAACTCCAAGGTTCGGCCTGCGAGGCCGAACCCAGGCACCAGGATGGCAGACGGTACGGTTAAGCACGATGGACATGAGCCGGATCACGCCATGAGTGGGGCCTATACCCGCACGGTCGCGCCCTATGCAACCCAGGCCCAGGCATGTGCCGGCCGTGTGCACGCCGAGCCCTCCTGCCCCATGCGCACGCCCTTTCAGCGCGATCGGGACCGTATCGTGCACGCCACGGCGTTCCGGCGGCTCACCTACAAGACGCAGGTGTTCGTGTTCCATGAGGGGGATCATTACCGCACGCGGCTCACGCACAGCCTGGAGGTGGCACAGATCGCCCGTGCCATCGCGCGCATGCTGGCCCTTGACGAGGACCTGGCCGAGGCACTGGCCCTGGCCCACGATCTCGGCCATCCGCCGTTCGGCCACGCCGGCGAGCGCGCGCTGGCCCAGGTCATGGCCGGCTACGGCGGCTTCGACCACAATGCGCAAAGCTTCAAGGTGGTGACGCGGCTGGAGCGCAAGTACGTCGCCTTCGATGGCCTGAACCTCACATTGGAAACCCTGGAGGGCCTCGCCAAGCACAACGGGCCGCTGGCGCCGGAGGGGGCTGCGGCCGGCGACGTGTTGCGTCATGCGATCGATGAAGCCGGCATCCCTGCCGGCCGCCTGCACCCGGAGCTGTATGCGCCCGCCGAGGCGCAAGTGGCGGCCATCGCCGATGATGTCGCCTACAACAGCCACGATCTCGACGATGGCCTGCGGGCGGGTCTCATCGCCCTCGACGATCTTCTCGACGTTCCGCTTGCCGGCCGGTTCGTGCAGCAGGCGCTGGCGGGGAACGATCGACAGCCAGCGCACCATCTACGAGGTCAACCGCCGCATCATCACGACCATGATCGATGACGTGGTGCGGGAATCTCGCGCGCGTCTTTCGCAACTCGGTGAGCAGAGCCTGCAAGGCGTGCGCGAGGCCGGCCGGCCGGTGATTGCCGCATCCCAGGAGCGGCGCGCCGAGATCGAAGGACTGAAGGCCTACTTGTTCGCCAATGTCTACCGGCACCCCCGGGTCATGCGCGTGGTGGAGGGCGCCGAGACGATCGTGCGCGACCTGTTCGCGCGCTACATGGCGGAGCCGGGCGAGATGCCGGACTCCTGGCGCACCGCCGCCGAGCAGGCGGGGAGCCAAACCGCCCGCGCGACGGTCGTGTCCGATTTCGTGGCCGGGATGACCGATCGCTTTGCGATCAACGAGCACCGCCGTTTGTTTGACGCTACCCCGGAATTGCGTTAGCCCCCGCGGCAGCAGCTACTTTCATCCTGTGCTCGGATCGCCCATGAACGTCCACGCGCTGGTGCACGCCCGGATCATCGCCGCCCTGCAGGCCCTGCAGAGCGATGGCGCGCTGCCGGCCGGACTCGACTTTGCCAATGTGGAAGTCTCGCCGCCGCGCGATGCCGCGCACGGCGATCTCGCCAGCAACGCTGCGCTGGTGCTGGCCAAGGCGGCCAAGATGAAGCCGCGCGACATCGCCGACAGGCTGGCGGAGAAGCTCAAGGCGCTGCCCGAAATCCAAAGCGTCGAGGTGGCCGGTGCGGGCTTCCTCAACATGCGCTTTGCGCCGGGGTTCTGGCAGGCCGTGGTTGCCGCAGTCCTTAAAGAGGGTGCCGCCTATGGCCGCGTCGATCTCGGCAAGGGCGAGCGCATCAACGTCGAGTACGTGTCGGCCAATCCCACCGGCCCCATGCACGTCGGCCATTGCCGCGGCGCGGTGTTCGGCGACGCGCTCGTCAATCTGCTCAGGTTCACCGGTCACGACGTCACGGCCGAGTACTACATCAACGATGCCGGCGCCCAGGTCGATGCGCTGGCACGCTCCGCCTATCTGCGCTACCGCGAGGCGCTGGGCGAGGACATCGGCGAGATTCCGCCCGGCCTCTATCCCGGCGACTACGTGAAGCCGGTCGGCGCCGCGCTGGCGCAGGAATACGGCCCCACGCTGCTGAACTATCCCGAGGAGCGCTGGCTGCCGCTGGTGCGCGATGTCGCAATCGCGGCCATGCTGGTGCAGATCAAGCAGGATCTGGCTGCCCTCGATGTGAAGCACGACGTGTTCTTCTCGGAGCGTTCGCTGACGGCGGGCGACGACGAGATCAAGACCACCATCGAGGAACTGCGCAAGAAGGGTCTCGTCTACGAGGGCCGTCTGGAGAAGCCCAAGGGCCACGACGACAACGAGTGGGAAGATCGCGAGCAGACGCTCTTCAAGTCGACCGCCTTCGGCGACGACGTCGACCGCGCGCTGATGAAATCGGATGGCAGCTACACCTATTTCGCCGCCGACATGGCCTATCACCACAACAAGCTCGGCCGGGGCTTCCTTCACCTCATCAACGTGTTCGGCGCCGACCACGCCGGCTACCTGACCCGCGTGAAGGCGGCGGTGACCGCGCTGTCGGACGGCAAGGCCGATCTCGACATCAAGGTGTGCCAGCTCGTGAAGCTGTTCCGGGCCGGCGAGCCGGTGCGCATGTCCAAGCGCGCCGGCACGTTCGTCACGCTGCGGGAGGTGGTGGACGAGGTCGGCCGCGACCCCGTGCGCTTCATGATGCTCTACCGCAAGAACGACGCGGCCCTCGATTTCGACATGGCCAAGGTGCTGGAGCAGTCGAAGGACAATCCGGTGTTCTACGTGCAGTACGCGCATGCCCGGGCCAAGTCGGTGTTCCGCAAGTGCGTGACGTTTTCCCTGCTCTCAAAGAGGGGGCCCCTGAAATACTGAACGCGGATCTGTCGCGCCTCGACGATGCCGGCGAGATCGACCTCATCAAGAAAATTGCGGCCTTCCCGGTCGTGGTCGAAGGCGCCGCCCGGGCCCACGAGCCGCACCGGCTGGCTTTCTATCTCTATGATTTGGCTTCGGCTTTTCACGGCCAATGGACGCAGAGGCAATGATTTGCCACATTTGCGCTTTATTCAACCTGGCGACGGGACTGTGACTGCCGCACGCCTCGCCCTGATCGAGGCCAACACTAGGGTGTTGGCTTCCGGTTTGGCGCTTCTGGGGGTGCTCGCACCCGAAGAGATGCGATAAAGTCGATTCGGGGAGCGTGAAGAACACGCGTAGGGGAAGATCGTATGGCTCGGTCGAACGGTCCGTTCGGACCAGCGGGTACACGCCCGCGGCGCGCCGGCATCCAGCTGATGATGCGTTTGCGGCACCGCCGACGGGGCAGCCAAACGGACACTGGCCGCCGCCGCAACCCGATCCTGGGCATGCCGCACAGCAGGGGCAGGGCTATCATTTCCCGCCGGAGCCCGAAGCAAACACGGCTATCAGCAGCAGCAGCCCGCACCCTTCGACGGCTATCAGGGCGGACAGCAGCATGATCCCTATGCGCCCCAACAGTGGGGCCAGCCCGATCCGCGCGGCTACGACCTGGGCAACTACATGCCCAACGGTGCTCAGCAGCATCTATCCGCCGGCGGATCCGCCGCCGTTCGCGCAGGGTGCCCATCACGATCCCTACGCACAGCAGGGTTATGGGGACGCCGAGCCCGAGTACGAGGACGAGTTTGCCGAAGAAGAGACGACCGGCCGCGGACGCCGCTGGATGTTCATCGTGGCGGCGCTGGTCGGTGCGGTCGGCGTCGGAGGCGCGCTTGCCTACACCTACAAGTCCTTCGTCGCGCCCAACGGCGGGCGCGTGCCGCTGGTCAAGGCCGATCCCAACGTCAAGGTCAGGCCTGAAACCGTAGCGCTGCTCCCAACGACAAGCGCATGCAGGGGCGCCTCGGCGAAGACGCCGGGCAGCAGAACGCCGCAACCGAAACGCAGGACGACCGGCAGCGACGAGTCGGGCGGGCCGCGCCGCGTACGCACGATACCCATTACTCCAGGAGGTGGTCCGCCGCCTGGCAGCCAGATGGCGCCTTCCGCGCAGGCCGCGGCGCCGCCGTCCATTCCGGGCATCATGCTCGAGAACATGGCGCCGCGAGGCCAGCAGCCACCGCAGCGGGCTGCGCCTCAGCAGCCGCCGCAGCGGGTGACGATCGGCCAGCCGCCTCCACAAATTGCGCCGCAAGAGGAGCCGCAGCCGCCGCCCGCAAGGCGGGCGCCCGCGCCGCCTGCTCAGGTCGCCAAGGCTCCGCCGCCGCGCGCAGCGCCGCCGCCTCCCGGCCGCTAACACGGGAGCCGGTTACGTTGCGGTGCTGTCGTCGCAGAAAACGCGCATGGATGCCCTCAAGGCCTTCGCCGATCTGCAGCAGAAGTATGGTGAGGCCCTGTCCGGCAGGGTTCCGGATGTGCAGGAGGCAAACCTGGGCGACAAGGGCATCTGGTATCGCGTGGTCGTCGGCCCGCCAGGATCGCGCGACGCAGCCAACGGCGTTTGCAGTCAGTTGAAGACCGCCGGCTACGGCAGCTGCTGGGTGAACGCCTACTGAGGACGGCGCGATCGCTTCGATCGGCATGAACTTGCGCCGCACCGTGGTGAGCTTGTCGAACCATGGCAGGTGTGACGTCCGTCCGTCGACAAGCTCAGGGTGAGGTGGAATTTGTGTCGGCCGCAAGCTCCGACCCTGGTGAGCCTGTCGAACCACGGCAGCGGTGCGCGGCGACTTGCCTCAACCGCGGGGTGAGCCGGTCGAGCTGCGGCTCGTGCCCGCATGCGCCTCGAGCTCTGGACGAGATGCGTGCCAAAGCTCGACAATGTGAGAAGCGTTTGTCATGCTGACAGCGTTCATCACCGCCCTCGCCGGGCCGGAACTGATGCCCGCGGAAGCCGCGGTGCTGCGTGCGGCACGGCCGTGCGGCGTGATCCTGTTTGCACGCAACGTGCGCGACCCCGATCAGGTGCGACGTCTGACGGAGGCCGCGCGCGATGCGTCGGCGACGACATCCTGGTGCTGATCGATCAGGAGGGCGGCCGCGTGCGGCGGCTGAAGCCGCCGCATTGGCGCGAGCTGCCCCCAGCCGCGGCCTATGGCCGTCTCTACACCGACGACCCCGCCGATGCTTGCCTCACGGCAGGACTGGCAGCGCGATTGACGGCCGCCGAGCTTCGGGCCGTGGGCATCAATACCAACTGCGCGCCGGTGCTCGACGTGCCTGTCGCGGGTAGCCACGACATCATCGGTGACCGCGCCTATGGCGACGAACCGCGGCAGGTGTGCGACCTCGGGCTGGCCGTAGCGGAAGGGTATATGGCGGGCGGCGTGCTGCCGGTCGATCAAGCACATCCCCGGACACGGCCGTGCGACCAAGGACAGCCATCTGGACCTTCCGGTGGTGACGGCCTCGCGCGCCGATCTCGAAAGCACCGATTTTGCCGCGTTCCGCCGCCTCGCCCATTTGCCGGCGGCAATGACTGCGCACGTGGTGTTTGCGGCCATCGATCCGGAGCTGCCGGCCAGCATTTCGGCCCGCGTGACGGCCGAGATCATCCGCGGCGCGATAGGCTTCGACGGCCTCCTGATGAGCGACGATCTGGGCATGAAGGCACTGACGGGCAGCATCGCAGAGCGGGCGCAGGCCGTCATCGCGGCTGGGTCGGACGTGGCGCTGGTCTGCAGCGGCGACTTGGCCGAAACCGAGGCCGTGGCTGCCGTGGTGCCGTAAGCTCGAAGGTGCCGCACGCGACCGGTTCGAGCGCGCCCGTGCCGTTTTCAGGCAACAGCAGCCCTTCGACGTTGCCCAGGCTGAAGCTGGCCTTGCGCTGGCGTTGCGCACCCAGGCCTGAATCGGTGTAGTGTCCCGCCGATTCACAGGTTATCCACCGTTCAGGCCGAGTGCATCTGCATCATGGTCACAACGAATCAGCAGCCAGAGCCTGCTCCCGAACCGGGCCCCGAGCCCGCGTTCGAGGGTTGGGCCGACGCCGACGACGCCCCGCGCGCCGGCGAAGCGCTGATCGTCAATCTGGAGGGCTTCGAGGGTCCGCTGGACCTGCTGCTGGCGCTGGCCCGCACGCAGAAGGTGGACCTCGCCAAGATCTCGGTGCTGGCGCTGGCCGAGCAGTATCTCGAATTCGTCAACCAGGCGCTGAAAGCCCGCCTGGAACTGGCGGCCGACTATCTGGTGATGGCGGCGTGGCTGGCTTTTCTCAAGTCCAAGCTTCTGCTGCCCCGGGAAGAAGGTCACGAGGACCAGCCCACCGGCGACGAACTGGCAGCGCGCCTCGCCTTCCGCCTGATGCGGCTGGAGGCCATGCGCCACGCCGCCGGGCAACTCGATCACGCGCAAGCGGCTGGGCCGCGACGTGTTCACGCGTGGCAATCCCGAAGGCGTGCGCACCATCCGCACGCGCAAGTATACGGCGATGATTTTCGATCTGCTGAAGGCCTATGCCGATCAGCGCAAAAAGACGGTCAAGCGCGTGCACGTGGTGCCGCGGCGCACGGTGTGGTCGATCAAGGAGGCGCGCCAGCGCCTGGAGAGCCTGCTGGGCGAAGGCGTCGGCGACTGGGTGCAGCTCGATCTGTTCCTCCAGCGCTACGGGGCCATGCCCGACATTGCCCGCACGGCGCGCGCAAGCTCCTTCGGGGCGACGCTGGAAATGGCCCGCGAAGGGCTCGTGGAGCTGTCGCAGGCCGAACCTTACGCGCCTATCTACATGCGCAGACGCGACCAGGATGCCACCTGGCAGCGCATTACCTGACTGTCACGCAGTTGAGTTGCCGGAGCAGAACACTGCCGAAGAACAAGGGGACAGGAATGGTTCCGCCGAAGCTCAACGTGGTGCCGCAGGACTCCGCGCCGATGACGGCGCGAGGATGTCCGTGGTGGAGACGGACATCGATCCGAGCGAAGTGCTGGCGCACGAAGGGTGGCGCGGGTTGCCTTCCAACGTGACGAACCTGCCATCGGCGGACCGGCGCGAGCAGTTGCGCATCCTGGAGGCGCTGCTGTTTGCAGCTTCCGAGCCGATTGCAGAGAACTACCTGTCGCAACACCTCAACGCCAGCGATGACGTTCCCGCGCTGCTGGAGGAACTGAAGGGGTTTTACGCCAGCCGCGGCGTCAATCTCGTCAAGGTGGCAGACAAGTGGACGTTCCGCACGGCGGAGGATCTTTCCTATCTGCTGGAGCGCCACGCCACCGAGCAGCGGCGCCTGTCCAAGGCGGCACTGGAGACACTGGCCATCATCGCCTACCACCAGCCGGTGACGCGCGCCGAGATCGAGGAGATCCGCGGCGTGGCCGCCTCCGCCGGCACGCTCGATGTGCTGATGGAAATCGGCTGGGTGCGGCCGCGCGGCCGTCGCCGGGCGCCAGGGCGGCCCATCACCTACGGCACGACGGAAGAGTTCCTGATCCACTTCGGGCTGGAGTTCGATCAAGGATCTTCCGGGCCTTGCCGAGCTCAAGGGCGCCGGTCTGCTGGAGAACAATCTGCCGCCCGACTTCACCGTGCCCGAGCCCACCGACGCCTCCGCACTGATGGCCGATGAACTGCCGCTCGAAGCCGGCGACGAGGAAGGGCCGCCCACATTGTTCTCCAGTGATCCTCACGACGACGAAGGAACGGGTTCTGCCTAGCCCCTTTCCGCTTGCGCTACCCCGTGGTGAGCCAGTCGAACCACGGCTTGGTGCCCGCGGTCCGTCCTTCGACTGGCTCAGGACGAGAGAGTGTGCGCTGCCGGGAGATGCATTGCCTCTTGCTCCCTGACCGGGCCGCTCGCCCTTCATGCCAGAACATGACTCGCGTTCTCAACAATTGTGATAGAGCAGCACCGCGGCTTCGGCACGGGATGCGCCATGCCGGCGGTACTCGCCCGAGAGCTTGTTCGTGAGTTTCACCGATTTCATCTGGCGCAAACGCCCCGATTCGACCGAGGGCGCCGCCCGTCCGGCGGCGGGACGCGCCGCGGGGACGATCGCTGCGCGGCTGACGTTCGAGCGCGTCGAACGTCAGTTTGCCGCCTCCCATGCCCTCAACGGATTCTCGCTCGATATTGCGCCGGCTGAGGTCGTGTGCCTGCTGGGGCCATCCGGCAGCGGCAAGACCACGCTGCTGCGGATCGCCTCCGGCATCGAAAAGCCGACCGCCGGCCGCGTGCTCATCAATGATTTCGAGGTGGCCGGGCCGGAGCGCTTCGTGCCGCCCGAGAAGCGCAATGTCGGCTTGATGTTTCAGGACTTCGCGCTGTTTCCCCATCTGACCATCCGCGACAACGTCGCCTTCGGGCTCAAGTCTCTGCCGCGCGAGGATGCGGCGCGCGAAGCGATGGCGGCGCTGAGCCGGGTCGGCCTCCAGCGCTACGCCGACGACTATCCGCACATCCTTTCCGGCGGCGAGCAGCAGCGGGTGGCGCTTGCACGCGCCATCCTGCCGCGTCCCGCGGTGATGCTGATGGACGAGCCGTTCTCGGGACTCGACGTGCAGTTGCGCGAGCGCATGCAGGAAGAAACGCTGGCGCTGCTGCGGGAGACGCGGGCAACCTGCCTGATCGTGACGCACGCGCCCGCGGAGGCGATACGGCTGGGCGACCGCATCGCGGTCATGCGTGCCGGCCGGTTGGTGCAGGTGGGCAAGGCCGAGGAACTCTACCGCAATCCCACCGATTTGTTCGTCGCGCGCCTGTTTTCCGAGATCAACGAGATCCCCTTTATCGTGCAGGGCGGCGCGCTCAGGACCCCGATCGGCACGTTCGTCGTGCCTGATCTCAGCGACGGTGACGCGGCCATTCTGTGCATCCGCCGGCGCTCCATTCGCCTGCAGCCGTCCGGCCAGGGGTTGCCTGGGCGCGTACTGCACATCAAGTTCCTGGGCGATCTGGCGGTGCTGGAAATCGCCGCACAGGGCTTCGAGCGCCCGCTTGTTACGGTGGTACGCGAGGGCGAGGAGCCAGCGCGGGGCAGCGAGGTGGCACTTTCCGTCGATCCGGAAAGCGTGCTGGTGTTTCCGGCGGAAGCGGATGCAGAACAGTGACCCGAATGTGATGCCCCCGCGGGCGGAAATGTCTTGAATTCCAAACGATTTACTTAAGTAAAGGTAAGGTTGGCAAACTTGCCCGCGGCGCTCCTTTCTGCGATACTGTGGCAAAGGTGCAAAGCGGCGCGAGCCGCAAAGGGAGCCCGCGGCGCAGGCCGCAGAGGAGCATAACCAAATGGGTGGCTTGAGCGTCTGGCACTGGCTCATTTTCCTGGTCGTTGCCCTGCTGCTGTTCGGCGGCAGCGGCAAGATTTCCTCGATCATGGGCGACGTGGCCAAGGGCATCAAAAGCTTCAAGAAGGGCATGACCGAGGAAGACGAGACTGCGGCGAAGCCTGCGACCGACCCTTTCAAGAAGGACGATCCGCGCGCCATCGATAGCGCCGCAAGGCCCGCAACTCAGGCCGGTCAGACCACGCCGCACGCCAACAAGGTCGGCTGAGGCCCGGACTGGGATTTCTGGCCGGGCAAGCGCGGGTTCCGTTTGATCGGGCATGCCCTTGACGTTATGCCTTCCGGGGTGGGCCGACCCCGCGTGTCCGCAACCGGGTAGCCGATGTTCGACATCACTTCCAGCAAGCTTCTGTTGCTCGGCATCGTGGCGCTGCTCGTCATCGGTCCGAAGGACTTTCCGGCGCTGCTGCGCACGATCGGCAAGTACGTCGGTATCGTCAGGGGGCACGCCAAGGAGTTTCGCGCGCAGTTCGACGAGGCCATGCGCGAGTCCGAGCTTGCCGACCTGAAGAAGGACGTCGAGAACATCGCGCGCGAGACGGAAGCGTCCCTGCAGGCCACCGGGCAAACCGTGGAGAGCAGCCTCAACGAGGCGCGCCAGAGCATCGACACCTCGATCGACACGGCGACGAAGCCGCCGCCCGATCCCTTCGCGCACGATGCCGACGGGATCCCGATTGCGCCGCCGCCGCCGGCCATCGAGACCAGCAATCTGAACGGATCGCACGCCGGCGAAGCACCCGCGGACACCTCGGGCGAAACCACGACCCAGACAGTCGAAGAGCCGCGACGCCCGGCCGAGAAGAGTGGCGCTTGAAGGGCTGAAGCTGGATGCAGGACAAGCCCGACATTGCCGCCGCCCCGGGGCAGCCCCCCGGTCAGCCTGACGGCCATGACGACGTGGAGGCCTCCAAGGCGCCGCTGATCGAGCATCTCATCGAGCTGCGCCAGCGGCTGATGTATGCGCTGGCCGGCGTGGGCGTAGGCTTCGTGCTCTGCTTCTCGGTTGCCACGCAAATCTACAACCTGCTGGTCTGGCCCTATCAGGTGGCGCGCGGCCCCGGCCAGAAGATCGAGATGATCTACACCGCGCCGCACGAGTTCTTCTTCACCAAGTTGAAGCTCGCGCTGTTCGGTGCCGTGTTCCTGGCGTTCCCCATCATCGCCTACCAGCTCTACAAGTTCGTCGCGCCCGGCCTCTACAAGAACGAGCGCCAGGCCTTCCGGCCCTACCTGCTGTGGAGCTTCCTGCTGTTCATCGGTGGTGCGCTGGTGGTCTATTTCGTGGTCATGCCGCTGGCGATGATCTTCTTCCTGTCGATGGAGCAGACCGGTGGACCGGTCGAGATCCATCTGCAGGCCAAGGTCAGCGAGTACCTGTCGCTGATCATGACGCTGATCCTGGGCTTCGGCATCATGTTCCAGCTGCCGGTGGTGCTGAGCCTGCTGGCGCAGGCCGGCATCGTCAACGCGCAGCAACTGCGGGATTTTCGCCGCTATGCCATCGTCGCGATCACCGGTGTCGCCGCCGTGCTGTCGCCACCCGATCCCTTCAGCATGATCGCCATGGCGCTGCCGACTATCCTGCTCTACGAGGCCGGCATCTGGCGGGTGGGTATGGTGGAAAAGCAGCGGCGCGCCAAGGAGGCGGCCGAGCAGGCCGCGGCCGGGGCGGGGTAGGCAGCCAATTGCCGTGGCCTTGGTGTAGCGGGTCTCTGGTTCGAGCGTAGCTAGACCATTTCGACCTGCCGCCGTATACGAACCCGCAAAGAAACGTCATTCCCGCGTAGGCGGGAATCCAGTTCACCGCGCCGCGTGGGTTCGCTCAGTTGTTGAATTGCAACCGCGCCGCTGCGGAAAAGTGCATGGGTCCCCGCCTCCGCGGGGATGACGTCGGAGCAAGAGGCGAGCGGCCGTGTTCGACATCAAGTGGATTCGCGACAATCCGGACGCGTTCGACGCGGGGCTGAGGAAGCGCGGGCTTGCGCCCGGCGGTGACGTCAAGTTTGCGCAAGAGCTGATCGCGCTCGACGAAGCGCGGCGCGGGCGTGATCACGCGGCTGCAGGAGGTGCAGGCGCGGCGCAATGCGGCGTCCAAGGAGATCGGCAAGGCGAAGGGCGCCAAGGACGAGGCGACGGCGGCCAAGCTGATGGCCGAGGTGGCGGCGCTCAAGGACGAGCTGGCCAAGGGTGAGGACGAGCAGAAGGCGCACGACAAGACGCTGCACGATGCGCTGTCGGTCATTCCGAACCTGCCGGCCGACGAGGTGCCGGAGGGCGCGGACGAGAAGGGCAACAAGGAAATCCGCAAGGTCGGCACGCCGCCCAAGCTCGGCTGGACCAACAAGCCGCTGCAGCACTTCGAGATCGGCGAGGCGCTGGGGCTGATGGACTTCGAGACGGCGGCGAAGCTGTCGGGCGCGCGGTTCGTGGTGCTCAAGGGCCTGATGGCGCGGCTGGAGCGGGCGCTGGCGTCGTTCATGCTCGATATTCACACGGCGCCGGAGAAGGGCGGGATCGGCGGCTACACCGAGATCGCGCCGCCGATGATGGTGCGCGACGAGGTGATGTACGGCACGGCGCAGTTGCCGAAGTTCGAGGATGATCAGTTCAAGGCCGTTCGCCAGATAACTGGCCACGAGAAAATTCTCATAGAACAGCAAAAGCTGGATGACCTGCTAACTGACGATGAAAAGGAATTTCTCGATAGTCAAGACAAGTCGATCTCGACTGATATGTACCGCGCGATCGCGTTGCGGGTTCTTGAGAAATACAAAACTGCAGCCTTAGCTACTCCCAGGTCAGAGGCCTATTGGCTCATCCCCACCGCCGAAGTGCCGCTCACCAACCTGGTGCGCGAGTCCATCCGCGAAGAGGCGGAGCTGCCGATCCGCGTGACGGCTTACACGCCGTGCTTCCGCGCCGAGGCCGGCGCGGCGGGCAAGGACACGCGCGGCATGATCCGGCAGCACCAGTTCTCCAAGGTGGAGCTGGTGTCGATCACCACACCCGAGCAGAGCGCGGCCGAGCACGAGCGCATGACGGCCTGCGCCGAGGAGGTTCTCAAGCGCCTCGGGCTCGCCTATCGCACCATGCTGCTGTGTACCGGCGACATGGGCTTTGCGGCGCGCAAGACCTACGACATCGAGGTGTGGCTGCCGGGGCAGAACACCTATCGCGAGATTTCCTCGTGCTCGGTGTGCGGCGACTTCCAGGCGCGGCGCATGAACGCGCGCTACCGGCCCAAGGGCGCGAAGGACACGCGCTTTCTGCACACGCTCAACGGCTCGGGGCTGGCGGTGGGGCGCACGCTGATCGCCATCCTGGAGAACTACCAGCAGGCCGACGGCTCAGTCGCGATCCCCGACGCGCTGGTGCCCTACATGGGTGGCGTGACGAAGATCGAGAAGGCGTAGGTGCGGGAACAAGGCCGATGCAGAACGCTGCCTTTACGCTGGTGATGCTGCCACCGCACTCGGACACGCGGCGGGCCTGGGCGGCGCGCGTGGCCGCGGAGCCGATCGGCGTGCGGGTGCTGCAACCCGGGACCACGCAGGACGCGGTGCACGACATCGCCGAGGCGGAGGCGGCCTTCGGCGTGATCCCGCCGGAGGTGCTGGCCGCCGCGCGTCGCCTGCGCTGGCTGCAGGCGCCACAGGCGGCGCCGCCGGCCGGGTTCTACTATCCCGCGCTTGTCGCGCATCCCGTGGTGGTCACCAACTTCCGCGAGATCTTCAACGATCACATCGGCGCGCACATCATGGCGTTCGTGCTCGCCTTCGCGCGCGACTTCCATAGCTACCTGCCGCAGCAGGTGCGGCGGCAATACCAGGCCAAGACGCTCGACACCGGAGTGGTCCACCTGCCGGAGGCGACGGCGCTGATCGTCGGTGTGGGCGGGATCGGCAGCGAGGCGGCGCGCCTGTGCAAGGCGTTCGGCATGCGGGTGATCGGTGTCGATGCCCGGCGCAGCGACACGCCGGCGGGCGTGGACGAGCTGCACGGACCCGATCAGCTCGACGCGCTGCTGCCGCAGGCGGATTTCGTGATCATGACCATCCCGCATACGCCGGCGACGGAAGGGCTGATGGATCGGGCGCGCTTGCGCCGCATGAAGCCGGCGGCGTTCCTGATCAACATCGGCCGCGGCATGACGGTGCGCCTCGACGACCTGGTGGCGGCGCTGCACACCGGTGAGATCGCCGGCGCCGGCCTCGACGTGTTCGAGATCGAGCCGCTGCCCGCCGACCATGCGCTGTGGACCGCGCCCAACGTGCTGATCACACCGCACACCGCGGGCTACGGGCCCTACCTCGACGACCGGCGCCTCGACATTCTGCTCGACAACTGCCGCCGCTTCGCCGCCGGCCAACCCCTGCGCAACGTGGTGGACAAGGCGTCCTGGTTCTGAAGCAGAATCTCCACGCACTCGACCTCGTCCTGAGCCTGTCGAAGGACGGCTGCGCGCTCTGAGGCGTGGTTCGACAGGCTCACCACGGGTTGGAGTGCAAATCTCGCCGAAGATGGAACCGGCAGGCGATGGGAGCAGTTTCCTGTCATCTTGAGCACAGGCCTTCGCGGGCTATCGCACAAGCATGACGGTGGTGCGCGACGCAACGTCGAGCGACGGGATTGGGCCACTGTCGCGTTTTATAGTTGCGGGCGGGGCTGATCCCAACGAATTTTTGTGTGTTTCAGCAGGCGGAAGGTCGAGGCAGGCTCATGCGGCGCAATATGGTGGTGGGAGTGGCCGTGGCGGCGGCACTCGCGCTCGTCATCTGGGCCGCCACACGCTCCAACACGCCGCAGGCCGTGCAGATCTCGACGGCGGAGAAGATCGTTCCCGGCAAGACGGTCGAAAAGGGCCGCGGCAAGGGCAAGGGTGGAGGCGGCGCGGTTGCCGTGGAAGCTGCAACAGCGCGCGGTGCCACCACGACCACAGACATCCGCGCCATCGGCAGTCTGCGCTCCGACGAGTCGGTGCAGATCACCACCGAGACCGCCGGCCGGATTGCCGAGGTCAACTTCCTGGAGGGCGGAACGGTCAACGCAGGCGACATTCTGGTGAAACTGGACGATGCCCTGGCGCAGGCCGAGGTCGCCGATGCGAAGGCGCGCTACGACCTCGCGGAGGCCAACAACGACCGCGCCAAGCAGCTCTCCCGCACCGGCAACGTGACGGAAAAGGCGATCGACGAGGCAGCGGCCAACTTCGAGATCGCGCGCGCGGCCTTCGAACTGCAGCGCGTCAAGCTCTCCAAGCACGTCATCGCCGCGCCGTTCGGGGGGCGGGTCGGCCTGCGCAAGGTGTCGCCGGGCGCTTTTGTTGCCGTCGGGACGCCCATCGTGAACCTGGAGAAGATCGATTTTCTCAAGGTTGACTTCAAGCTGCCCGAGCAGTTTCTGCCTTCCGTCAGCGTGGGGCAGACCGTCGACGTGGTCGTCGATGCCCAACCGGGCAAGACGTTTGCCGGCGAAATCTACGCCATCGATCCGCAGGTCGACGTGAACGGGCGCGCGCTGGCCCTCAGAGCCCGGCTGCCGAACGCGGATTTTGCGCTGCGGCCGGGATTGTTCGCGCGCGTTCTGGTCAAGGGCAAGCAGACGCGCGAGGTGGTGCTGGTGCCAGAGAGCGCCATCGTGCCGCGCGGCGGAGAGACGTTCGTGTTCCGCATCGACAACGGCAAGGCCATGGAGGCGAAGGTGAAACTGGGAGAGCGCCGGGGCGCCGAGGTCGAGATCGTGGAAGGCGTGATGCCGAACATGCAACTCGTCACGGCCGGCCAGCTCAAGCTGCGCAACGGCGCACCCGTCGAAGTCATAGACGCGGGGCCTGCGCCAGCCGTCAAGAAAGACGGCGCGAGCGAGTCTGCGCCGGACGCCAGGAAAAAGGGCCAGGGCGAGCCTTCGTCTGGTGCCAAGAAAGACGGCCCATGAGCCTGTTCGAGTTCTGCATTCGCAGGCCGGTCTTTTCCACGGTGCTGAGCCTGGTGCTGGTGCTGCTCGGCATCGTGTCCTACGGCCGGCTGACGGTGCGCGAATATCCCAACGTCGACGAGCCGGTGGTGTCGGTCTCGACCAGCTATCCGGGCGCCTCGGCCACCATCGTCGAGAGCCAGATCACGCAGGTTCTGGAAGGCTCGATTGCCGGCATCGCCGGTATCGACGTGCTGGAGTCGACCAGCCGCGCCGAAACCAGCCGCATCACCATCCGCTTCCTCTCGAACGTGGATCCGGACGTAGCCGCCAGCGACGTGCGCGATCGCGTCAGCCGTGTGCGCCGCCGCCTGCCAGTCGAGGTGCAGGAGCCGACCATCGCCAAGGTTGAGGCGGACGCGCAGGCGATCCTGAACCTGGTCTTCACCAGCGACCGCATGAATGCGCTGGAGATCACGGACTATGTCGATCGCTTCGTGCTGGATCGGCTCAAGAACCTCAACGGCGTTGCCGATGTCACGATCTACGGCGAGCGCCGCTATGCCATGCGCATCTGGATCGATCGCGAGCGCCTGGCGGCCTTCAATCTCACGATCCAGGATCTGGAGAGCGCGCTGAAAGCGCAAAACGTCGAGCTCCCCTCCGGACGCATCGAAAGCCGCGACCGGGAGTTCGCCGTGCTCTCCCGCACCGGCCTCGTAACCCCCGAGCAGTTCCGCAACATCATCATCAAGATCGCCGACAGCCACCAGGTGAAGCTCGGCGAGGTGGCGCGGGTGGAGCTCGGCGCCGCGGATGAGCGCCGCGACAGCCGCTATGACGGCAAGCCCGCGATCACGGTCGGCGTCATCAAGCAGGCTGTTGCGAACCCGCTCGATGTCTCCAATGCGGTGCGCAAGGTGATGCCGGAGATCAATCAGTCGTTGCCGCAAGGTCTTTCAGCGACCATCGGCAACGACAGCGCCGTGTTCATCGACCGCTCGATCAGTGCTGTCTATCAAACCATCGGCGAGGCCATCCTGCTGGTCGTGCTGGTGATTATCTTCTTCCTGCGATCGATGCGGGCATCGCTCATTCCGATCGTCACCATTCCAATCTCGTTGATCGCCACGTTCACGCTGCTGTTCGCCATGGGCTTCACGATCAACACGCTGACGCTGCTGGCCATGGTGCTTGCCATCGGTCTCGTTGTAGACGACGCCATCGTCGTGCTGGAGAACATCTACCGGCGCATCGAGCATGGCATGCAGCCGATACCGGCCGCCATCGAGGGCACCAAAGAGATCGGCTTTGCCGTCATCGCCATGACGCTGACGCTGGCTGCGGTGTACGCGCCGATTGCCTTTGCGCCGGGACGTACCGGCCGGCTGTTTCTCGAGTTTGCGCTGGCGTTGGCGGGCGCGGTGGTGGTGTCGGGTTTCGTTGCGCTCACCCTGACGCCGATGATGTGCTCCAAGCTGCTCAAGCATAATCCCAACCCTGGGCGCCTCTTCACCACCATCGAGCGCGGCTTCACGGCATTCGAGGGCGGTTACAAGCGCTCGCTGACCAGCACGTTGCGCCGGCGCAATCTCGTCGTGCTGCTGGCTTTTGTCGTGGCTGCACTCAGCGGCGTTTTCTTCATGCTCCTGAAATCCGAGCTGGTGCCTGTCGAGGACCGCGGGTTGATCCAGGTGCGGGGCACGGGGCCAGAGGGCGCGACGCTTGCCTATACGCGTCGCTACAGCAACCAGGTGGGCGAGATCCTGGCCAAGGTTCCCGAGATCGAGTTCGACCTTGATCATCAACGGCAGTCCCGAGGTGTCGCGCTTCCAGGCGACGGGACGCCTCACCGACTGGGCCGACCGCAAGCGCTCGCAGCAGCAGATCAATGCCCAGATCAATCCGCAGCTCCGGCGCATCCCCGGCGTGAACGCGTCCGCCAGCAACTCCGGGTCGTTCGGGCAACGCGGCTCGTCGCGCCCCATCGAGTTCGTGATCCAGACCTCCGGTACCTACGAGCAACTCCAGGAGTACGTCGACCTGATGCTGGAGCGCATCCGCGCCTATCCGGGACTCGAAGGCGTCGAGACGGATCTGCAGCTCAACATGCCCGAGTTCCGCATCGACATGGATCGGGCAAAAGTCGCCGATCTCGGTCTCGATGTCACGGTGGTGGGCCGCACGCTCGAAACCCTGCTTGGCGGCCGGCAGGTGACGCGCTTCGAGCAGAACGGCGAGCAGTACGACGTGATCGTGCAGCTCGCGGCAGAGGACCGTGCCTCGCCCCAGACGCTGTCGACGATTTTCCTTCGGTCTCCGACGGATGAAATGGTCCAGCTCTCCAACATCGTCAAGGTGAGGGAGGCGGTGGCGCCGAAAGAGCTCAGACGCTTCAATCAGCTCCGCGCGGTGACGATCTCAGCCAACCTCGGGGAAGGCTACGCGCTAGGTGATGCCCTCACGTTCCTGGAGCAGACCGCGCGCGAGGTGCTGCCCGAGACGGCGCTGACCGATGTCGCCGGCCAAAGCCGCGAGTACCGCGCGGCGGGACAGAGCCTGGCCGTCGTATTTCTCCTGGCGCTGGGCTTCATCTATCTCGTGCTGGCGGCGCAGTTCGAGAGCTTCCGCGATCCGCTCATCATCCTGATCACGGTGCCGCTGTCGATGACGGGCGCCCTGGGCGTGCTGTGGCTGGCAGGCGGCACGCTCAACGTGTTCTCCCAGATCGGTCTGGTGACACTCGTCGGGCTCATCACCAAGCACGGCATTCTGATCGTCGAGTTCGCCAACCAGCTTCAGGAACAAGGACGAAATCGCGTTGATGCAGCCATCGAAGCCGCGGGCCTGCGACTGCGTCCGATCCTGATGACGACCGGAGCGATGGTGCTGGGCGCCCTGCCACTGGCGATCGCCAGCGGCGCCGGGGCCGAAAGCCGCCAGCAGATCGGCTGGGTCATCGTCGGCGGCATGAGCTTCGGCACGCTGCTGACCCTGTTCGTCATTCCGACGGTCTACAGTTTTCTCGGCCAGGTGCATGGGGCCAAAGACGCGACCGAGGCCGCCACCTCGGCACCCACGGAATAGGAAAGATTGACCGCGCCTAGCGTGGTTCCGGCGGTGACCGCAAACCCATCCTGTCATCCCGGGCCTTGTGCCCGGGATCCATTTATCAGCTAGCGCCGGAATTAAGTTGGTGGCTGGATCCCGGCATCGAGTGCCGGGATGACAAGCGAGGCGTATTGGATCAGCGGCTCAGCCTCAACCGGAACGAAGCTACGCCGCCAACAACAGATCGAGCTTGCCTTCGCGCTCCAGGGCATGGAGGTCGTCGCTGCCCCCCACATGCGTTTCGCCGATCCAGATCTGGGGAACGGTGGTGCGACCGCCCGAGCGTGTGACCAATTCGTCGCGCAGCTCCCAGTTGCCCGAGACGTCGATTTCCTCGAACGCTGCGCCCTTCTTGGCGAGCAGGCGCTTGGCCATCAGGCAGTAGGGGCAGAACGGCGTGGTGTAGATGAGGACTTTGGGCATCGGCGCGGGGCGCAGAGGTTGGAAGGGAACAGGCGTGCGTGTCACGTCACATATGCAGGCTGCCCGCGGCCAAGAGAAGGCATGCCAGCGCATCGATACCATGCGCGCTGGCATGGCGGCAGCATATGTACGGCCTGGAACGGCATGTCATAGCGGCACAGTGGAGCATGTGCGTATTACGCATTGCATAACTATGGCTCACCGATAGATTGCGCCCCATGCGCATCCTGCTCACCAATGACGACGGCATCGACTCGCCGGGGCTACACGCCCTGCGCGAGATTGCGCTTCAATTAAGCGACGATGTGTGGGTCGTGGCGCCCGAAACCAACCAGTCCGGCGCCAGCCACTCGCTTTCGCTGCATGAGCCGCTGCGCATGCGGCAGGTCGACGAACGCGCGTTTGCGGTGCGCGGCACGCCCACCGACAGCGTCATCATGGGTGTACGCCATGTGCTGAAGGACAAGACGCCGGAGCTTGTCCTGTCCGGCATCAACCGCGGCGCCAACATGGCCGAGGATGTGACCTATTCCGGCACCATCGCCGGGGCCTTCGAGGGCACGATTCTGGGCATTCGATCCATTGCGCTGTCGCAGGCTTTTGGGTTCGAAAGCACCAAGTCGGTACGCTGGCAGACCGCGCTGGCACATGCCCCGGCGCTCCTGCGCAAGCTGCTGGCGCTGGAATGGGGACCCTCCAGCGTCATGAACATCAACTTTCCGGATCGAGAACCGGACAACGTGGCCGGGACGATGGTCACCGTCCAGGGCAGGCGCGATCCGGGGCTGCTCAACATCGACGAGCGCCATGACACCTGGGGCAATCCCTACTACTGGCTGGCGTTCGAGCGGCGCCGTTCCAATGCCAAGGAGGGCACGGACCTGGCGGCGGTGTATACTGGCTACATCTCGGTTACGCCGCTGTTCCTCGACCTGACGCATCAGGGTTTGCGCGAAGAGCTCAAGACAGCGCTGGCTTAGTGAACTCTCGCACTGCGGGCGTTGAAGCAACCTGAAGTCATGGTTGCCAAACTCTTACCCGTCACCGGCGCTCGGATGCGGTCGCGGTAGGCTTACCGAAGCCTCTAGAGCACGAATGCTTCGGATTGCGCCGGCGTCATCGCTGCACCATTGGCTCCGCCGTTCAATCACAAACTTGGCCAACAGCGTTCATTCTCCGCGTGAGGCCCGACCAACTCTGCACGGCAATGACTTGGCGCGTTCCAAGCAAACGAGAACAGACGGGCGTAGGCGCAATCACCGGCGCGGACTCCCTCCTTCGTTAACGCCCTCTTAACCAGTTGGAGGGTTAATGCGACGTGGGAGTAAGAGGTGTGTCGATGTTGAGTAGCAAGCGTAAGCGCACGCGCGCAGCCGGCGTGCTTGGCCCAATCGCGCGCTTTTTGGTTATCGCATTTACCGTTTCCGCCGCCGGCTGCAGCGCTGACGTGACGCGCTTCGATCTGGGCAGCAAGAACTCCACCTCATCAATACCCATTCCGCCCGAACCGGTCCGCACCGGCTATGGACCAAGCGCCTCTCCGCGCGGCCTGGGTCTTACCGAAGCGCCGCTGCCGCCATCGGAACTGACCGACAACTATCGCGTTGCGGGCCGCCAGTACGACGCACCGCCCTCACCTCCGTCTTTTGCCGACCGGACGCCGCCCCCGGAGACGCCGGACAACTATCGCGTCGTGGGCCGCCAGTATAAGTCGCGTCCCCCCGCACCGGCTTTCGCCGAGCCGCCGCAATCGGCTGCCGGCCCCAATGCACCTTTCCGTCAATCTCCGCCTGAAACCGCTGGCGGTGCCATCGACGTCCAGCCCGGCGAAACGCTCTACAGCATTGGCCGTCGTTATGGGGTTTCCACCGCAGCCATCAAGGACGCCAACGGATTGTCGAGCGATACGGTCCGTCCCGGCCAGCGCCTGGTCATGCCCTCAGGAACGCAGGACAACCGCGCACCTTTCGGCAAGGCGCCGCCTCTATCGGAAGACCGCACCGTTGTCGCGAGAGCCACACCTCCCGCGTCCCCTCCACAGGCGCCGCCAAGCCTCAACGCATCCGCCGGCGACGCACCGCCCGGCTGGGAGGGCCGCTACACGATGAGGAACGGTGACTCGCTGCATGGCATTGCGCTCCGGCACAGGGTCACCGTGGACGAGCTCAAGCGTGCCAATGGAATTACGGACCCTACCAAGGTTTGGGCGGGAGCGGTTCTGAATGTGCCCGCTCAGCCCGATGCCGCAGCGGCGCCGACGCCTGCGCCGAACACAGCGTCGCGCGGGCCCCATACTCCACCGCGCGTCATCAACGCTCCGCCGGAGCAGCTTAAGGCGCCAGAGCAGAGCGCCAGCCGCAGCGACATCATCAATAATGCCGAACCGCCGTCACCCGATACTGCCGCCGCCAAGTTCCGCTGGCCCGTGCGCGGTAAGGTCATCGCTAACTTCGGGAGACGCCCCGACGGCACGCACAACGACGGTGTGAACGTCGCCGTGCCCAAAGGTACGGAGATCCTTGCCGCGGAAGCGGGCAAGGTCGCCTATGCCGGCAACGAGCTCAAGGGCTACGGCAACCTGGTGCTGATCCGGCATCCCAACGGCTGGGTAACGGCTTACGCCCACGCGGATCAGCTCCTCGTCAGGCCCAACGATGAGGTGCGCCGCGGCCAGGTCATTGCCCGGGCCGGCAGGACGGGAGCCGTCGATCAGCCCCAGTTGCATTTCGAGCTGCGGCAGGGATCGCGCCCAGTCGATCCGATGCCTCATCTCGCCAACTGATGAGCTGTGATCGAGGGTGTGGCTCCGGGCAGATTGCCAGCCTGCCGAGTTTTGTCGAACGGCCAACCTGCGCACACTGACCACGAGGTTGACGCGAGCTGGCCGCAGCCGTCTCGGTCCGGAGCAAAGTACGCCGCTCTCGTCCTGAGCATGTCGAAGGACGGGGCCGCGAACGCCCTGCTTCCACGTCGTGCGCTACCGCTTGAAGAAGAACGGCTGCGCCGGCAGTGAGCCATAGGTGAACGGCTCCTGCTGGCGGCTGGTCTTCGTCAAAACGTCATCGCGGATCTTGCGGAAAAGCAAGTTGATTTCGAGCCCCGGTTCGCCGATGTGCTTTACGAGCGCTTCCAGGTAGGGACTGTTGCTTTCCCCGTCGAATGCTGTCGTCCCGTCGCGCGCCGCATAAGCAACGAGGACCCCGCTTTCCGGTTCGATGGATGCTAGCCCTGAGCTGATCGCACGCGTCGCGCGACCCGATTGGCGCATCTTGGCTCACAAATGGGTTGTTGCGGCAGGCGTCGAGAATCACAAGTTGCATTTTGCCGGCGCCCGCAACCTTCCCCAGCAGCGCGCGACAGCGGCATCGCCTCGTCCTCGACGTGACGCTGCAATTCGAGCCTGGCGTCCACCGGAATGAGAAAGTTGGTGCCGCCAATCTCCATGCCATGGCCGGCGAAATAGATGACGGCCCAGTCGGCACCTTCCGCCACGTCGCCGAAGTCCTTGAGCACTTTACCGAACCTGGAAAGATCGACGTCGTAGGCTTCGCGCACGTCGAAGTTGAGTCCGCGCAGCGCGGCGGCCAGTGCCCTGCCATCGTTGGCGGGGTTGCGCAGAGCCGCGACGTGTTCGTAGGCGCTGTTGGCAATGACGAGCGCGACGCGGCGCTCGGCCACCGCCATGGCCTTGGGCGTAGCCTTGCCTTCGGCAATCAAAGCGCCCAGCCGTGCAAGCCTCTTTTGGGCGGTGGCTTTGATCTGCCGGTTTTCCTCCGTGTCCAGCAGCAGTGGTCCTTCGCTGGCGATCCTGTAGTCCGCAAGCGCCTTGTCGTACTGGCCGATAGCCTCGTATGCGAAGCCGCGATTGGAATATGCAAGTCGATAGGGAGGCTCGTGGCGGATCGCCTCTGAGTATTCCTCGATAGCGGCTTCGAACTTGCCCTGTCGCGCGAGAACGTGTGCCCGATTGTTTCGCGGAATGGCCCGGGACGGGTTGAGCTTGATGGCGCTATCGAAATCGGCCAGCGCCAAATCCAATTCGTTCTTGCGCACATGAGCGAGCCCGCGTTCGTTGAAAGCTTTGTCGTTTTGCGGATGGAGCTGCAGATACCGCGACAGATCGGCTATCGCCCGGTCATACCGTCCCATGTGGAGAAAGGATCTGCCTCGGCCATAGAGTGAAGGCCGGTCCTCGGGCGAAAGCTTGAGCGCCTCGTTGAAATCGAAGTTGGCGAGCTCGTGCAGACCCTTGTTGCCGTAGGCGATGCCTCGGTTGCGATAGGCCAGGGTCAGGAGATCAGGCGCCGAACTCTTGTCGTCGGCGATGCGTGTGCATGCCGCAACCTTGGTTTCCGAGTCCTTCTGGGCGGCGCAGTCGCGCCGATCCGTTTCGGTGGCGGCGCGAAGGCCGGCACAGAGGCAGGTCAAGGCAACAACGGTGGCCACCGCCCGCAGCATGATCCTCCGCCCCATCGGCAGTCAGGGCTGCGACCATAGCGGCAAATCGTGGCCAGCCAAAGTCGGTTTGCTGACGCTCCGTTCAGATCGCAAGCGTCCGCTTCCGCGTGAGAGCAACTCAGTGACCAGCAGGTGACGCTACTCGCTCTTGAGCCGGCGACCCAAACGGCCGGCCAGGTCCTGGATGAACTGCCAGGCCACGCGGCCCGAGCGCGCGCCTCGCGTCATCGACCACTCCAGCGCTTCGCGCACAAGCTCATCGTCGCGCGCCTTGAGCTTGTGATGGGCGGCGTAGCTCCTGACCATCTCGAGGTACTCGTCCTGCGTGGCGTTGTGGAACCCGAGCCAGAGGCCGAAGCGGTCCGACAACGATACCTTCTCTTCCACCGCCTCCGAAGGGTTGATGGCGGTCGAACGCTCGTTCTCCATCATGTCGCGCGGCATCAGGTGGCGGCGGTTGGAGGTGGCGTAGAACACGACGTTCTCGGGCCGGCCCTCGATGCCGCCTTCCAGTACCGCTTTCAGCGACTTGTAGGACGTGTCGTCCTTGTCGAAGGAAAGGTCGTCGCAGAACACGATGAAGCGGTGCTTGGATGCGCGCAGGTGGGCAAGGCAGAAGGGGAGCGAGTCGATGTCCTCGCGATGGATCTCGACAAGCTTGAGATCGGGCTTGCCGGCAGTGCCGAGGCCGAGCTCTCTGCGCACATCGGCATGCGCTGCCTTGACGAGTGACGATTTGCCCATGCCGCGCGCGCCCCACAGCAGGGCATTGTTGGCGGGAAGGCCCTGGGCGAAGCGGCGGGTGTTGTCGAGCAATTGCCCGGAAGCGCGTTCGATGCCCTTGAGCAGGCCGAGTGGCTGGCGATTGACATGCGGCACGGGCAGGAACGCGGGCGGGCTGCTCTGCCATACGAAAGCTTCGGCTGCCGTGAAGTCGAATTCCGGCGTTGGCCGCGGGGCCATGCGTTCGAGCGCCGCGGCGAGGCGGTCGAGGTAGGCAAGAACGGCCTTCTCGTCGGTCATCGTTCGTTTCGGCTCCTGGCCAGCGTGCAAAAAGGCTACTGGGCGCGTTCTATAGACGAGGCCAGGCCCGGCGTCACCGCGGCGCGGTGGAAGTGGTTGCAAACAGGGACCGGCAGACTATATTCCGGGCCGAAACCCTGGATGAGAAGGCGGACGGCACATCTGTGCCCGGCCAGGTTGTTTCCGTCACCGGCCCGAGGAAGGTTTTATGCTGATCTCACCCGCCTACGCGCAGTCAGTCCCGGGCGGCAACGATTTTCTCATCCAGTTGATGCCGATCCTGCTCATGTTCGTCATCTTCTACCTGCTGCTTCTGCGCCCGCAGCAGCAGCGCGTGAAGGCGCACAGGGAGATGGTAGCCAACATTCGGCGCGGCGATACGGTCGTCACGGCTGGCGGCATCATCGGCAAGGTGATCAAGGTCAAGGAAGACGGCGAGGTCGAGGTCGAGATTGCCCCCAACACGCGCGTGCTCGTGGTCAAGGGCACCGTCACCGAAGTTCGCGTCAAGGGTGAGCCCGTCAAAGAGAGCGCCTGAAGCTGCGGCAACCGCCGGGCCGGCGCTTCGAGTTAAGCGAGGCAGAGTGCCAGCATGCTGACGTTCAGCCGTTGGAAGCAGATCGCTATCCTGGTGACCTGCCTTGCGGGACTCCTGATGGTGTTGCCGAACTTCGTCTCGCGTTCGACGCTCGATCGCTGGCCGCGATGGGTGCCCGCCAAGCAGTTGAACCTCGGCCTCGACTTGCGCGGGGGTGCACATCTGCTGCTCGCCATGGAGGTCAACGACGTCCGCAAGGACTGGCTGGATACTCTGCGTGACGATGCGCGGCGACGCCTGCGAGAGGCCAAGATCGGAATCAGTGCGGTTGGCATTTCCGGCAACTCCGTTCAGGTGCGTATTGCCAAGACAGAGGAAAGCGATGCTGCACTCAAGGCTTTGAAGCTGATGGTGCAGCCGCTTGGCAATCCGATTTTCGGCACCTCCGGAGCTGATGTCGACGTACAAGCAGGCGAGGGTGGCAGCCTCACGATCACTCCCACCGACGCCGGTTTGAGACAGCGTACGGGCAATGCGATTTCGGCTGCGATCGAGACCGTGCGGCGGCGCGTCGACGCCATGGGCACCACCGAGCCCAATATTGTGCGCGAAGGCACCAGCCGCATTCTCGTGCAGGTGCCGGGGCTTTCCGATACCGCCCAGCTCAAGGAGCTGATCGGCAAGACTGCGCGTCTGAGCTTTCACGAGGTGCATCCCACGTTGACAGCCGCCGAGGCGAAAGCCACCAGGGTTCCCCCGGGTTTCAAGGTCTATCCGGGCGTCGACAAGACGGAAGGCGACCAGGTTCTGCGCGAGACGCCGGTCGTGCGCGGCGATGAGCTGACGACCGCGAACCCATCCTTCAATTCGCGCACCAACGAGCCGATCATCGACTTCGGCTTCAACAATGCCGGTGCCCGCAGGTTTGGCAAGTTCACCCAGGAAAACGTGGGCAAGCCCTTCGCTATCGTCCTCGACGACAAGGTCATCTCGGCGCCGGTGATACGCGAGCCGATCCTCGGCGGCCGCGGCCAGATCAGCGGCAGCTTCACGCCTGAGACTGCCACTCAGCTTGCCATCCAGCTGAGATCGGGCGCGCTGCCGGCCAAGCTGACGATCGTTGAGGAGCGCAACGTCGGGCCATCGCTCGGCAGCGACTCGATCGAGGCCGGCAAGCTGGCGGGTATCATCGGCGGCATCGCCACCATCGCTCTGACGGTTCTGGCCTACGGCACGTTCGGGATTTTTGCCGTCGTCGGTCTCCTCGTGCACGGCGTGCTGACCGTGGCCATCATGTCGCTGCTGGGCGCCGCGCTGACGCTGCCCGGCATCGCCGGGCTGGTACTCGGCATCGCCATGGCGGTCGACGCCAACGTGCTGATCTACGAGCGCATCCGCGAAGAGGCGCGGGCCGGAAAGTCGGCGATCGCGGCCATCGATGCCGGGTTCACCCGCGCATTCGTGACGATCGCGGACTCGCAGCTCACCACGCTCGCTTGCGCGCTCGTGATGTTCTGGCTGGGCGCCGGACCGATCAGAGGCTTCGCGGTCACCCTCACTGTCGGCATCTGCACGTCGATCTTCGCGGCCGTCACCGTTGTGCGGCTTCTCATCTTCTACTGGCTGAACTCGATGAAGGGCGCGCGCGGCCCCATCGCATTGCCGGTCTAGAGCAAGGCACTCCCGATGCGGTTCATTCCCAATTTCAAAGGCTACGACTTTTTCCCGCACAATTTGCGGATACCGTTCATGCGCTACAAGGCGCTGGCGCTGGGACTATCCATGGTCGCCATGGCGCTTTCGCTGACCGTGTTTCTCGTCCGTGGTTTGAACTACGGCGTCGACTTCAAGGGTGGCCTCATGATCGAGGTCCAATCCAACACCGGGCCGGCGGATATCGCGCAGCTGCGCGACAAACTTGGCAGGCTCGGCGTTGGCGCCGTGCAGATTCAAAGCTTCGGCTCGCCGTCAGACGTGCTGATACGCGTCGAGCAGCAGCCTGGAGGCGAGGGGGAGCAGCAAGAAGCGCTCAAGAAAGTGCTTGCGGCCCTGGGGGACCAGTACACGCAACGGCGTGTGGAGGCCGTTGGGCCCGCCGTATCGAGCGAGCTCAGGACCACCGGTTTCCTCGCCGTCGCTGCAGGTATCCTGGCGATCTGCGCCTATGTGTGGTTCCGGTTCGAATGGCAGTTCGCAGTCGGCGCGATCGTGGCGCTGGCCCACGACGTGCTGGTGGTGGCCGGTATTTTCTGCCTGCTGCAGCTCGAGTTCGACTTGTCCATCGTGGCCGCGTTGCTGACTATTCTCGGCTATTCGGTGAACGACACGGTGGTGGTGTCGGACCGCATCAGGGAGAACCTGCGCAAGTACAAACGCATGGAGCTCAACGAGCTGCTGAACCTGTCGATCAACGAAACCCTCTCGCGCACCATCCTGACAGGCTGCACCGCCATCGCGGTGCTGATCTCGCTCTATATCTTCGGCGGCGAGGTGATCCGCAATTTCAATCTGGCCATGCTGCTGGGTGTCGTGATCGGTACGTACTCCTCGATTTTCATCGGCGCGCCGCTGCTGGGCTATCTGGGCGTGAAGCGTGACTGGAGCGGCACCGGCACGCCTGCGCTCAAGGGCGCCGCGGCCGCACGGGCCAGCCGGGCCGACGTGGCTTACAAATGAACCCGCCGTCGGCGCGCTTTCCGGGGCGAGCGCCGATCGAAGCGTATGGCAACGGCGGTTTCCGATTTGCCGGCATGAGCCACCGCGGCTCTATTCTGTGCCTTCCGAGCGGCATCAGTGCCTGGGAACCCGCGTATCCGCTGGACGCATCCTCGTTGGCGCCGGCCCTGGCGGAAAAGGAGGCGCTGGGCCTGCTCATTCTCGGCACTGGCCGCCGCCCGGAATTGCCTGCATCCGACCTGCGGCGCGCGTTCGCGGAAGCCGGCGTATCCTTGGAAGCCATGGACACTGGCGCTGCCTGCCGGACCTACAACGTGCTGCTGGCCGAAGGGCGATCTGTCGGCGCAGCGCTGATCGCCATTGACTAAGGAGCGGCAACGGTCAGGCCGCGGCGTCAACGACGGTCGGCTTGCCGCAATAGAAACGTCGATATCGTGAGCATTGGTCCACACAGCGCGAAACCGGATACGGACAACTCGTCGCTAACCGCAATCGCCAAGGACGGCGAGCCTGACCGCTACCTCGCAGCGCTGCTGTCGCCGCCGGCGCAGCGCGAGGCACTTTTGGCGCTTGCAGCACTTTCGACCGAACTTTCCCGCATACCGTTGCGCATCGTGCATGAGCCAGCCATGGGCGAGATCCGCCTGCAGTGGTGGCGCGATGCCCTGGTGCTGCCGCCGCAACTGCGCACTGGCCATCCCGTGGCCGACGCCGTGCGCAAGGCTGCCCAAGATCGTCAACTGCCCGCTGACCTCCTGGAGGCGCTGATCGACGCCCGTTCCCTCCTGCTCCACGACCCGTCGCCGCTCACCGACGAAGCCCTGCGCAATCTCCTGTGGAAAACGGAAGGCACCCTCTTTGCGCTCGGCGCCCATGTCGTCGGTTTGCCTGCCAGTTCCGGCCTGCATGCAAGTTGTGCTGCTGCCGGCCAGGCATACGGGCTGGTGCGCCTGTTGCTGGACTTGCCCCGAATGCTCGCTGCGGGCCGTGTTCCCTTGGCAAAGGCTCAGCTCGAACTCAGCCGGCTTGTCCGCAGAGGAACTGCTCACGAATGCTTCAGATTCCAGGATGGAGACGTTGCTCGGCGTTTGTTCTGCCCAAATTCGCCGCAATTTGGACGTGGCGCGGCAGTTCGTGGCCACCTTGCCGCGGACGGCGCGCGTCGCCTTCCTTCCTTTGGCCTTGGTCGAGCCTTATCTGCGGGCTCTCGAGCGGTCGGGCGGTGCGCTGCTGCGCAAGGAAACGCGTGTTGCGCCCCTTACCCGAGTCTGCAGGATTGCTGCTGCCCATCTGTTTGGCCGACTGTGAGACGGGGTGCCGTGTGGGCCTTGGAGGGCAAGAAAGGGACATGGGGATGGGTGTGGTGGAGGTCTGGCGACACGCTCTGGCGGGGCTGCTTCTGACCCTCGCATTGGGCGGGCCGGCGTCGGCCCAGCCCACGATTGTCTGGGAGGTCGAGAACCCCTTCCGTTTCTTCCTCGACCCGGCTGACACGGAGGTCCACCGGGCGACCTGGGTGAGCTTGTCGCCCGAACAGCGCAGGAGTCCGGTGCTGTCGTCCGAGCGTCTGCTGGCCGAGCGCCATCGGGGAGGGGTGGAGCGCCTCCATGTTCGACAAGACATGCTGGGACGGGACACGCAACCGCTACGTCTGCCGTGAGAAACCCGACTACATCAATCCCAAGAGCCACATGGTTCGTGCCAGCCTGCAGGGTCTGGCCGATGCGCAAATCGTCGACTGCACCTGGCTGACCGCGCCGCGCGGCCGCGGTAGCCGCGGGAAGGCGGTGACGCTGCCCTGCGATACGCCGGTGCAACTCGAGATCCCCTATCCCACCGGCTCCTGGATCAAGGTGGAGATCGGCGGACTGCAGGTCGCAGAGGTTGCCGCTCGTGTGACCGATCTCTTCATCGTCGGCATGGGGGATAGTTTTGCGTCCGGCGAAGGCAATCCCGATGTGCCAGTGCGGTTCTCGCCGGATCGCACCGCGGAATATGGTGTCAGCGCCAACAATGTTGCACTCAGCGGGTATCCGGCCCGCGTCGGCGATTGGAAAGCGATCGGTGAAAAAAACTTCATCGATGAAAATGCGCGCTGGCTGGACCAGGCGTGCCATCGCTCGCTGTATTCGCATCAACTTCGGGCAGCGCTTCAGCTCAGCGTTGAAGACCCGCATCGCGCCGTGACGTTCGTCGGCGTTGCCTGCTCGGGCGCGGAGACAGTGTTCGGCGTCTTCTTGCGCTACGCAGGCCACGAATGGGTGCCCAACCCGCCGGAATACTCGCAAATCTCCGCAGTTGCGGAGGCGCAGTGCGCAGGGCGGGATGCGCCCGACTACGAACTGCCGGAGGCCTATCACATCAACGGCCGGATCCCCGATCTGAAGGGCGGCCTGGTGCTGAAGAAATGCGATGCCGACAGAGCGCGTAAAATCGACCTGCTCTTTCTCTCGATCGGCGGCAATGACATCGGCTTTGCACGGCTGGTCGCCAACGCGGTGCTGGCCGACAGCTCAATGCTGCGCCGGCTGGGCGGATGGTTCGGCCAGGTCCATGGGTTCGCTGAAGCCGGATTGCAGCTGGACCAGCTGGAAGATCGCCTGAAGGCGGTCAATCGGGCGGCGCACTTTCTTCTGCACGTGCCGTGGCCGGAATCCGATCGCGTGATCTTGACCGGTTATCCGCCCATGGCGCTGCTCGAAGACGGCAATTCGATCTGCCCCGACGGTCAGGCCGGCATGAATGTTCTGCCCGATTTCTTCTTCAGCGAAGCCAAGGCGCGCGAAGGCAACATCGCGGCGGAGCGGCTGCACGCGGTCATGCAGGACAGTGCCAAGCAGCACCGCTGGACGCTGGTCCAGTCGCATCGGTCGGCGTTCCGTGGCCGTGGGATCTGCGTAGGCCATACCGATGCACCCTGGACCATGGCCGACGAGATGCGCCTGCCACGCAAGGTCGACGGCACCTGGCAGCCCTACAACCCTTCGGAATGGCAGCCCTACGCCTCGCGGCAGCGCTGGTTTCGCACACCCAACGATGCCTTCATGACAGGCAATTTCCACGTCTCCCAATCGCTGCTCCAGAAGGTCATGAAAGCCCAGGGTTTCTCGTGGGTGCAGTTGCTGCTGGCCAGCGTCTATTCCGGTGCCTTCCATCCCACCGCCGAGGGGCAGGCAGCCATTGCGGACGCGGTGGTGGACAAGGCGCGCGGGGTGCTTGCCAAATACGATGCCCGCCGGCGCGCCGCTGACGGGCCGGGGCTGGTGCAGTAGCGGCGTGGAAAACCCCAGCTGCGTGAACGCACGGGGAAGGGTGTGGCGCCGCGTTCCTGTCGGACGCGGCCGAATCCGTGCTAACGCTGCACCGGAAACCAAAGACCAATCCGGAAATGTCGACGCGAAAAACCTACAATTGCCAGAAATGCCCCGGCTACTGCTGCTCCTACCCGCTCATCGCGCTGACGAAGCGTGACGTGGAGCGCTTAGCCAAGCACTTCAACTTGAGCTTCAAGGTCGCCAAGGCCAAGTTCACGTGCGAACGCTATGGCCACAAATACACCATGCGGCGCAAGAAGGACGAGCATTTCGGGGGCATCTGCCGCTTCTTTGATACGGAAAAGCGCTGCTGCACGATCTACGCCGCACGGCCGGCCACCTGCCGCAGCTATCCGGGCAACCGTTGCGGCTATTACGATTTCCTGTCGTTCGAGCGCGCCGCGCAGGAGGACAAGGAGTTCATCTCCACCACCTGGAATAAGTAAACACACCTACGCCAGGCGCGGGCGCTTTAGGTGGCCGTGGGACCGGTGGGTCTGCTCGCCAGTACGACGAGGCGAAGATCACCAACGCAGCCAGCAGCAGCACCGCATTGACTGCGTTCGTATATTCCCACTGCCGGCGAGCGGTGCATCAAAGACATCAATGAAAGTCAGGACACCAAGCTTGGTCCGCCTGCCTTATCGAGCGCTCAGCTGAAAGACGCAGGTGTCGCAGGAGCTACTCCGCGGCCTCTCCTTCTGCCGTCATTCGTATATCCATCAGAATAAGCGATGTGGGCTGCTTGCTCTTATCGACGACGCGCAAGACCTCAAGGAACACCGTGTCGACACTGTCGTGCATGGCGCGCAGAATCTTCGGATGCAATTCAAGCCGCCGCTCGGGCGGTACGATGAACTTCAGCTTCCTCGCAAACTCTTCCGAGCTGACTTTTCCGATGCTCGCATCGCGATCGTAACCGTGGATACGGCACTCCACTACAACCGGCTCCTCCTCAACCTTCTTGCTCTCGACGGCGGCAACACGCGCCGCGTTGAAGTAGGCAAGAGGCTTGTTCTCATTGGCGGCGCCGATCGTAAAATCCTTAATGTCTCTCCGGAGCGGCAGGCCCATCTCCTTCACCATGGGCCGTATTCGGGAACTAAGGCGCGCTACTGACCGCGGATCGAGCACCTTCAAGCGCTTCTCGATCTTGCGGATCTCCCGGTCCTGCTCGAGTTCCGCTTCGAGCTCCCTCTCCATCTCCCGATAACTCTCGGGGTCGTCATGCAGGCGCGCGCTTGCAGCGTTCGGATTGGCCAGGGCGTACCTGACTAGATTGAGAGCTTCCCGTGTTGTCGCCGTTTGCTCCTCAACTATCCTCTCTAGCTTTGCGATACGGGCTTCGGTATCCTCGCCGCCGTCCCCATGCCGCCTCAGTTCGCGCTTTCGTATCTTGGCCAGCTCGATCACCGTCTCGTCGGTCGCTTCGGACCGCGGCGTCAACAGCTGAAAGATATACGCGACCATTCCTTTGACGGAGACGTTCGCTAGTTCGGGAACAGTGCCGGCAATCGTCGGCACAAGCACTTCAGTGATGAAGGAGCCTTGCTTCGGTGCCGCGATAACTAGATCGACGTAGTTTCGCGTGCCTACCTTCTGCGCCACCTTGCCGGTCCGGCGGAAATGCTCGGCGGTATTCAAGAGGCGCGCAAAGCCGTAACTGGCTCTGCTGTACTCATAAAAATGCATTTGGCCCGCATCAGCGAGCCCACCATGATAGGTGATCTCCATCCTTTCAGCAGCCACAGCAGCCCCCTGCCCAGCTCTCTATCGGGCAGGCCCCCGCCGCCGCGAATCAACTACGATAGGATTGGCAAGCCTTTGCGCTGTCGCAATACCTCTGGTTGCTTACGACGACGTCATACACAACTTGATTGAGCTCCTGCCGTGATCCCTGACCAGCCCTTTACGTGGTACGCGCTTTTTAAAGACTTTCAGACTGCCCTTGCGGCTCTCTTCGGTTTCACCGGGGTTTGTCTCACGTTGCTTTTCAATGCCTGGCTCGCAAACCGGACGAGAACAGAGCACATCACCCACGACCGCAGGACCACGCGGCTCACTCTTTCAAGCGAGCTGTCGGTTATTCAAAAGTCGCTGCAGGATTGGAAAGAGGTGTTGGACGATCTGCGGAACGAGGGCAAGGCTGCGTTACCGCGTGCCTTCGACGCTGAGGGCGCTTCCAGGGGCTATCGGGCAGCACTCCCCAAGATCGGACTGCTGACAGAGCAGGAAATCCAGCAGACCGTACTCGCCTATTCGCAATACGAGGTGCTGAGTAAGATGTCCTACGACATGCAGGAGCAGTTCGATCCCAAGAAACCGAATGAAGGGGTGTGGGCTTTCCAGGCCTATCACCTCGGTCTGACGAACACCCTTTCAGCAGTTGACGAAGCGCTGGAGAGCATTACCGAAGCGCATGTCATCGAAAAAGCGAAAGATAAGCTCTAGTGGAATAGCACCTGATCCGTGTTCATCAACTCACGAGCGTTGGCAACACCCCTCCGTTCGGCAAAACGAAAGCCCCGCTGCGGCTATGCGCGAGCGGGGCGATCCATCTCTGGGATTCGTGCCCAGCCTGAGCCGGGCTTATATGCGAGGACAGAGCCTCGCTGTCAGGTCCAGATTTTGTATCGGCTCGGTCAATCGTGTGATCAGTTTCGCTCGAGCTTAGAACGCCGAACCGTGCCCTCGCGCTGCGGCGAGGGCTGGGTGACTATCAGGTGGTGTCATCCGCTCCTCCGCTAGCTGTTGATCCTGCCGACTTCCGTCCTCACAACCGGGGGTGCTGCCGTACGGCCCGCTTCGTCCATGGCCGAGAGCCTGTGACCGGCAGCGACGGTCGCCGATAGTGAATTCTGAACCCTATTTGCGCGATGTCAAGCAGCTGCCGATCACAAGTTGAGACTAGCCTGCTATGTGTACATCGGCCCTGACATTTCCTGTCAGCAGCGCTGTTCCCCATCCCGTTGCTGCATTGCCGTTGCCACCCCAATTAAGCTAGACCCGCGCCCATGAACAAAGCCAGCAAGCCCGCCGCCCGCGATACCGGCAAGATCGTCGTCGCGGGCGAAGCCCACAGGACGATACACGTCCGCGGTGCGCGCGAGCACAATCTTAAGAATGTCGACCTGGAGATCCCGCGGGACGCGCTGATCGTGTTCACGGGACTGTCGGGCTCGGGCAAATCCTCGCTAGCCTTCGACACCATCTATGCCGAGGGGCAGCGGCGCTACGTCGAGAGCCTGTCGGCCTACGCACGCCAGTTCCTGGAGATGATGCAGAAGCCCGACGTCGACCACATCGACGGGTTGTCGCCGGCCATCTCCATCGAGCAGAAGACCACCTCCAAGAACCCGCGCTCCACCGTCGGCACCGTGACGGAGATCTACGACTACCTGCGCCTGCTGTTTGCGCGTGTCGGCGTGCCGTATTCACCTGCCACCGGCCTGCCGATCGAGAGCCAGACGGTGCAGCAGATGGTGGACCGGGTGCTGACGCTGCCGGAAGGTACGCGGCTCTATCTGCTGGCCCCCATCGTGCGCGGCCGCAAGGGCGAGTACCGCAAGGAGCTGGCCGAGCTGCAGAAGAAGGGCTTCCAGCGCGTCAAGGTCAACGGGGCGTTCTACGAGATCCCGGAGGCGCCCAAGCTCGACAAGAAATACAAGCACGACATTGACGTGGTGGTAGACCGCATCGTCCTGCCGAAAGCGGGCGACGACAAAGCGCGCAAGGACGTGGCGACGCGGTTGGCCGACAGCTTCGAGACCGCGCTGGAGTTGGCCGACGGGATTGCGATTGCCGAGT
Organism: uncultured Alphaproteobacteria bacterium; assembly: GCA_963814055.1. Lineage (GTDB taxonomy): Bacteria > Pseudomonadota > Alphaproteobacteria > Rhizobiales > Hyphomicrobiaceae > AWTP1-13. The sequence continues at coordinate 276,759 of CAWFBJ010000030.1, forward strand.
TTGCGGACAAGCCGCTGAGGCCCCCTCACCCTAACCCCCTCCCCAAGGGGAGAGGGGACATGGCCGAGCCAGACACTCGGAATGGTGTTCCAACGAAGGGTAAGAGCAAGGCACTTCTCGCTGCCCAAAACGCCGACGAGCCCCCTCTCCCCTCGGCGGAGAGGGCTGGGGTGAGGGGGACTTCCTTCGACGAAAAGCCGGTGAGGGGCACTTCATCCGACGAGAAGGAAATCCTCCGCAACAAGAACGAGACGCACGAGCGCATCACGTTCTCGGCGCGCTTTGCATGTCCGGTCTCCGGGTTCACCATCGAGGAAATCGAGCCGCGGCTGTTCTCGTTCAACGCGCCGGCCGGCGCCTGTCCCAAGTGTGACGGCCTCGGCACCGAGATGCGCTTCGAAGCCGACTTGGTTGTGCCCGACGCGACGCTGAGCCTGAAGAAGGGCGCGGTCTACCCGTGGGCCAAGACCGGCAGCACCTCGCCCTACTATGAGCAGACGCTGGAGGCGCTGGCCAAGCACTTCAAGGTGTCGATGACGACGCCGTGGGAGAAGCTGCCCAAGAAGGTGCAGGACGCCATCCTGTACGGCACCGGCGAGGAGGAGGTCGACTTCGTCTACGAGGACGGCGTGCGCAAGTACACGAACTCCAAGCCGTTCGAGGGCGTGATCGGCAACATCGAGCGCCGCTTCCGCGAGACCGAGAGCGACTGGGTACGCGAGGAGCTGTCGCGCTATCAGGATGCACACCCGTGCGATGCCTGCGGCGGCTATCGCCTCAAGCCGCAGGCGCTGGCTGTGAAGATCAACGCGCTGCATATCGGCCAGGTGACGGACATGTCGATCCGCACTGCCAACGACTGGTTCGCCGAGCTGCCGAAGACGCTCAGCAAGAAGCAGAACGAGATTGCGGTTCGGATTCTGAAGGAGATCAGGGAGCGCCTGCAGTTCCTGGTCGATGTCGGGCTCGATTATCTCACCCTGTCGCGTGCGGCCGGCACGCTGTCGGGCGGCGAGAGCCAGCGCATCCGCCTTGCCTCGCAGATCGGCTCGGGGCTGACCGGCGTGCTGTACGTGCTGGACGAGCCGTCCATCGGCCTGCACCAGCGCGACAACGCCCGGCTGCTGGAGACACTCAAGCACCTGCGCGACATCGGCAACACGGTGATCGTGGTCGAGCACGACGAAGATGCGATCATGACCGCCGACCACGTGGTCGACATCGGCCCCGGCGCCGGCATCCACGGCGGCAACATCGTGGCCCAGGGCACGCCCGACGACATCATGGCGAGCTCCGACAGCATCACGGGGCAGTTCCTCACCGGCGTGCGCCAGATCCCGATGCCGAAGAAGCGGCGCCAGAAGAACGGCAAGGCCCTGAAGGTGGTCGGCGCGCGCGAGAACAACCTCAAGAACGTCACGGCCGAGATCCCGCTGGGCCTGTTCACCGCCATCACGGGCGTGTCGGGCGGCGGCAAATCCACGCTGCTGATCGATACGCTCTACAAGGCGGTGGCGCGGCGGCTCAACAACGCGCGCGAGCATCCGGGCGCGCACGACAGGATCGAGGGCCTGGAGCATCTCGACAAGGTCATCGACATCGACCAGTCGCCCATCGGCCGCACGCCACGCAGCAATCCCGCCACCTACACCGGCGCCTTCACGCCGATCCGCGAGTGGTTCGCCGGCCTGCCGGAGGCGAAGGCGCGCGGCTACGAGCCCGGCCGCTTCTCATTCAACGTCAAGGGCGGGCGCTGCGAGGCCTGCCAGGGCGACGGCGTCATCAAGATCGAGATGCACTTCCTGCCCGACGTGTACGTCACCTGCGACGTCTGCAAGGGCAAGCGCTACAACCGCGAGACGCTCGAAGTAAAGTTCAAGGACAAGTCAGTCGCCGACGTGCTCGACATGACGGTGGAGGAGGGCGCGGAGTTCTTCAAGGCGGTGCCGTCGATCCGCGACAAGCTGGAGACCTTGGCGCGCGTCGGCCTCGGCTACATCCACATCGGCCAGCAGGCCACCACGCTGTCGGGCGGCGAGGCGCAGCGCATCAAGCTCGCCAAGGAGCTGTCACGCCGCGCCACGGGCCGCACGCTCTACATCCTGGACGAGCCGACCACGGGCCTGCACTTCCACGACGTCGCCAAGCTGCTCGAGGTGCTGCACGAGCTGGCGGATGCCGGCAACACGGTGGTGGTGATCGAGCACAACCTGGAAGTCATCAAGACCGCCGACTGGGTGATCGACATGGGGCCGGAGGGCGGCGACGGCGGCGGCCGCATCGTCGCCGAGGGCACGCCGGAGGACGTGGCCAAGGTGAAGGAGAGCTATACGGGGCAGTATCTGCGCGAGCTGCTGGGGCGTCGTAGCCGCGACGCGGAGCAAGAGGCAGGCGGCGGAGTAGAGGTGAGCCCCTTCTGCGCTCGTCCACAATTTGCCCTAGCGCGGTCCGCAGTCATCTGATTGACTATAATCTTTGCACCAATTGATGTTTGGGGGCGTACCGCTGAAGACACCCTTCAGTTTCTTTCTGGTACTGGGAACGTTTCTGATTGCGCTCGTCTTTTGCTCAATACAGCTGCTCAGATTTGGTCCGGCCATCCGGAAGCTGAACAAGATCGAAGTTCTTGCTCAGCTCTATCATTTGGCCGAGACGCAGCGCGAGATGACACGGGAGTTCGGTCAGGCTATCGCAGCTTCGAATGCAGTGCGCGCGGAACTCGATGCGTTACGCGAGTTCATAGCCGAAGCCCAAGAGAAAATGTCGGAGTACAACGCCGACAAAATCACTCAGGCGCGTTTGCAGGAGGACAAAGAAGACACCGGCCACCCGGGGTTCTTCCGCCGGCTCAGCCCCGTTGGGCCGCGCGAACGAACCCCAGACGAGCTTTTCGCTGAAATGCGGGCTGCGTGGGACAAATTCACCGGTGTATTTAAGCGGCGACTGGAAGAAGCGAAGATCACGCCTCAGCTCAACCGGATTGGCAAGATGACCTATATGCTGAGTGACAAGCGCAGAAAGAAGCCGCTGCCGATCGAGACTGCGAACCTCATCACCGCTCTTCACAGTCAGTATCGACGCTACATAGCGCTTCGACAGATTAGCGCGCTTGAGCACGACAATTTTGTGCAACTCGTCGAGACGGCCATACACGAGCTTGAAGTTGCGCCGAGGCAAGGAGAATTAGTTCTGCCAGCAAACGGCCGTGGAGAAGAGCACTCTCCCACACTCAATTGATCGATCACCATCCGGGTCTGTAGTGACGCGGGCAGCTTGATGGATCCTCGGGACGAGCCCGAGGATGACACTTGTTGGGCAGTTGTGCCTGGGAATTGACCTTTAGTGTTAGCGGCGGGGGTGTCGGAGCCCTGTCTTGGCGAGGTGGCTCGTTGGTAGCCAACCTCGGCCACGCACTCACCCGTCATCCTCGGCCTTGGGCCGAGGATCCAGCGTTCCGCGAGGGAGAAGCATTGGGACAGGCGCCACCCCGGGCAGTGTCGGATACAAGTCGAGCCAGTGCGGGTTGGTGCGCTCGACCAGGTTGATCTTCCAGGCGCGGTTGTAGCGCTTGAGGTTCTTCTCGCGCTGGATGGCTTCGCGGGCGCTGGTGAATTCCTCGAACCAGACGAGCGTGTGCACGCGGTAGCGGCGCGTGAAGGCTGAGCCCGTGCCGGCGCGGTGCTGCTCGACGCGCTGGATCAGGCCGTTGGTGACGCCGACGTAGAGCGTGCCGCGCGGTCGGCTGGCGAGTATGTAGGTCCAGTAGCTGCGCACGGCGGACATACCTTCTGCGGGCGACAGTATGCGGCGCGATGGATCCTCGGCACAAGGCCGAGGATGACGTGCGTAGATAGGGTGGCGCTCAACCAACTGACGTAGCGGGCGCGGTGCGGTGAGCGTGCTATGCTCCTGCGGCAACGGGTGAACCGGGTGAGGAAGTGCCATGCACCGCTATGCCGTTCTGCTCTTGCTCGGGCTCGCTCTGGGACTGCCGGGGTCCACGTCGGCGCAGGCGCCGGCCAAGGACGAGCGCCGCGCGGTCGCGCTCACCGAGCCAACCCTCGTCTACGTCCTGACCGAGATGCGCAACCTGATGGAGGCGCTCCAGGGCGTCATGGAGTCAGCAGGCAAGGGCGATTGGGACAAGGCGGCGGCCGCGGCGGACAAGTCCGGCATGAAGGCGTCCAAGGCCACGCCGAAGGAAGTGACGGCGGAGCTGCCTGACGAGATCCGGCAGATGAGCCGGCAGATGCGCCTGGCCTTCGATGCCGTGGCGGAAACCGCGACCGGCAAGCGCGATGCGGCGGCGGTCAGCGCCAAGGTGGCGGAGACCATGACCTTCTGCAATACCTGCCATCAGGGGTATCGGTTCACACAGAAGTAGCGGTGGATGCCGAGGCCGCCGCGTCGTGCCGGAGGCACGCAAGAGAAGGCTAAGAAGCAGGCGGCGGAGTAGGCGTGCGGGATTTCGCGGTGCCCCTACCGGCCGTAAGCCCTGATTGCAGACCTGCCGTCATGCTAGTTCGGTCCATACTTCGCCGCTATCTTCCGCAGCTCCACGACCAGCGGCTTCACGGATGGCGAAAGGTCGGCATGGCGGCGGCGAATGAGTCCTGCTTCGCGCCGGAACTGAAGCTGGCTATGGTCGATTGTGACAATTCCTTGCGCATGCTCTTGCGTCAGGATCTGCGAGGTCGATAGCCCGATGCAATCCGACGCCTTGAGCATGGCCAGCTTCAGCGAGAGCGAATCTGTCTCGACGGCGATAATCGGCTCCGGAAGACCGGCTTGGACGAAGGCGCGCGACAGCCGCTGCCGGACCAGTTCCTGTCTTCCGGGCAGGATCCAGCGCTGTGCCACGTAGTCGGCCAGAGTCCGGTCGCGTTTCCTCAAGAGAGGATGCTCGTTGCGGCCGACGACTTTGATAACGTCGCTGGTGAGACGCAGAAAGCGCAGGTCCGGATCAACCCTGTTGTCCGGCAGGGCGCCGATCACCACGTCGAGCTCTCCCAACCGCAACCGCCGGATCAGTCTGTCCGGGAAACCCGTGTCGACGGCAAAACGGATATTGGGATTTTGTGCCATCACGCGCGCGATCGAGGCGGGCAGGTGCCGGCTCAACCACGAGGGTCCCGCGCCAATGCGTGCCTGCCCGACCTTGCCGCCGGCAATGCCGCCGATTTCCAAGCGCGCCTCTGCAAATTGGGATGCAATCAATTTGACATGCTTGGCGAGTGCGCGCCCCAATTCCGTCAGCTCGATGCCGCGGCCGCGTCGGTGATAAAGCCGCGTGCCCAGCTCGCGCTGCAGACGGTGCATGCTCTTGGATAGCCCAGGCTGGCTGATGCTCATCGCTTCTGCCGCGTGGCTGAGATTCAGACGCTCGGCGGTGGCGAGGAACAGCTGTAGCTGGCGGTAGTCCATATCTATATCCTGGCAGTCATGGATCTAGCTACTTTCGGTCAGTTGTCGTTACGGTGCAAGTGTTTCACGGTTTGAGCAACCGCAGCGATGCATGAATGACATCCTCGCTTGAACCGGGGACATGGTCGGCGGCGCTGCCAAAACGATTGCGGGAGGTTCGGCAATGTGGATCGCGCGGCGCTCGGTGCTCAAGGGGCTAGCAGCCGGTGGAACTGTGACCGTGATCGGTCCCGGCGCCTGGGCGCAGGCGGCAGGACCGGCGGAGGCAAGCCAGATCGACATTGCCAAGGCGAAGGCCGAGGGCAAGCTCGTTCTGTACACAAGTCTCGATACGCAAATCGTCGACGCCATCAATGCGGAGTTCACCAAGAGGTACGGCATCGAGGTGCAGTACTTCCGCGGCGGCTCGTCGGATGTGACGTCCAAGGTGCTGGCGGAAGCCGATGCGGGCCGGCCCCAGGCGGACATGGTCGACGCCTCCGATCTTGCCGCCCTGCTCTTGATGAAAGAGCGCGGTCTGCTCAAGCCCTTCAAGTCGCCGGCCATGGACGCTGTCAGCAAGGAACTGCGCGATCCTGACGGCACCTGGATTACGGATCGGCTCACCCAGGCTGTCATTCAGTTCAACACGAAGGAATTCGGCGCAACTCCCCCGTCGACCTGGGCCGATCTCGGCAAGGCCGCCGGCCGCCTTGTATACTTCTCCAGTCCCTACGGTGATGGCGCACCGCGCCTCTACACACTGGCTAAGCATCTTGGTTGGGACCTCCTCAAGGTCCTGGCCGCGACCAAGCCGTTGCGCGTGCAGACACCACAGGTCATGGCGCAAGTGTTGGAGCGCGGCGAACGTGGCGCGGGCTTTCTGCAGAACGACAACATCGCCTGGCGCTCCAAATTGCAAGGGAAGCCGACCGACTACGTGTTTCCGGCCGTGGGCGTACCAACCGAGATTGGAGCTTGTGGCTTGCTCAAGAGTTCGACACGGCCTCACGCAGCCGCCCTCTATTACGAGTGGTGGATGGGAGCGGAAGGCCAAGCACTCCTTGTCAAAGGCGGCAAGTACTCGAGCCGCACCGACGTCGCGCCACCTGAGGGCAGTACGCCGCTGTCCAAGCTGAAACTGCTGACTCTCGACTACGCCGAATACGGCAAGAACAAAGTCAAAATCCTCGATCAGATGGCCTCTACTTTCGGCGGCGAGTGGGGCAACTGATGACTGCGCGCGGCATCGGGGAATAGCAGGGCGTGCCAGCTATCGCGTCAGCCAATCTGCCCGCCGACGTCCGCCGGGCGCCTTCAGCCCGCCGGTTCGGTCTCCAGGGTGTCGTGCTCGGGTTGGCCGTGGCACTGCTGCTGTTCCTGGTGGGCTATCCGCTGTTGTGGCTGTTCCTGGGCGCGCTCGGCGTTCCGCAGTCATTCGGTCTTGAGCATGTGCAGCGCGCGTTCACGCGACCGCAAAATTACGCAGCCCTCATCAACACGCTGCAACTGGCGTTGGGCACCGGCATCATGAGCGTATTCATCGGCGTGCCGCTGGCATGGGCAACCGCGCGCACCGACATGCCGCTGCGCCAAGTGGTGCATGCGCTTGTGGCGCTTTCATACATCATGCCGCCCTATCTCACCGCCCTCGCCTACATTTTTCTTCTCGGGCCGGATGCCGGACATTTCAATCGCCTGCTGCAGCGTGCTTTCGGCTTCGAATCCGGACCGCTCAACATCTTCAGCATGCCGGGCGTGATCTTCGTTATCGGCATCCACGTCTTTGCCTTCACCTACTTCCTCACCCACAGCGCCTTGAAATCGGTGGATGCGTCCCTCGAAGAGTCCGCGCAGATGCTGGGGGCACGACGCTGGCAGACGGCGCTGCGGATCAACCTTCCCCTGGTGGCGCCCGCCGTCACGGGTGGCGCCCTGCTGGCAGCGATCAACTCGCTGGCGCTGTTCGGCCCCCAGGCCATCATCGGCACCCCCGCGCAGATAACATTCCTGCCAACGCGCATCTACGCCACCATCGGCAGCTATCCGCCGCGCTGGGCGGAAGCCTCGGCGCTGTCACTCCTGCTGGTCGTGCTGACGGTCGCGGGGCTAGCAGTGCAGCGCGGCTATCTGGAACGCCGCTCCTATGTCACGGTCGGTGGACGTGGTGTGCGCACTCAGATCATCGACCTCGGAGCCTGGCGCTGGCCGCTGCTCGCCTTCTGCCTGATGGTGGTGTTTTTCAGCGCCGTTGCGCCCATCGGCGTACTGACACTCAATGCCTTTTCCAAGAGCTGGACCGACCCACTCTCCCTCAGCAATTTGACGCTGACGCACTTCAATACGGCTTTGTTCCAAGACCAAGTCGCGGCACGCGGCATCCTCAACAGCCTGAAGCTCGCCACTGCCGCGGCAACAATCGCCGTCGTGATCGGTGCGGCTGTCGCTTATCTCGACCTGCGCACCAACGTAAGAGGGCGGCGAATACTCGACTATCTCGCCATCCTTCCGCTCGGCCTGCCGGGCACTGTGATGGCCGTCGGAATTCTCCTGGCCTTCATCCGCCTGCCGATCCCCATTTACGGCACTCTTTGGATTCTGCTCGCAGCCTACGTTGCACGCTTCATCCCGCTGGCCACGCGCAGCGCCAACGCCACTTTCCGACAGATCGACCCATCGCTCGAAGAGGCGGGCCGCATCACGGGGGCCTCATGGCTGCACGCTATCCGTCGCATCCTGATGCCCTTGTCACGCCCTGGCTTGCTGGTCGCGTTCCTGCTCGTGTTCATTCCAGCTTTCGGTGAGCTCAGTGCCACCATCCTGCTTTACACCGGGGGCACGGAGACCATTGCAATCGCCATTTACCGGCTGAACGATCTAGGCCAGCTCGAAGTCGTCTCCGCCCTGGCCGTATTCACTATCGTCGTCGTGTTGACGTTAGCAGCCTTGGTCAATTGGCTTTCCGGTTCGAGCTGGACGTCTGTCGAAACACCTGCGGTGCGAGGCTGACGGGATGGCGTTCATCGATATCGCCGGCATCGACAAGAGCTTCGGCAAGTTCAAGGCGCTGAGCGGTATTGAACTCACCATCGCCGAACGCGAGTTCATAACGTTTCTCGGACCGTCAGGCTGCGGCAAGACGACCATGCTGCGCACGCTTGCCGGTTTCCTGACGCCCGACAGGGGCAGCATTCACGTCGCGGGCCAAATGCTCTCCTCGCAGCAGGCCGTGGTGCCGCCCGAGGAACGCCGCATGGGCATGGTTTTCCAGAACTACGCCGTGTGGCCGCACATGTCGGTATTCGAGAACGTGGCCTTCGGTCTTCGCCTGCAGAAACTGGCACGGGCCGAGATCGCAGAGCGCGTTGATCGCATCATCGGCGCTGTCGGGCTGGAGGGCTTGGAGCGCCGTCATCCAGGGCAGCTCTCCGGCGGCCAGCAGCAGCGCGTGGCGCTGGCGCGTTCGCTGGTCGTCGAACCATCCATCCTGCTGCTCGACGAGCCGCTGTCGAACCTCGATGCCAAGCTGCGCGAGCGCATGCGCACAGAGCTCAAGACGCTGCAGCGACGGACCGGCATTACCTTTGTCTACGTCACCCACGATCAGGCGGAGGCGATGGCGCTGTCGGACCGCATCGTCGTGTTCAATCAAGGAACCGTGCAGCAGGTCGGCACGCCCCGCGATGTCTACGAGCGGCCAGCCAACCTGTTCGTTGCCGACTTCATGGGGCTGGTCAACAAAGTCCCGGGCACTCTGATTGAACGTCGTGAGGGCAGCGCCCGAATACGGATCGGCGGGCAGACGATCGAGGCATTCACGGCGGACGGTATCGACACCACCGGCCCGGTCATCGTCGCCATCCGCCCGGAGGCTATCCGCCTCGGCAACGCGGATCAGGCTGCCGGCCATAACGTGCTCGCTGGCACGATCGTGGAAAGCTCTTTCCTCGGCAATATCGTCGATCACCAGATCGACGTCGGCGGCTTGATGATGCGCGTGCAAGGCGACCGGCAACAAACCTATGCGCCCGGCGCGGCGGTCAATCTGATTATCCCGATCGCCGAGTGCGTGGCCATGCGCGGTGATCCAAGCCAACAGGTCAACACATGAGCACGAAACCCAGAAATCTGCTGTTCATCATGTCGGACGAGCACAGCAAGCGCGTGCTCGGCTGCAACGGCAACCCGGTGATCCGCACGCCGAACCTGGATCGCTTGGCAGCCAGGGGCGTTCGCTTCACTGACGCCTACTGCAACTCGCCGATTTGCGTTCCCTCGCGCGCCAGTTTCCAGACTGGCCGCTACGTGCACGACATCCGCTTCTGGGACAACGCCATCGCCTACGACGGCAGCGTCCCGTCGTGGGCGCACCGGCTGAAGGCCGCTGGCCATCGCGTGGATTCGATCGGCAAGCTGCATTTCCGTAGTCCCGATAACGACAATGGTTTCACCAAGGAGCATATGCCGCTGCATGTAGTCGAAGGCATCGGCGACCCGATTGGTATGCTTCGAGATCCGCCGCCGCCACGGAAGGCGGCGTTGAAGATGGCCGCAGACGCGGGCTGCGGCGACTCCACCTATCAAGGCTACGACGATCGCATCACGGCAGGGGCGGAGGAATGGCTGCGCGAACGGGCCGCTCACAAGGACGACAAGCCATGGACACTGTTCGTGTCCCTCGTCTGTCCCCACTTTCCGCTGATCGCAAGGTCCGAATGGTACAATCTTTATCCCGAAGAGCACATGCCGTGGCCGGGGCTCTACAGCGAAGCCGAGCGGCCGAACCATCCTTACATTCAGGCCATGCGCGCCTGTCAGATCTACGATCGGGGCTTCGATGATCCGCGCAAGGTGCGCAAGGCCATCGCCGCCTACTATGGCCTTGTGAGTTTCGTCGACAACAACGTCGGGCGATTGGTCAAGGCGCTGGAGGACAACGGCCAGTCAGGCGACACGCGCATCATCTACACGAGTGATCACGGCGATAACCTCGGCACACGCGGGCTCTGGGGCAAGTCCAACATGTACGAGGAGTTGGCGGCCGTACCCATGATCATGGCGGGACCAGACGTGCCCGAAGGCATCACGTGCCGTGAGCCGGTATCGCTCGTCGACTGCTTCCCGACCATTGTCGATTGCGCCGGACTTACGCAGCATCCCGACGATCGTGCTCTTCCCGGCGCCCCGCTGCTCGACATCGTGAGCGGCAAGGCGCCGCAGCGCACGGTTCTGAGCGAATATCATGCTGCCGGATCAGCCACCGGTGCTTTCATGATCCGCAAAGGCAAATTCAAGTACGTCTATTACGTCGGCATGCCGCCCCAGCTGTTCGATCTCGAGGTGGATCCCTACGAGACACGCGACCTCGGGCAAGACCCTGGCTATCGCGGCTTCGTCGCGGACTGCGAGGCGGCCCTGCGAAAAATTGTCGATCCGGAGGCTGCGGACAGGCAAGCACGCAAGGACCAGGCCGTCAAAATCGCTGCCCTCGGTGGCCGCGAGGCCATCCTGGCCAAGGGCAGCTTCGGCTATTCACCCGTGCCCGGGACCAAGCCGGTTTACAACTAGGGCCACCCTGCCTTGAACCGTCAGTCCCCCGACGTTGTGTCTGCACCAGAGTCCTGCTGCAGCCAGGGCCTGCGGCGCGGGGAGCGCTCTGCATGTATCGGCGCTCCGCTCGGACCTGGCGCCGCTCAGCGTCCGGATCGCATTATCCGCATCCGCGGCGGTCGCGTCCGTGTCGGCGACGATGCAGGCCCGCTGCCGCAGGATGGCGAGAGCCCGTCTCGGATAGTCGCGGTGAAGCCGTTCGCGATCGATCCTCACGCCGTCACCAATGCGTGGTTCTCGGACTTCATCGATGCCACAGGCTACCGCACCGACGCCGAACGCTTCGGCTGGTCGCTGGTGTTCAAGGGGTTTGCCACCGCCGCACCGGGCGTGCTGGATTTACCGGATGCGCCGTCATGGTGGCGCCGCGTTGAGGGTGCCTGTTGGCGTCACCCCGAGGGGCCGCACTCCACTGTTGCCGACCGCGGAAATCACCCCGTTGTGCACGTGTCCTGGAACGACGCTGTCGCATTCGCGGCCTGGGCGGGCGGGCGCTTGCCAAGCGAGGCCGAGTGGGAGTGCGCGGCACGCGGCACCCTTACCGACGCGCGTTTTCCATGGGGCGATCGGGATCCCGACGACACGACATTCCAGCCCTGCAACATCTGGCAGGGGGATTTCCCCACCAGCAATGCCTGCACGGACGGTTATGCCAGCACCGCACCCGTGGACAGCTTCGCGCCCAACAGCGTCGGCCTGTTCAACATGGCCGGGAATACCTGGGAGTGGTGTGCCGACGCCTTCCGAGTGCGCTCATTGGCGCGCACAGCCCGCGAGCGCAACGAAGCCGCGCGCGCTGCCGGCGAGCGAGTGCTGAAGGGTGGCTCGTATCTTTGCCATCGCTCCTACTGCTACCGCTATCGCATCGCCGCACGCACCGGCGTCAGCGCCGACAGTTCCACTGGCCACGTCGGCTTTCGTTTGGTGTTCGACGGTTAGCGAACCTCGATCGACCCGCTACCACCAGCAACCCATCAGAAGATTATCCGAGGCTTCTATGCGACCCCACAATCTCGTGGTCATCATGTCGGACGAGCACCACCCGCGTGCCATGGGCGCTGCGGGTCATCCCTTTGCGATCACTCCCAACCTCGACCGCCTCGCGGCCCGCGGCACACGCTTCGATGCCGCCTATTGCAATTCGCCGATCTGTGTTCCCTCGCGCGCGTCGTTCGCCACAGGCCGTTATGTTCATGAACTCGGCACCTGGGACAATGCCATCGCCTACGACGGCACGGTGCAAGGCTGGGGCCATGCGCTACAGAAGACCGGCCATCGCGTCGATTCGATCGGCAAACTGCACTACCGCAGTGCCGAGGACCCGACCGGCTTCGACCACCAGTACCATCCCATGCATATTTACGGCGGCTACGGCATGGTGTGGGGCGCGCTGCGTGACGGCACGATCGATTTCAGCGAGCGCGCCCACGTCATGATGAACCCGATCGGGCCGGGAACGTCCAAGTACAACATCTACGACGATCGCATCGCCACGGAAGCCGAGACCTGGATCAGCCGTGCCGCCAGCGAAAAGCACGAACAGCCGTGGGTGCTGTATATCGGTTTCGTTGCCCCGCACTTCCCGCTGACGGTGCCGCAGGACATTCTCGATCTCTATCCCGTCGATAAAATGCCGTTGCCGCGACTGCATCCCAAGAATGGGCATCCGCGCCATCCGTGGCTCGAAGACAGCCACCGCCGCCACCCCGTCGACGATGCTCTTGACGACGATAACCAGCGCCGCCTCGCGACCGCTTGCTACTACGGCCTCTGCACCTGGGTCGATCGGCAGGTGGGACGCGTCATCGGCGCATTGGAGCGCGGCGGTCTCACCGACACCACGCGCGTGATCTACACCAGCGACCACGGCGACAATATCGGTGCGCGTGGCATGTGGGGCAAGAGCACGCATTATGACGATGCTGCGGGTGTGCCGATGATCGTAGCCGGACCCGATGTGCCCAGCGGCCACGTCTGCAACACTCCTGTCAGCCTGGTCGACCTCGCACCAACAATCATGCAGGCGGTCGGCGAGGATCCCTACGCCTGGGCAGAGAGCAAGTTGCCCGGAAAATCGTTGTTCGAAATCTGCACCGAACCACACGACGGATCGCGCACCGTATTTTCCGAGTACCACGCCTTCGGCTCACCTTCCGGCGCGTTCATGCTGCGCAACGGGCGCTACAAATATAACTACTACGTGGGCTATCCGTCAGAGTTGTTCGATCTGGATGCCGATCCCGGCGAAGAACACAATCTGCGGTCCGATCCGAAATTTTCCGCCATCGTTGCGGGATTCGAGAGCCAACTCCGCGATATTCTCGATCCCGAAGCGATCGACGCGCGAGCCAAGGCAGACCAAGCGGCACTCATCGAGCGCTTCGGAGGCCCGCAGAAAGCCATGAACGTCGGTGCGCCAGGCGCGACGCCCGCGCCCGTTTGATGCCTTTGTAGGTTTGGGGTTGTCCAAGCTACGCGCGATAAAACGCGATTGATCGCAAGCGGTCACCACGCAGCGATAGCGTCTGGGCAAGGGCTAAGGTTACTGAAGGAGCTAACGTCACGCTCGCACGTCGACCGACGGTGACGGGTGATAAATATCCGAATAGGACGCGGGGCGGTTGAATGTGGTTATCCTGCCGGCATGCCAGTTCGCTCACCAGCTTCGATCCCGGCGTCACGGTGGCTCGCGGGTGCCCGCGGCACAACGAGGTTTGCATGAGACACTGTCGGCATACGGCACAACCCCAAACCGTCATGTGCCGGCTGGGCCGCGTTGCCTTCGTTGTCCTCGTCCTGGCCTCAGTTGCGGCCCATGCCGGCGGGCTTGTGACGTACGCCGTGGCCCAGGCGACCGCGCTCACCCAGGCGCAGGCGGATGCACGCGCGGCATATGACAAGGCCCTGCGCGAGTTCAAGGCGATCCTGTCGGAACGACGCGCGCAGATTGATGGCAAGCAGAAGTTGCCCGACCGGCCCGGTCAGGCCCTCTACCTCGCCCGCCTCCAGGTCATCAGCACCTACAAGGACCTCACCGACGCGGTGCCGGCGCGCATCGGGCGGGGAAACAAGTTCGGGGTGCCGCCGGCGTACTTCGATGCGGCCATCGAGCCGTTGATCGACGAGTACGCCGCGGTGTTCAAGGTCATGCAGGCGCCGCCGGCCGGCGCGCAGGAGTCCAAGACCCCCTTCAAGGACGTCGCCGACCTCGGCCGGGCGATCGCGCGCGCCAGGGGGCTCGACGCCGCCACCGTCGATGCGGCAGGCCGCATCAGCCTCGGGGTTTTCTTTGCCGAGACGAACGGCAACCAGAACATCGGCAATGCGCGCTCCAACACCTACAAGGGCAGCATGCAGACGGGCGTCGCGGAGGATCGCAAGGGGCGCGCGGCGTGGGCGGCGCTGAAGCCGAGGATCGCGGCGCTCGATCCTGCGGTAGCGGCGCGCGATGAGGCGGAGACGGCGCGCGTCGGCAACAGCGACCAGCGGTTCAATCATTGGACCGCGGTGCGTAACGGGCTGATGAACGCGCATGCCGACCTGTTCGCGCGCATTCCGGCGATCACGAAGATGCTGCCCGATCCGATCGACCAGATGAAGCTGTTCCAACTGATCCAGATCATCCCGTCGCCGAACTCGATCCGCGCTCGCCTCGGGCAACTTCGAGGGTTATCGGATTTCGGACCCGAGGATCATGGGATACCTGCGCAACAACTCCATCTTCACCTTCGGCAAGGCGGACCGGGCGAGGACGTCGGCGACCTTTCGCGAAATTCTCGACGCGATGTGGCTGTTCACCGAGAAGTTCGAGCGCGCCCGGGCAAAGTTCGCGGAGATCAAAGCGCAGGAGAGGGCCCGGGCGCGATAACGGGGCCGGTGCTGCTACGACTCCAGCATGATGTCCACGAACATCATGCCGCCGCGACAATCGCGATGTCGAGGGCGCTGTGGTCCGTCCTCGCCGTATCGTAAACGTGCGGCGGTGGTGGGCCCTGCATGACGAAGTCAAGTGTCAGCGTTGCTCGCATGCTGCATGTCGACCGCCTGACCCCGCCGCCGTTCGGCCATCGTGGTGTTCAAGATGCACCCATGCAGTCGTTCGTGTTCGAATTGAGCAGCCAGCGGATGTACCGGGATTTGTTCTGGTGTCTGGCAGCGATTGCGCCCCTGTTCATCCTCGTTTTTGTCGCGCTCCTGGCTGTGCCGCGCTATCGGCGTGTCGCAGCCGTCGGCCTTCTAGTCCGCGCTGCGGGCGCGGTGCTGGTGGCGGTGGCGTTCCACTATACCTATGCGCTCGGCATCTGGGCCGGGCACGACAGCGCCATCCGCTATCTGGACGAAAGCGCGCTGCGTGCCGGGTTTTCCGCCAGTGCCGTTTACTATGGGCTGGGGCTTTCGGTTTGCGCAGCGTGGTGGCGATGGGTTAAACCCGCACTGCCGCCCTCGAGCTCGCGTAAGCTCCGCCGATGATGGCCGGACGCAACCACCACCGGAACCCCATGACAAAAGCCCTTGCAGCACAGTTTCGCGTCACGCCCGGCAAGCGGGTGCAACTCGCCAAGGTCGATCCGCGCGATGCAGCGGCTTTTCCGGACCGGGAGAAGGCCGAGGCGCAGAGCAAGAAGGACGGCGAGAGCATCAACGCCTGGCAGGACAAGCTGTTCGCGGAAGGCAAACGGGCGCTGCTCGTCATCCTGCAAGGCACCGATACGTCGGGCAAGGACGGCACCATCCGGCATGTGTTCAACGAGACCGGGCCGTTGGGTGTTTCGGTTACCAGCTTCCGCCGGCCGAGCGAAGAAGAGCTGGCGCATGATTTCCTGTGGCGCGTGCATCTCGTGTGCCCGCGCCGCGGCACCATCGGCATCTTCAACCGCTCCCACTACGAGGACGTGCTGGTGGGCCGTGTGCGCAAGTTGGCGCCCGCGAAGGACATCGAGGCGCGTTACGAGCAGATCAACGCGTTCGAGAAGGTGCTGACCGAGAACGGCACCACCATCCTGAAGTTCATGCTGCATATCTCCAAGAAGGAGCAGGGCGAGCGCCTGCAGGATCGCCTGGACGAGCCTGACAGCCGCTGGAAGTTCGACCCGCGCGACCTGGAAGAGCGCAAGCTGTGGGACCAGTACCAGTCGGCCTACGAGGTGATGCTCAACAAATGCTCGACCGCCTGGGCGCCGTGGCACGTGATCCCGGCCGATCGCAAGTGGGCGCGCAATGCGGCAATTGCAGGGATCGTGCGCGAGACCTTGGAGGTGATGAAGCCGCAGTATCCCAAGCCGGACTGGAATCCCAAAGATTTCAAGGTCGATTGAGGTTCGTATGCCCATTGACCTCTCCGCCGTCCAACCCGGTCTCACCGGCACCGCTGATCTCGTGGTTGCACCGGAGCACACGGCGCCGCGGGTCGGTTCGGGGCGCATCGCGGTGCTGGCGACGCCGGTGATGATCAACGTGATCGAGGCGGCTGCGCTGGCGGCGGTGGAGCAGCTGCTGCCGCCGGGCCATCAGAGCCTCGGCATCCATCTCGACGTGCGCCATTTCGCGGCGACGCCGGTGGGCCTCACCGTCACGGCCACGGCGGAGGTCACGGCCGTCGAGGGGCGCACCATTACGTTCCGCGTCGAGGCCCGCGACGAGCGCGAAGTGATCGGCGATGGAACGCATCAGCGCGTCGTGGTGAATGTGGCGCGCTTCGACGAGCGTGTTCAGCGCAAGGTGCGCGGCCGGCCTTGATGCTGAAAAAGGCCAAAGATGCAGACTGAAGGTCTGCGTGTCGTTGACGCGCGGCTTAGCCGCTCTTCTCCTGCTCGGCCTGCAGCTTTGCGTCCTTTTCCGTCGAGCGCTGCAACGCCGGGCGCTCGCTCAAGCGGCCGACATACGCCGTGAACTCGGGTCGCTCGGGCAGCAGCTTGAACATCATGCCCCAGCGCAGGCCCGAGCCGATGATGACGTCTGCGGCGGTGAACTGCTTGCCCATCAGATACGGGTCTGCCGCGCCGACGCCCTTGGCCAGCGTGTTCATGACCGTGTCGAAATCGCCGAAGCCGGCCGCGCTGCGCGGCGCCGGTTCCTTGCGCGGGAAGGCGCGCTCCAAGACCGCCGGCTCCACGCAGCTCGGCCCGAAGAACAGCCACTTGAGGTATACGCCGCGCTGGGGATTGCCGACCGGGATGTTCAGCTTGGCTTGCGGGAATTCGTCGGCGAGGTAGGTGCAGATCGCAGCGGCCTCGGTGATGACGGTATCGCCGTGCTTGATCGTCGGCAGTTTCCCCATCGGATTGACGGCAAGAAATTCGGGCTTGAGGTTCTCGCCTTTCTTGAAGCTGATCAGATGGATGTCGTAGGGCTCGCCGAGCTCCTCCAGCATCCAGTGCACGATGGACGAACGCGAGGGCGCGGCGTGGTAGAGGGTGAGCTTGGGCATCGGCGGATCTCCCTTGAGGTGTTCCTGGTTGATGCGGCTTATCGGCGTGCTAGCGCACGATTGCGGCACGCGAAAGGGAGACCGACAGCAGTTGGCAGCAGGTGACAGCAGGAAGCGCCGAGATGACCGCAACAGCACTCATCAACATTGACGTCGACGATCTGGAGCGTGCCACCGCCTTTTATACGGCGTCCTTCGGGCTGACGGTCGGCCGCAAGCTTGGCCCGGCAATTACCGAACTGCTGGGTGCCGGCGCGCCGATCTATCTGCTCGAGAAGGCGGCCGGGAGCGCGGCGGGTCCTGCAACGGATGACTGCCGCCGCTATGCCCGCCACTGGACGCCGGTGCACCTCGATTTTGTCGTTGCTGATCTCGACGCCGCGGTGAAAGCCGCATTGGCGGCAGGGGCGACGCTGGAGACGCCGGCGGCCGTACACGTTTGGGGCAAGATTGCCCACCTTGCCGACCCATTCGGGCACGGGGTGTGCCTCGTGCAGTTCCTCGGCCGGGGGTATGATGAAATCGCGACGGGCTGAAGCGGACGAAGGGGCCAGGGCTGCCGAATGGATTGGCTGATCGGCGAGTTGGTGATGCTCGCGGCTCCCGCCTACTTTTTCCTGCAGGTGCTGATGGCCGTGCGCTATCGAGGGCGCTGGCTCGTGCTTTCGCTCGTGCCCCTTCTTTTCATGGCGCCCCTGGCCGCTCATGCGGGGTTGGCGTTTGCCGCAGGGTCGGACCTGTGGCCCGTGCTGTTGATCTTGGCGTCACCCATCGCCTTTGCCTACCTTTTGAGCTTGGGCATAGGAAAGGCGAGCGTCACCTAGATGCGGCCGCTTTCTGGGGGTGGTACAAGCGGCATATATCGAGCAATTTCAGAGGCATCGGTGCAATTGGGCGGCCACAGCACAATTCCCTTGCACGCCCTATTGCAATCCCGCCTGAACGGTTCTATGTGTCAGCATCGACTTTGGCCAGACGAGGGGCCGTATTGCCCAGGCTTTGCCGGGCGCACGATCAGAACTCTCTTCCAAACATCGACGAACCGGGCCACTGGCCACGCTTGGCGTGGACGTTGGCTCACACGCACTACGCCTCGAAAAGGAAGCTCTATGGAAAGCGGCACTGTCAAATTCTACAACGAACAAAAGGGTTACGGATTCATCCAGCCCGATAACGGCGGCAAGGATGTGTTCGTTCACGCAACGGCGCTCGAGCGCGCGGGCATGAACGGGCTTCGCGAGGGCCAGAAGGTCAGCTTCGACACCCAACCGGACCGTCGCACCGGCAAGATTGCCGTCAACAATATCCAGGCCGCCTAGGTCTGGCTGAGCGCGCCGGCCAGCCGGCGCCTCGACATTTGGAGCCGCCTCTGATCGGGCGGCTCTTGCATGTCGAGCCTCGGGGGCTCGAAGCAACAACTGAGCGCATTGATGCTGGGTGGTCGCAGTTGCGGCCGGTCCAGCGCGACCATAAACAAGAAGGACTGGAATGAAAGGCTACAAAGAGAAGACGTACGGCGACCGGATCAGCGCGGCCGCAACCGCAAGGCAGGCGGCGTTGGAGCGGTTCCGCGCCCGCCCCGCAGCGGATGACCCGGCTGTCCTCCGGCGCAGAGAAGAGAGAGAGGCGATCGCGGCGGCGCGTGCAACTCGCGAAGCCGAACGCAAGGCCATCAAGGAGGCTGAGGCGGTAGCGCGTGCGGAGCAGGATGCCAAAGACAAGATTGAGCGCGAGGCGCGCGAGCGGCGCGAGGCCATTGAAAAGGTGATCCGCGATGCGTCCGAGGCCGCCGAACGCAAGGCGACCCGTGACGCCCGCTACGCCGCACGTAAGGCCCGGTTGGCCAAGAAGTAGCGCTGCTGGCAGCGGTCGGGCGCTATAGGAGTGTCCCGACGAGCGCCCTTAGGTCCGGGACCGGTGAGCCCACGTCTGCTCATCGGCCGCCACCGTGCGCCCTTGCTGGCCACGGACGCATAAACCTGTCATATCATGCAGTTAGGGACTGCACTCGAGATCGAGAGCGCCATGGTGCGCGTCGGCGCGATGGACCACCGTATCTGCAGGGCTGCGCTCCGGTTGCGGCGCTGAGCCGGCAAGCTATGGAACCAGGCAAGAAAACGCTGCCGCCGCATTGCGCCAAGGTGGGTCTCGTTCTGCAGGGTGGAGGCGCACTCGGCGCCTATCAGGCCGGTGTCTACGCGACGCTGGCCGAGCGCGGCTATGACCCCGACTGGATTTCGGGCGTATCGATCGGCGCCATCAACGGCGCGCTGATCGCCGGCAACCCGCCGGAGCGGCGCACCGAACGGCTGCGCCAGTTCTGGGAACTGATCACCGATGGCATAGCGGTGAAGCCACTGCTCGAAGGCGATATGGCGCGCGGCGTCTTCAACGAGTGGAGCGCGCTGGCAAGCATTGCATCGGGCGTGCGCGGCTTCTTCCAGCCACGCATGCCGTCGGCCTGGCTGCAGCCCTGGGGAACGGAGGGTGCGCTCAGCTTCTACGATACGTCGCCGCTGCGCGAAACGCTCGAGCAACTGGTGGACTTCGACCTTCTCAATGCCGGGCATCCGCGCCTCAGCGTAGGCGCTGCCAATATCCGCAAGGGCAACTCGGTGTACTTCGACACGCGCGAGCGGCGGATTGGCCCGGAGCACATCATGGCGAGTGCGGCCTTGCCGCCGGGATTCCCGCCCATCCAGATCGACGGCGAGCACTACTGGGACGGGGGCGTCGTCACCAACACGCCGCTGCAATACCTGCTCGACGTGGAGCGCGACTCCAGCATGCTGGTGTTCCAGGTCGATCTGTTCAGCGCCCGGGGTGCGATGCCCCACAATCTGCTGGGCGTGTACGAACGCCAGAAGGACATCCTCTATTCGTCCCGAACGCGGCTCAATACCGATGTGGCACGCCATGAGCAGGAGCTGCGGCGCGCAATCGAGCGGCTGCTCGAGAAATTGCCCGCCGAACTGCAGGGCGACGCCGATGTGCGTTACATCCGGCGCCAATGCGTGCGCAACACGTTCTTGAGCGTGGTGCATCTCATCTATCGGGAGAAGAACTACGAGACCCAGACCAAGGACTACGAGTTCTCGCGCGTTTCGATGGACGAGCACTGGCAGGCGGGCGTCAACGACACGCGGCGCACGCTTCAGCACGAGAGGGAATGGCTGGCGCCGCCCGATGATCTTGAAGGCGTGCGCACATTCGACATCACCCGCGACTTCGATTGAACAGCGCCGCTCGCTATTCGCTCGAACCGCTCCGAGGGCGGTGCGATCTCGGTCACGAGGTCGCGCACGAGCGTCTTGTTGGACAGGGGCGCTACGCTCATTTCGCGAGGCTCCAGGCGTGCCGTGCAGGCGTAGAGCGTTTTGCCGTCGATCTTCATCATGCATTCCTTGCAGGCATTGGCATTGATGCAGGAGAAGCGAAAGGCGAGCGACGGGTCGGCTTGGATACGGATATAGCGCAGGCCATCCAGCACCGATTGCCCCGGCTCGAAGGGCACGTTGTGGGTTTCCCAGCGGCCGGCGGACGGGTCGGTTCCGCGCCAAACTTTCAGCGTGGCAATCGACGTCATGTCAGCGCCTCCGCCGGCGCAATCTGCGTTCGTGCCAGGCTGAGCTCTCCGTCGCGCCAGCGAACCACTTGATTGACCTGCCATTCGGGCCGCGTGTCGGGATGGTCTTCGCGCTGATGCGCGCCGCGGCTTTCCGTGCGGGCGAGCGCGGCCTGCGCGACGGAGCGGGCAACAATGCAGCATGTTGCGCAGGTCGAGCCAATCAAGGCGCTGCATGTCGAACGCGCCGCGACTGCCGGCCGGGCGCTCGCCGAGCGCACGCGTCAGGTCATCGATGGTCGACAGCGCACGCGTGAGCCGCACCGCGTCACGGAAGGGGCCGACGTCATCGGCCATGGTGGCCTGCAGCTTCTGGATCATTGCGGCGGTGTTGGAGTTGCCGTCGCCGTCCACTGGCAAAAGATCGACGATGGCGCGCGCCGATCCGTTGATGGGAGCAACGGCCTTGAGCCGGTTTGCACGCGCGGCAGCGCTGCGGCCGGCCTGACGTCCGAACACGAGGCCTTCGGTGATGGCGTTGCCGGAAAGGCGGTTGGCGCCGTTCGCGCCGCCTACCGACTTCGCCGGCCGCGAACAGTCCCGGCACCTCGGTTGCCATGGCATGTCGCGACGATGCCGCCCATGTGATAGTGCGCGATCGGCGCGACCTCGACCGGCGTCCTGGTGAGGTCGATGCCGTTGGCGGCAAGGCGGTCGATGACGGGACCGAAGGCGCCGCGCAGGCTCGGCCTCCGAGCAGTGCTGGAAGCTCAGATACACGCCGCCGTGCGGCGAACCGCGGCCGGCCTCGACCTCCTTGGTGATCGCGTAGGTGGCAAGGTCGCGGGCCAGAACGTATTTGCCGTCTTCGGCGGTCCCGTAGCGCGCGGTGAATTCTTCCATGTCACGATTGAGCAACCGGCCGCCGAGCTTGTAGCGGAACGGATCCCACATGATCGGGTCCATGCCGATCAGCCGCGGCGCAAGGTGTCCGATGGGGAAGAACTGCACGAATTCCATGTCGATCAGACTGGCTCCGGCGCGCAGCGCCAGCGCATACCCGTCGCCACCCATGTTGGTGGATGCACTGTTGCGGCGGTAGAGGCGCGTCAGGCCGCCGGTGGCAATGATGGTCGCCTTGGCGGAGATGCGCACGAGGTTGCCGGAAGCCACATGAAGTGCGACTGCGCCCGCCACCTCGCCGTCAACGACAACGAGATCCACAACGCAAAGATCGCCGGCTTTGCGGATGCCGGCGATCCGGTTGACGGCCGTGCGCAGCGTCTTGGAGACGGCGGGTCCCGTGTTGAGGAAATCGACATAGACACAGCGCGGCCGATCATGGCCCGGTGCGTGCGCCTGCACGATGCGCCCGTCGCGGCGTGCCCAGCCGACGCCCCAGGCATCCATTTCGCGGATACAGTCGGGACCTTCCTCGCAGAGGAGCCGGGACAGCGCCTCGTTGCAGAGGCCCCGGCCTGCGGCAATGGTGTCGTCGAGGTGGTGGCGCCAGTGGTCGTCCGTCTCCGAGCCAAGGGCTACGGCAACGGTCATCTGCGCCATGACTGTCGCGCCGCCCCGGCCGATCAGGCTGCGATCGGCAAGCAGCACGCTGCAACCGGCGCGCGCGGCCTCGATGGCCGCATACATGCCGGCGGCTCCCGAGCCGATCACGAGCACGTCGGTCTGGGCGTCCAGGGGCTGTTCGGCTGGGTGCATGGCGGCAGGATGCGACGTCCCATCGCCGATCGCAATGCGGCGCCTGTGCGCTCAGGCTGCGGGCACCCGATGCAGGCGCGCACAGCGACCGTTAAGGCGCCGATTTCATTGACGCTTGTCATTTCCGCCCGCAGCCGCTACACACCGCGCCATCACACACGCGGAACTTATGCGCCAAGCGGATTAAAAGCCCCGCTGGCGCTCCGGTGGGCCGATTCCAGCTTGGGCGTCGGCTCCAGCACGTTCCGCGGAGGATCAACCGGAAAAGGAATACCGATGCTGCCCGCATTCAATATGCGTCAGTTGCTCGAGGCTGGCGTTCACTTCGGCCATCAGAGCCATCGCTGGAATCCGAAGATGGCGCCCTTCATCTTCGGCGCCCGCAACAACATCCACATCATCGATCTGGCTCAGACCGTGCCGCTGCTGCACCAGGCGCTGGTCAAGGTGGCCGATGTGGTGGCGGGGCGCGGCCGCGTGCTGTTCGTCGGCACCAAGCGCCAGGCGTCCGACGGCATTGCCGAGGCTGCCAAGCGCTCGGCGCAATACTACATCAACCATCGCTGGCTCGGCGGCACGCTGACCAACTGGAAAACCATCTCCCAGTCGATCCGCCGCCTCAAGCAGCTCGAGGAACTCTTGGCCGGCGAAGGCAAGGGCCGCACCAAGAAGGAACTCCTGCAGCTCACGCGCGACCGCGACGGTCTCAACAAGTCGCTGGGCGGCATCAAGGAGATGGGCGGGCTGCCCGACCTGCTGTTCGTCATCGACACGAACAAGGAAGAAATCGCGATTGCGGAAGCCAGGAAGCTCGGCATCCCCATCGTTGCCATCGTCGACACCAACTGCAATCCCGACGGTATCGATTTCCCGATTCCGGGCAACGATGACGCCGGCCGCGCCATTACGCTCTACTGCGATCTCATCGCGCGGGCGGCCATCGAGGGCATCGAGCGGGGTCAGGTGCAATCCGGTGCCGACATCGGCGCATCCGAAGCGCCGCCGACGGAGCAGCTGGCGCCCGACGTTGCCGTCTTCAAGGGCATCGAGGCGGCGCGTGGCGAGGCCGACGACCTGAAGCGTCTGCCGAACGTCGACAACAAGCTGGAGCTGCGCCTCAACGATATCGGCGTCTATCACTTCTGGCAGATCGCCGATCTGGAGCCGGAGATGGTCGGAGGCGCTCGACCGCGCTCTCAGGCTCAAGGGCCGTGTTGCCGCCGAGGGCTGGGTCGCCGCGGCAAAGAAGCTGGTCGAGGCAGCGGCGGTCTGAAGGCCGCGTCCAAGGTCTGCCGCAGGGTCGGGCGCACAGTCGGCGGCCGCGGCAGCACCACACGAGGTTTTCTGATGACAGCAGTCACCGCGAGCATGGTGAAGGCCCTGCGCGACAAGACCGGCGCCGGCATGATGGACTGCAAGACCGCGCTGACCGAAACCGACGGCGACATGGAAAAGGCCATCGACTGGCTGCGCAAGAAGGGCCTGTCCAAGGCAGCCAAAAAGGCGGATCGGGTGGCGGCCGAAGGCCTTATCGGCCTGACGGCAAAGGACAACGTCGGCGCGATCGTCGAAGTCAACTCGGAGACCGATTTCGTCGCCCGCAACCCGCAGTTCCAGGACATGGTGCGCGGCATCACCTCGTTGGCGCCGCAGGCCAAAGGCGACCTGGCCAAGCTGTTGGCGCTGCCCTATCCGGGCAAGAGCGCGTCGGTGGAGGACCACGTCAAGGAGATGGTGGCGACCATCGGGGAGAACATGAGCGTGCGGCGTACGGCCGACGCCGCCGTCAAGGAAGGCGTCGTCACGGATTACGTGCACAACAAGGTGGCCGACGGCCTCGGCAAGATCGGCGTGCTGGTGGCGCTCGAGAGCAAGGGCGACAAGGCCGCGCTCACCGCGCTTGGCCGCCAGCTCGCCATGCACATTGCGGCCGCAAGCCCGGCAGCGGTCAGCGCCGATGAACTCGATCCGGCGCTCGTCGAGCGCGAGCGTGGGGTTTACGCCGAGCAGGCAAAGGCATCGGGCAAGAGCGCCGACATCATCGCCAAGATGGTGGAAGGCCGGCTGCGCAAGGAGTTCTACCAGCAGGTGGTGCTCCTGCAGCAAACGTTCCTGGGCGCTGGCGGCGACGGCAAGGCAACCGTGGAGCAGGTGCTGAAGGATGCCGAGAAGACGGCGGGCGCGCCCATCAAAGTCGCCAAGTTCGTCCGCTATGCGCTTGGCGAAGGCATCGACAAGAAGGATGGCGATTTCGCCGATGAGGTGGCTAACCTGCGCCGGCAAGCGCTGATCCGCTGCCTCTGCCTCGAATCGCTCTAATCTGACCTGCCGTTTGCGTCGTGAGCGGCTGTCGGCATAAGCTGCGCCACCAACCTGAAGGCAAGCAAGGATGAGCGGCGCGTCGTCCGGCCTGCGCTACAAGCGGTTACTCCTCAAGCTCTCCGGCGAGGCGCTGGTGGGCAAGGCTGGCTATGGCATCGACGTCGATGTCGTCATGCGTCTTTGCCGCGAAATGAAGGAGGCCATCGAGGCCGGTGCCGAGCTCGGCGTCGTGGTGGGCGGCGGCAATATCTTCCGCGGGCTTGCCGGCGCCGCCAAGGGCATGGATCGCGCCACAGCCGACTACATGGGCATGCTGGCCACGGTCATGAACGCGCTGGCGTTGCAGAACGGCCTGGAACGGTTGGACGTGCAGGCGCGCGTGCTTTCGGCCATTCCCATGCCGACGGTGTGCGAGGCGTTCGTGCGGTCCAAGGCGCTCCACCACATGGAAAGCAAGCGCGTCGTGATTTTTGCTGCCGGCACGGGCAATCCGTTCTTCACCACGGACACGACCGCAGCCCTCAGGGCCGTGGAGATGAATTGCGAGGCGCTGGCGAAGGCGACACAGGTCGATGGTGTTTATTCGGACGACCCCAGGAAGAACCCCAAGGCGATTCGTTATGACAGGCTGACCTATGGTGACGTGCTGGCCCGGGACCTCAAGGTCATGGACGGAGCGGCTATTGCACTTGCCCGTGACAATGCTCTTCCAGTAATTGTTTTTTCTATCGAGGATCCGGGTAATCTTTTGAAGGTCATGCGGGGTGAGGCGTTGGCCACGGTGATCGAAGGCCGGCCGTAGGCGCGACGAACACGCAGGCGGTCCGGCAAGTCAGCCAATTGCCGGCCCGCACACTGGGACCGCCTGACAGGGCATCCGCAGCAAAGGAGATACGCCATGGCTGTCGGCAAATTCGATCTGACAGAGCTCGACCGCCGCATGCGGGGCGCCATCGATACGCTCAAGAAGGAATTCGGCGGACTGCGGACGGGTCGGGCCAGCGTTCACCTGTTGGATGCCGTGGTCGTCAATGTTTACGGCGCACGCATGCCGATCAACCAGGTGGCGACCGTATCGACCCCGGACGCGCGCACAATCTCGGTTCAGGTCTGGGACAAGGGCCAGGTGTCGGCCGTCGAGAAGGCGATCCGGGAAGCAAACCTCGGGCTCAATCCGGTTATCGACGGCAGTCTGATGCGCCTGCCGATTCCCTCGCTCAATGCCGAGCGGCGCCAGGAGCTCGTCAAGGTAGCTCACAAGTACACCGAGCATGCCAGGGTCGCGGTGCGCAATGTACGGCGCGAAGGCATGGATCTGCTGAAGAAGCTCGATAAAGACGGGCACATGAGCGAGGATGACCACCATAAGAACTCTGCCAAGGTGCAGGAGCTGACGGACCGGCTGATCAAGGAAATCGATCAGGCGCTCGCCTCCAAGGAAGCCGAGATAAAGCAGGTATGAACGTGACGGCGCCTGCCATGCCTACCCCCTTGGCTCGCTTTGGCGACGGTGCCCGTCGTCCGCACGAGACACGCACGTCATGAACGAGCACAATCCGCCTGCGGCCTGGACGCGGACTCAGAATCCCGCAGCATGTCGCCATCATCATGGATGGCAATGGCCGCTGGGCGCAAAGCCGTGGACTGCCCCGTTCAGCGGGACACCGCATGGGTGTGGAAGCCGTGCGCCGGACTGTCCGGGCTGCCATCGAGATCGGGGTAAAGTATCTCACCATCTTCAGCTTCTCCTCGGAGAACTGGGCGCGGCCGGCCAGCGAGATCGACGACCTGATGGGCCTGATGAAGAGGTTCATCCGCCGCGATCTGGCCGAGCTGCACCAAAACAACGTGCGGGTGCGTGTTATCGGCGAGCGCGAAGGCGTGGATGCCGAGCTGTTGGGACTGATCGACGAGGCGGTCGAGCTGACGAACGCCAACACGGCACTCGATCTGGTGATCGCCTTCAACTACGGCTCGCGCGCAGAGATTGCCAGAGCCGCCCGCAGACTGGCCGAGCGTGTGTTGGAGGGCACAATCAAGGCCGAGCAAATAACGCCTGAAGCCTTGTCGGCTGCGCTCGACACGCAGAGCATACCTGATCCGGATCTGCTCATCCGCACCAGTGGAGAGCTGCGGCTTTCCAATTTTCTGCTGTGGCAGTCTGCCTACACGGAGTTCGTGTTCCTGGAAGCCTGCTGGCCCGACTTTGGACGCGAGCTTCTGCAGCAGGCCATCGACGAGTATCGCCGGCGCGACCGCAGGTATGGCGGTGTCGCTGCGCGGTCAACCGGTTGAATGCCGGAGCAGATCGGAATCGCATGAGCGAACACGACAATTCCGCGCCGGGAAACGGCCTGCAGGCCGGCTGGGCAGGGCGGCTTGGCAACGATTTCCGCCTGCGTCTCGCTGCCGGCCTGGGCATGGGTGCGGTGGCATTGGCTTTCACTCTGGCTGGGGTAATGCCATTTGCCGTACTGGTCGTGCTGGTGGCGCTGGTCGTCGCCTGGGAGTGGGGGCGTTTGGTGCATGGCGCGGAGGCGGGTGCCGTTGTTGCCGTGCTGATTGGAGCGGCGGCGCTGGCAGGGATACTGGCTGCGGTCGGTTTGGTTGGCCTGGGTTTGCTGGCGCTGCCGATCGGGGCCATTCTGGCGGCGCTTCTGAGCCTTGGACGCAACAGCATATTCTCCGCTCTGGGGGTGTTTTACGCCGGCTTGCCGACAGTGGCCCTGATCTGGTTGAGATCGGACGCGTCGTATGGGTTGCTGGCGGTGATCTTCCTCGTGGTGGTGGTCGTGACTGCCGACTCGGCGAGTTTCGTGGCGGGGCGATTGTTAGGGCGGGCCAAACTGTGGCCGGCGGTTTCGCCCAACAAGACCTGGGCGGGCCTGATCGGCGCCGTGATCGCCAGTGCGGTCGTCGGCAGTCTTTTCTGGTTTGCTCTTCCGGACGCCTCCGCGGTTAGGCTGGCGGCCACAGGCGGTGTTCTCGCCCTCGTGGCACAAGCCGGCGACCTTGCTGAATCTGCGCTGAAACGCCGTTTCGGGGCAAAAGACAGCGGTACCATCATTCCAGGTCATGGCGGCGTCATGGATCGCGTCGATGGGCTGGTGGCTGCGGCTGCCGTAGTCGGTATCGCTGCGATCGTCATCGATGTTCATTCGCCGGCGCGGGCTTTGCTGTTCGGGTCGTAGGTTGTGGAGGCGTGCCTGTGCCGCTAACGATCACGAAAGCAAAGGATGTCGCGCCCCGCGAAGTGCCGCTGGCGCTTGACGCCGGGGCGGCTCGCAAGCGCATCACGGTGCTCGGAGCGACAGGGTCCGTCGGACAGAACACGCTGGACGTCATCGGTCGCAATCCGCGCCTGTTCGAGGTCGTCGCCCTGACCGCCAACCGCAATGCTGAAGCGCTTGCGCAATTGGCGCTCCTCCATCAAGCCAAACTTGCCGTGCTCGCCGACGAGAGCCGCTACGGTGAATTGAAGGAACGTCTTGCCGGCACGGGTATCGAGGTCGCCGCTGGGTCCGCTGCGCTCATCGATGCTGCAAGCAGACCGGTCGACTGTGTGATGGCCGGCATCAGCGGTGCGGCGGGCTTGCGTCCCACGCTCGCGGCCGTAGCGCAGGGGCGCAGGGTTGCGCTTGCGAACAAGGAATGCCTTGTGTGCGCCGGGCAGATTTTCATGGAGGCGGTGCGCAGCGCGGGAACCGACCTGGTGCCGGTCGACTCGGAGCATTCAGCGGTGTTTCAGGCGATCGCAGGCTCCGATCCGGATGCTATCGAGCGCATCGTGCTCACCGCATCGGGTGGGCCGTTTCGGACCTGGAGCCTGGAGCAGCTCGGGCAGGCTACGCCCCAGCAGGCGCTCGTGCACCCCAATTGGTCCATGGGCCGGAAGATCACGATCGATTCGGCCACGCTGATGAACAAGGGGCTCGAGCTGATCGAGGCTTATCACCTGTTTCCTGTGGAACCGGGCCAGCTCGAGGTGGTGGTTCATCCCCAGTCGATCATCCACGCGCTCGTCGGCTTCCGCGACGGCTCGATGCTGGCGCAATTGGCAAGCCCGGACATGCGAACGCCCATTGCCGCCGGTTTGGCCTGGCCGGCCCGCATGGCCGCACCCACAAAGCGCATCGATCTAGTGGAGCTTGGGACCTTGAGTTTCGAGCGGCCGGACGAGGACCGGTTCCGTGCCCTCGGGCTGGCACGCCAGGCCATGCACAATGGCGGAATGGCGCCCACAGTTCTCAACGCCGCGAACGAAATCGCGGTCGAGGCCTTCTTGACCGGACAGATCAAGTTCCTTCATATCGCCCAACTTGTAGCCGAGACGCTTGAGCTTGCAGTCGGGCGCGGGCTGCTGGTGGCGGCGACGGACCTGGACAAGGTGCTGGCAACGGACGCTGCGGCCCGCGAGTTGGCGCTGTTCTTGCTCGATAGCCGTGCATGGGCCTGATGCCTTGGCCTGATACCGTCCGGCGCCTGGTGCAGATGGTGGCTCGCTGAGCGTAATGTTGCTGGAGGCAATGCCGAAATGGACGTTTTGCCGACATTCATCCTGAAGCCGCTCGCCTTCCTGTTCGTGCTGACGGTGGTCATTTTCGTACACGAACTGGGGCATTTCCTGGTGGCGCGCTGGTGCGGCGTGCGCGTCAAGACGTTCTCGATAGGGTTCGGCAAAGAGATTTTCGGCTTCAACGACCGCTACGACACGCGCTGGCGTTTGGCTTGGATTCCACTGGGCGGCTATGTCAAATTTCTCGATGACGAGAACGGGGCGAGTGTTCCGTCCCGGGAAGCCCTGCAACGCATGTCGGCTGTCGAGCGCGAGGGTGCGTTCCAGACCAAACCCCTGGCCTCGCGTGCTGCCATCGTGGCTGCCGGCCCGATCGCCAATTTCCTGCTCGCGATTCTAGTCTTCGCGTTAACCTTCACGTTCGTGGGCGTGAACGTGACGGCGCCTCGGGTGGACGAGTTGGTGGCGGACGGAGCTGCTGCCCGGGCAGGGTTCAAGGCGGGCGATGTCATCGTCAGTATCGATGGTCAGAAGATCGAGGCGTTCGCGGACATGCAACGCATCGTCAGCGCCAGTGCCGACAAGGAACTCACCTTCGGCGTGGACCGCAGCGGCGTGCTGCTGGACATCAAGGCCATGCCCGAACGGCGCGAGATTTCGGATCGGTTTGGGAACAAGCTCAAGGTCGGCGTCATCGGCATCAAGCGCAACGCCACCCAGCAGGAATGGCAGTTCAAGCATTATGGGCCGGTCGAGGCTGTAGGTCTGGCGGTCAAGGAAAGCTATTACATCGTCTCCCGCACGCTGGGTTACCTCTACGACGTGGCCACCCGCCGCGAGTTGGGTGACCAGCTCGGAGGCCCGCTCCGTATCGCCGATATTTCGGGGCAGGTGGCCAGTCTTGGCTTTCTGGCGCTCATCAACCTCACGGCGGTGCTTTCAGTGAGCATAGGCCTGATTAATTTGTTCCCCATCCCGCTGCTCGATGGCGGTCACCTTATGTTCTATGCCATCGAAGCGGTTCGCGGGCGCCCGCTGAGCGAGCGCGCCCAGGAAGTCGGTTTCCGCATAGGCCTGGCAATAGTGCTTTTACTGCTGGTCTATACCACCTACCAGGATCGCCTGATTCCGCTGCGGTGGATGGGAATCGGTTAGTCCCGGAGGGGGAGCCTCGGGAGGCCGCGGCGAGGTGGGCTGCGGGCACGTGCGTCCGCTCCGCCGCAGGCTGCCGGTGTGTGGTTGGAGCGCCGTTAAGTGCGCTTAATCAACGCAAAATGACGAGAATCAGATAACATTATGGCAGCCCGGATTTTGCCGGGCGTTGGCGTAATATTGCCACTTCCCAACTTGGTTATCGTCCGGTTAAACAAGTTGTACCGCGTATGATGCTTCGGCCCGGGCAACCAGGGAACGAGGGGATTTTGTTCCGGGTTCTTGCCAGCTGAGGTGTCGCGGAAGCGCTCATTCGACGTCGACGGGTAGAGCGCAGAGGGGCGATCGGCGAACTGAAAGGCAGACGGGAAGAATGCCAAAACATTGGGCGTGCAAGTCGGGGGGCTGGCACTTCGTCGTGGCTGCAATGGTCGCGTTTTGCGCGCTGACCGTTGTGGAACCGGTGGTGTACTCGGCGAGCCCTGCCGAAGCCCAAAGCGGCACCATTCGCGAGATCCGCGTGGTCGGTAATCGGCGCGTGGAGCCCGAAACCGTGCGCACCTACCTGCGGTTCAGCATCGGCGATCCCTACGACGCCGGAAAAATCGATCAATCCATCCGATCCCTGTTCGCCACTGGCTTGTTCTCCGATGTCCGCATAGACCGTGAAGGCGCTGGCGTCGTTATCACCGTGGTCGAGAACCCGGTCGTCAACCAGGTCGCCTTCGAGGGCAACAGAGAGGTCGACAAGGCGACGCTGACCAACGAGGTCCAGATCAAACCGCGCTCGATCTTCACGCGTGCCAAGGCGCAGGCGGACGTGCAGCGCATCCTGGATGTCTACCGGCGGCAG
Organism: uncultured Alphaproteobacteria bacterium; assembly: GCA_963814055.1. Taxonomy (GTDB): domain Bacteria; phylum Pseudomonadota; class Alphaproteobacteria; order Rhizobiales; family Hyphomicrobiaceae; genus AWTP1-13. Next base: position 308,326 of record CAWFBJ010000030.1, read on the forward strand.
GGCCGGTTTGCCGCCTCGGTCGAACCCAAGATCATCGAACTCGACAGCAACCGCGTGAATGTCGTGTTCGAGATCAACGAGGGCGGCGCGACCAAGGTTCAGGCCATCAATATCATTGGCAACAAGGCGTTCTCGGATTCGCAGCTCAGGGACATCATCACGACCACGCAGTCGGGATTGTTCGACTTCCTCAAGGGCACCAACGTCTATGATCCCGACCGGCTGGCGCTGGATCGGGAGCTGATGCGGCAGTACTACATGAAGAATGGCTACGCGGATGCGCGCATCGTATCCGCGGGTGCCGAGCTTGCTCGCGATGGCTCCGGTTTCAACATCACCTACGTGGTCGACGAAGGGGAGCTGTTCACTTTCGGCAAGATCGACATCGAATCTTCCCTGGCCAACGTCGATCCCAAGTCGTTGTACGGCGAGCTGCTCACGACGCCGGGCGCGACCTTCGACCAATCGGCGATGGACAGGACCATCGAGCGGATCACGCTCGCCGTTTCCGAACAGGGTTTCGCATTCGCCCGTGTGCGCCCGCGCGCCGCCCGTGAGCCCGGCACGCGTTCGATCAATGTGACCTATGTGATCGACCAGGGACCGCGCATCTACATCGAGAGGATCAACGTCAACGGCAACCTGCGCACCCACGACTACGTCGTGCGCCGGGAGTTCCGGTTGGCCGAAGGCGACGCCTACAATCCTCTGCTGGTCGACAAGGCCAAGAAGCGCCTACAGGCGTTGGGCTTCTTCAAGGCCGTGGACATCAAGCGCAGGCCGGGGTCCGCGCAGGATCGCGTCATTCTCGACGTCGATCTGATCGAGCAGTCGACCGGTGAACTGTCCTTCGGGGCGGGTTACTCGACCAGCGAGGGCGTGATCGGCGACGTCAGCATTACGGAGCGCAATCTGCTCGGCAAAGGCCAGTTCCTCCGCCTCAGGCTGGCCGGCTCGGCCGAGCGCCTGCAGGTGGACCTGAGCTTCACCGAGCCGCGTTTCCTCGACCGCAATCTGGCGGCCGGCTTCGATCTGTTCCACAAAGAGATCGACCTGTCGTCGACCCAGCAATTCGTGTCCCGTACGAGCGGTGGCACGCTGCGGCTCGGCGCTCCAATCACGGAGAACCTGTGGCTGACGAACAGCTACACGCTCTCCAGCAACGAAATCTCGGATGTGCAGCGACGACGCGTCGTTGGCGATCAAGCAGGCGGCCGCAGGGCGAGTATATTACTTCATCGTGGGGCACGAGCCTTGCCTACGATACGCGCAACCATCCCAAGACCCCGACCAAAGGCGTCTACTTCCAGATCGGCTCCGATCTGGCGGGCCTGGGTGGCGACGTGCAGTACGTGAGGGTGCAGGGCGAAGGGCGTTTCTACTACCCGATCACCGAGAAGATCACGTTTGTCGGGCGAGCAATGGCAGGGAATATCCAGGGGTGGGGAGGCGAGGACGTGCGCCTGCTCGATCTCTTCTACAAAGGTGGCGAGACCATCCGCGGCTTCGATCGGGCCGGATTGGGGCCGCGCGACCTGCTCACTGGCGATGCCCTTGGCGGCTCCACCTACTGGTCGACGACTGCGGAGGTCCGCTTCCCGCTGCCGTTGCTCTCTGAGGACCTCGGCATGAGCGGCGCCTTTTTTGTCGATGCCGGTTCGTTGTTCGGTGCTGGTGCCGAAGCCAAGGCACTCAACAACAAGTGCCCGCGCCGGTGAATCCCGAGCCGGGCATTTGCCTGCGCCAGCATCCCTGGACCGCCGTCCGGGCGCTCCGCTCGGCGCCAGCATCCTGTGAAATTCGACCGCTCGGGCCTCTGCGCCTCGATATCGCACAAGGCGCTTCCTCAAGCAGGACTTCGACAAAGAGCAGCTGATCCGGTTCGGCGCTTCGACCAAGTTCTAGCGCCGACAGGCTGCTGGAACAGTCCGCCGGCCAAATGCTACGTTCGAGGCCGTCGGGGCCCAACAGGCCCGGCGGCCTTACGCATGTCTCAAGGTGGCTCAATGGAGCATCCAGGGTTCTTCGAAAGGGCTGCGCCGTTCCGTCTGCAGGCGCTGGCGGAAAAGGTGGGCGCGCAGCTTGCGCAGGGGGCCGACCCGGACACGCTGATCCACGACGTGAAACCGCTGCTCGATGCGGGCGCGGGCGAACTGTCCTTTTTCGACAACCGCAAATATCTGCCCCAGCTGCAGGCCACCAGGGCTTCGGCCTGCCTCGTGGCGCCAGGGTTCGCCGACCGCGTGCCCAAGGGCACCTCGATCCTGCTGTCAGGGGGGCCTTATCGGGCTTTCGCCCTGGCGCTGCAGCACTTCTATCCTGATGCTTTGACACCCAAGGCCGCGATGGCCGCCAGCGGAGACCCGCCGATCCATCCGACGGCCAGGCTGGAGGAGGACGTCAGAGTTGAGCCCGGCGCCGTTATTGGGCGTGAAGCCCAGATCGGGCGCGGCACCACAGTGGCCGCCGGCGCGGTGATCGGCTACCGCGTGACTGTCGGCCGCGGCTGCTACATCGGTGCAGGCGCCAGCGTTACGCACGCACTGGTCGGCGACCGCGTTCTTCTGCATGCCGGCGTGAGAATCGGGCAGGACGGATTTGGCTTCGCGATGGGTGCCGGAGGCCACCTCAAGGTGCCGCAGGTCGGCCGCGTCATCATTCAGGACGACGTGGAGATCGGGGCCAACAGCTGCGTCGATCGCGGCGCTCTTAAGGATACGATCATCGGGGAAGGGACCAAAATTGATAATCTTGTTCAGATCGGGCACAACGTGGTGATCGGCCGACATTGCGTGATTGTCGGGCAAACCGGCATCTCGGGGTCTACGGAACTCGGGGATTTTGTCGTAATGGGCGGACAGTCCGGCGCGGTCGGTCACATCAAGATCGGAACGGGTGCGCAGATTGCGGGCGGTTCGCACCCCAAGGACGACGTTCCTGCGGGTGCGCGGATGGGGGGAACCCCGGCGGTGCCCATGCTCGAGTACGGGCGGCAGATTGCGGCGATCAAGCGGCTGGGACGGCGTGGGGGTCGTTCCGGTGCGGAATAGGAGCAGATTGGCGGCCCGTAAGGACCGACCGGTGCGAGACGGGAGCGCGCGAGAGAATGAGTGAGGCCGGTTCAGGAAAGAAGGACCTCGCAAGTGCGGACATTCGGCGCGTGCTGAAACTGCTGCCGCACCGCTATCCCTTCCTTATGGTCGACCGCATTATCGATATGGACGGCGACGAAAGCGCTGTCGGTATCAAGGCTGTCACGGTCAACGAACCGTTCTTCCAGGGGCATTTCCCGAACTTTCCGGTCATGCCGGGAGTCCTCATCATCGAAGGACTGGCGCAGACCGCTGGTGCTCTGTGTGTTCATCACCTTGGCGCGGATTATAAGCCGCAGCTCGTCTATTTCATGGGGATTGATCGCGCCAAGTTCCGCAAGCCAGTCCTTCCTGGTGACCTGCTGCACTACCATGTAAAGAAGATTCGAAGCCGCGGACGCGCCTGGCGCTTCTCCGGCGAGGCAAAGGTCAACGGGCAGGTAGTGGCGGAGGCCGAAATAAGCGCCATGATCCTGGATCAGGATGAAGCGAACATCTAACACGCACCCCACAGCTATCATCGAAGATGGCGCGCAGCTTGCCGACGATGTGGAGGTCGGGCCATTCTGCGTGGTCGGGCCTCACGTGGTGCTGGGGGCGGGCGTCAAGCTCATCAGCCACGTTTCGGTTACCGGGCATACGAAGATCGGGGCGGGTACGCGCGTGTTCCCGTTCGCGTCGCTCGGGTCCGAGCCGCAGGACCTGAAGTTCAAGGGCGAGCACGCCACCCTGGAGATCGGTGCGCACTGCACGATCCGCGAGGGCGTCACGATGAACCCCGGAACTGCAGGCGGCGGCAGTGTGACAACGGTGGGGGACAAGTGCACGTTCCTGGTCCACAGTCATGTGGCGCACGACTGCAGGGTGGGCAACAGCGTCATTTTCTCCAACAACGTGATGCTGGCCGGGCATTGCACGGTCGGCGACTTCGCCATCCTCGGCGGGGGCGCCGGCGTGCACCAGTTCGTGCGCATCGGGCATCATGCCTTCATCGGCGGCCTGGCCGGGGTGGAGAACGACGTGATCCCTTACGGCATGGCGCTCGGCAACCGTGCAGGACTTGCGGGCCTGAACATCGTCGGCATGAAAAGACTGGGATTTACGCGCGACAGCATCCAGAGCTTGCGTCACGCGTATCGGCTGCTGTTCTCTAATGAGGGCACGCTGGTGGAGCGGCTCGCCGACGTCGAGGCGGACGAGATCGCCAAGGATCCCTATGTGCGCGAAATTCTCGACTTCATCAAAGCGCAGTCGGATCGGGCGCTTTGCGTGCCGCGCGCGGCTTGAGCGCCGTCATCGGCGGCTCATGTGCGCTCCACATCCTCAACGGTCCCGCATGCGCGGTCTCCCGTCGCCATGACTAGGCTCGGCATTCTCGCCGGCGGCGGCCGGCTGCCGCTGATGATCGCCGAGAGCGTGGGCGCGCGGGGAGGACACGTGCATATCGTCGCCATCGAAGGGGCGGCTGATCCCGACGTCGCGCGCTTTCCGCACACCTGGGTGAACCTGGGGCAGATCGGCCGCATCGTGGCTGCTCTCAGCGGAGAGGGGCGCAACGAACTGGTCATCGCCGGCAACGTGCGGCGGCCGGACTTGCGCACGATCCGGCCGGATGCGGGTTTCTTCACCAGCCTGCCGCAGGTGTTCAGCTTGCTGGCGGGCGGGGACGATTCTGTGCTGAGCCGCGTCGTGCGGTTCTTCGAGGCCAAGGGCCTGACGGTACGCGGCGCCCACGAGGTTGCCCCCGACCTGCTGGCTGATGCCGGGCAGATCGGGGCTGTCGCCCTTTCTCCCGGAGACCGTGCCGACGCCATGCTGGGATTTGCGGTCAGAGCGGCGCTCGGTTCCTTGGATGCCGGCCAGGCGGTTGCCGTCGCTGATGGGCGTGTGCTGGCGATCGAAGGTGCGGAAGGTACCGACGCGATGCTCGAACGTGTGGCCGCTTTGGGCCGCGGGCAAGGAGACGCTGGGCGCCGCGGCGTGCTGACCAAGGGCCCCAAGCCCGGTCAGGAACTGCGCGTGGACATGCCGGCCATAGGCCCACGCACTGTCGAGCTTGCGACAGCAGCGCGCCTGGCCGGGGTCGCCGTCGAGGCGGGCGCCGTGCTGATGCTCGACCGGGACGCAACCATCCGTGCCGCCAACGCGCATGGTTGCGCCATGGAAGGATTGGCAAGCGCGCGCATCGCAGGGCCGGGATATGCCGGGTCCGCGCACGTGGATGGGCGTGTCGTGGGGCGCGTGCGCCCGGGTATGCGCGACAGGACAGATATGGCTCGTGGCTTGACCGCGGTCGCGCGGCTCGGCCGTTTCGATACCGGCTCAGCCGTGGTCGTGGCCCGTGCGCATATCCTGGCGTTTGCTGCTGCCGAAACCGTCACGGCCATGCTCGAGCGCGTGGGCTCGCTGCGGCAGTGGGGCACACACCGCAAGCGCCGTGTCGGTGTGCTGGTGTGCCGTGCGGACAATGCCGCGGATGTGCAGACGCTGCGCCACGTGCTCGAGGCGGCCGCCCGCCAGGGCCTGGCTGGCATTGCCGTTGTGGGGCTGCCGGATGTGCTGGCGGCCTATGAGGACATGTGCCGGCTCGCGGACGCCCAAGGCCTGTTCCTGGTAACATGCCGTGCCGGCGATGAAGGGTGACGCGGTGGGGGATGCAGCAGCGACAGGGCCTAGCCAAATGGAGGCGCGGGAGAGGACCGTTTCCGCGCACGGCCGCGACGTCAGCCTTTTCATAGTCGCAGGCGAACATTCCGGCGACGCCCTGGGGGCCAAGCTGATGGCGGCGCTGAACCAGGGCCGCGGGGGCCGTGTTCGCTACCTGGGCGTGGGCGGGCCGCAAATGGCGGCGCAGGGGCTCGTCTCCCTGTTTCCCCTCGAGGACGTGGCCGTGATGGGACCGGTGGCGATCGCGGCCCGGTTTCCGCAGATCCTGAGCCGCGTTTATCGAACGGTGAGCGCCGCCGCGGCTGCCGAACCGGATGGCGTCATCATCATCGACAGTCCGGAGTTCACGCATCCAATTGCAAAACGCATCCGGAGGCGGTGCCCCGACATCCCGATCATCGACTACGTATCACCGAGCGTGTGGGCGTGGCGTCCGGGCCGAGCTCGCAAGATGCGCGAGTATATCGATCATGTCCTCGCCCTTTGGCCCTTCGAGCCGGATGCCCATAAGCGGCTGGGCGGTCCGCCGTGCAGCTTCGTGGGTCACCCGTTGATCGAACGCCATCCATGGATCGCGTCGCTGGATCCCGCTCCGCTCGCCGAGCGCCTGGCCCTGGCAAAAGAAGCGCCCGTGCTGGTCGTGCTGCCGGGCAGTCGCAGCTCGGAAGTCTCGCGCATGATGCCGCCGTTCGGCGAGGCGCTCGCCGTGCTCCTCGCCCGGGGCAGAAAATTCGACGTGGTGATGCCCGTCATGTCTTCGGTACGCCCGCTCATCGAGCAGCATCTGAAAGCGTGGCCGCAGCAGCCGCATCTGATCGAAGGCGAGGAGGACAAGTTTCGCGCCTTCAAGCTCGCCACGGCGGCGCTTGCGGCATCGGGCACGGTAACGCTCGAACTGGCGCTTGCCGGCACACCGATGGTGGTCGGCTACAAGGTGGATGCGCTCATCGCGCCGGTGCTGCGCCGGCTGGTCATTGCGCCGTCGGTCGTGCTGCCCAATCTGGTGCTCGACGAACGGGTATTCCCCGAATTTCACCAGGAGAACTGCACGGCATCGAATTTCGCCGATGCTTTGGAACCGTTGCTGAGTGATAGCCCGCAGCGTTCCAGGCAGCTGGCGGCATTGGCGCGGATTCCTGCTGCACTCCAGGTCGTGGGCCACGCCCCGAGCGAGGCGGCGGCCAGTATTGTCCTGGAGTACGCGGAGAACGGCCGTGGCTGGCCGCGCCATGGCGCGGCAGCCGGCAGCTGAGAAGCGTCAGGCGCGCTTATCGATCGGGACGAAAGGCCGCTCGGTGGGACCGATGTAGAGCTGGCGCGGACGGCCGATTTTCTGCTCGGGGTCCTCGATCATTTCTTTCCACTGGGCGATCCAGCCGACGGTGCGGGCGACTGCGAACAGCACGGTGAACATCGACATGGGGAAGCCCATCGCGCGCAGCGTGATGCCCGAATAGAAGTCGATGTTGGGATACAACTTCTTCTCGATGAAGTAGTCGTCCTGCAGCGCGATGCGCTCCAGCTCCATGGCCACTTTCAGGACGTGCTGGTCCTTGACGCCCAGAGAATCCAACACCTCGTGGCAGGTCTGCGCCATCACCTTGGCGCGCGGGTCGTAGTTCTTGTAGACGCGATGGCCGAAGCCCATCAGGCGGAACTCGGAGTTCTTGTCTTTCGCCTTCTTCACGAACTCGGGCACGCGATCGACAGTGCCGATCTCCTCCAGCATCTTGAGCGCGGCTTCGTTGGCGCCGCCATGCGCGGGGCCCCACAGGCAGGCGATGCCGGCGGCGATACAGGCAAACGGGTTGGCGCCGGAAGAGCCGGCGAGGCGGACCGTGGAGGTGGAGGCGTTCTGCTCGTGATCGGCGTGCAGGATCAGGATGCGGTCGAGCGCGCGCGAGACGATCGGGTTCACGACGTAGGGCTCGCACGGCACCGCAAAGCACATCTGCAGGAAGTTGGAGGTGTAGTCGAGGTCGTTGCGCGGATAGATGAACGGCTGGCCGATGGAATACTTGTAGGCCATGGCTGCAAGCGTCGGCATCTTGGCGACGAGGCGGTGGCTGGCGATGACGCGCTGCTGGGGATCGTTGATGTCGGTGGAGTCGTGATAGAAGGCCGAGAGTGCGCCGACCGAGCCGCACATGATGGCCATCGGATGCGCGTCGCGGCGGAAGCCGGTGAAGAACCGCGTCATCTGCTCGTGCACCATGGTGTGGCGCGTGATGGTGCTGCGGAAGTTCTCGAACCCGGACTTGGTCGGCAGCTCGCCGTTGAGCAGAAGGTGGCAGACCTCGACGAAGTTGGAATTCTCTGCCAGCTGCTCGATCGGGTAGCCGCGGTAGAGCAGTACGCCCTGGTCGCCGTCGATGTAGGTGATTTTCGAGGAGCAGTTGGCTGTGGACGTGAAACCCGGGTCGTAGGTGAAGCAACCGGTGTCGCGGTAGAGCCGGCCGACGTCGATGACGTCGGGGCCGATGGAGCCCGATCGCACAGGCAGATGCGACTGTTGGTTGCTGCCAAGGCTGAGCGTTGCGCTCTTGCCGGCATTCGCGGCATCTTTAGCGTTCATGGGGCTCGTCCTTCCATCAGCGTTCCTGCGCGGACGTGCTGCAGTGCGCAAAGGGCGCATCTGCCGGTCCGCAAAGGGCTCGGCCGGTCACCTGACTATTATACATTTTGCACTGCGGCAAGATATGCCAAGGGTGAAGGCGAGCCTTGCACGGGATGGTCTTGTAGGCCTGTCGGCCTCATTGGGCCTGGTCGCGGATGCGCGCCAGCGCCTCGTCCCGTCCCAGCACCGCCATGACGTCGAATATAGGGGGCGAAACAACCGAGCCGGTGAGTGCGGCACGGAGCGGCTGGGCGATTTTGCCCAGTTTCAGGCCGCTCGCATTCACGAAATCGCGAACGACAACCTCGATGGCCGGGGCATTCCAGTCCCCGACGCCTTCAAACAGTGCCAGCAGCTTGGCCAAGTTGCCGCGCGCCTCCGCGTCGAGCAGCTTGGCGGCCTTGTCGTCGAGGGCAAGGGGGCGGTTGGCCAGAAGGTAGCCCGCGCCATCGACCAGCTCCTTGAGGGTCTTGGCCCGCTCCTTGAGCGAAGGCAGCGCGGCCGCCAGCTTGTCCCAACCCACCACCTGGATGCGGCTGGCGAGCGCGGGCCCGCCTTCGCTCTCGGGGAGGAAGTCCTTGAACCGGGCCAGCAGCTCGTCTGGGCTCGCCTGGCGGATGTAGTGCGCATTGACGTCGGCGAGCTTGGCGAAGTCGAGCCGGCCGGGCGCCTTGTTGATGTCGTCGATGTCGAACCACGCGATCATCTGCGCCGTCGAGAAGATCTCGTCGTCGCCATGGCTCCAGCCGAGGCGGGCCAGATAGTTTCGCAGGCCCGCGGGCAAATACCCCATGGCGCGGTAGGTCTCGATCGCGGGCGAGCCGTGACGCTTGGAGAGTTTTGCGCCGTCCGGTCCGTGGATCAGCGGGACGTGCGCGAACACCGGCAGGTCCCAGCCCATGGCCTTGTAGATCTGCACTTGCCGGGCGGCATTGGTGAGATGATCGACGCCGCGGATCACGTGCGTGATGCCCATGTCGTGGTCGTCGACGACGACGGCGTGGTTGTAGACCGGCGTGCCGTCGCTGCGCAGGATGATCATGTCGTCGAGGTCGGCGTTCTGCCACACGACGCGGCCCTGTACCCTGTCTTCGATGACAGTCTCGCCGTCGAGCGGGGCCTTGAGGCGGATGACAGGTTTCACGCCGGCGGGCGCATCCTTGGGATCGCGATCGCGCCAGGGGCTTTGGATGGATTGCGGACCCCGCGGAGGTCGCTTCTCCTTTTTCGCCAGCTCGCGCTCCGCCGATATGGCTTCGCGCATGGTCTCGATCTCGGCCTGCGAAAGATAGCAGTGATAGGCTTTGCCGGCGGCGAGTAGCTCCAGCGCTACCTCGCGGTGACGCTCAGCGCGCGCGAACTGGTGGAGCGGCTCGCCGTCCCAATCGAGTTCGAGCCATTTGAGGCCATTGAGGATGGCGGCGATCGCGGGTTCGGTGGAGCGCTCGCGGTCGGTATCCTCGATCCGCAGCAGCATTTTTCCGCCCGTATGGCGAGCGTAGAGCCAGTTGAACAGCGCTGTGCGGGCGCCCCCGATGTGCAGATAGCCGGTGGGCGACGGAGCAAAGCGTGTGACGACGGGTTTGGCCATGTGCTTTAGGAATACCGTGCGTTAGGGGGTTGGCGGCGGGCCGTGTACCACATTCGGGGGCAGGCGTCTTGGCGCGCGCGCACGGATCTGCCACATGAGGCGCGTCGCCGACACCCTGAGTAGGCTCTTGAAAGGTCGCCAGCTTATGGGCATCAAGCCCGAACTCCAGGTCTCGGTGGCTACAGCGCAGAAGATCATCGATCGCGTGCGCTCAGACTGCACGGTTGCAACAGTCTCCAACATTCATGGAGGCGAGATCGCTGCGGTCTATGAGATCACGTTCGTCGAAGCCCGACCGCCGCTCGTTCTGAAGGTATATCCCGACACGTTGCATTGGAAGATGCAGAAGGAGATCACTGTTCTCGGCACCCTGATCCAAGATCGTCTCAGCGTGCCGGTACCGTTGATCTTGCTGGGGGACGACTCGAAGAGCGTGCTTGGTCTGAGCTTCATTGTCATGACCAAGCTTGATGGTTCGGTGCTGGGTCGGCTCGAGCCCGAACTGACACCGGAGCAGTTCGCCTCCGCGTACGGCCAGATCGGGCAATTGCTGCGAGAGTTTCACCGCATCCAGATGGGTGCGTTCGGTTACATCGGGCCGAATGGGATATGGACGGCTCATTCGACCAATCACGCGTATTTGTCATTCCAGTTCGACAGGAAGCTGAAGGAATTCATCAGCCGGGGCGGTGCGGCGCCCCTGGCCGAGCGGGTCGCAGCCCATGTTGCGGATCGTGCGCACCTCCTAAATGCATGCACGCAGGCGGTGCTATGCCACAACGACCTCCACGCAGGAAACCTCCTTGCCGCCACGACTTGCGGCACCGTGCGGCTGTCAGGCGTGCTGGACTTTGAAGGCGCGCTTGCCGGAGATCCGCTGATGGACGTGGCCAAGTCCCTCTACTATCTCGGCGATGAGCCCAAGCTCGCGCTTCTTGAAGGCTACGGCGATCCGGGACGACGCTGGTGGCGTGAAACGCTGGCCTTCTACCATCTCTACTTCGTGCTCGAACTTTGGTGCTGGATGGCCCAGATCGGCAATAAGCAACCGCTAGAGAAGCTTGCGCAAGACTTGGAACGCTGTTCGACAGCGTAATCCTCCGAGGGTAGCGCCTTGGCGTGCGCACGCAGATTTGCTACGGCACCACCACATCTCAATGCGCTGGCTGACGGCGTGGAGCAAGAAAGAGCAAGGTATGACGGCAGTGGAAACGGCCGCGCGCGAGCCAGGCCAGGACTTCATCCGCGATATCGTGCAGGCCGATTTGGATGCTGGCCGGCACAAGAGCGTGGTGACGCGCTTCCCGCCCGAGCCGAACGGCTATTTGCACATCGGCCACGCCAAGTCGATCTGCCTCAACTTCGGCATCGCCCAGGAGTTCGGCGGCCGCTGCAACCTGCGCTTCGACGACACTAACCCCACCAAGGAGGAGCAGGAGTACATCGACGCCATCATGGCGGATGTGCGCTGGCTCGGCTTCGATTGGGGCGAGCACCTGCACTACGCTAGCGACTACTTCGAGACCTTGTATGGCTGGGCGGAGCACCTGATCAAGGCCGGCAAGGCTTATGTCGACGACCAGAGCCAGGACCACATGCGGGTCAATCGCGGCACGCTGACGGAGCCCGGCAGGAACAGTCCGTTCCGTGAGCGCTCCGTGGAGGAGAACCTGGATCTGTTCCGCCGCATGCGAGCCGGTGAATTCCCGAACGGCACCCGCGTGCTGCGGGCCAAGATCGACATGGGCAGCGGCAACATCAACCTGCGCGATCCGGTGCTGTATCGCATCCTGCACGCTACGCATCCGCGCACCGGGACAGAGTGGAAGATCTATCCGAGCTACGACTACGCGCATGGCCAGTCGGATGCCATCGAGCACATCACGCACTCGATCTGCACGCTGGAGTTCGAGGATCACCGGCCGCTGTACGACTGGTTCATCGAGAATCTGCCCGTGCCATCGCGGCCGCGGCAGTACGAGTTCGCGCGCCTGAACCTCACCTACACGGTGCTGTCCAAGCGCGTGCTTACGGAACTGGTGCGCGGCGGACATGTGAACGGGTGGGACGATCCCAGGATGCCGACGCTGGCGGGCCTGCGCCGCCGCGGCGTGCCGCCGGCCGCGTTGCGCGATTTCGTCAAGCGCATCGGCGTGGCCAAGGCCAACAGCGTCGTCGACATGGGGCTGTTCGAGTTCTCCGTGCGCGAGATCCTGAACAAAAGCGCGCTGCGGCGCATGGGCGTGCTGCGGCCGCTGAAGGTGGTGATCGAGAACTATCCCGAGGGTCAGACGGAAGAGCTCGAAGCCGTCAATCACCCCGACGATCCGGGCGCGGGCAGCCGCAAGATCCGCTTCGGCCGGGAGATCTTCGTGGAGCAGGAAGACTTCATGGAGAATCCGCCCAAGAAGTTCTATCGCCTGTCGGTCGGCAAGGAGGTGCGCCTGCGCTACGCCTATTTCATCACCTGCCGCGAGATCGTGAAGAATGCGGCCGGCGAGGTAGTGGAGCTTCGCTGCACCTACGATCCGGCCACGCGCGGCGGCAACGCGCCGGACGGACGCAAGGTGCAGGCGACCATCCACTGGGTGTCGGCCGCCGATTCTGTTCCGGCCGAAGTGCGGATCTACAACCCGCTGTTTGCCAAACCCGATCCTGACGCCGGCAACTTTGCAGCCGATCTCAATCCGAACTCACGCGAAGTGCTCGGCAATGCGCGCGTGGAGCCGGCGCTGGCGGGCGACAACGCCAGCGAGCCCGTGCAGTTCGAGCGGCAAGGTTATTTCGTCCGCGATCGCGACAGCAAGCCGGGCCGCCTGGTCTACAATCGCACGGTCGGTCTGCGCGACACGTGGGCCAAGGTCTCTGGCGGCGGCAAGGGTTGATCTGATCGCGCCGCCGCTGTTCTCGCGGTCGCCGACAAACGAAAGACGATGACCATGCCCGATGCCGTCACCACCGCTTTTCTCGACGCTTTTGCGCAAGCCTGGAATCGGCACGACACCAAAGCCATTGTGGAGATGATGACGCCGGACTGCGTGCTGTGCTTTTCCGCCGGCGCGACCAGCGACGGTTCCCGCTTCGAAGGCCGGGAGTCCGTTCGTGCAGCGATCGATGATCTGTTTGTGCGGATGCCTGACGCGCAGTGGCAAGGCGCCCGGCACTTCGTCAGCGGAGACAGAGGCGTCACCGAATGGACGATGCAGGCCACGACCCGGGACGGGCAGCGCATCGATGCCAGGGGTTGCGACGTCTTCCACTTCAAGGATGGGCGGATCGCCTTCAAGGATTCGTACCGGAAATTTCCTGCCTAGGGACCAGTGGTAGCGCGCTTTTCGGTGCGGCCTGACGCAGGATGTAGGCGAGCCGCGCCAATTCGCTCTTGCTGCTGATGTGCTCCGTGTGCTGGGTTGGCGTTTACGCCTTACTTCGCGCAGGGGATGCAAGTGGCGCAGGTTCGCGGAGTGGAGCCAGCCGATGCCGGTGGTTTCGTCCTGGACCGGCCGTCGCGACTGCCGTTTGCCGGGCGTCTCGCCCAGCGCCTGGAAGCCGAATACGACCGCTGGTTCCTGTGGCTGCCGGTGCTGTTCGGGGTCGGCATTGCGTTCTACTTCGCGCTTCCGTCAGAACCCCTCCTGGTAGTCGCCGTGCTGCCCGCTGTCGCAGCGCTGGCTGTCCATGCCGCCGGCCCGCGCACCGGCCTCGTCGGCTTGACGACGGGGGCGATGCTGGCGGCGACGCTGGGATTAGCGGCCGCCAAGCTGCGCACGGAGATCGTCCGCGCACCGGTGCTGCAAGCCCGGATTGGGCCCATCGACATCTATGGCCACGTGGAACTGGTCGAGCCGCGTGCGGCGGAGGGCCAGCGCCTGACCGTGCGGGTGACGGCGATGGAAAAGCACGAAGCCCAGGCCAGGCCGGCACGGGTGCGCGTGCGCATGATGGCGGAGAACGTAGCCCTCAAGCCCGGAGACCCGGTGCATCTGAGGGCGACGCTCAGCCCGCCGCCCGGGCCGGCGCTGCCTGGCGACTATGATTTTGCACGGGCCGCCTGGTTTCAGGGCCTGGGGGCCGTCGGCTATGCGAGGAGCGCTGCTAGGCTCGAGCCGAATGCCGCGCAACCGCCGCTTTCTCTGCTGGTGAGCGCGGCGATCGCGCGCGTGCGCCAGGCAATCGGCCGGCGTGTCGTGGCGGCGCTGCCGGGCGAGACGGGCGCCATCGCCAACGCGCTCATCACGGGTGAGCGCGGCGGCATCACGGAAATCACCAACCAGGCGTTCCGCGACTCCGGGCTGTTCCACATCCTGTCCATCTCCGGCCTGCACATGGTGATCATGGCGGGTGCGGTGTTCGTGTCCATCAGGCTGCTGCTGGCGGCAATTCCTTCGATCGCGCTGCGTTACCCGATCAAGAAATGGGCGGCGGCGGGGGCCATGCTGGGCGCGCTCGGCTACCTGCTGATCTCGGGCGCGGCGTTCGCCACCGTGCGTTCCTACATCATGATCTCGATCATGTTCCTGGCGGTGCTGCTGGACCGTCCGGCGCTGGCGCTGCGCAACGTGGCGCTGGCCGCGCTTCTCATCCTCGTGCTGTGGCCGGAAAGCCTGCTCGACGCCGGCTTCCAGATGTCGTTTGCGGCGGTGGTGGCGCTGGTGGCCGCCTACGAATGGCTGCGCATGCGCGACGAGGCTCGCGGTGACGCACAGCACCGCGGCGTGCTCGGCAGGGCTGCCCTGTTCTTCGGTGGCATCGTCACCTCGACGCTGGTGGCGGGCTTCGCAGTCGCACCCTTCGGGGTCTATCATTTTCACAATACGCAGCAGTTCGCGATCCTCGCCAACCTGCTGGCGATCTCGGCCTGCAATCTCATCGTAATGCCGGCGGGCCTGGCTGCGCTGGTGGCCATGCCGCTCGGGCTGGAGGCGCCGCCGTTGTGGCTGATGGGGCTCGGCATCGAGGCGATGGTGTGGTGTGCCAACGCGGTGGCGCGCCTGCCCGGTGCCGTCGGCCGCGTGCCGGCCATTCCGACCTACGCGTTCGAGCATGACGGTGATGGCCGGCCAGCAGCCGAAGCCGGAAAGGCGCAGGCTTTTGCTTGTGACAACCTGGGCTGCACCGCGCAGGTGAAGGGAATGCGCATCGCCGTCAGCGGGTCGGCGGCGGGTTTGCGCGACGACTGCACAATGGCATCGATCGTGGTCCTCCAGTTTTCCAAGCCGAATGGCTGCAGGCCGCCGGGGGCGGTGATCGACAGGGATGATGTGAACGTGCGCGGCGCCCATGCGCTCACGATCGACAACGGCCGCGTCGTCATGGAGACGGTGGCGGAGACGCGCGGAGACCGGCCTTGGGCTGAGAGACGCGACACGAATGCCAACGTGGCCGACGAAGACGATCGGCCGGCGCGCGGCAGGAAGGCATACTGAGGTGCGATCGCCGATCTTGCGATCTGAGCGCCACTGTCGCCGTTTGAGCACACTTGCCGGTGACGTCCTGATCATCACCCGGTCGCGCAAATCATTGCCCGCGAATGCAAATGAAATGGTGTGAGACGGCAGGGCTCGGCTAGCACGCGGCTGACCTCTTGGGCCCCAGCGACTCGCAATCCCGGGCCGGGCGTGGAATCATTGTCCACAGCTTCTCCACAGGCCACGCGGGTCGCCTGTCGTCAAATCGGGGGCCCGCGATGTCGCGTTGCGTCAGCGTTCTTGCTTTCGTTGTATTTTCGACAGCTCTCGCCACCTCGACACACGCCCAAAACCCGCAGCGCTGGAGCGGCCCTTACATCGGGGCGAACATCGGTCGTGGTTCTGCGGAACTCGACGGCAGCGCCATCCTATCGGGCGGTGCGGGCACGACGTTGAGCCACAGCGTCGACGCGAGTGGGCCGTTCGGTGGCATCCAGGCCGGTTTCAACCACCGCATCGGCAATTTCTTCGTCGGCCTGGAAGCAGATCTGCAGACAGCGGACTTCTCAGGATCGACAAAAGTCAGTTCCGGTCCGTCGACGTATACGGCGTCTGCGTCGCTGGACTGGTTCGCGACCGCGCGCGCCCGGACGGGTTTTGCCACCAATGCCATGCTCGTCTATGTCACCGGCGGCGTCGCTTTCGGCGGCATGGACTACGATGCGACCATCAAGACAGGCAGTGCATCCGTGCATCTGAGCGACGACATTCGCGTGGGTTACGTGCTCGGCGCCGGTATGGAGTTCGCGCTGCGCTCAAACTGGTCGCTGAAGCTCGAATATCAGTACCTCAACTTCGGCGATCATGGCGCAACGGGTGCGCTCACCTCCATCTTCGATAATTATTGCGCGCCGCCAACCGTCAGGACCACCGCGGTCTCGACCAGTTTCGATACCGACATTCACACGGTACGGATAGGACTGAACTACCAGTTCCATGCGCCGCCCAAGCATGATCCGCTGAAACCTTGAGCAACTCACTCAAGCCGATGGTTGAGGCCGGCGCGATCTGCGTGAAGCTCAGAACCGCCGGATAAGCCCGACGAGGCGGCCCTGGATGTCGACCTGGTCGGGGCCGAAGATGCGGGTCTCGTAGTTGGGGTTGGCGGCTTCGAGCGCGATGGATGCGCCCTTCTTGCGCAGGCGCTTGAGGGTCGCCTCCTCTTTCTCCACCAGTGCGACGACGATGTCGCCGTTGTTGGCGGTATCGCAGCGGCGCACGATGATGACGTCACCCTCGTTGATGCCGGCGTCGATCATGGAGTCGCCCTTGACCTCGAGCGCGAAGTGCTCGCCGCCCGCGATCATGTCGGGCGGGACGCCTATGTCCTGCGTGTGGTCCTGGATAGCGCTGATCGGTACGCCGGCGGCGATGCGGCCCATCAGCGGTACGGTTGAACTCGACTGCGCATAGGCGGCCGGTGGCGGCGAAAGCTGGGGTGGCGGGCGGCGGCCGCTGCCTTCGATCACGCTCGGGCTGAACGTCGACCGGCGCTGGGTGCCGTCAGACATGGCGTCGGGCACCTTGATGACTTCGATGGCGCGTGCCCGGTGCGGCAGACGGCGGATGAAGCCGCGCTCCTCCAGCGCCATGATCAGGCGGTGCACGCCCGACTTGGACTGCAAGGCCAGCGCTTCCTTCATTTCCTCGAAGGACGGCGGCACGCCTGTCTCGCGCAGGCGGGCATCGATAAAGACGAGCAGCTCTTTCTGCTTGGTCGTCAGCATGGGTCTTCTCCACAGCGTGGACTTGGGAGCACGACTCGACTTGTACCGTACAAAGCGGGAACATATGTGTTCGCATGATGTTCCGCAAGGCAATTGTGTGGCTTAAGCCTCGGCCCCGTGGGGTGACCTAGCCTGAGAGCTGATCGCTCAGCGGGCTTACAGGTCGAGGGGCAGGATCGACACAAGGCTGCCAGCAGGCGCCGCAGGCGCCCGGGGGGCGCGGACCAGGAGGCAGTCAGCTTCCGCCAGCGGGCCCAGCAGGGAGCTGTCCTGGGAACGCACAGGGGCCACCAGGGCCAGGCCGTCAGGGCCCGGTCTCGAGACCGCGCGCATATAGTGGGCACGGGGACCGTTGGCTTCCAGAGGCACACTGAGGCGACCCTGAACAGGCACCTCGGTGTTGGCCGACTGGCCCAGCAGGGCCCGGATCAGCGGCAGCAGGAACAGGCGGGAGCAGATGAGGGATGAAACCGGGTTGCCCGGCAGGCCCAGCACGCGCGATTGCCCGAGGCGGCCGAACATCAGCGGCTTGCCGGGGCGCATGGCGATGTTCCAGAAAGCCAGCGTCATGCCGCGTTCCTGCAGGACCGGCCCGACGAGGTCGTGATCGCCGACCGAGGCACCGCCGCTGGTGACGATGACGTCGGCGCCGTGTGCGCGAGCGAAGTGGGCATCGAGGTCTGCGCGCGTATCGCGGGCGATGCCGAGCTGTTGAGGTGCTGCACCGGCGGTTTCAGCCAAGGCGGCGATTCCCAAGTGGTTGGATGCCGTGATCTGGCCGGGACCGAGCCTGCTTCCCGGCGGCACGAGTTCGTCGCCGGTCGAAAGAATGGCAACGGCAGGACGGCGGCGGACCGCGACCTGCCCGTGTCCCATGGCGGCGGCGAGCGAGATTTCGCGCGGGCCCAGTCGCCGCCCCGCGTCGAGCAGCGTGCTGCCTTCGCGGAAGTCGAAGCCCTTGGTGCGGATGTGTCCCATCTCGACTGTGCCTTCGCGCACCATCACGCTGGCACCGTCGCGCTCCGTGTTCTCCTGGATGACGATGGCATCGGCACCCTCGGGGACGGGCGCGCCGGTGAAGATGCGCACGGCCTGGCCTTTGTTGACGGCGCCCGAAAAGGGATGTCCAGCGGCGGCCTCGCCGATGACGGCAAGCGTTGCAGGGAGTTGGGCCACGTCAGCAATGCGGACTGCGTAACCGTCCATGGCGGAAGAATTAAACGGCGGCTGGGTGACGAGTGCGTGCAGCGGTTGCGCCAGCACGCGGCCGTGTGCCTGCTCGATGGCGACGGACTCGGGCTCGGTCGGAGTCACGCCGTCAAGGATGTGCTGCAAGGCTTCTTCGACCGAGAGCAGGGCCATGGTGTTAGCGCCCCGTTGGATCAGCCGCGCGATAGGTACCGGAGCGGCCGCCGGTTTTCTCGATGAGGCGGATGTCGCCGAGCGTCATGGCTTTGTCGGCGGCCTTGAGCATGTCGTAGATGGTGAGGCAGGCAACGGAGACAGCCGTCAGCGCTTCCATCTCGACGCCGGTGGGACCGGCGACCTTCACCTCGGCGATGACGCGGATGCCTGCGGGATTCTGCGAGGTCTCGAAATCGACCGTGGCCTTCGAGATGGCAAGCGGATGGCAGAGCGGGATCAACTCGTGGGTTTTCTTGGCGGCCATAATGCCTGCAATGCGGGCGACTGCGAGCACATCGCCCTTTTTGGCTTCGCCCGTTTCGATCAGCGCCAGCGTTGCGGGCGCCATGGCGACGAAGCCCTCGGCGCGGGCGCTGCGCTGGGTGACGGCCTTGTCCGTCACGTCGACCATGCGCGCTTCGCCCTTGGCGTTGAGGTGGGAGAGCTTGGTCATGGGGTGTTCAGCAGGGTGCGCGTAGCGTCGGCAACGTCAGCCTGCCGCATCAGGCTTTCGCCGACCAGGAAAGCGTGCACGCCCGCTTTCGCCAGCCACTGCAGGTCGGCATGGGTGGCGATTCCGCTCTCGGCGATGACGATACGGTCGTGCGGCACGCGCGGAGCGAGCCGCTCGGTGGTCTCGAGATTGGTCTCGAACGTCTTGAGGTCGCGATTGTTGATGCCGATGAGACGGCAGTCGAGCGCAATGGCGCGATCCAGTTCTTCCTTGTCGTGCACCTCGGCGATGACGTCCATGTGCCAGGCCTTGGCGTAGGCGCAGAGCGTGCCGGCCAGTGACGTCGTCGACGGCGGCCATGATGATGAGGATGCAGTCGGCGCCCCAGGCGCGGGCTTCGACGACCTGGTAGCGGTCCAGCATGAAGTCCTTGCGCAGCACGGGCAGTCCTGCCGCGGCGCGGGCGGTGGTGAGATGCTCCGGCGCGCCCTGGAACGAGGGGCCATCCGTCAGCACCGAAAGACACGCCGCGCCGCCGGCCGCGTATTGTTCCGCGAGAAATTTGGGATCGAAATCCTGCCGGATCAGGCCTTTCGACGGGCTCGCCTTCTTGATCTCGCCGATGAGCGCGAATTGACCGGCGGCGACCTTTGCGCTGAGCGCATCGGCGAACGGCCTGACGGGAGGTGCCGCCCGTGCAGCCGCCTCGGCGGCCTCCAGCGGCAGCTTGGCCTTGGCGGCGGCAATTTCGTTCAGCTTGTAGGCGGTGATCTTTTGCAGGATGTCGGTCATGCAGAAAGTTTACGCCGGGATCGCATCTTTCGCCACCGCTTCCACTGTTTTGATTTCCGCGGCAACGCGCATGTCCTCATGGTATGTTCAGGTGGCATTGCAACTTTACTATGTTAGGCGCTGGTGAGGGAGCGATCGCCATGCAATCTCATGTCCATGGTGAAGGCACGGCTTACCTTCGCCAAATCGCCTTCGGCATGCGCGCGTCGCAGGCGCTGTACGTCGCTGCAAAGCTGGGCATTGCCGATCACCTCGCGCGGGCGCCTATGACGGGCGCCGAATTGGCTGCGGTGACCTACGCCGATGCGGGTGCCTTGAACCGCGTGATGCGCGCGTTATGCGCGCTCGATGTGTTTACGGAGTCCGCCTCGGGAGAATTCTCCCTCAACGAGACGGGCAAGCTGCTGCGCACCGATGTTGCAGGCTCGTATCGCGCCGCCGTGCTGTTCATGGCCGGAGACGTACGGTGGCGCTGCTGGTCGGATCTGCTCGGAACGGTGCGTGCCGGAGGTGGCGGAGCCGAGCGGGCCCTGGGAGTGAGCCTGTTCGATTTCTACGCCGCCAATCCCGAGCAATCGCAAATTCACGACCAGGCCATGCGAGGTATTTCATCGGCGCAAGTGGCGGCGGTGCTGCGGGTAATGGATTTTTCCGAAGCGGGCCTGGTGGTCGATGTCGGCGGGGGGACGGGCGAGCTACTGGCGGCCATCCTCGCCGCCAACCCAACATTGCAGGGCGTCCTGTTCGATTTGCCGCATGTCGTCGCCCACGCCGGTTCAGTACGGACCGACCGGCACGTCGGTGATCGGATGCAGCTTGTGGGAGGCAGCTTCTTCGACGCCGTTCCCTCAGGCGGCGGCACATACCTTTTGAAAACGGTCATTCACGACTGGGATGACGCGCGCGCGACCACGATCTTGCGCAACTGCCGAAGTGCCATGGCGCCTGCCAGCAAGCTGCTGCTCGTCGAGCGCGAACTGCCAGAGCCGGGGCAGCCTGGGCGCACGGCTGAAGCGTTTCTTCTCGACCTGGAGATGCTGGTGATGACGCCGGGCGGACGGGAGCGCACCCGGAGCGAGTTCGCAAGCCTGCTGGCCGGCGCCGGTTTCAACCTCGCAAAGATCGTTCCCACCGGTGCACCCGTGAGCATCATCGAGGCCATTCCTGTTTAGCCTGGTGTGTTTGGCCCGATCGGGGTGGCAAGGCCAGCTAGACCTGTTTCACCAGCAGCACCCAGTTGGTGCCGGGATGCTGCCAGTCTTCCTTGACCATCTTGCGTTTGCCGGCTTCGCGGTAGCCGCTGCGTTCGTAGAGTTTGCGCGCGCCGGTGTTGGTATCGGCAACGATGATGCTCAGGCCGGAGTTCCCTGCGTCCTTGGCAAGCTGATCGGCCACAGCCAGGAGCGCGCCGCCGTAGCCCCGGCCGCGATGCTCGGGATAGGCCGCGAGCACGTTGACGTACCAGGTGGCCGGCGCCAGGTTCTCCAACTCCTGCAGCGGTACGAACATGGCTGGCATGGTTTCGGGAATCGCCTCGGGCTGGTCAGGCAGCGCGTAGCCGATCAGGGCTGCGACAGGTCGGCCGTCGTGTTCAGCTACGATCGTGTTGCGATAGGAGAAGGCGCCGGTTTCGCGACTTGCGCGTTCGCGTGCCAAAAGCCCAGGGGTCGCTGCCGGGGCCGGCCATCTTGGTCCAGAGATAGAGCGCAAGCCCCTCGCTGGCGAAGTTGACGAAGTCGGCCATGGGCTTGGCATCGCCGGGTGTGGCCCGGCGGAAAGGCGATTTCAGCTCGATCATGCGATTCAACTCTCCCGTCGGCCGAGGCTGCAGGGTCTACTCGCGCGCTGCCTTGATGAGGGCGTCCAATTGCTTGGACAGCACTCTGCCGGTGATCTGGGTAATCGAATAGCCTTCCGTGCGCAGGCGTTTTTTCAGGTCGGCAACGGAGTCGCAGGTGCCCGACTTGGCAAGCTGGAACGCGCGTTCGAGGGCTGTAACGGTGTGGTCCATGCTCCAGAATACCGTGGACGGCGGCAAAGAGCGATAGTCGGTCATAACATCGCTAATCGAGGGGCCGTCGCCATTCGGACGCGTTGCCGGCGCGGGCCGCGAGGCGCTACCTTGGCGCTGAGATTCTGTCCAGCGAGGAAAAGAATGAGCGCTGAGCCGACCGGATTGGTGACCTACCGGGGCGCCGTCTATGCCACGCACTGCGACCACATCGGCCACATGAACATCGCGTCCTACGGCGCCAAGTTCGACGAAGCCAACTGGGTGTTTTTCTGCGAGATCGGCCTCACGCCGTCGTATCTGCGCGGCGAGCGCTACGGGATGGCGGGCGTGCAGCAGAATATCTCCTACAGCCAGGAGCTGTTCGCTGGCGACGTGATCGAGATCAGATCCCAGGTGCTGGAAGTGGCCGACAAGCGGCTGCGGTTTCGCCACGAGATGCGCAACATCGAAAGCGGGGCGGTTGCGGCCGTGTCAGAGATCATGGCCGTGCATCTCGACAAGCGGGCGCACAAGTCGTGTCCGCTGCCAGAGACCATCCGCCAGCGCGCCGAGGCGCTTGCGGCGGGCAAACCATAGATGCTGGCGCCGGCTGTACTTGCCGTCATCGGGGCCACGATCCTCGTCACATCCTTCATCTCGGGCATCTTCGGAATGGCGGGCGGGCTGATCCTGCTCGGCGTGCTGTTGTTGTTCATGGATGTGGCGCCGGCCATGGTGCTGTTCGGCACGATCCAGACGGCCTCCAACGGTTGGCGGGCGGCGTTGTGGTTGCAGCATGTCGATTGGGGTATCGTGTGGCGCTACCTCGTCGGCTCGACGCTGATGTTTCTGGCTCTGCGCACGGTGGCCATCCTGCCGAGCAAGGCGATGCTGTATATCGGGCTCGGCCTCATTCCGTTCGCGGCCGATCTGTTGCCGAAACGGCTGACGCCTGACATCACGCGGCCGGGCGCGCCCTACATCTGCGGCGCCTTCATCATCGTGCTGCAGCTGTTGGCCGGTGCAGCCGGGCACATCCTCGATATCTTCTTCCAGAAGAGCCAGCTCGACCGCAAGGTGATCGTGGCCACCAAAGCGGTGACACAGGTTACGGGGCACCTCTATCGGATCGCCTACTTCGGCTCGTTCGAGTTTGCGTTCGACGTCAACATCCCTTGGTGGGCCTATGTTGCGGCGATCGCGCTGTCGTTCGCCGGCACATCGCTGGCCGCGCCGGTGCTCCTGCGCATGACCAATGACGGGTTTCGCATGTGGAGCCGGCGCGTCACGGTGAGCGTGGCCGTAGCCTATCTCGGGAGAGGCCTGTGGCTGCTGGCGCCGTGGTGAAGTGAAGCGGACAAAATGAAGGGGGCGTGCCGCCCCCTTCACACATGCGACTTGCGAGCTTCAGATCAGCGATAGCCACGGCCGCCGGAGCCCAGCGACACGAAGTGATAGCCGATGTCGACATGGATGTGGCTCATGCCGGCATAGGTCATGGTGCCGCCCGACTTGTGGTTGGCGATCAGCCAGCGAACGATCGCAGCCTTGCGGCCGCCGGCGTTGAAGTCCACGGCGTTGCCGCTGGCATGCCGCGAGACACGGCCGGTGCCGGCGATCCTGGCGCCCGGGCGACAGGTCGAAATGATCTGTACGGCACCGAACTGCGATTCAATGCGGCCCAGCAACGCGCGGGCCGAGGACGTCAGGCAGCCACGCGACGTGCCGGGGCTCGCATACCGTGTAAAGCTGCGTGCAGCCATCGTATCGCGGCTGCCGCTGCGTGCGGCACTGCGACTGCTGCGGGTGGAGCGACTGGCCTGGCGGCTCGAGCGGTGCGTTGCATACCGACGGCCGGAGCGGGTGTTGACGTCGCGGCGTTGCCGTGGCGCCGCCGAGCGGCGAGAGCTGCGGGGCCGCGAATAGTCGTCGTTGCTGTCGGAAAAGATGGCTGGGTTTTCGCTGGTCGGAATGTGGTTGGGAGCCGCTATGGCTACCGAGGCGATACTACAAAGCGCAACACCGAGTGCCACGGTTAGAAGCCGCTTCATGATGTGCTCTCCTACTCTACAGATTGAAAGGCGCAATTGCCGGGCGGCTCTCCACGGCGTGCAAGAGCCTGCCCGCGCTTCCGGCGCAGCGTCGGATGGTGTGACGTTCGTCAATTCCCCCGTAAGCCACTTCGGACCGTCGCCCTTGCGCCAACCGCGGATTTTCTCCGCTCGTCCCTGTCCCCGGGACGTGCGAACGCGAGTTGCTGCCGGGCGCGCCTTGTCTAGCAAGCCCTGTGGCGATAGTGAGGCTCAGTTTTTCTAATTGTTACAACGGCGTGTCATGTTTGCTGCATACGGTAGGTTAATTGTCGCAGCGTCAATCTGGGCTGGAACCAAATCCGCAAGGCGTGCAACCGCTGGCGCTCGCGCTCTAAGGGCTTCTCACAACAGCATTATTGCATCTTGCGGCGGTCCCGGTTTCGGGGTCTTACAGGGTGCAGTTGCGAGTCAGGGGGCGAGACATGCAATTGGCGCCGATGCGCTATACGAAAATCGAGGGCACTGCGGTTGCGGTCAGTGTGACGTCAACGGCGGAAGCGAAAGCGGCGCTGAAGGAATTGCGCCACAAGAAGCGCGAGCTGAAGTTTCTGCGCACAGCACTGGTGCGGCGGCAGAGGGCCGCTCGGACCAAGCAGAGCAGCGCCAGCAAGCCTCGCAGATCCTTGTTTCGGCGTTTCTTCGCCGGCGTGGGTTGGCTCATCATGTCGCTGTTCGAGGTGGCGACCGTGGCGCGTGCCGAGCGCCGCGCGCGCGATCCCGCGGAGATCGAACGGGAGCTGCAGCGCATCGACGAGACGTTGCACAACATCGAAGGCTGCACGCTGCAGCTTCAGGGGAAGATGCTGACGCTAGGTTGAGGTTGGCTTTCTTGCCGCGGCTGTCGCGCCAGGTCACGACCCCACCCAGAGGTAGAGAGCATCAGGCTCCCGTTCCTCGTTGCGTGCGCCATCGGTTTCTTCGACCAGAATGAAGCCCTTCGCTGCATAGAAGCGGCGGGCCTGCAGATTGCGCTGGAACGTCCAAAGCTGCAGGCGAGCAAAGGAGCTTTGGGCAACTTTCAAGAGCTCCGTGCCGATGCCGCGGCCTTGAGCGTGCGGCAGCACGTAAAGCTGGTCGATCCAATCGTCGCGAAAGGCGATCAGCCCAAGCATCGCAGTGCCTTCAAACATTCCCCAAACCGCGCACGATGGGAACACGCGCTCGCGAAAAAACCGTCGGTCTTCAGCCGGTGTATGCAAGCCGGCGAGCCACGGCAGTGCATGGTCGAATGCAGCTCGGTGCACCCGCGCGGCAGCATCCATGTCGGCCAGGTCAAGCTTCCTGGGCATTCGGTCTCAAGCCTTGGCGCTGGGCCGTGCGGAAACGGCTGCAAACCAGCGAGCGAGGTGCGGGCAGGACTCAAGGATCGGCAGTTTGGCCCACTTCGCAAACTCGATCGTGATCTGGGCGGTGATGTCGGCCATCGTGTAGCGCGGTCCCGCAACGAATTCGCGCTTCTCCAGGTGCGTATCCATCCCGGCAAAGAACCGGCCTACGCGGGCGCGGCCCC
This sequence comes from uncultured Alphaproteobacteria bacterium, assembly GCA_963814055.1. Lineage (GTDB taxonomy): Bacteria > Pseudomonadota > Alphaproteobacteria > Rhizobiales > Hyphomicrobiaceae > AWTP1-13. Next base: position 333,734 of record CAWFBJ010000030.1, read on the forward strand.
GCTCGGCGAGCGCGGGGATCTGCTGGTAGTCGTCGGGGCCGGGAATGGCGCGACCTTGCAAGCCCGGCGTCGCATTGCGGAAGGCTTCCATGACGGCGTAGAAGCCATCGCGTTCGATGCGCCGGTTCCAGGCGATGGTGACGGCGCGCTCCTGGGGCGTGCGGCCGATCAGCGGGGGGGCGGGGTGAAGCTCCTCGAAGTAGGCGCAGATGGCGATGGCGTCATTGATGACGGTGCCGTCGTCGAGTTCGAGCACCGGTACAGTCGCTTCGGGATTGATGTTGCGGAAGGCCGGCTGCAGGTGCTCGCCCTCGCGCAGGTTCACCTGCACGACCGGCACGCTGATGCCTTTCTCGGCGAGGAAGATGCGCACGCGGCGCGGGCTGGGCGCGGTGGCGCAATCGTAAAACTTCATGCTTCTCCTCCGATCGGCCGCTTGCGCCCGTTGACTAGAGACGGCGCGCGGGAATGGACCAGGCCAGCGCGATGCCGATGGCGGCAAATGCGCTGATCGTCAGGAAGGCAGCGCGGAAGGCGCTCGAGATTTCCGACTGCAGCATGGCCCGGCGATCGGCGGAAAGGTCCGCGATGGCAGCCGGTCCGCGCTCGACGAGGCTGCGGAATGCGGCTGCCGCATCTAGATCGCTCACCGCCAGCGATGCGAACAGCACGGCCCCGACCAGCGCGGTGCCGGCGGCGGCGCCAATCGAGCGCGAGAGTTGGACCGAGGCCGCGGCAGAACCGAGCGAGCCGGGGCCCGCCGCGTTCTGTACCGTCACCTGGACGACCCCCATCACGGTGCCCATGCAGAGGCCCACCACGAACAGGAACGTGGCGAGCGGCCACCCGCTCAGGCTGTCGGCCCACAATGCGAAGACGATCAGGGCGAGGGTGGCGAACACCAGTCCGACGGAGGGGAATATCGCGGTCAGACCGGTGCGGCTGACGCTGCGGCCCGTGATCATCGAGCCCGCGCCGATGCCGAACATCAGCGGCAGCAGCAACAGGCCGGTTTCGGATGCGGAGCTGCCGCGCACGACGCGCAGATAGAGCGGCAGGAAACTGACGAGCGCCACCAGCGTGGCGCCGTGGCAGGCGGCGAGCGCATCGCTGCGCCAGATGGTGGCCTGGCGCAGAAGGTTGATGGGCAGCAGCGGAAAGGGCGCCCGCTTCTCCCGGTACACGAGCGCGACCAGCGAGGCGACGGCAATGGCCGCGAGCACCAGCATGGTCGGCAGGGTGCTGGCGCTCACGCGCTGTGCCTGCTCCAGCGCCAGCAGCGCCGGAACGATGAACCCGACGAACAGGACCAGTCCTATGCTGTCGAAGGTCCAGGGCTGCTCGCGCGCAGAACGCGACGGCAGCCGGAGCATCAAAACGGCTGCCATCACGCCGAGCGGCAGATTGATGAGGAACACGCTGCGCCAGCCGAAATGATGCGTGAGATAACCGCCGGCCACGGGCCCGAACACGCTCGACGAAACCATCACGGCAGCCAGGTAGCCTTGGTAGCGCGCACGCTCGCGCGGCGGGATGGTCTCGCCGATGAGCGCCTGCGAGAGCGTCATCAGGCCGCCGCCGCCGAGACCCTGCAGGACGCGCGCTAGGCACAGCATCTCGACGCTGGTCGACACCGTGCACAGGAGGGAGGCGACAAGGAAGATGCCAAGCGCGACAAACATCATGCGCTTGCCGCCGTAGACGTCGCGGAGCTGGCCGTAGATGGGCGCCGCGACGGTGCCGGCGACGAGATAGGCGACAATGATCCACGACACCCGCTCGACGCTGCCGAGCGAGGCCGCGATGGCGGGCAAGGCGGTCGCCACGATGGTCTGATCCACGACCGCCAGAAACATCGGCAGCATGATGGAGGGATAGACGGTAAGGAACAGGCGGCCGGGCGAGGGCTGCGGGTCGATGTCGTCCTTCATGGGCGTTCCCTGCGCACGCACGTGCACAAGCGACCCTGGCGTGCACGCGGGATGTCTAGCACGGGTGGCGGCCGGCCACTATCGGGGCTGCCGTGCGTCAAACGCGAACCGGCGCACTTCTTTCGCCCGGCCTGCGCCGCAACTTCTTCTGCACGTACTGCCAGAGCCGGAACAGCAGTAGGGCGGCAACAATACTGGCGTAGATCAGCGGCTCGGGGGGCCAGGCCTTGACGACCATGACGAAATGGATCGCAGCCGCCGCGGCGGCGACGTAGACGAGCCGGTGAAGTCGCTGCCAGGCGCCGCCGCCCAGCCGGCGGATCATGGCGTTGTTGGACGTGACGGCCAGCGGCACGAGGGTGACGAAAGCGAACATGCCGACCGTGATGTAGGGCCGCTTGACGATGTCGGCCCAGATGGCTGCGAGGTCGAGGCCCTGGTCGAGCAGTAGATAGACCGTGAGATGCAGCGATGCGTAGTAGAAGGCGAGCAGCCCGAGCGTGCGGCGATAGCGGATGAGATTGGGTCCGCCCAGGTGGCGCAGCGGCGTGACGGCAAGCGACAGGATCAGGAAGCGTAGCGCCCACAACCCGAGCAGCCGCTCCAGCGTGTTCTGCGGATCGGCGCCGAGCTGGTCGGTGATGCCGAGATAGAAATACCAGACCGCCGGCAGCATCCCGACGATATAGATCGCACGCCGGATCGGGTCGGTGCCCAGCAGCAGCCGTCGAGGCCAGTTAGCGGGAGCTGCGCGGGGCATCAGTAGTTGGCTTTGAGGTCCATGCCGCCGTAGAGGCTCGCGACCTGATCGCCATAGCCGTTGAACGGGAGCGTCGGCCGGCGCCGCGCCAGCAGGCCGCCCTCGCCGATGCGCCGTTCGGTCGCCTGGCTCCAGCGCGGATGATCGACCTGCGGGTTGACGTTGGAATAGAAGCCGTACTCGCTGGCGTTCTGCTTCTTCCAGGAGATCGGCGGTTCCTTGTCGGTGAGGCTGATGCGCACGATCGACTTGATGCTCTTGAAGCCGTACTTCCACGGCACGACCAGCCGGATCGGTGCGCCGTTCTGGTTGGGCAGGGTCTCGCCGTAGAGGCCGACCGCCAGAATGGTGAGCGGATGCATGGCCTCGTCGAGCCGAAGTCCCTCGACGTAGGGCCAGGGCAGCGCCTGGAACAGGCCACGCTGGCCGGGCATTTCCGCGGGGCGTACCAGTGTTTCGAAAGCCACGAACTTGGCGCTGCCTTGCGGCTCGACGCGTTTGAGAAGCTCGGCAAGGGGGAAGCCGACCCACGGGATCACCATCGACCAGCCTTCCACGCAGCGCATGCGGTAGATGCGCTCCTCCAGCGTCACGGGCTTGACGATGTCGTCGTAGTCGTAGTCGCCCGGTTTCCCGACCAAGCCGTCGATCTTGACTTTCCAAGGCGCGGTTTTCAGCGTGTGCGCGTTCTTGGCCGGATCGCCCTTGTCGGTGCCGAACTCGTAGAAGTTATTATAGGTGGTGATGTCCTTGAGCGGAGTGACCGTCTCGTCCGTGGTCGAGAGGGGGCTTTTGGCAGCCTGCAAAGGCGCGGCATGGGTTCGGGTCGCGTTGAATCCGATCATGCCGAACGCAGCCGCACCGGCCAGGAATTCACGGCGGCGCAGATAGGCGCTGCGCGGGGTGATCTCCGACGGGGCAATATCGGAAGGGCGCTTGATCAGCATGGAGCCATACCTTGTTCGATTCCTCCGCCTTGAGATAGATCGGCCGCCCGTGCGGCGAAAGGTCAAAACGCCGTTCTGACGTGGTTGTGACTCCAGGTGAGCATGTGCTCAGGCGCTGCGTCATCCGCCACGAGGCCGCTTAACGTGGCGTCCAGTTTACGATGTAGGCGACAGAGTCTGCTACCTGGACGTTCAAGGCGACCAGCAGCGCCCACTGCCGGGGTGATCAACGTCAATGACGACAATCAGGAACCTCGTACGTCGCGCCGTTCAAGCGCCTCGAGATGTAAATTGCCAAAGCTCGGCACGCGCCACGGAACGACCGCATCGGCGTTCACCAATTCACGGCTGCCTTGCCGTTGTGCGCGAGAGACAGGTACGCGTTTTTCTTCGACCACGTGTGACGCTGCCCGCAGGCAGGACATTGCAGGTGCACGCTCCTTTCGGGCAGCAGGTCGAAAGTGTGCAGGTCCATCAGGATGCCGATGGGCACTTCCTGATCCGTCTCGGGACATCTGATGACGACCATCGTCGACATTGTGTTTCCTCAGTGCAGGGCCGCACCGCATGAGCCAGGCGCGAACCTTTTCGCTAGGCTTGGGCAGACCGGCCGGGACGAGCAGGATTGAAAGCCGTCACCATGCAGACGTGCGTTAGGTGATCGTTACTGGTGCGTGAAATCGGCAGGCGATGCCCAGAAAGGGCGTTCCCGTCGGGAATGTGGAAGGTCTTGGCCGCCAGCCATCAAATCTAGCTTGCGCTGGACCTGCGGCCGCGGTCTGCTGGGAAGTGCGCACCAACGGGGCGCCGCATCCGTAGGACACTCGGTAAACGGGGTGCCGCGCGGCAGCTCCGAGAGATAATCAAAACATGTGCGCACCCAAGGGAGGCGACGCACATGGCTCTGCGCATCAAGAGCAGCCAGGATTTCTGGACCGGCTGCGTGTTCATGGCATTCGGGGGTGGAACTGTCGCTCTGGCTCAGGGCTATCCTTTGGGCAGTGCCGCGCGGATGGGACCGGCGTATTTCCCGACGGTCCTGGGCGCGCTCCTGGCGGCCATCGGCCTCGTGATGCTGCTCAAATCTCTGGGTTCCGCGGAAGGCGGCGACGTCGAGCGCGTCAACATCTGGCTGCTGGGGCGCGTGCTGGTGGCAGTGGTGGCGTTCGCCGTGTTGCTCAATCCGATGGGCCTGGTGCTGACCGCCGTCGTTGTGGTGGTGCTCGCAGCTTCGGCGGGCCATGAATTCCGCTTCGGCGAGGCGCTTGTCAGCGCAGCGGTGCTCGCCCTGTTGTCGTATGTGCTGTTCGTGTGGGGCCTCAACCAGACCATGCCGGTCTGGCCCTGGTTCCTGGCAGTCTGACACGAGGGCGCGCCATGGCTGTATGGGATCTCTTGGGCACCCTCGGGGGCAATCTCGCGCTTGGTCTCGGGACCGCGGTGAGCGTGCAGAACCTTTTTTATTGCTTCGCCGGAGTATTTCTTGGAACGCTGATCGGGGTGCTGCCGGGCATAGGGCCGGTGGCGACCATTGCCATGCTGCTGCCGATCACCTACGCGCTGCCGCCGACGGCAGCGCTGATCATGCTCGCCGGCATCTACTACGGCGCGCAATACGGCGGCTCGACCACGGCGATCCTTGTCAACCTGCCCGGTGAAGCGTCATCGGTGGTGACGTGTATCGACGGCTACCAGATGGCGCGGCAAGGGCGCGCCGGGCCGGCGCTCGCGATCGCCGCGATCGGTTCCTTCATCGCAGGCACGGCCGCGACCTTGATTTGTGCGCTGCTGGCTGCACCGTTGGCGGCCATCGCCACCCGCTTTGGTCCGGCTGAATATTTTTCGCTGATGGTGCTCGGGCTGATCGGCGCCGTCGTGATTGCCAATCGCTCGGCGCTGAAGGCGATCGGCATGGTGATTGTCGGCCTGATCCTGGGGCTCGTCGGCATCGACGTGAACAGCGGTGCGCAGCGCTTCACGTTCGGGGTGACGGAATTGCTCGACGGCATCGGCTTCATCGCCGTGGCGGTCGGCGTATTCGCTATCACCGAGATCGTCACCAATCTGGAGAAGAAGGAAACACGCGAAGTCTTCACCGACAAGGTCGGCAGCCTGATGCCGAGCCGCGAGGACTTGAAGCAGTCGGCAATGCCGATTGCACGCGGGACGCTGGTCGGTTCGATGCTGGGCATTCTGCCGGCCGGTGGAGCGTTGCTTGCGTCGTTCGCGGCCTACGCGGTCGAAAAGAAGGTCGCCAAGGACCCCTCGCGCTTCGGCAAGGGCGCCATCGAGGGCGTGGCCGGGCCGGAGGCTGCCAACAATGCGGGCGCTCAGACGTCCTTCATTCCGATGCTGACGCTCGGTATCCCGCCCAACGTGGTGATGGCGCTGATGATCGGCGCTATGATGCTGCACAACATTCAGCCGGGGCCGCAGGTGATGACCAAGAACCCCGAGCTGTTCTGGGGCCTGATTGCCAGCATGTGGCTCGGCAACCTGATGCTGGTGGTGCTCAACCTGCCGCTCATCGGTATGTGGGTGCGGCTGTTGTCCGTGCCATACCGGTTGCTGTATCCCGCCATCATCCTGTTCTGCTGCATCGGCGTCTACACGCTGTCGAACAACACCTTCGACGTCCGGCTGGTCGTGCTGTTCGGTGCGGTCGGCTATCTGTTCGCCAAGATCGGGTGCGAACCGGCGCCGATGCTGCTGGGTTTCATCTTAGGTCCGATGATGGAGGAGTTCTTCCGTCGCGCGCTGATAATCGAGCGCGGCGATTTCCGCGTGTTCATCGAGCGTCCGATCAGTGCCGGCCTGTTGGCGGTGGCACTGATGCTGCTGGTGTCGATGTCGCTGCCGGCCATCGCCAAGTGGCGGCAGCGGGCTATTGTCGAGCAGGGGAAGGCGTAGGGCCTCCCTCTCCCCATTGACGAAATGGGGAGAGGGAGAAGCATCACTCCGGCGTCTACTCGGTTTCTCCCTATTTACGTCGATTGAGAAGTCGCGCGGGGTCAGTCCCGCCTTGCGGTGAACGTGCCATTGCACGTGTTGTCCGAACGCGTATATGTGCCCGAACCCGTGTTGCCACGGAAGGTGCCTTGATAACGGACAGGGGCGCCGTCGGTTACCGCGGGCATTATCCAATTCGCCGCGCCTGAGGCTGCTAGTCTTCCCCCCTGAGCCTTACCTCCCAGTGTTCCGTTGGCAATCGGCAAGCGAAACGTACCGTTTTGTGCGCGGCAGCCGCTCACAGCTGTCCAGCTGACCGTCCAGGTTCCGTCGAAACTGCCGATGCTGCGCGGGGCCTCAACTTTCGGCAGCGCGGCAACCTTTGCAGCCTCACCGGACTTTTCGTGTTCGCGCTTCTTCGCGATGGCGTCTTCTGCAGCCTTGGTTGCCTGCTCGGCGGCCTTGAGCGCCGCCAGCCGCTGTCCCTCTGCTGCCTTGGCTTCTTCCCGGGCCTTGCGCGCCTCTTCCAGCGCCTTTTGCAACTCCTGGTTTCGAGCGAGCACTTCGGCGCGCTGCTGCTCCTCCAGTCGCTTTCCCTCCGCACTATTGCCGTCCTTGGCACGGCTGCGTTCTGCCGCAAGGGCAGCTTCGCTAGCTCGTTGCTCCTGCTCGATACGCTTGACCTGCGCCGCCTTCCGCATCTCCTCATCTTTTTTGTGCGCTTCTTCTCGTGCCGCCAGCGCCGCCTTTTCTTTCCGCTCGTACTGGTCGATCAAGGCCCGCGCGATGGGTGCGAATTCCCCCGTCGGATAGCGCTGGAGGTAGATCCCCAACACCGCCGGGTCGCCGCTGTCCTTTACGGATGCCCAGAACGCCAGCTCCACCTGCAGCTCGCGTGGCGGCTCCGCCGGCTTCGGCGGCGTGAAGTAGACGCGCCCCGTCAGTGCCGAATGCTCCCAAGGCACCTGTTTGCGCCCCGTCTCCTTCATCACGTCGTTGCGCACGGCGATCAGGATAGCGCCCAAATCGTCGTTCGAGGTCGACACGTAGTTGGCGAGCGCGCCGGCAAACGGCGAGTTGCGCCCCGTCCCGTCCAACGCAACGTTGCCTGGCTGGGTCGAGAAGCTGATCAGCGTGCCAGCACCAGCCTCGATCGCGGCGAGCCCGCGCCCGATTTCGGTCGAGCGCGTGCCCATGGCGCGGGCCAGGTTACGCGCCAGCGGATTGTTGCGGCAGGCGTCGATGAAGAGGATATTGGTCCGCGCCTCCCGCTCCATCACGCGATGGACCAGATCGAGCCGTACCATTTCGAATTCGAGGGCTGACGCTGTCGTCAGCTGGGCATCGATCGGCACAAGGAAATTCTGGCCGGCAACCTGAAGCCCATGCCCCGCATAGAAGAACACACCGACATCCGCGGCCGACAACGCCACGGCAAAGTCGCGAATGGTGCTGTCCATCGCAGCCTTACGGAGATCGAGCCCCTCGAACACCTGGAAGCCGTGCTTCTTCAAGGCTCCGGCAACGTCGGCTGCGTCGTTCTTGGGGTTGTCGAGCTTCGGCGTATGTACGTACGCCGAATTGCCGATCACCAGAGCAACGCGCTTCTCGGCGAGCACCCCCTGCGCGGAGAGCACCATCGAAATGACCACAATAAATACAGCCATTGCAAATCGTGACATATCCGCACGATCCCCGTCTCAATGTCCGCAAGCTTAACGGACCACAGAGCAGGCTGGAAGGGGGCCCTTCCGCTGCGCGCACCCTTCAAGCCTAGCACAGCGAGGGGGACTATCTACCAATCCCTTGCGGGTCCACATCGCCGCCGCTCTGCGTGCCCTTCATGATCGCAATTCGCTATCGAGACCATGAGGGGCTAGAGCGGCTCCGACGGGCGTCACAGCGATGATGCGGCCGCTGCCTGGTTCCGATCTCCGAACCAGCGGTTAGGCGCTTCACTCCGGCGTCAGGCCGAGGCCTTGGACTAGGCCGATCCAGATTGGGTTTTCTTCGTCGTAGAGCTTGCGGAAATCCTGGTGCCCGACGGCCGCCTGGTCGACACCGAAGGTGTCGAGCAGCTTCTGCACGCGCTCGCTTTTGCCCCCTTCGACCATCAAGTCCGACAGGCGCTGCACGATCTCCGGCGGGATGCCCGTGGGCCCAACGGCGCATATGTAGCCGCTCAGCTGAAAGGCCCTGGCCGTTACGCCCTGATCGAGGAAGGTCGCCACGTCGGGCAGCTTGCTCAGGCGCTTGCTCTGCGTCACAGCGATCGCCTTGCCGGCCCCGGACTGCAGAACGTTGGAGGCGGCGGCGTAGCTTCCAGTGGCCGCCTGAATGACGCCGGCTGCCAGGTCCTGCCACATGGGCGCCTCGCCCCGGTAGTGCACAGCTTCCATCTGCAGGCCGAAGTGCTTGTTGAGCTCGGCAACTACAATGTGCGCCAACGACCCCGCCGCATAGGTGCCGACGCTCACCTTGTTCTTGCGGGCGTATTCCGCGAACTCCTTGAGATTGCTCGCGCCCGTGGCCTTAGCGGCGACGAACGGCAGCCCGCCCGACGGCATGTAGGAGATGAGCACGAAGTCCTTGTCGGCATCGTAGGGCAGGTTTTTGTAGAGCACGCGGTTCATAGCCATTGTTGTGGTGATGGTGAACATCAGCGTGTAGCCGTCCGGGGGCGCGGCCTTCACCGCCTGCGCTCCGATGCTGCCGCCGGCGCCCGGTTTGTTCTCCACCACCACCGGCTGCCCCAGCTTCTGGGAGAGGTATTCGCCGTAGGCGCGCGCGAAGAGGTCGGTCAGGCCGCCCGCCGGATAGCTCACAACGATCTTTATGGGCTTCGCCGGCCAGGTCTGCGCCCACGCGGCGCCGACAAGCGGCATGGCGGCTGCGGAAGCAATGCCGGATTTGATGATGGTGCGGCGTGTAACCTTGGATGACATGGAAACCTCCCTGGTGCTGCCTGGGCCGCGCTCTGTCGGGCGGCTTGTCGGTCGGCGCACGGATTATGCAGGCTCGGGCGGCGCTGCGCCAGCGGATGCTGCCAATGACGTCATTCCGCGAAAGGGGCCCCAAGTTCCTTTAACACGTGGATGCGTTCGCAATATAGCAAGGCTCGATCCCTTGTGGCACGGGTGCACTGGGTTCCCGCCTCCGCGGGAATGACGCCAGTTGCAAGTGCGCCACCTACTCAGCAACGTCACCCCGCGAAGGCGGGGGCCCAAGTCACTTCAACGCGTGGGTGCGCTCGCAATCTGCGCGGCCGAGTACCGGTTCCCCGATCCCTCGCGGTGCGGCGGCGTTCACCCTCGCCCGTTGCTGATCGCGACGAGCTTCTCCAGCGCAGTCCGCGCGGCGCCGGATTCGATGGAGTGGGCGGCGAGCGCCGCGCCGTCGGTGAGGTTGGCTGCCTTGCCGGCGACGATGAGGGCGGCGGCGGCGTTCAGCACGGCGATGTCGCGCAGCGGCATCTTCTTGCCAGCCAGCACTTCGCGGATGGCGGCGGCATTGTGGGCGGCATCGCCACCCTTGAGGTCGGAGAGCTTGGCCGGCTGCAGGCCGGCGTCGGCCGGCGTCACCTCAAACACCGTCACCTTGCCGTCTTTCACTTCGGCCACATCGGTGGCGCCGGTGGTGGTCAGCTCGTCGAGGCCGTCGTGGCCGTGCACCACCCACACGTGCTCGCAGCCGAGTTTGTTCAGCACGTGCGCGATCGGCTCCACCCAGTGCCAGGAGAACACGCCCACCACCTGGCGCTTGACGCCGGCCGGATTGGAGATGGGTCCCAGCAGGTTGAATACGGTGCGGATGCCGAGTTCGCCGCGGATGGGCGCCCAGTGCTTCATGGCCGGGTGATGCTGCGGCGCCCACATGAAGCCGACGCTGGCCTCATCGACGCAGCGCACGATGGTTGGGAACGGCACGTCGAGCTTGACGCCGAGCGCTGAGAGCACGTCGGAGGCGCCGGCCAGCGAGGACACCGAGCGGTTGCCGTGCTTGGCTATCTTGACGCCGGCGCCCGCGGCGATCAGGGCTGCGCAGGTGGAGACGTTGAAGGTGCCGGTGCCGTCGCCGCCGGTGCCGACGATGTCGACCGCGCCGGGCGCAATATCGATGCGGTTCATGCGCGCGCGCATCATCTGGGCGGCGCCGGTGATCTCCTCCACGGTTTCACCGCGCACGCGCAGGGCCATCAGGAAGGCGCCCATCTGCGCCGGCGTGGCCGCGCCCTCCGTCATCTGTTCCAGCGCGGTGCGCATCTCGACTTCATCGAGGGCGGCGCCGCCGGCGACCTTCTGGATCAACTGGCGCAATTCGAGGGAAGGCTGGGAAGGGTCCATGGTGTTTCGCAACTCAAGCGGCGTGGCGCGCGGGTTTGGCGTTGCGCCGGCGCGGCGCAAGGCCGGCCAGCTCGAGGAAGTTGGCGAGCAGCGCGTGGCCGTGCTCGGAGGCGATGCTCTCGGGATGGAATTGCACGCCGTGCACGGGGTGCGTCTTGTGCTGCAGGCCCATGACGATGCCATCGGCCGTCTTGGCGGTGACGGCAAGGCTGTCGGGCAGACCTTTGCGTTCCACGATCAGGGAATGGTAGCGCGTGACCTCGAAGCTCTTCGGCAACGATTTGAACAGGCCTTTGCCGGTGTGGTTGATCCTGGAGAGCTTGCCGTGCATCAGGACGGGCGCGCGCACGACTTTGCCGCCGTAGACCTGACCTATGGCCTGGTGGCCGAGGCACACGCCGAGCAGCGGAATCTTCGGACCGGCCTTGGCGATCAGCTCCAGGCAGATGCCGGCCTCGTTGGGCGTGCAGGGGCCTGGAGAGAGCACGATGCCTTTAGGTTTCAGCTTCATCACCCCCGCAACCGAGATCTGGTCGTTGCGGAAAACGCGGCACGCGGCGCCGAGCTCGCCCAGATAGTGGACGAGGTTATAGGTGAAGCTGTCGTAGTTATCGATCAGGACCAGCATGTGACAGACAACATATTGATACATTCATTGTTATTTATGCTGTCACGAAGGAAATTGGTTATTGGTACCCGCATTCATACCCGCTTTTGCTTGCGTTATTCGACCTTCAACTTTACCGAGTGAAATCTTGGCGTGGAAGGGCCAAGACGCTGCATCGGCGGCTTGGAACGTCAGTATCACGGACATGTGCCGGTGTGAGTGCTCTTCGGTTGTTGGATAGCCACCTTGGAGCGGCCGAGCACTTGCTTCGGGAGCAAGGGGTCGGGAGTTCGAATCTCCCCGCTCCGACCAATTAAATCAACAACTTAGTATTTGAGCCGCTGCCTCAGCGCAGAGAAACCGCAGAGATACGTGGTCGGATCGATTGCGACAGCTGGCACGTCTTCGGTGGCTGTGCGAGAGGCGGCGGGTGCAGCGCCGACAATTGATGCCCACAAAGCGGGGAAGGGGCTAGCCGGTCGCGGCGCATACTGGATCGTTGGACTCAAGCGCCGCTAGATCAGCTGCTCGCACACTGCTGCGGACCACTTTGCGGTAAATCAGCAGCTTGAGTGCAGTGAACTGCACTACATTGATCGCAGCTTGCCGAAACAGGACGGCACCTATGCGAACTCTGGATCGACCATGGCCGCGAGGTGCAGGAAGGGCCGAACGTGGTCGTCCTCTGCCTGGACGAGCACTACCCTGCGACGTTGGCGCATTGGCTACGGTCAGCGGGCGTTCGCGTGGAGATCGTGGAGAGCGGCCGGCAAGCCAAGCAACTGCTGCACACCGGCGAGAGGTGGGTGCTGGTCACCGACCGAGTACTTCCGCCATGGCCAGGCCTGTCGAGGCTGGCATCATTGAAAAGATCCCACAAGCTCCTCCGGATCGTGGCGATTGACCGAGGTGATGCTGACAGCCGCTACGTCGCGCTAGCGGCGGGAGCCGACGCCGTGGTCTCGCCGCCCCTTCGTCGGAACGTTGCAATGCGGGCGATCGGTGTTGCCGAAGGCTCAGACCGAGGATAACCTATCTCCTCCGTCGAATTCGAACGAACGACCAGCTGCGCTACACTCCCTGCAGGTCCATAAGGTAGCGGTTCGGCAGGGGGAAACGCTATGCGCCTGATAAGCCTGACAGTTGTCCTTTTTCTGTTCTGGCTCGCGCTTTCAGGACACTACACACCGTTTCTTCTGGCTGCTGGCGCTGGCTCGGCGGTCCTGTGTGCTCTCGTGGCGGCGCGCCTGCGGATTGCCGACGCAGAGGGGCATCCCGTGCACCTCGCATGGAGCGCGCTCACCTACTTCCCGTGGCTATTGTGGGAGATTGCGAAGTCGGCTTGGGCGGTGACCAAGCTCATCCTCCATCCACGGCTGCCGATCTCGCCCACGATGACCAAGGTCATCGCCAGCCAGAAGACCGCCGTGGGCATCGCGACCTACGCCAACTCGATCACGCTGACCCCGGGTACCATCACGACCGGCGTCAAAGGCAACGTGCTCACCGTGCATGCGCTGGTGCGGGATGGTGCGGCAGATCTGGAAGGTGGCGGAATGGATGCCCGCGTCAGCCAGTTCGAAGGGAGGGCGCTGATGTTCGCGGCAGCCGCTTGCGCCGTCCTCGTCGCCCTCGTGCTCGCCGTGGTGCGTGCGCTCAAAGGACCGACCGTGTTCGACCGCGTGCTGGCCGGCAATTCGGTCGGGACCCTGGCAATCCTGCTCCTCGCCGTGGTCGGCTTCCTAACTGGCCGCCCCGAATGGCTCGATATCGCCATCACCTACGGCTTGCTGAACGTGATCTCGACGCTGGCGATCCTCAAATTCTTCCGTCACGGCGATCTCGCCTATGACGCCGAGGAGGAAACGTCGTGATGCAGCTCGTGCTCGATATCGTGAGCTGGGCGCTGATCCTGGCCGGTTCGTTCTTTACCGTCGTGGGGGCCATCGGTCTCGTGCGCATGCCCGATGTTTACACGCGCATGCACGCCGCGAGCGTCACGGACACGCTCGGCGCCGGCTTTCTCCTGGCTGGCCTCATGGTGCAGGCCGGGCTAGGCCTCGTAACTCTGAAGCTCCTCTTCATTCTCATCCTTTTCTTTTTCATGGGACCGGTCGCCACGCACGCGCTCGCCCAGGCCGCCCTGCATGCGGGCGTAAGGCCGCAACTCTCGGAGGACCGGACGGAGCGGCTGGAAGGGCGCGAGAGCGAGGGAGGCAGCCATAGAAGCTTTCATCAACATGGTGCTGCTGACCCTGCTTGCCGCCGTCACGATTGGCGTCGTGCGCACGCGCAACCTGTTCGGCGTGATCGTGCTCGCGGGCATCTACAGCTTCCTGATGGCGAGCGTGCTGATCGTGCTCGATGCCGTCGATGTGGCGATGACCGAGGCCGCCGTCGGCGCCGGTGTATCCACCGTCCTTCTCCTCGCCACCCTGCACCTCACCAAGTCGATGGAGTATCCGCGGCCCGCAAGGCGTACCTGCCGTTGTTCGTCGCCATCGGCACCGGTGCTGCGATTGTTTGGGGAACCTACAGCCTGCCGCCCTTCGGGACGCCCGACAACGTCATCCACAAGCACGTCGTGCCCCGCTACCTGGCTGACTCCGTCAAGGAGACGATGGTTCCCAACGTGGTGACCTCGGTGCTCGCCGACTACCGCGGCTACGACACGCTCGGTGAGACCACCGTCATCTTCACCGCTGGCATCGGCGTGCTGCTCCTGCTCAAGGGCCGAAGGCGGCGGCGTCGCGAGACGAGCCAGGGGAGCGGGGCGCGCCGTGAAACTCGACCTCATCCTGCGCATCGGCGTCAAGTTTCTCCTGCCGTTCGTTCTTCTGTTCGCCCTCTACGTGCAGTTCCACGGCGAGCTCGGGCCCGGCGGAGGCTTCCAGGCCGGGGTGATCACGGCCGGCATGGTCATTCTGTATGCCATCATCTTCGGGGTCGACGCCGCCAAGCGGATCGCGCCGCAGCGCATGGTCGAATTCATGGTGCCGTTGGGCGTGCTGATCTATGCCGGCACCGGAGTGGCCGGGTTGCTGCTCGGGAAGAACTTTCTCGACTATTCCGTGCTGGCGCACGACCCGCCGCACGGCCGCGAACTCGGGATCTTCCTGGTCGAGGCCGGTGTGTTGATCACGGTGTCCGGTACGATGACCGCGCTTTTTTATGCGTTCTCCGAGCGAGGGCGCTGATGCAGCACGTGCAGACATTCATCGGGCACTACAATTACTTCATCACGATCTTCCTGATGGTGGCGGGGCTCTACATCGTCATCGCCCGCGGCAACATGATCAAGAAGCTGGTGGGCCTCGCGCTGTTCCAGACCTCGGTCTACCTGCTCTACATCGAGCCGGGCAAGATCATCGGCGGCACGGCGCCGATCTTGGACCCGGCCTTCAAGGTCTACTCCAACCCGCTGCCGCACGTGCTGATCCTGACGGCGATCGTTGTCGGCGTGGCGACGCTGGCGCTCGGCCTGGCCATCGTCGCGCGCATTCACGAAGCCTACGGCACCATCGAGGAGGACGAGATTTTCGCTCGGGAAGCGCAGGAATGAGAGGCTCGATGTCGTTCAGCACCTTCCCGCTCTGCAGGTCGTCATTCCACTTCTCGGCGCCGTGCTCACGGCTTTCCTGCGCCGCGGCGTAGTCGCGTGGGGCCTCGCTGCCCTCGTCACCTGGCTGATGCCCGTCATCGCCGGCGCATTGCTTTGGCAAGTGCTGCAGGACGGGCCGATCTCCTATCACCTCGGCGGCTGGCCGCCGCCCTGGGGCATCGAGTACCGCGTCGATGTTCTGAGCGCGTTCGTGCTGTTGCTGGTTTCCGCGGTCAGCGCCGTGATGATGCCGTTCGCGCGCCGCAGCGTGGCGTTCGAGATCGAGGGCGACAAGCAGGCCTGGTTCTACTCCATGTACCTGCTTTGCCTTACGGGCCTGCTCGGCATCACGATCACCGGCGACGCCTTCAACGCGTTCGTGTTCCTCGAGATCTCTTCGCTTTCGACCTACGTGCTGATCGCCATGGGAAGGGACCGGCGCGCGCTGCTCGCCTCCTACCAGTACCTGATCATGGGGACCATCGGCGCGACGTTCTACGTGATCGGTATCGGCCTGCTCTATCTCGTCACGGGCAGCCTCAACATGGTCGATATCGCGAGCCGCCTCGGGCCGGCTTCGGTCGAGCAGTTGCGGCCGATCGTGGTGGCACTGGCCTTCCTCACGGTCGGCATCAGCCTGAAGCTTGCACTGTTTCCGCTACACGTATGGCTGCCCAATGCCTACGCCTACGCGCCCTCGTTCGCCACAGCCTTCCTGGCGGCAACCGCGACCAAGGTTGCGGTCTACCTATTGCTGCGGATTTTCTTCTCCATCTTCGGCGTCGCCATCAGCTTGGAGGCTCTCCGGGGTGACGTCCTGCTCGCGCTTTCGGTGGCCGCCATGTTCTTGGCCTCGATCCTGGCGGTGTACGAACAGAATCTGAAGCGCATGCTGGCGTATTCGTCGGTTGCGCAGATCGGCTACATCACGTTCGGCATCAGCCTGGCGAACACGAACGGCCTCACGGGCGGCATTGTCCATCTCTTCAATCATGCGGTGATGAAGGGAGCGCTGTTTCTCGCGCTCGGCGCGGTATTGTATCGCGTAGGCACGGTGAAGCTCGCCGACCTCGGCGGGATCGGCCGCAGGATGCCGCTGACCTTCGCCGCGTTCGTGATCGCCGGGCTCGGCATCATCGGCACGCCAGGGACGGCCGGCTTCATCTCGAAGTGGTACCTGGCGGTCGGCGCGCTCGACAAAGGCCAGTGGCCACTGGTGTTCCTGATCGTCGCCAGTTCGCTGATTGCGCTCATCTACATTGGCCGCGTGGTCGAAGTCGCCTATTTCCGTCCAACCTCGGAGGCCGCCGAGAAGGCGTCGGACCCACCGCTCAACATGCTTCTGCCGATCCTGGTGCTTGCGGCGGCGACGGTCTACTTCGGTATCTTTACGGAGCTGTCGGCCGGCGTCGCCAGCAAGGCCGCGCAAGCGCTCATCGGAGGGCTCAAATGATGCTCTCCTACCCGCCTGAGGTCCTCGTCCTCGCTGCCGTCCTGATCCCGTTCATCGGCGCGCTGCTGATCCCGGTGTTCCACCGCGTGCCGAACCTGCGCGAGGCGGTCACGCTTGCGACGGCCGGCGCGCTCTTCCTCGACGGTGCTCGGCCTGCTCGGTCCCGTGCTTGCCGGCGCCCGTCCCGAAGCGCTGAATATCGAGGTGGTGCCGGGGCTCGCGCTCGCGTTCAAGGTCGAGCCGCTCGGAATGCTCTTTGCGCTGGTCGCCTCCGCGCTCTGGATCGTGACCTCGATCTATTCGATCGGCTATATGCGGGGCAACGACGAGCCGCGGCAGACCTCCTACTATGTCTGTTTCGCCGTGGCGTTGGGCTGCACCATCGGCATCGCCTTTGCCAAGAACCTGTTCACGCTGTTCCTGTTCTACGAGGCGTTGACGCTTTCGACCTATCCGCTCGTCGCCCACAAGGCCAACGCCGAGGCGATCCGGGCGGGCCGCATCTATCTTCTTCTTCTCCTCGGCACCTCGCTGGTGCTGCTGCTGCCGGCGATCGTCATCACCTGGGCGCTGGCCGGCACGATCGATTTCACGCCCGGCGGCATCCTGCAGGGCAAGGCGAGCGGCGCCGTGATCGGCCTGCTGCTCGCCCTCTACGCCTTCGGCATCGGCAAGGCCGCCCTCATGCCGCTGCACTTCTGGTTGCCTGCGGCCATGGTGGCGCCAACGCCGGTCAGCGCACTGCTGCACGCCGTGGCGGTCGTGAAGGCCGGCGTGTTCACCATCGTCAAGGTCGTGGTCTACGTGTTCGGTACGGGCGTGCTCGCCGGCAACGGAACCGCGGATTGGCTCGTATACCTGGCCTCGGCGAGCCTGCTGCTCGCATCGCTCGTGGCGTTGACGCGCGACAATCTGAAGGCCCGCCTCGCCTACTCGACGGTCAGCCAGCTCGCCTATGTGGTGCTCGGTGCCTCGCTTGCCAACGCCACCAGCATCATCGGCAGCGGCCTGCACATTGCTACGCATGCTGCCGGAAAGATCACGCTGTTTTTCTGCGCCGGCGCCATCTACACGGCGCTGCACAAGACCGAGGTCAGCGACATGACCGGCATCGGACGAAAGATGCCGATCACCATGACCGCCTTTCTGATTGGCTCGCTCAGCATAGTCGGCCTGCCGCCGTTCGGCGGCACCTGGAGCAAGTGGACGCTGGCATTGGGCGCGCTCGATGCGGGCCATGCGTTTGTCGTTGGCGTTCTGATGGTGAGCTCGGTTTTGAGCGCGGCCTACCTGCTGCCGATCGTCGCTCGCGCCTTCTTTCTACCGTTGCCGTCCGCGGGCGGGGCCGCTGACAAGCTTCACGAAGCGCCGGCCGCGTGCGTCATCGCCCTTTGTCTGACGGCATTTCTCTGCCTGGTTCTGTTTTTCCAGGCGGGCAACGTGCAAACTCTCCTCGAAGGCATCTTTGCGCCCCCGCAACGATGAGCGTGCAGCGAATGGCAGGTCACAAGCAAGGAGATGACAGGTCCTATTGGCTGGACAAGCCCGGCAACGTCACGCGACTTGTCTGGTCCCTGTACGCCGTCTGCGGACTGCTCCTGGCAATCGACGCCCTCGTTCCCAAGCACGGCCCCTTCCCCATAGAGCACACCTTCGGCTTCTATGGGCTGTTCGGCTTCGTAGCCTGCGTGGTGCTGGTGCTCGTGGCCAAGCAGCTGCGGCGGGTCCTCATGCGGCCGGAGGACTACTATGATCGGTGAAGTGTCGCCAGGTCTGATCCTCATCCTCGGGGCGCTCATCATCCCCCTGCTTCGGGGCCGGCTGCGTAACGCCTATATGCTGATGTTGCCTGTCCTGGCATTTGCACACCTGCTGGCGCTGCCTCACGGCGAGCTGGGCCAGGTGCAGCTGTTCGATCTCCCTCTGACGACCTTGCGCGTCGACAGGCTCAGTCTGCTGTTCGGCTACATCTTCCTCATCGCCGCTCTGCTCGGCGTCATCTACGCGCTGCACGTTGAGGATACGCTGCAGCAGGTGGCCGCGCTGGTCTATGCGGGCAGCGCGCTCGGCGCCATTTTCGCCGGCGATCTCGTGACTCTGTTGATCTTCTGGGAAGGCATTGCGGTCGCTTCGGTATTCCTGATCTGGGCTGCGCGCAACGAGCGCGCCTTCCGCGCGGGCATGCGCTACCTGATCGTGCACATCGGGTCGGGTGTGCTGCTGCTGGCGGGCGTGCTGTTGCACTACAAACAGACCGGCTCGCTGGCCTTCGGCGCCCTCGGCCTCGGTTCGCCGGGCACTACGCTGATTTTTCTCGGGTTCGGCATCAAGTGCGCCTTCCCCCTGTTGCACAATTGGCTGCAAGACGCCTATCCGGAAGCGACCGTCACCGGCACGGTGTTCCTTTCCGGGTTCACGACCAAGGTCGCGGTCTACGCGTTGGCGCGGGGCTTCGCAGGCACGGAGATCCTCGTGCCGATCGGAGCCGCCATGACGGCGTTCCCGATCTTCTATGCTGTGATCGAGAACGACCTGCGGCGTGTGCTCGCGTACAGCCTCAACAACCAGCTCGGTTTCATGGTGGTCGGCATCGGTATCGGAACGGACCTTGCCCTCAACGGTGCGGTCGCGCACGCGTTCGCCGACATCCTGTTCAAGAGCCTGCTTTTCATGTCGATGGGAGCGGTGTTGTTCCGTGTCGGCACGGTCAAGGGCTCGGAGCTCGGCGGCCTTTACAAATCCATGCCCTGGACGACCGGCTTCTGCATGGTCGGGGCGGCTTCGATCTCGGCCTTTCCGCTCTTCAGCGGGTTCGTGACAAAATCCATGGTGATCACGGCCGCGATGGACGGGGGCTATTTCTGGACGTGGATCATTCTGCTGTTCGCAAGCGCCGGCGTGTTTCACCATGCCGGCATAAAGATCCCGTACTTTGCCTTCTTCGCGCACAACTCGGGTAAGCGATGCGCGGAAGCCCCAGGCAACATGCTGACAGCCATGGCGGTCACGGCGGTGCTTTGCATCGGCATCGGGACGTTCCCTGGGGTGTTCTACGCGCTCTTGCCCTTTAACGCGGACTATCAGCCTTACTCCTTGGATCACGTCGTCGCCCAGATGCAGCTTCTTTTCTGGTCGGCGCTGGCCTTCACCTTGCTCATGCGGACCGGCATCTATCCGCCAGAGCTGCGGTCGACCAACCTCGATTTCGACTGGTTCTACCGCCGCCTCGGTAGCAACCTGGGGAGAAGTCTTGAGGGCGCAACAAGCAGAGCGTGGCAGTGGCTGGTCGGCGCCATCAGTTTGGGCGCCCGGCGCGTGAACGACAGGCTTCATCGGCACCACGGCCCGGAAGGCGTGCTCGGAGGACATGGCCGACCGGCACTATGGCTTTCTGGACCACGGTGATGCTGGCGGCCTATTTGATCTTGTCGAACCTGTGATCGCGGGGCCGAATATGGACCGGCTCAGGGAGCTGATCGAGAACCTGCTCTATCCAGAACTGCAGGCGTATGGGCGCAAGGATCGCGCCCGGGTGCTGCAGGAGGCCTCCAAGGAGCCGCTCGATTTCCTGGAATGGGTCGGAATACTCGCCGCGCTGGTGCTCGTGGTCAGCTTCACGCGCTACGGCGTCGCGGGGTTCAGCCTCGTTGATCGGTTCGCGGTCATGCTTGCCAACTTCCTCGTGGCCGTCCCATTGCTCGTCGTAACCGTGGGGCCATTTCTCGTTCGTCGCACCAGGCGGGGTCTTCAAAAGCGCCCGCGATAGAGCAGGTCGCGGCTACCTTGCTTCGCCATTTGAGTGATGGGGCAGTCTCAACCGGCGCTGCCTCACAAACTCGGCGATAAAACCAACCAAAGCAACCATGAACGGAAGTGCGAGCAGGAACGCGAAGGGGCGGTCCAAGGCCATCAACCACTGCGTCAGCTCATGAGCTCTATCGATGATCCAAGTCGGCATTGTCGAATTCGCATCCTTCTCGCGTTACGTCCATTCCTTCTCTTCCGGGAACGGGTCGTTGGTACTCAGAATTGGAAGCGTACCGCGGTCAATTAGAGCGCGCGGAGCGGCGGAACGCTATAACGATGCGCCACCGCTAGTGCCGGCCCGTTCCGAGGCTTGGTTGGGGGTGGCCCACTCGCCGGCCCCCAAATGCGGGTACGCGACGCCCGCTGTCTGTTCCTCCGCGGTGGAATGCTGATGGGTAGCCACTGTCGCGCAGGCATCCATGTCCCCGGTTAGTTGAGCTTCTGGGCCGGATGGCATACATTCTTGGTGAGGCTGGAGAGGGTTGGGATTGGGAGCGGATAAATCGGCGCGTCAGTGTCAGCACCCAAGCCGATACCACTTTGCTTTCTGCGCCTCGTGCGCCCGCCGCGATAGGGATCGTTACCCTTGGGCGGAGACGGCCCTAAAGGCTGGCTCCGTCGCAGGGCGGCACGCCCGTTCATCCACTTGCTCTTGCTCAGACATTAGGCCGCACCGTTAAAACGGAGCAGGCGGCGGTGGATCATCGCCTTGAGCGGCCATCAATACACTCAACACTCGTCGCCCCTTCTCTGAAATCTGACAGGTGCGTTCTTCCCCATCACTATCAATCAGAATGAGCCCCTTCGCAAAGAGATAGGATTGAATTCGCGTTGCATCGACTGATAATACGTCCACGTTATCCGCCCACTGCACTTCCTTCTTGATCATCCCCTCAACAACCCGCGAAATCATCCAGGACGCGCAGGGCATCGCCAACGCGGCTCCGAGAACCAAGAAAATATCGTCCAGCTTCATCAAGTGATGATGCTGCTTCCTGCTCACGATGTATCCGACATCCATGGCTTGAAATGTGAGATCCGTCTCCGTCAACTCTACATCTGCGAGCTGTAGTGCCTCAAGCTCCCCAATTCTCCGGTTCGCTTTCGCTAACTGACCTAGTATTTCGATTGACGCCGCCTGATCGCCTCGCACCCACCCTGGCCTCGGATGCATCTTCAGCGCGCTCCATGTGAGGTGCATGGGATGCCCCTCTGCGTCGGCAGTCCGCAGACGCGCCGCCACGAGAGCACACAGGACTGTCGAGCCGGCGCCAGCAGCCAGAAGAAACGGCGTGAAGTGTCCTGAAAGCGCAAGCCAAAACAGAAACAGGACGACTGTCAGGCTTATCAGGCGCATGGCGTTTCCCCTGCCGAACCGCTAACTAATGGACCTGCAGGGAGGGCAGCGCAGCTGGTCGTTCGTTCGAACTCGACGGAGGAGATACGTTATCCTCGGTCGGAGCCCTCGGCAACACCGATCGCTCGCATTGCGAGTTCCCTCGGAGCGGCGGCGAGACCACGAAGGCACCGATTGCGATAGGGTGAGGCTCTACCCTGGAACGGAGAGACGACGATGACCTGGATGTCTGGCGCAGAACTGCTGGTGGGTGTTAGCGCTCTGGCCCTTGCCGTGTTTCTGGTGGGATTTTTCCGGTTCGTGCCCATTGCTGGCGGCATAGACAAACCGCCCACGCAGATGCGCCTGACGGTGATCCCCTTGTTCATCATGTTGATCGTGGTGATGGGGTTTGCGCTTATTTTCGAGGTATCGGGTATATCTAGCGCCGCTAGCGTAGGCGGAAGAGGGACAAAATGGATATGCCCGTCTTGAAAGATCGCGTGTGGCTTGCTTTGATCTTCGGGACGTTGGCGTGGATGGTGCTGTTCGCACCTTTTGTGGACCGCACCAGCCTTGAGCAGATCGCCCTATGGTTCGGCGGCAGCTTCTGCCTCAACCTTGCTATCGTCTCGGTCTGCGTACCGTGGATACAGGGGTCCAGGTCCAGTTGACCTGCGATAAGATGATTGGCCTCGAAAATGGAGGTTAAGCATGCCGAAGATCGACCGCAGCCCTCAGCGGCTGGTTCTCACATCAGGCTCGACGGCCGTCGTTCTAGACAAGGAAGCGCAGCAGGCCGTCTTGCAACGAAAGCTGTTGTTCTGGGCAAGGAAGCCCGTTGTACGGCCGCTCTCGTCACTCTCCGACGTGACAGTTGAAACCAACGTCGATCCGGCATCCAAGGCAGAGATCAGCAGCGTTATGCTTAGGCTGCGCGAGGGCGGCGGGTGGATGCTTTCGGCGCGGGACAAGAGCGACGCGAATGCGGCGGCGAGCGCAGTTCGAGAGTTTCTTGGCTAGGAATTTTCAAACTGAAGCATTACCGCGGCTTGGGCTTTATTGCGGCCAAACACTATGGGCACTTGCTCGCTGATGCAAGCCACTGGACAAAATTGGAAGGCAAAAGCAATGCAGCTCGCAATAAGCCTAGCAATCTTTGCTGTGTCGGTGGTGGCTTTCCGGTTGGCGATGCCGGTAGACGGCAAGGTCAGGCCATACCTGCGAAACGACGATGTACAGTCGTACTACGCCGTGCTGCTCGTTCTTGGGCTCGTGTTCGGCCTGCTTAGCTCACTCGTGCGTATCGTGATATTGCTGGGGGGCGATATCTAGCACCGCGATCCCGCTTCTACTTCGCTTAGGAGCTAGTTGACGCTGTTGGCGTTTAACGTCAAGCAGCCGGTCAACAGCAAAGCCGAAGCTGAGATAAGCAGGACCAATTGCCACCCAAACATCGACCTGCTCCAGACATCCACCCGAAGTTGGATTTTTTATTTCGTCCTTGGTGGTTGCCAGTCGTGCTGTTTTGGATGCTGGTCTTCGGGCTCGCCTATGTAGCGAAGCTACTTGGATGACGTTCTTTCCGATTATTTGATAGCTTCGTTGCCGATGATGTCCAAGGCTTCGCTAAACTCGATTGTCGCTTGAAGTTGTCCCGCTTCGTCCGTGATCTCGAAGCCGTCTGCGAGGTTGCTCTAGTTTAGCGTAGGCCAGAGCGCCAACGAGGTGATGCAGGTTTGCCGCGTGGGTGAAACCACCCAAGATCGCCTGGAGACACGAGGGGACCATCATCTCTCCCGTGGCGATCTCGAAAGATCGCTCGCCGTCGGCCAAAAAAACCGACCGTACAACAGGGCGCGGCCGGTTGAGGCCGCAGGAATAGGCTCGTAGAGCTTCCGGAGCTGCGTGCCGAACCGATCATAAGTTAAGCCGCCTCGCACAGTGACACCCTTCAGTTTTGCGGGCTGGGAGAGATATTCGGCGCGGTCGATGGTCCCCCTGGAGCAACGAGATCGGGGGCCGGCGTAACAAGCCCCGGGGGGAGTGACGGACGCAAGTCCGTTGGCGTCTGCACCGGTGCCGGCGCGGCGCTCGGTTGCGGAGGCGTAAGGTCGGACGAAAGTGTGCCGAGCCCAGGCGGCGGCCCCGGCGGCGGAGTTGGCGGGGCAGCGGACTGTGGTGGGGCGAGATCGGCAGGCGGCGTGAGCCCTGGCGGCGGCGGGATATTCAAGCCCCCAGGGGCAGGAGGAGTTCCAAATGCCGGAATGCGGATCTCAATCGTACTCGGATCGATGGTCGGCGCCTGGCTCTTGTAGTGCATCACCATTTGCGGAAAGCCGATGACCAAACCAACCATGATGCACTGGATGACCACGAAGGGCACTGCTCCCCAGTAAATTTGGCCAGTTGTTACCGGGTCTGTCATCGCACCGGTCACTTTATCTTTGTAGGGCTCCCTTGCGGCAACAGAGCGCAAGTAGAACAGCGCAAAGCCAAACGGCGGATGCATGAAGCTCGTCTGCATGTTCACGCCGAGCATCACGCCAAGCCAGATGAGGTCGATGCCGATTTTCTCCGCTGCAGGCCCGATGAGTGGAATGACGATGAAAGCGATCTCGAAAAAGTCGAGGAAGAAAGCGAGGAGAAATACGAAGATATTGATGAAGATCAGGAAGCCCACCTGTCCGCCGGGCAGCGACGTGAGCAAGTGCTCGACCCAGACGTGACCGTTCACGCCGTAAAACGTGAGCGAGAAGATACGCGCGCCGACGAGGATGAACACCACGAAGGCAGAAAGCTTAGCTGTCGCCTCGACTGCGGATTTGAGCAGCGCCAGATTGAAGCGATTAGGATTTCCATCGAGCCAGCGCTTGAAGATGGCGAGCAAATCGCTCCGCTAGCGCCCATTGCACCGCCTTCGGTCGGCGTCGCAACGCCGATAAAGATCGTGCCGAGCACCAGGAAGATCAAGAACAGCGGTGGCACCATAACGAACGTGACCTGTTGGGCCAGGTGCGACAGGAAGCGCAGACCGGTGATCTTGCCAATTATCCAGTTGAGCACCGCGGCCGAGAAGGCGAACAAGATCGCAACAGCCATCGTGAGGACCACGAAATCGGCGCCGCGGTACGGCTGAGTGCGGATGACGAAATAACCGACGAACCCGGAAATGACGGTCAGAATAGCCAGAGAGGTGAGGCCCCGGCTGCCCTTCGGCTCACGAAACCCGACGGCATCCGCTGGCAGACCTGGCGCGGCGTTTGGCGCAATCTTGGTGACCAGAAAGATATAGAGGGCGTAAAGCGAAGAGAGGACGAGGCCCGGGATGAAGGCGCCTTCGTACATGTCGCCAACCGATTTCCCGAGTTGATCAGCCATGACGATAAGCACCAGTGAGGGGGGAATAATCTGCGCAAGTGTGCCGGAGGCGGCGATAACGCCGGTCGCGACCCGTCGGTCGTAGCCGTAGCGCAGCATGATGGGTAGCGAGATCAGGCCCATTGAAATAACGGAGGCAGCGACGACACCCGTGGTCGCGGCGAGTAGCGCCCCGACAAAAACCACCGCATAAGCGAGGCCGCCGCGAACGGTCCCGAACAGCTGGCCAATTGTGTCCAGCAAGTCTTCGGCCATGCCGGATCGTTCGAGTATCAGCCCCATGAGCGTAAAGAACGGAATGGCCAGGAGGACGTCGTTGTTGACGACGGCGTAAAGCCGATGCGGCAGAGATCCCAGCAGCGGCCATGAAAGCGTAATGGTGCCGTGGGACAGCGGCGCAACCTCTACACCGATGATGAAAAAGATGAGACCGCAGGCTGCGAGCGAGAAAGCAACCGGGTAGCCGATCAACAGAAAAACCACGAGCGACGCAAACATGATGGGGGCCATGTTTTGCGCAATGAAGTCAGCCATCTCAGATGCTCCGGCGGATCGGAATGATGGGAAGATGTCCGGGCGGCGCTGGTACCCAGCTAGGTGCGGGCGCGCTGCTCGGCCTCTTCCTTGATTGCTTGCACAAGACGCTCAGCTTCCGCCTCTGCAGCGGCATGATGACCTCCGCCGCTGACGGTGTCCTGAAGGTCGCCTCTGATGATCGCAATGCGCTTGATGAGCTCCGAGAAGCCCTGCACCAGGAGCAGCGTGAACCCTAGGGGTATTAGGAGTTTCGAGGGGTATGCCGGCAGCCCGCCGGCGTTGCTCGACTGCTCGTCCTGCATCATGGAGAGCCAGAAATACGGCCAACCCAGGTAGACGATCAGCGCTGCGACGGGGATCAGAAAGAACAAATGCCCGAATACATCAATCCAATCCCGCATACGCTTGGGGAAGAAGCTGTTCACGATGTCGATGCGGATGTGCTCATTCGACAAGAGAGTCCACGGCGCGCACAGCAAGAAGACAGCGCCGAACAGCACCCACTGCAGCTCAAGCCAGGAATTGGAGGAGGTGTTGAAGACTTTTCGGATAATGGCATTCACTGCGCTAACGAGCACAGCGATCAAGATTGCCCAAGCAATCACCGCGCCCACCTTCGTGTTGAAGCGGTCCACGGCTCGGCTGAACCCCAACAATGTCTTCAAGTAGTCCTCCCTACTTATACCGGCAAGTCCGGCTTGCGGCCTCGTATAGGATATCCGATTTTTTTCTGTATCTTATAGCGCAAAGCCTCCGGTACCTACAGCAAAGCGTCCG
>CAWFBJ010000031.1:0-404734 GCA_963814055.1 uncultured Alphaproteobacteria bacterium
CATTGCGGTTTGGTCAAAGGAGCGGAGGAATTGTTCCCTCACCGCAAAGGGAAGCAATTCGATCTGGAGTGCGTACGCCGGGTACTCGTAGGCCGCGTGCGTTGTCGCGGGGCCGCTGCAGATTTTGATGCATGACTCCGGGATGACCTCATGGACGATGAGGCTGCGGTAGAAGTCGGCTGACGGCAGGGCTTGGTAGGGAGTGTCACTGACGAGAGACGGTAGGTTCTCGGGGCGCGTAATGAGGATTCTCGCGTCCTTCTCGTCAAAGAGTCCGAAGATCGCGCTCTTGAAGAAAGGGTGTCGGACCTCGCTCAATATTTCAACTTGAAGAGGCCTCCGCAGAGAAATCTTGCAGCGGCCGAGCAATTGGATCGCGTCACTGGCTGCGGAACACGCCAGGCGCCGTTCATCCGAAGACGCTGCGGTGACATCGACCGGTACCCCTGCACAGCGCTCTTGCGCAGCGAGGTCCGCACGCCTTTCGCGCTGGGAGGGGCCAGTGGCACCCAGCGGGAACTCGGCCTCGTCGAGGGTGGCCGTGTAGGTTTCGGTCAACCTCGCGGGTTGTTCCTCCAGCGCGCCCTCGATGACTGGTGGCATCGGATACCGGACTTGATCCGACTTCTGGGCTTGCGCTTGATGGGCGGCAAAGAGGCAAAAGACGCCTAGGAATGCTAGTGGGCCAAGAGTTCTCACAGCTTCCTCCATGTTGTCGTCAACACCGCAGCTTCGCTCGCTGGTGACGGCGCTACTGCTGTTGCGTGGAGGGGGCCACCAGCCGCGTCCGGCGTCGTGAAAGTTGGCTCAAGCTTGGCTCAAGATTGCGTGAAATCTGCTAAGGTCACCCTCCATCCTGATGAGGTCGCAATGACGAGCCAGTCGCTTCGCTTTGGATCCTTCACTCTCGATCTGGATAGGCTATGCCTGCGAGGTCCGTCCGGCAGAGCGGACCTGCGCCCAAAGAGCTTCGAGGTTCTGCGCTATCTGCTTGAGCACACCGGTCGGGTCGTAACTAAGGAAGAGATGCTCAATGCGATTTGGCCGGATGTGACTGCAAGCGACGAATCTCTGACGCAGTGCGTGAGTGAGGTTCGTCGCGCGATCGCCGACGAGAACCAGCGCATCATCAAGACGGTTCCGAGACGCGGCTATTTGATGGATGTGCCTATTTCCACCGACGATGTCCCGGGGGTGGAAACTCCAGTTGCGGCCAACGCGGGCGTCAAGTCCCCTTCGTCAACCCTGCCGCTACCCGATCGGCCCTCAATCGCGGTGCTGCCGTTCACCAACATGAGCGGTGATGCCGAGCAAGAATATTTTGCGGACGGCATCGTCGAAGACATTACGACAGAGTTGTCGCGGTTCCGCGACCTGTTCGTCATCGCGCGCAACTCGAGCTTTCACTACAAGGGCCAGGCCGTCGATGTGCGCCAGATCGGTTACGAGCTTGGGGTGCGGCACGTGCTGGAGGGTAGCGTTCGCCGCGATGGGCAGCGCGTCCGTATCACCGCTCAGTTGATTGATGCGGATTCCGGGGTTCATCGGTGGGCCGAGCGCTTCGATCGTGAGCTGAGTGACATATTTGCAGTACAAAATGAAGTCGCTCGAAGCGTTGCAGGAGCCTTAGCAGCCCACATCAGCAAGGCGGAAGCAGAGAGAACCCTTCTTACACCTCCTAAGAGTTGGAAGGCTTACGATCTATATATGAGTGCCGCAGAAGTTTACACGGCCCAGTTTCATCGCCATTTTCAAGCAGATTTGATTTACGCCACGCGACGTACGCTTGACCTGTGCCTCGCTATGGATCCGAACTTTGCACGAGCACATGTACTTTATTCGGCAACTTTAACATCGTCCTGGGGGCTAAAACTTAATTCTGATTATCTCGACCCCGAAGTTCTTGTTCGTGCGCAGCGGTCGGCCGAAACTGCAGTGCAGTTGGATCCAGATCTGCCGCAGGCACATGTTCAGCTCGCTTATGTTCTTTGCTTTAGAGGTGTGCACGAACTTGCCGTGGCACATGTCGAGCGGGCCCTGGCAATCAACGTAAACTATACGGATTGGCGAATTTTGCCCGTGTTGATTTTTACTGGACACCCAGGACGCGCCGTCAGAATGGCGACGGCTCAGTTGAGAATTGATCCCTTCGCCTTGCCGCTCGTGCGTGGCTATCTCGGATTAGCCTACATATTTCTGAGGAAATTCACGGATGCAGTTGTATCATTGAGCGAGTTCGTCTTACGATCTCCAAATCACCGTCCCGGACGTGTTTGGCTTACCATGGCTTACTCTCTCGGGGGAGACGCTGAGGCGGCAAAGTCCCAGGCGACTGAATTACTCCGAAATCGATCCAAATCTTGTTGAGACGAGAGTTGCTCACAAGGCGGTCCACAGTGCAATGCGTCCCGAGGACGCCGAGCTTTTCAATGAGGGACTACGCAAAGCAGGTCTTCAGGTCGAATAACGAAAGCGACGATAAGCAAATTGCAATCATTTATGTCATCGTAGGAACATTGTGACGCGTAGGCAATTGCGAATTCGGAACGAAATCGCGCACTGACATACATTGCACAGAAGACGCTTGGTCAAATGTTCCAACCGGGTAATTATAGTGCTGTTGCCCGCTATTGCAGAGAGGCCGCGCCTCTCGCTGAGCAGGTTGCTAAAGGCCGCTCGCCAAGACTGCCAAAACGAGCGGTTGTGCGTGTGGCCCGTGCCCTTGACACGACGCAGTTTCACCAGATAACCGCGCCGGGCAATCGTTTTGATGACCGTCGTTGCCCAAAGCGCGGCGCACTTCGCTGATGCACTGGGAGAGATTTGTCGCTGACGGTGACGTCGGGCCAAACCGCTTTGATCAACTGTTCCTTGGTTACGACGGCGCCCGCGTGCTCGACCAGTTACCGCAGAACATCAAAAACTCTTGTGCCGGAGATCCGTAGGCCACCAAACGCCTGGCGCATCGAGCATCACCTCGGGACGGACAGCGGATTTTGCGAGATTTCACGCAAATCTCAGCCAAGTTTGACGCAAGCTTCACGACGCCGACCGGCAGGTCGATCCACTTTATCACACACCACTAGCGCCCTCACGAAGGATCGGCTGACGAAGGCAACCAAATGCGCAAGATACCCCGTGTTTTACTCGCTGCTGCGCTCGCTCCGCTCGCGTGGGCGGCTATTTCCAACGCTACAGAGGCGAACGATAACGGATGGTTGGGCGTCTGGATTGGGACTGACACGAAGACAACGTCTGATTCCAGGCACCATCCAAGGCGGGTCATTTATATCATGACAGTTGATCAAGGTGGCCCGGCTGAAGCGGCAGGGCTGCTCCCATTGGACGTGATCCTTGAGATTGATGGTCGGCCTGTATACTCCGCGCGGGACGCGGTTTGCCTCGTAAAGGCTGCGCAGCCCGGGCATACCCTTTTGCTTGCGATTAAGCGGCAAATGGAGGTGCGCACCATCCAAGCAACTTTATCTGAGTGGCCAGAAGGAATACCGCCTTCCAATCTTGATTGCCCTCCCGTGGTCTCATTCAAAGGTAAAGGCGAAGGAAAGGGTTTTTGGGACCAGTACGGTCGCTCCCACAGCAACGGATGAGCCCTCTCGATCCCTCAGAAGCTTGGCCTACTCACCTATACAGTCAACGAGGCGGAGAAATCGGTGACCATGCAGATGGAGGGCGCGACGTTCCCTACTAGAATTTAGCGCGCGAGGTCCGCTCTGCGTCGACGAGCGGACCTGCGCGGACCGGGTTGCGCGCGAGCCCGACATGGCAGTGGGTGATGATTGAGGGGGATGCGTCAAAAACCAGGTTCATGGTGCGCGCCTGATTGTTATGGTGAGAACGAGCGCCAGACCTGATGCGACGAGCATGAGGATGAAAGCTAAATCATAGTTTCCAGTAGCATCGAAAATCAGTGCCCCGGCGTAGGCGCCAATGCCACCGAAGATCTGGTGCACCATCGTGATCAGTCCCGTCAGCGCGCCGAGATGAGCCATGCCGAAATTGTCGCGGACGAATAGCACCGTCAGCGGAGCCGTGACGAGGAATGTGGCGCCAAACACCAGCGCGAAGATTGCGATCGCCAGCGCCGACTGGTCGATGGCAATCAAGCCGAACACGGCAACGCGCGCGGCAAAGGCGATGGCGGCTGTCCAGGCCGGACCGGCGCGATCGCTGATGAGGCCGGTTCCCGCAAGGCCGATCAGCCCCGTCAAACCCATCAGGGCGAGCAGGTTGCCAGCGACCCATGCATCAACATTGCGGTCCAGTGCGAATGCCACAACGTGCGTGGCGACGAAGAAGTCGTCGAGCCCGCAAATCGCGTAGATCACGAGCAGCATCCAGAAGCGCGATGTGCCAATCGCCTGGCGGACGCTCAACCCATCATTTCCCGCAAAGCCCCCATGCTGCTGCACGCGCCTCGGCAACGCCAATACGAGAAACAGGATCAGTGCGACATGCGCGACGCCGAGCCAAACGAACACCGACCGCCATCCAATCGGGATCAGGAGAGCAGCAAGCGCCGCGATCATGACGAGCTGCCCCACGCTCGTGCCGGAGATCACCGCGGCATTGACAAATCCGGGGCGACGAGGAAAGGCCCGCGTCACCATCACGCCGACGGGCGTCAGCGAAGCGAGGCCGCTGCCGACGGCAAACACGATGCCGTAGAAAAGCACCGCCTGCCAGGGCTGCCACACGAAGCTCATCAGTCCGATTCCGAGCCCGCTGATGATCACGCCGACGTTCAGCAGCACGCGCGGACTCGCACGGTCGGCGAGGCGGCCGGCGAGGTAGGTCGCGAATGCCGAGACAACAAGATAGATGCCGACCGCGAGGCCAAGCTCGCCCCTGGCCCAGCCGAGCTCGGTCACCATCGGTTTGAATGTCAGACCGATCGCGAAGCGGGCGCCACCGCCGACGAACAGGATCAGGAAGCCGGCGGTGAATATGGCGGTCGGATGCATGCTCTTGGAATGGGAGGGATCAGCTTCTATCGCCAGCAACCGGTGTGAAGTGCTTCCGACCGCGTGACAACCATCAGCTTAGCCAAACGTGGGGCCGCAAAATGTGATGTTTTGCAAACACGAACTTCGGGAAACTTTGGGAACTCTTGCAAAACATTTCTTGTGTTAGAACAGCAAGTTATCCCCTTCCAGTCAGTCTGGGGGACTGGGGGTCGGGAGTTCAAATCTCCCCGCTCCGACCAATAAATCAAATACTTAGTTTAGAGTACATCCCCGCTATACACAGCATATACACAGTAACGCGTTCTCAGTGATGAGCTAGGGCATTCGCGTGCGCATGTGGTGTTCTTGCATACTGCCGTGTTCCGCGTGAGAGCGGTCGCTGGACGCGCCGAGGAAATCGGCGTTTCTGCCCCGACGCGGAACCCACGATCGCCATCACAAAACACCAACTGATACCTCTGCTTGCGGCCATCGCGTCAGACGCTGGTAGAGCGACCTTGCCCGAGATGAGTCATCGGCAGATGTCGCTGTATCTGCAGATCGACGGGCGCCAATTGCTCTATATCTTGGGTCAATCAAACTCAGCTCGATATGGAGGCGAGTAGTGGGCGATCTGGCGCGGCAGCTTTGGGATGCGCGACGTTTTGGCGGTACGATTGATGCTGCCAGATTTGAGCTACCGAAGACGAGGGACGAGGCTTACGCAATCCAGGATGCCATCGTTCAACTGAGCGGTTTACATGGACGAGGCTACAAGGTCGGCTCGACCAGCAAGGAGGCGCAGCGTCTGCTGGGCACGGAAGAGCCGGGCGCCGGTCCACTCTTGGGGCCTTACGTGCACACTAGCCCAGCACTCATTTCGATCGTTCCTGCACAAATGCCGGCGATCGAAGGGGAGTTCGCATTTCGCATCGGGCGCGACCTTCCCTCGCGACCCGAGCCGTACACTATGAGCGAGGTCGTCAGCGCCGTCGACGGCGTCACCGGTGCCATCGAAGTGCCGCGGGAGCTCCTCTCACAACCGGTGGAATGATCGCCTACTATCCGCGTGAACCCGAGGGTTTGTTGTCGTCCCGCGCGTCGATAAGAACTACGTCACGGTTGTCAGTCATACCCAATTTCCTGAGGATGCTCTGTACTCTTCGCTCCTCGTCGGCCGAGAAAAACACAATCACCTTTATCGCGCGCCTGGCGTCGCTCGCGCGTTGATAGATTTCCGCTTGTTTTTCTAGGTTTCGTTCGATCTGGGTGTTCTTTGCAAGTTTAATTTCTACGATCGTTTTGGGCCAAGCGTTCGATCAAGGTTGGGAAGAGATCGCAGGTCACTTTGATCCTGGCGGCCAACAATCCCAGATCATGCGGCTAAGGCTGGCCCAGGCTCTGCTCGAAGTTGCAACAGATAGTTCCCGAGATGTGGTCGCATTGAAGAATGAGGCCCTGCAGAAACTCGCAACGGACTACCGCACTGGTGCTGCAAGCGTCATGGCACTAGCGCGAGTTAAGTAAACCAATCCCCGCTCAAACCCCCATCTACCCGAGAGTGGATTGGTTTAGGTGGAAGCGTTTCTGTCTGCTGGCCCTCCAGTAGGCAGGAACGCTTTCCCTTTATCGGCTACGGCACTGCGCACGTTGAGCCCGCGTCGAGGTTAAATGCCCATCGACTAGATGAATGCGTATGCCGCGAAAGTTATTGAGGCTGCGGCGACGGCTCCCAGGATGTGCAGCATCAAATCGATCATCATTGCTTAATCGCTCCGCGATGCCGACCAGCGAACGGCCTCGGCAGGAAATGCCGAGGCCGTTCCTTTGTCCGTTACTTCGCGACGGGCGGCCTGGCGGTGCCGCTATTCTTGTCGGTGTTCCAAGTCCAGGCCGGAGCGGTCTTCAGGCTCTCCTTGGTAGCATTGACCTGAATGGTCGTCGCACCCGCGCTGGTCTTGGCGTTGGGGTCGTATTTGATGCTCAGCGACTTGTGGTCCAGCGCCACCTCTCGTTCGCCGATACCAAGGAAGCCGCCGACACCGACGATCACGGCCGCGATCTTGCCGTCCTTGTCCAGAACCAGGTCATTGATCTCGCCGACGGTTTCATTCGCCATGTTGGTAACGTTGGCGCCAATAAGGAAACTGGCACGCATGTCGGTGGCTTGGCGTGAATAGAACTGCATGTCACCGGACTTCGTGGGCGCGGTAGCCGCAGGTGCACCCGGAGCAGGATTGTTTGTGGTTTGAGCGAAAGTGGCAGGGGCGGCAAGCAGCAGTGCGGCAAGCGCAAGAGATGTGCGTTTCATAGGTAGGCTCCATTTGTAAGGAAGTACCTAAGCAACGCGCTTCAGACACCGATGTTCCGCAACGCCCGAACAACACAATTAACGGTCGCGAAGCGATGATAGTGAGGAGCGAGAGGGCTTCGCCATCAGCGAAGCCCTCTCCTTTGCTTTAGTTGGATCGGCGATCCCCTTGTCCGCCACCGCCATCACGTCCGCCACCCTGCTGAGGGCCGCTTGAACGCTCACGCCCACCTTCAGAGCGTCCACCTGCGCCTCTGTCAGTTCCGCGATTGTCGCCTGGGCTTAGGGCGCGACCACCACTGCGTTCGCGGGTATCACCGCGATCAGCGCGACCGTCAGAGCGTTGTTCGCGGTTCGCAGGACGATTCATGCCCTTCTCGTCGCCTTGGCGACGGTTGGCTTCGCGACGCCCATCTGATTGGCGGCGGTCTGCCTCGCCTTGCCGACGATCAGTCTGGACCTTGCCTTCCCCGCGGCGATCTCCGTCACCTTGCCGACGATCAGTCTGGCGGTCTGCTTTGCCTTCGCGTCGATCTCTCGGACGGTCGGCATTCTTCCTTCCGTCGCCGTCACGATCACGCCATACGGTGCGCCAACGGGTGCGCTCCCCGTAAAATGGCCGACCCCGGTAATAGCGGTCCCAGTACGTGTCGAATGAGAAGACGACAATCGGCAAGCCAATGCGGGGGCCATACTCTACAACCGGCACATACCGCTGCTGATAGAAGTAGGCCAGCTCATCACCGGAGACCCACCCGCGCGCATCGCGCCAGCTAATATCGCACCAGCGATAAGCTCGCACACAGCCGTGCACTGTAACTCGGGCATCATCAGGGATGCTGTCCACTACAGGAAAGTCCAACGCGGGACCTGCCCGCAGATTGGTCGGTTCCGTCGTCATCGCGGTTAGCGCGGACGCCAGGCTGGGGCCGATGACAAGCCCAGCCACAGTAGCGGCCACGCTTAGTGTTATTCGTTTCATAAGGTGTCTCCATTTGCGGGAAGCGCGGCTGTGAGCCCGCTTCGCTGATACGCTCCCTTGGCAAACGCATCGCGGGGTTGGGCGTTCCGCATAGGAGCAAGGATTGCTGTCATGTTCGCTGTATTGTCAGGCGCTCGTGTGGATGGACTGCGTTCGCACCCTTCCTGTGCCGTTACCTGCACGCACCCAGAGTGAGCTCGCGTGAATAGATGTTCATCACGCCGACGAAGTACTACGCTTGGCCGATCTCGCGTGGGATGGTCATTATTTGAAGTGTTGCTTTGGTTGGAGGCGCGCAAAGCAGAATGCGAAGCCGAGTGAAAAGGTCAGAAGCATCGACCCTCGCGTAATCCCGCGTCAGCGCCCCCGCCACAACCACAAAACGATGAATGCGCCGATGACTGCAGCCAGGTAAAGCATGAGCGGTGTTGGCAGCAGCCCAAGAATGACGGCGAGATGGAAGCCGATGAAGGCTCCTGCAATGCCCACCAGCGCGCTAGTGACGTCACTGTGCGTTGTGCTGCCCAAACGAGACAGCCAAGTGCGGGCGTAGCGGTTGAAGAAGAGACCCACCGCTACGCCAATGACGACCACTATCAAGAAGTGTGCGAGCGCAGTGCTGCCTATAGCCATGTTCAATTTGCCTTTATGCGCAACTCAACTGTGCTCATGAGCCACTCATTTTGGCCATGAACGCCGAAAGCCACCGACGGTTGCGTAGGGCTGCTAGTTCATCTTCTCGATAAAGCTGCGATAGACTTGCAAGCGCGCCAAACCCTGCTTCATGCGAATAGCAATATCCTGGGCGTCCGAGTTGGAGGGCGCCGCCATGATCATTCGCGCAATACTCATTGGGATATGCTGTGCGGCAGGAGTAACACTGATCGGCCTAGCAAACGCACCGACGCCGCGCCTCGCAACTGTATCGGCGCCTGAACCAATCCCAGGGAAGCAATGGGTATGTGCCGGGCCAAAGAACTCACCGATATGTAAATGGATGAGCGCTGCCGACTGCCACCCTGTCAAACGTTATGAGCAAGGGCTGCGACAAGTGTGTGCAGGCAAAAGGTGCGCGTGGACTGGCCGAATGGATACTTGCGATCCGCGCCCTGATGCCCCTGTACCACGGGGCAAGGTCGCGGTATGCGCCGATAGGCAGGCGACGAAAAACTGCCGCTGGGAAGACGCAAAAGTGTGGCGCTAGGTATTGCTCATGAAGGAACTGCTGTTTCTAATTTTCGGCTGGCTGTCCGGCGTCGCAACACCGATCATCTTTTCAATGACTTACTCGGCCAACATTTCCGAAACAAATTACAATCGCGCAGTCGAAGGCGCAGAAGAAGTGCAGGTGAATGCAGCGGAGCGCGGTCGTTCCATTGTTGAACTAGGCCGCCTGCATGACGAAGGCGCATTAGCGCCCCGCCAATTCCTGCGCGGGCGTGCGCATGGGTGCCGGGGCTGGAGTGATGCTTTGTCGTATTCCGCTGACTATCGCTGACTCGAACTTGTGCGGAAAAATCTGCTGCTGGTGTCTTCGCCGGAGGCTCCGCAGGGATGCCCCACCACCATCGGCCATCAACGAGATTCTCTCGCAGATCGGCAGCCAACATGTCCTTGTCCCTAGAAAAGCGCAGCACGACCGCCTCATAAGCAGGCATCACCTTGTTCAACTCTTGCGCGGCCGGACCTGGGAACAGGGTAGCAAACGGCCTCTCGGACACAACACGCACAGCTTCTCGTTCTTCGGGCGTCAACTGCTGGTAAGCGGCCAGTCCAATGTAACAGGTCTTCAGTGCTTCATGGGCGGAGGCGTGCTTCTCAGCCGACAGACACTTCAAAATGGCCGCCCGCACGATCTCCCGAGGATACGGCAGATCGGCCACGTCTCTAATCATGGGTCCATGCGTGGTGCGCCGGAGAAGATCGGCGTACTCACTGACTATGTTTTCCCAGTCCATGGAGAGCCTTGCCTAACCGATGTTGCACTGTGCCACCGGCACGAGTTTGCGCAACCGCAACCTGGGTGGGGGCGTCGGAAACGGTCAGGGGTTGACTGACGCGCCGATTGTTGCCGAAACACCCTGTTCCGAAAACCTCTCTGGATCGCGGTATCCGAAGCTCCGCAAATGCTGGGCTTGCAACGTGTCGTTTTGAGTGTTCCGAATGTAGTCGATTTCGGAACCGTTGAGGGCCGCCAGTTGTTGGTGCGTTCGACGCGGGCTCGGATGGCGCAAGAGCATCGCGGCTGCCGCACGTTCTGCCGGCGTGGGACGCAGGACTGCCTATGACTGGCGTGACCGCGACCCACACTTTGCTGCTCGCTGGGACGAAGCGTTCGACGAGGGTACCGACCGCCTCGAAGATCTCGCCCTATCGGGCGCAGAGCAAGGGTCAGAACGCCTCTTGCTGGCACTTCTCAAGGCGCGGCGGCCGGACCGCTACCAGCGCTTGCAGGTCGAACATACGGGGTCACTGGAGGTCATGTTGAGCCATGCTGCCAACACTCTCGCTCAAAAACTCTCTCGCCTCCCTGAAGCCTGAAATCCGTGAGCAGTTCCTAGCGTCGCTTGATACCAGCGAGCAAGCGCCGCACCATCGATCAACGTCGACGCCAGCACTTCAAAGCCGTAGCCTGAACCCAACCAATGAGCCGAGCTATCTCTTAGTTCACACGCTCACATGTCCGGAAAAACCTGACGACGGACAAGGTTGAGGACGCGGAAACGGTTCGCCCCAGGTGAGCGTCTCCAGGTCAAACGCGATAGCCAGCAATGGATCGGCCTCACTAAGCCTGACGATCGCTGAATTCCGGCCCGACCCAGCAACGCCGCAAGCATCGCGCCCACTGGCCCGAAGCCCACAACCATGACATCTGCCACGTTGGGCATCTCTGTCTTCCCGAGCGCGGCTGCCAATAAGGGGCTTGCATTTCCTATCCCTTAGGCGCCGACGCGGCTGGTACGTTGACGCCAAGGCGGCCAGCCAGACCCGCAAGTTCCGAGGCAATCCCACATGGGAGCGCGATGCCTGCTGCGCGGCGCTGCGCCTCCCAGCGGCGACCGCGCTCGCCGGGAATAAGCACGGCGTCTACCCCGGCCGCGGGGGGAAGCGCGTGGATGGCGGCGGCCAGCGAACTCACGGTTGCAATGAACGCCTTCGGATCCCCGAACGCAGCGGGATTAATAGCGATGACGAGTCCGTTGAAGCCTGGCGGCTTAGCACCACCGAGTGACGGCGCGATCAGCGGGTTGCCTGCCAGGAGGCTGCACATCACCTCAATCATCAATGAGAGCCCGGCGCCCTTGGGACCGGCCATGGGCAGGAGTGCCCTCACTGCGGCGGGATCGGTGGTCGAGCGGCCTTCCGCATCGACCCCCCATCCTTCCGGGATTGCCTCTCCTGCCCCCTTGGCCGCCAAGACCTTGCCCAGCGCCACAGCAGCGGTGGACATGTCGAGCACGATGGGCTCATTAGGATCTGCCGAAGGCGCCGCAATCGCCAGCGGGTTAGTCGACACTGCCTCGCCCTTGGCGCCGGGGTAAGCCATGAGCGGTTTAGAAGCCGTCATGACAATGCCGACTAGGCCTTTCGCAGCAAGGTTCTGCGCGAAATAGCCGACGGCACCGGCGTGGGTGGTATTGCGGCCTGCGCAAATACCGGCGCCCACGCGTCGGGCGATTTCGGCAGCCTTTTGCGTCACCACGTCCATGCCGATTGCGCCCGGCGCAAGATCTGCATCGACGAGTGCCACCGCGCCGTGCTCGCTCACGACGCGCGGCGCGGCCCGGGCGTTGATCATCCCGAGCCCGACCATCTCTATGTAGCGGGGAATCCGCAGAACGCCGTGGGAATCAACGCCGCGCAGGTTGGCCCACACCAACAGCTCCGCCGTCTTGCGCGCGCACTCTGGTCGAAAGCCGCCCGCCATCAGCAAACGCTGCGCGTAGTCGAGCAGCACGTCGGCCGCAAAAGTCACGTCGCCGGCAGCCACCGCTACGATCCCTCCGGCGAGGAGAGAGGCGTCGGGAAGAATTTGTCGAGCCAACCCTTGATCGCCGGCCGGGTGCGCGGGGCGTCGGCGGGCGATAAGGGGAAGTGCGACGTGCCGGTAATCAGCATCAGCTCGGCCGGCTGTCCCGACTTCTCGAACATGCGGATCGACTGCTCGGTAGGGGTAATGCCGTCGTCAGCGGTGTGAAAGAATAGGATTGGCCTCGGCGCGATGTTGCCCACCACGTCATCGGCACGGAACTCGTACATGCTGATTGCAGTCTCGACGGGGATTTCCATGATCGCCTTTGGCGACAAATTCTTGCGCAGGTGCTCGGGTATGGGGACCGCATCAAAGCGCGAGATCCACATGCTCTTGCCTGTCTCGCGCTTCTGCTTGCGCCCCTGGTCCAGGAGGCCCGTGAAGCGGGCCCATGCCTCGGGTGTCGGATGCTGGCCGCGGAACTTGCGCTCGCCGTCACCCCACCCGCACGAGGAGACGACACAGGCGAAGCGGCTGTCCACGCCTGCAGAGTAGACGGCCACCGCCGCCCCAAAGCTATGGCCAATCACGCCAATCCGATTGGGGTCGACCTCCTCGCGCTGCGCGAGGAAAGTGAGGGCGTTCTTAGCGTCTGCAACCTGGTCGAAACAACGCACCTGCCCGCGTTCGCCCTCGCTCTCACCGCAGCAGCGGAAGTCGAAGCGCAGTGCCGCGTAGCCGAACTGCTGCAACATGCGCGCCTGGATCTCGGCGTGCAACTCGTCCTTTGAGCCGACGAAGCCGTGCAGGACGATAAACGCCGGCAGGCGCTGGCCGGGCTTGCGGCCCTCGGGCACGTGCAGCACCGCGGACAGCTTCAGGCCGTCCGACAAGAACGTCAGTTTCTCTTCCATGCTGTCCGTCCAAGGTTTGGAATCTAGCGGATCGCCGCAAACGGGTAATTGAAGTTGCGCCACTCCGGCGGAGCGGGCGTGCCCCACACGTTCATGACGCGCACGTTTCCCGGACGCTCTAGGTTGGTGATGATGTTGGGCGTGAAGGTCTTGTCGTCAGCAATCAACGACATCCCGCTTGAGCATTCGATCATCGCGCCACTAGCATCGGTATAGTAGCAATAAATGTTGTCACCTGGCCGGTGCCGTCCAGGCCCCCACATCAACTGTTTGTCGGCCCGGTCGAGCAAGTCCCCTAGCTTGAAGTAGCTGGCGGCATCAGGCATTTCAAAAGAGTAGTGGTGCAAGCCGACCTGACCCTTCACTAGACCGAGGATGTGATGCTGGCGATTTCCTGCGTACATCCAGCTAAGGCTGTCGTTCACGAGCCTCTCGGACAGCTTAAGGCCCCCGATACGTTGCAGCTGCTCGCGCGTTGCTACAGGGTCGGGAGTGATTATGTTGATGTGATCCATGCGGAGCGGCCCCACGCCTAGTGTGGGATGACGTCGCGCGTTGATATCATCCTTCACCGGCGTATGGATTTCGAACCGCAAACCCTCCGGGGTCGTGAATGTAACCGCGTCGCTCGTGCATTCGAGGCTCGGTACTCGCGACTCGATCTTGCAACCGGCGCTTTCAATGCGCTGCGCCGCATCCCGAACCGCATCAGCGCTGAGCGCTTCCAGGCCAATGAGGTGCGTCGAGTTCTCACTGGCACGCCGAAGCACGACTTCCACCGCACGTCCGTTGGAGCTGAGCCAAGTGTGGTTGGGTGCCTTACGAGTTACGTGCAGGCCCAGAATGTCTGTTGCATCGCGCTCGACCCGTTCCGGATCTGTCACGTTGAGTTCGATGTGTCCGATAGCATGCACCACGAACGTCATGCGCGTTTCCTTGGCAAGACTGCTGAACCCTCAAATTTGTAGAGATTGTCAAACAGAAGTACCACAGTTTTTTCGACATCTACCATCACTTTCGAAAATGGTAGGCATCCACTGCTGGTAGTGCTAAGTGTGCCAGTCGGTGTCGCTTTAGATCGGCATCCCAGGTGTTTGCCATGACGAACGTCGGAAGCGTTTCGCCCCATCAGACTCGAACTTTGGCAAAGGACGTATTCGCGAGGATGCGGGCCGACATTCTTGCCTGCGAGCTCCGCCCTGGCGCACCGCTGAAGTTCGAATTGCTTAGGGACTCGTATGGAGCGAGCTTCACCACGCTACGTGAAGCGCTGACGGCTTTGGTAGCTGAGGGCTTGGTCTCTGTCGATACTCAACCAGGATTTAGAGTTGCTCCCGTCACACGGGCAGACCTTGTCGACTTGACGGAAGCGCGCGTTCTGATCGAGCGCGAGCTGTTGAAGCTTGCAATGCGTAACGGTGGCGACGATTGGCAAGTCGCCACTGCGGCTGCACTTCATCGCATGTCCCTTCTGCAACAACGCCACGAAAGTCCCAAACTCTCGCTCTTGCCCGAATACAAGGCGGCGCACGCAGCCTTCCATGAAGCACTGATCGCACCGTGCGCCACT
The DNA here is from genome assembly GCA_963814055.1 of uncultured Alphaproteobacteria bacterium. GTDB lineage: Bacteria > Pseudomonadota > Alphaproteobacteria > Rhizobiales > Hyphomicrobiaceae > AWTP1-13. The sequence continues at coordinate 14,715 of CAWFBJ010000031.1, forward strand.
CCCATTCTCTTCGGTATTCGCGCCAATCTATATGCCCGCGCTGAGCGATACCGCAGCCTTTCCGCGATTTACCGCAAGGTGAAGCGCAATAAGATCGAGGAACACCAACTGATCATGCAGGCGGCGTTCTCGCGCAAGGTGGAGAGGGCGCAGGACTTGATCGAGAAACACATCCGCGACACGACCACCAACCTGCTTCATCATGCCAAGGATGTTTTGGACAAAGCTCAGTGAAGAAGCTGCACTAGCTTGTGCCTACAGAAGCGCGAGACAATCGCGTGAGCATCACGGAGGAAATAGGTGAGACTATCTCTTTCACGGCGTACGTTTCTTACCGGTACTGCGTGTGCCGCCGTTGTCCCTGCTTCGCGCGCTCAGATCTCGGGTTGGCCTGAACGCACAATCCAACTCACACATGGCTTTGGCGTTGGCGGCAACGCCGACGTCATCTCCCGAATTGTCAGCGAACAGCTGGCCCAGCGCTTGGGAAAAGCTGTCGTTGTTGAAGCACGCCCAGGCGCCGGTGGCCGGATTGCAGCGGCTTATACAGCAAAAGCCCCTCCTGACGGTCACACACTCGCGGTTCTACCCGGCGGCCATGCTATCGCGCCCGCGATGTTTGACGGGTTGCCCTACGACACTGTGAATGACTTCACCTATGTGAGTATGCTGACCGAGTTCCCCTTCATCTTGGTCACCTACCCGGAACACCCCGTAACTAACGTTGCCGAGCTGGTTGCAGCCGCAAAAGCGGCGCCCGAACCGATCATCTACGGATCGGCTGGTAATGGCACAGGACAGCATCTTTCCGGAGCGTTGTTCGCGCAAATGGCCGGGGTCCGCATGCAGCACCTTCCTTTTCGTGGAGGCGCTGTTGGATCCACTGAACTGCTCGGCAAGCACATCCATTTCCTTTACGAAACCCCCACGCTCCTGCTCGAACTCATTCGCAGCGGCGCTCTGCGCGCCATTGCCGTGACCGGCTCGCAGCGGTTTTTCGCGCTGCCTGACGTACCCGCGATAGGCGAGACCGTTCGTGGATACGAAACGAGTTCGTGGCTTGGCCTTGCGGGTCCAAGAAACCTTCCAGATCCAATTGTTGCGCGGTTAAACAAGGATGTGCATGGATTTCTAGCGGAGCCTGCGATCGTTGAGCGCCTTCGCACGCTTGGCAACGTACCTACTCCCACATCCCCGGCAGCTTTCAAGGAACGCGTTGCGGCCGACGTGGCAAAGTGGACGAGAGTTGGCGCAGACGTAGGGTTGGCGAGGACCAAGCTGGCGCAGTAGCGCGCGAAGACGTTGTGCAAATGTCTGTTTCTGGCACAAAGCAGACATGCGGCTCTATGATCGCGATGTCTGCTTTCAGAGGTTAAGCGGACCTGAGCACAATGCGGGATTTCGCTTTTGCCCCACTGCGACGTTGTCCATGATGCTGCGAGCGCTCCGCAGTGTGGTGCACCTTGCATCCAAGATGCCGGCGCACTCGTTCTCAACCTGCATCAACCAAAAAAAGCATGCTTTAGGCTACAAGCTTAGCCGGAACTCGCGCCAGCATCGCGGGAATCTCATAAGCCGCCCGTGGCGCGCTGAAGTAGAACCCTTGAACCTCGGTGCACCCTTCCGACTGAACCCGAGCCAATTGCTCGGCAGTCTCGACGCCTTCTGCAGTGGTGTCCATCCCTAGGCTTGCGGCCAGTCCGACCACCGCTCGCAAAATATGGGCCGAATGGGATCCGTCGCCCGCGTCCTGGACGAAGCATTTGTCGATCTTGATCTTGTCGAACGGGTAGGCGCGCAAATAGCTCAGGCTGGAGTACCCTACCCCGAAGTCGTCGAGTGCAATTCTTACTCCGAAAGCGCGCATTCTCTTCAGGGTGTCGATAGTTTGCTCCGTATTATGCAGGAGTGCCGTTTCGGTGATTTCGAGTTCGAGGCGCTCGGCCGGCAAGTTCGCGGTGCCGAGGGCGGAAGCGACATCGAGAGCAAGCGTCCCGGTCTTGAACTGGTGGGAGGAGACGTTGACCGCTACCCGCACATTGTCCGGCCACGTAGCGGCCTGTGCACAAGCCTGCTTGAGAACCCAAGTGCCGATCTCGCAAATGAGGCCTATTTCTTCGGCTATCGGAATGAACTCCGCCGGCGAAACTCTGCCCCGGACGGGGTGATTCCAGCGAAGCAAGGCCTCGAATACGCTGATGGTTCCGGTGCGCAGGTCGATGAGGGGCTGATAGTGAACCTCGAATTGATTGGCGCTAAGCGCGCTGCGCAGTTCGAGCTCCATCATGTGGCGGGAGTGCATGCGTTCGTGCATCTCGGTCTCGAAGAACTTGTAGCGGCCGCGTCCGTCGTTCTTCGAACAGTAAAGCGCGAGGTCAGCGTTTCTCAATAGCGCCATGCCGTTGTCGCCGTGGTCGGGTGCCATGGCGACGCCGACGCTAACGCCGATCAGGATGCGATGCCCGTCGATGTCAAACGGCTCTGCCAGGGTCGCTATCACCCGCTCGGAGAGCGCAGCGGCCACCCCGACATCGGCGATGCCCATCTGCAGGATCGCGAACTCGTCGCCGCCGAGCCGCACAACCACATCGGTGTCACGGACGCACGCCAGGAGGCGCCTCGCCACAGCGAGTAGAAGTTTGTCGCCAACAGCATGGCCGTGCGTATCGTTTACGGGCTTGAACTTGTCCAGATCAAGGCACAAAATTGCAAAGCCGTTGTTGGCGTTGCTGCGATCGGCGCACTCGACTAGTTTACCTTCCAAGGATCGACGATTGGGTAAGCCGGTCAGCGCGTCGTGCATTGCCATATGCTCGATGTGCTCTTCAGCCTTCTTGCGATCGGTCACGTCCTCGTGGGTGCTGATCAGACCGCCGTTGGGCAGCAGTTGAGCCAGGATCGAGATGAACCGTCCATCGGCCAAGCGCCTGGTGACCGAGTCGGTTTTGCGGCGCTTCGATATACCCAGCTCCACCATCCTGTCGGCGTCGTCACTCCTGTCGACGCCTTTGATGGCGCGGGCCTGCAGGATCGCTCGCAACGGTGTGCCGGGTTTAATTTCATCAGCTGCCAGCCCATAGATCTCCGCGTATCGATCATTGGCCACAACCACCTTCTGATCGGCGTCAAGCAGGCAAAGACCTTGGACCATATTGGAGAGCGCAGCGTCCAGTTGCACATTCTTCTCCGCAAGCCTGTGCTCATGTTCAGCCAGTTTCCCAGCGACTTCATGGAGGGCCTGGATAGGCGTTTTGGTTACGCCCAAATATGCGACCGCTGCGATGATGCTGTTGAGGCCGATAAGAATGAGCATCGTATACAGAAGGCTTGCTCCACCCGTGCTGGCTTCGACATTGCCGACCAAGTTACCCTTGATGAGGATGGGCGAGGTCGCCGTGACGGAGAAGTCGCTGACAGCCGGACCCTGCTCATAAACAAGGTCTCCATTTGGTTTTTTGATGCGGAGACGTGTAACGTCATTGGCCTCGGCAACAGCGGATATGACGATGTCCTCGAGCGCCCTGGTAAAGTCTTGGCCCTTGCTCTGAGCAAGGACTGAGAGATATCGAGCATGAAGAAGGGCTTTTGCCTCGTTGGTTTGCAGAAGCTTCGTGTAGCTGACGGCGCCGATGACCATAGGGACTGCGAAGGCGATTGCCAGAGCAAAGACGATTGCGTTCGTTCGGATCAGCGTGCAAACCGACGTATACGCCATCGCTGATTTCGGCTCTGCGGTTTGAGAGGGGACGGAGCTTTGCGAGGGCGACCAGCGCTGACTTAGCGACCTCACCTTTCGGCTGAAATCGCGGATGAGGCGACGGCAGGCACGTACAACGGTACTGGATTTCGCCAGGTCATCCCATCGGCGCGACCAGACCACTTTTCCGGAACGCCCAGCTGACAGTTCCTGTGTCTCAACACCCGAACTTGTGGCGATGTCGGTGTCCTTGGTGTCCCGCAAGAAGAGACTCCCAAGAATGACGGTCATGAGCGCAATGCCGATGGGGTAGTAGAGCCCGGCGTAGATGTTGCCGGTCCAGGCAACGATGGCGGTCGCCAATAGCGGCAGCATCCCACCGAACCAGCCGTTGCCGATGTGGTAGGGCAACGACATAGAAGTGTATCTGATCCGCGTCGGGAACAATTCGACGAGGAACGCGGCTATGGGGCCGTAAACCATGGTGACATAGATGAGGAAGATCGTCAGGATTGTCATCGTGACGAACCAATTGATTTTGCTCGGATCGGCCTGGGCCGGATAGTTCAATGCAGCCAATGCAGCGGTCCAGCGCTTGGCGTCGAAGCCGTCAATCTTGCTCGGCCCAACTTGCAGCTCGTTGCTAGCGCCGTCCCTATGCACCGTCTCGAACGACAGGCCTGCTTTGGTGAGAAAGTCTTTTCCTCGGTCACAGCTGGTGAACCTTGACCACGGTCCCACGAAGATGTGGAAGTTGCATTGGGAGGTATCGGTTGTCAGGACGATCTTATTGCGTTCCTGAAACGCCACCAGATCGGGATTCACCGACTGTGCCAGAAGCTGAAAGAGCGGAATGTAAGTCACCGCTGCGATGAGACAGCCGGCCAAAATGATCTTGAGCCGGCCCGCCCGGTCACTCAGCCATCCGAACAGAACAAAAAACGGTGTGCCAATCAGCAGGGATAGACCGACCATCACATATGCGAGCAAGAGGTCGACTTTGAGGGTAATTGTCAAAAAGAACAGCGCGTAGAACTGTCCCGTGTACCACACCACGCCCTGGCCCGCAGTCGCGCCAAGAAGTGCCAGCAGCACATACTTCTTGTTCGGGCCTCTCACGAAAGAGTCGGTGAGCGGGCGCTTCGAGCCCTTGCCCTCTTCATTCATTTTCGCCCAAATCGGCGACTCGTGGAGCTTCAACCGGATATAGATTGAAAATACCAAAGGCAGCAGGGAGATGAGGAAGGGGACGCGCCAGCCCCATTCGGCAAATGCTTTCGCGTCGAAGAAAAAGAAACGACAACTGCCGATCACCACGAGTGCGAGGAGAAAGCCGAGTGTGGCCGTGGTCTGAATCCAACTTGTCGCGTAACCGCGCGTGCCGGGTTGCGAGTGCTCCGCAACATAGGTGGCAGCGCCACCGTATTCTCCTCCCAGCGCCAAGCCTTGCATGAGGCGCAGCGTCACAAGAAGAACGGGGGCCATCCATCCGATACCGGCGACTTCACCAATAATGGGCAGGGTCTGGGAGCCGAAGGTTGGCAGCAGGCCCACCGCAAAGGTTGCAAGGCCCATCACGAAAATCGTCACAAGGAAAGTATATTTCCGTCCAACCAGGTCCCCCACACGACCGAATATGATGGCCCCAAAGGGCCGAATGAGAAAGCCGGCGGCGTAGGTTGCGAATGCGGAGAGCAGCGCGGCGGTATCATTTCCCGGTGGGAAGAAAAGCGCTGCAAAGAAAGGAGCCAGCGTGGCGTAAAGATAGAAGTCATACCATTCGAAGACCGTGCCAACGGATGACGCAAAGATTACGCCCCGTTCTTCTTTCTTCACTCGGTTGGCGGTTGGACTGGTTGCAGATGCCCTCGCCAAACGTGCCCTCAAGGCAACGCCGCTATTACTGCGCAGAGGTCCGGAAGCTGGCATTGCAAGCGTTTCCCAATTCTGCGGACCAGATAAGCGTAGAATGCATAATAAAGGCTCACCCGCAGATGAATGGTTTGTTAAATGGATGTTGATTGGCAACTAAGTGACGACGAGGCTCTCGAACCAATACTTAACTTTATTGGCGAAGCCGCATTGGCAAGCGGCAATTCGAGGCACCACGACGCATCGCCAATGGTTCCGAGGGACTTGGTTGCCCAGGTATCTCCCGCAATGAACGAATGCTCCGTCGAGGCAGTTACAGCCTCCCTATCTGGCTACCGCAGTCAGCTCTTGGCACTAAGCGGACATGCGGGTGCTATCCGGCGACGTCTGTTTCCAGGGGTAAAACGGACATTGGCCAACGCGGCAGCAATGTCCGCTTCTGACCCGAAACGGACTTTCACAGTCTCAGTCCCGATCGCAGTCGGAGTCCCTTCAACGGGAGCGCTGTTGCTGACAGCGGATCGTTGGTGATGACGCCGCAAGGTCTCAACGGGACTGCGACTGGCGCTGGTCGCCGGTGACGCGCCACACCGTATCGCCTGTATCGTCCGCAACCAGCAGTGCGCCGCTCCGTCCACGGTAACACCGACCGGGCGCCCATGCGCCTTGCCGCTGCCGTCGCCCTTCCCACCAACGCCGAGCACTGCGCCGGCCATCCGGTACAACATCCGTCCCGCGCGTTAGACGCTTCCCGTGGATGTTATATCTCGATCACGGCGCCTGACGTAGAGCTTGAGGCCGGGGAGGAATGAAACGGGAGGCGAGGGCGATGGACGATGTTGACACCGTTGTGGCCTGCCGTAGGTTTCGTCGGCTTGGCGCGCTACGGCTCAAAAATCGGGTGCCAAGCAGCGTGGCGGCGCGAGTTTGAGGGTGGGTGCAGTGGCATTTGTTGGGAAGAGGTTGCCGACCAGCCTAGCTGGTACGCCGGCATGTCGAGCGGGTCTGGAGGCCCTGCACGAGCCGACGGCCAAGATCGTGGACCAGTTGAAGTTGGCGCGCAGTCAGCTCGAGAGCGCGACTTCGGCAGGACCGTTGCTGATGCCCGCCACGCGGGCATTGCTGCGCATCGAGCGGCGCTTGGATCGCCCGCTGCGTATCGCCATCATAGGGGAATTCAACTCGGGCAAATCCTCGCTCGCCAACTTACTCGCAGGCGTCGAAAGCCTCCCGACGGCGGTGATCTCGAACACCCGCATTCCGACGCTCCTCTACTATGCCCACAAGCCAGAGATCTGGGCGGTGGACGAGAGGGGGAAGCGAGAGTGGTTGCGCGCCGACCGCGAGGTCCGGTCGCCGTCGATATTTAAGCTTGAGGTCGGGTTGCCGTCGCGACGGCTGCAGACGATGCAGATCCTCGATCTCCCGGGCCTCGCCGACCCAAGAACTCGGGCCCCCGTGGTCGATCTCTCAGTGCACAATATTGATGCAATCCTGTGGTGCACCGTGAGCACGCAGGCCTGGAAGGAAAGCGAGAGGACGGCATGGTGCCTATTGCCGGCGCGCTTGCGAGCCCGCGGCCTGCTGGTGTCGACCCATAGCGATCTCCTGCGCGGCCCGCGTGACGCGGAGAAGCTGCTGGGCCGCCTTCGCAGCGAGGCGGGCTCATGGTTCCGAGACATTATACTAATGTCGAGCGCGCAAGCGCTTGCCGTGGCGAGGCTAGAGGCGGAAGGGAGGCTCGAGGCAGCCTCGGAGTTGACTGGTGCCGACGCTCTGGAATTGGCGCTCCACCTGCTGCTCTCCGATGTGCGTGAGCAGCGGGCCGCGGCCGCGCGCAAGCTGACCACCCGGATCGCGGGTATCACACTTGCGCGGCTCGAGAATCGATCCGCGCGGGCCGAATCGGCCGCGCCAAGCTAGGTCCGACGAAGCCTGAATTTCGAGAGCGTAGTTCTGGCAGCGCTGAGAAAAAACCCCGCATGAAATTCGCTGGCGTAGCGGCGCGTCAAAACCTCTGAGGGTGGTACTGTCCAATATCGCATCAGGGTCGCCAGCGGCTCAGAGCCACATCGATCATCAGGAGCCCGAACAGCGTCGTTGCGGTGATGTGGCTACCGCCGCTGCGGGACAAAATGGCGAGTTTGCGGCCACGTAGACCCCTCGATCGTGGCGATCTCTTTGCGCACCAAAAGGTAGACTTTCTGGTCGAAAAGATGGGTCCCGAAGCGGATGCGGCGCGCGGCCGGTCCGTTCGGATCGGTTGTTTGTGAGAACGTGCCTTAACCCATTTTTTCGGCGCAAACCCGCTCGATCTTCTCAAGCCGGCTCACCAACATATCCATGCTCGCAATCTGCTTCTTAAGCCCGGCGGCCCGGGTGTCCTGGTTGCGCTGCGATTCGGTCTGCTTCAGGGTGTTTCCGCCTGAGATCAAGTCTCGCGTGCGCTCGAGCCGCGCCCGGCTCTGTTCCTGGAGGATCTCCGCCAGACCCACGTAAACCAAGTTGGCCTCTTCGAGTGTCGCAGACTGCCGGGCTTTGAGATGCTCCCCCGCCGCTTGCGCAAGCGCGTCCGTAATCGGATAGAACTCGTTTATGATCAAGCGGTCGAGCTCCACGATCTGCCCTTCGCCGGTATGGTCGCGCGTCCACCAGTGCTTCCACCACGGCTCGTCGAGGTCCAAAGCGACCAACCGGCTCAAGGCACTGAGCAGAGGCAGCTCGTCCCCCACACTCTCGCCGCCGGCCCCGTCCGGGCCCCGCCACTGCGGGTGATATCGGTTCAACAGCTGCTTCAGCTTCGGGAACAGGTGCGACTCGAGCTTGCCAATCTCCTGCACCGCTTCCCGGTAGGAATTAACGAAGCATTCTTCGAGCCGTTGCCGTAGGGATGCCGTCTCGCACCTCCAGACGCGCCCGCGGTGCCCGTCGGCGATCGCTTGACGGAGGTTTTCGCATTCGACTTCGGAGAAGCCTTGCACCACGTCGCGCAGCAACTCAACTACTCTGGTCCGATGGTCCGCGATCAAATCATCGGTGCGGGCCTGCAGATCTTTCAGAAGGTTCTGCAACGCTATCATGAGGCCCTTGTTCTTCTCGACCTCGGCATCGATGGCGCGCAACTCCTCTTCACCCCGCCGTCGATGGGCAACCCCTGACTTCTCTTCCTCTTCAAAGATCTTGACCTCATGGCGCGCCGCGTTCTGACAGACCCTTCCCAGCTCGGAAAACGATCGAGAAATCTGGGTCAGTACGCGGCCTGCGTGGCTGTCCACGGTGAGGCGGACGAGAACATCACTCAGCGCCGACAAGCCTGAACAGAAGAAAAGGGTCTCTGCGCGCGCCTGTTTAGGGTCTCGCACCGGACCCGGGAGCGAGGGTGCGCTTCCGGTCTGGGCCAGATGTTCGGCGTATGCGGTCACATTCGGTGTCAGCAACCGCTCGATGTCCACCTCGGCGCCGCTCATGGCAGTCTCGGCCCACAATGCGCTGCCTACTTGGATGGGGATCTCGGACGCCGGGAATTCGCGGCGAAGCCCGGCCCTCACGTGCTCCACAATGGGGGCGATGTCGCGCGTTACATCGCCGAGTTCGTCGATGCGGTTGATGAAGACAGCAATACGCTCCTTGTGCAGACCGCGTAGGATGCGCAGTAGGGCCACGTCGGCGGAGGACAGGGCTTGGCGAGCGGTAAGGATCACGACGTAGATGTCGGCGTTCTCGAGGGCGCACCTGGTGATCTCGTCCCGGACCAGAAATGGATCGTTCGTTCCCGGCGTATCGATGATCGTGGTCGGAAAGCCGAAATCGTTGTCGGAGAAATAAAGGTCTGCCGCCTTGACGATATCGGAGTAAATGCCTTTTTGGTCTGTTCCGGCGGCGGGCAGACCGGAGCAAACATATCTTTCCAGTACGTCGGTCGAAAGCGATGGAAAAGCGTGTTTTATGCCGAGCAACTGACCAAGTGTGGAGCCGAGTCGTTCTTCGGAGAGACGGCGCATCGCATCCACGTGCTTTTGCAGCAGCTCCACCTCGAAGCCCGGCACGAGGCGTTGGGTCAGCTCACGAATGTGCCCGCCTCCATGCGCTAGGCGTTCCCATTCGTTCGGATCGAAGAACGTGAATTGTGCAGCCACATTGGGCGGGGCATCGGCGCGGCCAAAATGCAGGTGCGTAACTGCTGTGGTCCACGGATTGACGTCGGTCGGCAGCAGACCCGGCTTCCGCACGAGGCCATTTATAAAGCAGCTCTTGCCGGCTTTCACCTGCCCGATGACAGCAATTCGGCATGTGAGTCGGGTCAGCAATCGGAGCGTATCGTCGACGAAGGAACCGCCCCTAAACGGTGTTGCTGTTTGCAGCTCGCGCCCACACACCACCAGCTCGCGCCGAAGCGCCTCCAGCTCGGCTCCGATCGGCCGCGCCGGGAAAAGATGGGCCCACTGTTTTGCATCGGCCTTGGCGAGTGCAGTTGGCGCAGACTCGCGAACGTGAAAATTCCGCAGCGGGTTCAACACGGCCTCTCCCCCTCGACACTTCCCGCCGCACACTCACCAATTGATGGGCGTGCAACCCCGCAAGCTGGATGGAACTCTACTGGATACCCAAAATGCAGCCGCCGCAACCGCCATCGGAGTAGTTGGCCGTTGTGCGACATGCGCGAAGGAGAGTAAGGGCGACTGGGGCAGAAGTGAGGAAGTTTACGTTGCTTAGAACGTGCCGGCGGCGTGACGCCCGCGTCGGAAGAACTATCACCTGCGTGGCAAGAGCAGAATTGTGTTGCAGCATATGCGGCATGCCACCAATTGGTGCTCGCCACCTTCCCGACCAGATTATGCGCGAGCTGATTGACTGCAGGCCGCCTTTCACGGTCAGACATAGTCGTTCCAAGAGAGAGCGCGCCATAACGGCTTTGCTCCGGTAGCGCACGTTTGTACAAGCCTCATCGCCGCGAGTTTGCGTGGTCGGCCGTAAAAAACCTGATCGCTAAGTGGGGGACGGCTGGACGCCGTCCGTTGGCACAATGCAGCAACGGCCGTAAGTTTACCGCGGGCTAAGGTCAAGTTCCCGGCCGTAGTCGAAGCTTGTCGTCGGCGCAAATCCGTTTGCAGGGTAGGCGGTACGCGCTGTTTCGAGGAAGAATCGCGCGAATGCCTCTGCGGGCGGACCCTGCATAGAGGTAGTGCGAGCGATCGCGATTTCCTGGCCAAACCGCTCGGCCGCAGGCACTGCCACATAGCGAAGCTGTTCCGGGTATCGGCTCGCGTAGAACGCAGCGAGGTGGCTGAAGATTATGCCTCCATCCGCTATGCCGTTGACGATCGCGAAGGGAACGTCACGGTGCTGGATGCCTATGCGGCCGCTGAATGACCGCACCTCCCGCGACATGATCTCGTTGGTGACATCCTCGCCAACAAGCGCCTTGAGAGTGGCAATGTATTGATTGCGCGCGCCAGCCTCGGACTCCGAGGCGATGACGAGCCGCTGGACGTGACTGTGAAAGCTGCTGAGTTCCGTTATGTCAGACAGGTCGTGCCGAACCAACAGCGCAAGCCCTCGGTGACGCGCAAAAACGCGTGCCTTCTTCTGTACTATGCCCGCAGCCGCCAAGCGCGCCAGCGGATCTTGTCCACCCATGACGATTGCCGGAAATATCCGTTCGCTGCGGCCAACGGGAAGCACCGCATTTCCGAGGCGAACACCGCCTTTGAGCAGAATGTCGATGATCATCGGCTGTGGCAAAGTAACGATGAGTATCTTGGCGGCCTGAACGTTGCAGGTACGGGTTCTGCGGCACCAGGCTGGAAATGTTTCAAGGGTCAAGGGCAGCAGCACTGGAAAATGATTGCCTTCCGTGAAGACCGTCAACTCAGCGCTGCCGTCGATGGGACCGACAAAATCCGGGACAGCATTGGCGAACCCTTTGAAGTGGAGATAGTCACGCTCTGGCCCAAAGGAAGGCCACTCTACGCTCTCTGCCAATGCAGAGCCGTGGAGTAGAAGCATGAGCAAACCTAGGCAACCCCCCACACGACTGGCCAATGCCCAAGAGCGGCGCGTATTCCGCCAATTCGGACGCCAAAAAACCACTTCAATTTCTCCATTGTGCCGCTGGTTCAACGGATTTGCGTCTGTGGTCTGCAGTTTGCGGTAGAGGTCCGACAAGCGCCATCAATGGCAGGACGCGCCGGGATGGATTTGTTGATTTTCAGAAAAAACGAGTCATCGTCTATGATCCTCCGCCAACATCGCTTCCATCTTTCGCCTCACCGGCCCAAAATAGGGTAGTACTATCTGTTGGTCGCTGCGCCGGTTTCCAACGTAGGCGGCTGCGCCAACAGAACAAACTTGGCTTGGCTTACTACTTCGCCGTACTCCGTCCTCAGCTCCACAGTCAAAATTGTTCTGCCAGGTGCATTCGCGTTACGCACGACCATGGCGTTCGCGAGTTCGATTGCTGGTATTATCCACGTCCCTGCGATGATCTCGGTGCCCTTGACGACAAAGGCCGTAGGCTCGAGGCCGCTTATAAGGGCTTGATAGTTCCGGCCTTCATCGTGAGCTTCGACCCCCAACGGTAGTTTGGTCGCGGCCCCAGCAGGGGCAGACCATTCCGTCGGAACAACGACCCTCGGAGCGCTCGTGAGCTTGTCGGACGCAGCATTGCTGCGGTTCTCATCTGACAGGCCTGGCCGACTTTGGGAGGCGGGGCCCAGCGCCATTACGACACTCGCCGGCGGCGCCGGCAAACGCGAGCCCGCGAATTCCCGTTTGATGCTTGCAACGCTTAGGAAAAGTGCGAGACCGGCGGCGGATGCCCCCACCAAAGTCGCCCAAGAAACGGTTCTGAGTCTGAGGCCGCGACCGACGGGTTGGTCACCCGCCGCGTCTAGAAAGTCTGGCCCGCCAGCCAAAGGGGTAAGCATTGGAGAGTGGCCCCCCGGCAGGTTAGGAGGGGAAGAGCGCGGGGCTGATTGTTGAACGCGCTTTGGCTGCGGCTCCTTTCTGAGATCGAGCTGGCCGATTTCTTGAAGACCGCGTAGCACCCGCTTTACTTCGTCGAGGTTTGGATCACGGGATTGAGACATGGCCGGCCCCATCGCCTGCACAACCCAAGAGAGAAGTTTTACCTTCTACCACTTCTTTGCCTGAATTGAGTGCAATTTTAGGCGGCTAATACTCTCAGAGATTTCTGAGCAGGCAGAGCAAGCGGTCCTTGAAACCGAAAGCTGGAAGCGTTGTCTCAGGCTGGAAGCGTTGTCTCAGAGTGTGCGCGTGTTGAGGCGACGCGATTCAGAGGAAAAACGAGGCCATTAGACTCCTGTACTGCCGGTGAAAGAGGGACATGCGGCATGTTCACGAGAATTTGCTCGCGCATGAGTGTTGCCGCTGTTGTCAGCGCTCTTTCCTGCCTGACACCCACCTGGGCCGCAGAGGTTACTCTACGGATGCGCGGCGGCACGTTCGAGGTGAAGGGAGACCTCAAGTCACACAGTGCGAAATCATACATCTTGGCGGTTCCGGGCATCGGCAATCTCACGCTTGATGCCAGTCGCTATGAATGTGTCAGCCCTAATTGCCCGCCCGCGGGCGCTAAGGCTCCCGTTCCGCCTCTGCCGCTGGGCAGCGCGCCGCTGACAACAACTTGGATCGGTGGGAGCGCGGTTGGAACCGAGGTCATGCCGCGACTGGTTCGCGCCTACGCGGCCTCGATCGGAGCCACCGCGACGATGTCGATTGGCTCGGACCCGCGCAACCTCGAATTCAAGATACTTTCCAGCGACGGCCGCTTGATCGCGCAAGTCAATGCCTATCGGCTTGGCGTAACTCCAGGATTTCTGGCGTTGGCGAAGAAAGAGGCGGATTTGGTATGGACGGGGCGCCGCATCGTGCAGGAGGAACAGCAGATGATGGCGGCGGTCGGCATTGGCAACATGCGGGCACCAGGCAATGAGCATGTTTGGGCTCTTGATGGGCTTGTCGCATTGGTCGCGAAAGAAAATTCGGTAGAGGCTCTATCGCTGGAGCAGCTCTCCAAGATTTTTGCTGGAGAGATAACGGACTGGGGCGAACTCGGGCTTCCCCCGGGCAAGATTAACGTCTATGCGCCGGTTGCCGAGGCCCCGGCCTGGTCTCAATTCGAGGCGGACGTCATGAATGCCTATGGCCGCACGATCACGCCGACGGCAAAGCGATTGGTACACTCGACCGAGTGGGCCGACAGGGTAGCCGAGGACCCTCAGGGCATTGTCCTTAGCGTCTTAGCAATGGTGCGCAGGGCAAAGCCCGTAAACATCACGACGTCGTGCGGCATCATCATTCAGCCAACGGTGTTCAACATTAAGACTGAGGAGTATCCTTTGTCTCGCCGAATGTACTTCTATACAGCCGGCGAGCCCAAGAATCCGCTGGCACGTAGTCTTCTCGCGTTTGCCCTGTCGCCGCAGCTTCAACCCATTATCCGGGAAGCGCGATTCGTCGATCAGGAGCCGGCAGTACTCCCGTTCCAAAACCAAACAGCGCGCATCGCTGCGGCAGTAAATGCTGCACAGCGTGAAGCCGACGCCAATCTCATGCTTCGGCTGGTTAAGGACCTTGAGACCTCACAAAGAGTCTCTTTCACGTTCCGTTTTTCGAGCGGAACGAACAACCTCGACAACCGCGCCTTAGAGGACATTCGCCGCTTGCGGTCGATGCTTAAGCGGCCGGACGTGCAGGGCAAGGTCGTAATCTTGGCAGGTTTCTCCGACTCGGTGGGCGGATTTGCAAAGAATGTCCAGCTTGCATCGCTTCGTGTTGGCGCCGTTCGCGAAGCGCTGCGACAGCGGGATCACGATGCTTCCGGTCCAGTGCTTCAAGAGCAGGCCTATGGTCCCCTGGCCCCTGTGGCGTGCAATGACACGGAAGGAGGGAGAGCCCTTAATCGCCGGGTAGAAGTCTGGCTGCGCTGATGTATCCCAAGTGAAGACATTAAGCCGAGGTACTCAATCGGCCCCCGGGGCGCTGCCATAATGGGGTTCATGGACGGGGCGGGGCTAGGGCCGTCATGGCTTTGTCTGCACCGCCCCCGCCCCCGCTCTCGCTTCGCTGCCGCCACCATTGTGATCCAGCTCGTCAGCTCGGGCCTCTGGGTGATCGACCACTTACGGGCGAGGGCCCCCATCGAGGTTTGCGTCGAGGCCGGCCACCGCAATTGTATGCCGCTCGATCCGGCTGCGACGCAGACCGTTGATCCATTCCATGCGAACCAATGAGCAAGTTGTGCGCGAGTCCGTTTCTGGCACAAAGCAGACATCGGCCACCATACACGCGACGTCCGCTTTCAGGGGCAAAGCGGACATGGCCGAGAGACTCGCTGACGACCCTCTCACGGCGCGGCGCTAAGGCGTTTTAGCGCCTCTCTACTCGCCGCTATTGCAGGGTTGAGCGCGAGCGCCTGGCGAAAGTCCGCTACCGCCTTCTCCTTTACGCCGAGAGCCTCGTAGATGTGACCGCGCGTGTCGTAGGCATGCGAGAGCTGGGGTTGGAGTTCCAGTGCCCGTTTCACGTCTGGCAGGCCGTCGGCAAGCGTGAGGTCTTGATCTTGTGCAAGGTGGGACACTCCAGACAGGATACCTTGGAACTCCGTGACAAAGTTAAGTGTCCCACTTGCAGGTAAGTCATTGATCGCGCGAAGCTAAGGCACTCCGTCCCTGGGCACCACTCTTGCGTGACGCCGACCGGAGCGGGGGTTCAGTCGTGCTCGGTGCATAGTCAAGCAGCTGTCCTAACCCATCGCAAGCGATTTTGTCCGGGCTGTGAGTCACGCTGACTCCGGCGCTAACCGGTCGTGAACCTCTTGCAAAGGTTGCATTCAATCTCAGCCGGTAGCGTGGGGGACGGAGAGCAAGGCGCGCTAACGCCAAGCCCCCCTAAGTCCAAACCCCTGTGTGACCAGGAGCCGAACCTATGAACTTCATACCAGTCTTGCTGGGCCTGAGCCTATGGGCAGGCGCCACTGCCATCCTCTGTGAAGACGTTTTCCACAGCGGCCACTTCAGCATCACCCACGCCCTACAACCCGTCCTGACTGCCGGAACCGTTGCTGCCGCTGTCTGGGTCCATCGCGCCCGATGGTTCGCTAAACCTGCCTTCCTACTGGTGGCGCTGATTGGCTCGCTGGCTACGCTGTACGGTACCATGGGCCGACAGGCCGACGCACAGGACGACAAGGCCGCAACCATCGGCGCGGCAAATCGGACCTACGGCGCGAAAGCGGATGACCTACGCGCTGCCAAGGTCGAGCAGGCGAAAGAGTGCAAGCAGATCGGACCGAAGTGCGAGCGGTGGAATGCGCGTGTTGACCAGCTGACCCGTGAGCTGGGCGCAATCACTGTCCGCTCCACAAACGCGCGTGCTGATGCAATCGGTCGGTTGGCGACGCTAGTTGGCGGGAATGGTGAGCGCACCAAGGAGATAGTTGCAGTGCTCGACCCAATCTTGCTGCCGTTGTTTCTGGAGTTCGGTAGCATCGTGTTTTTCGCCGTCGCATTCCCGCATCGCAAGCCTGCAGTCGTCAACACACGCGTAACACCTGCACACGATGGCGCTGCAGAGGTTGTGCAGTCGTTTACTCGTGAGGCCGCGCTGGCCGATCTGCGCCGCATGCGTTCGGCGGGATCAAACAAGGTGCTTGCAGAGAAATGGGGTGTTCATCCCACGACAGCAGGACGCTGGCTCGCTGAATGGCAGGATGCGGGCACAGTGGAACGCAGACGCGACGGCAAGGTAATGAAAGCGATTGCTGCACCGCTATAGCATCATCGACTGCAAGGGGCCTCGCTGGCGACGGTGAGGCCTTGTGCTTTTTGATATGCAATCGTGAACCATCTGGCGACCCGCGGCGGCTCAGACCGGTGCACCGAGCGGGGTCTCGCCAAGCAGATTGGGGCTGACCGTTCCACGGTCCGCAGGGTGGTTCACGCGCTTGCTGCAGCGGGGCGAGTACAGACGCAAGTCACAAGGCGGGGAACTGCGATGAGGTTGGTCGGCTAGCTCAGCCGCCACGCAGGCGCAGCTCGCGCTTCTGCTCACCTAGGCAAAGCAAGAACGTTTCGCCTCGGCTATTCCTCCCGCAAGCCAGCCTTGCGCAGGCCCTCCAGATGCAGCTCGCTGCATCCATTTGTGGCGAAAACTGTGTTGGCGGAAGAGAGCGAGTGAAGCATCGGGCTGATGATTGATGAGTTCGGCGATCTCGGCCCGCGCCTCGTCGACGTGGCCAAGTTGGCCGAGGGATGCGGCAACGTACTTGCGAGCCGTGTTCGAGTTCGGAGTGAATGCCAACGCGCGCCTGCCGGCGCGGATGGACTCTTCGAAGCGGCGCGCCATGTAAAGTGCGAACGAGAGGATTGAGAAGGTGGCGGTCGCCGCCTTCTTGCTGTCGAGCGGGTTCATGCGGCAGGCCGCCTCGCAATGGGCGATCGCCCTGTCGCTCTCGCCGCAGACGCCGTAGACCGCGGCAGCCCGATTGCGCACGAACAAGGAATTCGGATGGACCATGAGTGCCCGATTTGCCAGCTCGAATGCCTCCTCGAACCGGTACGACAGAACGCCGTAGGTGAACGCCGCGCTCGCAAGGCAGGTGCTGTTGTCCGGCCCCGCGGCCAGAGCGCGACCGGCGAGCTGGCAGGCCTCTTCCCCTCCGCGAGTCCAGCTCCCTTGCCAGCCCTGCAAAGTGCCGTTGGCGACGCTGTCGGTGAGGGTGCCCAGAGTCTCCGCATACTCCGGGTCCAACTCGATGGCCTTGCCCAGCAGCACTTGGGTGCGCTTGTAATCGACCTCGGTCTGCCCGAAATACGCCGGCAGCGCGCGCAGGTAGAGGTCGTAGGCGGTCAGACTCTCTGTGGGCTTGGCACGCGCGCGCCGGACCTCGGCGGCCTGGACGTTCAACTCTACGGCAGAGACGATTCGCCCCGTGATCTCGTCCTGCAAGGCGAAGATGTCCCTCAGGTCGCCCTCGTAGCGGTCGGCCCAGATGTGGGCGCCGGTCTCGGCTTTCGATCAGCTGGGCGACGATGCGCACCCGGGTGCCGGACTTGCGCACGCTGCCCTCGACGACGTAGCGCACGCCGAGCTCGCGGCCGATCTGCTGCACGTCGGCGGACCGGATCTTGTAGATGAAGCTCGACTGGCGGGCGATCACGAACAGCCAGCGCACACGCGACAGGGCCATCAGAATGTCATCGACCATGCCGTCGGCGAAATACTCCTGCTCGGGATCGCCGCTCATGTTGGCGAAGGGCAGCACGGCGATCGAGGGCCGATCGGGGAGAGGCAGGCAAGCGCACTCGTCTCCGAAGCCGGACCTGGCCTAGCTTCTGATCCTGGCCGCGCCGCTTGAGATTTGCGCAGCTCGGCGGCGAGCGCTCGTGTGGTTGGATCCGGCTCCACCGCGAGCTCGCGCTTCAGGAGTGCTGCGAAGTCTTCGTAATGTTTGAGCGCGTCAGCTCGGCGCCCGCCGGCGGCCAGCGCGCGCATGACCAGCCGATGCGCGTCCTCGCGCAGACTGCTGACCTCGATTGCCCGGCTGGCGGCCCTGAGCGCCTGCTCGTGACGGCCCGAATGGAACTCCTGCTCCGCGAGCCTTACCATGGCATCGAGCGCCAGGCCCTCCAGCCGCTGCCGCTGGACGCCCAACCATTCGGTCCAGGCCTCTTCCGGGATAGCGATGTCGGTCAGCAGACAGTCCCTGTAGAGGCCGACCGCGGCATGCAGGGCATCGCGGGTACCTTCGCGAGAGCAGCGTCTCGAATTGCGCCACGTCGCACACGAGTGTGCCCGGCCGCAACGACACTGTCTCCCCATTGGTGACCAGGGTGCCTTCGCCCAGGATCCGGCGAAGCCTGGAGAGGGCTTGGCGCAGGTTCTGCCGTGCCTGAGCCTCAAAATGCGAGCCCCAAAGCAGGGCCATGAGCTTGTCGCGGCTGTGCGCTTGCGAGGCCGTGCAGGCCAGGAAGGCCAGCAGGCCGGCCAGCTTCTTGCTGGTCAGATCGATGGGCCCCTCCGGCCCGCTCAATTCGAAGCGGCCGAGCAGCGAAAGCTGAAAGGTGGGCGTCGGCGCGCTGTCCATACCTGTCCCGCTAACGCACTCTGATCTCGACCATTCTGACTTTTCACAGTGCGCCGAGCAAGATTCACGCCGTGGTCACGGTTAGCCGCACAGGTAGATGACGGCCGGGAGCTGGAATGGAGCCTCAGACCCATCGGGGGTTCAGGAGCAACCAGCCATGACGCCATACCAATCAGCCCTCGCCGTCTTTCTCGGAACCGCCACCGCTGCTCTGCCAAGCGCCGCGCAACACGTAAGCCCACCCCCGATCCTGGCCAGTCAAGCCTGCGCCGGGTGCTTTGCCTACCTCGAGTTCGCGCCGCAGCTCGAACCGGAGTCGCACGCCATGCGCGGCGAGGCGACCGAGACCTCCGCCTCGTTGCCTCCCACTAGCGAGCCGAGCGACCACTTCAGAGATCAAACCTTGCTTCTCACCTCCCGGCAGTAACTGCGGAACCCCAGGTTTGAGCCCTTACTCCACAAGGATTGGCGCCATGACCATACACGACCACCTCTTGCCGGCCGAGGCAGCACGGCCAAATGGATCGACGTCGAGGCTTTTCGGCGTCATCTCCTCTCTTTGCGCGCGGATCGCCGTTTGGATCAGAACGGCGGCCGACTACTACGCTGCAGCGGCTGCCTACGAACAGCTGTCCAAGCTATCGAACGCCGAACTGCGGCGGCGCGGTCTCTCGCGTGCGAACTTGGCACGCGATGTTTGTCAAGCCTACGACGCCACCGCTGTGCGCTGACCCCTAATGCCGAAAGATGACCAACATCACGATCCGATGCGCGAACTTGACCTGCTTCTCCTGGAGAACCTCATGATGCGCCGCAACTTCCAACCGACCAAAGCTGCCATGGCCCTTCAGGCCACGAGCATGTTTCTCGTGCTGTTGGGCGTGGGCGTCATGTTTGCGTATGCCCTCCTGCACCCCGAGGTGGGCACGGCCCAAATCAGAGACCTGGGTGGACAGGTATCGTTGAACATTCCTGTTCCATGATGCCATGACCACGTTTGTCGATCTTGTCTTGCTCACTTGGCAGGGCAGGAGCACGGCCGGACCATCCCATTAGCGGCCGGTGGCCACTGGCTGTCGCGAGCCTGATGTTTCCCCAATGCCATGTAAGGAGTTGACGGCATCGCGGGGCGGCACGAACATTGCGCACCTAGCTGGCAAGGGCGGTACACATAACGGGGGTGCCCATGTATTCGCGCGTAGCGGCTATCGGTATTTTTTTTAGTGTCATTGCGGGGACGGCGTGGGCGGACGCCTTTTCTGACTGTGCCAGCAAACCCAATCTCGATCAGAGAATTCAAAGCTGTACCGAAGCAATCGCTCAGAACGCAGCCAACAAACGCCAGCTTACGAGCGCTTACAACCTTCGCGGTAGCGCCTATGCCCAAAAGGGAGACTTCGGTCGGGCAATCGCCGATTTGACCAAAGGCATTGAGTTGGATCCAAGCCAGGCTGTCGTCTATGCGGCACGCGGTGAGGCATACCGCTTCAAGGGTGATGTCGATCGCGCCATCGCCGACTACAACAAGGCTCTCGAACTCGATCCTAAACATGCAACCGCGTACCATTCGCGGGGATTGGCCCTCGCGAGCAAGGGCAACTACACCGCAGGCATTGCCGATCTGACCAATGCGATTGAAGCGAATCCCAAAAGCGTACGGGCGCTCTACGACCGCGCCATGCTCAACGAGCGCATCGGCGCAAAAGACAAGGCGATTGCGGACCTAAGTGCGGCGTTGCGCTTCGATCCAAGTCACCAGGCGAGCAAAGACGCCCTCAGTCGTCTCAACTCCGCGTCCGGACCGCAGCAGCAGCTCGCGGACGAGTTCAGCCGCCTGCTCCAGCGCACGCAGCAAACCGCGGATCACGAGCAAAGAATCACGCTGGCGGAAGAAGCGCTCAAACTGGAACAAAAGGTTACCCCGTGGCCATTTCAAGCCACGCGGGAACTCGTAAAGGGTGAGCTGCATTTCCATATCGCTGGGTCCCACGACAGGCGTCGGCAAGGTGATCGCGCTGACAATGTCGAAAGTGCCATCTCCGCGTACGAGCAAGTGCTCGCATTCTGGAAGCTAGAAACGCATCCGCGCGGCTGGGCACAGGCCCAGCACAACTTGGCGCTTGCCTATTCCAACCGGTTACGCGGTGACCGCGCAGAGAACTTGGAGAAGGCGATTGCAAGCAATCAGGCCGCGCTGATTGTCCGCACTCGCCAGGGCGCGCCGCTCGATTGGGCGCAGACCCAGTACAATTCTGGGCTGGTCTATGGTGCGCGCGTTCGCGGCGACCGCGCTGACAATCTTGAGAAGGCGATTGCGGCCTACGAAGCATCTTTAGCGGTCCGAACCCGAGACGCTCATCCGGAGCTTTGGGCAGCTTCCACGCATAGTCTAGCATCAGCCTACGTTGGCCGTATTCAGGGCGAACGTGCCGACAATCTTGAGCGAGCGATTGCGGGGTTCGAGGCCGGGCTTGCTGTGTTCACACGCGACAAGTTCCCGCGGCAATGGGCAGATGCCCAAGACAATCTTGGGACCACTTATGGTATGCGCGTCGTTGGTGAGAGGGCGGACAATCTCGAAAAATCTCTCTCGGCTTACGAAGCCGCACTGTCAGTGCGGACACGGGATGGCGACCCCGAAGCATGGGCCCAATCACAGATCAACATCGGGGCGACCTACAATCGACGAATCCGCGGCGATCGGGCGAACAACCAAGACAAGGCGCTTGCTGCCTACGAAGCGGCGCTTACGATCTATAGGCGCGAGGCGCTCCCGCAATTTTGGGCCGCAACTCAGAGCAACATTGCCCTGATCTATCTGAACCGCATCGGCGGTGATCGCGCAGACAATGTCGAGAAGGCGATTGCCGGTCTTGAAGCTGCGCACACAGTTTTCACGCGCGAAACCTACCCGCAGGAATGGGGCGGCACACATCGCGGTCTTGCCAATGCGTTTCTGGCCCGCGTCGGCGGGGAACGCACCGCAAATCTCAAGAGAGCTATTGCCGGCTATGAGGCGGCGCTGGGCGTTTTGACGCGCAACGCGTTCCCACGCGACCACTTGCAAACGGCAAGACTTCTCGCCGGAGCCAGTTTGCTGATCGGTGATTGGCATAAGGCTGGAGCGGCGGCGGCAACTGCGAGGGAGGCGTTCCTCGTTCTGTTCGGTCAAGGCCTCGATGAGGCCGGAGCCGAGAGTTTGATTGAGAGTGCAGGATCGTTGTTCGCGGACGCTGCGTACGCGGCGGCTCAGAGAGGCGAGACCGCGGCGGCGCTGGCGCTCGCTGCCGAGGGACGAGCAAAATTAATGGCAACAGCGCTGAAGCTGCAGGACCTCGATCTCGATCCAGCGCGTCGCAGGCGCCTCAACGAACTCCGCGCTTCAATTCGGGAGGAGATCAAGGCCTATGCCAGCGCCAGCGGCGTCGCGCGTGCAACTGCTCTCGATAGACTTGCAGCTCTCCGCCAGGGCCTCATAGAGCTGATGCAGGAGGCCAATCGGTCGGAGGGAAAGGCCCCTGAGAACATCTCTGCTGTGGCCGAAAACCTTATCCCCAAGGGGGGCGCGATCGTTGCGTCTGTCGTAACCGCCGTGGGCGGTAAAATGCTGCTCCTTGCCCAAGCTGATGGTGGCAAAGCCCTGACGGTCGTCGATATGCCGGAGCTGACAACGGCGCGCATGCAGCAGCTAATGCATGGCGACGGTAAGGCGGGAGCCAGCGGCGGCTGGCTTGGCGCATTCAACATTCAATATCAGCCCGGCGGAGACATAGGTGAGTGGACTGCTGCAATCGAAAGCATTGGTGCCAAGCTGTGGAACATTGTTGCCGGCCGGATTGATCAAGCTTTGGAGCAACGCGGCGTAAAGCCAGGTGCACGCGTCATTTGGCTGCCGAGCGGTGCATTGGGTCTTTTGCCACTCGGCCTTGCGCACGGGCCGCAGAGCAGGACTCGGTTAGGCGAAAAATACGAACTTGTTACGGCGCCGAGCTTAGATGCGTTGGCGCATGCATTCCGTCAAGCAGCGCAACCGCAGGCCCCCTCTCTAGCAGCCATCGTCAACCCAACCGGAGATCTTCCTTTTACGGAGGTGGAGAGCGCGCTTGTAACTGCGCATTTTGAGAAGGCACCGCGTATCGTACTCGACAAGCTAACCGCCACACCTCGTGCGGTGCTGGCAGGTCTCAAGGACAAGAGCTACTGGCATTTCTCCAGTCATGGCCAATTCGATTGGGAGAACGCTCGCCGCGCGGGGCTGCTGATGAAGGATGCCGAGACCTTGACGATCGGCGCGCTTCTGGATGCTGAGGGAAGCCTGGGCCGACCGCGCTTGGTTGTGCTATCAGCGTGCGAGACCGGCCTCTATGACGCGGCGCGCAACGCTGACGAGTTCGTTGGGCTCCCGGCAACGTTCATGCAACTCGGAGCAACCGGAGTACTTGGCACTCTTTGGCAAGTCGATGATTTGGCAACCTCGCTCTTGATGGCCAAATTTTACGATCTCCACATGAGCGATGGCCTCGAGCCGCCTACAGCGCTTCGCGGAGCACAAGCCTGGCTGCGCGATGCCAACAAGGACGAGTTAGCCGCATACGCTCGATCGTCGGCCTCGGCTGCCAAGCTCGAACAATCAAAGCTCGCAAATCTGGAGAACGCAATTGCAACGAGTTGGCGGTCCGTCGGCTCGCGGTTTGATGCCATCTATGAACGTCTGCAGGCCCGGGCGAGCAGTGCAACGGAAGCGCAGCCTGTTGCCGCTGGTTTGCAAAACCGGTCTCCGTTCGCGCATCCGTACTATTGGGGTGGCTTCGTCTTTACCGGGCTATAGGAAAGACGCGAAACGTCCGCTTTACGCGCCTTGTGGCGTGTTCCATCTAAACGCCGCCAAGCGGTTATCCCTGCGCAGGCTGGGTGCGCGGTATTTCGACTCCAGCAAGGATGGAGAATCCAACATCGAACATCTGCGGACGTCTGTTTGTGGCACAGACTGCCCGTTCGCGGCGCCGCACAAGTTCGTCGGTTTTCGGTGGTAAACCTGACGTGGCAGAGAGCGCTAACGCGCATTCGTGTTCTTGACCCCTTAGCGGAAGTATCCGAGCTGCAGCTCGGCGAAGGTCTTGCGCGCGCCACCGCCGGTCGTCCGGCTGAGACCCGCTTGCTCGAGGGCCGCCAGGAAATACTCGAAGTCACCCAGATCCTTGAAGGGGCACAGGTAGGGCAGCTGCGAAAAGGCAAGGGTCGGCACGTCTTGCAGCAGCCGGGAAGCTTCAGGGACGCGGCCGAGGCGCACGAGAACCGCCGCCTTGTCCATCTTGGCACCGCCGAAGTTCGGCCGCTCAATCAGTGCCTGCTCGACGGCGGCATGCGCGGCCTCGAACTGCCTTGCGGTGTAGTAGGCCAGGGAGCGCGTGTTGTGCACGAACCAGGCCGCCGGGTCGCGAGGGCTCAGCCGCAAAGCCTGATCGAGGGCAGGCAGAGCCTGCAGCGGCTGCCCGGCGAAGTTGAGCGCGATGCCGAGGATGAAGAATGCAATGTGGTAGTTGGCATTGAGGTGGACCGCGCGCTTGCCGGCTTCCACCGCCGCATCATGCTGATGCGCATAGGTGAGCGCATAGCTCGCTGCCGCATGGGCTGACGCATCGAAGCCATCCAGCGCCACTGCGGCTTTTGCCGAACCGAGGGCAGCGCCGAGCGTCTCGCGGATATTGTCCGTCCTGCCGAGCGACGCCGCGTAGGTGAGCGCCAGAGCTAGCCGGGCGTGGGCCGGCGCAAAGCAGGGGTCCAATTGGATCGCTCGCCGAAGGTGATCGAGTGCGCGCGCACCGTCGGCCCTGGAGTATTGATGGAAGTAGTAGCTCCCCTTGAGGAAATGGTCCCAGGCATCCATGCTTTCCGGCGGTTTGCGCTTTGTCTGGTCCATCTCCGATACGCGGATGGCGGGGTCGATCGCGATCACGACCTGCTGGGCAATCTCATCTTGGAAGGCGAAGATATCCCCGATATCGCGGTCGTAGCGCTCCGCCCAAATGTGCCGGTCGGTCTTGGCATCGATCAGCTGCGTCGTGACACGAACGCGGTTCCCCATCCGCCGCACACTGCCCTCGAGCATGTAGCGGGCACCGAGCTCCTCTCCCACCTGCTTGATGGATATGGCTCTGCCTTTAAAGGCGAAGGTTGAATTGCGGGCGATCACCAAGAACCAGCGCCATTTGGACAACGCGGTGATGATGTCTTCGGTTACGCCATCCACAAAGTAGTCCTGGTCCGCATCGCCGCTCATGTTGGCGAAGGGCAGGACGGCGATGGACGGTTTGTCGGGGACGATCTGAGAATCGGAAGCACGTGTAACCGCGCCAACGGCAACGTCCGCGCTGCCTGGGTGCTGCACATGAGCCGGCCCAGGAGGCGCAACGGTCGCCGGCGCTGGGTCTTGGCAGACTTCACCGACGAATCGAAGGCCCTTGCGCGGCAGCGTCTTGATCAGGCGCTGCAGCTCGCCAGTGTCCCCGATCGCACCCCTGACGGCGTTGATACGGCTGAAAAGCGCGGACTCCGAAACAATACGGCCATACCAGATCGAGGCCAGCAGCTCATCCTTGCTGACCACTCGGTCGCGGTGGCGGATCAGGTAGACCAGAAGATCGAAGACTTGAGGTTCCACAGCCACGAGGCCGCCTCCGTGGCGCAACTCGCGGCGATCCGTGTCGAGCTGACAATCCTCAAATAGATAGAGCAAGATGCCGTCCCACTGGTTGCGCGGCCCCTGCTGCAACCGTAGCACGGCACGCCTAGAGGAAAAATCGAGGGAACCCCAAGGGCAAGCTGAGGCCGCCTGAAAGCGCAATCGCGAGTGTCCGGGCATGGTGGGGCTAACGTGGCGATCGATAGCCCGCAGCACCGTCAACCGCGACATTTGCGGCGAAATGGAGGTCACGAATATGTTTGTTGATGCTTCCCAGACCGGCCGCGTTGCCTCCGTCCTGGTCAGCTGTCTCTTTGCGCTGTCGTTGGCGGCCGCCTGTTTCATGATCGCCCGCCACGGATCACAGCTGCGTGCTGGCGTTGATGCTCAAAGGGCGCAGGAGATCGATCAGGAGAGCAAGACCTTCTGCCGCAAATTCGGCATCGGCCCTGAAACGGGACGGTATTCAGAGTGCGCCAGCGCTCTTCTGGAGATCAGGAAGCGCCACGAAGAAAGGATTGCGAGCGACTCGCTCGGCATCTGCTAGGCCGCTGCTTCTTGTGGGCGCTGACACAACAGCTGCACGGCGTCTAATGACCAATACGCCGACCGAGTGAGGAGTATGTTTCCATGGCAAACGGGCCTTCTCTTTCGTCGTTAAGCTCAAGTAGAGGCTTTGGCGCCGCGTTTCTCATTTCCGTGATTGTGCTGAGCATCATGTTAGCGATCAACGCGCGACGGATTG
The DNA here is from genome assembly GCA_963814055.1 of uncultured Alphaproteobacteria bacterium. Taxonomy (GTDB): domain Bacteria; phylum Pseudomonadota; class Alphaproteobacteria; order Rhizobiales; family Hyphomicrobiaceae; genus AWTP1-13. The sequence goes on from CAWFBJ010000031.1 coordinate 40,819, forward strand.
GCGCCGCGCTTGATGCCGAGAGGGCCAGTGTTACGGAAGCTGAGGATCAGGCCTTCTGCACAAAGTTTGGTGCCGGGCCGGACTCGGCGCGCTATCCGGAATGCGTATCTGGCCTCAACGCGATCAGAGCTAAACACACGCAACGAAGCGCGGACCTGTTCTTCTAGGTATCCCGTCGGCCCTTGGCGACCTCGGCCTGTCGCTGCTTCGCAGCCTCATAGTGCGAGCCCGCCGAAGCAACGATTTAGACCTTTCTCATCGAGGAGGGGGATGTGCACAATCGTAGACGGTGCATCTATCCCTGAAGCGTTCTGGAGTTTCATCGGCGGGCCGTTCGAGGGGAAATACCGCAACGCCTCGGTCGTACATGACTTCTACTGCGATACGCGGACCGAGACGTGGGAAGACGTGCACATGGTCTTCTACAATGGCATGCGTGCGGCTGGCGTTGATCCAATCACCGCAAAAATTATGTACTCCGCAGTCTACAACTTTGGACCGCGATGGCTGCAAGTAAATCCAGGCGACACGAAGAAGCTTATTGCGGGCACCCCGATCCTGTTGAAGGACGCCAAGGAAGTCATCGTAAAGTTCATTCAGGACAACGATCCGTCCCTCTCCGAGATAAGGACCATCTCCGACAAACTCTCTCAACTGGAAAATTTTACCCAGCTTGAGCAGCTTCTGGAGCAGTACGCCAATTGCACGCCCATCATTGCCAATGAGGGGGGCGCGCACGAGTCATTGAAGCGCACGATCATTCTTTGCGGGATGAGCGAAGCATCCACGAAGCGTGCTGCGCTTCGCAACATCAGGAGCCTGACCCTCAGGCGATGCTGCGATTGGTGGCCACGTTCAGGCGAAACGGCAGTAGCGCGACCGACATGGGCAGCTGGCCGATGCTTTCGCCGTCGACATCGGCACGGACCTGGCTATTGCTGGCAATTATCACTCGCCTAGCGTGCCTGTGCGAAATCTTCGGCAGCGCGACATAACTGCCGTCGCCGAGTTTCGGCACGACCCTGGTCAAGCTTTCCCAACGGCCCAGATCGCCGAGCAGGACGAGATCGAGCTTGCCGTCCCCGAGATCGGCGCCAGGGGCGAGCATCAACCCTTCGCCGGCACCGTCGAAACTGCAAAGCAGCACGCCCCACATGCGTAGACTTTCCTCCGGATCGTCGTCGATACGGATGCGATACTGGCGCGGCGCGTAGGTCAGCGTCGTGACCGCCGTCATGATGATGTAGCGGACCGGGCCGAGCCGCTTCAGAAGTGGCACCCGCTGAGCGCGCCAGGATATGGCGGCGGGCGCTCCCACGATCGCCAGAAGAAATCCGTAGCGGACGACCCGATTGCCCGAGTAACCAGTCGCATCGACGCGGAAAATGTCGATGGCGCGAAAGTTTCCGGACGCGAGCGCGCCGATGGCATCGGCGAGAGACCGCTGACCGAACGAACGGGACAGCTCGTTGGAAGTCCCGCCAGGCACCTGTGCCAGCACCAGATCGGGTGCGATCGGCCGGTCGTCGGCGATCACGCCGTTGAGCATCTCGCTAAAAGTGCCGTCGCCGCCGACAGCAACAAGGCGGCGGCAGCCCGCCTCCACGGCCTCGCGCGCCAGCACCGACGCGTGACCTCGAGCGCGCGTCATTGCGAGGTTTTCAGCCGCGATGGGGCCGAGCGTTCCTTCGAGCTTAGTGCGGATGCTTGGCCAGCGCTTGCCGCAGCACGCTCGAGATCTCAGGCGATCAGAGCCTCATTCTAACAATACAGGGCAACATTCCGGAACCGCCCACGGCCGGCTTCACGGCACCGTACACCTCCTCGATCGGCACGAAGGGGACGATGACTATCGTTTCTGTTGGCTGAACGGCTGCTCGTTCGTCGCACGTCCATCTTGTCGGACCCCCCAATTGAACGAGTCGCCGAATGACCGGCAGCTGTAAGGCGATAGCCCCTCCATCGAGTGATGGTTGTCGGTTCTCCGCACCCTGCCATTGAGGGCTTTGGCGAAACCAAACTGCTTCGGCCGCAATGTCCGTTGTTGGGACAAAGCTGACATCGGCCGGTATGCTCCCGAATGTCCGCTTTCAAGGGCATAGCGGATATTGGCCCCGCCTATCTTGAGTGCTCCAAAGTCTCCGAAGTGCGTATGCCAAGGCGGCGACTAACTGTTCGGGGGCAAGTTGGCGCGCTGCGCGCAACCACCAACCGTCTCAAGCGTCTCCGTCGCCTACTGTCCCATACCGAATGCGGCCTTGAACGTTGTCATGACCTCGGCGATCGATGCCGCCCGAGCCGCGGGATCAGTTCCAACGTGTGCCTTGCCCGATCCATCTGCGGTCATGCCCAGCCCTTCGAGTACCCGAACCTGTGAGTTTGGAGTATCGAAGCCATGGTAGGCGCCCGGATATTCGATCATCGGCACGTTGTGCTTCTTCGCGAGATCGCGGCAGGGCTGGGGCGGTGTCCAATCATCGGCTGTACCCATAAGAATTTTCAGCGGCAAGCGCGGTGCCCAGTTCGGGCTTTCGAAGTGCACGCGGCAACCGGGATAAAATGCGATAGCCGTCTTGAAGTCGGTAATGCGGGGCTTTGCCCCACCCCGTACGGACCAGAGGACGACGCTGCCGCCGTGCGACCATCCGAGCAATCCTAAGCGGGTCCTGTCGATGAAGGGCTGCGTGGCGAGCCAGTCAGCGGCGCCGTTCGCGTCAAACGAGCGCCCGAAGGGCACTACCGGGCGCTCTGCCTCCTTGAGCGTGCATACTTGCGAAACGCCGCGAGGATTGAAGCTATCTGGAAACAGCACGGCGATGCCGGCTGCGGTCAGATGGTCGGCCCAATTTACGTTGCGATCCTGGAGCCGCCCGTTTTTTGTGAAGAGCCCACCGCAACCGTGCAGGGCAACGACTGCCGGAAATGGTCCAGCACCGATTGGCCGAAACAGGTAGCCAACCAGCGCTGTGGCTTTGCTGTTGTTGGAGGCAAAGGTGATCTTCTCCGGTTCGGCGGCCCACGCGGGTCCCAAAGTGTTGGCCAAACCAGCGAGTAAGCCCAACGCTCGAAGGCATCTCGACGGCATCGTCTAAGCTCCTCACGTAGGCGCCTGAGCTGACGGTCATGAGACATTGTCGCACCCGCGATCTGAGCCTCCGCTGCTAGAACTTTGAAACCTCGACTTCCTTGTTGGTGATGAATTCGAGCAGGGCGGGCTGACCGTTCTGTGTGGCGGCGATGGCTCGTCGGATGGCCGGTATAATGTCAGACGGCTTTTCGACGCGCTCACCGTAGGCGCCAAGAGCGCGCGCGAACGCCGCATAGTCGCCTGAAATGTCGGTTGAACGATACTTTTCGGTCGAGACCGGCATCACCTTAAGCTCGATGGCCATGCAGAAATTGTTGAGCAGGACTGAGAGGATCGGGATCTTCTCGCGCACGGCCGTCTCCAGGTCCATGCCCGTGAAGCCGATCGCCGCATCGCCCCAGACATTGATGCAGAGCTGTTCTGGCTTGGCGAGCTTGGCTCCCATGGCGTACCCGAGGCCCGCGCCCAGCTGCGTGGTCTTGCCCCAACCAATGTAACTGAGGGGGGTCACCGTACGCCAGAAGGGTGAAAGCTGATCGCGCGGGCTACCGGCATCGTGGGTGATGATTGTGTTGGCGACATCGACAGTGTTTTGGAGGTCCCACAGCACGCGATAGGGCGATAGTGGCGCCTCGTTGTAGGTGAGCTTGGGCAGCCATTTGCCAAGCCAGGCGTCGTGGATCTCCTTGATCTCCGCTGCGACCCCGTGAGGGTCCTTTGGGTCCTTTGCTCCCTGGCGCCGCGCCTCCTCGATGACGGCGGAAAGCACCAGCTTGGCGTCACCCAGCACGGCCAGCGCACAGCCCAAATCCTTATTGATGTCCGCGGGGTCGAGCGTTGCGTGAATGATCGTCTTGCCCGTTGGCATCTTCACACCAAAGTTGGTCTCGCTGAAGCTGCAGCCGATACCGAAGATCAGGTCGGCCTCCTTCAGGAAGTGATTTACCGGCCCTGTTGTGGCGAGGCCGCCGGAGCCGAGCGAAAGACGATGTGTTTCCGGGAACGCACTTTTGCCCTGCAGGCTGGTGCAAACGGGAATGGCGAGCAGCTCTGACAGCTGTGCGACCTCGGACCATGCTTGTGCCCAATGAACGCCTTGGCCTACGTAAAGCACGGGGCGCTTTGCCTTCAGCAGCATCGTGGCAGCCTCGCGCACGGCATCCGGGTCGGGCCCCCAGCGCAAGGCTCTGGTTGGCACGTGGTCGATCGCGTCGATCTCCTCGTTCCAGACATCGACGGGGATCTCCACCAGCACGGGGCCACCGCGTCCCGAGCGCAGCTGGGTGAAAGCGCGACGGAAAATTGCAGGAATCTCCTTGGCCGAGGTTACCGGCTCGGCCGACTTGGTCACGCTCGCCATGCTGACGCTGGCATGATAGTTGCGCCCTACCCAGGCGGCGCGCCGCTGATAGCCCATAGGCATGACCAGGATCGGGACGGACTCGCTATAGGCTTGCGCCACTCCGCCGTAGGCGTTCTCGGTGCCGGGGCCATGCTGCATGGCGAAGACGCCAAGCTTGTTGCCGCTGGTGACGCGCGAGATGGCTTCGGCCATATGCAGGCCGGTTCTCTCCTGACGCACGATGATCGGCCGGATGTCGGCGGCCGCTGCGCGCTCCAGGATATGGTTCACCGGGTAGCCAATCACCCACTCGACCCCCTCTCGTTTCAGGATCTCGGAAACGGCGTCGGCGGTTTTCATCGGTCGCTCCTCCACGGGGGCCTTCGGCTAAGCTTAGTTAGCTCCAGCGCTCGCGCCAGCTCGTTTGTGCCACGCCACTCCGACCGTCGGTTTGGCCAAAGTCAAACTCGATATGAGTGTGTATGCCATTAGGAGGGATCACAAGCCGATGCCGTGGATGATCCTTGGCGCGAACGGCTACCCGACGCGATGTTCTCGAAATCACAGACAGTGCCAGATTGCGATCACCGTTCACAGGCAGCCTCCGTACAGATTTGTCGTGGTCTCTGAGTATCCTGTCGACCGTTGCTACCCGAAATTCGTGATGGGGTACCAGCTGGCCGTGGCACGAGGTCCAGGGTGTCGACATGAACGGCTTGATCGCTCACCATCATGCTTCGAAGTCGAAAAGCCCGCGATCAGTTTCCGCGTGTCCAAGTCGCATCCTCATCGAGTGGATAGCTTGGCCGTGGCAGGTTTTGGAATGGCAGTCGTTCGAGCACCGGACTGGTGATGCCGGAGGTGTCTACTTCCCTGACTTGCTCGGGCGGGAACCACGGCCTGAAGCCGGCGCGGAAATGGCCTCGCGATTTGACGACGACAGTTCTGGCCTTGGCAATGTCGATACCAAACATCTCGAAAAACATCGGGTCGGCCGTCTGATTGCGAGCCGAGATCACCACAACCGTGAGACCGCCGATCCGGAGTGCGGCGGACTTACCTAGATTGACCTTGCGACCCTGAAGCAGGCCGAGTTTACCGACGAAGCGACCATCGGTGACGCCAACCACCTCTGCCTCCGCTTCAAATGGAAGGTCCCATTGCTCCCAAGGCGCCTGACCGCGATGCCGATTGAAGCGAGCAGCGAAGCGCGCGCCTTTGCCGAGCTGGTAGGCCTCGGCCGCGAGCGCGGCGTCAAAAAACGACCCGTAGATGACGTCTTGCGCGTCCGCCGCATGTAGCGCCGTGAGGAGCTCGGTGGTGCGCCCACTGCCGCCTCCGCCGGGATTGTCGCCGGAATCGGAGTAGATGACCGGTGCGCGATCACGCCTGTTCGCGAAGGCGACCGCCTCTGCGACCGGCGTCAGCGCCTTGCGGAAACGGCTGCGCATCGCCCAGAGCCGTTCGGCGATCTCGTTGGCTAATCCTTCTGCAAGCCTGCGGTCGCTTCGGGCGGTCACGACGGTTGCGATGCCATTTTTGGCCGTATCGGAGAAAACGAAACCGCCAAAGATGGAGACGTTGAGGATAGCACCCGAAAGTTCAGCCTGGCGCTTCTGGCCGTAGTCGATCAGTTCACCATAGGGCCCTGCGTTGGTCAGCAGATTGATCGAGGCTGGGGTCAGGGGTAGCCGCACGAGCGCGGTCTTTGGGTCGGCCAGCCCGGCCAGCATTCGCCGCAGCCCAAATGCCGCCTCCTCGCCGCGTTCCGTCATGTCGACGTGCGGGTTGGTCCGGTAGCCGACCACCAGATCGCAGGAGGTTACCATCCGATCGGAAATGTTGGCGTGCAGGTCCAGTGTCACGACGATGCGTGTTCTTGGACCCACGGCCGCGCGCACGCGTGCAATGATTTCACCGTCGGGGTCGAACGTATGTGTCGCAGTCATGGCACCATGATTGCAGATGTAGGCAGCATCGATTGGCGATGCCGCCTCGAGACCGGCGACCATGGTGGCCAGTACGCGCTCGAAAGTGGCCTGCTCGATCGGGCCGGCGGGAAGGCTGCTCGCGACCAGGATCGGCACCGGCTGCCAAGGCCCGGTTGCATCCATCACTTTGACGAATGCCGCCGCCTCCATGGCCATGGCCGGGGCGGCGGCGCGCGCCTCTTCCAGGATTGCATCGCCTTCGAGCCAGCAGGCAGACTTGAAGTCCTCCTCGCCCGCAGGGCGCGACCAGCGATTGGACTCGAGTGCGAGCCCGAGGATAGCGACACGAGGGCTTGTCATAGGGGCTCCGCCGCCGATAGACGAGATCGCAGAGCATAACCTCGCGCCTTGGCGGCGGCCAATGCCATGGTGGATTTGGCCTGACAAAACAAGGCCAGCAAGTCTCTTGCTGGGCCTAATTAGGGCCTGCGTGCGCCGACAAATCCGGCATGCATGGCCGCCCCGCAGGGGATTGCCTCGTTGTTGAAGTGGTCATCCTGGGCGCCGACCTCGCCGTATTGATGGACGCACCGGCACCCGGCACCGTCTCGAGCATGGAAGGAAAAGTTTTCCGAGAGAAGGCGAGGGCAACTGTAGGGCAGTGTGCTTGCCGCTCACCTATTGTGTGGACGTTAGCGTGCTTGCATACTGGCCCGGCATCATAGTTCCCGGAGGATTGCCATGCGCATGTCGACGCGGACATCCTTGATGAGGGGCGGCATCACGCTTGCTGCCGCGGTCACCGCAACTGTCGCGATGGCCACTATCGCCACGGCCCAAGAGAAAGTGCTTCGTGCCGTGCTGCATGCCGACGTGCGCGTGCTCGACCCGATCTGGACCACGCAGACCATCGCCAACATACACGGCATGCTGGTCTACGACACTCTGTTCGGCAACGATGCCGATATGCAGCCCCAGCCGCAGATGGTCGACAAGTACGACATCACCGAGGACAAACTCGTCTACACCTTCACCCTGCGCGACAAGCTCAAGTTCCACGACACCTCGCCCGTCACCACCAAAGACGTGATTGCCTCTCTCGAGCGCTGGGGCAAGAAGGACGGTGTCGGCATCCGGCTGTTCTCGTTCGTCGACAAGCTTGAAGCCGTCGATGACAGGACCTTCCGCATGGCGCTGAAGAAGCCCTATGGCATGGTGCTGGAGTCGCTCGGCAAGACCAACTCGTCCGTCGCCGTCATCATGCGCGCGCAGGATGCCGCCACCGATCCGCAGCAGCAGGTGAAGGAGGCGGTCGGCTCTGGCCCCTTCAAGTTCGCCAAGGATCAGTGGGTGCCGGGCAGCAAGGCGGTCTACCTCAAGTACGCCGATTACGCGCCGCGGCCCTCCGGCGAGAAGGCGCAGAGCTTTGCCGGCTCCAAATTCCCGGGCGTCGACCGCATCGAACTCGTGTGGATCTCCGACCCACAGACGGCCATGTCGGCACTCATCAATGGCGAGATCGACTTCTACGAGAATCCCAACATCGACTTCTACCCGATCCTGGAGAAGGCTAAGGGTGTGAAGCTGATGCCCACGGGCAAGCTCAACTCCACGCACGGCATGATCCGCCTCAACCACCTGCACCCTCCCTTCAACAACGTGAAGGCGCGGCAGGCCATGTACTACCTCATCAATCAGGAGAACTTCCTGCGCGCGATCGTCGGCGACCCAAAATACTACCGCATCTGCCACGGCCTCATCACCTGCGGCTCTCCGCTCGGCAACGATGGCGGTAGCCAGTGGTTCAAGGAGTACAACCCCAAGAAGGCCCTGCAATTGCTCAAGGAGGCCGGCTACAACGGCGAGCCCATCACCATATTGGCGGCAACCGACCACAACACCATTACGCCGGCGACCCAGGTGCTGATCCAGGCCATGCGCGAGGCCGGCATCAACGTCGACGCCCAGTCGATGGACTGGGGCGCGGTGGTTTCGCGCCGAGCCAAGAAAGAGCTCCCCGCACAGGGCGGTTGGAACATCTTCGTCACCACCACGGGCGGCGTCGGGTCGTCCAATCCGGTACTGCACACGTGGATCGGCGCCGCCTGCGACAAAGGCTTGTTCGGCTGGCCGTGCGATGCTGAGATCGAAAAACTCAGGAACGACTATGGCTTCGCCCTGAAGGACGAGGACAAGGCGCGGATCGCCCGCGAACTGCAGACGCGCGCAATGGACCAGGTTGTTTACATCCCGTTCGGTCAATGGGACGCGATGCTGGCCTATCGCGCTGACCGGCTCGAGGGCATCGTGCCCAACACGGGGCTGGTCGTGCTCTGGAACATCACGAAGAAATAGGAAGTGACGAGGTCAGACCCCTATGCTCGACTTGTCTTTGACCACAGCTCGAGCCATGGGGTCTGACCCCATCAAGCCGGGGCTGACCCCGTCGCTGCGATCAGCATGATCGCCTACATCCTCCGCCGGCTGCTCGCGACCATCCCCGTGATGGTGGTGGTGGCGGTGTTCGTGTTCTTCCTGCTGCGGTTGGCGCCGGGCGATCCTGTCGCCATTATCGCTGGCGAGGACGCGACTGCCGAGCAAATCGCTGCGATACGCGGAAAGCTCGGTCTAGACCGGCCGATTTTCGAGCAGTTCGTTGTCTGGGTCGTCGGCATGCTGCAGGGCGATTTTGGCACCTCGATCTTCTCCAATTTGCCGGTGAGCCGGCTGATCTTGCAGCGCCTTGAGCCGACCGTGTCACTGACGCTGGCGACGCTCGTCGTGGCCGTGTGCCTCGCCATCCCGCTGGGCGTGCTCGCCGCCTGGAAGGCGCGCCGACTGGTCGACAGGCTGGTGATGGGGTTCGCGGTGATGGGCTTCGCTATGCCCGTGTTTCTCGTCGGCTACGTCTTGATTTATCTATTCGCGGTCCAACTCGGCTGGCTGCCCGTGCAAGGCTACCGTCCGCTGGCCGAGGGACTCTGGCCGTGGGCGGAAAGCTTGATCCTGCCATCGCTGGCACTCGGGATCACTTACATGGCGCTGATCGCCCGCACCACGCGCGCGTCGATGCTAGAGGTACTGGCCCAGGATTACATTCGCACCGCCGACTCTAAAGGTCTATCGACCGGCCGCGTCCTCCTGCTGCACGCCTTGAAGAACGCCTCGGTGCCGATCGTCACTGTCATCGGTATCGGCATCGCCCTGCTGATCTCCGGCGTCGTCATCACCGAAACCGTGTTCAACATCCCGGGCCTCGGCCGCCTCACCGTCGATGCGGTGCTGAAGCGAGACTACCCGATCGTGCAAGGTCTGATCATTGTGTTCGCAGCTGCCAAGGTGCTGGTGAACCTCGTGATCGACATTTCCTACGTCTTCCTCGATCCGCGCATCAGGTACTGAGTTCCATGACACTGACTGTCGCCGCCGAAGACGTGCCCGCGCGGGATGCATCGCCGTTGGGGCGCGCCGCAACCGCCATCCGCCGTAACCCTACAATTGTCATCGGCGTCGTGATGCTCGTTTCCCTCATCGCTATGGCGCTGGCAGCACCTTGGATTGCCGGCGATCCCTTTCGCCAGGCACCAATCAACCGCCTGCGCCCGCCGTCGGAGCGCTTTTGGTTTGGTACCGACCAATTCGGCCGGGACGTGTTCGCGCGCACTGTCCACGGCACCCGCGTGTCACTCATAGTCGGCTTGGCGGTGGCGGGCGTCGCCAGCCTGGTCGGGCTCGTTGGTGGGCTGGTGTGCGGCTATTTCCACCGCATCGACAGCGTCATCATGCGGGTGATGGACGGTATCATGGCAATCCCCTCAATCCTGCTCGCCATTGCCCTCATCACGCTGACGCGCCCCGGACTAGGCATCGTGATAGCCGCCATCGTCATCCCGGAGGTGCCGCGCATCGTGCGTGTGGTGCGGTCGGTGGTGCTGTCTATTCGCTCCCAGCCCTATGTGGAGGGCGCCATCGCCGGCGGCACGCGTCCAGCCAAGCTGCTCGCGCGCCACATACTGCCCAATACCCTCGCGCCGTTGATTGTGCAGTCGACATACGTGTGCGCCTCGGCGATGCTGATCGAGGCCGGCCTATCGTTCCTTGGTGCTGGTGTGCCGCCGGAAATTCCCAGCTGGGGCAATATCATCGCACAGGGGCGCACCTTCTTCCAGATCGCGCCGTGGAGCATTTTCATCCCAGGCGCGTTCTTGGCGGTCACGGTACTCGCAGTCAATATGCTGGGCGACGGTCTGCGCGACCGTTTGGACCCGAGACTGGCGAGGCGCATGTGAGTCCGCTGCTTGAGGTGCGTGATCTTCGGACTCAGTTCTTCACCACCGATGGCGTGGTGCGCGCCGTGGACGGGGTCTCGTTCGATCTGAGCCCGGGCGAGACGCTCGGGATCGTCGGCGAATCGGGGTGCGGGAAATCGGTGACGGCGCTGTCGATCTTGCGACTGATTGCGCCGGAGACAGGCCGCATCGTTGGCGGCTCGGTCCGCTTTGGCGGCCGGGAACTCACGACGTTATCGAACGAGGACATGCGCCAGCTGCGCGGCCACAGAATTGCGATGATTTTCCAGGAACCGATGACCAGCCTCAACCCCGTGCTCAACATTGGCACGCAGATCGCCGAAAGCGTGGTGCAGCACATGCGGCTCCCCTGGCGCGCTGCCCGCGACCGGGCGCGCGAAATGCTCGAGTTGGTGCGCATCGCCGATCCCAAGCAACGCCTCAGCGAGTACCCGCACCAGCTCTCTGGAGGCATGCGCCAGCGCGTTATGATCGCCATTGCGCTCTGCTGCAATCCCCAGGTGCTCATTGCCGACGAGCCGACCACGGCGCTCGACGTCACCATTCAGGCACAGATTCTGGATCTCATGCTCGAACTGAAGGAAAAGCTCGGCACCGCCATCATCCTGATCACGCACGATCTGGGCGTCGTCGCCGAGACTTGCGAGCGCGTCATCGTCATGTACGCCGGCCGCATGGCGGAGCAGGCGCCGGCCGCTGCGCTGTTCGCTCGGCCCCTGCATCCCTACACGCGTGGGCTGCTGCGGGCGCTGCCACGTGCCGATACCGAGCTCGACCCGGCCGGCGGCCGGCCGCGGCTCATGGAAATTCCGGGCATCGTCCCGGCCCTGACCCAACCGATACCCGGCTGCGCCTTCGTCCCGCGCTGCGGGTTTGCGGTCGAGCGCTGCCGCGCGCTGCCTCCCGCGCTTATGGAGGCCGATTCCTCCCACCTTGTGGCGTGCTGGGAAGCCAACCGAGTGGCGGAGGCGGCAGCATGAGCGCGCCCGTCAGCCTCGAGGTCGAGGGCCTCGCCAAGCACTTCCCCGTCCGGGGTGGCTTCCTTCAACGCAAGCGGGGCATGGTGCACGCCGTGGACGGCATCACCTTCAACATCTCGCGCGGGGAGACCTTGGGCTTGGTCGGCAAATCCGGCTGCGGCAAGACTACAGTGAGCCGCCTGGTGCTGAAACTCATCGAGCCTACCGCCGGCCGCATCCGTCTCGGTGGCGTCGACGTCACCAGCCTCTCGCCTTCCGCCATGTGGGAGCACCGCCGCCGCGTCCAGATCGTGTTTCAGGACCCCTACTCCTCGCTCAACCCGCGCCTCACCGCTGGCACCATTGTCGGCGAACCGCTGCAGAACTTCCGTCTCGCCACCGGTCGCGAGAAGGAGAAGCGGGTGGCCGACCTCTTCACCCGCGTCGGCCTGCGGCCCGAGAGTATGCACCGCTACGCCCACGAGTTCTCGGGCGGCCAGCGCCAGCGAATCGGCATAGCAAAGGCTCTGTCGGTCAATCCCGATCTGATCATCGCTGACGAGCCCGTGTCGGCGCTCGACGTCTCGGTGCGGGCGCAGGTGCTCAACCTGATGATCGCGCTGCAGGACGAGCTGGGGATTGCCTACCTGTTCGTCAGTCACGACCTCGCCGTGGTGCGCCATGTCAGCCACCGCATCGCTGTGATGTACCTCGGCCGCATCGTTGAGCTGACAGACAAACGCACTTTGTTCGCGACGCCTCTCCACCCCTACACTGAGGCATTGCTGGCCGCCGCGCCCGTGCCCGACCCTGCCAGGCGCCGGATCGAACGCCTGATCTTGCACGGTGATGTGCCCAGTCCGGTGCGACCACCGAGCGGGTGTCACTTCCACACTCGCTGCCCCTACGCCGCGCCAGCTTGCCGAGTCACCGCCCCCTCGCTGCTTGAAGTTGCGCCCGGCCACCACGTCGCATGTCTCAAGCGGCCGGTGGGGGGCGGAGTTGTGCCGCTCGCCTGAGCGCGATGATAGCCCATCGACGCTTCTGTAAGCTGCGGCGTCGAGCAGAGCAGGCAGAGAAAGCCAGGGCTGGAGCGAAGATGCTCAGATGGTTTGGGTCTCTCTCCGCAGACGGAAGCGTCCTGGCGACTGCACTCGTCATGTGCGTTTGAGCAGTGCGTGCGAAGAGGATCCGCAAGGGAAATGCCGGGCTATGAGAGGCGTCTGCGGGCTATATTATATCAATGCGGTTTTACATAGCGCGGAGGCCACATTTTCTCGGATTTGGCGCGGTGTTGTGCGGACCCGCGCCGGCTGGGTTGCCCACCGTTGACGCGCATCTCTGGGCGACACTTTGAAGGTCTTCCTGGTGTCTGAGATTGTGAGCTATCGTCGCGGCGTGTTCGGGCGCTCAGACATCTGCGAGGAGTCCTCCAATGCCGCTCATGAGGTTCGAGATCACGTCGCGCGTGCCCTATGCCGGGAACCGGCGCTTCGGCGCGGTGGGCGCCTACGAGCAGGTGGACGGCACGGCGCACTTCGCGGTCAATCCAATCCACCCGGCTAACGCCCGGATCTGCGATTTGAAGCTCGCACCACTCAATGGGGCGGGGTTGGTCGAGTTCGCGACCGATTTTTCCGTCCTGCTGCCGGTCGACGCTAGCCAGGCGAACGGCCGCTGCATTGTCGAACTGCCGAACCGCGGCCGCCGTCGCGTCGTCGCCATGATGAATTGCGCGCCGCCCGATGCACCCGTGGGGCCGCAAGCGCATCCGGGCGACGGCTTCCTGTTCACCCTCGGCTACGCAGTAGCCTCGATCGGCTGGCAATGGGACGTTTACCCGAGCCCGGAATTGCTGCGCCTCGCCGCACCTTCGGCCATGGAGGGTAGCAAGACCATTGGCGGGGAGACGATGGTCGAGATCCGACCGAACGAGCGCGGGACAACACGCCTCCTCGCCGACCGCATTCACCGACCGCTTCCGGCGGCGCCCGGGGAGCAGCTCGACGCACGTCTTCTCGTGCGCGACTGCGAGGACGGTGACGACACTCTAATACCGCGCTCACGCTGGCGTTTCGCACGCGAGACCACCTCGGGGGCTGCTGAGCCGTCGGCTGAGCACGTCTGGCTTAAGGATGGCTTCGAGCCGGGGCGCATCTACCAGCTCGTTTACATAACCGACCGCGCGCCCGTGGCCGGCCTCGGCCTCCTCGCTGTGCGCGACGTAGCAGCGTTCCTTCGCACACCCTCAGCCATCAATCCATACGGCAACGGGTTCCAAGCGCTCATCCTCTACGGCATCTCGCAGACTGGCCGGATGCTGCGGCATTTCTTGAGCCTCGGCCTCACCCGTTGCGAGGACGGCAGTTGTGCCTACGATGGCTTCCACGTGCATATCGCGGGGGCACGACGGGGTGCCTTCAATCATCGCTTCGCGCAGCCCTCTAATCAGACAACACCGTTGTGGGGCCACGTCTTTCCGTTTGCCGACGTGGTGACGTCCGATCCGCTGACCGGATGCACCGGTGGGCTCCTCGAGCGGCTCGACACGGCTGGCGACCTGCCGAAGATTATCTCGACCGACAGTGCTGCTGAGTACTGGCGGGGCGATGCCGCGCTCGCGCACATCGACACGGCGGCCCAGCACGATTTGCCCGAGCATCCTTTGACCCGGAGATACTTCTTCGCGGGCGCGCAGCATACGCCCGGCTACCTCGGCCAGTCGCGCACGAATCCTGGAACGGGCACGATCGCCCGCTATCCGCTTAACGTGCTGGACTACCGGCCGCTGCACCGCGCCGCATTGATAAATCTCGATCGTTGGATCACCGAAGGCGTCGATCCGCCGCCGAGCCGGCATCCCAGTCTCTCCGATGCCACGGCGGTCGAGCGGAACGAAGTGCTCGCCGCGTTCGTGCGTCTGCCCGGTTTAACGCCGCCGGACCCGCAGCGTCTCCCCTTCGTCCGGACTGTGGATATGGGTAGCGACGAGACGACGGGCATCGGCCGCTATCCAGCGCGGGAGGGAGCGTTCTATCCGGCCCTGGTCTCTGCAGTGGATGCTGACGGCAACGAGACGGCGGGTATCCGCATGCCGGACATCACTGTGCCGGTTGGCACGCATGCTGGTTGGAACCCACGCGATCCAGTCACGGGATCACCAGAGCAGATCGTTCCGATGAACGGCCTCACGCTTTGGTTCGCGCCGGACGAAGCAACGCGCGCGGCGAGAGGCGACCCGCGCAAATCGCTCGCCGAGCGCTACAGGGACGAGGCCGACTACGGCGCCAAGGTGCGCGCAGCGGCGCTCCAGCTGGTGGCGGCGCGTTACCTCCTAGAGGGGGACGTGGAGCGTATCGTCGATGCGGCCGTCGCGCGATATCGGGTTGCGATCTCTCAATAGTTGACTTCAGTATCGCAATCAGCTCGCGCCGACAGGCCTCCAGTAAAAGTGCCACTCGCAGCACAACCTTCCCCGCAAGCAATCCCATTAGCGCAATGATCTAAGGCACCACATGCAGTTCACGCCCTCTTCCCACACCACTCAGAACTGGCGCCTCGCCAAGCCCGCAGCCTCGGGCACGCGTGGCGCGGTCGTTTCCCAATCCAACAGTGCTTCGGAGGCTGGCGTCGCGGTGCTCGATGCCGGTGGCAACGCTATTGACGCTGCAGTCGCGACCGCGTTGGCGCTCGCTACAGTCGAGCCGTGGAACTCCGGCCTTGGTGGCGTTGGCCATGCGGTTGTTCATCGCGCAGGACAGGCTTCCGCCGAGATCGTCGATTTTGGGCCTACAGCGCCGGCTGCGCTCAACGCGGAGCGCTTCAAGCTAACTGGCGGGGTTGCGGCCGATCTGTTCGGTTGGCCGGAGGTGGAGGGTGATACCAATATCCATGGGCCGCTTTCGTTTGTAATCCCGTCTGCGGTGGCCGGACTCGCCGAAATGCACGGCCGATGGGGGTGCCTGCCGCTCGCCGAAATTGTGGCGCCGAGCGTGGTGCTTGCAAAACGTGGCCTGCCGCAGGACTGGTACACGACCCTGAAGATTGCAAACTCGGCTGCAGCACTACGTAAGTACCCTGAAAGTGCGCGCATTTACTTGCGCGATGGGTTGCCACCCGTCCCACCATATCAGGGCCCATTGAACTACTTTCGACTGGGCAACTTAAGTGACACCCTTGAACGGCTGGCTCTGGCCGGATGGCGCGATTTCTACGAAGGCGAGATCGCTTCCAGCATCGTGGCCAATTCGCGCGCCATGGGCGGCGTGTTGTCTACAAGCGACCTTTCCCGATGCAAAGCGCGCATTCTTCCAGATTTGATTTCCGCAGTGCACCCTTCAACCTGTATTTCCTTCGAAAACGCGCTGTTGGTATTTTGACACTTTGTAGAGTTGGACTGACCAGCGGCAGACCCTATGACAGCAACAAGCGCCACGACGCCTAATGAAACGCGCTTCATCCTTTCCTCCCGCACACGCGGCGCTTTAGTGCGCCTGCAATTAGCAGAAGCTACGCCTCCTCCTTTGCTCTGTCCACGCTGAAGCGCGGTCCTTGCGGCCGACGATTTCGTCGGGCGGCCCAAGCCGTTTGATAAGTTCGCGTTCGTCCATTTCCAAAATGTAGTCGCTCACGAGCCATCCGCAACTAGGGCTCGCGGCTTGGCGACGCACTCCTACCCTCTCCGCGTCGCACTGCCGGCATTTCGCTTTGTAGGGATTGCCAGCCATACACTGATTAGCCGGTACATCGCTTGTACGCCCTTCATGGTCGGAGCTGGGAGATTTGAACTCCCGACCCAAGTCCAAGACCGGAAATTGCCCTAGCCCCATCCTAACGGTCAGTAGCTCCCTGAGTTGCAAATCAAGGCGGTTGCGTGTCCCCGCAACCACCGGCGTCGCAATCACGGCGCCATCCTGCTGCCGGTGCAGGAAACTCGCCAAAGTGCCAACAACGGTCAGCTCCATGAGAGCTGCCCCCGGCATGATTTTGATCGCATCGATCATGCCCCGCACCAGCTCGACCACTTCCTGACCCGCCTTTTGGCCTCCGGCCTTGATTGCCGCATGCAAATGGGCAACCTGCTGCCGAGCGATTTACGCTATGGCAGCGTACAGCGTCCACATGTCGTCGATGCCCTTGAGACGATGGTCGCCGCGTTCTTCGAAGCTGAGCCCCGACCCGGCGACCAGGTCCTTGACCGTACGCGACACCCAGACCTCACCTGGATCGGCGCGTTCGGATATGCGTGCACAGATGCGAACACCGATGCCGGTGATATCGGTGCCGCGCAACTCGATCTCCGATGTGTGGACGCCGCAGCGCAATCCGAGATCCGACGCGCGGGCGAGGTCGCGAATGGCGCAGCCGCAACGAACGGCACGCGCAGGTCCGTCGAACGCTGCGACGAGGCCGTCGCCTGTCGTGTTGACGACACGACCGGCATGCCGCTCGACCAGCCCGGCGGCTGACCTCTGAAAGCTGCTCAGCGTCGCCTTCCACTTTGAACCACCAAGGGCGATCGCCTTACGGGTCGACCCAACGATATCGACGAAGAGAATGGTGGCAAGCGTCCGGTTGTCGGCGCGTACGGGCTGATGACCCGTGACGAAGGCCTCGACCGGATCGAGGATCTGGTCGGGGTCGATCGCGACGAAATGGTCCTGGCCGGCAAGCTCGATGAACGTTGCTCCCTTGATATGCTCGGCGACGTAGCGTCCCTCTTCGACACGCGAATCGCGGTCGCCGCGACGATGCAGCACGAGCGTCGGTACGCGGACGGCGGGCAAGCTGCTCCGAACATCCATGAGCGAGTTCATCTCGATCAGCGCTCGCGCAGCGCCCGGGCTCGCGGCGGCGCGGGCCCGCTCTCCCCACCACCGAGCCAGTGCCGCGTCGGCACTGGGACACATAGAATGCATATCCGCCGCCCAACCCCACTCGTTCTCGATCTGCGCGGCATAGGCGGCGCGCTGTTCCAGCGTCCTTCCCCATGGATAATCCTCGCTTGCGAGGCGGCGGGCGTAGGTTCCGTACAGCACCAATGCCGCGGTCCGCTCGCGGTAGGTCGCCGCAAAGAGGACCGCCATCGGACCCCCTTCGGAGTAGCCGAACAGGACCGCGCGCTCGCTGCCAACCGCGTCCATGACGGCCCGCACATCGTCCATCCGCGTCTCGAGATCGGGAAGTCCGCCCGGACGGTCGGAGAGTCCTGTGCCCCGCTTGTCGAAGCGGATCACACGGGCAAAGGAGCCCAGCCGCTCCAGAAAGTGCGCATGGCGCGGCTCTGCCCAATCGAGCTCGAGGTGGGACACGAAGCCGGAGATCAGCACGAGATCGCGTGGCCCGCTTCCCGTCACCTGATAAGCGATACTCAGCGCTCCACTCTTCGCATAGCGAACGGGAGGACGCATCTCAGGCATTGGCACTCGTGTATCGGCGGCGTTTTTCGCCGCTCCCTCGGAGACCCGAGCGACGAATTGGTAACCGCGGCGATGCCGCGTTTCGATGAAGCGTGGATGTTTGGCATTGTCCGCGAGGGCCCTACGCAACTCCTGGATGCATGAGGTGAGCGCGTCATCACTGACGACGGTGCCGTTCCACACCGAGGCGAACAGCTCTTCCTTGCGGACCGGCTGTCCGGCATGCGTCACCAACGCCTTGAGCACGGCAGAGGCCTTCGGCGTGAGCTTGACCTCCCGCTTCCCGGACCACAGGCGCCCGGTTTCGAGATCGAACCGATAGCGACCGAAGCTAACCCTTTGCTCCACCGGACTCTTCCAGCCCTCGTCGGCACCACCACAATCCCGGAGATATCCCGGCGGCCTCCCAGGACTCCATTCAATGCGCATCATACTCTCTGCGACAGAACGACGGGAGAGGAGAATACATCGTGGCAACCTGGACGCCCGATGCGAGCTTTTATCCCTCCCCCCGCATGGCCATGCGCGAGAACCGCCCCCAGCGGTGCCCTGCCTTCGTCTCCAGCGTTCTCCGAAACCAGGTCCCGGTTCTTAATTTTGAGGATGATGCCGGTGCGGCGTCCAGATGACTGCTGTCACCACGATCGTCTTCGACAACGGGAAGCGACTGGCTTACCCGCATTAGAGGGGCATCCGGTGTCAGCATGCGACGGCAATGGGCTAGCCATGGCCACTCCGCAGTCACTCGATCGGGTCGTGCTGGTCCCCTGCTCAGCAAGCTCCGCACGACAATGGAAGGCTCTCGCGGAGCAGTTGCCCGGCCTCCACCCCCTGCCGCTCGATCTTTGGGGCCACGGCAATCAAGGCCGCTGGCACGGTGCCGGCCCGTTGAGCCTTGCCGAGGAGGCGGCAGCCATCCACGAAGCATGCCCGGACGGCACGCCTTTGCATCTTATCGGTCATTCCTACGGTGGTGGCGTCGCGCTCAGGTTCGCCCTTAGCCACCCCCAACGCTTGTGTTCGCTCACGCTCATCGAGCCCAGCTCATTTCACATCTTGAAAGGTGCTCAGGGAGCTGATGCGCATCTGCTCAACGAAATCCTAGCCGTCGCGGCGGCCGTCAATCATGGCGTCATCTGCGGCGACTACGCCAGCGGCATGCAGACCTTCATCGACTATTGGGGCGGAGCGGGCAGCTGGGAGAGCCTGTCCGACGATAAGAAGGCGCAGTTTGCGCAGCTCGCCGTGCACGTGGGGCATCACTTCTGGAGTCTGATTGAAGAGAAGACGCCGCTGGAAGCCTACGCTGCGATCAATGTGCCGACGCTGATTTTGTGCGGCACGCGCTCGCCGGCTCCATCGCGTGCCATAACCCGGCTCCTCGCCGAAACATTGCTTCGTGCCCGGCATCGCACAATCCGAAATGCGGGCCACATGTCGCCGATCACACACCCGGCGGAAGTGAACGCGCTCGTCTTGGAGCACCTGCTGATGAACGGCACCCCGGCCGACTGCATGGAGCGTCGCGTTGCTGTGGTTCACGGCGCCCGACGCTGCGGAAGCTGCGACGACGGGGACCAACAAGCAGAAGCTGCCGCGTGTCGTCCGTGATCATCGCGGTGAGCCATCGGTTCTGGGTCGCCCAGACTACGGCAATAGAGTCGGTTGCTGCACTGCATGAGTCGGTTCTTGGCACAAAGCTGACGTCAGAAGAGGTACTCAGGGATGTCTGCTTTCAGGGGCAAAGCAGACGTTCCGGACAAGACTCGCTGACGTCCGCTTCTGACCCGAAGCTGACCTCGCGCAATTCCAGCTCGTCATGCGGAGACGGCCGGATAGTCATTCACGGCGGGCAGCACGAACCGGTTGAGAATAGCAGCGGGTATGAGGGCCATGAGCAGGCTGCCATAGTGGGCGGCGTTGATAGCGACGACGAGATCCAGTTTGGGCACTACGAAAAGTCGTTGCCCTCCATTGCCAAATCCCGCGATCAAGGACAGCTGGTGGCCATTCAGCAAGGACCGACCGAGCCACCATTGATACCCGTAGGACAGCGCCCCAAACCCTTCGGAACGGATGCGCGTGCTGATGCGTGATCTTGTGGACTCCGCCACCCATCCGGCGGGGAGGACCTGCTTGCCATTCCAGCGTCCGTCATCGGCCATGAGCTGGCCGAGTTTGGCCAGATCGCGCGGCTTGAGCCGCAATCCACCGAAGGCTGCGACCTCAGTGCTGCCTGTGCAGCCAAGCCATTCAAAACCTTTGATTGCAAGCGGTTCAAAAAAGCCTCTCGCCGGCATAAGCATCGATCCCCCGGCCAACCCCCTTGACGAGGGCAGAGCCCAAAAGGCTAGTCGCGCCACCACAATAATTGAATAACTCGCCGGGCGGCACTGCCATCGGCTGTTCCATGACATAGCGATAGGGATCCTTGGCTTCGAGCATCTGCCGCTCGTTGTTGGCCGGATCATCCCATGGCTTGCTTTCGTCCCACAGCAATCCATGTGACATCGTGAGTAGGTATTGGAATGTGATCCGCGCGTTCTCGGGCGTACGCAGATCAGCATATTCAAGAACCGATCGCTCAGTCGAGTCGCGAAGCTGTTTCTTGATGCCGCAAGAGGTGTCGTGAAGGCGATCCCTCGCAGCGGATCCAACGCATTGAGAAAGTCGCGCTGATCGGCGCCGCCAGCGTTGGGGCGAGAGTCCGGTTCTGGCACAAACTTACCGTTCTCTCGATGCTTCAAGTTCAGCAGCTATCGGAGGTTGATCTGCCGTGCTGCTTGGGGCGTGAGTCCGGTAGATCATGACCCAAGACTGAAGTAGCGTGCGGGAGTGAGGGCCCCCTGGTGGGGCCCTCGAAGCAGGGTCGCATCCGGTCTAGGCCGCAGCGGTCGTTGGATCGATTGTCCGCTTCACTTCGGTGATCTTGGTGGCCGGAAACCCGCTGACCTCCGCGTGGCGGCGGATGATCGCCTCATCTTTCGCGAGGTACAGGCAGAAGGTCTTGTCGTCGGCCACATAGGACTCGACCCATTGGATGTCTGGTCCCAGCTTCGCGAGCGCCGCATTCGAAGTCGTTGCGGCTTCGCGCAGCTGTTCGCGCTCGAAGGTTCCGACCTTGGGGATGTCTCTCTCGATGACGTACTTGCGCATGTTCCGATCTCCTCGGGTTGACACTGATCCCGCCAAGCGGCGGTTGCTCCAACGCTCCTCACGCTAGCCCCGCAGCGTTATGCGAGCGTCATTTCGACAGGCGGCGGGAAGATATGTGCGCGTTATTTCTGCTAGGCTGAGAGCAATCGGCTTCAGGCTTTGGCAGTGAGCGGTTCGCATGCAGCTTCAGCTCCTCGGTGGTTTCGCCCTGACGGGATCCGGCGGGCGGCTTGTGCCGGTGACGCTGCGCAGAGGTCAGGCCCTGCTCGCGTACCTGGCGCTCAAGGAGAGCCACGCCGAGAGCCGCGAGGCATTGATCGATCTACTTTGGCCGGACCGTTTCAAGGAGCAGGCTCAGGCGAGCCTCAGGCAGGTCCTATTCGAGCTAAAGAAAGCGGCCGCCGGCGCAGAGCCCATCGTCGAAACGACGCGCACAACCGTTGCGCTCGGGCCTGGCATTGTGGCGTGCGATGTCTGGGAATTCGAGCGCGCAGCGCCGGGCGCCGATGGCGTCGAGCATATGTTTCGGCTCTATCGGGGGCCGCTGCTCGACGGGCCGCCAATCGGGTCGGAGCCGTGCGCACAGTGGATGGCCATCCAGAGATCGCGGCTCGAGGGGCGGCTCGAAAGCGCTGTGCTGGGGGCAACCTCGCATGACTCCGGTTCTGTCGACCCCGAGCGCTCCATTCCCTGGTTGGAGCGGCTCGTCACGCTCTCGCCGATGTGCTGCCAGGCGATGTTGCTCTTGATCAGCATCGAGATGGGGAGGGGTCGCCGAACCGAGGCGCGCCTGCAGTACGAGCGTTATGCTAAGCGCCTGGAGCTCGAGTTCGACGAGAGGCCGCCAGCCGAACTCAGGGAAGCCTACGAGGCCCTTAAGGCAGTGCGGGATCGGGCACCGGTCCCGTCTTTGAACCTGCGCAGGCCGGCATATGCACATCGCGACCCATGGGTGCGCACGCGCTGCGATGCCCCTGTGATCGCGGTGCTGCCCTTCCGCTACGATGGACCCGCAGCCTCGGGCTCGGCGCTCGCTACCGCGCTGGCCGACGACATCACCATGATCCTCTCTGGCTGCCGCTGGTTCAGCGTGCTGTCGAGTAGCGCCACGCATAGCCTCGCCGGTGGCGCGCCGTTCATTCCTAAGGATTTCGCCCGGCTGACAGGTGCCAACTACCTCATTTACGGCTTCATCGTCGAACGGGCGGACGCCTGCACGCTCACCATCGAGCTCGCCGATGCCGAGACTGGCCATATCCGCTGCGTCAACCGCTACGAGGCGACGACCGCCAACCTGCTCGCATGGGCGGGCGAGGTGTGTCCACTGGTCGTTGCCGCACTTGATCCCGCCGTCGCCGACAGCGAACGCAGGGCCCTGACTAGACCGTTGCTCGCGGCGACGGGATCACCCGTCGCCTATCACCACCTCGTGCTAGGCTACAGGAACTTCTACTCCGGCGCCTATGCGGATGCCATCGCCGAGTTCCGCAATGCCATCCAGGAGGACGCCACCTACGCGCATGCACATGCCATGCTGGCTGTAACCATCTATCTTTCAGCCCAGGTGCAAAGAGACCATCGCTGGGCGAGCGCCCTCCAAACGGCCGAGCAGAGCGCCAAGCGCGCGCTGGAGATCGACCCAAGCGAGCCCAAGGGCTGCAACATCATGGGGCAGATCCTCGACTGGCAGGGACGCCACGACGAGGCCAGCGCGTTTCTGGAGCGCGCGGTATCCATCAATCCGAGCTTTGCCCTGGCCTCGACGGCCCGCAGCTACCACGCGGTCATGACCGGCGCGTTCGAGGCGGCCAAGAGCTTTATTCGCACGGCCATGCGCCTGCGCGTCGGCGACGCCGGGCTCGGGCTCTGCCTGCCCTCCAAGGCGCTCGCGGATCTGCATCTCGACAACTGCGAGGACGCCCTGCACACGGCGCATTGGGCGGTGCGCCTGCAGCCGACTTTCTGGCTTGGGCGGCAAGTGCTGGCCGTCTGCCTGTCGGCCAACGGCGAGCATGAGTCGGCTGCCAAAACAACCGATGAGCTGAGGCGCGACTATCCCGGGCTTACCGCTGAAGAGTTTACCGGATGGTTTCCGTACGCCTCTGCCGCGAGCGCCGAGCCCATCAAGGAGGCCCTGCAACGCGCGGGCTGGAATTGATCTGCTTCGGCAGCTATTGGCACAAAGTCGACATTGACCGCGACGTCCTGTAACGTCCGCTTTCAGGGGCAAAGCAGACATTTCGGAGATGGCTTGCTGACGTCCGCTTCTGACCCAAAGCGGTCGTCAAACTCCGCAACTGTTTGCCCCTTCAAAAAAAAGCAACTATCGCGGGCGCGTCGAATAGGTACCGATGGCGAGACGGTCGTCCGGTGCAAGGTGTTGGCCGAATGCCTCGACAAGCGCAACGGGCGAGCGTTTGCCGTTGAGCAGCTTGAGATCGAGCTCTAGCGCCACGTGCCGTCTCAGCGTAACAACGGCGATTAGGCTGTCCGTTCCGAACGGCGCTTCTGACCGCAACGGGATCGTGAGGCGCTCTTTATCGATCAGGTTATCGGCATTGCCTTCTGGGAACAGGTACTGCAGCGTCCCATCTCCCGCCAAGTTCACCAGCACGAGATGGCGACCAGAAAGACCGTCGATGGTGACCTCGAACCGCTCTCCATCGGCGAAGGCCCTGTCGCCGGGCGCGATTGTCATATCGAGCGACCGGCCGGTCGACAGCTGCGTCAGGCGCTGGAACACGCCTGCCCGTTCAAGTACCGGCGGCAACGACGCCTTGGGCACCGCATAGGCCACTATGTCCCCGCTCGCGTTCAGCACGTCACCGGTTCGGGCATCCCAGACCAAATCTCCGTCACTCCACTGTTTCGAGGACGGCGTGGCCGCGAGCACGGCCAACTTGGGCCCGGGTGTAGCGGGCTTGGGCGCCGGCGATATCGCAGCAACCGCAGGCCCCGAAGTGCGAAACAACGCCAAGCTCCCCGTTGCTTCCTTGCGCGGCTCGCCAACCGGCGACTGGCGATCTCCGCTCAGCACCCTGACGTGTCGGCGGACGAAGGCGATCAATTCGCGCCGGGTCGTTACGCCGTCTCTATCGCCTTCCGCATCGGCGCTGCCCTCGAGAGCGCGCGCCAGCGCATAGCTTGCGGCCCCGCGCGGCGTGGGCTCTCCGGCAATCCGCACCTCGGGCGCTTCGTGCCGGTCGTCAACGGCGGCAAGAAAGGTCAGCGACGGAAAGATCTTGGTGGCGTTGTCGCCGAGCGGGATATTCGCGCGCGGTCGCAGCTGATCGTTGCGCGGGTCGATGTAATAGCTGTTGGGCCCGGCCATCTCAGGTCGCTCGGCGCGCTTTAGACCGCGCACGCGCAACAGGCCGGCTCGCGGGTCCACGGCCTTGCTCATGCCGCCGCCGTAGCAAACATCGGCAAGGAAAACGATCTGCGCATCCGTTTTGGCCACGCGCCCGATCCAATCGAACATTTCGTCGTCGACGACACGCTCTGCAGTCGCTGGTCCTTTCTCGCCGAAGCCCCACAACACGAAAAACTCGTCCCACCCGTCAGGCTCGGCGGGCGACACCACGGTTTTTTCCTGCGCGCCGTGGCCGGCGAAAGTGAAGATGACCAGATCGTTGGCTGTGGTGCGCTTTGCGAGGCCGTCGAGCGCGGCGACCAGGGCCGCGCGCGTCACCTTGTCATCCAGCAGCACGGTAATGTCGGAGACGCCGGCTCGCTTGAGGGTTTCGGAGAGATCGAGGGCGTCGGCTACCGCACCATCGAGCGGAGAGACTGCCTGGTACTTGTCGATACCCACGAGCAACGCCCGCACGGCACCCCCGGGCTTTGCGGTGGCGATGCTAGCCGCGGGTGCGTCCAAGCGTGGCGGTGTCTGCGCGCTGACCGGCGACAGGCCCGCCATTGTGACAGCGACGGCCAATACTGCGAGCAGGCGACCGATCCGATTGAGCACGGTGGTTGCCCCCCGGGCTTATTGCTTCTTGCGCTTCGACGGGTCGGTACTGACCAACTCGACCATGCGGTCAACGAACGTCTTGGTGCCGCTCTTGTCCTTCTGGGCGGCGTCGAACTCGCGCTTGAAGACATCACGGGTCCGCTTCAGCACGCCGAGATTCTCCGGCTTGGTTCTGGTATCCCCGGGGGTGATTTCCTTGCAGCGGAAGCGCCGCTCGAACCAATTGAACATCTGTTCAGTCGGCGGCTCTGATCGCTTCCAGTTCCACACCATCACCCAATATTCGTTTGGTCCGCGCGGACAATTGATGCCGCCGGGCATCACGGCGCTGGTGCGTATGTAGCGATATTGACTCGGGTCTCCATAGTCCGCCCGCAACTGGATGATCTGGTCGTCGCTGATGGCGTTGGTGCCGTCGCGCCGCTTGTATTCGCGCGCATCGTACATGCTTATCAGCTCAAACGCTGCCCACACCTCGTGTTCGGGACTGGCGTCGTCGGTGTCGCCCGGCGCCGAGCGCGCGCGATCCATGACGTCCCAGAGCAGACCGATCGCCCTCTCCTGGTCCTTGGGTGCAGCCTCGGACCCGCGGTTCTTTGGAAACCCGTGGCGGTAGAGCTTCGCCAACTCGAGCCCAGCCTTGGTCTTGCCTCGCGCGAAGGCGGAAGCGTAGAGGCCCTGGATCTCGTGTGCGCCTGCATCTGGCGTGCCGCCCACCTTCGGGCGGAAAGGCACTCGTCCATCGCGGATCAGGTTCGCCAATTGCATTTGCGCTTCCAGCGAGCCACCTTCAGCTGCCAGCCGCCAGTAGCGGCCCGCCGCTTCGGGTTGGGCCGCAGGCAGCCCCTCGCCCTTGGATAGCATCTCGGCGAGGCGCTCCTGCGAGCGCGTGTCACCCGCGTCGGCCGCTCGAGCGTACCAGACGATCGCTTCATTAGAGTCGATTGTGACGATGTCGCGTGTGTATTCCAGCTGACTGTCGATGAAATCCTTCTGATACATATCGCCCAGCCAGAACATGGCCTCGGACGAACCGCGCGACGCTGCAATTTCCAGAAGTTCGGCGGCGCGCTTTGCGTTGGCGCTCACACCGCGGCCCACGCGCAACGCCAGCGCCGTCTCGATCATGGCCGGCACGAAGCCCGCTTCCGCAGCCTTCGAGAAATAGGGAAACGCCTTCGATTGGTCGGCCTTGACGCCGCTCTCGCCGTTTTTGTAGGCCATGCCGAGATTGTAGCTCGCGAGCATATCGTTGAGCTCGGCGCCGCGCGTGAATAGCTTCACCGCCATCTCGCGATCGGCCGACACCCGTACAGGCAGGTTGTTCTGCAGCACGTGTACTTCGCCGTTCTGGTAGAGCTGGGCGAGCCCGTTGTAGGCGGCTGCGTAGCCCAGATCGACGGCCTCGCCGTAGAAGCGCGACGACTTCTCGAGGAGGGTTGCAAATTCGACGGGCTTGGCGATGGTCGCCATCGCGTAGTAGCTGCGTGCGAGATTGAACTTGTAACGCGCCACGCGGCCACGCTCTTTGACGGCGACCTCGCAACCCTTGATGGCGCGGTCGATGAAAGCGGCCGCGCGCTCTTGCTCGACCTCGCCGGAGGCTGCGGCCATTGCGATCTTCTGGATTTCGAAGCCGGCTACTCCTTGCAGTCTGTTGGGATCGAGCGGCGAGGAGGCAAGGACCTCGCATTGCTGTATCGGGTCATTCGATTCAGGCACCGCGGCGAGTTGCGCCTGTGGCGCCGAGAGCGCTCCGGCGCCCTGGGCCTCCAGGCGCAACAGGCCCGCAATCTCGTCTGCCATCCCGCAGGGAGCGAGTTCGAACCGCTTGCGCTCGATGCTCTCGCGGCCGACGGCGCCATGCGCGACGCCGTAGCGCAGCTGGGCAAGCTCGGTCTGAGCGGTCTGGCAACGCGCAGCCACATCCATGCCGCTGCTGTCCTCCACGAAGCTGAAACGCGTGGCGTCCCGGTCGTCGACAAAATCCGGGATCTGGTCGGTGCCTTGCTTGCGTGCCTGATCGCGCACTTCCACCTTCACCTTCGCGGCCAGCACGTTGATGTCGAGTCCCGGCACCGGCAACTCGTTGACCAGCACGCGCGTGAAGAGCGAGGTCAGCTTCGGCGCTTCCTTGGCGCTCTCGTTGCCTTTCTGAGATTTCGTTGCGAAACTTTGCCGCTCCGGCGCGTCGAGCGAAATCTGGCCGACGCTGGCCGAATACAGGCGGAACACACCGCGCGAGGTCGATTTCGGCAGGCTGATGCCGCTGACAATGGAGGCACCCTTGGTGCCCGTTATCATGTTGCGGCACGCATCGGCGACAATGACGATGACATCGGCTTTGCTGTTCTCGATGGCCTTCTGGATGGCGGCCTCCGACAGCGCCGTTTCCGTCAGCCAGTCCTGATAGCTGCGGTCGCGCTTGTCCTGCGTGTCGAGCGCGCGGGCGGCCGCTGCGCCAAGGTCCTTCAGAAAGACGGTCTGGCTCTTGGCGTTACCCAGCAGAAAGTAGTTGCCGCGGTCGGGGATGTTGTAGCCATGGCCGGAAAAGTAAAACAGAACCTGGTCGCCCGGCCTCACCTTGGACAGGAATGACGTTAGCGCGGCTTCGAAAGCGGCCCTATCACGCACATCGTTGTCCCGAAGCACCTCGGTGCGGAAATTGATGCCGCGCATGGACAGCACTTTTTCCACCGCCTCCGCGTCATTGACGGACGCGACCAGCGGCTCGATGCCCTTCTCCTTCTCGTATTTGCCGACACCTACGAGCAGCGCATGCCGTGCCGCTTGGGCCGGCGCGGCAGCCAATATGGCTGCAGACAACACTACAATCCAGGAGACCAGCCAGCCGGGCCGGAATACGTTACGCGACACTTGCATCCCCACACCCATCGACGCGTCACAGGGTCAGCTTCTCCAGCTGCCACAAGAGGCTTAGCAGCCGGTTTGCCGATCTTCAGTGCATCTCAGCCAGCGTGCGCAACCACCCGATGCCGGCTGAGTCTGTAAAGGTTTCACTGCGCCCCGGGTAACCGCAGCGGCACCAAATTTGTGCGGTTGCCGGCCGGAGCATTGTCGAACCTGGCAGGCTGCGGCCTCATCTCGCCACGCGATGCCATCTTGGCGATCGTCTGGACGCTGCCGTGGCATACATCGGAGACGTGCGCCTCCGTGCGCTTCCAAACGCCGTTGCTGACGGCCACCACCATCGCGCTCTGTGACCCATCCATCCTTGCGCCACGATTGGCGGATGAACTGTCGGCGGCTGTGGCGGACTGGGTAATACTCGCCGTTACCGTGCCGCGGCCGGCAACCAGGTCGGGATAGTTCGCCGACAGGCAGTCGTACAGCGTACGACGTGCGCGGAATCGGAACTGGAACTGGCGTTCCAGCCCCAGCGAGTCGCTCGTCTGAGGCTGGTCGCCGGAGGAAAACATCTGGCGCGGGACCGCATCGATCACAGTGCTCATCATCCGCTCGTAGCGACCGTCGGCGCCTGTGGTCCACAAGCTCTCGTCCGCCCGGTCGCTGTTCTCGTAGATGGTGCGGATGAGCCGGTCGAAGCTATGGCTGACGCCGATAAGCTCCGCCGTCTCCAACGCTCGCGAGTTCACGTCGCGCGCCGACTTGGCAAACACGTCCTTGAGATCAGCCATGCTGGGGCCTTTGGCGCCAGCACCATTGTAGTAGGGCGCGAGGCTGCGCCGGGCGTGGCGCAGCACGAACACGATCAGGCGGTCGCGGGTCCACATTTCGCCGGCAAATCGCTCGAAATCGTACAGATGAGCCTGCTTGTAGGCCTCTTCCGCCGCCGCCTTGATCTGGCCGGCGGTGACCTCGTTGATGTTCAACCCGCTGGCCACGCCGACATTGACGCGCCCGCCCAGCAGTTGCTGGTGCCGCCTCTTAAGATCGGCAATGAATGCATTGACGGCCGCATCAACATTGCGGTCGCTCTCCATCCGGTTGGCCAGATCGATCTGCTGACGTTCTGCTTCCGCCTGCGCATAGTTGCGGAGATCGGAGGCGCTCGGCTGCGTAGGCTGCCGCGCGCTGGGCGTATCCTTGCCTTCTCCGCTGGATCCACCCTTCGCGCGACGAGGCCCGGGCGTGCTCCCGTCCTTCTGTTAATTCATCGCCTTGGCAGCCTCGTTGAGCAGCAGAAGCCCGCTGCCAATGCCGATGGCCGTGCCTAGACCGCGGTCCCTTCGCGCCTCGACTGCCGTTGAAGATACCCACATCGCAGCGATCAGCGCCGCCGCCGTCCACGTCCGGTTGTAGAATTTCCCGAGGACCCGCATCTAGCTCCCCCTTCAGAACAGAAAAAATGAATATTGATAACTACGCGAACATACCGTGCGTGTACGACGCCTGATTTCCTCAAATCTGCAACGCTGTTGTCACACAACGGAAATTTGCCCTACGCTGGCGCTCAAGTGCGCTCGCAGGACGCGCTTGCCTAACCCAACTAGAGTGCGACCGCGCGTGTCGTAGGCATGCGAGAGCCGGGGTTGGAGTTCCAGTGCCCGTTCGACGTCTGGCGGGCCGTCGGCAGCCTTCTCCATTTCAGCAAGGTCCATGCTCTGCCGTTGTATGCAACGGCCAAGAGCAAAAGGGCCCGGCTACTTCTTGTAGATGCTGTCGCAGTATCGCGCGCAGTCCTTGCCTTGGAGGCACTCGTATACCTTCAGGCATTGGGTATGGGTTTTTGCGGGACCGCCGCAGGCTCGGATTTGCGCTTGATCCTTGCTCTGGCTGTGCGCACACGTCGCCGTCACCAAGAAGGCTGCGACCCATACTACCGCCCCTGCAGCGTGCGCCAACATGGTGTTCCCTCCCAAGACTTGAGTACAACCGACGCATGACAACCAAGAGCATGCAGATCGCGACCACAACGAATATAATCCCGAGGGCAAACTCGGAGACATCCGTTCTGCGCGCTCCAGGCGGCTCCTATTTCGTCCACATGTTGCACTTCAGGCATTGCGCAGCAGTCGGAGGTGTCAATAATTCTTGCGTTCGTTGCGCGTCCCCGGAGGTGGCATGCTGAAATCTGCCCAGCTTTTCTGGGCTGTGGCTGCGGGGGCCTTATTGGCGTCCGGGTCAGTGCAAGCGCAACAATCGCCAGACTGGGCGCGGTGCATCAATCAGGACGGCAGGTTCCCACCCGACATCGCGTTTAGCGCCTGCACCAACGTGATCTCTTTGGGTACGGACGCGGGGCAGAAGCTGGCGATCGCCTATGGCAGACGTGGCAACGTCTACCACGATAAGGGCGAGTACGATCGCGCCATTGCCGACTACACCAAGGCCTTAGAAATAAATCCAAGAGATGCCGTCGCCTACAACAACCGCGGTATCGCCTATCGCGCAAAGGGTGACAACGAGAGCGCGATTGCCGACTACTCCAAGGCCATCGAAATGAATCCACGAGATGCCGTCGCCTACAACAACCGCGGCATCGCCTACCGGGCCCAAAGCGACAACGACCGCGCCATTGCCGACCACGCCAAGGCCATCGCGATCGACCCAGAGTTGGTCAGCGCCTACAACAACCGCGGCATTGCCTACCGGATCAAGGGCGACAACGACAGCGCGATTGCCGACCACGCCAAGGCGATCGAGATCGATGCGGAGTTCTTTTAGCGCCTACTACAACCGCGCCCTCGCCTTTCGTGCCAAGGGCGACAACGACAGCGCCATCGAAGACACCACAACGGCCATCGAGATCAATCCGAGGCACGTCGGTGCCTACTTCAACCGCGGTGTCGCCCACGCTGCTAAGGGCACACACGACCGAGCCATTGCAGACTACACCAAGGCAATCGAGATCAATCCGAAACACGTTGCTGCCTATCACAACCGCAGCCTTGCTTACCGTGCCAAAGGTGACAACGACCGCGCCATCGCAGACCACACTAGGGTCGCCGAGATCAACAAGAAGCCCTCCGATGTCACTGCCGTCCCCGTGAGCATCGCCAGCGCGCCGCTTTCCACCGCGTTGATCGAGAAGAACCCTTTGCCGCCGAGCGACGCTCCGAGCCCGTCTTTCAGTTTACTGCTAAAGACCGATCTCAGCGCACAGCAACTGACCGTTGTAGAAAACGACACCGTTTTGTACGTCTGGCCGATTTCCTCGGGCACGCAGGGCTACGCCACGCCGACAGGCACCTTCCAACCGAGGTCAGCACACAGAATGTGGTATTCCCGCCAATATGACTGGACACCAATGCCCTACGCCATTTTCTTTGTGCGCGGGGTCGCCTTTCACGGCACCAACATCACGTCTCGCTTGGGCAAGTCCGCGTCGCATGGTTGCATTCGACTAGCCACCAGCAATGCTGCACAACTCTACGGTCTGGTGCAGAAGCACAGTTTGGCGAAGACTCAGGTAGTCGTTTTCGGTGCAGCAAAGCACCATCCTGCCGCCGTTGCCCATCGCGCTCCAACGCCCAGGATCGAGAGCCCGGCATCAAGTGGTCTACCGAGTTGGGCCAAAGTGCTGTTCAGTCGATGACCTTGATGAACCGTGTCCCGCGAGCAAGCGCCCACCCCTTGATGATCTTCCTGCCCACCTTCTGCGGTTCACCGGTTGTCGTCGATGTGGGATTGGGGCAGGCGGCACGACCCGGCCGCCACTAGGCCTGCTGTAGTCATTCGACTGTACAGCTCAGCCGCCGACAACCATCCTGGACTTGAGCCTAGCGCAACGGTTCGTTCAGAGGAACCAAGGCTTCGACCTCCCTTACGCCACGCCACCTCGCCACTGCCCAGCCTTCCTGGACGCGGCAGACGACCGGTAACGAGGACGGCGACAAGAGCTGCCTGGGACATTTTGAGTCGCCTGAGCGCTTGCGGGGGGCGCGTCGGCTGGTCGACCAAGACTGCCTCCGGTAAACTCCGGTTATTTTTCAGCTCATTGCGCACCGGACCCGGCCTTTGTCGCGCGTCGCACATCAACGCTTGTAATGACGGTGCCTGAGCGGGGCTGTTCGCCGGCAAGCTCATTCCAGTCCGGGCACGGGTCACCAGCTCCGCGGACGCAGCCTGACGGGAGATCCTTGGACCACGGCCGGTCCGGATGGTTCTCGCAGACCCACTCCAGATCTTGACAGCGCTGACAACGGGGCTGATCACTGATCATCACACACGCGCGAGCGCATCTTCCGCTCAAGCCTATGCTTCCTATTTCATGATCACGAGGCAGCAAGCCTCGGTCGCAAAAACAAACCTTCGGAGATTGATCATGAAGACCATTCTTTCTGCGCTTGTCGCCCTGTCCTTCGTTGCCGGCACCGTTGCCCCGGCTGCGGCTTACGAAGGCTTCTCGATCAAGACGCTCGACCAGGACGGCCGTGGCGGTCACGTGAACTAAGCTCGCTGCGCTTATTCGAGCAGGCCCGCTGGCAGAGATGCTGGCGGGCCTTTCCGTTTCCGGACTGGAAGCCACAAAGCGCCGCCGATTCACCAATACTGTCCGGCTGTCCCGATTGGTCGTCTCCGCAGTCGGATAGACTGGGCGAAGGCAGTCGAAGAGTGTTCGATTGTCTTCGCCTTCTTTGCTTGAGGAGTTAGGGGGCAGTCGCCTCCTGCGTGACGTGTCTTATTTTATAGCTTCTCAATAAGTTGCCAGCTTAATCTCCGGTTGGGGACGGGGGAAGCTATGGAACAACTCGATGCGCGGACCATACTCGTTGCCGAGGACGAACCGCTCGTTGGCCTCGACATCGCCGACTCAATGCGGAATGTCGGCGCGATCGTAGTCTCAACGCACAATGTTCGGGATGCCCTGGCTGCCGCAGCGACCGCCGAGCTGTCCGCCGCTGTTCTAGACATCAATATTGCCGGTGAAGACTGCTCGCTAATCTGCCAACAGCTATCCGACCGCAGCATTCCATTCGTATTTCATACCGGCTACACAGACGTTCCCGTGCTCGACAAGTGGCCTGACGCTCCCGTCTTAAGGAAGCCTTCCCTGTCACCAGACATCATCAAAGCACTTGCTTCCCTGCTGAAGTAGAAGAACTGGCGACAATATTAGGTGGGTCGCTGCGGCCCAAAACATTGGATTGCCCCCGAGCGGCCGGCGTGCATGCCGATGGCGACCCGCAAAGCAAAAGGCGCCTCGTGCGGGGTGAGACGCCTTCGCCTGTGACCTACACGGTGCGGGGTTGAGCAGGTCAACGTGACAACGGACAGCTGCCGGGTTTATTCCTTCCCTGCCGTGGCTATCGCTAGTATGTCCTTGGGGAACGTCAGTTGTCCGGAGAGCCGTTATCATGCGTACTTTGTTCGCCATGACAATCTCCGCAGCCGCAATACTCGCGCTGGGTTCGGCGGCGGATGCTCAATCGGCCCGCAAGTCGAAGACCGGTACAGAGTATACGCAGCAGCAAAGAGACCAGCAGGCATGCGAGGAGCGTGCGAAGCATGAGGATCGCTCCGGCCAGTACGCAGGCCTGCCGTGCTGGGCACGCGAGGCCTTTGGGCGCGCCCGCAATCCCGCCACCAACTGAACATCCGGGGGCAGTCAGCTATTAGGCCGCCATCTTGTCTGGTTCGAACCTGTCGGAGACGGCCCGCTATGAAACCTGAGCTGATTACTACCTAGTTGCGGTCACTCTTCTTGCTGCATTCTTCTGGTCATTGCCGGCGCGCTGAAGCTTACGACCGGCCCTGAGTCCGCTCCAGTTATGGTCCTGGATGAACCGGGCTGCAAACAACGCCGCCAGCAACTAAGCAAGCGCCGCGATCACGTCGTCGGCCTTGGTTACGGCCGAGACATTCTGCAGGGCGTAGTTGATTGACGCACGGTGCCAGTCGGCGTTCATGGTCGAACAGCAATCCTCAGGCACAATCATGACATAGCCCTTGTCGGCGCCCGTGCGCGCAGTGTGCTCGATCGACATGTTGGTCCAGGCCCCGGTGACGATGACGAAGTCGCGGCGGCCGCTCTTCAGGACCGTCTCAAGGCCCGAGCCTTCCCACGCGCTCATGCGCATCTTCTCGACCACATGATCGCCCGGCTTTGCCTCGAGGCCGCCGACTGGAGCTGCGCCCCATGTGCCACGCACCATCGCCTTGGATTCGACCAGTCCTTCAAACAGCGGGGCATTGAGGGTCACGCCAGGTGCGCCGGGCTCAACGATGAACCACACGTGGATCACCATCACGCCGCGGCGGCGGCAGACCTCCGCGAGCCGCATCGCGTTGGCAATGGCGTTCTGCTGCTTGCAGTGTGCCGGCGAGCCCGAGGACGCGAACGCGCCGCCGTCCATGACGACGTCGTTCTGCATGTCCTGGATAATGAGCGCGCAGCGGTTCGGGTCCAGCCGCTCAAGCTTCTTGAGTAGCGTCTCGGATTGAGTCGGTGGAGAGGCCTGCGCCGGGGCGGGGGAGCGGACAGGCGGTACATAAGGCGCATCAAATCCCGCGGAGCGGCTGTTGGCGGTTGTGCCGCCATTGCGCGCGCGCATGTAGGGCTCGAGCCGCGGCCGCACCTTGGTCTTGACCGAATAGACCGAGTGGGTGGCGCACATATAGAGCGTCTGGAAGTCCGGACCGCCCCACGCCAGGTTGGCGACCATTTCGGGCACCCGCACCTTGCCGATCAGCTCGCCCGACGGCGCGTAGACCCAGACGCCGCCGGGACCAGTGCACCACACGTTGCCCCGGGAATCGCACTTCATGCCGTCCGGCAGGCCAGGCTCACGCTCCGAAACGATGCCGCTGGCGAACACGCGACTGTTGAGGAGCGATCCGTAGGTGGAGACATCGAACACGCGGATCAACGCCTGCACCGTGTCGTTGACGTACAGGCGGTGCTCGTCAGGAGAAAAACACAAGCCGTTGGGCTGGTCGAACATGTGCCGGTCGACTTCCAGCACTGGTTCGCCGCCCCCGGGCGGAACGCGATAGACGCCCTGGAAGCCGAGCTGGCGCGGCCGCTCAACGCCGTAGACCGGCATGCGGCCGTACCAGGGATCGGAGAAGTAGATCGAGCCGTCCGACTTCACGACCACGTCGTTGGGGCTGTTGAGCTCGTAGCCCTCGAAGTGTGACGCAAGCACCTCGCGCTGTCCGTCGGTGCGCTCGCGCACGAGGCTGGAGGTGGCATGCTCGCAAACGATCAGGTTCATGTCCTGATCGTAGGTCATACCGTTGCACTTGTTGGACGGACGCTTGACCTCGCGCACGCCGCCGCGCTGATCCCAGCGCCGCCGCACATCGGCCGGCATGTCCGAGAACAGCAGATAGTGATCGACCGGGTGCCAGATCGGCCCCTCGGTGAAGGTGAAGCCGGTGCCGACCTGGCTGACTGCGGCCCAGGTGTCGATCAGCTCCTCGAACTCGCGCTTGACGACGACGTGTGACATGGCGCGCCCCTTACGCCGGGAACCAGTTGCGCGGGGCCGTCGACTGTGTGATCGGGCCAGGCACCTGGTCGTGCAAGCGACCGACGACCTGCCCGCCTTCGATCTTGGCGGGACGATCGTGCACGGGGAGCAAATACCTCGAAGAGCTGAGGAGCTTCTTGATTGCGGCTTTCTCCTCCCGCTTGCTGCCGCCGTGGTTGCCGGTGACGCGGGGCTCCATCCATCCGATCTCGTGGAAGGGCTGAATGATCTGATCGTGGAAATCGTAGATCACGTCGCCACAGATAGTGGCGATGCCATCCGCCGTGTGCACGTGCACGTTCATGGAGCCCTCGGTGTGGGCGCCGGCCATCTCGCAATAGACGCCGGGGCAGATCTCGATCGGACCAGAGATCTCCAGGTCGAGGAATCGCAAGGCGCCCTTGGTGTGCAGCCTGTCGACCAGATGCTTGATGTCGGGCAGGGGGTACTGCGGATGCATAAGGCCCGAGACCGAGTATTCCATCTCGCGGCGGTTGAGGATGACCGTGGTGTTCATCTGGAACAGGTCGTCCTTGCCGGCGTGATCGATATGCAGGTGCGTGTGCATGACGTAGCGCACGTCGCCCATGCGCACGCCGTGCTTGGAGAGCTGGTTCTCGATCATGTTCTCATGGAATTGGAGCCCGCGCATGCCGAGCGTTTCCATGATCTGATTGGAGCGGTAGCCGGTGTCGACCACCATCGGCCACGGGCCGCCCAGGATCAGGAAGCCCAGCGTAGGCACGCGGCGTACGCGGCCGCAGTCGCGGCCGAGCACGAGAAAGCTGCTTTCCAGCTCGATGTCGCCGTAGTCGAGCACCTTGATTTCGAGGGCCATGGTCGTCCTTCCCTAGACAGAAATGCGTGTTGGGTTCTTCATGCCGCCCTCTGCCTGGAGAGAGCCAGCACGTGTTCGCAGAGCCGGTGGGTCGAGCTGCCGTCGGCGAGCGCGTCGATCATCGGCAGAACCGATTTCAAGGCGGCCGTCTCGGGCCTGAAACCCGGATCGGCGGCGAGTGGTGTGACCCATGAGAGATGCCAGGCTCGCGCAGCCAGGCGCTTGACCGCATCGGTCATGGCCTTTGGATCACCGCGCTCCAGCCCGTCGGAGAGGATCAGCACGACGGCGCCGCGGGCGTAGCCGGCGAAGCGCGGAACCGCCAGGAACGCCTGCAACGCATCGCCGATGCGTGTGCCGCCGTCCCAATCGGAGACGAGGGCGGAAGCCGTCGCCAGTGCCTGATCGCGGTTGCGGCGTTTCAATGCGTTGCTGACGCGCGTGAGCCGCGTGCCGATGGTGAAGACCTCGATGCGTTCCGCCGATCGGACCAGGGCATGGGCGAAGCGCAGATGCGGCTCGGTGCGGGCCTTCATCGAGCCCGAGACGTCGATGAGCAGGAGGATGTTGCGGCGGCGCGGCTTGCGGGTAAGCCGCGGCAGGCGGAAGATTTCGCCGTCGTTGCGGATCGCCTCCTTCATCGCCCGCCGCAGGTCGAGTCCGCGGCCATGCTTGGACGCGACGCGCCGATAGCCGCGCCGCAGCGGCAGGCGCTCCGGGGCCGCGCGGCGGAAGCGGCGCAGCGCGTCGGTCTCGTCCGCTTCGGCGAAGCGGCGCACGGAAAGGGCTTCGATTGCTGTCGCGGCCTGACCGGCTTCGTTGATGTCGTCGGAACTCGGCGGCTCGAAACCGCCGCGGCGATCTTCCTGCACTGTCAGGTTATCGGGATCGGGCTCGCCGATCTCGCGGCCTAGCTCGACAGCGCCGAGGAAATGCGCATCGAACAGGGCGTTGAACTCGTCGTGCCGCTCGGGCGGCGGCGCGAACAGCGCATGCGCGGCACTGCGGATGTCGTGCAGGCTGCGCGGTCCCAGCAGCGTAATGGCGGACAGGAAGGCCGTCGTCTGCTCCGGAGCCACCGCGAAGCCGTTGGCGCGCAGCAGGCTGGCGAAGGCGACGAACGGTTGCGCCGCGAGCGGGAGGGTCGCGCCGGTCATGCCGCAACCCCGGTGATGATGGCGTCGAGCCGCGGCGCGATCTGGGTGAGGTCTTCCTCGTCCTTAATGGCGACGCCGATGGAGCGCTTGAACGCGTCGGGCCACGTGGCGCCCGTACCTGCAAGCACCGTTGCCGCTTCGGCCCAGTCGACGGCCTCGGCGATGCCGGGTGGCTTGGTGAGAGGTTCCCGGCGCAACTGGCCGACCGCTGCCACCACCGCACGCGCCGTCTGCTCGGCGACGCTGGAGGCGCGCAGCATGATGATCTGCGCTTCGCGCTCCGGTGCGGGATAGGCAATGTAGTGATAAACGCAGCGGCGGCGCAGCGCTTCGTGCAACTCGCGCGTGCGGTTGGAAGTGAGGATCACGACCGGCCGCTCCCGCGCCGACAAAGTGCCGCGTTCCGGTATCGAGATCGTGAAGTCGGACAGGAATTCGAGCAGCAGCGCCTCGAACTCATGGTCGGAGCGGTCGATCTCGTCGAGCAGCAGCACGGCGCTCTCGGGCGCGCGCAGCGCCTGCAGCATGGGGCGCTCGATCAGGAATTCGTCGCGGTAAATGTCGATGGGCTCGTCGCCGGCCTTCCGGATCGCCAGCATCTGGCGCGGATAGTTCCACTCGTAGAGGGCAGCAGCGGCATCGATTCCCTCGTAGCATTGCAACCGGATCAAGCGGCGGCCGAGCACGCCCGAGATCGCTTTCGCCGCCTCCGTCTTGCCGACGCCCGGCGCGCCTTCCAGCAGCAGCGGCTTGCCCAACGCCAATGCCAGGTAAGCGGCCGTCGCGAGCCCGTCGTCGGCCAGGTAGAAGGCGCTACGCAGCGCGCCAGCGAGCGCCTCCGGACTGTCGATGCCAACGATTTTGGCCCGAATCGCCATGACCTAGCGCCGTCCTCCCGGCATACCCTGCGGACGCGCGCCACCCTGTGCCTTGATCGCGCGCAGCACCTTCTCTGGCGTGATCGGCAGCTCGTCGATCCGCACGCCGACCGCATTGAATATGGCGTTGGCGACGGCGGGCAGCACAGGGTTGGCGCACATTTCGCCCGGACCTTTGCCGCCAAACGGGCCGTCGGGCGCCGGCCGTTCCAGCACGGCGATGTCGTGCGGGCAGATGTCGCCCGGACCCGGCATCACGTACTCGTTGAAGTCGCGCGGACCGTGGGCGATGTCGGGATAGTAGGGCTCCGGCGTCTCGTAGAGCGCGTGGCTCATGCCCATCCAGGCGCCGCCGACGAGCTGCTGCTCGACCATCTTCGGGTTGATGGCGCGGCCGAGCTCGTAGGCGCTGGTCATGTTCAGCATGGTGACCTCGCCGGTCTCGTCGTCCACCTCGAGATCGGCGACCAGGCAGGCGTGCGCGTAGCAGGAGACGGGGCTCATCTCGCCCGTTTCTGGGTTCACCTCCGACAGCGGGATCAGGAAGATGCCGCGCCCAGCAATGGTCTTGCCCTGGCGGAACTGAGCTGCAATGGCAACGTCCTTGACCGAGATCGCACGCGATGGCGCGCCCTTGACGTGGATGTTGCCGCGGCCGTCCGTGTCGAGGTCGGCGGCGTTCACCTCCAGCTCTTCGGCGGCGGCGTCCATCATCACGCCGCGCGCTTCCTTGGCAGCCACCATCACGGCGTTGCCGACGCGATGCGTGCCACGCGAGGCGAAGCTGCCCATATCGTGCGGGCCGGTGTCGGAGTCGGCGGTGTCGACGTAGACGTCGGCAATCGGCACACCCAGCGTCTCGGCCGCGATCTGGCGCGTCACCTGCTTCATGCCCTGGCCGAGGTCGATAGCCGACAGCGTGACGGTGAACTTGCCCTCCGGATTGGAATGCACCAGCGCCTGGCTAGGATCGCCGCCGAGGTTCATGCCGATCGGGTAGTTGATGGCAGCCATGCCGCGTCCGCGATGCTTAGGCATGGCTCACCTCCTCCGCGTGCCGAACACGCTGGAAAAGCGTGTCGCGCCGTGTTGGGGCGTGGCGGCGGGCTTCGGCGGCTGCGTCGCGGCAGGCGGCGGCGCCGGTGGTGGCGTCGCAACGCGCGGCTGCGACATGGCGGGCTGCGGTTGCGGAGCCCGGGGCTGAGCTGCCGCGGGCAACGGCACGCGCGGCGGCGGCGTGATCGGTGGTGCTGGCGGACGCGACGGTGTTCCCGTCGCGGGCCGTCCGACCCCGATGCGGCCGTTCTCGTCGGTAGCCGTTGCCGGAATGACGGCGCGCTCGCCGCCGCCTCCGGTGAGCGAGTTCATGCGCCGGTACTCATCGCGGATCGGCCAGTTCGCCTTCTCGGCGGCGACCTGCACGCACTCGATCAGCGCGCAGTTGTGCGCTTCGCGCCGATGCGCCTTCATGTCCCCGTCGCGGTAGGCGTTGAGGATGCGGAACTCCATCGGGTCCATGCCGACCTTGTGGGCCAGCTTGTCCATCTGAACTTCCAAAGAGAAGTCAACGCCGGTGATGCCGAAGCCGCGCATGGCGGTCGCCGGCGTGCGGTTGGTGTACACGCAGTAGACGTCGGCCGAGACGTTGGGGATCGTGTACGGACCTGGTATGTGGGCTGCACATTTGACGGCGCCGTAGCTCGATAGCCGCGTGTAGGCGCCGGCATCGAAGTAGCTCGTCAGCTTGCGCGCGATGATGCGGCCGTCGCGCATTACACCGTCCTTGACGAAATGCCGCTCCGCGCCGCGCGGAGAGCCGTAGAGCATCTCCTCCTCGCGGTTCAGCACGTAGCGCACGGGCCGGCCGGTCAGCATCGCGCCGAGAATGGACAGCGGTTCGGTGAGCGAATCGACCTTGCCGCCGAAGCCGCCGCCCACCGTGCCGCCGATGTAGTGCAGCCGGTTGGAGGGCACATCGAGCAGCTTGGCGGCGGTGCCGAGCGAGAAGAACAGCGCCTGGGTGGAGGAATGTACCACGAACCGGTCGTTCGTCTCGGGCGCGGCGATGGAGCCGTTGGTCTCCGTCGGCGCGTGCTCGATGGGCGACATCTGGTAGCGCTCCTCGACCACATAGTCGGCTTGCGCGAACGCGCGCTCGACGTCACCGAAGCGCAGCTTCTGGTGATTGTACTTCTCGTGATACTCGAAGGTATTGGCCGGGTAGGTCTCGTTGACGACGGGGGCGCCGGGCTTGATCGCTTCCTCCACATCGAACACCGCCGGCAGCGGATCGTACTCCACCCGCACCTTGGTGAGTGCGTCGTAGGCGGCCGCTTCGCTCTCGGCGACGATGGCCAGGATCGGTTCGCCCTTGTAGCGCACCTTGTCGACGGCCAGCAGCGGCTCGTCGTCCTTGCCGAAGTTGATGAGGCTCAGCAGTGTGTTCTTGTTGACCGGCACGTCGGCGGCGCGGATGACGCGCTTGACGCCGGGGGCGCGCTCGGCCGCGGCCGTGTCGATGGAGCGCAGGCGCGCGTGCGAGTGCGGGCTGCGCAGCACCTTTAGATGCAGCAGTCCCTCGAAAGCATGATCGTCGAAATAGCGCGTGCGGCCGGTGACGTGGCCCAGCATGTCCTGGCGCTGGCGCGGCTGGCCGACCTCGTTGAGGCGGTCGTCGCGTTCGTCCTTGAAGAACTCTTTCCTAAACTCGAGCATGGCCCTGCCCCCCTCCTGCCCATCCGCCGCGCTTGGATGCGGCGTCCAGGATCGCATTGATGATCGGCTCGTAGCCGGTGCAGCGGCAGATGTTGCCGGAGATGGCCTCGGCCACGTCCTCGCGCGTCGGGGACGAATTGCGGTCGAGCAACGCCTTGGCCGCCATCAGCATGCCCGAGGTGCAGAAGCCGCACTGGGCCGCGAAATGCTCCATGAAGGCCGTCTGCAGCGGATGCAAGTTGGGCCCGTCGGCGAGGCCGAGCGCGGTTTCCACCGACCGGCCTGCGCAAGTTTCCGCCAGCGTGAGGCAGGAAAGCTGCGGCTCGCCGTCGATCAGCACGGTGCACACCCCGCACGTGCCCTGGCCGCAGCCGTACTTGGCCGACATGTCGCCGACGCCGCGGCGCAATACGTTCAGCAGGTTTTCGCCGCCGTCGACGAATACCGCCTTGTCGGAGCCGTTGAGCCGGAACTGCACGGGTGTCTTGGTCATGCTGCGCGCCTCACCCCTTCTCGCCGAGCAGCATGCGGCGCAGGTGCACGGGCAGCACCTCGCGTCGATACCAGGCGCTCGCAAGAGCATCTGTTGCCGGGCTGGTGCCCTCGGTCGCGGCCGCGAGTGCGGGCGCGATGCCTGCGGCATCGAGGCTGCGACCTTCCAGTGCGCGCTCCACGGCACGGGCGCGGATCGGCGTCGGCGCCATGGCCCCGTAGGCCACTCGTACGTTCGACAGCCGGCCTCCGCCCACCGGGAGATGCGCCGCAATGCTCAGCACCGACACACCCTTGGGCTTCACGCGCGAGACCTTGCGGAAGCGGAAGGCATCGGGACTCGCCGGGCGCGGCACTATCACTGACGTGACGAGGCCAGTTGCCCGGTCGCGGCTTTGCAGGAACTGATCGATCGGCATCTGCTGCGCGCCGCCGTAGGC
Source organism: uncultured Alphaproteobacteria bacterium (assembly GCA_963814055.1). Classification (GTDB taxonomy): domain Bacteria; phylum Pseudomonadota; class Alphaproteobacteria; order Rhizobiales; family Hyphomicrobiaceae; genus AWTP1-13. The sequence continues at coordinate 82,917 of CAWFBJ010000031.1, forward strand.
ACCTTGAACGTTGACAATCGCGTCGAGCGCCAGCAGCGCCGTGGCAAGATCACCATAGGGTGCGGCCGCAAACAGGTTGCCGCCCACCGTCGCCATGGCCCGCACCGCCGGTCCGCCGACAATACGCGCGGCCGGATGCAAGAAGGCGAGATCGCGATTGGCGAGAATGTCCACCATGCGCGCACCAGCACCGATCTCGATGCGCGCGGACTCGGCACCGATCTGGCGGTAGGCGGCATCCGTCGAGCGCACCAGCATGCTGATAGAGGTGTCGCCCTCGTTGATGGCGCGCATCAGCAACGTGCCGCCGGACATGAAGCGCGCGGTCCGGTCGGAGGCCAGGACCGCCGCAGCTTCGCTCATGGAACCGAAAGATTTCACCTGCAGTGCCATCAATGCCTCAAGCCGCCAGGGCTTCGTGATTGCGGATCGCCTCGAACCCTGCCTCGTAGATCTGCTCGCCGACCATCGTGGCCAATTCCGCCTCGCGGCCGAGCGGCGTGTTGAAGCGGCACTCCCAGTGCCAGAAGGTGCGATTGCCGTCGGTGACGGGGAGCAGGCGCACGTGCGCTACGTAGTTGAGAAGCGGAACCGGCGTGTCGAGCAGGCAATAGCTGAACGCCATCTCCAGATCGGACAAGGAGAGAAGCTGCTCGCGCAGCTCTGAGCCGTCCTGAAGCTGGAAGCGGCGCACGCAGCCGACCAGGTCCGACGGCAAGTGACGTTCAATCGCGCTGATCTTGACGGCGGGATGCCATTGGTCGTGCCCGTTGAAGTCCCGCAGCAGCGCCCACACGCGGTCCACCGGCGCGTCGATGATCGTGCTTTTGACGACGCGGACCATGGGCTTGCCGTTAGCCTCCGAACTGCAGCTTCAAAGCGTGGAACCCACGCGCGGTGAGGTTCGAGGCCCGCGCCACCGCCTCGTTCATCGATCCGAAGGTTTTGAGTATCAACGCCATCGATCCCTCAAGCCGCCAAGGCTTTGTAATTGCGGATCGACTCGAACCCGGCCTGGAAGATCAGTTCCGCCACCAGATGGGTCATGTCGGCTTCGGCGCTTGCGGGAGCCGTGAATCGGGCCTCCCAGTGCCAGAAGGTGCGGTTGCCGTCGGTGACAGGCAGCAGGCGCACATGCGCAACGTAGTTGAACAGCGGAATCGGCGTGTCGAGCAGACAGTAGCTTAACGTCATCTCCAGGTCGGAGAGGGCGAGCAGCTGCTCGCGCACCTCGGCGCCGTCCTGCAGTTGGACACGGCGTACGCAGCCGATGAGATCCGCCGGCAGGTGGCGCTCGATCGCGCTGGCCTTGATCGGGGGAAGCCAACGGTCGAAGCCGTTGAAGTCGCGCAGGATGGCCCACACCCGGTCGACCGGCGCGTCGATGATCGTGCTCTTGACGACGCGGACCATCGGGGTTGCGTCAGCCTCCGAACTGGCGCTTCAAGGCGTCGAAGCCGCCCTGGAACACGCCACCGCCGATGTTGCCGACGAGCTCGGCCTCGCGCTCGGGCGCGCAGTCGAACTCGGCCGACCATTCCAGGAACGTGCGCTGGCCGTCCGTGATGGGGGTCAGCCGCAGCGTGGCAACGTAGTTCTCCACGCCCATCGGCAATTCCAGGATGGAGTAGGTGCAGAACATGTCGAAGTCCGACAGCCCCAGCAGCTGCTCGCGGATGCGGTCGCCGTTGCGGACGCGGAGTTCTCGTATGCAGCCGACCTTGTCGGAGGGTTCGCCGTTCTCGATGCGGCTTTCGGCGATGCCGGGATGCCAAGTCGGAAGCCCGTTGAAGTCGCGCACGCGCGCCCACACCTTGGCTGCGGGGCTGCTGACAACGCTCGATATGTAAATCTTGGCCATCGTGTCTAGCCCGGCCCCTTGTCGCCGTCCGCGGGCGGCTTGGATGCCGGCTGCGACGAGCCCTGCCCCTTGCCTTCACCGGCCCCGGCTTCCTTGGCGACGCGCTGCATGTCGCTCGCCTCGCGCATGAGGCCACCCAGCCTGGAAAGGCTGCCGCCCTCGATGCCGATCTCTTTCAGCACCTGGTCGATCATCGGCGCCTGTACGCGATAGCGCAGCGCCGAGTTCGATCACCTCGTCGGTCGGGCTGCGGCCATCGCCACTTCTACCACCGCCGCCACCGGTGATGCCGTCGACCTGCAGGATGCGGATACCCTCGATCTTCTCCAGGGGCTTGACGCTCTCGCGCACGATGCCCTCGATGCGGTCGAGCAGGCGGCGGCGGAACAGGCCGTAGCGCGCCTCGTTGGTCAGCACGTTCTCTGCCTCGTAGAGGAGCTTCTGCGCCTCGGCAGCGACCGCGGCGCGCACCTGCTCGGCCTGCGCGGCGATGCGTTTCTCTTCTGCGTCCTTCTGCGCCAGCATGACCTCGATCGACGTCCGCCTACGGGCGGCCTCGCTGTCGCGCGCCGTGGTGACGCGCTCCTCGGCTTCCGCCGCGCGGGCGCGCAGAGCCTCCGCATCCACCTTGGCGGCGGATTCCTCCAGTGACTTTTGGAAGAGTGCGATGGCCTTGTCCATGAGTGCTGTCTCGACGTCGCGCTCGCGAGCGACCTCGAGCTTGCGCAGCTCGCGCTCGCGGCCGACGCGGGCTTCATCCAGTCCGCGCTCGGAGGCGATACGAGCCCGCTCGATCTCCTCGCGGGCTTCGATCTCGGCCTCCTGCAAGGCTTGCGAGCGCGCGACTTCAATCTGCTCCAGGGCCCGGCGGCGGGCGAGCCTCGCGGTCTCGATCGCTTGTTCCCGCCCGACCTCGGTCTTCTCGATCTCCTGTTGGGCCGCGATCTCGGCCTGTTTCACGTGCCGGTCGGCCTCAGTGCGCTCGACCCGTTTGCCAGCGAGCTCGATCGTGCGCTGCTCCTCTGCGATCTCGACCACCTTCTTCTGGTCGATTTGCAGCACCTCGCGGCTCTTCTGCGAGGCAATCCGGGCCTTCTCCAGCTCCAACTCCGCGGCGATGCGGGCGCGCTCGACCACGTCGCGCTTCCTGATCTCCGCGGCGTCGAGCGCCTCGGTCTGGGCGATGGCGAGTGTCTTGGTCTCCTGCTCGGAGGAGATGCGAGCGGCCAATATCACCTTCTCCTGGGTGATACGGGCAGCTTCCACGAACTCGCGCGCCTTGATCTCGGCAGAATCGACCTCACGCATGCGCTCAATTTCCAGCTGCCGCACAGCCTCGTCACGCGCAATGCGCTCGGTGGCGATCTTCCCGTCCTGGGCAATGCGCGCGCTCTCGATCGTCTGGCGGGCGGCGATCTCGGCAGCCTCCAGCACCCTGGTACGCTCAATCTCCCGGGTGCGGGTCGCTTCCTCGCTGGCAATACGGGCTGCGGCAATGTTCTTATCCTGGGCGATACGGGCGGCTTCGACCGTCTCCCGAGCGGCGATATCCGCCTCGTCGAGGGCCTTGTTGCGCGCGATTTCAAGCGTGCGCGTCGCCTCTTCCTGGGCGATCCGGGCCGCTTCTACTTTTTCGCGATTCTGGATAGCGCTCTCCTCAAGCACGCGATTGCGCGCGAGTTCGAGAACGTGCGTTTCCTGCTCCGAGGCAATACGCTCGGCCGAGATCGCCTTCTCGCGCGCGATGCGTGCCGTTTCGATGGCGCGGCCAGAGGCGATCTCGGCCTCTTCCAGCGCGCGGTTGCGCTCAATTTCCAAGTTGCGGACGCTCTTCTCGGACTGAATGCGCTCAGCGTTGACCGCGAGTTCCTGGGCTATGCGGGCCTTTGCGGTCGCCTCGCGCGCTGCGATGTCGGCCTGCTCGACGGCCTTGGTACGATCAATCTCGCGGCGCTGGCTGTCCTCATCCCTGGCGATGCGCGCCTCGGTGAGGACGCGCTCCTGCGCGATCTTGGCCTTCTCGACGTGCTCGCGGGCCGCAATCTCGGCTTCCTCCACCGCGCGTTGGCGCGCGATCTCGTGCTGGCGCACCTCGCGCTCCGAGGCAATACGCGCTTCGCTGATTGTCTTCTCGTTGGCGATCTTGCTCTTCTCGATCTCTTCTCGTGCGGCGATCTGAGCCCGCTCAGCCTCCGTGTCGCGCAGCGCACGCTCGCGCGCGAGCTCGGCGCGCTGGATGGCACGGCTGACCTCCACGTCCCGCTCCTGGTTGAGGCGGGCGGCCTCGCTCTCGCGCTCGATGTCGAGGGCCTGCTTCTCCGCCTCCAGGTTGCGTGTGCGGATGCGGATCATCGAGTCCTGCTCGATGTCGTTCCTGAGCTTGCGCCGATCCTCGATCTCGCCGATCAGATTGGTGAGACCTTCAGCGTCGAAGCGGTTCGACGGGTTGAAGAACTGCAGGTCGGTCTGGTCGAGGTCGGTGAGCGCCACCGTCTCCAGCTCCAGGCCGTTCTGCGCCAGGGCTTCCGCAGCCGCGGCCTTGACGCGCCCCAGGTAGGCGCCGCGCTGCTCGTGCATCTCGACCATGTTCATCTCGGAAGCAACCGAGCGCAGCGCGGAGACGAACTTGCCGGACAGCAGCGCGTGCAACCGTTCGGGCTCCATGGTGCGGCGGCCCAGCGTGGCGGCAGCCAGGGCTACCGCTTCGCGGGTCGGCGAGACGCGCACGTAGAAATCGGCGTCAATGTCGACGCGCATGCGGTCCTTGGTAATGATCGCATCGTCCCTGGCGCGCGCCACGCTCATCTGCAGCACGTTCATGTTGACCGGCGTGATGTCATGAATGATCGGCAGCACGAACGCGCCGCCGTTGATGACGACCCGCTCGCCCATGAGTCCGGTGCGGACGAATGACACCTCCTTGGAGGATCGCCGGTAGAGCCAATTGACGAGGTAGACGATGATCGCAATGGCGATGATCGCTACGATCAGCCACAGGATGATGGCGCCGATCAGTTGACCAGTCATTTACGCACACTCCACTCGCGGCAGCCCGCTCCCGGGCTCCGTAAACTTTCTGTCCTCAACCCCGCTGCCGCCCTATCAGCTTGAACTTCCGCGTCTGCTCTGTCAGGGCCACTTCGGTCGGCAGGCGCTCCATAGATGACGCACCGTAGAAGCCGTGACAGCTTTTAGTTTCCCTCATGATGAAGGCCGCGTCCTCCGGGCTCGATACCGGCCCGCCATGGACCAGCACGATGGCGTCGCGCCGCACTTTCAGGGCCGCCTCCGCCCAGGCATCCACCATGACCGGACAATCGGCCAGCTTGAGCGCAGTTCCGGCGCCGATGGAGCCGCCTGTCGTCAGACCCAGGTGGCAGACGATGATATCGGCGCCTGCCTTCGCCATCGCCGCTGCCTCGTCCGTATTGAAGACATAGGGCGTAGTCAGCATATCCTTGACATGGGCCGTGGCGATCATGTCGACCTCCAGGCCGTATGACATGCCCGTCTCTTCCAGGTTGGCCCGAAAGGTGCCGTCGATGATGCCGACGGTGGGAAAATTCTGTACACCCGCGAAACCCATCGCCTTGATCTGATCGAGGAACACATCCATCTGGCGGAATGGATCGGTGCCGTTGACGCCGGCAAGGACCGGCGTGTGCTTGACGACGGGCAGTACCTCGGCCGCCATCTCCACCACGATCTGGTTGGCATCGCCGTAGGCAAGCAGGCCCGCGAGCGAGCCGCGGCCGGCCATGCGGTAGCGCCCGGAATTGTAGATGACGATGAGGTCGATGCCGCCCGCTTCCTGGCACTTGGCGGACAGGCCCGTCCCCGCTCCACCGCCGACGATCGGCTCGCCGCGGTCGACCATGGCGCGGAACTTGTCGACGAGAACGGATCGTTCAAAGCGAGCCATGGGCTCAGCGTCCCCCCGCCATGCGCCGCTGGCGGCCATTGCCGTGGAGCGCGCGGAAGGCCTCCACCAGCGCTGTCGCGAATTGCGGTTCGTTGATGTGATGCGGCACACGGATAAGCTGTCGCGATGAAGTTTGACGCACGGTCTGCTCCAGCGCCCTGAACAGCGCGGCATCGGCGGCCTGGTCGTGGAAGGGCTGGCCGGGCGCATCGAGAGCCGAGACGCCGCCCTCGGGCAGTAGGAAGCGCACGGGCGCCTCCATGCGATTGAGCCGCTCGCCGATCCAGCGGCCCATGCGCTCGTTCTCCTCAGCTGTGGTGCGCATGAGCGTCACCTGCGGATTGTGCTTGTAGAACGTGCGCGACTGGTAGCGCTCGGGCACAGTCTCGGGCGGTCCGAAGTTGACCATGTCGAGTGCGCCGACGGAGCCGACGTACGGCATGCGCGCGCGGATGATGGCGCCGAAGCGGTCCTCCGTCGCTGGGAGAACGCCGCCCATCATCATGTCGCAGATTTCCGTGGTCGACACGTCGATGACACCGGTGAGGAGGCGCGACTCCACCAGTTTTTCCATCGACTGTCCGCCGACGCCGGTGGCGTGGAACACGAGGCACTCGAATTCGCCCTTGAGCTGCGCCGTGACCTGCTGCACGCATGGCGTAGTGACACCGAACATAGTGAGACCCACCGCAGGCAGCCCCTCAGGCGCCTGGCGTCCTGCAGCATTGCGCGCCTCGGCGAGTCGCTGCTTGACCATCCCTGCCATGGCTTGCGCGCCGTTGGTGAGCACCTGGCGTGAAATCGAGTTGAGGCCCTGCACGTCGGTCACCGAGTACATCATCATGATGTCGGAGGGGCCGACGTAGCCCTGCACGTTGCCTGAAGCCACCGTCGAGATAAGAACCTTCGGCACACCGATTGGAAGCGACCGCATGGCCGGCGCCACCAAGGATGACCCGCCCGAGCCGCCCGCCGAGATGATGCCGGCAACGCCCGGCTGCCGCCTGATCCAGGCCTCGAAAGCCTGCGCCATCGCCGCAACCGACGTTCCGCGGTCGCTCGTGAAGACGCCGGCTGAGCCGCGTGGATGGTTGAGAGCGACCTCGATGGGAGGCACATCGGCGCCGGACGGCTTGCCGCTCGTCGACAGGTCGACCAGCCGCACCCGCAGGCCCTGCTGCTTGAGGATGTCAAGCATGAAGCGCAACTCGTCGGCCTTGGTGTCCAGCGTGCCGGCAACGATGACGTAGGGGTCGCCTCCTGTGGTCGGCAGCGTGCTGGACATGCGCGGAACCACGCTGGAACGACCCAAGGAGGCAGCGGAGCTGGTGCGCGCCTGCGCCTCGATCTGTGCGACCGGAACCGGCTGCGACCAGCGTGTCGGCAGCTTGGGGTTGGACATATAGATGCGCGTGGGACCGGGTGCCGCAGCCGTTTCGCCTGCGGTCGACGCGCTTCGGGAAGCCGTTCCGTTCTCGCCGATGTCCTCGTGTCCGTGCCGGCCTACACCCAGCAGGCGTTGCTGCAGTTCGCGGTCGCTTGCAAGCTGGCTCGCTGCCAGGATGCGGTTGACGCGACCGTTGACCATGATGGCGACGTTTTCGCCGATCGTGCAGGCCACGCCGATGTTCTGCTCGATGACGAGGATGTCCATGTCGCCCTCTTCACCCAGCTGCTGGAGCATCTCCTCGACCTGGGCGACGATGACAGGCGCAAGCCCCTCCGTTGGCTCGTCCATGACAAGCAGCCGCGGGTTGGAGAGCAACGCCCGCGAGATCGCCAGCATCTGCTGCTCGCCACCGGAGAGCTGCCTGCCACCATTCGATTTGCGCTCGGCCAGACGCGGGAAGGTCGCGTAGACCCGATCTATCGTCCACGCGCCCTTGCGCCGCCCATCCACGAGCCGCAGGTGCTCGTCGACCGTCAGCGACGGCCACAGCCGCCGGCCCTGAGGCACATATCCGACGCCGAGCTGGGCGATGTCGGCCGGCGCAAGGCCAATGAGCGACTGCCCGGCGAAGCTGATCGAACCGGAGGCAACCGGCACCAGGCCCATGATCGCTTTGCAAAGCGTGGTCTTGCCCATGCCGTTGCGGCCGACGACGGACAGCACGCCGCCCTTGAGGCTGATGTCGACGCCCTGCAGCGCATGCGACGCGCCGTAGTACACATTGAGCGCGCGGATCTCGAGCGCCGGCGCGCGGCTGCGATCAGCCATTCTGCGATCAGACATGGCCACCTCCGAGGTAGAGTTCCTGCACTTCCGCGTCGTTCTCGATTTCCTCGGGCGTGCCTTCCTTGAAGACACGCCCGTTATGCAACATCGTCACGCTTTCGGCGACGCGCAGGGCGACATCCATGTCGTGCTCGATGATGATGTAGCCGATGTGATCGGGCAGCCCCGTCAGGATCGCCACCAGGTCGGCCCGCTCGGTGGGCGACAGGCCGGCGGCCGGCTCGTCGAACAGGATGAAGCGTGGTGCCCCGGCCAATGCGAGCGCAATCTCGAGCTGACGCTGCTGGCCATAGGACAGCGACGAGACAGGTGTGTCGCGCACGTCCGTCAGGTGCACGGCCTCGATTAGTTCGGCGGCGCGCGCGACGATCGCGTCGCTCGGGCGGGGCCGCAGCAGCGAGAAGCGCCCGCGCGAGACGCCAAGACACGCCAGGTAGACGTTGTCGGCGACCGACATGCCGCCGAACAGCAGCGAGATTTGATAGGTCCGGCGCAGGCCGCGCCGAATGCGCTCGTGGGCAGGAAAATTGGTCAGGTCCTCACCGAACATCCGGATGGTGCCCGATGTCGGCAGGAAGTCGCCGGTCACGCAATTGAACAGCGTCGTCTTGCCGGCACCATTCGATCCCAGCACCGCGCGCCGCTCGCCCGGGCGCACCGACATCGTCACGTCCGAGATGGCGGCCAGTGCCCCGAAGAGCTTGGTCACGCCGCGCAGCTCGAGCGCGTTGCCCGTGCTGACGGAGCCGAGCCGCTCGGCTGCGGTTCGACCTGTCGTATGCGCGATGGGCGTGCGCGTCTGCACCATGGCTATCGCCCCCCGCCCAGCAAGGGATCGCGATTCGCCTCGCGTCGCGCCTGGTACTTTTCCCACAATCCGAGCACGCCATCCGGGGAGAAGAACACGAAAGCCAGGAAGCCTAATCCTATCACAAGCTTGAACCGCTCTCCCGACATCCCGAGCGCGTGCAGAATATCGGACGAGAACACGCTGAGAACCGTATAGATGAGCGCCCCGATGAACGGGCCGATCGGGCGCTTGAGGCCACCGACGACGGCGATCACCAGAATGTCGATCACCTGCGGAATGCCGGCCGTACCAGGCACGACCTGGGCATTCTGCCAGACCAGCAGGATGCCGCCGAACGCCGCGATCACGCTCGCAAACGAGTAGGCCAGAATGCGATGGGCGGTGACGGAGAAGCCGAGCGCACTCATGCGCCGCGGGTTGTCGCGCACGCCCTGCAGCGCCAATCCAAACGGTGTGCGCGCCATCCACACGACCGCCCCATAGGACAGCGTGGCACAGCCGAGCGTCAGATAGTAGAACGGCACCGACTGGCGCCAATCGACGCCGAACAGGGGCGGCGGGATGACGTTGTTGAAGCCGGTGTAGCCATTGAAGATCCCGTAGTTCTGGCGGGTGAAGTAGAAGAACGCGGCAGCGATCGCCAGCGTGATCATGATCGTGTAGATGCCCTCGGTGCGGACCGCGAGGGTGCCGACCAGCGTTCCAAACAGGGTCGCGATCAGGATCGCGAGCGGGATATGCACCCACCACGGCCAGCCCAGGCTGATCTGCGGCACGCCGCTGGTGCCGAGGATCGCCACCACGTAGCCGGCAAGCGCCCCCACCGTCATCTGGACAAGGCTCACCATCCCGCCATACCCGGCCAGCACCATCAGAGACAGGGCAATCATCCCGAGGATGAAGCTCCACCCGAAGATCTGGAACAGCACAAAGTTGCTGGCGAAGGCCGGCATCAACAACAGCAACAGGCCGACCACCCAGACCGGCGCCGGGATCCGCTCCAGCAAGATTAGCCTTCCCGGTGCGGTTGTGGGCAGGACGTGTGCCATGTCAGCGCTGGGCCCCGAGCAGGCCCTGCGGACGGAACGCAAGGACGGCGGCCATGATCAGGAATGTGAAGACAACCGAATAGGTGGGCGCGTAGACAAGGCCAATCTGCTCGGCAAGGCCGACAATGACGGCGCCGAGCGCAGCCCCCGGGATCGAGCCCATCCCGCCCACGATGACAACCACGAGCGAAGCGAGCAGGAACCGCGTGTCCTCGCCCGGCGACAGCGACTGGAACGTGCCGCCGACGATGCCGGCCATGCCGGCCATGCCGGCGCCGAAGCCGAACACGGCCAGGAATACGTACTGGATGCGCACGCCCGATGCCGCCAGGATGTCACGATCGTCGACGCCGGCCCTGATCAGCATGCCGAGCCGCGAGCGGTTGAGCACGAACCACATGGCCAAGCCGATCACGATCGCGGCGATCAGGATCGCGATGCGAACCCGCGGATATGTCAGGTAAACCGGGTCGCCATTGGATTGGATCGAGCTGATAAGCGGCACCGTCGTCGGCCCACTTAGCCAGTCCGGTGATAGCACCTGGTAGCTCTGGCCACCCCAGTACCACAGCATCAGGTCGGCCAGCACGATCGATAGTCCGATCGTGACCATAGTCTGGCGCAACTCCTCCCCCTCCATGCGCCGGAACACCTGGTGCTGCAGCAGCAGGCCGAGTGCGCCAACGACAATGAAGACGACGGGAAATGCGAGGAGCCAATAGCCGGTGGTTTCAGCCACGCCAAAGCCGATGTAGCCGCCCAGAAGGTAGAGCGAGCCATGCGCGAGGTTGACATTGCGCATCAGGCCGAACACCAGCGTGAAGCCGGAGGCGACCAGGAAATAGAGCGCACCGAGCGTAATACCGGACAGGATCGCGTTCAGAAAGATCCGCTTGCGCCCCATGGCCTGCTCGAGGCCAGGCGGCCATGGCGCGAATATCAGCCAGGCGAAGCCGACGACCAGGACGAGGATCACGAACGTCCAGATTGGGTGGCGCGCACTGAAGTTCTGCAAGGTGCCCATGCTGCCAGCAGTTGCCACATGCTTGTTCGACAGAATAGTCGCTCCGGCCACACCGGTCGTATCCGACAGTCTAATGATTTCACTGACTTGTGCACGCCGGAAGCAGTCTTATGGTTCACTGGCAATAGGCGATCTGCGCGCTCCGCCGGTAGGCGCTGGGCGGGACGACGCCATTGGCGATGAAGAAGCGCGAGAAGGCCGCCTGGCTGGAAAAGCCCAGATCGAGCCCGATCGCCGCAATAGCCTGATTGGTGCCTGTCAACCGGTCAATCGCACACTCCATCCGCAGCGAATTGAGATAGATGTTCGGCGTGACACCGACTTGGTGGCGGAACAGCTTGTAGAAGTGAGGCCTCGACAAGCCTGCCTGGCGCGCCACAGTATCGAGCTCGACGGGCTCGCACACCCGTTCCTCCAGGAACTGGATCGCTTTGCGTAGCCGGAAGTCATGTATGCCTTGGAAGCGCCCGAATGCATCGCCGCCGCGCCAGGACAGGTCGAAACAGTATTCGGTCAGGGCCAGCAGCCAATCGTTGATCGCCGGATCACCTTGGTCGCGATCGAGCATCGTGCTTGTATCGATAAGTCGCCCGAGCACGTCCGATACCTTGATGGCTGCCCGCCCAAATCGCAACGCCGACGCTCTGCTGCCGATCGCGCTGCCGAACCAGGTCGGCCGAATGTAGAGCACAAGCACCAGTGTCTGCCCGCCGAGGACGGGCTGACTATAGTAATGCGTCTGCCATGGGCTTACCGCGACGGCCTGATCCGGTTCTAACGGTATCGCGCATCCATCGACATAGACTTCGGCAGGGGCGCCATGAACGTGAAACAACAGGTGCCCTTCGCGATGCGCGTGCGGCACCATCGTGCGATTCATGGCGTAGAGACACGCGCGCCCGAACGCGCCATGGAGCACGGCCACAGCTTCACTCACTCATCCTCCCGTCGGCATTTTCTTATTGCTTTACACTCGTGACTATATTGGATTGTGCTTGAGGGGCAAGCAGTTGCAGTGCGGTGCGGAAAGTGTGCTTAACGATGGCAAAGGCCGACATTCGTCGCCCATGATGCGGCCGCCCCAAGCAAGGGACCAACAGTCCGCCCGAGGGGCAAAAAAGCAGACGCAAGGATATCGGCGCGGTTGGCTGTTTTGCGGCGATATGATGTAGTCGGCGAGTTTTAGGCTGTTTTAGGCTAGAGTGACTGGACCGCTGCGGCAGGCCAACTGCGGGGCGGAAGCCGTGGTGGAATGAGCCACGGACTATCATCGATCCCTTGGGAGGATTCGGCATGAAGCGAGTTATCGGGGCGGCTGCCGCCTTGGCGTTGATGCTGCCCGGCGCAGCAATCGCGCAAGACACCATCAAGGTCGGCATCCTGGTTGCAACGGAAGGCGCCTTTGCGGCCGGCGGCGCGGACGGCATACGCAACGTCGAGCTGGCGCTGAAGCAAGCCGGCAACATGGCCGGCGGCAAGAAGATCGAGACGGTGGTTGCGAACACCGACACGACGCCTGCCACGGCGACGCGCATGGCGCGCAAGCTCATCGAGCAGGACAAGGTCGACATCATCGTCGGCCCGCTTTCGGGGTCGGAGGGCATCGCCATGCGCGATTACTCCAAGACCATTCCCGACAAGACGGTGATCAACGGCATCTCCGGCGCGCTCGAGACAACCTGGGTCGACCCGTCGCCGAACTTCTTCCGCTTCAATCTGGACGGCGCGCAGTGGGGCACCGGGCTGGGCAAGTATGTCGTCGAGAAGAAGGGCTGGAAGCGCGTCGCGAGCGTGTCGGCCGACTATTCATTCGGCTACACTAACTTCCTCGGCTTTGCGGTCGACTTCTGCAAGGCCGGCGGCGAACTGGTGGAGCGTCTGTGGGTTCCGCTTGGCTCGGGTGACTATGCGGGCGTGATCGCCAAGCTGCCCGACAACGTCGACGCCATCTACCTCGGCGTGGGCGGAACGGATGCGATCAACTTCCTCAACCAGTATCAGCAAGCCGGCGGCAAGGCCAAGCTGATCGGCGGCTCCATCATGGCCGACCCGACCGTGCTGAGCTCAAAGGGCAAAGCCAAGGACGCCCTCATTGGCACCCCGACTTCGGGCTGGGTAGCCAACGATAACCCGGCGCCGGAGTGGCAAGCCTATGTCAAGGCCTATCAGGACGGGTTCCCGGCCGACAAAAGACTCCCCTCGCCATCACTGTTCGGCGTCGGCTACTACGTGAACACGCTGGCCATGATCGCAGGGTTGAACGAGGTCAAGGGCGACCTCAGCGGCGGCCAGAAGAAGTTCCACGAGGGACTGTCGAAGCTGAAGCTGCAGACCCCGCTGGGCGTGATCTCGCTCAACGAGAACCGTCAGGCCTCGGGCTCGGTGTTCGTCACCGAAGTGAGCGCAAACGCCGACGGCACGCTGTCGAACAAGATGGTCGCTCGTGTCGACAATGTGACCCAGACGCTCGGCATGACGGCGGACGCCTTCCGTGCGATGGGGCTGCCATCGCGCACGACGCCGGATTGCAAGGCGCTCGGCGGCAAGTAGAACGTCGACAGGGGCGCTTCGTCGCGACACCGACCCCGGGGATTGAACCGACTGGTTCCATCCCCGGGGTTATTTTTTTGCCAGCCCAGATCCTGACCACGACCAGTGCGGCGGAGCGTCCGTTCTCAGGGCAGAGCAGTCATTGCCAAGCAAGCTCGGCGCCGTCCGCTTCTGACCACAACCGCAACCTGAGAGAATTTCGAGGACGCTGCGCCTGCCAATGGTTGACGCCGTGATGGGCGCACATCATAGGTGCGCCATGACCATCGCCACCGATATTTCGCGCCGCCCGCTCCTGCCGATTCTCCTCGCGTTGAGCGGGGCGCATCTTCTCAACGACCTCATAGCGTCGATGATCCCGGCCATGTACCCACTCTTCAAGGAGGCGTACAAGCTGGACTTCACGCAGATCGGGCTGATCACGCTGGCTTTCCACGTAACGTCGTCGCTATTGCAGCCGGTGCTAGGCTACCTGACTGACCACAAGCCATGGGCCTACGCGATGGTCGCGGGCATGGCCTCTACGCTGATAGGGGTCCTCGGGCTCGCTTCCGCGAACAACTACGCGATGGTGCTCGTCTCGGTGGCGCTGGTCGGGCTCGGTTCGGCTGTGTTTCATCCCGAAGCCACGCGCATGGCGCGTCATGCGGCGGCCGGTCACCAGGGCTTTGCCCAGGGCATATTTCAGATCGGTGGGCACGCCGGTTACGCGGTAGGTCCGCTGCTCGCCGCGATGGTGGTGGTCCCGCGCGGGCAGGCAAGCCTCGCCTGGATGTCCGTTGTCGCTCTCTTAGCGATGGCGCTGATGGCGTGGACGGGCGCGCGTTATGCCGAGATGCGCAGCGCGCAGATCGCCCAGACGAGCACGCCCGCCGCCGGCGCACCCGTAGCGGTCGTGCCGGGTTGGCCCATCCTGCTGGCGATGACCGTCCTCATCGTTCTCCTGCTGTCGAAGGGCGCCTATACAGCGGCGTTCACGTCCTATTACACGTTCTTTCTCATCGAACGGTTCGGCGTGACGGTGCAGTTCTCCCAGGTCATGCTGTTCCTCTACCTCGTCGTCGGCGCTTTCGGCGTCATTGCCGGCGGCATGATCGGAGATCGGGTTGGCCGCCGCCGCGTCATCTGGATCTCGATCCTCGGATCGCTGCCGTTTGCGATCCTGCTACCTTACGTGGACCTCTTCTGGACCGGCGTGCTGAGCATCCTGATCAGCCTCATCATGGCGAGCGCGTTCTCCTCGATCCTGATCTATGCGATCGACCTGATGCCGCATCGCGTGGGTCTCGTGGGCGGACTGTTTTACGGTTTGTCATTTGGCCTTGGCGGGCTGATGGCCGCGGCTCTTGGCCTGCTCGCCGACCAGATCGGCATCATCGCGGTTTTCAAGCTTTGCGCATGGCTGCCGGCACTGGGCCTGATCACGTTTCTGTTGCCTCAGTCGTCGTCGCGGTGAAGGACAAGCACGGTGACGCAGGATTGGTGCAATTTCCGGAATTGGCACAATGGTGACGTTGGCTGAGGCGGCAGCACTAGTCCGCTTTCAGGGACGAAAAGGACATCGCCTGGCGCGAGCAACAGACAGGCACACCTCGCTACGCTCGGATGTGTGCAGTCGCATGTGATTTACTTAGCAGCTGTTAGGGCAGCCAGTACCTTCGGCGGGGACATCGGTAGATCGGTCAGGCGCTGCCCTGTGGCGTAGCGGACCGCGTTCGCCACCGCCGCCAGCGCCGGAACTATGCACACTTCTCCCACACCGCGGATACCATGCGGGTGCTTGTCGTTGGGCACCTCGATCATAACCGGCTCGATCATGGGAAGGTCGCAGGCGACCGGCATGCGATAGTCGAGGAAACTCGGGTTATCCATGCGGCCGTTGGCGGCGAAGATGCATTCCTCATTAATGGCCCAGCCAATGCCCTGGGCTACGCCGCCCTGGATCTGGCCTTCCACGTAGCTCGGATGGATAGCCCGGCCTACGTCCTGGAACGCCGTGTAGCGGATGACCTGCACCCGGCCGGTTTCCGGATCGATCTCAACGTCGCAGATGTGCGTTCCGAACCCTCCGGCTGCACCTTCGGTATTGAGCGATGAGCCCGCGCCGATCGGGCCGCCCGTGGCGCTCGCCTTGGCAGCGAGCTCCGGCAACGTCAGCGGCTCGAACTCGCCGGCATTGGCGCCAGCCGGGCGCGCCGCCCCGTTCTCCCAGACCACGGCCTCGGGATCGATCTTCCAGAGTTTTGCCGCGCGCTCGCGCAGGGTCTGGATCACCTTCTCCGTCGCCCTTGTCGCCACCAGGCCGGCGGCGAACGTGACACGGCTGCCTCCGGTGAGCGCGCTGAAGCCTATGACGCTCGTGTCGCCGATCAGCGCCTGCACCTGCCGGTAGTCGATGCCCAGCATCTCGGCGACGATATTGACCATCGAGGCGCGAGAGCCACCGACATCGGGATGCCCCGTCACCACTACCACCGTGCCGTCCTCGTTGATGTTGACCTGCGCGCTGGACTCACCGCCCGCGTTGAACCAAAAGCCGCTGGCAACGCCGCGGCCCTGGTTCGGACCCAGCGGCATCTGGTAGTGCGGATGCTCGAGCGCCGCCTGCAACGTCTCCTCGTAGCCGATCTTACGGAACGTCGGGCCATAGGCGGCTTTCGTGCCCTCTTTGGCAGCATTCTTCTGGCGCAGTACGAGCGGGTCCATATTCAGGGCACCGGCCAGCTCGTCGATGGTGCACTCCATGGCGAAGGCGCCGATCGGTGCACCAGGCGCGCGATAGGCTGCAACCTTGGGCCGGTTGGTGACGATATCGAAGCCGGTGATCTGCACGTTGGCGATGTCGTAGGGCGAGAGGGCGCAACCCACCGCGCCGCGTATGGGCGACCCTGGGAAGGCCCCGGCCTGCAGGCGGTAGGTCGCCTTCACGGCAGTGATCTTGCCGTCCTTGGTGGCGCCGATCTTGACTGTGCTCGACGATCCCGACGTTGGGCCCGTTGCGCGAAAAACCTCCTCGCGCGTCATCACCATCTTCACCGGGCGGCCGGACTTGCGCGACAGCACGAGCGCCAGCGGCTCCAGGTAGACAATGGTCTTGCCGCCGAACCCACCGCCGATTTCCGCGGGGACGGCGCGAACATCGCTGAGCTTCACACCCGTGAGCTGAGCGGTCATGTCCCGGACCATGAAATGACCCTGGCTGCTGCTCCAGATGGTGGTCTGGCCGGTGTTGGCGACGCTGACGAGGCATGCGTGCGGCTCGATATACCCTTGGTGCACAGGCTTGGTCTTGAAGCTGCGCTCGACTACGACCTCGGCAGCGGCGAAACCCGCCTCGACATCGCCCAGCGTGTGCTCGAGCTTTCCGGCGATGTTGGATGTCGTCGCGGGCCCGGGCTTGGCGCCGACCTTAGCCATGTCCTCATGCAGGATGGGTGCGCCCGGTTCGAGGGCCTCATCGACGTCGATGACCCAGGGCAGGACTTCGTAGTCGACCTCGATCAGCTTGACGGCGGCGGCTGCAATCTTGGCCGACATCGCCGCAACGGCCGCTACCGGGTGACCGGCGTAGAACGCCCGGTCGCGCGCCATCACGTTGCGGCTATTGTAGCGCAGGTCCTGTATGCCAAGGATGGCCGGTTTGTCCCACGGAAAATCCACGAGGTCCTTGCCCGACATAACGGCTTTGACACCCGGCCATGCCAGGGCCTTGTCGAAGTTGATCGATTTGATGCGCGCGTGCGGATGCGGGCTGCGCAGCACCTTGCCGTGCAGCATTCCGGGCTGCGAAAAATCGGCGCCGAAGGTTGCGCGGCCCGTGACCTTATCGACGCCGTCGGGCCTGATCGTGCGCTTGCCGATCCACTTATTGTCTGAACCGTTTGCGGTCATGCGTGTTGTTCCACCCATCTTGTCGCTTTGCCGAGGCCAACCGCACTGGCCGCACCAGAAGTGCGAGTCCCAACCCTAAGGGAAATTCGTCCGCGCATGGATCGCGCAATCGTAACTCCATCGTAAAGAGAAGCGCTGTTTGGACAACTGCCTAAGGCGCGGGGCTCGTATGAAGCGCGTTTGCAGCGTTTTCCTCAAGCGTTACCCATGCTAACGTCGAACAGTTGGACTACCGGCTGGACATCGCCATCGCGCCGCCCTGAACTTCCGCTCCTGGCACGAAGCTGACATTACCGGAATGCTTCGGAATGTCCGCTTTCAAAGTCAAGGCAGACAATGGCTGGCGTGCGCGCGCCTCGCTCTTGACCCGGAAAGAGACAGTAGCCGAACTCGTTGGCAACAGGCTGCGGCGTGGAGGTAGCGAATGGCTGCGCTACTTCACCTTGATGTTCAGGTCCTGCACCAGCTGCCCATACTTCCTGAAATCTTCGCGCACTCGGTCCGCAAATGCTTCGGCAGTCCCGCCGATTGGCTCCTGCGCCGACTGCATCAGGTTCGCCCGGACAGCAGAATCTGCAAGCGCCTTGCCGATTTCGGTGTTGAGGCGCGCGACAATGGCCGGCGACGTTCCCGCTGGGACGAACACGCCAAGCCATTGGTCAAGGACGAGCCCCTTGATGCCGGCTTCCTGAAACGTTGGCACATCGGGCAGGCTCTGTGAGCGCGCTGCCGTGGTTTGCGCCAGCAACCGCAACGCGCCGGCCTGGTAGTGTGGAATAAGCGGTGTCGACCCGAGCGACCCGAGCTTCACATGACCGGCAATGAGGTCGTTGATTGCCGCACCGCCACCGCGATAGGCCACTTGCTCGAGCTCGATACCCGCGAGTTTTGCAAACCACTGCACGACCATGTGCTGCGGCGAGCCCTGGCCGCTGCCCGTCGCATAGCGCAGACCCGGCTCCCGTTTCACCAGCACCACGAGTTCGTCCAACGTGTTCACGCCGAGCGACGGATGCACCGCCAGCACCACGGGCTGACGCGACAGTTGGATCACGGGCGACGAGATCCTTCAGCGGATCGTGAGCAACCTTGTAGACGTGGGGGTTGCTCGCAACCGCGTCCGCAGTGATGAGAATGGAGTAGCCATCAGGGTCGCTTTTGGCAGCGGCGTCCATGCCGATCACGCCGTTAGCGCCGGCGCGATTCTCAACGTAGAACTGCTGGCCCACCGCGCGCGAGAGATAGTCTGCAATCAAGCGCGCTGCCACGTCGGTCGAACCGCCTGCCGCGAACGGCACGATAATTCGGACTGGACGGTTTGGCCATTCCTTAGCCACCTGTGCTTCAACAGATAGCGACGTAGCGGCGAAAACCGCCAGTGCGGCGACGATGCGGAATAACTTCATCGGAGATTCTCCTCCCTGTGCCGACGTGCGCGGGTTTGCGCCCCAAACCTTCAGACCTTCTCCGCGACATTGCGGATGTCGAACAGGCTGTGCGTAAGAACTGGACTCCCGGTCGCGCAGACGAATTCATAAGCGTCCGAGCAGAACCACACGCTGCCCACTTCCTTGACCACACCGTCCTCGCCAAGAGTCTTGCGGCGCAGAACCAGTACGGGCGCCCGCGGGGAAATCTGCAACGCCCGGCCGACCACGGCGCCAGCCGCCTCGGCCCGCATCGAGACCTGTGAGGACGCAATCACGAGGCCGACCCGGCGCATCATATCCTCGGTCGACATCAGTTTGGCCGTGGCGCGCGACAGAGAGCCCACTTCGGGGCGAGCCAACCCTGCGCCACCGCAACCGGCTTACCTCCGATCAGATACAGTCGATCCAGCGCCAACGCCGGCTGGCCCGGCCGCAGATCGAGCATCGCGGCCACTTCAGTGGGTGGAACCCGCAATTCGTAACGTAGCAATCGCGTGCTCGCGTTTTCGGCCTGCGAAAAAAGCGAACCGAGCAGGCCATGCGAACGCCGCATATCGTGCCGCACGGCCGGCACCATCACGAACGTGCCTTTGCCCTGCTTGCGCACTAATAACTGCTTGCGAACGAGCTCGGCGACCGCCTGGCGAAGGGTAATGCGACTGACCCGAAATCGTTGGGTGAGGAGGCCTTCGGCGTCCAATCGATCCCCTGGTTCCAGTCTGCCGGCGCGGATCTCGCTTTCGAGATGGTCCGCCAGTTGCCGATAGAGCGGCTCGGGGCTGGAGCGGTTCAGCACCGCGTGCGCACTGTTGTTCGCGTTCATGGCCGATCCGTCTTGCGAGGATGCGTCGACCGGCAGTATAGGTCATCATAAAACGTCTTATCAAGCGCCGAACCCAACGCGCAGCCAACCTGGTGAGCCTGCATGCCCGTCTCGAGCTACCTTCCAGAGCATATGGGCTCGGCCACGCTCGCGCCGCCCGGACCGCTTGTCGCCGGCTCGCACGCCGAGCTGACCCTCGTCTACACGGCCGGGTTATTCGGCATCGACGATAGCGGCATGCTCAAGATCTCATGGCGGACCACTTCCGATATGGCCAAGCCGCAGTTCACGGAGCCTTCCGCGCCGAACTACACGACCGTCGAGGCAAGCAACGGCGCCAAACTCGAGTATTGGATCGATCGCCTCAACACCCGGCCCTGGGTCAATACGCTCCTCATTCGCGTCGGGCGCGGCTTCCTGCGTGCAGGCGATACGCTGACCGTTCGCCTCGGAGATCGCCGCAAAGGTTCGCCGGGCCTGCGGCTGCAGACCAATTGCGAGGAACGGTTCGAGCTCAAGGTCTATGTCGATGCCTTCGCGACCTATGAGTTCACCGAGATCCCGTTCTCGCCCGGTTTCGCTCTAATGCCCGGCCCGGCGGCACGCTGGAAGGCGATCCTACCGTCTCTGGCGATCGCGGGAGAGCCGTTCCGCTTGGCGATCGTAGCGGAGGACCTTTGGGGTAATCCGACACAAGTCGACCGGCAGCTCCTTCTCGCGCCGTCGCGACCGATCGGGAACCTTCCCACCAATATTATTCCAGCTGCGCAAGATGGCGCCCTCGTCTTCGAGGATCTCACGGTTGCTGAACCGGGCGACCTCGAGCTGCGTGTCAGCGCCGAGACAGGCGAGGAACTCGCCCGCGCCAATCCGCTTCGCGTTGTGGCCAGCGCGCCGCTGCGGCTCTATTGGGGCGACCTGCATGGTCAAAGCGGTGAAACCGTCGGCACCAATCCGGCGGAAAGCTATTTCCGCTACGCCCGCGACAAGGCATTCGTTGATATCGTCGGGCACCAGGGCAATGACTTCCAGATAACCGACCCGTTCTGGCAGGAGCTCAACCAGCTGACCGCCGCATTCGACGCGCCGGGGCGGTTCGTTTGCGTGCCGGGCTACGAGTGGTCCGGCAACACCGGTCTGGGCGGTGATCGCAACGTCTTCTACCGCCGGGAGGGCCGCCCGATCCATCGCTCTTCGCGCATTCTGGTGGAGCGACAGGATCGGGCCGGCGACTGTTATACGGCCAAAGAGCTGTTCGGCGCTCTTGCGGACGAGGATGCGGTGGTCATCGCACATGTCGGTGGACGCTATGCCGATATCCGCGTGGCTCACGATGGGCGCCTCGAACGCGCCGTGGAGGTGCATTCCACCTGGGGAACCTTCGAATGGTTGCTGCACGACGCGTTCGCGCAAGGCTATCGCGTCGGTGTCGTCTGTCACAGCGACGACCACAAAGGGCGGCCGGGCGCCACCCGGCCAGGGGCCTCCACATTCGGGGCGATCGGCGGCCTCACATGTTATCTGATGCCCGAACTGACGCGCGATGCGCTGTTCGAAACGCTGCGACGGCGGCGGCACTACGGAACGACCGGCACGCGCCTCTTCATGGATCTGCGTGGCATGTTCGCTGAGCCGGTCGTCGGCTTCTCCGAGGACCCGCAATTGGGCCCCGCACAGCAGCGACCGGTGCGTGAAGCGATGATGGGCGACATCATTAGGCCGGGCTCCGTACCGATGCAGCTTGCGGTCGAAGTCATCGGCACCGCACCGATCGAGCGTCTCGACATCCTATACGGTACGCAATTGGTGCGAACGGTTCGCCCCTATGCAGCCGCCGACCTCGGTCGCCGCGTGCGCGTCCTCTGGCAGGGCGCGGAGTATCGCGGACGCGGCCGTGAGACCCATTGGCAAGGCCGGCTCACACTTGCCGGCAATCGCTTAGCGCATTTCGCCCCGGTGAATTTTCTCAACCCGGAGCGGGAGGTGTGTGAAACCAACTCGGGGTGCGCGCTCGCGTGGAGTTCGGTGACGACGGGCAATCTTGCCGGCATCGACCTTTGGCTCGATGACGCACGCCACGGCGTGCTGGATCTCCAAACGAATATCGTCTCGGGCCGCGTGGACCTCGCTGCACTTGCCGACGACACCGTCATCTTCAATGGGGGCGGCCTCGACCGCAGACTGAGCGTCTACCGTCTTCCGGAAACAGATTGGAGCCGCCAAGTCACATGCGACCATGTCGTAGCGCATGCCGGTGCGGCGGATCTCCCGGTCTATGTCCGCGTCACCCAGGCCGACGGCCACCAAGCTTGGTCGAGTCCGATCTACCTTATTGCATGAGCTGAACCGCCAGCTGCGGCAGCCCGTCCCTCCCACTCATGTCCTTTAGGTCAGGAACCGTGAGGCGTTTGCGCTCCTCGGCCATTTGCGACGATCTCCGGTCGGGTCACCCAAGAGCTTGCGATCCGTTGCCCTCCCGTCGGAGCGGCACGAAGCGCGGCAGTAGCATCAGGCACGAAACTCCTGCTTGTCGGTGCCGGAATAAAGTGCCTTGACCTGCCTCCCGATAGCGTCTGCGTGAGCCGCAAGCGCTTTCTCGCTCAGATCGCGCTCGGGGCGAGGCTCGTGATCGAAATAGTTGTGACGATCGACCCCGCGGACGAGAGTTGCGGAGTCGCGCACCTTTAGCTGCTTCACGTCCGTCGGAATGTAACGGATCGCAAGGCCGATACGCCGATTGTCTGAGCGGTTCGGCTCCGACCCGTGCACGAGCTTCACGTGATGCAGCGACATCTCACCGGGATTGAGAATGCAGTCCACGGTATTGTCGCTGTCCACCTTGACGGCAATCTCCTGACCGCGGGAAAGAAGATTGTCCTTGTGGAAGGTATCGACGTGCTCAAGATGATTCTGCGTCTGGGAGCCGGGTAGGAATTTCATGCATCCGCTTTGCAGATTGGCAGGCGACAGCGCGACCCACGCGGTCATCACATCGTCCCTACTCAACCCCCAATAGAACGCATCCTGATGCCACGATACGAAACCAGGGCTGTTGGCTTCCTTGATGAAGAAGTTCGTTGTCCAGCATAAAAGATTGGGACCCAGCACATCTTCGGCCGCGTCGACGATCTTCGGATGGTGCACAAGCTCGTCAACCCAAGTGAATAGCAGGTGCGCCTTGTGTCGCCAGTTGCCCTGAAGGGGCGCACCCGTCTCTGCCTCGTGCTTCTCCAGACACGAGCGATAGTGCGTTGACTCCGAGGCCGTTAGGGCCGGTACCGGAAAATAGTATCCGTCACGCCGGTAGGCTTCGACGGCCGCGCTAGAAAGCGTCTTTGGCATCACGCTCCTCCTCTATCGAATGGTATACTATTAATATATTACAGCACTGACAGAGTTCACGATATGGCTCGGACTTGATCCAAGAGCAGCAGACGTTAAGGCAATGGCCCGACACACAAAGCCTCTGAAGCCAGAGCTTCAAATACGCCCGCGACCGCGGGCCAGCACTCGCTTGACACAGCGATTTCGTGAAACCTCAATGTCCTCGGTCCGCGCAACGCCAACCGGCCTTTCCGAGCAGGCGCGCGGGCATCTGGAGGAAATGATCGTATCGCTCGAACTCGCGCCTGGCAGCGTTTGGTCTGAAGCTGAACTAAGCGCGAAGCTCGGTATTGGCAGAACCCCTGTGCGAGAGGCATTGCAAAGACTCCAGGATGATCACCTGGTGAAGATTCTTCGACGGCACGGAGTTCAGATAACCGAGATCAATGTGGTTGAGCAGCTCCTGTTGCTCGAATTGCGACGAGACCTCGACCGCTCGATCGCCCGACAGGCGGCACGCCGCAGCACCGGGCTAGAACGGGCGAGCCTGCTCGACATGGCAAAACGCCTGGCGTCGCGAAAGGCGGATGGCGACGACATTTTGCCGTACCTCCGCGACCACTACAAATTGAAGAACCTCCTCGCCGAATGCGCCCGCAACCCGTTTCTCGCCCGGGCGGTCATGCCCTGCTATGCCATGTCGAGGCGATTTACTATTTGCATCACCGCCGAGCGCGCGATCTCGCAGTAGCGACACGCCACCACGTCGACGTCATACGAGCGGTTGCCAAGGGCGACGAGGAAAAGGCAGCGGCTGCTTCGGACAGATTGATGGACTACGTGGAGGAGTTCACGCGCCAGAGCATCACCAGCCGCTCTTAACCCCGTCCGAGAAAGTTGCCGGTCTCGGACACCAGGGCAGGCTCCTCACCCGTAAGTCCAGGCGCCTCTCATGTCTGCTCCTGGCACAAAGCTGACATTGGCCGGTATGCTGCGGGATGTCTGCTTTCAGGGGCAAAGCTGACGACGCGCTAAGGGCGCAGTGACGTCCGCTTGTGACCCAACTCGGACGCTCTCGTCTGTTGTCGGTTCGTCTTCAGCGTCACATTGATCGCCCCGAATCCTCCAGCTACTGTACGATCGTGAAAAAGCTCACTATTGCGGCACTCAGCTATTTTTTTGCGGGTTCGACCAAAAACACGTGGAGCACCACATGCGGTGGCATAGGCTAGGCGTTGTTGTTCTCCTTCTTGTTGGAAGCAGCACGTTTGCCTGGGCTGACCAGAAGGCGGATTGCCAGCGCGACACGGCGCTGCCGGAGCAACGCATCATCGCGTGCTCCGCATTCATTCGGGACAATCCCAGGGCCGACTGGGCCTATGTGACACGCGGCAGCGCCTACAGAGCGAAGGGCGACCTCGACCGCGCAATCGCCGACTACACCAAAGCCTTCGAACTGAACCCGTCCGCCCATGGCTACCTGGCTCGTGGCAATGCCTGGAGGGCAAAACGCGAATTCGATCGCGCCATAGCCGACTACAAGAAAGCGCTGGAGCTGTCCCCAAAGTATTCAGATGCCTATCTTGGCCTCGGCAATATCTACACCGACAAGAAGCAGTACGATGCGGCGCTCGCGGCTTATTCGAAGGCCGTCGAACTCGATCCCAAGTATCCTGTTTTCTATTACTCTCGAGGTAGAGCCCACGTGAACCTGGGGAACTTCGAGCGCGCCATTGCCGATTGCACCAAAGCCATCGAACTCGATCCGATATACGCTTTGGCCTACACCGGCCGCGCAGAAGCCTACGAAAAGAAGGGAGACCGCGAGCGGGCCATTGCCGATTTCAGGAAGGCACTCGCACTAGGGGATTCGCTATCGGCTGACGATTTGCGACGGCTTGGGGTGACGCCCTAGGGCGATGCGCTTGGCGCTGAGTTCCCTGCAGCTGAGGTCGCCGAAAAGGTTTGATTAGTCTCAGGTGATCAAACTAGCAGGTCGCCTATTGGCACTAAGCGGAACCGCTGATGTGATTATGTCCGGTCTTGGCACAAAAGGGGACATTGACCAGGATGCTTCGAAACGTCTGCTTTCAGGGGCAACGCAGACATCGACCGGTATGCTGGGGGAT
Organism: uncultured Alphaproteobacteria bacterium; assembly: GCA_963814055.1. Classification (GTDB taxonomy): domain Bacteria; phylum Pseudomonadota; class Alphaproteobacteria; order Rhizobiales; family Hyphomicrobiaceae; genus AWTP1-13. Next base: position 107,967 of record CAWFBJ010000031.1, read on the forward strand.
ATCCGCTTTCAGCGGCAACGCAGACATTCCAAGGAGGTCGGCCGAGGACTAAGCCAAACAAGAGTCAAACGCCGAGCCCAACGTCATTGACCGGCTTCATGACCCGAGTGTGCCGCAACTAACGGATGTCAGTGCAGCACTCCGATGATATTCTGCCCATCGGTATTTTTTGGAGACGGCGCCATGCTGAGGGTCAGCCTTGTTCTTGTCGCGCTCCTGTTGTCGTCTTCATTCGCTCAGGCGGAGAAGCGCATAGCGTTGGTCATCGGTAACTCCGCCTACAAGTACGCTGGAGAGCTGGCCAACCCGAGAAATGATGCCTCGGACATGGCAGCGGCGCTGACATCACTCGGCTTCGAGGTCATTGATGGTCTCGATCTCGACAGGGCAGCTGTCGAGCGCAAGTTGCGCGAATACGCACGTAAGTTGGAGGGGGCTGACGTGGCGCTGTTCTTTTACGCCGGCCATGGCATGCAGATCAAAGGCGTCAATCATATCCTTGGCATTGATGCCAAGCTCGAGGCAGAACGGGACGTCGAGTTCGAGACGGTAAAACTCGATGCCGTGCTCACGCACATGGAGCGGGAATCCAAGACCAGCATCGTGTTTCTCGATGCTTGCCGCAACAATCCGCTCGCCCGCAACCTGGCACGCACATTGGGCACGCGCGGGGTGGCAGAGAATGGTGGTCTAGCGCCTGTGACGTTGGCCGTCGGCACATTCATTGCCTTTGCCACGCAACCAGGCAACGTAGCGAGCGATGGCTCGGGTCGAAACTCCCCCTTTACTGCGGCGCTCAAGAAGTACATCGGTGCGCCCGGGGTGTCAGTGACAGATGTCATGGTGGAGGTACGCAATGAGGTGGTGAACGCCACCAATGGCAGCCAGGTCCCTTGGGACAACTCGTCGTTGCGCGGTCGATTCTATTTCAAACCGTCGAGCCCACCGGGGCCAACCCCATCTATCGCTCCATCACAACTGCGATTAAGCGAAGCCGCGGAAGCATGGGACAGGACAAAGGACAGCACGAACATTGCGGTACTCGGCGCATTTGCCGCCCGCTTCAAGGACACCTTTTATGCCGAGCTGGCACGAGCGCGCATCGCGGAGCTGAGTGACAAGCCGAAGGTGGTCGTCGAAGCGCCGAAGGCGATTGAGCCACCAGCCAAGGTGGCGGCGCTGCCAAAGGCAGAGAAGCAAGCCAACGTCAGGCAATTCGACGGCGCCTGGATGATGAGCTACAAAACCGGTGCAGGCTGCCCGATCCCATGGAGTGGCTCGCAACCCTTCACCATCAACAACGGTGTGGTGAGCCTTCAAGGTGGCGGAGGTCGGGTGACGGCTTCGGGCTTCGCCAGCGGCAACTGGGTCGCACCCGTCACCGGGACGCCGCTTCGCTACCAGGTGAACATCCGAGGCGATTCCGGCACGGGCACCTACGTCACCCAAGATAACTGTCGCGGTGTTTTTGCGATACGGCGCAACTAGAACGATAAAGTCGATCGGGGCGTGCTCTTTGGCCGAAGCATGATGATGCTGTGATGCGCCCACTTCCGCGACCTATCACAACCGCTTTGGCACAAAGCGGACAGTGATCGGGTCGCTCGCAATGTCCGCTGTCGGAGGCAAAGCGGACGTCGTGCAATGGCTTCGGCAACGATGGGCCCCAAGGGCGTCGACCTAGCAGGCGGCGGTTGCGCTGGTCACCAGGATTTTTGCCGAGCTTGAAGCGAAACCCAGATTGGCCGGGCAGAAGCATGGCGGCTATCTATGCTCGCACTTCGTCTCTGCGAATATGCATTGCAGAACTAGTTGGTTGGTAGCCGATGAGCGCCGGCCTACAGTCAAGATGTCAGCGCTCATACGGGCGCGACCGCGGTGATTTCGGCAATTCCCTTGCGCCGCGTGATCAAACGCTAAGATGCCACGAAGTGTCTTCGTGGACCGGCTCTCGAAAGAAGCAACCCATGACACAGTCTGCCATATCCCTTCCCCGACCCTCTCATCCACTGTGCTGTTGCGGCGTGACTACCTGTCCGTGTTGCTGAGGCCAATCGACGTCAGCACCTGACAGCATTCTCCGATCACATCACTGCACAGCCAGAGGACGCCGGCTTGCCGGCGCAGGACCAGCCATGTCTGAAGGATACACAATCGATGGAGCCGACGATGAAGTGGCCGGCATCGTCGTTCGCTACGCCGGCGAGCGCGGCTTTCGCTTCCACTCCGCAGCGAAGAATTATGACGCCCTCGATGGTCACGTGTTTGTCACTCCGGCAGCTGCTCAACGCGCTGCTCATGATTTCGCCCGGGGCCGAACGGCGCGCTACCTCGCAGTCGCCGAAAGGAATGCGGCATGAGCACGTTCCGCAACGTCGGGGCAAGGTTCCTGGGGGCCGGCCTGCTCGATTGGCTTGCCGCCGGCGCGGGCTCCGGTGGCACTCGGATCTCGCACGATCGCACCGCGGCCATTCCACAGTTGCCTACGGCAGACGACAACTCCGATTGCCGGTATCGCACCGAACGAGAGCGCGAGATTGAGCTGCGTGTTCTCATGTCGAACTGGATGTAGATCGCGCAAAAGCATCGCGATTCACGGCGCTTCTCCCCAGACGAACGGCGTCGCAACTTGGCCGGGTCTCTCACGAGACCTGGCCAATTTTCCTATTCAGATCCGGGAACCGCATTGCCCCCCCGGTGAATTCCAGTTGCGCTGGATTGCTCATGAAATCTTCTTCGTTCGGGCTGCGCGGTGCACAGCTTAGGCTCCGCGCACATCACCCTGAGAATACGAGGTCGCAGCATGATCACCCGTCTTTCGCGCCGCCACACGCTGGCCTTGGGCGCGGCTTTCCTGCTCGGCGCGAGCCTATCCGCACACGCGCAGACCACCACGCTGCTCAATGTCTCCTACGATCCTACACGCGAACTCTATCAAGAGTTCAACGCTGCCTTCGTCAAGCATTGGAAGACAAAGACCGGCGAAACAGTCTCGATCAAGCAGTCGCATGGTGGCGCAGCCAAACAGGCGCGCGCGGTGATCGACGGACTGGAAGCAGACGTCGTCACCCTCGCGCTCGCCTACGACATCGACGCCATTCACGAGAAGGCCAAGCTGATCCCTGCGGACTGGCAGAATCGTCTGCCGCATAATTCCGCGCCCTACACGTCGACCATTGTTTTTCTCGTGCGCAAGGGCAATCCCAAGCAAGTCAAGGATTGGAACGATCTCGCCAAACCCGGCATCGAGGTTATCACGCCCAATCCCAAGACATCGGGCGGCGCGCGCTGGAACTACCTGGCGGCCTGGGCTTACGCCTTGGGGCAACCCGGCGGCAACGACGCGACCGCCAAGGACTTGGTCACTAGGATCTACAAGAACGTTAAGGTGCTGGACTCGGGCGCCAGGGGCTCCACCACCACGTTCGTGGAGCGCGGCATCGGTGACGTGTTCGTCTCCTGGGAGAACGAGGCTTTCCTGGCCATCAAGGAGCTGGGGCCTGAGAAGTTCGAGATCGTTGTGCCCAGTCTTTCCATTCTTGCCGAACCGCCGATCACGCTGATCGACAAGGTGGTGGACAAGCGCGGCACACGCAAGGTTGCAACGGCGTACCTGGAATTCTGGAACACGGCGGAAGCACAGGAAATCGCAGCCAAGAACTATTACCGGCCGCGCGATCCGGCCGTGGCGACCAAATACGCCAAACAGTTCGTCGACGTGAAGCTCATCACCATCGATGACGTGTTCGGCGGCTGGCAGAAGGCCCAGAAGACGCATTTCGCGGACGGCGGCATCTTCGATCAGATTTACGTCAAATGAATCCGAATTAGGAACCTGCGGCACCATCTGCCAGTTCTTTGCAAAGCCGCGCATATCGAAAGCAGAAGTAAATGGTTAGGGCCACTCAGTGGCGGCCCTACGGTACGGCTCAATTTGCTTTTCGGGAGCATATCATGCGGTCCGGAGTTTTGGGTTGGAGACGGCTGCTCGCCCACAGCATTGCCGGCGCGTCCTACCCGTTCCTCATGTCGGTGATCGTGTTCGCGCAGACCTCGATCCTCAACGTGTCCTACGACGTCTCGCGCGAGCTCTACAAAGACATCAACCCGGCCTTCATTGCCGACTGGAAGGCGAAGACGGGCGAAACCATCACCGTCAATCAATCGCACGGCGGCTCGAGCAAGCAGGCCCTGTCCGTCATCGCCGGGCTCGACGCCGATGTCGTCACCATGAACCAGCCGCCCGACATCGATGTGCTGGTGGAGAAAGGCGGATTGGCTGCCGCGGACTGGCGCAAACGCTTGCCGCATGACGCCACTCCTTACACCACGACCACCGTGTTCCTGGTGCGCAAGGGCAATCCAAAAGGCATCAAGGACTGGGACGACCTGACCAAGCCGGGCTTCCAGGTGATCGTGCCCAACCCAAAGACCTCGGGCAACGGCCGCTATACCTATCTCGCCGCCTGGGGTTACGCGCTAGACAAGACCAAGAGCGAGGCGGCAGCCCGCGAATTCGTGACCAAGCTGTTCGCCAACGTTCCCGTGCTCGACGGCGGCGGCCGTGGCGCCACGACCACGTTCACTCAGCGCGACACCGGCGACGTGCTGGTCACGTTCGAGAACGAGGCGATCTCCATTGGCGCCGAGCTCGGCACTGATAAGTTCGACATCGTCTATCCCTCGCTCAGCATCGAGGCGGCCGCGCCAGTCGCCGTGAACGAAAAAGTGGTCGACAAGAAGGGCACCCGCAAAGTGGCCACGGCCTACCTCGAATTCCTGTTCTCACCACCCGGACAGGAGATCATCGCGAATCACGCGTTCCGTCCGCGCGATGAAGTGATCCTGCGCAAGCTGGCCAGCCGCTTTCCTGCCATAAAGACGTTCAGTGTAGAGCAGGTTCTTGATGGTTGGAACGAGGTTCAGGCCAAGCATTTCGCTGACGGTGCAATCTACGACCAGATCATCGTGAAGCGCTGATGGTTCATGTACGCGCGCACAGGGTTCTGCCCGGATTCGGGCTGTCGCTGGGGTTCACCCTGGCGTATCTGTCGCTGATCGTGCTCGTGCCGATGTCCGCCGTGTTCCTGAAGGCGGCGAGCCTCACGCCCGAGGCGTTCTGGCAAACCGTGTCCGCGCCGCGCGTCGTTGCATCCTACAAACTCACCTTCGGCACTTCGCTGCTGGCGGCTGCCATCAATGTCGTGTTCGGGCTGCTGCTGGCATGGACGCTGGTGCGCTACCGCTTCCCGGGCAAGCGCCTCGTCGACGCGCTGGTCGATCTTCCCTTCGCCTTACCGACTGCGGTCGCCGGCATTTCGCTCACCGCCCTGTACGCCAAGAACGGCTGGCTCGGGCAATACCTGGAACCGCTCGGCATCAAGGTCGCCTTCACGCCGCTCGGCGTGCTGGTCGCGCTCATCTTCATCGGTCTCCCGTTCGTCGTGCGCACCGTGCAGCCGGTGCTGGAGGATCTCGACACCGAGATCGAGGAAGCGGCGGCGAGCCTCGGTGCCAGGCGCTGGCAGACCGTACGCCGCGTGGTGCTGCCGACGCTGTTGCCAGCCTTGATGACGGGCTTCGCGCTCGCCTTTGCGCGTGCCGTCGGCGAGTACGGCTCGGTGATCTTCATCGCCGGCAACCTGCCGATGGTGTCGGAGATCACGCCGCTCATCATCATCACCAAACTCGAGCAATACGACTACGTCGGCGCGACTGCCGTCGCGTCGGTGATGCTGGTGGCCTCGTTCGTGCTGCTCCTTATTATCAACGGTCTGCAGAGCTGGACGGACCGGCGCTCCGCAAAGGGGGCCTGATGGCGACAGCAGCGACAGCGGTAGGATTACGCACCGGAGCCGCGCGCTTCGAGGCCAACACCGCGACACGCGATCCTGTCTGGGTGAAGGGTCTCGTGCTGTTCCTGTCTTTGAGCTTCTTCCTGCTCTTTCTCCTGATGCCGCTCATCGCCGTTTTCGTCGAGGCCTTGCGCAGAGGCTGGAGCGTCTACCTCGCAGCGCTCGTCGAGCCAGACGCGATATCCGCCATCAAGCTGACGCTGCTGACTGCGGCGATCGCCGTGCCGCTCAACCTCGTATTCGGCATCGCGGCCGCCTGGGCGATCACCAAGTTCGATTTCCGCGGCAAGCAGATGCTCGTCACCTTCATCGACCTGCCGTTCTCGGTCTCGCCGGTGGTCGCGGGACTGATCTACGTGCTGGTGTTCGGCGCGCAGGGCTGGTTCGGTCCCTGGCTGAGCGAGCACGGCATCAAGGTCATCTTCGCGGTGCCGGGCATCGTGCTGGCGACGGTATTCGTGACCTTCCCGTTCGTTGCCCGCGAGCTGATCCCGCTCATGCAGGCGCAGGGCCGCGACGAGGAGGAGGCCGCGCTCGTGCTCGGCGCGTCGGGCTGGCAGATGTTCAGAAAGGTGACCCTGCCCAACATCAAGTGGGCGCTGCTCTACGGCGTGATCCTCTGCAATGCGCGCGCCATGGGCGAATTCGGCGCGGTTTCCGTTGTATCGGGCCACATCCGCGGCCTGACCAACACGATGCCGCTGCACGTGGAGATTCTCTACAACGAGTACCAGTTCGCTGCGGCCTTCGCCGTTGCCTCACTGCTGGCGCTGCTGGCCCTTGTGACCCTTGCCATCAAGACCTACGTGGAATGGAAGGCATCGCAGACCGTATCAACTGGTGAGGTGCCATGAGCATCGCTGTCCAGGACATCCGTAAGGCCTTCGGTCGGTTCACTGCGCTCGACGGCGTCTCTCTCGATTTCCCGACAGGCCAACTGATTGCATTGCTGGGCCCCTCCGGCTGCGGCAAGACTACCCTGCTCCGGATCATCGCCGGCCTGGAATACGCCGATCAGGGCCGCGTGCTGTTCGATGGGCACGACGCCTCCGACAGGGACGTGCGCGAGCGCCAGGTCGGGTTCGTGTTCCAGCACTACGCGCTGTTCCGGCACATGACGGTGTTCGAGAACGTGGCCTTCGGCCTACGCGTCAAGGCGAGAGGCTCACGGCCCACGGAAACCGACATCAGGCGGCGCGTCCTGGAGCTGCTGGACCTTGTACAGCTCGCGTGGCTGGCGGATCGCTATCCGGCCCAACTCTCCGGCGGCCAGCGCCAGCGCATCGCGCTTGCGCGCGCGCTGGCCGTGGAACCGCGCGTGCTGCTGCTCGATGAACCGTTCGGCGCGCTCGACGCCAAAGTGCGCAAGGAGTTGCGCCAATGGCTGCGGCGCCTGCACGACGAGTTGCACATCACGTCGATCTTCGTCACGCACGACCAGGACGAGGCGCTCGAGGTCGCCGACCGGATCGTGCTCATGAATAAGGGCAAGATCGAGCAGACCGGCACGGCGCAGGACGTCTACGAACGGCCGGCCACTGCGTTTGCCTTCACCTTCCTCGGTGCGGTCAACAGGTTCCCCGGGCGAGTCGAAGGGAACAATCTGCGCATCGGACAGGATGCGGTGCCGCTGGCCGACGCGGGTGCTGCGAACGGAGAGGACGTGATCGCATTCGCCCGCCCCCACGAGCTGGACATCGTCGTCGATCGCAACGCCCGGGAGGGCCTCGCGGTCAAGGTCAACCGCGTGCTCCTGAGCGGGGCCACCGCGCGCGTCGAACTCACTGGCAAGATCGGCAGCAACGGACACGCCGAGCCACAGCATTTCGAGGTCGAGCTGACGCGCCAGCAGCTCTCCGACCTCGGCCTGCAACCCGGTCAGCCTGTCCGCTTGACCTCGGCCCGACTGAGAGTGTTTCCCGCCGTGCGCGAGGGATGATCCAGCAGCCGGCGCAAGGCGGTCTCGCCCTTGCCCTGATCGGCCAGCACCGCCGCCCGCACGCTAGCTTCGGGAAGTGCCGGCGAGCACAGCTCGATGAAGCGGTACGCATAATTGCGCAGGTAGCTGCCACGGCGCACCGCGATCAGCGAGGTGTTGGCCTCGAATAGCAAAGCGGCGTCGATCAGCTTCAAGCCGGCATCGCGCTTGGGATCGAACGCCATCGCGGCAATGATGCCGACGCCCAGACCAAGCTCGACATAGGCCTTGAGCACGTCCGTATCCATCGCCGACATGACGATGTCGGGCGCGAGTCCGGCCTTGGTGAAGGTCTGGTCGATGTTGCCGCGTCCGGTGAAGCCCTCGTGATAGGTGATGATCGGCCACTCCGCGATCGCCTCCAGCGTCAGCGGCTTGGCCTTCTCGAGCACGTGGCCACGCGGCACGACTACGCCGTGATGCCAGCTGTAAAAAGGAAACGTGGTCAGCGTGGGCACATCGCTCAGCGTCTCGGTGCAGATGCCGATGTCGGCCTCGCCGTCGCTGAGCATAGAGGCGATTTCGGTGGGGCTGCCCTGGTGCAGCGTCAGGCGCACCTTCGGATAGGCGAGGCGAAAAGCCGCCACCACATGGGGCAGTACATAACGGGCCTGCGTGTGAGTGGTGGCGATGACGAGCTGGCCCTGCTCGCGGTTGGAGAACTGTTCCCCGAGCCGCTTGATGTTGGTGGTGTCGATGAGAATGCGCTCGACGATCTCGATCAGCTCCTTGCCTGGGTCGGTCAGGCCGAGCAGGCGCTTGCCTCGGCGCACGAACAGCTCGACGCCGAGCTCATCCTCGAGGTCCTTGATGTGCTTGCTCACGCCCGATTGGGAGGTGAACAGGCTATTCGCCACCTCGGTCAGGTTGAAATGCCGCCGCACCGTCTCGCGGACGATGCGCAGCTGCTGGAAGTTCATGACATGGCTCCGTAGTTTCGTATTCGATCGAACTTGTGCCGGCCGGGTCTTCAGATAAGTCCGAAAAGGACTGCACCTAGGTATGCAAACGAAAAAAGTGTCGCGGCGCCAAAGCCGATCGTTGCCGCGTCGATGCCGCCGCGACCCCACGTTGCCTCGATCTCGACGGTGACACCGGCTTCTCGCAGCAAGATCGCCACCTCGTTTGCCCGGCGGCGCAGCTCGTCCTCCGAGCCGGGGCTTGGCGCCAGATCGGCGCCGATCCCCCGTTCGATGAGCCCGCGCGTCAGCGTGAACGTGCCGTCACGCTGCTTGCGCTTGGTAGTGCGTATGCCGACCACCACGCCGCCCGCCACCGAAGCGCCCGTCATGGGGTCGACCAGCATGAAGCTGCCGCTCTCGGGTTGATCCGCGAACAGGTCGATCGCTGCGCGCCGGCCGAGATCGATGCGAGCCGTTACGATGTCGTTGGTGCCGGCGCCTGAGGCTTTGCGCGTGCGCAGCGTTGCAAGATCGAGCTGCTCGGTGACGGTAATGCCCGTGATGGGGATCGTGTCGGTGGCGGTACGGAGAACGTAGCCACGCTCGCGCGCGAATGCGTCCTCTGCCAGCCACACGAGGCGCGCATCGATGCCCTCCGTTACCGCGGGCTCGCTCCCCGGCACCGCAAGCGTCGCGCCGCGCGATACGTCGATGTCTCTGTCGAGCTGCAGGACGACGGCCTGACTCTGGACCGCGCTGGCCAGATCGCGCCCCATGGTGGCGATACGCTTCACGTGCGCGCGCCGCCCTGTCACTGGTTCGATCACTTCGTCGCCTACCGAAATGCTTCCCGAACTGACCGTGCCGGCAAGACCGCGGAAATCCTGGCCCGCACGGACGATCAATTGAACGGGAAGTCGGAAGGGCCGGTCGGCGGCGACGCGGCGCGACGGCGTGCGCAAGAGGTGCGTCAGCAGCGGCGCGCCGTCGTACCAGGGCATGACCTGCGAAGACCTGGCTACGTTGTCGCCCAGCACCGCGGAGACGGGGATGGCGGTCGCATCCGCGAAACCGAACCGTGCCGCAAGCTCGAGGAACTCCTTGCGGATCGTCGCAAAGCGCTCGGCCGACCAGCCGACCAGGTCCATCTTGTTGACGGCGAGCACCACCCTTGTCACGCCCATCAGGTCGAGGATCGCAGCGTGGCGCAGCGTCTGCTCCTTCACGCCGTCTCGGGCATCGACCAGTAGGATCGCGACATCGGCGTGCGAAGCGCCCGTCGCCATATTGCGCGTGTATTGCTCATGCCCGGGACTGTCGATGATGACCAGCCGGCGGCTTGGCGTGTCGAGGTAGCGCCAGGCGATGTCGATCGTGATGCCTTGTTCGCGTTCGGCAACCAGTCCATCGACCAGCAGGCTGAAATCCGGCGTGCCTGCGGCCGTCTTCGGCGCCTGCTCGAGCCGCATACGCTGGTCGGAAGGCAGCCCGGACGTGTCCCACAGCAGACGACCGATCAGCGTGGATTTGCCGTCGTCGACCGAGCCGCACGTGAGCACGTGCAGGCTGGCCGGCAGATCCTGCGGTGCCGCGTCGATGCGCGCAGGCGCCGCGCGCCGCACCGGCACAACGTCCAAATGATCGGGCTCCGCCCGGCGCACAAGAGCCAACGCGGTCATCAGAAATAACCCTCCTGCTTCTTGCGCTCCATGGCGCCTGCCTCGTCATGGTCGATCAGCCGGCCCTGGCGCTCGGACACGCGCGCGGCCAGCGTCTCGGCGACTACGGCATCGAGGTCGGCCGCGTCGGATTCGATTGCAGCGGTCAAAGGCCAGCAGCCCAGCGTGCGGAAGCGCACCTGGCGGAGCGTGACGGTTTCGCTCGCGAGCAGCGGCATGCGCTCGTCGTCGCGCACCAGCAGGCTGCCGTTGCGTGCCAACGTAGGCCGTTCGGCCGCAAAGTAGAGGGGGACGACCTCGAGGTGCTCCCGGGCGATGTAGCGCCACACGTCCTTCTCGGTCCAATTGGAAAGCGGGAAGACGCGTACCGTCTCGCCTGGCCCCAGCCGGCCGTTGAGGAGGCGCCACATCTCTGGCCGCTGCCGGCGCGGGTCCCACCGGTGGCCTTCCGAGCGAAACGAGAACACGCGCTCCTTGGCGCGAGACGCCTCCTCGTCGCGACGCGCGCCGCCAAAAGCGGCATCGAAGACATGCTTGTCCAGGGCCTGCCGCAGACCCTGCGTCTTCATCACGTCGGTGTAGAGGGACGGCGGATGATCAACCGGGTTGATGCCGCGCGAGACGCCCTCCTGGTTGATGTGGACGATGAGCTCCAGCCCGGAGGCGCGCGCCGCGCGGTCGCGAAAGGCGATCATGTCGCGGAACTTCCAGGTCGTGTCGACATGCAGCAAAGGAAAGGGGGGCTTGGCCGGATAGAAGGCCTTGAGCGCCAAGTGAAGAAGGACCGTGGAGTCCTTGCCGATCGAATAGAGCAGCACCGGCCGGCGGAACTGCGCGGCCGCCTCACGGAAGATATGGATGCTCTCGGCCTCCAGGAGGTCGAGATGACTGAGCGCGGCTGTCATGCGGCGGCTCCTGCGGTGGCGCGCCGGCCCGCGTGCAATCCGCATTCCTTGCCGTTCTCGTTCTCCCACCACCAGCGTCCCGCGCGGATGTCCTCGCCAGGCCGAATCGCGCGCGTGCAGGGCTGGCAGCCGATCGAGGGATAGCCTCGCGCGTGCAGCGCGTTGACCGGCACGCGGTTGGCGGCGATGTAGGCGTCGAGTTGCTCCGCGCTCCAATCGGCGATCGGGTTGACCTTGATAAGGCCGTAGGCGTCGTCCCAAGCGGCAAATGGAACCTCCGCGCGGCCGCTGGATTGGCTGCGTCTCAGTCCGGTGATCCAGGCGGCTGCACCTCTGAGAGAACGGTTCAGAGGACGCACCTTGCGCACATCGCAGCAGGCCTTGCGCGCCTCGAGGGAAAGGCGAAAGCCCAGCACGCCGTCGCGCGCCACGATCTGTTCCAACTCCCCCGCGTCCGGTGCGATGACGCGAATGCGCAGGCCGTAGCGCCGTTCGCTCTCGGCAAGCGTCTCCAGCGTCTCGGGAAACAGCCGTCCGGTGTCGAGCGTGAAGACGTCGATCTCGGCGCCGGCCTGGGCGATGGCGTGCAGCAGCGCCTGATCCTCCAACCCGAGGCTGGTGGAGAAAGCGATGCGCCCCGGCACTGCATGCACGATCTCGGCGATCCGGCCTTCAAGCGTGCCGACCTCGCCGAGCCGGACCTGAAGGGTGCCCGCAAGATCGCCATCACATCTCTGTGGTGGGTTGTATCCGCTCATGTTCTGCTGACCTGCTCAATGGGAGCAGGCACACTAAACGAAAAATATTCCCATTTCCGAGCCACAAGTTAAAAAATACAAAAATCTATGCTCTCATACGCCATAGATAGGTATTTTCTTCCCAAGGCGTGCGCCGTAGATCATCGGTTCGGTGGAACGGGGCTGACTATTGGTTTGGCGATGCGCCTTACCCAAATTGGCTGATTCCCAAAGAGCGCACAGACGAATGCCGACTTGCCAGCTTGGGGCGCCACAGCCGATGCAATCCCACCCCAAGTTTGCCTCCTACACACCCCACCAGCCCAGGATTGCGCCCTGAATCAGGAGCACACCCAGCCAGTGCCCGCCGTCGATCAGCGTCAGGGACCGCTTGGCACTCTGGAAGGCATGATTGACCGTCAGAGTCGTCATCACGAACCCGAACCACAGGAAGAAACCGGAGATCATGCCGGCGCGGATCGTCACGGGCATGCCGCCGCGCGCCAGATGCAACAGCACACCGGCAAACATCCAGGCCATGATCAACAGGGCGACGAAGGCAATGATGTAGGGCACAGGTATCGGGCCCGCCTGCACCCTGGCCTTCTCAATATCAGCCGCCGAAATATCCCGCGCGGCCATCCACTGCTTGCCGAGGCCGCCGTACCACACAGCCCCGAACAGGAAGCTGACAACGGCAGCGATCAGGATCGGCCAGTAGGCGATATTGCCAAGGCTCATGGTGCGTTCCTCCTGCGTGGACAGTCGTGTCGATCAATTTCCTGGGCGACAGGCCCGTCTCAGGCCAGCTGCCACACTGCCGTGTGCTTGATCTCCATATCTTCCAGGTCGCGCGTCACGGGCACGGAATATTCGGCAAGTTTGCGGAAACTTTCCTTGGGGAAGTAGCTGCGGCGCGGATCGCCAACCAGAATGTCCGCGCCCTTCGCACGTGCGGCCCGGACGAAGGCGAGAGCCCGATCTGCCAGGGCCCGCTCATAGAACATGTCGCCGACCAGGATGGCGTCGAACGAGCCAGGTGGACCGGCCAGAAGATCGGCGTCCGTCGTCCCTACGCGAACGGCATTTGCTTTGGCATTGAGCGCAATCGCCACCAGGGCGTAGCGGTCGATGTCCGCGGCCAGCACAGACGCGGCGCCGGCCTTCATCGCGGCGATGGATGTGAGCCCCGATCCGGCGCCGAGATCCAGGACGGTGCGCCCGGCTACCAGCGCGGCATTGTCCAGCAGATAGCGCGCCAGCGCCTGCCCACCTGCCCAGGCGAACGCCCAGTAGGGCGGAGGCACATTCATCTGCCCCAGTTCCTCCTCGGTCTTCTGCCAGATCGGCATCAATTCTTCCGCCAGGTACAGGCGGATCTCCGGCACCAGCGGCACCGTCAGCAGCTTGGCATTGGCTTGGATGAATCGCTGCGGGTCGTTCATGCCGATCTATCCATTACTTCGGCGCCTGGACGACAAACGGCGCCGACAGTTCGTTGTTGTCGATCGTCACGGTGGCGTGCAGCGAGGGCGTGCAAGACTGCAGATACAGTTGCTGTCCCTCGACATAACGCCGATTGCCTGGAGCCCCGGGATCGGGCGACGTACCATCACGCTCGCCAGAGCGTGAGACCGAGACCCCGAAGGCCGCGTCGAGGAAAATAGAGAAATCCCAGTAGTGCCGCAGTTCCGGACGATGCAGAAATATTCCATCCAGGACGAGAATTGACGCCGGCAACGCGTGCTGGTCAGGCTCCGAGACCGGGCTGTCAGAGCGGTGGTCGAAAATCGCTACGCGATAGCGTCCCGACCCGCCCCGGCTGAGGGGGTCGAGAAGAACCGCCTTCAGGGCGGCGTAGTTATACAAATCCGCAAAATATCCCTCGGGCGAACTGCGCCCGCGTGCGTATCTTACTGTCTTGCGATTATGGAACCCATCCACTGACGCGCGGATGACAGACCGGCTGGAATTCTGCAGGACTTTCGCTAGCTCGTCGGCAAACATGGTCTTGCCCGCACCATCGACACCGTCGATGCCAACCTTGACCACACAGTCCGCCGGCAACCGGAGGATGCGATGCGCCACGCTCTCGAGGACTTGGTATCTCGTCGACATGCAATCCCACTAGTAGCCTGAAAGCCAATCATCCTCACGCTGCAGTGGGTAAGCAAGCCCTAGCCCAAACAGCAAAACTGGAGGCGCACATGGCCAACACCGACACAGCCCCGACCGATGGCCGCATCACCATCGAGCGGGTTGGTCATGTCTTCCTGATGGGCATCGACCGCGCAAAAAAGCTCAACGGCTTCTCGCCCAAGATGCTGACCGAGATGGCCGAGGCCTATACCGCCTTCGAACACGACGACGAGGCCTGGGTGGGACTGCTGTTCGCCGAAGGACCGCATTTCACGGCCGGGCTGGAACTCGACAAGGTGGCGCCGATCATGCGCGAGCGCGGCTCGGTCTATCCCGTTGGCAACGTCGATCCCCTGTCACTGCGTCCCCCCATCCGCACCAAGCCGCTGGTGTGTGCGGTGCAGGGCATCTGCTTCACGCTCGGCATCGAGTTGATGCTGGCTGCCGACATCGTGATTGCCGCCGACGACTGCCGCTTCGCCCAGATCGAGGTGAAGCGTGGCATCATGCCGGCCGGAGGCGCCACCATTCGTATGGTTGAGCGGGCCGGCTGGGGCAATGCGCAGCGCTATCTGCTGACCGGCGACGAGTTCGGATCGTCCGAGGCGCTACGGCTGGGCTTCGTGCAGGAAGTTGTGCCGGCGGGTAGTCAGAAGCAGCGCGCCCTGGAGATCGCCGCCATCATCGCTGAGCAGGCGCCGCTTGCGGTGCGGGCCTCACTGGCATCTTCACGTATCTCGGTCGACCACGGCCCGCATGCCGCCATTCGCGAGTTCAACGCCCAGCAATCCCGCCTGATGGCGACAGACGATGCTGCCGAAGGCGTGCGCTCGTTCGTGGAACGCCGCAAGGGCCGATTCGCTGGGCGATGATCCGGAAGCGATGGCTCATTTAAGTTGCACCTGCCACATGCCTCCAGTGCTGACAATCGTGAGGCGACGGCTGACTTTCCGGCAACCACACTTCCAAATTGACTGGCTGATGTATCCGGCCCGAGCGTACGCTCGTGAGCTAGACCTTTGCTGAAGGAACGGAGCAAACCTCATGGATATCGTCAGCCTGATCATCCAGCTTATCAGCGGCGCTGTCGGCGGGACCGCGGCGGGCAAAACCTCTCCCAATTTCGATCTGGGGGCGATCGGTAATCTCATCGCCGGCGCAGTCGGCGGTGGCGTCGGCGGTCAGATTCTCAGCGCGTTGCTGGGGCTTGCGGCCAGTCGCGCGGGTGGGCTCGATATCGGCAGCATCATCGGCCAGATCATTGCCGGCGGCGCCAGCGGTGGTGTTCTGACCGCCATCATCGCCATGCTCCGCGGCGCGATGGCCAAGTAGGCTGGTCGTCCCACGCGGCGCACAACCCATTCGACCAGAGGGCGGCCGCGTTCGCGCGGCCGCCCTCGTTCGCACACCATCTTCGGGTGAGGGGGCAAGTGTAGCATGTATTGGGTCTACGACCTCCCGGCAGCCAGCCTGGCGTTGCTGCTGGCAGTTGTCTTCGTCGGGTTCACCTGGCTCGGGACCATTTTCATAAGGCCCTTCTTGCGCCTGCTGCTCAGGCCACAGGCGGGTCTCAATGATCTGGTCGGCTACATCCTCAGCAGTCACTGCGCTTTCTTCGGACTTCTGTTGGGTTTGCTCGCCGTCGCGGCCTATCAAAATCTCATCGACGTCGATAAGACCGTCAGTCGCGAAGCTGGCCTGCTGCGTTCCATCTACAGATCTGTGGCTGACTATCCCGAACCGGTGCGCGCCGAGGTGCTGCCGCTCATTCGCGAGTATACGCGCTTTGTCATCGAAGACGCTTGGCCGCTGCAAAGGCGCGGAATAATTTCGGGTGACGGCATAGCACGCATGAACGCGATCCAATCGAAACTGTTCGCATTCGAGCCTAAAACCAAGGCTCAGGAAATCGTGCACGGCCAGACCATAGCTCAGTTCTTCCAAATGGCAGAGGTACGCCGCGCGCGCGTTCAGGCCGTGGATGCCGGCGTTCCCTACATCCTTTGGTACGTGGTGGGCATCGGCCTGCTCATAACCGTCGCGCTGGTTTGGATGCTCGACATGAGATTGGTGCCGCACCTGGTCCTCGGCGGACTGCTGGCCTTCTTTCTCAGCACGGTGATCTGCCTCATCGTGGTGATGGACAAGCCGCTGAGAGGTGAAGTCGGCATCAGTGCCGACGACTACAAGTCGGTGCTGGATCGTATGATCCTGCCGGCTCCGGCAGCCGACGCAGCTCGAACTGCACCCAAAGCACGCTAACGGGAGCGGCACCCATGGCGAAATTCGAGGTCCTTGAGCTGGAGGGCATGCGCTTCGTTCAGATCACGCTCGAGAACGAGACCGTGCAGGCCGAGTCCGGGGCGCTAAGCTATATGATGGGCAACATAGTAATGGATGTGAAGCTGCCTTCCGTTGCACGCATGCTGAAGTCCTACGTGTCCGAGGAAGCACACGTGCGGCCGACCTACACCGGCACCGGCATCGTCTGCCTCGAATCATCCTTCGGCGGTTTCCACGTGTTCGACCCGCACGGGGAAACGTGGATTCTCGATAGCGGGAGCTATTGGGCATCCGAGGCCACCGTGGATATCGGAGCGATCAGGGAGAAAGCCTGGACCTCGTTCTGGGCCGGCGAGGGCTTCATCGACTGGCAGACCAGGGTTGCCGGACACGGCACGGTGGTGCTGGCTTCGCAAGGCCCGGTCGAAGAGATCGTCTTGGAGAGGGGGAAGCAGTTCGTGGACAACGGCAAATGCGTCATCGGCCGCACCAAGGACGTGGCCTATAAAATTGCCCGGCCAACTAAGTCGATCATCAAGAGCTATGCATCGGGCGAAGGACATTGCCGGAGGTACGATGGGCCGGGGCGCCTGCTGGTAAGTTATTCGCCCTTCTGGCGCTTTCGCCTGTTTGGCCAGCAGCCCGACGCGCTGCGTAACGCCGCAGCCGTGTGATCGCGATGGCCCTTGCATCCCACCCGCCTCATGAAGGCCGCCGGGGGCTTTTCCATCCAATCGCCAGCCGTCACGCACGGCGCGGTGCCGTCACGTCGACCTGCTGCCGCAGCCATGTCGCGGCTGCGTCAGCGGTGGCAAAGAGCTTGTTGTGCTGCAGGACGTGGTCGAGATAGACGAGCCAACCGCTGCCGTGGCTGAGGGTGGCGATGCGATGACCGCGATAGCTATCCGACCAGAAGCCGTCGGTCTGTTCGAACGTATGCATTTTGCTGCCTCATGATCGTCTTTTGACTGCCCTTTCTTGGGCCTAATCATTGGCAAAGAAACGCTGTCGTCTCTCTCGCGTTCCACTCCCCCGCCGACCTCTGGCGCCGTTTGCCGGCTTGAGCAAGGTCGAGCACCGTGGACCAGAATCACATGCGTCGTATGAAAGTATGCTGAACAAGGGTCGCTAGTGCCGCGTGTAAAAGCGCCGCGCCGTGCGATTTTCAAGAATACGGTTACCCAGTGGGCACACCTGACTAGGGCAAGGCTCAAGTCGCGTTCGCCATATGCAGGCCGGCGATATAGCCGAAAGTCAGGGCCGGCCCGATGGTGATGCCTGCTGCTGGATAAGTGCCGCCCATGACGCTTGCCGCATCGTTACCCACCGCGTAGAGGCCGCCAATCGGCCGCCCGTCGCCGTCTGTCACCTGACCGCTGGCATCCGTGGCGATGCCGGCGAAGGTGCCGAGTTCGCCCGGCACGACACGCACGGCATAGAACGGCGGCGTGTCGAGAGGCGCAATCGACGGATTGGGCACGTGTCCTGGAGCCCCGTTGAACCGCTGATAGGCGTCCGTCCCGCGCTGCAGCTCGGGATCCTCGCCACGACGGGCCGGCCCGTTGAAGGCAGCAATAGTTCGCTGCAGACCTTCAGGGTCGATGCCGCAGGCCGCCGCAAGGGCTGCCACGCTCTCCCCGCGCTTGACGTAGCCGGAGCCGAGGAAGGGCTTGATGCGAATGGGCGCGGGCCCCAGCGCCCCGAGCCCGAACTGGCGAATGGCCTTGTGATCGCACACGACCCAGGCCTCGACGATGGAATCGTCACGGCAGGCCTCGATCATGGCCGGCACGAACACATGGTACGACTTGGCCTCGTTGACGAAGCGCCGGCCGCGCTGGTCCACACTGATGTAGCCGGGCTTGCCGCGATCGAAGAAATGCGGGAACGGCACCGTTGAGCCGTCGGCCTGCGGGACCAGCGATACGGGCGTCCAGGCTGCCGGCTGATGCACGTCGTCATGGAACCGGCCGCCCGCGGTTTGCGCCAGCCGCAGGCCGTCTCCAGCGTTGCCCGGGGGCGGAAGCAGGATGTGGTTCTTGCCGGCGGCGAGATGGCCGTAAACGCGACGCTTCAAGTCCTGGTTGGCCGGAAAGCCGCCGCAGGCCAGCACCACCCCTCGCCGCGCGTGCACCGATACCCGCTGGCCTTCCCGCTCGACGACCGCACCCGAAACACGGCCGTGCTCGCGTCAGCAGTTCCACGACCGGCGACGACAGCCAGAGCGGAATGCCGCGTGCCAACGCATTCACCGCGAGCTTGGCAACCAAGGCGTTGCCATTGACCAGACGCGTGCCGCGGCTGTAGCGCAGCCGGTCGCGCGCATGGCGGGCCACCATGCGTCCCACGTACAGCGCGGACTTGGCCGACTGGGTCATCTTGAAAACGTGAGGCAGGTCGTTGCGCCCGACCATCATGCCACCCAGCGGCATCATGGTTGTGAGCGCCGGGCGCAGTTTGTCGAACCAGGAGCCTAGCTTGCGGCCGTCGTAGTCGTTCGGCACCAGCGAGCGGCCGCCCTGCGACCCACCTGGCTCGTCAGGATGGTAATCGGCCCAGGTGGCCGCCAGGTCGTAGGAAACGAAATCCTCGCGTTCGAACGCATCGAGCATAGCGGGGGCATTGGCGATGAAGGCTTCCGCCTTGGCGCGGTCCAGGCGGTTGCCCACGTGCGACGTGAGATAGGTGAGAGCATCGTCCGGCTGCTCGACGACACCTGCAGCACGCTGGTGGGAATTCCGCGGGATCCAGATCACGCCAGCGGAAAAGGCCGTGGTGCCGCCGAACAGCGGCTCCTTCTCGACCATGATCACGTCGAGACCGTGCAGGCGCGCAGTCAGCGCGGTGGCAAAGCCTGCTGCGCCTGACCCGGCCACCAGGACATCGCAAGTCACCACGCTCTCGTGCACAGCCTTCGTCACGCAGCAGCCTTCCTACCCCGGGGCCGCCTTCGGCAGCCTCGTTTCGCCCCCTAACGTAAGGGCAGAGTGACATCGCGCCTTACTCCGGTGCGTACCTACCAGAGTCCGGGCGCCATTGGGTAGCTAGCTAGGCGTCCCGTGAAGTCAGGCCGTTCGCGCCATCGCCGAAGCCAACTCGGCGAAGCTGGCGACAATCAAATCCGCCTGATGCGGCGTTTCCCCGAATGGGCGCTTGCGCCTGTCGATGAACGCGGTGCGCATGCCGAACGACTTGGCGCCGATGCAATCGAACGCATGATTGGCAACGAACAGACAGCTCGACCGGTCCTCGCCGATGATCTCCTCGGCCTTGGCGTACGTCTTCCAGTGCGGTTTGAAGTAGCCGGCCTCCTGCACCGAGATCACGAAGTCGAACGGGAAGCCGATGTGCGGCCCGGCCGCTTTCAGCATGTCGCGGTCGCCATTGGACAGGATCGCGAGCTTATAGCCGTTGCTGCGCAGTTTCTCGAGCCCGGCGACCACATCGCCAAACGGTTTCAGCGCCTCGATCTGGCTGACGAGCCATCGCACCTGGTCCTGGGAATAGGCGATGCCGCAGCGATCCATGACGTAGGACACCGCACGGTGACCGATCTGGCGGTAGGGCGTATGTCCCCGGTCGCACAACGCGTCGATCATGGAGTTCTCGAAATGGGTCCGCCGCCACCAGGTGACGAAACTGTTGGGCTGGCCATCCCACCTCTTCTTCTGCAGAAAGGGCGTCACCGCTTCCGTCAGGCCCTTCTGCATGTCGACAATGGTGCCGTACTGGTCGAACACCAGCACCTTGATCTCGCGACGAAGCATCTCGATGTCACTCACGACGGCCTGTTCTCCTGTTCTGCAGCGCCATGACACGGCGCCGGATGCTTCACCTTGCAGGGGGGCGTGATCTTCTTGCTGGGGCGGGCCCGGATTCGAGCCCAGACCTTTCCAGGTGCTGGCGGATCACACGCCAGCCGCGACGGATCAACTGCTCGCTCGCCGCTTTCGCTTCGGCTGCAGCGCCGGACTGCATGGCCTGGACAATCACCGTGTTGGCCGCGACGGAGATCGTCAGAAGATCGGGATCGTTGGCATAGGCAACGGAGCGATAGCGCAACGCGCGCTTGCCGATCCCCTCCAGCAACTTCGCAAGTGTCGCGTTGCGGGCGGCTGCCCGGTACAGCGACCACAGGGTCCTGTTGGCCTCGAAGTAGGTGTCTGACTGCGACTGCTGCGCCGCAGCGGTCATCCGGCCGAGCAGCGCCTGCATGTCTTCGAACTGGGCCGCGGACGCGTTGCTGGCCGCCTGCTCGACGGCGAGCCCGTCAAGCACGACACGGCAGCTGTAGACCTCATCGAGATCCTGCACGCTCACCGGAGCGACTGCTACCCGCCGGCCCTCACGCACCAGCAAGCCGTCTCGCTCCAGGATCCAGAATGCCTCGCGGACCGGGGAGCGGCTCACGCCGTACAGCCTGCCGACTTCCTCCTCCGTCAACCGCGTCGCCGGCTGCAGCTTCCAGCTCAGGATGTCGCGCTCGAGATGGCCTGCCACCTGGCGGCCTATAGCGTCGGACACTTCAATGATCGTCATGGTGATTTGTATACCAAAATGCTATATCACCTGCAATTAGCCCATATTATGGCTCATTCCGTCGCTATTTGTATACAGGATACAAAAACTGGCAAGCTTTTTCTTGCGCGCATGCTCACACTATGCCGGCGAACTGTCGCGCGTGCGTCGGCTAGGCTTTCGGTCAACCGGCGAGGGTTGTAGAAAGCGCAACTCCGCGCTCGCTACTGCGGGTCGAGCTGAAGAGGACGCACAGCCTGGATGCTACTCATCCATGGCGGCCCGGCTGCGCAGCGTCTCGGCATCGTAGTTCTCGCCGACAGACATCGCGCAGATGCGGGAAAGATGCGTGCGCGGCAGTCCCGTCTCCTCCGCCCAGGCATTGAACTGATCCTGGATTTTCTTCAGGTCCTTTTTCGCGGTCGGGATCTCGGCAATGTCGAGCCCTGCATCACGCAGGCAGGCCACCATATCGGTCGAGGTGATGAAGGCATCCCAACCGACGAACCGCAGGAAATACTGTCCGGTCCGTCCGCCGAGCCGCGCACCGCGCTTGGCGAGCAAGTCCAGCAAACCGACCTGATCATTGGCCGGCCATTCGGCGAGAAACTTGCCGAAGCTGCCGTGCTCGCGCGCGATGTCGGCAACGAACTGTGCGTTCTCCCGCACGGCGGTGATCTTCTGCGGATTGCGCACGATGCGCTTGTCGGCGACCAGTCCCTCCCAGAACTCGTCCGGCTGATGCAGAAGCTGCCTGGGCTCGAACTTCAGGAACGCCGCCTCGAACCCCGGCCATTTCTTTTCGATCACGCTCCACACGAAGCCTGCCGAGAACACGCGCTTGGCCATCTCCGCGAGCGCGCGGTCGTCCTTGAGCTTGGCCAATGCCTTTGGGCCCGCAAGCTTCGGCAGCAGCTCCGCGAGCGCTGCGTCGCCGCCCTTGCGCTTGGCGGCACGGCCGCGGATGATCTTGAAAGAAGACACCATGACTAGTGTGATGATCGATAAATTCGCCGGTGCCAGCTGCAAGGTTTGGAGCGAATTTATCGATCTGAATCACACTAGTAAATCAATGATTCTAGTGTCCCTTATGATTCCGAAGTTCGCTCCGGAGCCTAGCCTCGAATACAGGCGAACTTCGGAATCGGGACACTAGAGCCGCCCGGCATCCACGACGTAGTGCTGGCTGGTTATGGCGCCCGCATCATCGGATGAAAGGAACATGACAACGCGCGCGACGTCCTCGCCGGACAGCTCGCGCTTGAGGCACTGCCCTTCCATCAGTCGCTTGAGTCCGTCGGCGTCGAGCCACAGCTTGCGCTGCCGCTCAGTGATGATCCATCCCGGCGCAATGGCGTTGACGCGGATGTTGTACGAACCGAAATCGCGCGCCAGCGAGCGCGTCAGGCCCAGCACGGCCGACTTGGCCGCCGTGTAGGCCACCATGCCGCCGCGCCCCATCATCCACGACGCCGAGCCGAAGTTCACGATCGAGCCGCCACCGGCGGCCTTCATGTCGGGCAGCACGGCCTGGGACGCGAAGAACTGGTGCTTGATGTTGACCGCCATGCGCTCGTCCCAATATTCCGGCGTGACTTCCTCGGTCACATGGCGGTCGTCGCGCGCGGCGTTGTTGACCAGCAGCGTGACGGGGCCGAGAGCCGCCCGGGTGTTGTCGATAGCGCGCCGCAGGGCCGCAATATCCCGCACATCGCAGAGCTCGAAATGACACTTGGCGCCGGACCCGGCAATGCTCGTCCATAACCTGCCGCGATGCCTGTTCGTCGACGTCGACGAACCCCACGTGTGCCTTCTGGCGCGCGAAGGCCTGCACGATCGATGCGCCGATGCCGCTGCCGCCGCCGGTCACGAAAGCAACTTTGCCCGCAAGGGACGGATAGATTGCTGATGCGGCTGTCATTCTGGCTTCGTACCCCGTGCTATGGCCCAGTTCGCTCGGCGATTAGGCTTTCCCGATCGTCTTGGGATCGAGACCGCCCATGCGGCAGACCTCTTTCCACTCATCCGGCGTTACCGGCTGCACCGAAAGCCGCGCAGTGCGCACAAGCGCCATGTCGGCGAGCTTCGGGTTGGCCTTGGCGGCCGCCAGCGTCACGGGCTTGGGCATGTCGCACACCGCGCGCACGTCGACGCACTTCCAGATGCCGGTATCGTCCTTCGCGTCCGGATGTGCGAGCGCGCACACCTCGACGATGCCGACCACCTGCTTCTCGTCCCCCGTGTGATAGAAGAATCCGAGGTCGCCCAGCTGCATCGCCTTCATGTTGTTGCGGGCGACGAAGTTGCGCACGCCCGTCCACGGCTCTCCCTTCTTGCCGCGCGCCTTCTGCATGTCCCAGGAGTGCTCTTCCGCTTCGGTCTTGAACAGCCAGTAGGCGGGGCCGGACGCAGGCCGCGGCGGCGCATTTCGCGAGGAGCTGGATGGCGCCTTTGCTTTCTTGGCCTTGGGCATTGTGCTGAACTCCTCCCTGAGAGGAAATGGATGGTTGCCGCCACTGTGGCCGCGAACCCGCAGGCGATCAAGACGGTGCGTGCCTGACGCCGCGCCTTCAGCGGCCAATCTTCTCCGCCAGCCAGCGTGCCGCAGCCTCCGGCGAAGCGCCCTCGCTGGCACGGCGGTTGGCCTCGCGCATGAGGTCCACGCTGATCTTCCCGATCAAGGGTCGCAACGCATCGAGAAAGGCCCTGTCGCCCGCACGCTTGGGCGAAACCAGCAGGATCGCGTCGTAGGGCGGAATCGCGTGCTTGGGATCGTCGAGCACCTGCAGCTCGAACTGGGCGACGCGGCCATCGCTGGTGTAGGCGGAGATAACGTCGATCTCGCCCGCGGCCACGGCCGGATACATGAACTCCGCCTGCATCTGCCGCTGCTGCCGGAAGGAAAGCCCATAGGCATCGCGGATCGCCTTCCATTCCGGACGGCCGAAGAATTCATAGTCGCCGGCAATCGACAGCGCTGGCGCATGGCGCGCAAGGTCTCGCGATCGAGCTGATGCCGGCCTCGGCAGCACGCTTTTTCGTCATCGCCAGCGCGTAGGCATTCTCGAAGCCGAGCCCGCCGACCATGACGATCCCGTGCCGCTCCTTGAGCCACGCCGCAACCTCCGACAGCACCTGCTCGCGCGGGACTACGTCGGTGCGCTGCATCTGGTTGGCCCAGAGGGTGCCGGAGTATTCGACGTAGGCATCGATGTCGCCGGCGGCCAGCGCATCGAAGATGACGGCCGAGCCCAGGCCATCCCGGCGCGTGGCGGTGAGCCCTTTGCGCGCAGCCGGTCTTCTATGAGGGCCGCAAGGATGTATTGCTCGGCGAACGGCTTGGCACCGATGACGTAACCGCCGCTGTCCACCCGACAGGTTGGGGATGAGGGCCAGCAGCACAATAAGGCCGAGGCCTATCGCCGCCAGCAGCCACCTGGTTGCGGCTGCGCGCGGAATACCCGCGCTCGATCAGCGCAAGCAGCTGGTCGACGGCGAGCGCCAGCACCGCCGCAGCGACGCAACCGAACAGCACGAAAATCCAGTTCTGCGTTTGCAGGCCGGCGAAGATGTAGTTGCCGAGACTGGTCTGGCCGATCGGCGTCGATAGCGTAGCCGTGCCGATCACCCACACGGACGCTGTGCGCACGCCCGCCATGATCACCGGCAGGGCCAGGGGCAGCTCGACCATGGCAAGCGACTGCCGCTCGGTCATGCCCACGCCGAGGGCTGCACGCTTGATCGCCGGATCGATGCCCATGATGCCGGTGATGGTGTTGCGCACCACGGGCAGCATGCTGTAGAGCGCGAGCGCCAGCACAGCCGGCAGGAATCCGAGCGCGGAAAAACCAAAGCCGAGCGTGCGCTCGGTCAGCGCCGCCGCACCCAGCAGAAGCGGATAGAACAGCGCAAGCAGCGCCAGGCCTGGGATCGTTTGTACGATGCTGGTGGCCGCAAGCACGCCGGCGCGCAATGCCGGCCGGCGCAGCGACGCGACCGCCAGCGGGAGGCTGATCGCCAAGCCAAGCAGCAAGCGCGGTGACGCTCACCAGCACATGGTTGCCGAAATAGTCCGGCAGGCGCGCCAGGGCGTCGGCGATGCGCGCGTCCACCTAGCGCTCCTTGCCGTCAAGCAGCGCGCCGACGCGTTCCGCGACCCGTCGCGGCGTCTGCATCAGCTCGCGCACGTAGGCATGCTCGATGCGTCATCAGTCCCGGATGGCGTGCCTTCGGCAATGATGCGCCCGGCCTGCAGCACGACGATGCGGTCGGCAAGACCCAGCGCTTCCAGCACATCGTGTGTGATCATCACCGTCGTGAGGTGCAGTTCGTCGTGCAGGCGCCGGTAATCCTGCGCCAACCCGTCGCGCGTCAGCGGATCGAGCGCGGCGAACGGTTCGTCCATCAGAACCACGTCGGGTCCAGCCGCCAGGGCGCGCGCGACGCCCACGCGCTGGCGTTCCCCGCCGGAGAGCTGGTGCGGAAAGCGCGTGCGATAGCTGGCATCAAGGCGCACCAGGCCCAGCAGCTCATCGACGCGCGCAGCCTGGCGCTGCTCGATCCCAGCCGAGCAGCCGCGGCGTGACGGTGATGTTCTCCGCCACCGTCATGTGCGGAAACAGGCCGACCTCCTGGAACACGTAGCCGATGCGGCGTCGAAGCACGATGGGATCGAGCGTGTGCGCCTCGACACCGCCGATGCGCAACCGCCCCGATGTCGGCTCGGACAGGCGATTGATGAGCTGGAGGAGCGTGGTCTTGCCGGAGCCGGACGCGCCGACGATGACGAGGAATTCGCGCGGCTTCGACAGTGAAGGAAACGCCATCCAGCGCTGGCGCAGCGTCGCCGAAGCGCTTGCTCACATCCTCGAACGCAATCGCAGCATGCTCAGGCATGGACGGCCTTAACACGGGCGGAGGGAGCCACAAAGCACCCAAGCACGTCCAACCTACGCCGCCAACAACGGCTAGCGCGAGATCAGCTCGTGCACGCTGAACAGATTGTCCTCGTCGGTCCACACCCGGCGCGGCTGCCAGTCTGCCGATCGCGCCAGCTCCTGGAACTGGGCGATGGAGTATTTGTAGGAGTTCTCCGTATGGATGCGCTCGCCGGCCCGAAAGCGGATTCGGCGGCCGCTGACGCTGACCGTCCTGATCCTTCTGGCTTTCGAGGTGCATCTCGATACGGCCCTCGCGCGGGTTGTAGATCGCCTCGTGCCTGAAGGCGTCGAGATCGAACGTGCCGCCGAGTTCACGGTTGATGCGCGCCAGCAGGTTGAGATTGAACGCGGCGGTGACACCCGCGGCGTCGTTGTAGGCGAGCACCAGCTTGCGCGCGTCCTTCTTGAGGTCGACGCCGACGATCAGACGGCCTCCCGGCGAAAGCACGCTCCGGAATACCCGCAGCAATCGTCCCGCCTCCACCGGCGTGAGATTGCCGATCGTGGAGCCGGGAAAAAAGCCGGTCTTATGGCGTCCCGCAAGATCGGCCGGCAGAGCGACAGGATAGGAAAAATCGCCGACGATGGGCCGCACGTCGAGGGTCGGAAAGTGCGCCGCCAGACGCGCGGTTGCGTCCTTGAGAGCGCTGTCCGACACATCGATCGAAACGTAGGCGCCGAGCCGCGGCAACTGCCGGAGCAGAATCTCGGTCTTCAGGCTGGAGCCGGAGCCGAACTCGACCAGCACGCCGCCGTCCGGCACGCCGTCGACGATCTCGGCGGCGTTCGCATCGAAAATCGCAGCTTCGGTGCGGGTCGGATAGTACTCCGGCAGGCGCGTGATTTCCTCGAACAGCTCGCTGCCGCGCGCGTCGTAGAAGAAGCGGCACGGCAAAGTCTTGCTCGGCTTTGACAGTCCTTCCAGGACGGCACCGGCAAAATCGTTCTCATCGGCGGGCAGGAGTTCTGGCCGCCGGCGCACTTTTGGGTTCGACATCTAGGTGATCTCCGACGCGAGACGCAGGCCCATGAACTGCCAGCGCTGTTGGGGGTAGAAGAAATTGCGGTAGGTCGCGCGCGTGTGGCCGGGCGGCGTTGCACACGAGCCGCCGCGCAGCACCTGCTGGCTGACCATGAACTTGCCGTTGTACTCGCCGAGCGCACCGGCAGGCGGGCGGTAGCCCGGATAGGGCAGGTACGCGCTCTGCGTCCATTCCCACACGTCGCCGAACATCTGCCGCGGCTTGCGCGGCTGTAGCGGGTTCCGCTGGCAGTGGCCGCAGCGCCTTGGTTGCAAGCGAATTGCCGGTAGATAGGCAAGTCCTGCGCCGCGATTTCCCACTCGAACTCGGTCGGCAGGCGCTTGCCGGCCCAGCGTGCGAATGCGTCGGCCTCGAAGTAGCTGACGTGGGCCACCGGCGCCGCGCGATCGACGGGCTGCAAGCCTTCGAGCGACATGGCGAGCCATTGCCCATCGCGCTGCTCCCAGTAGAGCGGCGCGTCCCATCCATCGCGGTTGACCGTCGCCCAGCCATCGGCAAGCCACAGCGCGGCGGTGCGGTAGCCTCCGTCCTCCATGAACGCGAGCCATTCGCCGTTCGTGACGAGACGGTCGGCCAAGCGGAAGGGATGGATGAGGACGTCGTGACGCGGTGCTTCGTTGTCCCAGGCAAAACCTTCGCCGTCGTGGCCTGCCTGGCGAATGCCGCCGGCATAATCGATCCAGCCTGGTTCGCCTGGCTCGGGCGCAGCCGCGCGGGGCCGGGGGTTGCGGTAAGCGGGCCGGAGCGGGTTGGCGGCGAACAGCGCAAGAATATCCGTCAGCAACAGCTCCTGATGCTGCTGCTCGTGGTTGATGCCGATCTCGATCAGCCGCGCTATCTCAGACTCCGGCTCGACGCCCAGGGCAAAAAGCTTGACCAGCCCCTCGTCCACGTGCGCGCGATAGGCCATGACCCGTTCACTCGAGGGTCGCGTCAACACGCCTCGTTGGGGGCGCGGCTGCCGCGGCCCTTGGCTTTCATAATAAGAGTTGAAGCAGTAGTTGAAGGTGTCGTCGAAGGGGCGGTAATGCGGCAGGTGTTTGGCGAGAATGAATGTCTCAAAAAACCAGGTGACGTGGGCGAGGTGCCATTTGCTGGGGCTTGCGTCTTCCATGGCCTGGACTGTCATGTCCTCGGCGCTGAGCGGCGCCGCAAGCTCGTGCGACAGGCGGCGCACATCAAGCAGCCGGTTTTCGAGCACGCGGCGGCCTTCGATCGTCGTTCGCTGAACGGATAGTTGGCGCGTCATGGGCATTCCTCGCTGAGTTTTGGACTGAACTGCCCGGTGAGGGGCGCGACAGACAACCGATCCGTGAAGCTAACTCGATGCCCCACCGTGCAAAATGCACCTTCTCGCTTTAGGTTCCATACCGGCTGATTATGGCCGCTCGTCCTTACACGCGATCTGACAAGTTCGTGTGATGAGCGGGTCTCCTGACACGAATGCACGCAAGGCTCCTTTGCGGCAGTCCGCCTTTCCAAGCGCGCACAGGCCTCTATCCTGTCAGGAGTGATAGGCTGAATTTAGCCGGCCAACGGAGCCGTATTTATGGACCGCCTTGCATGACCCGCGTGCTGCATCGCGCGATAGCGCACAACTACCCTGTCGCAGTGAGCGGTAGCGGCATCCATATCCGCGATGCCGCGGGTAAGGACTACATCGATGCCAGCGGCGGCGCGGCTGTATCGTGCCTCGGCCACGGTCATCCTGATGTGCTGGCCGCCATGCACGCTCAGCTCGACAAATTGGCCTATGCGCACACAAGCTTCTTCACGACGCAGGTCGCCGAAGAGCTGGCCGAAGACCTGATCGCGCAGGCGCCGCGCGGCACCAGTCACGTCTATTTCGTCAGCGGCGGGTCCGAGGCCATCGAGGCGTCGCTGAAGATGGCGCGGCAGTATTTCGTTGAGAAAGGCGAGCCGCAGCGACGCCACTTCATTGCCCGCCGGCAGAGCTACCACGGCAACACGCTGGGTGCCTTGGCGGTCGGGGGCAACGAGTGGCGGCGCAAGCAGTTCGCGCCGCTGCTGATCGACGTGCATCATGTCTCGCCGTGCTTCGAGTATCGCGGGCGGCGGCCTGACGAAACGCCGGCGCAGTACGGCGAGCGACTGGCCCAGGAGCTCGAAGACAAGATCCAGGAACTCGGCCCGGATAGCGTCATGGCCTTCGTGGCCGAAACGGTCGGGGGCGCGACGGCGGGATGCATTCCGCCGGTCGAGGGTTATTTCAAGCGCGTACGCGAGATCTGCGACCGCCACGGCATCCTGCTGATCCTGGACGAGGTGATGTGCGGCATGGGCCGCACGGGCACGCTGCATGCCTGCGAACAGGAAGGCATCACGCCCGACCTGATGGCCATTGCCAAGGGGCTCGGCGGCGGCTTCGCACCGATCGGGGCCGTTCTCGTAGGCGAGAAGGTGTTCAAGGCTTTCGAGCAGGGTACGGGCTTCTTCCAGCACGGCCATACCTACCTTGGCCATCCGCTGGCGTGCGCCGGCGCGCTCGCCGTGCAGCGAGTCATCCGGCGCGACAACCTGCTCGCCAATGTGAAAACGCAGGGCGAAACGCTGATGCGGCGTCTGGGCGATCGCTTCGGCAACCACCATCACGTCGGCGACGTGCGTGGCCGCGGGCTGTTCCAGGCGATAGAGCTGGTGCAGGATCGCGCAACCAAAGAGCCGTTCGATCCCAAGCACAAGCTGCACGCCCGCATCAAACAGCACGCCATGCAGCGCGGCCTGATGGTCTATCCCATGGGCGGCACGCTGGACGGGGTGCGCGGCGATCACGTGCTCCTGGCGCCGCCCTTTATCGTCGAAGCGCAAGACATCGACACCATCGTCGAGCGGCTCGGCGACGCTGTCGATGCAGCCATTGCGTCGGTGATCTGAGCACGCATCCTTTTCACGGGAGACAAAGCAGCAATGGCCTGGCGGATAGGTGTCGACATCGGCGGCACGTTCACGGACGTGGCGCTGATCGACGATGCAAGCGGGGCCATCGGCGTCGCCAAGGTGCCAACCACGCCGCGCAACCTGGCCGAGGGCGTGCTGTCCGCGCTCGACATCGCCATGCAGCGCTATGGCATCGCGGCTGCCGACGTCGGGCTGCTATCGCATGCGACTACGGTCGTTACCAATGCGATACTCGAGGAGAAGGGCGCGCGCGCTGCGCTGATCACCACGCGCGGCTTCCGCGACGTGCTGGAGCTGCGGCGCTCGGCACGATCCGATCTCTACGATCTGTTCCAGGACGCTCCCGCCACGCTGATCCCCCGCCGGCACCGGTTCGAGATCACCGAGCGCATCGGTGCTGACGGCGCGGTCGTCACCCCGCTCGACGAAAACGAGATTGACGGGCTGATCGCGGAGCTGAAGGCAGCACGCGTGGAGGCCGTGGCCGTGTCGCTGCTGTTCAGCTTCCTGAACCCTGACCACGAACGCAGGCTCGGCGCGCGTCTCAGGGCTGCGCTGCCGAGCGTGCCGATCTATCTATCGTCAGAGGTGCTGCCGGAGATCAAGGAGTTCGAACGCACCAGCACGACGGCAGTCTGCGCCTACGTAGGGCCGATCCTCGCCTCGTATCTGGAGAAGCTCGAACGCGCGACCCGCAGCAAGAGCCTGCCGTCGCTCTACGTCATGGCCTCCAACGGCGGCGTGCTGGAAGCAGCCGAAGCGGTAGCCATGCCGGCGATGGCGGTCGAATCCGGACCAGCGGCCGGCGTCGTTGCCGCCGCCCTGGTGGCACGGCAGATCGGACGCAACCTGCTCTCCTTCGACATGGGCGGGACCACTGCCAAGGCAAGCCTGATCCGCGACGGCCAATACGAAACCACACCCGACTACGAGGTGGGCGGCGGCGCCAGCGGCAATCGCTGGATGCACGGCACGGGCCACCCCATCCGCGTACCTGTGATCGATCTGGCCGAGGTCTCCGCCGGTGGCGGCTCGATCGCCTGGGTCGACCGTGCCGGAGCCTTGCGCGTGGGGCCCAAGAGCGCAGGCGCCGAACCTGGCCCGGTTTGCTACGGACGCGGCGGCACCGAGCCGACCGTTACCGACTGCAATCTGCTGCTCGGCTACCTCGACAAAGGCTCGTTGCTCGCGGGCGACCTGCCGATCGATAGTGCTGCAGCCGAAGCGGCGGTTGCGCGCAAGCTCGCAGAGCCGCTGGGGGTCGACGTGCGCACCGCCGCGGCAGGCGTGGTCGACATTGTCAACAACGCCATGGCCGAAGCCCTCAAGATCGTATCGGTGCAGCGCGGGCACGACCCACGCGAGTTCACCTTGGCGGCATTCGGCGGCGCGGGGCCCCTGCATGCCGCCGCGCTCGCAAGCGAGCTCGGCATCGCCGAGGTGCTGTGTCCGCCGATCCCGGGGGCGTTCTCGGCGCTGGGTCTCGTCGGCACGGACCTGAAACGCGACTACGTGCGCACGGTGTACACGACAACTGCTGCCGCCGATCCTGTGCTACTGCAGACTGCGTTTGCTGAATTGGAGCGGGACGGCGCGGCCATGCTCGACCGCGCCGGCGTGGCCTCCGAGAGAAGGCGCTTCGAACGCTCGATTGATGCGCGCTACGAACGTCAATCCTACGAGCTGTCCATTCCTGTGCCGGAACGTGCCTTGGATCAGGCTGCGCTGGGCGAAATCGCCGACGCCTTCCATGACCGGCACCGGCAAACCTACGGCCATGACAATCGCAGCGAGCCGGTACAGCTCGTCAGCATCCGCGTTGCGGCCATCGGTGCGATCCCCCCGCTGCCAATCCGGGAGAAGACGGCGGACGGCGGCTCCGACGCCGTCAAATCGAAGCGACAGGTGTGGTTTCGTGCAACCGGCATGGTCGATGCCACGGTCTACCATCGCGGCCGCATGCCGGCCGGACGGGTGGTGCAGGGACCGGCGGTGATCGAATCCCTGGAGTTGACGATTCTTGTTCCGCCGGGCTGGCAGGCTAGGATGACCGACGATGGCTTTGTGATGCTGACGCGCCGCGATGGGGGAAGCAAGTGATGCAGGACGCGCCGCTCTTCACCGATCCCGCCGCCTTCGAGATCCTCAAGAACAGCCTCTACAAGATCGCCGAGGAAATGCGGGTCGTTCTTGCCAAGACGGCCTATTCGCCACTGCTGAAATCGGCCGGCGACTATTCCTGTGGCGTGTTCGACGCGCGCGGCGAGATGGTGGCACAGGGACCCGATCTGCCGATCCATCTGGGGTCAATGCCGGATGCCGTGCGCGCCGTGGTGGCTGCCTTTGGCAGCGACGTGCACGATAGCGACGTCTTCATCCACAACGATCCCTATTTCGGCGGCAGCCATCTGCCCGACGTCAACGTGGTTCGGCCGGCGTTCTACAAAGGCGTTCTGCTCGGTTACACCTGCCTGCGCGCGCATTGGCCCGACGTGGGCTCGGCCACACCGGGCAGCTATGGCGCGGTGACGGATATCTACGGCGAAGGATTGCGCCTGCCGCCGCTGCGATTGATCAGCCGCGGCACGCTGAACGTCGACCTCGAGAAGGTGATCCTGGCCAACGTGCGCACGCCCGACGAGCGCAAGGGCGACCTCGGCGCCCAGCTCGCCGCGACGTTGCGGGCCACGGAGCGATTGAAGGAACTGGCCGAGCGCTACGGGGCCGAGCAGCTCGTCGCCACCATGGCGGAGGTGATGAACTACTCCGAGCGGCTGATGCGGGCGATGCTGTCGGACCTGCCGGACGGCGAGGGATATTTCGAGGACTTCTGCGACGGCGACGGCATTCCCGATACCCCCGACGGCAAGGACGCGCCGTTCTGGATCCGCATGCGGGTGACCAAGACCGGCGACCGCGTGGTGGTCGATTTCGCCGGCAGCGACCCACAGGTCAAAGGGCCGATCAATGCGCCACTCTCCGTCAGTGCTTCCGGCGTCTATTGCGGGCTCAAAACGGCGGTCGATCCCAACAGTCTCATTCCGCCCAACTCCGGATGCTGGCGCACCATCGAGGTCAAGGCGCCTAAGGGCTCTGTGGTGAATGCGGAGTTCCCCGCGCCCGTGGTTTATGCCAACCACGAGATTTCACATCGCGTCGCCGACATGGTGATGGGCGCGCTGGCTAGTTTCTGGCCAAGCCAGGTCATGGCCTGCAGCCAGGGCACATCGGCGATCCTGACGCTCGGCGGGCTCGATCCGCGCTCGCGCCGGCGCTACGTCTCCTACGAAACCATCAAGGGCGGCTTCGGCGCCCGACCCAACAAGGACGGCATCCACGCCGTCGCCAGCGGCATCTCCAACACCATGAACACGCCGATCGAAGTGCTCGAGATGGCGTTTCCGGTGCGCATGGAGCGCTACGAGATCAATCCCGACTCCGGTGGCGCAGGGCAGTATCGGGGCGGCTGTGGTGCGCGCCGCGTGTGGCGCATGCTGGAAGGGGCAGATGCGACCGGTGCGCTGTGCATGGAGCGCATGACGTCGCCTCCGTTCGGCCTGCTCGGCGGCAAAGCCGGAGCGCCAGCCGTGGTTACACTGGCGACGCCCGACGGCGCGACACGCGCCCTGCCAAGCAAAGGCGCCTTCAACGCACCGGCCGGGTCTGTCATCGACATGGTGGTGCCGGGCTCGGGTGGCTTCGGGCCGGTCGAGCAACGCGATCCCGCCGCCATCGGCCGCGACCTGCTGGAAGGTTACGTCAGCGAGTACGCGGCAAAGAACGACTACGGCGTTGCCGATCCAGGAGCACTGCGAGCGGCAGCTGCAGCAGAGGACCAAGCATGACCTACATTCCCAATTCCATCGAGGCGCGCGACATCGCCAGCCTGGTGCACATGCAGACCAACCTGCGCAAGCACCAGACCGAAGGTCCGTTGGTCATCACGCGCGGCGAAGGCTGCCGCGTGTTCGACAATACCGGGCGCGACTACATCGAGGCGGTGGCGGGGCTGTGGTGCGCATCGCTCGGCTTCGGCTCCGAGCGGCTCGCCAAGGTCGCCTACGAGCAGATGCGC
This sequence comes from uncultured Alphaproteobacteria bacterium, assembly GCA_963814055.1. Taxonomy (GTDB): domain Bacteria; phylum Pseudomonadota; class Alphaproteobacteria; order Rhizobiales; family Hyphomicrobiaceae; genus AWTP1-13. The sequence goes on from CAWFBJ010000031.1 coordinate 141,940, forward strand.
GAGCTCGGCTACTATCACCTCTATCGGCACCGCTCGAACGAGCCCGTGGTCCAGCTCGCCGAAAAACTGCTCGAGATCGCGCCCGTACCCATGGCGCGCGTGATCTTCCAGTGCTCGGGCTCCGAAGCCAACGATACTGCCGTCAAGCTTTCCTGGTACTACTGGCACGCGCTGGGACAGCCGCAACGAACCAAGATCATCGCGCGGCAGATGGGCTACCACGGCAACACCTGCGCAGCGGTCAGCCTCTCCGGCAAACCCGACATGCACGCGGGTTTCGGCCTGCCGTTCCCCAACTTCAAGCACACCGAGTTCCCGCACTACTACCGTCGCCACGAGGCGGGTGAGACCGAGGAAGAGTTCTCCACCCGCATGGCGGAAGCGCTCGATGCGCTGATCCAGGCCGAAGGGCCGGACACCATCGCCGCGTTCTTTGCCGAACCGGTGATGGGGGCGGGCGGCGCGATCATGCCGCCGAAAGGCTATTTCGCAAAAATTCAGGCCGTCCTCAAGAAATACGACATCCTGTTCGTCGCAGATGAAGTGATCTGCGGCTTCGCCCGCACCGGCGAGATGTGGGGCAGCCAGACATTCGACATCAAGCCCGACATGATCAGCTCGGCCAAGGCGCTCTCCGCCGCCATGCAGCCGATCTCAGCCGTGCTCTTGAATGAGCGGGTGCACGAGGCGATGCTCAGCCAATCGGACAAGTTCGGCAACTTCGCGCACGGCTATACCTACTCGGGCCATCCCGTGGCGGCCGCCGTCGCACTGGAGGTGCAGAAGATCTACGCTGAAATGGACATCGTTGCCCGCGCCAAACGGCTGGGACCTGTGCTGCAGTCCGCGCTCGGCAAGTTCAGGGACCACCCCATCGTCGGCGACGTCAACGGCACCGGGCTCATTCTCGGCATGGAGCTGATGCGCGATGGCAAGAAGCGCATTCCCTTCGATTCCGCTCTGAGCGTGGGCTCGCGTGTGGGTGCGGCAGCACAGAACCACGGCTTGGTCGTGCGTGTAGTCGGCGACCGCCTGGTGTTCGCACCGCCATTGATCATCGAAACAGGCGAAATCGAGGAGATCGCCGAACGGTTCGGCCGGGCCCTGGACGATGTTGCGGCAGAACTTGCACGAGACGCGTAGCAGCCACCTTCGCTGACCAATAGTCATTTGCAGCGCGAAAACGGCCCGCGGTCCAAATGGAAATGATCGTGGTGGGCAGCGTTGTAATCCGGGCCAATGGCCAGCCGGAAATAGGGGCATGCGGCGCGATGTATCGCGCGCAGGAAGCGACCTTCCGGGGACTCTTCTCCCCAATGCCTGCGAATGCTGATCGACCGTCCGTCGGCCAGAGTGAAGCCGCTGATATCGGCAGCGTTGGCGGTGGCGTGCTGACTGCGCACATTCCGCAAAAGCAGATTGCCTGCAATGTTGCGGCAGGAATAGCTCCCGTAGCTCTGGAGGGTCTTAACCTGCTGACCGAGGATTTCCTTGGCCAGCGGCTGCACCTCGTCTTGGAGCCACAAGGCCAGGGCCACGGCTGTTTCGCAGGTGAGCTTGTCGAACCCGGCGCGCACGCGGGCCGCGGAGACGAGACGGACGCTGTTGTGCCAGCCGCAGCCGTTCTTTATGGGACTGTCGGGAATGGGCTGTGCCTCGATATAGGGTGCCTTGAGCGTGCGCGCGCAGACCTCGGGATAGTTCCTGATGCTAGCCAAGCGCCAATCGACCGCCCAGGGGCGTGGCCGTGCGAGGTCGATGAGCGGCAGCGGATTCAAGGCAGGCGTCACCAAGCCCTGCCGGAACAACATCGCCGTACCCGACGCGACCAGGACGAACAGCAACACGCGTGGCCAGCGTGCGTGCTTTCGCGGCAACTCGATTCTGCTCCCAGCCATATCGCGCATCTATAGAGTCGGCGGTGGGTTGGGCCAAGTGCGAAGGGGCTGTTCCAAAAGAATACAGGCGAGGTTCGTTTGAGAACCCCGCCCGTCCGTGTCTACCCCTCCCCGCTTCCCTCGGAGGGACGTGCTCCGCTGACCAAGAGATGGAAGTGAGCCAATATTCAGTCTCACATCATAAATTGAACCGCCGAGTGCGAAGGCGGCAAGGACGCCCAACTCCACGTCCTCGCCACGCACCCGGACTCCAATGCCGACTGCAATAACTGTCTTGCTTTGAAACGCTACGCCAGTAGTAAGCTCATTTTTTTGCAACGCTCGTGCCAGGGGCTGGCGAGCGCGGAGATGGGGGGCAATCAAGACCCTGGGCGAGTGTACTTCCGGTGGTACAATCCCGGGCCTGAAGGCGTTAGCGCACCTCTGGCTGACGCAGGCCTGTCATCCCATATAGTGGGTGCCAACCCGGCCTCCGGGTAGGCGCGTAACGACACAACTGTTCAGGGACCGCATCAATGCCGATGAACTATGCCAAGACCGGGCTTTTGCTCGCCGTACTGACGGGCATTCTCGTGGCCATGGGCGGACTGGTAGGAGGTGCCACCGGCATGGTCATCGCGTTTGCCGTCGCGCTGGCGATGAACTTGTTCAGCCTGTGGCAGTCCGACAAGCTCGTGCTGCGCATGTACGGCGCGGAGGAAGTGACGGAACAGTCGGGCGGCCAATACTACGCCATCGTCCGCGACCTCGCCTCGCGCGCCAGTCTGCCGATGCCGCGTGTCTACATCATGAACAATCCGCAGCCCAATGCTTTCGCTACCGGCCGCAGTCCGCAGAACGCCGCTGTGTGCGCATCCACGGGGCTGCTCGAAATGCTGTCGCCGGAAGAGGTGGCGGGCGTCATGGCGCACGAGCTTGCGCACGTGAAGAACTATGACACCTTGACCATGGCCGTTGCTGCTACCATTGGCGGCGCCATATCGATGCTGGCGCAATATCTGCAATTCGGCGCGCTGTTCGGTGGCAATCGCGAAAACAATAGCGGCATCGGATGGATCGGAGCACTAGTCGCCATGATCGTTGCGCCGATGGCTGCGATGATGGTGCAAATGGCGGTCAGCCGGTCGCGCGAATATCAGGCAGACCGGCTCGGCGGCATGATCTGCGGCAATCCGATGTGGCTCGCCTCCGCGCTACGCAAGATCGAGCAGTACGCACGCGGCATCCGCAACGAGCCTGCCGAGGCGGCTCCGGCCACCGCGCACCTGTTCATCATCAATCCGCTGACCGGTGAAGGCATGGATAATCTGTTCTCGACCCACCCCAATACGCAGAATCGCATCACTGCGCTGGAGAGGCTGGCAGCGGAGCTGGGGCCCGGAGCTTCACGGGTGCCGCAGCGATCAAGCTCCTATCGTTCCGCATCGCCGGGACCGTGGGGTGGTGCAGCGTCTGATAGGCCGCGCGGCCCGTGGGGATAACGCGCAGCCATCCGGCGCCAGACGGCGCGGCTCAGCCGAAGCGTGACAGCAGGAGCGCGCTGCCGGGATCGGCGGCCAGGGACCTCGCGCATCGACTGGTCGCGGGTGTGCTGGTTGATCAGCGGCCCTTTGAGCAGGTGCTCGCGGATTTGGCCGACCGCCCCAAGGCCGCAGCGCTCGCGCCGCGCGATCGGGCTTTCGCCAGAGCTCTTGCTACCACGGTGCTGCGCCGGCAGGGTGAACTGGAGCATGTGCTGCATGCATTCCTTGAACGGCCTCTGCCGAAGGAAGCTGGACAAGTGCGGGCGATTCTGCTCACCGGTGCTGCGCAGCTTATCTGTCTCGGCACGCCGCCGCACGCAGCTGTCGACATGGCGGTGGAGGCCACGCGCCGGGTGCGCGGCGGAGCGCGCTTCGCCAATCTGACCAACGCCATCCTGCGCCGTGTCGCCAAGGACGGTGCGGCGCTGCTGCAGGGCAAGGATCGCGCCGCTCTCAATGTTCCAGGCTGGCTGCGGCAGCGCTGGCACCTGACCTACGGCGAGGACCTGTCGCGGCGAATTGCCGAAGCAAGCCTCAAGGAAGCCGCGCTCGATATTTCCCTGAAGCCTGACGCAGACACTGGCTACTGGGCTGCGCGGTTGCGGGGCCGCGTTCTGCCTACAGGCTCGATCCGGCTGGCCGCGCAGGGTCGCATCGAGGACATGCCGGACTATGCCGGCGGCGCATGGTGGGTGCAGGACGCCGCGGCCGCGCTGGTTGCACGGGTGGCGGGCGAAGTGGCGGGGCGAACGGTCGCCGATCTCTGCGCCGCACCCGGCGGGAAGACGGCGGGCCTGGCTGCAGCCGGTGCCATGGTGACCGCAGTCGACGTGTCGCCGAAGCGGCTCGACCGCCTGCGCGCGAATCTGCAGCGGCTCGGCCTTTCAGCAGTGGTGGTTGCCGCCGATGCGGCAAGCTGGGCGCCGGAATGCACCTTCGACGCGGTGATCCTCGATGCGCCCTGCACGGCCACGGGCACCATCCGCCGGCATCCCGATATTATGCGCCTCAAGCGGCCGGAAGACGTGGACCGGATGGCCGATCTGCAGCGTGCCCTACTGGCAAACGCGTCCCGCATGATCCGGCCGGATGGCATCCTGGTTTACAGCACGTGTTCGCTGGAACCGGAGGAAGGCGAACGCCAGATCGCGGCTTTTCTCGGCAGCAGGCCGGATTTCAGGCGTGTGCCGATCGCGGCCGGTGAGTTTGGCGCCGACCCGGCCTGGGTCACAGCGGTTGGTGATTTGAGAACGCTGCCCTGCCATTTGGAGTTGGAATCGCCGGAGCTGTCGGGCATCGACGGGTTCTATGTGGCGCGGCTGCAGCGACTCACGTGAACGGCTTGTCCACAGGCCACACACAATCTTTAGCGTGACCCGTCTTGGCGCAGCCACAGCCGGCAGCTAAGCGGGTCTATGGACATGCACCAGCAGCGCACCGGAGAGGCCGCCGCGAAAGAAGTGCGTCCGCCTCCGCCCGATCGGGCCGTCCGTTCCATGACTGCGGCGCGCGAAAGGATCGGCCTGGCGGCGCTGGCCATCGAGCGCGCGCGGCGTGGCACGCTTGCGCGCATGCGACGTTCGCGGCTGCTGCGCTGGCGGCATCGCGCGCCGGTGGCCGACGACCTGCTGCTGGCACCCCCCGATCTGCGGCCGCAGGATCCAAGTTTCGTCGATGAAATCGAATTTGACAGCTTTGGCCTCAGCGGCCTCACCGCGCAGTTGCGGGGCGCGTCGCCGTTTGCGGTGCCGCCGCCGAACCAGGCGTGGGCGCGAGAGCTGCATGGTTTCGGCTGGCTGCGCCATTTCGGCGCTGCGTGGAGCCTTGAGGGCGAGGCCGCCGCGCGGCAGCTGGTTGCGGAGTGGATTAGGGGCAAGCGCCGCCACGCGGATGATGCCTGGACGCCGGAGGTGGTGGGCCGGCGGATCATTTCGTGGCTGTCGCATGCGGCGATCATCCTCGACGGGGCAGAGCGGCGGCCGTATGCCGCCATCATGTTGAGCCTGGAAGACCACGCCACGTATCTTTCAGCCTCCTGGCGCAACGCGCCTGACGGCTATCCGAGATTGCTGGCCCTGATCGGGCTGGCGCAGGCTGGCCTGTGCATCGCCGGACACGAACGCCGTCTCGACGTTGCGGAACGACATCTCGCAGAAGAATTGGAACGCCAGATCCTCTCCGACGGCGGCCATTCGAGCCGCAACGCGTCGGTTCTGGTGGAGCTGCTGCTCGACCTGCTGCCGTTGAAGCAATGTTTCATCGCGCGCGGTCTCAAACCCGACAAGGCGCTGCTCGGAGCCATCGAGCGGATAACACCGATGCTGCATCGCCTCCGGCTCGGAGACGGGCAGCTCGCGCGCTTCAACGGCATGGGCGCGACGGAGCGGGATGCACTCGCCATCGTGCTGGCCTACGACAAGGGCGCGTCCGAACCCGACGCACTGATTTCGCCTTCGGGTTATGTGCGCCTGCAGCGCGGCACGACGGTGGCCGTGGTCGATGCCGGCCCGCCGCCCACGCTCGAGCTGGCCGGCCATGCTTGTGCCGGCTGTCTCTCGTTCGAGATCAGCGCGGGAAACGAATTGCTGCTGGTCAACGGCGGCACACCGGCACCGGCGCATGAACGAAGCAATGCCGAGGCGCGCGGCACGGCGAGCCACAACACGCTCGAGCTCAATGGACAGTCCTCGGCCAGGCTGGTGCGCAACGAGGGCCTGCAACGCGGAGTCGGCGCGGCACCGATACAGCATCCGGATCGGGTGACCTGCGAGGTGCAGGAGATGGACGGAAGCATCGTGCTCAGCGCTTCGCACGATGGCTATGTGGACCGGTTCAACCTCGTTCACGCCCGCACACTCACGCTCGACGCGACCGGACAGCGGCTCGAGGGGAAGGACACGCTCAGCGGTGCCAGGAGCGACCTGCGCTTCGCCTATGACGTGCCGTTCGCGGTGCACTTCCATTTGCACCCCCGCTCAGGTGCGCGGCTGGGCCCCGACGGCAGCGTCGAGATCATCCTGCCGAGCGGCGAGCGCTGGTGCCTGTCGGCTTCAGGGGCGGCGCTCACGATCGAAGGGAGCACGCATTTCGCAGAGATGATCGGACCGCTGCAGGCCCAGCAGGTGGTGTTGCGGGCAGTGTGCTACGGCGCCGCAGAGGTGCGGTGGGTGCTGGAGCGGGTGGAAACCAGGCCGCAGTACGGCAGCGGCGATCTTGCCGCCCAGCTGGCCGAAGCCGCCGCTGCCGTAGCTGCCGAGTCCGCCACACCCGCATCCGACGATGCCGACTAGCCCAAGATTGTGAGTGGCTGCAGATGCGTTCGCGAAGGCTCCTGAACGGCAGTCCAAGTGCGTGGCATTCCGTCCTCCCTCCTTCAAGGGAGTGGCGCCCGTCTCGCCTATTTCTAGGCCGCTATCCATGCTAACCGGGCGCGTGAAGGCACGGTTTCGGCAACGAAGGCTACTTCCATGACTGATGCTGTGATCAAGCGGGCCCTGATCTCGGTCTCGGACAAGACCGGCCTGATCGAGTTTGCCAAGGCCCTGGCGGCGCGCGGCGTGGAGATATTGTCTACCGGTGGTACCGCCAAGGCATTGAAGGACGCCGGCCTCACCGTAAAGGACGTGGCCGAGCACACCGGTTTCCCCGAGATGATGGACGGCCGGTTGAAAACCCTGCACCCCAAGGTGCATGGCGGCCTCTTGGCCGTGCGCGATGATGCCGCTCATATGGCGGCTGCCAACGCTCATGGCATCGAACCCATCGATCTGCTGGTGGTCAACCTGTATCCGTTCGAGGCCACCGTGGCCAAAGGCGCACCGTTCGACGACTGCGTCGAAAACATCGACATCGGCGGACCGGCGATGATCCGCGCGGCTGCCAAGAACCATGCCGGCGTGACCGTCGTCGTCGATGCCGAAGACTATGCCAGGGTGCTCGATGCTATGCAGCAGCACGGCGGAGCCACCACGTTGGATCTGCGCAAATCCCTTGCCGCCAAGGCCTTCGCGCGCACCGCTGCCTACGATGCCGCCATCGGCGGCTGGTTCGCAGATACCCTGGGCGACGACACGCCAAGCTGGCGTTCGATTGGCGGACGGCTGGCGCAGGAGCTGCGCTACGGCGAGAACCCGCATCAGCGCGCCGCATTCTACAAAACCGGCGAGCGGCGCACCGGCGTAGCGACGGTCACACAGCACCAGGGCAAGGAGCTGTCCTACAACAATCTCAACGACACGGACGCGGCCTTCGAGCTGGTGGCCGAATTCGATCCCAGCGTGGCGGCAGCAGTCGCCATCATCAAGCATGCCAATCCGTGTGGCGTGGCGCTCGGCGCGACGCTTGCGGAAGCCTATGTCAAGGCGTTGCGCTGCGACCCCGTGAGCGCGTTCGGCGGCATCATTGCGCTCAACGGCACGCTCGATGCCGCTACGGCGCGCGAGATCATCGGCATCTTCACCGAGGTGGTGATTGCGCCGGAAGCGACCGACGAAGCCAGGGCGATATTCGCGACCAAGAAGAACCTGCGGCTGCTCACCACGGGCGGCCTGCCGGATGCGCGGTCACCCGGCGTGTCGTTCCGGTCGCTGGCGGGCGGTTTCCTGGTGCAGTCTCGCGACAATGCCGTGGTCGAGGCCATGGAGCTCAAGGTGGTGACGAAGCGGCAGCCGACGGTCCAGGAACTGGCCGACTTGAAGTTCGCCTTCAAGGTGGCGAAGCACGTCAAATCGAACGCCATCGTCTACGTGAAGGATGGCGCGACGGTGGGCATCGGCGCCGGCCAGATGAGCCGCGTAGACAGCGCGCGGATTGCAGCGTGGAAATCCCAGGAGGCGACGAAAGCAGCCGGCGTGGCTGAGCCGCTAGCGAAGGGCTCGGTGGTGGCCTCCGACGCGTTCTTTCCGTTCGCCGACGGCCTGCTGGCGGCGGCGGAGGCGGGTGCGACGGCCGTGATCCAGCCCGGCGGGTCGATGCGCGATGCCGAGGTGATCAAGGCGGCCGACGATGCCGGTCTCGCCATGGTATTCACCGGAGTGCGCCACTTCCGGCATTGATGGCACGCGACCCCGTGGTGAGCCTGTCGAACCACGGCTGTCACTGGCGGCCCCTCCTTCGACAGGCTCAGGACGAAGGTGCAGCACGTGGCTGAGGTTGAAGGTCGGTCCGACATTCGACTGCGTCCCGTGGCGCCGGAGGATCGGTTTGTGGTGCGCCGGTGGCTGACCGACCCGCAGGTGCAAAGTTGGTGGGGTACGGCGGCCAGCGCGGAAGCCAAAATTACGCTGGCGCTTGCCAGCACAGCCGCGCTGCCGCGCATCATCGAACGCGACGGCATTGCCATCGGCTACGCGCATGCCGTTGAAACCGGGTTGTGGGCTGCCGAGCCGCCCAAGGGTGTACCGGCTGGGGGCTGGGACGTCGACTATTTCGTGGCGCCGGTGGCGAACGACGCCGCCGAAGTCGGCAGCGCCGTGCTCGCGCTGCTGACAGAGGAAGTGTTCGCCACCACGCTGGCGGTGGCATGCTCCGGCCTCGTATCGATCACGAACGAGGCGGCCGCGCGCGCTTACGAGCGGGCCGGGTTCCGCTGGCTGCGAGTGCTGCAGGACCCGCTACTCGGCCCTTCCTGGCTGATGCTGAAGGAGCGGCCGGGACTGCAGCAAGCTCGCTGAGCTGGCCCGCGGCCACCACAAGGCGCGACACCGTCAGCGTGCCTTCCCCACAGGCGACGTCCTCGAGCGTAGACTGCAGGCGGTCGAGGCGCTCACCCTGCGCGGCGCGCCACACCTCCATGCCCCCGGCGGCAATCGCAGACCGCGTGAACGTTGCTTGCGCTGCCGCGAGCTGGCCGATCGCCTGGGCGATGGCAAGGCGGTCGTACTGATCCGACGATGCAATGGCGGCGCCCTTGGCGCCGAGGTCGGGAATGCGCAAGCGCTCGCCGATCTCAAGGAAAACGCGCGCTGCGGCAGACACCGGCTGACCGGTGGACTGCGCGATTTCAGTTATCGCCGGTGCCTCGCCAAGCACTTCGAGGCGGGCAACATCAGTAGCCAACTCGGCGGGGATGCCGCCTTCGCCGAGGCGGCGCGCCTCGCGCTCCAGGTCGGCCTTGCGGCGCGGCGGCAACACGCTTTCGAGCGTCGCGGTCAGCGCAGCGAGCCCGGCTTTGTGACGGGCAATCGTGCCGGCCAGGTCCGTGAGCGCCGCGCCGTTGCGCAGGAACCATTGTGTCTGTGCGTTCACCAGATCCCGAGTGGCTTCATAGAGGCGCAACTGCGCCTCGCCCTGCACCCGGCCGTCGAGCGCGTCGATGCGCTGCCAGAGCTCAGGCAGATCGAACACCTCGCGCGCCGCCATGAAGGCGAGCGCCACATCCGACGCCGGACGGCGCGTTTCGCCGGCGAGCCGCACAGCCATGGCCGGACCGCCGCGGTTCACCACCGCGTTGGTGAGGCCCAGCGCAATGATCTCGCGGCGCAGACTGTGGCCGTCTATCCCTGCGCGATAGCGCTCGCGCAGGAGGGGTGGGAAATAGGCCGTGAGCCAGCTCTCGAGCTGCGGCTCATCCGGCACCCTGCTCTGCAGGATGTCGTGCTGCAGGGCGATCTTGGCGAAGCTCAGCAGCACGGCAAGCTCGGGCCGCGTCCGCCCGCGTCCGGCGCGGCCACACTCCAGTAATTCGCTGTCGTCGGGCAGCGATTCCAGGCTGCGCGTAAACAGGCCGCGCGTTTCGAGTGAGCGCATCAGCAGGGCATAGTCGGGAAGGTCGCGCGCGCTTCGGCGCTCGGCAAGACTCAACGCGAGCGACTGCTGATAGTTGTTGCGCAGCGAGGCTGCAGCCACGTCCTCGGTCATGGCCACCAGCAGCTTCTTGCGAGCGTCGGGATCGAGCTTCCCGGCGCGTGTCGCTGGCGCAATCGCGATCTTGATGTTGACCTCCTGATCGGAGGTGTTCACGCCGGCCGAATTGTCGATGAAGTCCGTGTCGATGCGCCCGCCGCGGGCGGCGAACTCGATGCGGCCGCGTTGCGTCACGCCGAGGTTGGCGCCCTCGCCGACAACCCGGGCGTTGACCTCGGTTGCCGCCACCCGCAGGGCATCGTTAGCCCGATCGCCTACCTCCTCGTCCCGCTCGGAAGAGGCCCGCACATAGGTGCCGATGCCGCCGAACCAAAGCAGGTCCGCCCTGCACTTGATAATGGCGCGCATCAGCTCGGCCGGGGTAACGCTCGCCGCGGCGAGACCGAGAAGGGTCTTCATCTCGTCGCTGAGGGCAATCGATTTGGCCGAGCGCGGGAATACGCCGCCGCCCTTGGAGATCTTGGACTTGTCGTAGTCCTGCCAGCTCGACCGGGCCAGGTTGAACAGCCGCTTGCGCTCGGCGAAGCTATCGGCACGCGGGTTCGGATCGATGAAGATGTCGCGATGATCGAAGGCCGCGACGAGCTGGATGTGCTCCGACAGCAGCATGCCGTTGCCGAACACGTCGCCCGACATGTCGCCGACGCCGACCACGCGAAAAGGTTGCGTCTGGATGTCGATGTCCATTTCGCGGAAATGGCGCTTCACGCATTCCCAGGCGCCTCGCGCCGTGATGGCCATGACCTTGTGGTCGTACCCGACGGAGCCGCCGGAGGCGAAGGCATCGCCCAGCCAGAAGTCGCGCGAGGTCGAGAGCTCGTTGGCGATATCAGAGAACGTGGCCGTGCCTTTGTCGGCGGCGACCACCAGGTAAGGATCATCACCATCGTGGCGCACCACACGCGGGGGCGGCACGATCTTGCCGTCCTTCAGGTTGTCGGTGATGTCGAGCAACGCGGAGATGAAGATGCGGTAGGCGGCAATGCCTTCCGCCTGCACTTCGTCGCGCGTGCCCGAGCGCGGCAGCAGCTTGGGCAGGAACCCGCCCTTGGCGCCGGAGGGCACGATCACCGCGTTCTTGACCACCTGGGCACGGACGAGCCCTAACACCTCGGTGCGGAAGTCCTGCGCCCGGTCCGACCAGCGGATGCCGCCGCGCGCGATCGGCGCGAAGCGCAGGTGCACGCCCTCGACGCGCGGCGAATAGACCCAGATTTCGCGGTAGGGACGCGGCTGCGGTGCCGCCTCCACGGCGTTGCTGTCGAGCTTGAAGGCAATGGTGTGCGGCGGTTTCCCGTCCGTGCCTACTTGGAAGAAGTTGGTGCGAACCGTGGCGCCGACGAGATTGAGGAACTGCCGCAGAATGCGGTCCTCATCGAGACTCGGAACTGCGGCAAGCGCCCCCTCGATGCGCTGCCGGATAGGCTCCTCGGCGGCCTGCCGCGCCTTGACGTCCAGCTTGCGCGCCGAATCGAAGCGCAAATGAAACAGCTCGAGCAGGTCGCGCGCGACACCGGCATGGCGATAGAGGGTGTCGGCGATGTAGCGCGGACCGAACGGCGAACCGAGCTGGCGCAGGAAGGCGGCATAGGCCCGCAGCGTCGCCGTGGTGCGCCAGTCGGCGCCGGCCGCGACAACCAGGCGATTGAAATTGTCGTTGTCGGCCTGCCCATGGAAGACGGCAAGAAATGCGGCCTCCAGGCGCTTGTCGTGGGCGCCGAGTTCGATCGGCGCGCCGTCTGCGGTCTCAAGCACCATGTCGTGCAGCGTGACCTCGCGCATGTCGTCGGCAAAGACCGGGCGGACGTGATAGGAGCGCTCATCGATGGCGACAAAGCCCATGTTCTCGAGCAGGGGCACGCGTTGCGACAAGTTGATGGGTCCGCCGAAGCGATAGACGGCAGCTCGGAAGCGATGCGCAGGAGCGTCGGGCTCGCGATAGAAGTCAATGGCAACAGGCAGATCAAGACCGAGCCGCTCGATGCGGGTGATGTCTTCGAGCGCGCGCTGGGCGGTGAAGGTTTCCGCGTAACCCGATGAGAAGGCCGTGCGGTATTTCGCCAGCAGCATGCCGGTACGCGGACCCGAGGCTGCGATGGCATCGGCCAGCCTGTCGGCCCAGGTGCGCAGGATCTCGCTGATCCCGCGCTCCAGGTCCGCCACGTCCACCCGAGGCGTCACACCGTCGTAGCGGCCGACGATGAACTGCACGCGCACCAGCGGGCCGTCGGTGAAGTAGGGATAGAACGCGGCGATGCGGCCCTTGTAGGCCTCGGCCAGCAGAGCACCGATGCGTTCGCGCACACCCGACGTGTAGCGGTCGCGCGGGACATAGACGAGCAGGGAGACAAACCGGTCGAAGCGGTCGATGCGGGCAAACACACGCACGCGCGGCCGGGTCTCGAGGTCCAGGATGCCCTCGCTCCATTCCTGGAGCTGCACCGGCTCGATCTGGAACAGCTCGTCGCGCGGGAAGGTCTCCAGCACGTTCATCAGAGCCTTGCCCGCATGGCTGGCCGCCGGATAACCGGAGAGCTTGAGCACGGTCTCCGCCTTGTGCCGCAGAAAGGGGATTTCGCGTGGTGATCTGACATAGGCCTGCGACGTGAACAGGCCAACGATGCGGATTTCGCCGTCCAGCGTGCCGTCGCCGCGATAGGTCTTGATGCCGATGTAGTCCATGTGCACACGGCGATGCACGCGGCTGACCACACTGGCCTTGGTGATGATGAGCGGCTCGGGCGCAGCATAGAAGCGGCGGATCTCCGGCGTCATGTCGACCAGTTCAGCCCCGCGGCGCAGCACATGCACGGTTGGATCGCGCAGCACGCCGAGGCCGGCTTTGGCCGCCGGCACGAGGTCGCCTTTCTCGAGCTGGCCGGAAAGCCGGTACTCGCGCGAGCCCAGGAAGGTGAAGTTGCCGGCTTCAAGCCAGCGCAGGAAAGCAATGGACTCGCGCAGCTCGCCCGCCGGCACGCCGCGCGGCCCAGCTTCGAGGTGCCGGATGGCTGCCTGCACCTGTTGCAGCATCGGCTTCCAGTCAGCCACCACCACGCGCACGCTGCCGAGGATGTCAGACAGAGCCTTGGTGAGATCGCGATGGGCGGCCTCCGGGAGGGGGGGAAGGTGGATAGCGATGTAGCTTTCCTGGTGACCGTCATTCCAGTTCTGGTCGCCCGGGCCGAGCAGCGCCTGAAGATTGCCGGCTTTGTCGCGCTCGGTCTTGAAGATGGGATGCAGGAGAAAACGTACAGTTAGCCCGCGCGCCTGCAGCTCACTCAGTACCGAGTCAACCAGGAACGGCATGTCGTCGTTCAGGATCTCGACGACAGTGCTCTCGGACGACCCGTCCGCGGCTGTTGCCGAGCGGACGCGCAGCTTGTGCTTCCTGCCTGGCTTCTCGGCGATGAATTCGAATGCGGTTCGGGCATTGCCAGCAAGCCAGCCCGGGGGTGGCGCGTCGTGCCCGCCGAATCCATTGTGATCGTAGAGCAGCGACGCGAACCGAGCCGCCTGCGTTTTCTCGCCGAGTGCTTTCTGCACCTGGCGAATGATGCCATCGCCTGCCGTTCCCGCTGCAAGGGTCATGAGGCTCTTCTCCCTGGGCGACTCTTTAGCGGATAATGTGACAGATAGATAAGGTGACAGGTGTGGGAAGATTGACAATTCACATGATCGGTCGTTGAGAGTGGGTACCGCCACAAAGGACCCGTTGATGACCAAGAAGCACAAGGTGATGGCCCTCGACGCGGGGCCTCCGGACCGCCTGGAGCCCGAGATCGCCGAGTATTTCCGCAAATGCGAGGAAAAGCTTGGCTTCGTGCCAAACGTGTTCCGCGCCTACGCTTTCGACAATGCCAAGCTCAAGGCCTTCATCCTCATGGCCGACGACCTGATGCTCGGCGACAGCGGCCTCTCCAAGACCGAGCGCGAGATGATTGCGGTGGCGGTGAGCGCGATCAATCACTGTCACTATTGCTTGACCTCGCACGGCGCAGCCCTGCGCCAGCGCGGCAAGGACCCCGAACTCGGCGAGCTGATCGCGCAGAACTACCGCGCCGCCGAACTCGATCGGCGCCAGAAGGCGATGCTCGATTTTGCGACCAGGCTCACGGAGGCACCCGACAAGATCGAGGAACCGGACCGGGAAGCGCTGCGCAAGGCGGGGTTCAGCAATCGCGACATCTGGGACATCGCTGCCGTCGCCAGCTTCTACAATATGTCGAACCGCATGGCAGCGGCTGCCGACATACGGCCCAATACGGAGTATCACTACTGGGTGCGGGAGCGCAGCGAAGAGGCGCCGCCCGTCGCGCTCAAGCGCCAGTCTGCGCGTGCCCCGGCCGCGACATCGGCTTCACCGCGGCGCCGATCGGCCCGCGGCGAATAGCCAATTGCAGGTCCGCGCTTGAAAGCGGCACCAGGAGTCTGCCACACTTGGCAGGCACATCAACGCGGGCCGACGATCTTCGGGACGGACGGACTGGTGGGGGCATGCGCAATACAATCGCAGTCATGAACACGAAGGGCGGGGTCGGCAAGTCCACGCTTGTATTGGCGCTGGCCGAGACGCTCTCGGCGCAGTTCCGCAAGAACGTGCTGATCATCGATTCCGACTCGCAGGCCAGCATCAGCTCCATGCTGCTGACTGCCGCCAACCTGCACCGGCTGCAATCGGAAGGTTTGACCATCGTCGACCTGCTGGTCGCGAGCGTGCTCAACAATGTTGCCGTGGAATGGCCGCGCTTCGTGGTCGGCGGCGTATCGGACGTGGACGAGGCGCGCACTGTCTATCTGATCCCCAGCGACATGCAGCTCACGCTGTTCGAGCGCGAGGTCTCCAAGGAGAGCCTGCATCAGCGCTTACGCAGCAGCATCAGCGGTTTGCTCGGCAATGTGCGCGGCGTGTTCGACGTGGTGCTGATCGACTGTCCGCCGGGGTTGTCGATCCTGACAGAGTCGTGGCTGCGCGAAGCCGATTTCCATTTCTCTCCGACCAAGCCGGACTACGTATCCACCTGCGGACTCGAGGTGTTTCGCCGCTTCAAGGGTCTCAACCCGGAGATGGGATTTGCCGACAACATCGGCGTGTGCGTCAACATGAAGGACGGCCATTCGCCGGTGGATGCCGACTACCAGCGCTGGCTGCTCAACAATCCCGAAAACCGATGCTTCTCCCAGCCCGTGCCGCGCACGAGCGCGCTGCAACACGCCTCGCAACTGAGCGCGGTGGAACGGTCTTATGTGGCCAAGTATCCAGGCGAGTCCGGTACTGCCATCAAGGCGATCGCCGAAGAGCTGCTGGCGAGGCTGGCGGAGGCCAATGCGCCGGGCGCAAAAAAGCCGGCACCGATGTCGAATGGGCCGCCGTCGCCGGCGCCGGTCCCCAACGTGACGAACTGAGCCGGCCGCCCGCGATCACCAGAAATCCGCAACCCACTCCGGTGCGCGTTCCATCGAATAGGTGAGGGACGCGTAGTGACCCTCGTGCACGACCAGCGGCGGCCGGCCGAAGGCTTCGAGATGCACGATGCGGCCGATGAAGATCGAATGATCACCGCAATCATGGCACGCGGTGATGTCGGCAGCGATCGTGGCGCTCGCGCCGCCAAGCACCGGCGTGCGACCTGTGCGCAAGAAATCCGGGGCGATGTCGGCCACCGGCCCGCCGGCGAAGTGGGTGCTCAGCCGCTCCTGGTCCCTGGCCAGGATGCTGACGCCGAAATGCCCGGCTTCGACGAGCAGCGGATGGATGCGCGCACGCTTTGCGACGGAGATGACGCACAGTGGCGGCTCGAGCGAGCCCGACATGAAGGCGTTGGCCGTCATGCCGCGAACCTCGCCGCGCGCCTCGGTGGTGATCACGGTGACGCCGGTGGCGAACGAACCCATCACCCTGCGGAATAGCATGTGATCGACCGGTGCGGCATTCTCGTCGTTCATAGCCCGCGTCTACCCTACCCTGGACAGCAAAAGCAACCGCGTCCTGCAACTCAGCGCGCGGCAACATTTACACGGGAAGGCGGCGAGCGCCGACTGCCTATCGCACGCCGCTAACTAGCCCTTTACGTCGAGAAGCTCGACTTCGAAGATCAGGGTGGCGTTGGGCGGGATAACGCCGCCGGCGCCGCGGGCGCCATAGCCGAGGTCCGGCGGGATGATGAGCGTGCGCTTGCCGCCGACTTTCATGCTGGCAACACCTTCATCCCAGCCCTTGATCACCCGGCCTGTGCCGATGGGAAACTCGAAGGGCTGACCGCGGTCGACCGAGCTGTCGAACTTCGCGCCCTTGGCACCGTTCTGATACAGCCAGCCCGTATAGTGCATGACGCAGATCTGGCCGGTGCGGGGTGTGGCACCAGTGCCGGCCTTGGTGTCCGCGATCTGTAGGCCTGATGCTGTGGTCATGGTTTTTCCTGGGCTCTGAGCCGTTGCGGGTATCGATGTGCCGGTTGCGACTGCGCCCGCCATTACCGTCGCGATGGCAATGACCATCAACCTATCGCACTTGAAGATTCGCATTCGATACTCCCTGGGAGATCATTGGCGTGCACGCGCAGCACCCGCAGTGTTCAGCCCGTGCCATGTCGTCGTATATGCAAATGAAGGCGCGACTAGTTGCCAGATGCTCCACGCAAACCGTCGCTGAGTGCTGCTGGTAGCCGAGCGGGCCAAGATCACGGCTTCACCATTCCCCGCGCAGGGAGGACCTGAAGATCTGCCCGAGTTCTACGACCGGATCATCAAGACACCATCTAAAGATCCCATGCGTCGTGAAGCGCAACGGCTCGCGCGCCGAATTCAGCACGCGAGCACGCATCAGCAATCTGCATGAACGCCCCGCCCGTCGCTCCAGCTATCTGCCCGGTGAATATCTGTTCGGGAAACGAATGCCTTCCAACTGACCGTGCGGATAGTAATCCCAGGCTATGTAGACGGCGACAAAGATGATGACCGTAAGAATGGCTCCGACAAACGCATTGCGCGTCAATGAATTGCCGATCAGCGACGCTACGAACACGAGCCCGGCTAAGAGCCCGATCGCTTGCATAGGAAGTTCTGCCCAGTTGATCGGCATGACGACACTCCTGTCAGTTGGTCCGAAAGTGCGGGATGCCATTCTATCAGATAGCTTCCACACACGGCGATGACATTGGGGGCCTGCGTCACTCCCGACGATGGATCGGGCACAGCGCACGGCCTTCGGAAACAGAAACAACTTAGCACCCAAGCGCTTAGACGACGGGGACGGCCCGCGAGCGCTGCGGCATGGCGGAAAAACCGGCTCTCGAATCATCCAGCATCAGTTGCCCGGCTACCACAATTTGGACGCAACTGGCACTTGCCAATCGGGGGCGCAACGGCCGTCCACGACAGCAAAGAACATTGCGCGGCGCGCTGCGATGTGAATACCTCCCGCCCGCGTAATCGCGCCCTCGGGCCGAAAGGACGCCGGCCGATGGATTTTTTTGTTTTCTGCGCCGTGCTCGCCGCGGCTGCCTGCCACGCGGGCTGGAACACGCTTCTCAAGCTGAGACTCGAACCGGTCCTCGCCACCGTCCTGGTCGCCATAGCGTCCGGCCTCGTAGCGATTCCCTTTGCATTCTTGACCGGCCTGCCCGACGCCGCCGCTTGGCCCTATCTCGGTGCCTCGGTCGTGATTCACATCGGCTACTACCTGACGCTGGCTGAAGCCTATCGGTTCGGCGACCTCGGCCAAGTCTACCCCATCGCGCGGGGAACGGCGCCGCTCATGACGGCCGGCTTGGCCACGGTGTGGCTGCACGAGGCCCTGGGCGTTTTCGGCTGGGCAGGCGTCGTTGTGCTGGCCGGAGGCATCCTCCTGCTCGCTGTTCGCGGCGGGCGGCCGTCCCGGCAATTCGACACGCGATCGATGGCATTTGCCGTTCTGTGCTCGCTGACCATCACGGCCTACACGCTGGTTGACGGGATCGGCGCGCGCCTTGCCGGGGCCTCCACGGCCTACACCACGTGGTTGTTTCTCCTCAGCGGCGCCGTGATGACGGTCTACGGTTTCGCGCGCATCGGCCGTAAGCTGACCGATGATTTCGCTGCCAACTGGCACATGGCGATGGCGGGAGCAGTACTTTCTACAGCGGCCTATGCCATCGCGATCTGGGCGATGACGGTTGCACCGATTGCCCTGGTTGCAGCTCTCCGTGAAACCAGCGTCCTGTTCGGCTCTCTGTTTGCAACACTGGTGCTGCGCGAACCCTGGCTGCTGGCCCGCGTCGCTGCGGCGCTGATGGTGCTTGCCGGCGCCTTGCTGCTGCGCGTGCGGTAGACAATCCGAGGACAGCAGTGTGCTCCAAGCGAGACACGCGCCGGCAAACCGTGCACAGGCTGCACACGCACGGTTGCACCACCTGGGATTACAACTATCATGCGATCAGGGTGCGGTGTTTTGTCAGCGTACTGGAGGATGCGATGGCCAGAGGGTGGCCCGTCGTCGTCGTTCAGGTGGCGTTTGCTCTGGCGTCTATCGTGGCCGGGTCGCACGTTGCCTTTGGTCAAACAGGGCATAGCCGGCCGGGCATCAGGTTGGGCCTACCCGGCATCAACATACCAGGCGTGGTCACCACCTCGCCGACTTCGCTCAATCTCGGTAGCCAAGGTCTCAGCGCAGCGCTTCCCGGCGTCAGCGCCGCCGGCGTGGTAACGACAAATCCGGCTGCGCTCAGCCTCAACGAAAAAGGCCTCAACGCAAACCTTCCGGGGGTCAGCGCTGCAGGGCTTGTCAAAACCACGCCGGGCATGGTCAGCCTCAATGACAATGGCCTGAAGGCGGACCTTCCGGGCGTGAATGTCGCTCGTGATCTGGTCTCGATCTCCAAGAGCGCGGTCAGCCTCAACAAGGAAGGCCTGAAGGCGGACCTCCCAGGCGTCAACGTCGCCCGCGATCTGATCTCGGTCTCCAGCAGCGCGGTCAGCCTCAACAAAGAAGGCCTGAAGGCAGACCTCCCGGGCGTCAACGTCGCCCGTGATCTGGTGTCGATTTCCAAAAGCGCGGTCAGCCTCGACAAGGACGGCCTGAAGGCCGACCTTCCCGGCGTCAACGTTGCCCGTGATCTGGTGTCGATCTCCAAGAACGTGGTCAGCCTCAACAAGGATGGCCTGAAAGCGGACCTTCCGGGCATCAACATCGCCGATACGATCGCGATATCCAAGAGTTCGGTCAGCCTCGACAAAGAAGGCCTGAAGGCGGACCTTCCCGGCGTCATCGCAAGTGATGCAGTCTCGCTCCCCTCGATCCCGCTCACCATCAACAACAAGGGTGCAAGCGCCAAACTGCCCGACATCAAAGTTGGAGATAAATCCCTATGGTCGCTGCCCGGCGGGGATGTAATCAATCACGTCTCGCCAATAACGCAGCTGTTCGCGAACATGGGCAGCGCCGAGGCGTTTGCCTCTATCGACCAACTGCTCAATGGCCTCGCTTTCGGCAATGACGCGCCGTCGGCCTGTGCGACTGTAGTAGATGCGAGCACGCTCGGGCCGCTCCCTACTGCCGACATCTCGACGTGGAACGCGCTCGCCGTCAGCAGGACCGACCACGACGGCTACCGGATCAGCGGAGAAAACGGCGCCTCATGCGGGTCGACTCTGCCTTTCCAGACGGTGGAAAGAACCCAGCTGCCGGGTGTTCTGTGGGACGCATCTTCGGCTTTCGGGTTCAGGAAGGGCACGTTCCACATGGGCTTCAGCGGTGGAGCAACCGACAGCGATACACAGGTCAGGGCCAGCGCTGCACTGCGCGATGCCGGGATCGCACAAGCCGGCTCCAATAGGTTGAGATCCTGGTCCGTCAGCAGCTTCTCGCTGCTCACAATGGAAAAGTGGTATGCCGGCAGCGCCTTCGGCGGCGCCTGGGGCCGGACTGAGAGCCAGAATTTCATCCTGGGATCTGACAGCGACTACGATACCTCCACCTTTGTTGCCGCAGGCTTCGTTGGAACCATCATACCGCTGTCCGAAACGGCACGCTTCGACGTGCGCGGTACCCTTTCGTATCAGCGCACGGTCGGTGAAGCGCACGCCGATTCGCTCGGGCTTGTGTACGGCGACCACACCATCGCGGCCGCCGACGCGATGCTCTCAGCCAGGCTCTTCGGAGTTTTCCGCCATGACGGGATGACGATCCGGCCTTTCATACAGGCTGGTATCACGCACCACCTCACCTATAGCAACTATCTGGAGATCGATGGCGTTGCCTTCACCATGCAGGAAGCCGACACCACCATCTTCACCGCAACAGGCCTCGACTTCGAGATCGACAGAACCCTTCAGTTCTCGGTGGGCGTGCGCCATGAGCATAGCGCGGACTCCGAAAGCGTGACCGGGCGTTTCGGGTTCTCGTGGAGACTCAACTGATCGCCGGGTGATAGCTCCTAAGGCGCCTTCGCTCGAGCGGCTTGAGGGCGATCTGCGCTACAGCCCACCGGAGAGAACATCGCCAACCTTTTCAACGCGCACTGATTGGAGCGCGTTCTCGTTCGCCGCCTGGCCCTTGAGCGACCGGCTTACCCTCTGATCGGGCAACTTCTGTGCAACCTTCGCGACTGTCGGGCTCTTGCGATTGGACAGCGACGGCGGGGTTTCTGCGGGCGGGCCGTTCAGGCGGCTGATCCCGGGCGCCGGGCTGCCCTGCGAAGGCACGCTGTACTGCGCATTCTGTTGCGCCCTGCGGATGCGCTGATCATTGCGCAGATCGGAGAGGACCGGTGCGATCGCCCTATTGCCGGACACGCGAAACTGCACGATCCGCAGATCGAGATCGGGCAATTCCGTCCGATCCACCAGCTCAAGGCCATATTGCTTGGCAATGTCCTCGTCGACGCTCCGCGGAACGGACAGCACGACCGCAACGAGTATCGTATCTTCGGCAGCTGTCGCATCGTTTTGCGTCGTCGATGGCCGGTGCTGGGCAAGCAGCACCTTGAGGTCGACATCGAGGTCGATGCGAGGTAGTGGCATTCCGAGCCGGTAGGGCAAGGTGTCGGCGGTGCCGTCCACCGCAGCTACCCGCGTCAATCCTTGCACTTTGCTCTCATCCGCCCAGGCGGCCGATGCCATCGCCAAGCTCAGGGCTGCCGCCACCGTCCCGGCCTTCATAATGGCCACGGGCCCAGTCGCCCGACGCCCGATTCCGCCTTGCTGCCTTTGCAGGTCGCTGCACGCCACTGACATGGTGCCCTCAACAACACGACGACAAGCTTGGGTCGCGAAGCCGATTTCCCGCGGTTGGCCGTGGTCCCCTCAAGCATGAAATGAGCTTGACGATCCTATCGCGCGGACCATGACACCGCCAGTTGCATTTCGGCCGCGCCACAGCCGCGTCTGTCGCCGCCTGCGGAATAGAGCGAGGCAGAGGCCCGAGCCGAGCCTACTGCTGCGCCGGCGCTTCTTTGGCAGGCAATGGAATAGAGCCGGTGGAGATCGGGCTGGTTCCCGCAGGAACCACCTCACCGGCTTTCCCCTGCGGAGGGCTCTCCGTGATCCACGCCATACCGCTGAACCACTTGTCCTGAGGCAGCAGACGCTGATGCAGGCCGGTCCACAGACTACGGGCCGAGATGTTCTCGACGAATATCTTCGTTGGTGGTGTCAGCAGAAAGACGAGGACAGTGGCCACGGCCATGGCCGACGAGTGACCGAGGTGCTTGTAGTCGAACAGCTTCAGCGCCGTGCCGAATGACGCTTTGATGCGGGTGTCCATCACGTCGACCGAGTAGAGCTCGTCCAGAATGAGGTGCGTGAGAAAGCCGACCGCCAGAAACCCTGCAGCAAGCCACGCGACTCCCTCGTCCCGGCCCAACAGCTTGCTGTAGACCCAGGCCGTCACCAGGGAACAGAAAATCAGCGCCAGTATCGAGTGCCAAACTCCGCGGTGATAGCTGAAACGGAAAAAGACCTCTTTGGCGACGTAGCGCACGAACAAGAGCGTGCCGAGCCAAAGGATAAGCATTTCTGCGATCGAGTATTTGCGCTCCAGGCTGAATAGCACTGCGAAAGAGAAAAACACGCCGAGACCGGCGAACATGGCGCGGGCCGGCCGCAAATCCTTGAGGTCTATGTCGGGCAGCACCGAGCCCAGGACGCCTGCGAGCGTCACGGCCACGATGTTCTCCGGCGCGACCATATCCGCCGCCACCGTAACGGTCGCCAGCGCCCCGCTCACGACGGTGCCGATCGCAATATGAGTGGGAAAATTGGCCATCGTCAGCATCTCCTCGCGCGGGCACAGGCCGAACGCGGGACACTTGAAGATGATCGGAACCAAGCCTTGACACCCCTTGCATCAAATTCGTGCCCGGACGGGTAGTCGCCACCTGTGGAAAACCGGTGCCCCCGGCTGGCCGCCCGTGATTTGACGCGACAATCACGCGTCGCTAATGCGCTGGCGTTCGCGTCACGTTCGTGTCATGTGCAGACGGCTTTTCCGTTCGGATGCTGATGACAGCAACGTCACTCCAGCCTGCTGCCAAGCTCAAGCTCGCCGCTCTGGTCTCGATCGCCGTGGCGGCTATCGTCATGGGCTTGAAGTATCTCGCCTATTGGCGCACCGGCAGTGCCGCGCTGTATTCCGACGCGCTCGAGAGCATCGTCAATCTCGTCACCGCGACGGTTGCGCTCTATGCGATTCACATAGCCTTCCAGCCGGCGGATCGACAGCACCAGTTCGGCCACCACAAGGCGGAATATTTCTCGGCCGTCATCGAAGGCGTGCTCATCGTGGTGGCCGCACTTCTCATTCTCCACGAAGCCTACGATGCCTTCGTAAGGCCCCGCACCCTCAACGATCTCACAGCGGGCCTGGGCCTCAACGCGATTGCCACCGGCATCAACGCCGGCTGGTGTGCCTTCCTGATGCGCTGGGGGCGCCGACAGCGCTCCCCTGCCCTGGTCGCCGACGGCTGGCACCTGCTGACGGACGTATTCACGTCGATAGGCGTGCTTGTCGGTCTCGGGTTGGCAACGGTGACGGGCTGGCAATTCCTGGACCCGCTGCTGGCCGCGCTGGTCGCGCTCAATATCCTGTGGGCCGGGTGGCGTCTGGTACGAGAATCTGTGAGCGGCCTGATGGACGAAGCCGTGACGGCCGAGGTCGCGCGAAGCATCCGCGCGGTGATCGCAGCAAACGCCGAAGGCGCCATCGAGGCTCACGATGTAAAGACGCGCACGGCCGGCCGCGTCACCTTCATAGAATTTCACCTAGTCGTGCCGGGCAATATGACCGTCGCCACCTCGCATCAGATCTGCAATCGGTTGGAGGCGGCACTCGTAGAGGCCGTGCATGGGGCCGAAGTGCTGATCCACGTGGAACCCGAGGAAGAGGCGAAACAGACGGGCGTACCTGTCGTCTGACGGCGCTCGGCCCGTCTCCTCGTGGTCCGTTGCCGCATCTGACCGCCATTCCCCTGTCCCTACGCCGAAACTCAACCCCAGGGCGGCCTCAGATTTGCCTATATTTCACAATACGAAATTGATATTCGCGTTTGCAAAATTCATTGACTTCCCTGGAGCACGCGTCTTAGTTGCTGGGTCGAGGGGTGCCTACGGCACCGCGTAATCCAGCGTCTTGAGGGGAAGGGTGGACGGGAAAGCAGGTAACACTGGTTTCAGCTCACCGACGCCCGGCAGCCCAGCCGGGCTCAAGGGAGAGGGCAGGGCCCCACGCGGAAGCGTGCAATCGGTTGATCGGGCCCTCACGTTGCTGGAGATCCTGGCCCGGTCGACGGGCGGCACGCCGCTGACGGAGCTGGCCTCGAGCGCCCGCCTGAATATTTCCACATGCCATCATCTGCTCGCGACGCTCGTCAAGTGGGGCTACGTCGCGAAGGTGTCAGGCCGGCGGTATGCACTCGGCGCACGCGGGCTGCATCTCGGTCAGGCCTTCCTCAAGCAGGTCGACCTGCCGCGCCGCGCGCATCCGCTCATCGAACGCATCAGCGCGGAAACGGGAGAAACGGTGCATCTCGCCGTGCTGCAGGGCGATGCAATTATCACCCTGTTGCGACGTGAGGGCCGACATGCCGTGCGCGTGGATACCGGCGCATTGGGCGCTTCGGACGCACCCCATGCCACCGCCACCGGCAAGGCCATGCTGGCCTGGCTTCCCGAACACGAAATCCGGCGCATCCTTGCCAGCAAGCGGATGGACGCGTTCACACCCAACACCATTACCGATCCCGACCGGCTGATCGAGGAACTGCGTCTCGTGCGCCGCAACGGCCACGCGCTCGACCGGGAAGAGTTTCAGCCCGGCGTGTTCTGCGTCGGTGCCGCCATCCGCGATCATCTGGGCGCCGTCGTGGGCGCCATCAGCGCGTCGACGCCGACCCTGCGCGCGACCGATGACCACCTGGCGCTCATGCGCGACAGCGTCATGTCTGCCGCACGCGCACTCTCCGCCGAATTCGGCGAGCAAAGTTCTGAGGTAGTGGCGGCCGCCGACGTCGCCACGACACAAGTCAATTGACGGAGTGTAAGGCATGTATGCACCCGCCGGCGTGAGGACCAGCAAGGATTTCCCGGTTCCCGACACCATGAAGGCCTGGGTGCTTGGCGACCCCGGCGTACTGACGCTCAAGGACAAGCCGACGCCGGTGCCGAAGAAGGCCGAAGTGCTGGTTCGGATCGACGCGGTCGCGATCTGCGCCACCGATCTCGATGTCATCGCCAACGGCCCGCCGGCGCTGATCGAGGGTGGCCTGCCGTTCAACAAGAACTGGACGCCCGGCCACGAGTACATGGGCACGGTCGTCGCCCAGGGTCCGGGCGTTGACGAATACAAGATCGGCCAGCGCGTCACAGTCGAGATCCATGCCGGCTGCGGACAGTGCAAGCGCTGCCGCGAGGGCATGTATACGTCCTGCCACAACTACGGCCTGAACTACGGCGACGTCGACAAGAGCCACCGCGCCAACGGCTTCACCACCGACGGCGGCTTCTGCGAATATCAGGTCAACAACATCAACACGCTGGTGGCCATCGCCGACGACATGACGGACGAGGAGGCGACGCTGGTGGTCACCGCCGGCACAGCCATGTACGGCCTGACCGAGCTTGGCGGATTGGTGGCCGGCGAGAGCGTGGTCGTGACGGGCCCGGGCCCGATCGGGCTGCTGGGCGTGGCGGTGGCCAAAGCGCTCGGCGCCCAGCCCGTGATCCTGACAGGCACCCGCGACAACCGATTGAAGATTGGCCTCGAGCTGGGCGCCGATCACGTCGTCAACGTGACCCAGGAAGAACCGGTCGAGGTCGTGCGCCGCCTCAACGGCGGCAAGGGCGTCGACTACGTCGTCGAGTGCTCGGGCGCTACCAACGCGCTCAACGAGGCGGCGAAAATGGTCAACCGCGGCGGCAAGATCTGCCTCGCTGCATTTCCGCACGAACCGGTGCCGGTCGACGTCGCGTTCCTCGTGCGCAACAACATCTACCTTTATGGCATCCGCGGCGAGGGCAAGAGCGCAACGCACCGCGCCGAGGCGTTCATGCGCCAGAAGCGTTTCGATGCCACCAAGATCCACACCCACACATTCGCGCTCGAAGACCTGCCCACCGCGCTGCGTTACGCGCGCGAGCGGATCGAGGACGCGATCAAGGTCGTCGTAAAGGCGCGCGGCGTGGCGGCGCGGCGGGAAGCAGCAGAATAGCGGGCGCTCAAGTACAGTATGCTCATTTGCGACCAGTATCTGACGCCAGCCTCGCTCGAGGAGGCTTTCGCCGCGATGGCCGAGCATCGCGGCCGGTACCGCATTGTTGCCGGCGCCACCGATACCTTGCCCTGGGCGCGTGAGGGACGTGCTGGCGATGTCGAGATCCCGGCCTTGATCGACGTTTCGAAAATTCCAGAACTCAATGAGCGCCGTGTCGACGGCAAGCGCGCGCGGATAGGCGCCGCCACTCCCATCCAGCGCTTCCTCGACGATGCCGCGCTTTGCTCGGCGCTGCCCGCCATGCCGCGATGCGCGGTTTGGTTTGCCGACGACCAGATCCGCGAGTCGGCCACCATCGGCGGCAACATCGTCAATGCCTCGCCGGCGGGCGATGCCATACCCCCGCTGATCGCGCATGAGGCCGTTGTTGAACTGGCGTCGCGCCGCAACGGCAAGATCGCCCGACGCAAGATCCCGCTCATCCAGTTTATCACCGGTCCCGGCAAGACCGCGTTGCAGCCTGACGAACTGCTCGTCGCCATCGAATGCGATGATCTGAACGGCTACGGCGGCAGCTTCGAGAAGGTCGGTCACCGCCGTTCCCTGGTGATCTCGCTCGTCTGCCTGGCTGTCGTGGCGAAGCTGGACAGCACCGGCCGCGCTTTCGAAGGCGTCCGACTCGCGATCGGCGGCATCGGCCCGGTGCCGGTGCGTCTTTCTGAAGTCGAGAGCTTCTTGAAGGCAGAGCCTGTCTCCGCCCGTACGCTCAGGAAGGCCGCGGACATGCCGGTCGAACTGGTCGCCTCGCGCACACGCCAGGCGTATCGCCGCGATGTCGTGCGCGGCTTCATGCTGCGTGGGCTCGCCGGTGCGGTACGCGATGCCGATGGCGGTGACCTCACTCACGACCTGGAGGCGGCCTATGCCTGACCTTCGCATCGAGGCAACCGTCAATGGCCGCAAGGTTTCGCGCGCCGCCAAGCCGCACCTGCGCTTGCTCGACTTCCTGCGCGACGACCTCGGCCACACCGGCACCAAGGAAGGTTGCGGCGCCGGCGAATGCGGCACCTGCTCGGTGTTCGTCGACGGCGTGCTGCTGAAGTCTTGTCTTGTCCCCGTAGCGAAGGCCCAAGGAACAGCGATCGAGACCGTCGAAGGGTTGGGCAAAGCGGGCGAGCTTTCCGTGTTGCAGCAGGCCTTCCACAAAGCCGGCGCCAGCCAATGCGGCTACTGCATCCCCGGCATGGTCATGGCCGCCACCGCAGCGCTGCGCGCCAATCCGTTCGCGGAGCGCGAGGAGATCAAGGAGCGCCTCGGCGGCAACATCTGCCGCTGCACCGGCTACCAGAAGATTTTCGATGCGGTCGAACTTGCCCGCGACGTGACCAACGGACGCCGTCCCGCGAGCGCGCTGGCTGAGGACGAACCGGCCGACGGCGCCTTCATCGGCGCCAACGTGCGGCGGCTCGATGCGCCGAGCAAGGTGTCGGGCGCGCTCAAATATGCCGGCGACATGGTGATGCCGCACATGCTGCACATGGCCGTGCTGCGCAGCCCCCACGCCCATGCTCGTATCGTTTCGATCGATACGTCGGAAGCCGAGACCATGCCGGGCGTCGAAGGCGTCATCACTTGTGCCGACGTGCCGGGCGTCGACAACTTCGGCGTGTTCGTGCACGACCAGCCGGTGATGGCGCGCGGCAAGGTGCGCTACGTCGGCGAACAGGTTGCCGCGGTCGCATCCGAGGACCCGCTGGTCGCCCGGCGCGCGCTGTCGAAAATCAAGGTTGTCTACGCGCCGCTACCGGCGGTGTTCGATGCCCACGAGGCGATGCGGCCCGGTGCCCCAATTCTGCACGACTACGCGCCCGACAACATGGTCAAGCACATCCCGATCCGCGTCGGCGACATCGAGCGGGGCTTCGCCGAATCCGATCTGATCGTCGAAGAGGTCTACACGACCCAGCAGGTCGAGCACGCCTATCTCGAGCCGGAAGCCGGCCTCGCCTACGTCGATGCCGACGGCGTCGTGACGATCCTCTCGCCCAGCCAGAACATCACGCACCACCGCCACATGCTGTCGCGCATCATCGCGCAGCCGATCAACAAGGTGCGGTTCATCATGAGTCCCGTCGGCGGCGGCTTCGGCGGCAAGGAGGATATGGTCTACCAGGGCATGCTGGCTTTGATGGCGATGAAGACGCGACGGCCGGTGCGTCTCGTGTTCACCCGCGAGGAATCCATCATCAGTACGGCCAAGCGCCATCCCTCGCACACCACCTACAAGATGGGCCTGACGCGCGACGGCCGCATCCGCGCAGTCGAGATCAAGCTCGTCTCCGACGGCGGCGCCTACGGCATGTCGACCGAAGGCGTGATGCGCAAGGCGGCGATCCTGGCCGCCGGTCCCTACGCCATTGCGAACGTGAAGGTCGACACCTACGGGGTCTACACCAACAACACGCCGTCAGGTGCCTTCCGCTCGTTCGGTGCATTGCAATCTCAATTCGCGACCGAGACGCATCTCGACATCTGCGCCGAGAAGCTCGGCCTCGATCCTTTCGAGATCCGCCGCATCAATGCGATGCGCGACGGCGCCACGACTCACACAAAGCAGAAGCTCGGCTCGGTGAGCATGCTTCGCGCGCTCGATGCCGCGGAACAGGCCTCGCGCTGGGAAGCCGGCGCTTCTGCATCGCGCGGCGGGACACGCGGCGATCTTGGCGGCGAGGGCGTGCGTCCCTCCTGTTCGCTAGGTGCACGCTTCGCAGCACCCGCCGCCAAAGCCCGCAGCGAGGTGGCGTGATGGCCAAGAAGCGCGGCCGCGGCGTCGCTGCCTGCTGGTACGGCATTGCCCGTACCGCCACCGTCGACCGTGCCGGCGCCTGGGCCGAGATCGACGACGGCGGCACTGCCAAGATTGTTACCGGCGTCACGGAAATTGGCGAGGGCATCCTCACCGTACTGGCGCAGATCGCCGCACACGAGATCGGCGTGCGGCCGCAGGATGTCACGATCGGCGACAACGACACCGCCCGCTCGCCGGAAGCCGCGCATGCCGGCGCCACACGCCAGACCTACATGATCGGCAACGTCGTGGCGCTCGCTTCGCGCCAGGCGCGCGCCATGCTGGTCGACGTGATTGCAAAGCACTGGGGCGTCGACGGCCGCACCATCAAGACCGCCGCCGGCGAGATCTGGGCCGAAGGCAGCAACCACAAGATGCCCATGAGCGAGGCCGTGCAGATCGCCAAGAGCCGCGGCGTGGTGCCGGTCGGCTCGGCGTCGTTCGGCACCGACACCACCGGCCTCGATCCCGTCGACGGCGCGGGGCGGCCCTGGCAGGCCTATGTGTTTGGCTGCCAGGTGGCCGAAGTCGAAGTGGATACGCTCACCGGAGAGGTGCAGGTGCTCGGAATCTGGGCGGTGCACGATGTCGGCCGCGCGGTAAATCCGCGCGGGGTGGAAGGCCAGATCGAGGGCGGCATCGTGCAGGCCCTCGGCCAGGGACTGATGGAGGACTATCGCACGGTCGATGGCCGCACCACGACGCCCAACCTCGCAAAATACATCCTGCCGACATCGCTGGACGTGCCGCAGGTGACGTCGGTGATCCTGGAGGACCCCGATCCGATCGGCCCGCTGGGGGTCAAAGGCATCGGCGAGCCCGCCATGATTCCGACTATTCCGGCCGTCATGAACGCCATCTACGATGCCGTCGGGGTGCGGATTACTTCTCTACCGGCGACGCCGGAAAAAGTGCTCGAAGGAATACGAAGGAAGGCGCGGGCTGCCCGTCAACCGATCGCGGCAGAATGAAGAGAGTTGCGGGTAGTGCAGACGACCAAGACCAGGAGGAATGCAATGTTCAGTTATACGCGTCGCGTCGTTCTCGCGGTGGCATCGATTGCTGCGTTGGCGACGCCTGCGCTCGCTCAATCCTATCCTGCCGGCAAACCCATCGAAATGACGGTCATGTTCGGCGCGGGCAGCGCGTCGGACGTCACGGCCCGTCAGCTCGCGGAGGGCATGGCCAAGATACTCGGCGCCCCCGTTCCCGTGGTGAACCGGACGGGCGCCGGCGGTGCGATTGGCTACACGCACCTCTCGGAGCAGAAGCCAGACGGCTATGCCATCGTGTGGAGTTCCAACTCCATCTCCACGAACTTTCATTCAGGCCAGCTGAAGTTCGACTACAAGAACCTCGAGCATGTTGCCCGCGTGACGATCGAGAATCCCGCCATCGCGGTGAAAGCCAGTTCGCCCTGGAAGACCCTGAAGGAACTGGTCGACTACGCCAAGGCCAATCCCGACAAAGTTCGCGTCGGCAATTCGGGTGCAGCCAGCCACACGCATATCGCGGCTGTCGCGCTCTTCAGTGCGGCGGGCGCCAAGATTACATCAGTCCCGTTCAGCGCGGGCCAGGCCACGGTCAATCTGCTGGGTGATCGCATCGAGGCCGCGGTTCAGTTCCCGCAGGCTTTCGTGTCGCACGTCAAGAACGGCGACCTGCGCGTGCTGGGGATGCTCGGCACCATCCCCGATCCGTCTTTCCCCGACGTGAAGACGGCAAAAGCACAGGGCTACAAGGTGGGTCTTGACCTGTGGCGCGGTATTTCCGTTCCCAAGGGCACGCCGAAGGCCGTGATCGCCAAGCTCCAGGACGCCATCAAGAAGACCGTGGAATCGCCGGAGTTCGTCGCCGCAGGCACCAAGATCGGCTTCACGCCGGCCTACCAGCCGTCCGATGTATTCACGAAAATGATCGCCGCCGACGACGCCGGCTTGGCCGTGGTGATGAAGGACCTCGGTCTCAAGAAGGATCCCGAGCCCAAGAAGTAGGTAACCCAGTGCGCGTAGCAGCGGATCGGCCGCGTGATGGCCGATAAACCCATGCCGTCGGACGCGGAGGAGCAGGGCGCCTGGGCGCGCCCCGTTTCTTCGCGCCGCGGCGAAATTGCCATGTCGGTGGCCCTGCTGGCCACGGCCGTCTTCTTCGTGTCGCAGGCGGCATTCCTCCCCTTTGGCGGCATCGGCCTGCCAGGTCCCGGTTTTTTGCCGTTCGCGCTCGGTATCGCGCTCGGTGTGCTGGCGCCGGTGATCCTCTATCGCTGTGTGCGGGGTGAAGAGGGCGAAACCGTCTACCTTGGCCACCGCGATGTGCTCGTCGTGCTTGCTGCGATGGCCGGCGTCGCATTCGCGTTCGAGCGCGCCGACTCATATCTCGTGCTTGGATCGTTCATGGCCGTGGTCCTGCTGCTCGTTGCCCGAGCATCGCCCTGGAAGGTCGCCCTGGGAGCAGTCATCACGATGATCGCAGTCTGGGCCGTCTTCAAGCTCGCCCTGGGCGTGCGCCTGCCCACGGGTGATTTCTGGGATGCTCTCAGAGATCTGACGCCGTTCAAGTCCGACGGCGGGTGAGCATGTCGCCATTCGATCACCTCATGTCGGGCTTTGCGGTCGCGCTTACGTGGCAGAGTCTGTTCTACTGCTTTGTCGGCTGCATGTGGGGAACCATCGTCGGCGTGCTGCCGGGCCTGGGTCCATTGGCCGGAATGGTGCTGCTGCTGCCGCTCACCTTCGGCCTCGATCCCGCCAACGGCATCATCATGCTGACGGGCATCTTCTACGGCGCCATGTACGGCGGCTCGACAACATCGATCCTCGTGCGCATTCCCGGCGAGGCAGCCTCCGTCGTGACATGTATCGACGGCTACGAAATGGCGCGCCAGGGCCGCGCCGGGCCGGCCTTGATGATTGCTGCCGTGGGCAGCTTCATTGGCGGCACGGTTTCCGTTCTCGGGCTGATGCTGGTTGCCCCGCCGCTGGCACGCGTGATGGTGGCCATCGGGCCGTCGGTCGAAGTCGTGCTGATGCTGCTGGCGCTGGGCACGATCACCCTGGTGTCGGGAGGTTCGCGGCTCAAGACCGCCACCATGATCGTGCTCGGACTGGCCGTGGGCACGGTCGGTCTCGACAAGATTACCGGCACGCCGCGCTTCACCTTCGGCAACCTGGGCTTCGCCGACGGCCTCTCTTTCACGGCGCTTGCCATAGGCCTGTTCGGAATCTCCGAGATCCTCTTAAACCTGGAGAAGAGCAAACCTATCGAGGCCATCCGTCCTAAGCTCAGGGAGCTCCTGCCCAAATGGGCTGACTTGAAGGAATCTGCACCCGCCATCGGCCGGGGCACGATCGTCGGCTTTATTTTCGGGATCATTCCGGGCGTCAGCCACGTGGTGTCGACGTTCGTGTCCTACGCGCTGGAAAAACGCTTCTCGCGGCATCCGGAAAAGTTCGGCAAAGGCGCCATCGCCGGGGTTGCCGGGCCGGAGACCGCCAACAACGCCACCACCGGCACCGCCATGATCCCGCTGCTGGCGCTCGGCATCCCTTCGATCCCGGCTACCGCCATCCTGCTGTCGGCGCTCACGATCCATGGCGTGCAGCCAGGACCTCTGCTGATGACCGACAATCCCCAAGTGTTCTGGGGGCTGGTGGCCAGCATGTACATCGGCAACGCCGTCCTGCTGGCGCTGAACCTGCCATTCGTGAGCTTGTTCGTGAACCTGCTGCGCGTCCCTTACGCTTGGCTGGTGCCCATCATCCTGGTGATCTCGACGATCGGCGTCTACAGCGTGAACTTCAAAGCGGCCGACATCTGGATCATGGTGATCTCGGGTGGCGTCGGCTATCTCCTGCGCAAGTTCGGCTACGAGATGGCGCCGCTGCTGCTGGCGCTCGTCCTGGGCGATCGGCTGGAGGAGAATTTCCGACTGGCGCTGACCATGTCGGGGGGCTCCTACGCCACCTTTGCCGATCAGGCCTCGCTCATCGTCATAGTCACGGTCGCCGGACTGCTGCTTTTCCTGCAGGCGTGTGCCTGGGCCTTCGGCTATCGCAAATCGATCGCCGACGCGGCGGAACGGGCGTGAGCTGAGCAGACCTTTCAATTTGAACCAGGGAAATCGCAGATCATGAGTGAGGCACCGTTGCGCGTGGCCGTGCTGGGGATGGGATGGTGGTCCGATGTGCTGTCCGACGCCATCAAGCGTTCCAACACAATGCAGATCGTAGCCTGCTTCACGCGGTCCGAGGATAAACGTCGGGCATTCGCCGAGAAATACGGCTGCCGCGCCGCCGCCAGCTACGAGGAGATCCTCAACGACCGCTCGATCGCCGGCATCATCAACACCACGCCCAACAATGTGCATCTGGAGACCACGCGTCAGGCGGCGGAAGCCGGCAAGCACGTCTTCCTCGACAAGCCGATCGCCAACACGGTCCGGGAAGGCCAGGAGATCGCGCAGGTGTGCAAGAAGGCGGGTGTCGTGCTGGCACTCGGCTATCAGCGCCGCCGCGAGACCCACTTCCGCTGGATCAAGTCCGAGATCGACGCGGGACGCTTCGGCAAGCTGGTGCAGGCCGAATGCAACATCAGTCGTGACCGGCTCGGACAATTCGATCTTTCATCGTGGCGCTATACGGCTGCCGGCATGCCCGGTGGCGTCATGCTGCAGATCGGCATCCACTACGTCGACGTATTGGAATTCCTGATGGGCCCCATCAAAAGCGTATCGGCGCGGCTCGCACAACTCGTGCTGCCCGGCGACAACCCCGACGTCGCCAATCTGATCTTGCAGCACGAGAACAACGCTCTTTCCAACCTCACGGCTTCCTATGCTTCGGCCTCCGAGTTCTACATGATGAACATCTACGGCAAGGAGGCGAGCGCCTATTACGATCTCTTCTCCGGCCTCAGGCACTTGAAGCGTGGCGAAAAGACAGCCCGTGCCATCGCGACGGAAAAGAACGACACCATCCGCGAGGAACTCGACGAATTCGCCCGCTGCGCGCGCAACGGCAGTCAGCCCGAGACGGACGGTTTCTGGGCGGCGCGCAACCTTGCCGTCATCAAGGCTGGTGCCAAAAGCGCGCGCGAGGGTCGCGTGGTCGAAGTGGCTGAGATTCTCGCAAGCGGAGAGTGAAGGGAAATCTTGTAAGCGGCTGGGGTTTTGCGTTGGCTAGAATTGATATCGGCGAGATCACGCTGAATGTCGAAGAGCGTGGTTCGGGACCTGCATTCATATTCATCCCGGGACTGGTCGGGCTGAGCAATGCCTGGGATTTCCAAACGGCGGAATTCTCCAAGCGGTATCGCTGCGTCGCCTTCGACCACCGCGGCGCAGGCGACAGCGACAAGCCGCCGAACGGTTATACGACCGGCATCCTGGCGCACGACGTGATTGCCCTGATGGACAAGCTCGGCATTGATAAGGCGCATATTGCGGGCACCTCCACCGGCGGCTGCGTGCTGCAGAACCTCGCCATCGACCATCCCGAGCGCCTGCGCTGCTGCGTCTTCTCCAACACCTGGGTGAAGGCCGACGAGTTCATCACGCGCGTGCAGATGACGCGCAGGCGCATTGCCCTCTCCTACGGCGCTGAGGAATACGTCAAGGTATCGTCGCTGTTCACCAGCGGTGCCATGCAGTTTCGATACGACCTCGACAAGGTGCTTGAACTGGAACGGCGCGCCTTGGCGACCGTCGCGCCCGTCGAGATACTGGCCCAGCGCATCGACATGACGCTGGCGCATGACCGCACGGCGGAGCTGTCGAAAATCAGGAACCCGTCGCTCATCGTCGGCACGAGCGATGATGCGACGGTGCCGTCCTATCAATCGGAGGACCTGCACAAGGCCATCGCGGGCTCCCGCCTGGTCCTTGTCGAGGAGGGTGGTCACTATTCCTATCGCCGGCACTGGCAGGAATGGAACAGAATGGTCGACGCGTTCCTCAAAGAAACGGAAGGCAGCGTCTAGATGAGCCAGGCGCCCACAGAAAGCGGGCGAACCGCAGCAATGCGCACGCGTGCACGCGCCATCTGCGCCGGCGGCGGCATCGATGCGGCGGTGGCCGGCGGCACCTTACCGAAGCTCGTCGACACGACCCTGTCCGAAGGCCTGGTGCTCGGTCTGCTCAAGCAGGGCGTGTCGAAATACCTTGCCATCTTCGGCCACGGCTCGACCGATCTCGGCGAGGTGCTGCGTATCTACGAGGAGGAAGGCGTCACCCGCACCTTCAACTGCCGCAACGAGGTGGCCATGGCGCACGCCGCCACGGCGCTGCGCTGGCAGTACGGCGAGATTCCGGCGGTGGTGACCTCGATCGGCCCGGGCGCGATGCAGGCCATGGCGGGTGCGCTGGCTGCCGCGTCGAACGGCGTCGGCGTCTACCACATCTACGGCGACGAGACGACTTTCGGCGAAGGCTACAACATGCAGCAGGTGCCGAAGGAGGAGCAGGGCCTGTTCGGCCGGATGACGGCCATCATGGGCCGTTCCTACGTGCTGCATACGCCGGAAGGCTTGCGCGATGCGCTGCGTCGAGGCGCGCTTACCGTCGCCCATCCCTATCGCGCGGGGCCGTTCTTTCTGCTGCTCCCGCTCAACACGCAGCCGGCACGGCTGACACTCAATCTTGCAGCGCTGCCGGAATGGCCGACGCTGCCCGCGCTGGCACCCGCAATCGATGCGTCGCTGGACGAAGCGGCGAAGCTGATCGCCGCCGCACGCAAGGTCGCCATCAAAGCCGGCGGCGGCACGCGCGGATACGACACTGCCGTTCGACGGCTGGCTGAAGCGGCCGGCGCTGCAGTGGTGCTGTCGCCGGGCTCCACCGGCGTGCTGCCGGATGTGCATGCGCAGAACATGCACGTGGGCGGCTCCAAAGGCTCCATCAGCGGCAACTACGCCATGGCGGAATCGGACCTGGTCATCGTCATCGGCTCGCGCGCCGTGTGCCAGGCCGACTGCTCCGGCATCGGCTACAAGAACGCGCAACACGTCATCAACATCAACGGCGATTTCGCCGACGCCACGCACTACAACCGCACGACGGCGCTCGTCGGGGATATC
The DNA here is from genome assembly GCA_963814055.1 of uncultured Alphaproteobacteria bacterium. GTDB lineage: Bacteria > Pseudomonadota > Alphaproteobacteria > Rhizobiales > Hyphomicrobiaceae > AWTP1-13. The sequence goes on from CAWFBJ010000031.1 coordinate 177,824, forward strand.
TCGGCCGTCGCCGAACGCCTGGCAGCGAAGCTCGAGGCCGCCAAGGCTTCCTCCAACAAGCGCGACTGGCTCGCTGCCTGCGCCGCCAAGAAGGCCGAGTGGACCGCCTACAAGCGCGCGCGCTTCGAGGCCGCGCCCATTCGCGACGAGGTGTGGCAGCGCCCGGCTCTGGGCCAGCCCGCCGCCATCAAGATCGTCGCCGACTTCGCCAAGGAAATCGGCGCCGCCAAGTTCTTCGATGCCGGAGACGTGCAGGCCAACGGCTTCCAGATCGTGGAAGACGAGAGAACGGGCGACACCTTTACCGAGACCGGCGCCTCCTACATGGGCTTTGCGGTGAGTGCGCTGCTCGCCTCCGCCATGGCCGACAAGCCACGCTACGGCATCGCCTTCACCGGCGACGGCTCCTTCATGATGAACCCGCAGATCCTGATCGACGGCGTCCAGCACGGCGTGCGCGGCACCATCGTCATCTTCGACAACCGGCGCATGGCGGCCATCACCGGCCTGCAGATGGCGCAATACGGGGCCGGCTTCCGCACCAACGATGGTGTGGCGGTCGACTACGTGCGTCTCGCGAGCGCCGTCACCGGCATCAACGCGATCCATGGCGGCTGGACGACCGACGACCTCAAGAGCGCGCTCAAAGCCGCGCACGCCCACGACGGCTTGTCCGTCATCCACGTGCCCGTCTACGCCGGCGAGCACGAACTCGCCGGCCTCGGGGCCTGGGGCCAATGGAACGTCGGCAACTGGTGCGAGGACGTGCAGCGCGCGTGGATGGAGCAGGACCTCTAACCCATCCGTCATTCCGAAGGCCGACGCTTGCGGAGCGTCATCCGGGATCTCGTTCACCAAGCTCAGTTCACGCTCTAATTCCGCGCGACAAACTCCGCCCGCGGGACTATAGTGTCGGCTGAAAGCCTTCGCGGGTCGCGCCCTACGATCAGGCGGTTTGCCGTACATGGCGTTGCGCCCCCGAACCCTAGCGTTCAGGAGGACATGTCATGGCGCATGCAACAGATGTCATCCTACCCACGCAACCGGCGCGCGGACTACCTGCGATACGTTCGATCGGGTTCGGCGATCTCAAGTATGCCCTGGCAAAAGGCCTGGAGGACTTCCGGGCCATGCCGACGCATGTGATTTTCCTCAGCCTGATCTATCCCATCGCGGGAATTGCGATCTGGCGCGCGACCTTCGGATATGACGTCGTTCCTCTACTCTACCCGCTCGCCGCGGGTTTCGCACTCATCGGCCCGTTCGCAGCCATCGGCCTCTACGAGCTGAGCCGGCGCCGCGAACTCGGCCTGGATACGTCCTGGAAGCACGTGTTCGACATCATCCACTCGCCATCCATCTGGGGGCTTGCGGCTCTTGGACTGTTCCTGCTCGCAATCTTCGGTGTCTGGCTTGCCGTCGCCAACGGCATCTATGTCGCCAACTTCGGGTATCGCCAACCAGCAACGCTGACCGAGTTTGCCGACATGGTGCTCGCCACGCCGGAAGGCCACAGGCTTATTGTGGTGGGCAATGTGGTCGGCTTCCTGTTCGCAGTGTTGGCCTTTGCGCTGAGCGTGGTGTCGTTTCCGCTGCTGCTCGATCGCAATGTCGGAGTGCCGGTGGCGATTGCCACGTCGGTTCGGGCAATCCTCAAGAACCCCGGGACGATGGTCCTTTGGGGGTTGATCGTGGCCGCTGGGCTGGCACTCGGTTCCCTGCCGTTCTTCTTCGGCCTTGCGGTGGTGATGCCCGTGTTAGGCCACGCGACCTGGCATTTGTATCGGCGGGTGGTGGAGCCGGATTCGAGCCCGCGGCCCGAGTATCACCCGCAGCCAAAAGGGCGGCGCTATGCGGCGGATTTCCCGTCGTCTCTGTTGGCGCCGATCTCGCGCAAGGTTCAGCCCTAACCGCGGAGGATACCGCCGCGGTTCGTCAGTCCGCAAAAAACCCGCGGCGTGCTGTGGGTACCTGCCCGTGACGCAGGTGCTGCTGGCAAGCGCGCCCGCCTAGAGACACTCGATCTGCTCTGTTGTGTGAACTCGCGTCTGGCGCGCCGCGAGCGCCTATGATTCCAGCCGGCGACGTTAGTTGCAATCCCGCAACACGGCCCCTGAGGGGTGCCGAGCTTCTCAAGTATGGGAAGCTATATAGGATTGCTCTCGCGATTGTTGTAAGCCATTGGCTCTATTCTTTGTGTCCACCATTGCCGATGCGAGGGGACTGCGTGCGACCCTGTTTGAGCCTCGATGATCTTCGTATCGGAGTGATTGGGCTTGGCTACGTCGGCCTGCCGCTCGCGGTGCATCTGGGACGCCGCTTTCCGGTCCTTGGGTTTGACATCAACAATCAGCGCGTGACGGAGCTCGAACGCGCTCACGACCGCACGCGTGAGTGCACAGAGGAAGATTTCAGGGAAGCCAAGAAACTCCGGTTTACGGGGAGCCGGGAAGAACTCAAGGACGTCAATTTTTTCATCGTAACAGTGCCAACGCCCATTGACGCTGCCAAACGGCCTGATCTCACACCGCTCCAGAAGGCCAGCGAAACGATCGGCAAAGTGATCGGCAAAGGCGCCGTCGTCGTCTACGAGTCGACGGTATATCCTGGCGGCACAGAAGAGATTTGCATTCCAATAATTGAAAGGACTTCCGGTCTCAAATTCAATGTCGATTTCTTCGCTGGCTATAGCCCCGAACGCATCAATCCATCGGATTACGCCCGGCCATTTCCAAAGATCAAGAAGGTCACCTCCGGGTCCACGCCTGAAATTGCGGAACTGGTTGATCAGGTCTATCGGAGCGTCGTCAGCGCCGGCACGCACAAGGCAAGCTCCATCCGGGTAGCCGAGGCGGCAAAGATAATCGAGAATGTGCAGCGCGATGTGAACATCGCGCTTGTGAACGAACTGGCGATGCTGTTCAAGCGCATGGGTCTCGAGACCCGAGAGATACTCGAAGCCGCCGAGACGAAATGGAACTTCCACTACTATCGGCCGGGCCTGGTCGGAGGGCACTGCATAGGAGTTGACCCCTATTACCTCACGCATAAAGTTCGGCAACGGTGAGGCGCAGTACGCGTGAGCGCACCGTGTCTGGCAGATCCCGGATAGCCTTGCTGCGCTTTGGCTTCCGGGATGACGGCGGGGTTGGCTAGATCGCGCGGTAGCCGCCGTCGGCCATGATGATGGAGCCGGTGACGTAGGCGGAGAGGTCGGAGGCGAGGAAGAGCGCCGGGCCGACGATGTCCTCGGGCTTGCCGGCGCGGCCAAGCGGGGTGTGGTCGAGGAAGATCTTCACCAGCTCGGGGTTGCTGGCGCGCACCTTCTCATTCAATGGGGTTTCAATCAGGCCGGGGCCGATGGCGTTGACGCGCACGCCGTCCTTGCCGAGTTCCGCCGCCAGCGCACGCGTGAAGCCCAATACGCCGTGCTTGGAGGTGGTGTAAGCGGGTGAATTCGGCGTGCGCACATGCACGAACGACTGGATTGAGGCGATGTTGACGATCTGGCCCTTGGTGGCGCGGAGCTGACCGAGGAATGCGTGCGTGACGTTGAAGGTGCCGGTGAGGTTGATGCCGATGACGTCGTCCCAGTCCGTGACGACGGCTTCGGGGTCGGCGGTGAAGGCGTTGCGGCGGTTGATACCCGCGTTGTTCACCAGCACGGAGACTTGGCCAATGGTCTTGCCGATATCTTCGGCAAGCGTACGGCAGCTTTCGCGCTCGGTGACGTCGAGCCTGAAGCTGACAGCCTTGCCGCCGGCCGCTTGAATCGACTTGGCGGTTGCCGCGGCCGTCTCGGCATTGATGTCGAGGACGACGACATTTGCGCCCTCCCTGGCGTAGCCGAGCGCAATGGCCTGGCCGATGCCCGATCCCGCGCCGGTGACAACCGCGATGCGTCTTTGGAGAAGCCCGCTCATCTTTTCCTCCCTGTCTATGCTGGTTAGGACAACATTGCCTCGTAATCGAAAATCTGCCTAGTGCGCCCTACCAGCCTCGCGGAGCATCGGCGCATCTCAAGGAAAAGGCTGCGCTCCTTAAAGGAGCGCAGCCCGGGCACGCCGTTACTGTTGAAAGATGATTGCGTTAGTTGATGGTGCCGGCCTTCGAAGCCGCGGCGAACTCATCGCGAGAGATCTTGCCGTCCTTGTTGGCGTCGATCTTCGCCAGGTTTGCCTTGAAGGCGTCGACCTCGGCGCCTTCAAGTGTGCCGTTGCCGTTCTTGTCGGCCGCCTTGAACTTCACTTCGACGGCAGCGGAGGGAGCGGCAGGCGGCGTCGACTGGGCCAGCGCCGCGCTGGACGCGACGGCAACTGCAAGCAAGGTACCGGTGACAAGTTTCATCATTGAGACCTCCTTTTGCCGAGGGGGATCCTCGGTCATCAGTTGCACGCAGTATCGGAGCGGTGAGGTGAACCCGCCGCAAACGGATCGTTTAAGGGAGATTCATCTCCCTGCCGCGAACATGACACGCTCGCCTTCAGCTCACGCTTGGAAAGCGCCTGGAATTGGCCTCCACCGCGTGAACAATCGTCAGGAGCTTTTTTGGATCGACACGTTAGCTGCCAGGGTTGAGCGCGACAGGACGTAGCAGGACGCCCCTATCTCCACGCCGCGGGCAGGTTCAACAGGCCGCGGAAGGCCCAGCCGCCGATGCGCACCGGATCCGTGTCATCGAGGCGTAAAGACTCGAGCCGGGCGAACGCGCTGGGCAGTGCCACATCTGCCACCATGGCGCGTGAGGCCCAGGCGCCGGCGCAATAGTGCGGGCCGGCGCCGAAGGCGATGCTCTTGGAGGTGTCGCGCGTCACGTCGAACTTGTCCGCGTCGCGAAAATGCGCCTCGTCGCGGTTGGCCGAGCCGAACATGAAGAAAACGCGGTCTTCCGGCTCCAGGTCGATGCCGTTGATCGACCAAGCCTTGGCGATGCGCCTCGGCGACATGCCGATGGGCGAGATCCAACGCGCATACTCCTCGAACACCTGCACCCAGCGCACTTTCCCAGCGAGGACTGACTCGAGTTGTTCGGGATGGGTAAGCAGGGCCCAGATGCAGCCGGCGATGGCGTCTCGCGGCTCGTTCTGGCCGCCGCTGATGGCGAGTTTGATGTTGGCGCGCACGCTTTCCATGGGCATGCCGCCTTCGAGCATCACGCTGAGCAGGCTGGGATTGGGCGCTCTTGCAAGCACTGGAACCATGTCGTCGATGGCCGCGTCGATACCGGCCGTCGCCGCGTGGCAGCGCGCTTCCACGGCCGGATCGCCGGCGTAGTTGGCGATGCCGTCGATCATGGCCTGCGACCAGGCATCCATGTCCTGATAGCGCATGCTGGTGAGACCGGTGATGGCTTTCAGGCATTCCGCCGACAGCGGAAGGGCGAAGGCTTTCACCAGGTCGGCGCGGCCCGCCGGCGCCAACTCATCCAGCAGCCGGTCGGCGTGCGTCTGGAACTGCGCACTCCAATGGGCTTTTACCGTCTTGGGCGAGACTGAAGGAAAGATCGCCTTGCGCTCGGACACGTGTGCGTCGCCGTCTTTGCGCATCATGTTGTGGCCCATGAGCTTGTTCATGAGCCCGTTGGGCTGGTGCGAGCTGAACACGTCGATGATCTTCTCCGACACGAAGATGTCGTCGCGGCGGGTGAACAGCGTGCTGCCGAGCTGGGGGACGAAAGCGATCGGCGCCTCGCGGCGCAGGCGTGCAAGCACGGGGTAGGGATCGCGCCAGAACGCGGCGGGATCGATGTCGAAGCGCGGCGCGTGACCCATGGCGGCGGCATCCAGGAGCGGGGGTACCTAGGTCGCACAATTGGCCAGGATGGTGATTTCCGCAACCTCCGAAAGCATTGACTCCAGGCCGGGGCGTTGCCACCTAACGATGCGCCCGATTGAAAGCGATGGAACATAATCAGCGGTGAAGATTCCAGGTCCCGATCATCCAATCACGCTCGCGGCGAATGCCAAGCGGGTGCGCGTACTGTTCAACGGCCGCATTGTTGCCGATACGGTGCGCGCGCTGACGCTGCGTGAGACGAGCTATCGGCCGGTGCAGTATATTCCGCGCGAGGATGCCGACATGGCGCTGTTCTCGCGTACGGCGCACGTGACGCACTGCCCCTACAAGGGGGATGCCGCGTACTTCAGCCTGAATGTCGATGGACGCGTGAGCGAGAATGCCGTGTGGACCTATGAGACGCCCTATCCGGCCATGGCGGAGATCAAGGCGTATCTGGCGTTCTACCCCAGCCGCGTCGATTGCATCGAGGAGGTGGGTGATTGAGCGTCCGGTGCGGTAAAGGCTGGGTGCCATGGGGTACAGGCGCCTAAGAAGCCGGTAACGATTTCGAGAAGACCTCTCGTTCGTATCAAAGACATTGAACAGGTTGATTTTGCCGTGATAGTCGGAGCTGTATTGCTGCGCATCGGGTGCGGAGATGGGTCCCATGAAGCTTTCTGATGACAAGGCGCGCCGGCTGACCCGGCTGGTGTGGCGCGACAGGGCGCGCACCTGGCTGCCCGTTGCCGCCGGTGCGCTGGTTTTGATTGCGGCGGTATTTTTCCTCACCGAAACGCAGATCGACCATGCCGACCGCACCGTCGACGTGAAGGTGCATGGGGCCACAGTGGTGGACATCAAGCGCACTGCGGCGCGGGGGGCGGCGGTGGTGCATGTGCGCCTGGAAGACGGGCGCGATGTCGATGCTGTCAGTCTGTTCCGCGTGGCGCCGACGTCGGGATCGCACGTGGTCGTCAACGAGGAACTGCATACATCCGGACGCCTGACGTACGACATCGTTCGATTTGCCGAGTAGGGCTTTTTCGAGGGGGACGTCGCAGAGACCCTCCGTATTCCCTGACCTCGGCTGACGCGGCATTCGGCCTCGGTTTTGCCGGTATACGTGGCATGCTGCCTTTTTACCGCTAGTGTAATGCGATACATTGCTTCGCAACGGCGTCAAGTTTGGAATGCGGGACCAAGCATGCTTGCAAGCGAGCGCCTGATCATCGAGGCCATGTATGGGTCGTGGGCCGCGCAGGATCTTCGATCCGTTGCCGCTTGCCTGCACCGCGACGCGGCCTACACGCTTCACCTGCCTGAAGGGGCTTGGCCGATCGCCGGTGCGGTGCGCGGCAGACAGGAAATCGTAACGTCCCTCGCGGAAATTCTGCGGGACTTCGAGGTGATCGAGTATCGGCCGCTCAAGATCGCCAAAGTCGATGGGCTGTGGACGTCGCGGGCCAAGATACATTACGGGCACAAGTCGACCGGCCTGTCGTACGAGGCCAATATCCGCAACGTCTGGCACATCGAGGGCGACAAGGTCAGGCGTTTCGAGGTATTCCATGACGCCGCGCGGCTGCGGGCCTTCTTCGAGATGGTGAGCCGGATGAGCGTCGAGGCCTGACCGCGCGGGCCCTGAGCGCGGGAGCGTCGGATGGCCAGCTCTGTTCCCCTCGAAAGCGCGGCTCTGCCTGCCGGCATCCGCACGCGCTTCGTGGACGGTATCAACGGATTGACCCTCCACGTTCTGGAGGCCGGACACGAGGGTGAGCGCAGGCCAACCGTTGTCCTGCTGCACGGCTTTCCGGAGCTGGCCTACAGTTGGCGCAAGGTGATGCTGCCATTGGCCGCCGCCGGCTTCCATGTGGTTGCTCCCGATCAGCGGGGCTACGGCCGCACCACGGGCTGGGACGGGGCCTACGACGGCGATCTCGGCTCGTTCCGCATGTTCAATCTGGTGCGCGATGTGCTGGGGCTCGTGTCCGCGCTCGGCCTGCGCTCGGTCGCGGCCGTGGTGGGGCACGACTTCGGTTCGCCCGTGGCCGCGTGGTGCGCGCTGCTGCGGCCAGACGTGTTCCGATCCGTGGTGCTCATGAGCGCGCCGTTCGGAGGTCCGCCGCAGGTGCCGTTCGACACAGCCGGCCGGACTGCCGCTTCCCCCATATCCGGCCCCAGCATTCACGAAGCTCTGGCCGCGCTCGATCCGCCGCGCAAGCATTATCACTGGTACTACTCGACCCGCGAAGCAGACGCGGACATGCACCATAGTCGGCAGGGCATCCATGCGTTCCTGCGCGCGTACTACCACCACAAGAGCGCAGACTGGACGCGCAACAAACCGTATCCGCTGACGGCCTGGACGGCGAAGGAGCTGGCGAAGCTGCCGACCTACTACGTGATGGAGCGCAGCAAGACCATGGCAGAAACTGTGGCATTCGAGATGCCATCGGCGGCCGAGATCGCCGCGTGTACATGGCTGACGGAGGAAGAGCTCGGCATCTACAGCGGCGAGTATGCGCGCACGGGCTTCCAGGGCGGCTTGCAGTGGTATCGCTGCCGGACGGTCGGGAAATTCGAAGCCGAGCTGGAGATTTATTCAGGTCGCACCATCGACGTGCCCTCGATGTTCGTCGCCGGCAAAAGCGATTGGGGCGTGCATCAGGCGCCCGGGGTGTTCGAGAAGATGCAGGCGAGCGTCTGCACGCACATGCGCGGCTGCCATCTGGTGGACGGCGCCGGCCATTGGGTGCAACAAGAACAGCCCGAGGCGGTGACCCGCTTGCTTCTGGATTTCTTGCAAGAGGCGAAAGCCAATTCATGATCATCCTCGATCCGCAACAGCACTCCCCGCCTGACGAGTGGCGCCCCGGCGTCATGACCCGCATGCGCGTGTCGGCCGTCGCCGGCAGCACGCAGCTCTGCATCTTCGAGCAGTGGTGCGATCCCGGCTGCGGCGCGCCGACTCACTTGCACGCGGTGGAGGAAGTGCTGACGGTGCTGGAGGGCCAGGCCGAAGCCTGGCTCGGCGAGGAGCGCTCGCCTATGACCGCCGGCCAGTCGCTGATCGTTCCGGCCGGCATCAAGCACGGCTTCCGCAACACCGGCACCACCACCCTGCATGTGCAGGCCATCCTCGCCGCGCCGATATTCGAAGCCGCGTTCGACGATGCGCGCGAAACCTCGCGCCGCTGGCTGCCGCAGACAACCAAGTGAGCCCGACACGCATGGCCCGAACGCGCGCCAAGAGCACGGCCAAAGCCAAGGCCACCGGCAGGTCGGCAGCTTCTGGCAAAGGCGATGCGCGCCGGAAATCCGGAAAGACCGGCAACGGTCTTTCCGCCGAAGCCAAGCTGGCGGAGTTAAGGTGGCGGCTGCTCGAGATTTCCGACCTCAGCAATGCCGGCGCGGTGCTCGGCTGGGATCAGGCGACCTACATGCCCAGAGGCGGCGCCGCCGCGCGTGCCCGCCAGGGCGCTACGCTCAGCCGGCTCGCGCACGAGAAATTCACCGATCCGGCCGTGGGCAGGCTGCTAGATGGGCTCGCCGCCGATGCAGCCCGCCAACCCTACGAGTCCGACGATGCCAGCCTCATCCGCGTCGTCCGCCGGGACTATGAGAAGGCGACCAGGGTACCCGCCGATTTCGTTTCCCGCTGGAGTGAGATGGGCTCGGCCTCCTACGACGTCTGGACGCGCGCACGGCCGGCCAACGACTTCGCGACGATGCGGCCCTACCTCGAGAAGGCGCTGGATTTCAGCCGCAGGTTCGCCGACTACCTCGGACCCTACGCGCACATCGCCGATCCGCTGATCGACGGTCCCGACGAGGGCATGACGGTCGCCACCGTCCGCGCGCTGTTCACCGAGCTGCGTGCCGAGCTGGTGCCCATCGTGCGCGCCATCGCCGAGCAGCCGGTGGCCGACAATTCCTGTCTACGCGGCGCCTTCCCCGAGCAGAAGCAGCTCGACTTCGGCCTCACCCCCATCAAACGCTTCGGCTATGATTTCGATCGCGGGCGCCTCGACAAGACGCATCATCCCTTCTGCACCAAGTTCTCCGCCGGTGACGTCCGCATCACCACGCGCATCCGTGAGAACGAGATCGGCGAGGCGTTGTTTTCGACGCTGCATGAGGCCGGGCACGCCCTTTACGAGCAGGGCGTCGACGCCCGCTACGAGGGCACGCCGCTGAATTCCGGCACCTCCGCTGGCGTGCACGAGAGCCAGTCGCGGTTGTGGGAGAACGTGGTCGGCCGCAGCCGTGGCTTCTGGGAGTATTTCTATCCCAGGCTATGCGACGCGTTCCCGGATCATTTCGGACAAGTACCGCTCGAAACTTTCTATCGCGCCATCAACAAGGTCGAGCGCTCGCTCATCCGCACCGATGCCGACGAGGTCACGTACAACCTTCACGTCATGCTTCGCTTCGACCTGGAGCTGGACCTGCTGGAAGGCCGTCTCAAGGTGAAGGATCTGCCCGCCGCCTGGCGGGCCCGCTTCAAGGAGGACTTTGGCATCGTCCCGCCCGACGACCGCGACGGCTGCCTGCAGGATGTCCACTGGTACGGCGGCAGCGTCGGTGGCGCGTTCCAGGGCTACACCATCGGCAACATCTTGAGCGCGCAATTCTATGCGGCGGCCTTGAAGGCGCACCCGGAGATCCCACAGGAGATTACCTGGGGCGAGTTCGGCACGCTGCACAAGTGGCTCACGAAGAAGCTCTACAGATATGGCCGCAAGTTCGGCCCGAACGAGATCGTCAAGCGCGCTACCGGCAAGCCGATGACCATCGCCCCTTACATCGCCTACCTGCGCGGCAAGTACGGCGCGCTTTATCGCCTGCCGAACTGATGGCGCTATTCTTACCTAACAAGTTGAGACTTTATCGCGTTGTCATGGTCGGGCTTGTCCCGACCATCCACCGATCAACAAATGCTGGAGCCAGCAGAGGGTTGGATCCTCGGGACAAGCCCGAGGATGACACGTAATTGCTAACCCTCCCCATGGATGCCGAACCCATTGCCTTCGGTAAAGAGGAAGGCGAAGGTAGCCGCCGGATTCCGGAGGCCTGCTCAGACGGGACCCGGGACGAGCATGGGGAGGCGTACAATGGGGTCCGGCGATACGCCTGCTGCGGGAGCATTTGCCGGCAAGGTCGGGAAGACTATCAAGGAGTCGACGCCGTACTGGCCGCCCGCAAGCAAGCCGCCGGCCGGCGCACCTAACATCCTTATCGTTCTGTTCGATGACGTCGGCTTTTCGGACTTCTGCTGCTACGGCTCTTCCATCGCCACGCCGGCCATCGATGCCATCGCCGCGCGCGGGCTGCGCTACACCGGCTTCCATACCACCGCGATGTGCTCGACCACACGCGCCGCGCTGCTCACGGGCCGCAATCACCACTCGGTCGGCATGGGTTGCCTCGCCAATTTCGACAGCGGCTATCCAGGTTACCGCGGCAAGATCGCGCGCGAGGCCGGCACGCTGGCGGAGATGCTCCGTCCGCACGGCTATCGCAACTACATGATCGGCAAGTGGCACGTCACGCCCGTGTTCGAGACCGGGCCGACGGGGCCGTTCGACGGCTGGCCGCTGGCGCGCGGCTTCGACCGGTACTACGGATTCATGGATGCGGAGACCGACCAGTACGCGCCGGAACTCGTGCTCGACAACACGCACATCGATCCTCCCGGCACTTACGAAACCGGCTATCACCTCACGCCCGATCTCATCGACCAGTCGATCCGCTTCATCGCCGATCACATCGCCGGCGCGCCGCAATCGCCTTGGCTCACATGGATCGCGCTTGGCGCCTGCCACGCCCCGCATCAGGCTCCACGCGATTTGATATTGAAGTATGACGCCCTGTTTCAGCACGGCTGGGACGCCGAGCGCGAACGGAGGCTAGCGCGGCAGATCGAGTTGGGCGTCGTGCCCGCCGGTACCAAGCTGCCGCCGCGCAACCACGGCGTCGTGGCCTGGGACACGCTGTCCGCCGATGAGAGACAAGTGTTCTGCCGCCTGCAGGGCGCCTATGCCGCCATGCTGGACCACGCGGACCAGCACATCGCGCGCCTGATGGCGTTTCTGGAAGTCTCGGGCCAGGCCGACAACACGCTGGTTCTCGTGCTTTCCGATAACGGTGCCAGCCAGGAGGGTTTCATCTGGGGCATGGTCAACGCCATGGCGCCCTACAATGCGATTGCCGAGCCGATGCCGGTGAAGCTGGCGCGCATCGATGACATCGGCGGGCCCAACTCGCACTCCAATTTTCCCTGGGGCTGGGCTATGGCCTCCAACACGCCCCTCAAGCGCTACAAGCAGAACACCCACGGTGGCGGCATCCGCGATCCCCTCGTGCTGAGCTGGCCAAAGGGTCTGCCCGCGCGCGGCGAACTGCGTCACCAGTTCTGCCACGCCAGCGACCTGACGCCGACACTGCTCGACACCGTCGGCATCACCGCGCCCGAGACGATCAACGGCGTGGCGCAGATGCCGCTCGAAGGCGAGAGCTTCGCCGCCAGCCTGCGCAACGCGGCCGCACCGGCGCGCAGGCGCGCCCAGTATTTCGAGATGTTCGGCCATCGCGGCCTGTGGCACGAAGGCTGGAAGGCCGTCGCGTTCCATCCGCCCGGCACGCCGTTCGAGGGCGATCAATGGGAGCTCTATCATCTCGACCAGGACTTCTCGGAATCTCGTGACCTCGCCGAGCAAGAGCCCGAGCGTCTGCAGGCGATGATCGCGCGCTGGTGGCAGGAGGCCGAGCGCCGCCAGGTGCTTCCCCTCGATGACCGCTTCGGGCCGCGCTTCGCTGAGAACGCGGCGCGTGTGCAGGGCCACCGCCGCCAGTTCGTCTTTCACGCCGGCATGGGCCACGTGCCGACCGACGTGGCGCCGGACCTGCGCAGCCGCAGCTACAGAATCGAGGCCGACGTGGAGGTTCCCGGCGAGGGCGTGCTGATCGCGCACGGCGACATGACGTCCGGCTACAGCCTCTATGTGCAGGATGGCCACCTCGTGCACGACTTCAATATTGGGGCCACGCATCAGATTGTGCGGTCGGACGCCCGGGTGCCCAACCGCAAGTGCCGGCTGGGCTTCCGCATGGCGCGGGTCGAGAACAAGGGTACCGGTACGCTGCTGATCGACGGCACTCCCGCCGGCGAGATGAAGACCAACGACATGTTTCGCGTGCTGATCTCATGGTCCGGCCTCGACATCGGCCGCGACCGCGGCAGTCCCGTGTCGTACTACGCCGCCCCAAACGCCTTCACGGGCAAGATCAACAAGGTCACGGTCACCATCGGTGACGACCAGACCCTCGACGGCGAGGCCACCGGCCGCGCCGAAATGGGCCGCCAGTAGGAGTGCCGCCAATGTCCGCCGACGATAAGGGCCGCAAGGCCGCCACCCAGCAGACCTGCGCGCACAATCATTCCTTCCTCGACGCGCTCCCCTTCGGCGATACCCAGGATTTCCAGGACGCATCGCGCGGCTTCATCGCCACGCTGCCCGACGTGACCTTCCGCAATCCGGAGGGCCGCGTGATCTATTCCCTGAAGGACTATGCCTTCCTCGCACACGAGCAGGTCCCCGACACGGTGAACCCGAGCCTGTGGCGACAGGCGCGGCTCAACATGAACAACGGCCTGTTCCAGGTCACCGACCGCATCTACCAGGTGCGCGGCTTCGACATCTCCAACATGACGATCATCGAGGGCAGCCGCGGCCTCATCATCATCGATCCCCTGGTTTCGACCGAAGTCGCCGCCGCCGCGCTCGAGCTCTATTGCGCGCATCGCGGCAGGAAGCCGGTGACGGCCGTCATCTACACCCACACCCACGTCGATCATTTCGGTGGCGTGCGCGGGGTGGTGGACGAGGCCGACGTGAAGGCCGGCAACGTCGCCATCATCGCGCCCGACAAGTTCATGGAGGAGGTGACCAAGGAGAACGTGCTGGTCGGCACGCCCATGATACGCCGCGCCATGTTCCAGTTCGGCGCCATTCTTCCAAAAGGCCCGCGCGGCCAGGTCGATGCGGGTCTCGGCAAGGTCATCTCCGGCGGTACAGTCACGCTGATCCCGCCGACGCAGATCATCAAGCAGCCGATCGAGACGCACGTGGTCGACGGCGTCGAGATCATCTTCCAGCTCGCGCCGGAGACCGAGGCGCCGGCCGAGATGCACATGTTCTATCCGGGCCTCAAAGCGCTCAACCTCGCCGAGAACGCCACGCACAACCTGCACAATATCTATCCGATCCGCGGCGCGCAGGTGCGCGATGCCAACGCCTGGGCCAAGTATCTGAACGAGGCGCGCGATAAGTTCGCCACCAAGTCCGACGTGGTTTTCGCCCAGCATCACTGGCCGGTGTGGGGCAACTCGCGCCTGCTCGACTACATGGCCAAGCAGCGCGACACCTACAAATATCTGCACGACCAGACGCTGCGGCTCATCAATCACGGCCACAAGTCGGCGGAGATTGCCGAGCGGCTTGCGCTGCCGAAGGGCCTGGCGCGCGAGTGGCATGTGCGCGGCTACTACGGCACCTTCAGCCACAACGCCAAGGCCATCTATCAGCGCTATCTCGGCTGGTACGACGCCAACCCGGCCAACCTCAATCCGTTGCCGCCGGTGGAGCGAGCGAAAAAGTCGGTGGAATATATGGGGGGTGCCGAGGCCGCCATCGCCAAGGCGCGCGAGGATTTCGCCAAGGGCGAGTATCGCTGGGTGGCGGACGCCATGAGCCAGGTCGTGTTCGCGGAGCCGGACAACAAAGCGGCCCGCGAGCTTGCCGCCGATGCCATGGAGCAGATGGGCTATCAAGCCGAGTCCGCCACCTGGCGCAACGCCTACCTGTTCGGCGCGCTGGAACTGCGCCGCGGCATGATGGCCCCGGCCGCACCCGCCCGCGCTGGCCGGGACATCGTGCGCAGTCTCACCCTCGACCTGTTCTTCGATTTCCTCGGCGTGCGCCTCAACGGCGACAAGGCAGAGGGCAAGACCATCGTCGTCAACTGGGCCTTCCCCGATACGTCGGAGCGCTATGCCCTCACCCTGCAGAACTGCGCGCTGACCTATCTTGCCGACCGCCATGCGGAAGCGGCCGATGCCACGGTGACGCTCGACCGCACCGTCCTCAACCGCGTCATCCTGCGCGAGCTGGCGCTGTCCGAGGCGATGGCCCAGGGCCTCGTGAAGATCGAAGGCGACCCGATGAAGGTCGCGGAGCTGTTCGGCCTGTTCGACGACTTCACCATGGCCTTCGAGATCGTCGAGCCGCGCCGCCCGGCCACCTAGGGACGTGAATTCATAAAACAAGAAGCGCTCGCACGGGTGATGCGAGCCCGGGTAAATGCAGTGTCGGCGTGAGCGCCACTACGGCAGCAATGCTCCAGATGGCAGACGGAAGTGCTGTCGTGCGGAAATCGGCCGGTTGGTGCCTAAACGGACCAATGCAGCGTCGCCGAGCGACGCTTCCAGTTCAGACCGGAGGCGGAATTGCCCGCAAGACGTCTCTGAAAATGCCGTACTGCAGTTGAAACGCTTTTTGGCTGTAGTCCTGGTAATACCCCGCCGTCACTGCGACAACGAGATCGAGGTCGGGCACGATGCGGATCGACTGGCCACCTCGGCCAAGCGCGCCAATCCAGCGGATCTTGCGCCCGTTGAGCTGCGACCAACCGAGCCACCACAGGTATCCATAGGATTGACCATCCGTGGCCTCGATCTTCGATGCCGTAGAAGTCTCGATCCAGGCTTTCGAGACGATCTGGCGGTCGTTCCAGCGGCCGCCCGAAAGAATAAGCTGGCCGATTTTTGCCATGTCGCGCGGTCTCAGGCGCAAGCCCCCTCCAGCATCAGTGTCACCCCTGACCCTGCTCCATTCGAACCCGGTGATGCCCAGAGGCTCGAATAAAGTCTCGCGTGCGTATTCGTCGAGGGGGCGTCCGGTGGCCTTGCGGGCGATGGCCGACAGGAGCTGAAGCGCGCCGGTATTATAGAAGAATTCCTGTCCTGCCGGCGCCGTCACCGGAAGGCCGAGAACGTAACAACTCGGATCCCACGCCATGTGCATGCGCACTTCGTCGTTGTCGTAATTGCGATCCGGAGTAGCCTCCACCCACTTCAAACCCATCGACATGGTGAGCGCGTGCAACAGTTGGATGCGCTCCTTTTCAGGGGAACGCAGGTCCAGGAAATCGGGGAAGAAGCTGAAGATCGGTTCGTTGACGCCGCCTATGAGCCCGCGATCAATCGCGATCCCGAGCACCAGAGATGCGACGCTCTTCGAAACCGATTTCATATTGTGCAGCGTATCGGCGACGAAGGTGACATCGACAACCTGGCTGCCGTAGATGCGGCCGGGAACCTCGTCGGAACCCCTGAAGTACCGCTCGAACACCAGCTTGCCGCCGCGCGCGACCAGAACCGCGTGCACGTTAGCGGTGCTCGAGAGCCGATCAGCCATCCGGCACAACGCGTCGCGATCGATGAGCTTATCGTCATTGACGGAGGCGACGGGCCAGCCATCGTCTCGCGCGACCGGAAGTCCGCAGCCGTCGGGCAGGTCAGCGTAAACAGGCAACGCTGTGAGTGGCGCCAGCGCAGCTCCCCCGAAAAGCGCAATAAATTGGCGCCGTCTCATGCGATCCTCTCGTTCACACGTTTTGTGGGCGCCAAATGTATCAGACGATCTTGCCAACGGTGATTGCTGACGCGCAAACAGGCCTCACCGAGGTCAGTAACGGGTCAAAGGCTCGCCTGCGAAACGCGACTAGGTTGCGTCCGCTCGACCCCGAAAAGCTCGGAGTGAGATCTGATCGCAACTTATGAGTTCATCCGGTAGTGTCTCACTTTTTTCAACCTGAGACACTAACCAAAAAGTCGGAATAGAAAGCCATGGAGTTCGACTACGTCATCGTCGGCGGCGGTTCGGCGGGCAGCACACTCGCGGGCCGGCTCAGCGCCGATCCTTCCGCGCGCGTGTGCCTGATCGAGGCAGGTCCGCCTGACGATAATTTTCTCTGTCACATGCCCTTTGCCACTGCGCTGTTCATCCCTGGCAAATGGCGCAACTGGGCCTTCGAGACGGAGCCGCAATCCGGTCTCAATGGACGGCGCGGCTACCAGCCGCGCGGACGCATGCTGGGCGGATCGTCCGGTCTGAACGCGATGATCTATGTCCGCGGCCACGCCTCCGACTACGACGACTGGGCTGCGCAAGGCGCGCGGGGCTGGTCGTTCGCCGACGTTCTGCCCTACTTTAAGCGCGCCGAGGGAAACGAGCGTCTCAACGGCGTCCTACACGGCAGCGACGGCCCGCTCAATGTCGCCGACCAGGTCAGTCCCAATCCGCTCAATCAGGTCTTCCTTGCCGCCTGCGACCAGCTCCAGCTTGCCCGCAACGATGATTTCAACGGTGCCACCCAGGAAGGCGTAGGCCTCTATCAGGTGACGCAGAAGAACGGTGAGCGCTGGAGCGCCGCTCGCGCCTACCTGCCGCCCGAGGCGCGCGCCCGGCAGAATCTCCACATCGCTACCGGCACTCGCGCGCTGCGCATCGCCTTGGACGGCCGGCGCGCCACGGGCGTGATCTGCCGCCGCGGCAAGGTCACCGAAACCCTCGACGCCCGCCGCGCCGTCATCCTGTCAGCCGGCACCTTCCAGTCACCCCAACTGCTCCTGCTGTCCGGCATAGGCCCACCTAGTGAGCTGAAACGGAACGGGATTCCAGTTGCGCACGAGTTGCCCGGCGTCGGCCGCAATCTGCAGGATCACCTCGATTTCACGCTACTCTACCGCGCGCGCAGCCCGCATCTGTTCGGCTTCACGCCGGGCGGTTTTGCCAAGCTGCCGAACGCGATCCGGCAATGGCGGCGTGAGCGTCGCGGCTTGTTCACCACCAACTTCGCCGAGTCCGGCGGTTTCCTGAAAACTGATCCAGGTCTGCCGCGCCCCGACGTTCAGCTGCATTTCGTCATCGGCCTCGTCGACGACCATGCGCGCAAGCGACATTTCGCCACCGGCTACAGCCTGCACACCTGTGTGCTGCGTCCCCAGAGTCGCGGCACGGTCGGTCTGCGGAATGCCGATCCCTTGAGCGCGCCACGCATCGATCCGCAATTCCTCAGCGATGCGCGTGATCTCGACGCGCTGTTGAGCGGCGTCAAGCTCGGGCGGCGCATCATGGATGCTCCGCCGTTTCGCATTCTGCAACCGGACGAACTTTACACGGCCGACACGCACGATGATGACGGATTGCGCAATGAGATCAAAAAACGGGCAGATACCATTTACCACCCTGTCGGCACCTGCCGCATGGGCGCCGCCGACGATCCGCTTGCCGTCGTCGAACCCTCGCTCAAGGTGAAAGGCGTTGACGGCCTTTACGTCGTCGATGCCTCGGTGATGCCCACGCTTATTGGCGGCAATACCAACGCGCCCACGATCATGATTGCCGAGAAAGCCGCTGATATGCTGCGTTCTGCATAGCGGCCATGTGACTTTCGTCTAGCAAACACACTTCTCGCACAAACTTGAATACCCAAGTGCTGACGCACCTGTAAGGTGCCGCCGGCTGCTCAGCTTCCAGATGAGTGACGTTGGGTTCTCATGAACGAGTACTCGGTACCTAAAGCCGCGCCGGAAAACAGCATCGCGCACATCGAGCGGTGCTTCTGGTCCATGCGCGAGGCGAGCCGCGCGGAGCCGCCGCCTACCGCTGGTGAGCGCAAAGAGTGGTTGCGCGCCTTGCGCAGCGCGATCGGTCAGAACGTCCGTGAGTTCTCCGAGGCCATCGCGCGGGATTTCGGCTGGCGCTCCCATGACGAGACGCGGATGGCGGAGGTCCTGCCATCGCTTACGCTTATCCGCGACGCCCTGGTCAATCTCAATCGCTGGATGCGTCCCGAGGCGCGTGCGACCCAGATCCAGTTCTGGCCGGCGCGCAACAGGGTCTACTGGCAGCCCAAGGGCGTCGTGCTGATCATCGCTCCCTGGAACTATCCCCTGCAGCTCACCGTCGGCGCATTGGCGGCGGCACTTGCCGCGGGAAACCGCGTCATCGTCAAGCCGTCCGAGACCACGCCAGCCACGGCCGGGGCTCTCAAGCGTATTCTCGAGGGCGCGCTAGGGTCCGATCGCGTAACGGTGGCAACCGGTGAGGCCGATGTAGCCGCGGCGCTGTGCGCGTTGCCTTTCGATCACATTCTCTTCACCGGCTCCACGGCGGTCGGCAAGCGCGTCATGCAGGCGGCCGCACAGAACCTCACTCCCGTGACCCTGGAGCTGGGCGGCAAGTCGCCGGCGATCGTGCACGGCGATTTCGACCATGCGGTCGCTGCCGGCCGTATCGCCCGCGGCAAGCTGCTCAACGCGGGGCAGACCTGTATCGCGCCCGACTACGCTCTGGTTCAGAAGAGCCGTGCGGGCGAATTCGTGCAGCATTTCCAGGAGGCCGTCGCGCGCTTCTATCCGCGCATCATCGACAACGCCGACTACACCTCGATCATCGATCAGCGCCACTATGACCGGCTGATGGCCCTCGCAGCCGATGCCCGGTCGAAGGGCGCGCGCCTTGTCACCGTCGATCCCGCCCGTGAGCTGCCTGCAGGCGAGATCGGCGTGCGCACTGTGCGCAAGATCGCACCCGTCGTGGTGCTCGATGTCACCGACGACATGGCCATGATGCGCGAGGAAATCTTCGGTCCGATTCTGCCGGTGGTGACCTACGAGAGGCTCGATGAGGCGATTGCCTACGTCAATGCGCGGCCACGGCCGCTGGCGCTCTACTATTTCGACGGCGATCGGACGCGCGTGGATGACGTGATGCAGCGTACGGTCTCGGGTGGCGTCAGCGTCAACGACACCTTGCTCCATTTCGCCCAGGAGGGCTTGCCCTTCGGTGGCATAGGCCCGAGCGGCATGGGTGCCTACCACGGCCGCGACGGCTTCAGAACCTTCAGCCACGGCAAGGGCGTGTTCCTGCAAAGCCGCTGGACACTCACCGGCTTGGTGGCGCCGCCGTATGGAGCGCGCTTCCGTCGCCTGATCGACTTCGCTGTCCGGCGCAACGGCGGCTGACGTGCGACCGCACGGGCGTGCCCGTTGCATCCATCCTAGATCCCCAGCAACCGTTGGGTGTTGCCGCCGCAGATGGCCGAGACCGTTGCCGCATCCAGGTCTGCCCCGCAGACGTGGCCGACGGGATCGTAGTCTGCCATGTCGAAGGGATAGTCGGTGCCCATGAGGATTTTGTCGGCGCCGTAGAGGCGCACGAGCTCCTGCAGCTGGTGCGGCGTGAACACCACCGTGTCGAAGTAGATCTTCTTGAGGTAGCTCGTTGGCGGCTTCGGCAGATTGCCATGCGCATCGGAGCGCGCACCCCAGGCATGGTCGATGCGGCCTGCGTAGCTGGCGAGATAGCCGCCGCCGTGCACAGCCAGGATCTTCAGGTTCGGATGCCGCTCCAGCACGCCGTCGAAAATCAGATAGTGCAGCGCGATTGTTGTCTCCAGGGGATTACCGATCACGTTGTTGAAGTAGAAGCGCGACAGCCGCTCTGCGTGCGTGAAGCCGTTGGGGTGGATCACGACCAGCACGCCCAATTCTTCGGCCTTCTTCCAGAACGGCGCGAAGGCCGGGTCGGACAATTCCTTGCCGTTGACGTTGGTGAGCACCTGGACGCCCTTGAAGCCGAGCGTGGCAACGCAGCGTTCCAGCTCCTTGGCCGCCTCGCTGCCGTCCGGCATCGGCACGGTGCCGAAACCCTTGAACCGGTCGGGCTTGATCGCCACGAACTCGGCAATACCGTCATTGACCATGCGTGCGGCTTCGACGGCGATGTCGAGCGGCACGGCGTAATAGCACTGTGGCGGCGGCGGCTTGATGACCTGCATGTCGAGGCCCATCGCATCGAGGTCGGCGAGCCGCTGGTCGAGCGATGCGCGCGCCCCGATGTCGGCTTCCTGTTTCTGATTGAGGGCCCTGGTTTCTGCGTTGGCGAACGCCACCAGCGGCATGGCGGTCGCTGAGAGATGCGGTTTAACGAACTCCGCTGCCCGCCGCACGCCGACATGCGAGTGCACATCGATGGTAACGCTTTTCGGCCGCGCCTCCCGGCCCGGACGCCCATGCGTGCGCGCCGCCGTCGGCTCATACCTGTTCCATCCGCTCACCGGCTGTCTCCTTCCCGGACGACACCGCTCATGCCAAGGTCACGAGCGCGCGGCAGTGTGCTATCTCTTACGCGCTCAATCAATCCGGGAGGTGCGCATGCGTGTCGGTGTTGCGGGTGTCGGCCGCATGGGCGCAGCCATTGCGGCGCGTATCATCGAGGTGGGGCACGAGGTGACCGTCTGGAATCGTTCAGCGGACAAGCTCAAGCCGCTGGCGGATATAGGTGCCAAGGTTGCCGGCACGCCGACCGAGCTTGCCGGCCAGGTCGAGACAATCGTTACCATCCTCACCAACCAGGAAGCATTGGCTGCCGTCTACGAGGGAGCGTCAGGGCTGCTTGCCGGTGACGTCAGAGGCAAGCTCGTTATCGAGATGAGTACCGTGCAGCCGCACGAGGAAATGGCGCTGGCCGAGAAAGTCCAAGCCAGGGGCGCCATCTTCGTCGAGTGCCCGGTGGGCGGGACGGTAGGTCCGGCGCGCCAGGGCAAGCTGCTGGGCTGCGCGGGCGGCACCAAGGAGGACTTCGAGAAGGCCAAGCCGCTGCTCGACCAGATGTGCCGGCGCGTCGAGCTTATGGGGCCTGTGGGCTCCGGCGCCAGTATGAAGCTCGCGATCAATCTGCCGCTGCTTGTCTTCTATCAGGCCCTGGCCGAGGCCTATGTGCTGTGCCGTCACCTCAAGCTGGACAACACGTGGCTGATGGAATTCCTGTCGGACACATCCGGCGGCCCCAATGTGCTCAAGAACCGCGGCCCCTTCATCGCCAAGCCGCTCGACGGCAAGGATCCGGGCGCCGCCAATTTCGACATCGACCTGATCCGCAAGGATCTGGCGACCATGATCGCCGAGGCCAAGCAGCGGGGCGCGAGCCTGCCGCTGGTGGAAAAGACGCTCGCCATCTACGATGATGCGGCTAAAGATGGCTGGGGCAAGCGTGACGGTGCGTGGCTGCCGGCTTACTGGCCCAACCACGGCGCCAAATCGTAAGGGGGATGCTGATGAAGCTTTATACCTATTGGCGCTCGCTGGCGACCTTCCGGGTGCGCATTGCGCTCAATCTCAAGGGCCTCAAGTATGAGGCGATCTACGTCGATCTCGACGGCGGACAGCAGAACAAGTCCGACTATAAAACGGTCAATCCGCAGATGGTCATCCCCTCGCTGGTCGAGAACGACGGCAACGTGCTTTACCAGTCGCTGGCCATCATGGAATACCTCAATGAGGTGTACCCCGAGCCGCCGCTGCTGCCGGCCGATCCGAAAGGCCGCGCCCGCGTGCGGGCGCTGTCGCTGATCACGGTGGCGGATTCGCATCCCATCATCGTGCCGCGCGTGCGCAACCACCTGGCCGCGACCTTCAACCTTGATGAGGAAGGCAAGGCCAAGTGGGTGCGGCACTGGTTCGCCGCCGGGCTCGACGCCTACGAGGGGCACCTCTCCCGCGACAAGGCCACGGGCCTCTACTGCCACGGCGACACGGTAACCATGGCCGATCTTTGCCTGGTCAGCCATGCCGCCGGCACGCGTGTGTTCAAGGGCACAATCGACAATCATCCGACCGTAAAGCGCATCGTCGAGCGCTGCCTGACGGACGAACGCTTTGCCAGCGCCCAGCCGCTGCGGCAGCCGGGGGCGCCGGCGGCGCACTAGTGCGATAGGCTGGACTGGCGATGGCGAAGACCGACTACAAATCCGTTGCTGAGTATATCGGCGCACAGCCAGATGAGGTGCAACGCGTGCTCAAGCGGGTGCGCGCGGCCATCCGCGCTGCGCTCCCACGCGCCGAGGAAGTGATCTCCTACCAAATCCCGGCCTACAAGCACGACGGCAGCGCTGTCATCTACTTCGCGGGGTGGAAGGAGCACTATTCGCTTTATCCAGTGTCCGAACGTCTGGTGGCGGCGCTGGAGAAAGAGCTGGCGCCCTATGCCTTCAGCAAGGGGACCATGCGCCTGCCATTGGACGAGCCCGTGCCCGGGAAATTGATCGCGCGCATCGCCAAGTTGCGCGCCAAGGAGGTGGCGGAGCTGCAGAAAGCAAAAGCGGCAGCGAAAATGGCCAAGCGCGCCGCAAAGTAATCGGACGCATCCCTGGCTTCACCGAAACGGGATGGCCGTTCATTCTTGATAAGGCATATCCGCAAAGTGCCGGGTAACGGCTCCCCGCCTAGGGTGAGCCATGGTCGACGTTCACTTCGTTCCTCGCACGGGATGGCGACGCGCGCGCTGGCGCATCGTCGGGAGTTCCCGCGTGCGGAGACTACTTCAACGGCCGCAGGACCTGGCACGACGGGTTTGGCGATGTGCGCGGCGCGTGTGGGGGCTTGTCGCGTTCGCACTGCTGATTGCGGGCGGCTCGGTGCTTTATTTCGGCAAGGGCGCAGCCGGTGTATCGCCGATCCGGCCTTTCAACGCCATGGCGGTCGATGGCGATACGCTGCGCGTAGGCGGTCAACGCATCCGGCTCATCGGCATCGATGCGCCCGAACTGTCCCAGTCTTGCCGCGATGAGCATGGACGCCATTGGCTGTGCGGGAGCGAGGCGCACGCCCGGCTGCGCTCGCTCGTAGGGCTCGGCCTGGTCGAGTGCACATCAAGCTCGGCGGACCGCTATGGCCGGCCACTAGCGGTTTGCTCGGCCGGTACGGTTCCCGACATTGGCGAGGCCATGGTGCGCGCAGGCTACGCGGTGAGCTTCATGAGCCCGAGGTATTGGCTGGCGGAGCTGGAAGCGCGTTATCACAAGCGCGGTTTGTGGAGCGGCTCGTTCGTGAGCCCGGCGAATTGGCGCAAAAGCCATCGCGACTCTGGCTAATTTGCCAGCGAACGTTCTCAGAATCCGTACAGCCGCTTGGGGTTGTCGACGAACACACGCTTGCGCGCGGCTTCGTCCGGCACCCAGTCAGCCAGGACGTCGAGCAACTCTCCGACATTGGGCATGTGTTTGGGCGGCCAGGTCGCGACGTGGGGCCAGTCGGAACCCCACACGCAGCGATCCGGCGCCGCTTCGTGCAGCGCCCGCGCCAAGGGAATCGTGTCGCGGTAGGGCGGGCCTTCGGCGGTGACGCGGAAGGCACCGGACAGCTTCACCCAGCCGCCGTCGCGCACCAGCGAAACCAGGGTCTGGAAATCCTTGTCCTGCACGCCGTCGGCAGCCGAGGGATGTCCCATGTGATCGACGATGAACGGCACCGGCAGCTTGCCGAGCGTGGGCGCGATCGGCGTCAGGTGTTTGGTGCCGGCCAGGAACTGCAAATGCCAGCCCAGTTCCCGGCACAGCGCGCCGTAGTCCGCCAAGCGCTCCAGGCCTATGCCGCCGCCGAACAGCACGTTGAGCCGGAGTCCGACGACGCCCGCATCTTGCATGTCGCGATAGGCCTTGTCGGATAGGCCGAGCGGCGCCACGGCTATGCCGCGCAGGCGCTGCCGATTGGCGCGCACGGTCTCCAGCATGAGCCGGTTGTCGATGCCGTGCGCGCTGACCTGGATCAGCACGCCATATGCCATGCCCGTGCCTTCGAGCATGGCGACATAGGCCGAGGGTGATGCGGCAGGCGGCGTATAGGCGCGCTCGTCCACGAAGGGATAGGCCGGCGGCAGGCCGATCACATGCGCGTGCGTGTCGACCGCACCGGGCGGCACGGTGTATCGCGTAGGCCCGTGCGGATCGGGAGCAGGCCCCGGACAGGCGCGCGCACCTTCCGGATTGGACGGCGTCTCACCCATTGCTTGTTCTTAGCAAAGGCAGGTTCGCTCCACCTGCGCCGAAGAACTCTTCGATCTGGGCGGCCACCCAAGCCGGGCGCGTGACCGTCGGTACGTGCCCCGCACCCTCGGCGACGACGAGCCGGGCGTTGGGAAGCAGCGAGACCAGCCTTTCCGAAGATGCCATGGGCGTGATGGCGTCGCGACTGCCGTGAATGACGAGGGTTGGCAGCTCCAGACTGCCGAGCCGGGATTCGATATCGATGCCTTGGAGGCACTCCATCAGGTCGATTGCCGCTGCTGCGTTCGATCGCTTGACGATCATCTTGCCCCAAGCTTTCTCGGCCTCGCATTCCTCCTCGGGCACGCATGCGTTGACGAAAGCATCCATGGTCGCTGAAAAATCCACACGGCATCCCTGGATCAATCGATCCTGCTGAGGCGTCCTGTCGCCGACATAACGGCCATCGACGATAACAAGCCCTGCGAAGCGCTGAGGCTGACGGAGCGCGGCCTCGAGAACGATCGCGGCGCCTGCCAACTCGCCGGCCAGTACACACCGTTCGATCTCGAGCCGGTCGAGAACCTCGAATAGATCGGCAATCAACATTTCATAGGTGATCTTTGGTGCGGTGTGCACCGTTCCGCCGGTGCCGCGATGATCGTAAGTGACAGTTCTCCAGGTCCTGCTCAGGTTCTCAAACGGCGGCAGCCAGAGCTCGCCACTGCCTACCCAACCGCCATGGGCAACAAAGGTATGCTCCCCCGCTCCAAACGCCGAAACGAGGATGTTCGCATCACCGGTCTTGAGAAACACGCAAAGCCTCCTGCACCCACCGTCGGGCAACCTACGATATACCACCCGGGTTGTCTGCCCGGCCGGGGTATCGGGCGTTAGCCGCGCTAGCGCTGGGATGACGGGGGAAGCGGCGAGGTTCTCCAAGCAGCGGCTGGCGGAGTTCCTGGTGTCAGTGCCGAAGCGGGGGATTGTAGGGGAAATCAGCGACGCCGAAGCAGATCGGAAAGGGTCATAGGTAGCGTCGGTGGAGGGTCGAGGTAGTCAATCATAGCATTCAAGGTTGGGGGCAACTTTGACTGCGGCTGCGGTTGAAAAGTTGGTTCGGTGTAAGCCTGAGCGCGGCGCGCTGCTTCGACGGCGCGCCGCTGCCGCTCAGCCTCTTTGGCGGCGGCGATGCGGTGAGAGGCCTGGGCTTCGATCGCCTGCCGACGATCTGCTGGTACGCAACGCAGCAAGGCTTCGCGAATAGAATCCCCTCGCCATCGCACGGGTGGGATTGTCGCCAACCGCGTGGGCAAGCGCGGGACCCGCATTTGACCATTGGCGAGAATTGGGATGATGGGCACGCCATAGGCGAAGGCAGCGTTGATTTCAAACTGCATCCACGGGCTATTATTCGCGTACATGCCGGCCATGATCAGCAGCGCATCCATGCGATAAATAATGCCGCAAAGCTCGCGAGCGAGTTCTGGGTCGGTGTCGGCGTTCAGTGGATGCGCGCGCGAGATGGAATAGTCCTGAAAATCCAACCCTCGCACCCAAGGCTGTAAGATCGCGTGAAGGCCGTCGCGGTGGCGCCTGTGAGTCCAGGAATGCGATGCGAAGAAGTGGATCTTGGCGTCCACTGGGTGCAGAATCGTCATGCCGAACGATAGCACGGATTCCGAGGCGGTGTGCGCCCGCAATTCCAGGAAAAGCACAGCTAAGAAGACGTCCAGCCGAACGGTCAGGCCCTCAAGGGCTCCAAATCTGACGCATGATCAGGGGCGTCCGCCGAATAGGCGGCCGAGGAGGCTCCCGCCAGCGGCTGATGGAGCTTGGCCCGCAGCGGCAACAGGCGGTGGTGCGGCCGGCGTCGGCCTGTAGGTGGCAGCCGATACCTCAGGCCACCGTGCCGGCACTTTGCCGAGCGCGGACAGGATGCGCTCCGGCGTGAACGGCTGGGCGAACACTTTCGCGTCGAAAGGCTTCAGCGCGTCGTTGATGGCGTTCATGATCGCCGCCGGTGCTCCCGCAGTGCCGGCCTCGCCGGCACCTTTGGCTCCCAGCAGGGATTCCTTCGTCGGCGTCTCGACGTGGCCGACCTCGATGTCGGGCATCTCCGCCGACATCGGCACCAGGTAGTCGGCCATGGAGCCGATCAGGAGCTGGCCCTCGGGTGAATAGATGCAGTGCTCGTAGAGCGCGCCGCCGATACCCTGCACGATGCCGCCGCGCACCTGCTCGTCCACCAGCAGCGGGTTGATGATGCGGCCGCAGTCTTCCACGCACCAGTGCTTCAGGAGCTTCACCATGCCGGTGTCGACATCCACCTCGAGCCAGCAGGCCTGCACGCCGTTGGTGAAGGCGAACGGGTATTCCTTGGTGATGAAATGCCGCGTCTGCATCAACTCGCGCGGCAGGTCGGGCGGCAGCGTGTCGCCGCGGAAGTAGACGATGCGGGATAACTCGGCGAGCGGCATGCGCGACTGGCCGGTGGCCTTCTCGATGATCTCGCCGTTGATGAGATCGAGCGCGTCGGGAGATGCCTGGAGCATGGCGCCGGCTATCTTGAGTGTGGCTTCCTTGACCGCGATGCCGGCCTGCAACGCCGCCTCGCCGCCGATGCCGGCGCCGCGGCAGGCCCAGGTGCCGCCGCCGTAGGGCGTCGTGAGCGTGTCGCCGGTGATCACGCGCACTTGGTCGATGGGCACGCCGACGCCCTCGGCGACGATCTGGCGGATGATGGCCTCGGTGCCCTGGCCCTGTTCGGTGACGCCGGTGGCGGCCACGACGGAGCCGTCGGGATCGATGCGCACCGTGCAGCCATCCTGCGCCGAGATGCGTGCGCCGCCGATGCCGTACATGAAGGGGCTGGGGTTGGTCAGCTCGATGAAGCTCGCGAAACCGATGCCGCGATGGATGCCCTTGGCGCGCAATTGCTCCTGTTCCGCGCGCAATGCCGGGTAGTCGATCATGTCGAGCAGCTTGGCCAGCGAGGCCTCGTGGCTGAGCCCTTCGAACTTCATGCCGGCCGGCGACGTGCGCGGATAGGTGCCGTCCTGCATCAGGTTGCGGCGGCGGAATTCGACGGGATCGAGGCCAACGGCTTCCGCGGCGAGATCGACCAGGCCTTCCGTCACCGCGCTGGCAATCGGGTGGCCGACGGCGCGGTACTGGCAGGTGGGCGTCTTGTTCTGGAACACCACCGTGGTCTTGGCGCGGTAGTTGGGGAAGTCGTAGGGCCCGCCGATCAGGTTCACGACCTGGTTGCCTTCGACAGCGCTGGTGCGCGGGTAGACCGAATAGGGGCCGATGCCGGTCAGGTCGTCGATGTCGATGGCGGTGATGCGGCCCTCGGCATCCACGGCCATGCGGCCGGTGATGCGGTGGTCGCGGGCGTGGATGTCGGTCGCAAAGCTTTCCAGCCGGTCGGCGATGAACTTGACCGGGCGCGCCAGCATCTTGGCGATGACGGCGGTGGCCACCTCGTCGGGATAGACGTGCACCTTGATGCCGTAGCTGCCGCCGACGTCGGTGCAGATCACGCGCACGTCGCCCTCGGGCAGCCGCATGTGCTTGGCGAACACGCCCTGCATCATGTGCGGCGCCTGGGTCGAGTGATAAACGGTGAGCTTGGCGGAAGCACGGTTGTAGTCGGCCAGGATCGAGCGCGGCTCCAGCGTCACGCCCGTGTGCCGGCCCGTATGGAACGTGGCCTCGACGACCTTGTGGGCGGCAGCGAAGGCCTCATCCACCTTGCCGCTCTCGTTGACGCGCTGGAAGCACAGGTTGTCGCCGAGGTCGGGATGGATCACCGGCGCATCCGGCGCCAGCGCGGTCTCCATGTCCACGGCTGCCGGCAGCGGCTCGTAGGCCACGTTGACCTTGGTAACCGCGTCTTCCGCGATGGCCCGGCTCTCGGCCACCACGGCGGCCACGGCCTCGCCGACCCAGGTGGCGCGCTCCAGCGGCAGCGGATGCTGCGGGGCGGACTTCATGCCCTTGAGGTGGACGAGAACCGACACCCACGGCTCGCAATGCTTGCTGAGATCCTTGCCCGTGAAAATTCGCAACACACCCGGCAACTTCAGCGCATCCGCAGCGTCGATGCCGACGATGCGTGCGTGTGCGTGCGGGCTGCGGACGAACGCCACGTGCACCATGCGCGGCAGGATCACGTCGTCGACGTATTGGCCGCGGCCTTCCACCAGCTTCTTGGCATTGGGGCGCGGGATGGACTTGCCGATGTAGGAGTTCGGCCGGTCGACGGAGCGGGGATCGATGATCTCGTTCATGACGCGGCCTTTGGGTTGCGCTGTTTTGCAACCGTCTCGACCGCATCGACGATGGCGTGATAGCCGGTGCAGCGGCAGTAGTTGCCGGACAGGTATTCGCGGATTTCCTCGCGCGTCGGATCGGCCTTGGAGGCCAGGAGATCGGCGGCGGTCAGCAGCATGCCGGGCGTACAGTAGCCGCACTGGCAGGCGTTGCGGGCGACGAAGGCGTCCTGCAGGTCGCGGATCTCGCCGGAGTCGGATACGCCCTCGATAGTCTCGACCTTGGCGCCGTCGAGCGAGACGGCCAGCACCAGGCACCCGCGCACGATCTTGCCGTCGACCCGCACCGTGCAGGCACCGCATAGGCCATGCTCGCAACCCGTGTGCGTGCCCATCAGGCCGAGGTCGAGGCGGAGAAAATCGATTAGGTGCTGTCGTGCCTCCACGCGGCGCGTGACGCGCTCGCCGTTGACCGTCAGTGCGATGTCCCGTGCGGTGCTCATGCTGCGCGGGCCTCCTCGCGGCCAACTAGGCGATTGAGGGCACGGGCGAGCAGAACGCGGGCAAGATGGCGCTTCATGTCGGGGGTTCCGTGCTGATCTGCGGCCGGGTCGAGATCGCTGTCGAGCGCGGCCTGTGCCGTCGCGATCGTCTCGGGCATCACCTGCTTGCCGCCCGCGGCCGCCATCGCTTGTTCGGCCAGTCACCGGCCCATCGCCGACCCCGAAGAACACGAGCCGTGGGTCGACGAGCGTGGTGCCCGCGATTTTCGCCCGGACCGCGATGCCGGCCATGGCGTAGTCGCCGGAGCGGCGCGCCAGCTCGATGATGGTGCTGCGCTCGCCCGGCTTGGCGACGGGAAACTCGATCGCGGCAATCAGCTCGTGGGGGCGCAGTGCTGTTGTGTAGAGGCCGGTGAAGAACTCGGCAGCCGGAATGCGCCGTTCGTCCGCGGCGTTGCGCGCAACGATGACGGCATCGAGAGCGACACAGCAGGCCGGCAACTCGGCGGCCGGATCGGCAAAGGCGAGCGAGCCGCCGATGGTGCCGCGATTGCGGATGGCGGCATGGGCGATCAGTGGTACGGCCTCGGCCAGCAGAGGCAGATGGCCGCGCACGAGCTCGTTGCCCGCAAGCTCGGCGTGCGTGGTGAGCGCCGCGACGCGGATCGCAGCACCGGACTGAGCAATGCCGCGCAGCTCCCCCACACGCGAGATATCGACCAGCGTGCTGGGCTCGGAGAGGCGAAAGGCGAGCGTGGCGAGCAGGCTCTGCCCGCCCGCCAGCAGTTTGGCCTCGGGGCCCGCGTCGCGCCAGAGATTGAAAGCATCGGTGAGCGACGTCGCCCGGACATAGGCGAATGGCGGCGCCTTCATGGGCGGTACGTCTCCCTGATGGTGCGCTCTTCGAGTGACATGGCGCTTGACCAGTCTATGGGGCCGTTCCCCGGTCATCAAGGCAGAGCACAGGCCGCAGCGCGCAAGGGCAGTGCCGCCGCGAGGCAAACCTTATCCCCGCGTAACGCTCCTCTGCTACAAATTGGGCATGATGCGACAGGTGCGAAGCCTGCTCGATGCTCACCGGCCCTATTTCCGCGGAACAGGCCCCCGAGGAAGCCCGGCTTCTTCTGCTGCTCGGCGGCCAGCATCTCCGGCGGGGGTGCGCCGTAGGGTCCGGTTGCCTTGCCGTTGGCCGCCGTCGTGGCACCCGGATCGCCGCCGACCCGGCCGGCGCGCCTGTCGGCTTCGGTCTCGCGCGCGAGGTTGAAGTCGAAGTGGATGCTCGGCAACCCCGGTACGGGCGAAGCCGGATTTGCCGCCTTGACCTCGACCACCAGGTCGCCGGAGGCCCCGAACACCACATCGTCCTCCAGATGCTCATCGCCGGCGAGATAGAGCGCCGTGACCAGCTCGCGATAACCCGGGGCGCTGATGAGGAAATGGATGTGTGCGGGGCGCATGCCGTGGCGCTTCTGCGCCATCACCATCTGGCCCACGGGGCCGTCGAGGGGAATGTAGTAGCCCAGCGGCCGCACCGTGCGGATCAGGTAGTTGCCCTTGTCGTCGGTGCGGAAAATACCCCGGCAGTCGATCTCCTCGATGCTGTTCTGGATGTCGTACCGGCCATCCGCCGCCGTCTGCCAGACCGTGACATGGGCATTAGGAATTGGCGCGCCCTGGGCATTGGTGACGCGGCCGAACATCACCACTTCCTCGCCGCCCTTGTCCTTGGTGGCGATCTGCGCACCGCTATCGAATTGCGGCGTGTTCTCGCGGAAGAACGGCCCGAGCAGGCTGGCGCCGGTCGCCTCCTCCATCTTGGTCTTGTCGTGCATGATGTTGACCAGCGCGGACAGGCCCATCGTGTCCGAGAACAGGATGAATTCCTGGCGCGCCGGCGTGCACATCTGGCCGACCTTGGTCATGAACTCGATGCCCTTGATCCATTCCGCGGGCGTCAGGTTCACGTCGCGGGCAAAGGCGTGCAGGTGGCGCACGGCGCTTTCCATGATCTCCTTCATGCGCGGATCGGGCGTGGTGGCCATCTGCTCCAGCACGGCGTCCGTGATGTTCTCGGGCGTGTATTCACGCATGAGCATTCTCCCTGGGATGGCATCGCGTGTGCGCGCGGCTTCGGCGGCACCGCAGCGCGATTGTGCGCACTAGTGTTATGCCTTTCAACCGAGCAGGCGAGTATTTCAGCTAATAGGCAGTGCGCGGTTTGCTGATGGCAGCGTCGTTCATGGTCCTGGGGCTGTCAAGCAAGGCATACGCCCCTTGGCTTGGCGAGAGCGTGAGCATAGACTGACAAAAAACATTGAGCCAATAGGGAGAGATGGCCCATGCGATTTGCTTTGAAGCCTCAAGTCATGATGGGCGCCGCCGCCGCGCTCGGAGTGGCTGCCGCCCTCGCCTTGCCGACGGCGCCGGCTGTAGCCCAGGACATCAGGATCGGTTTCAGCATGGCGATGACCGGTGGGCTCGGTCCCAACGGCAAATCGGCGCTGCTGGCCCAGAAGATCTGGGAAGAAGACATCAACAAGAAGGGCGGCCTGCTCGGCCGTCCCGTCAAGCTGGTCTACTACGACGACCAGACCAATCCTTCGACCGTGCCCGGCATCTATTCCAAGCTGCTCGACGTCGACAAGGTCGACCTCATCATCGGCGGCTACGCGACCAACATGCTGGCGCCGGCCATGCCGCTCGTCATGCAACGCAAGCGGCTGTTTATTGGTTTGCTGGGCCTGGGTGTGAACTCCGAGTTCAACTATCCCAACTACTTCGTCATGATCCCGTCGGGACCCGATCCGAAGCCCGCCTTCACCAAGGGCTTCTTCGACGTCGCCCTGGCGCAGAACCCCAAGCCCACGACCATCGCCATCGTCGCGGCCGACGCCGAGTTCGCGCGCAACCTGGCAGACGGCGCCCGCACGAACGCTCAGAAGGCCAACCTGAAGATCGTCTACGACAAGACCTATCCGCCGGCGACCACGGACTTTGCCCCGATCGTTCGCGCCATTGCGGCGACCAATCCCGACATCGTCGCCATCGGCTCGTATCCGCCGGACTCGGTGGGGTTCGTGCGCTCGGTCAACGAGCTTGGCTTCAAACCCAAGATCATCGGTGGCGGCATGGTCGGCCTGCAGAACACGTCCCTCAAGACGCAGCTCGGGCCGCTTCTCAACGGCTTCACGAACTATGACTTCTGGCTGCCGGTGCCGAAGATGCAGTTTCCCGGGATCAAAGAGGTGATGGACAAATACCAGGCGCGGGCCGCTGCGGAGGGAGTTGATCCGCTCGGCTACTACATGGCGCCGCAGGCCTACGCGCAGATGCAGGTGCTGGAGCAGGCCATCACGGCGACCAAGAGCCTGGAGGACGCCAAGCTTGCCGACTACGTTCGCGCCAGCACTTTCAAAACCGTGCTCGGCGACGTGAAATTCGGCAAAGGCGGAGAATGGGCGGAGTTGCGCGTGCTGCAGGTTCAGTTCCGCAACATCAAGGGCAACGACCCCGCGCAGTTCAAGACCACCGACACCCAAGTGGTGGTGTCGCCGCCCGAGTACGCGTCCGGCACTGTGGTCTATCCATTCGAGAAGGCGCATTAGCGCCGGCACCGACGGCGGAAACATGAAGCGCCGCGCGACACCCGCGCGGCGCTTTTTTTTGCCACCGGGGGCAACGTCACATTCCCAGATAGAACTTCCTGATCAGCTCGTTGTCATTGAGGTCCTGGGCCGATTTGCCTTCGACGGCGATCTTGCCGTGGACGATGACGTAGCCGCGGTCGGCGATGCGGACGGCTTGCGTGAAGTTCTGCTCGGCCATCAACACGGTGAGCTGATAGCGGTCTTTCAGCTCCTTGATGGCGTCGATGGTGCGGGCCACCAGCAGTGGCGCCAGCCCGACGGAAGGCTCGTCGACCAGCAAGATCTTCGGCGCCAGCATCAGCGCCCGGCCCAGTGCCAGCATCTGCTGCTCGCCGCCGCTCATGCTGCCCGCGAGCTGGGAACGCCGCTCGGCGAGGCGGGGGAAAGTCTCGAAACAGCTTGCTAAATTGCGGGCCATCTGGGCACGGGCCGACTTGCGGAAGGCGCCGAGCAGCAGGTTTTCCTCCACCGTGAGCTTCGGGAACAGCCGCCGGCCTTCCGGAACCAGCGCGATGCCGAGGTCGACGATCTGCTCGGTTGTCAGCTTGGCGAGGTCGTGGCGCACGCCGTCGATGTCGGCGGTCACCGTGCCGGCGCTCGGCCGCACGAGCCCCATGATGCATTTCATGATCGTGCTTTTGCCGTTGCCGTTGGTGCCGAGCAGCACCACGGTTTCGGCCGGGGCGACGCTGATCGAGACGTCGTCAATCACGCGCACGGCGCCGTAGCCCGCGTGCAGTCCCTCGATGGCGATGCTACTGGCCAAGGTACGCACTCACCACTTCGGGATTGTTGACGATGGCGTCGGGCTTGCCGTCCGCGATCTTGCGGCCCGAAACCAGGACGGCGATGCGCTGCGAAAAGCTCATGACCGCGCGCATGATGTGCTCGATCAGAATGATCGTGATGCCCTGTCCGTTCAATCGCAGCAGCAGCGCGATGATCTCCTCCACCTCCGAGTGGGACAGGCCGGCCATGGATTCGTCGGCGATCAACAGCTTGGGCTCGGCGGCCATGGCGCGTGCGAGTTCCAGCTTGCGCATTTCGACCTGCGTCAGGTCGCGGGGCCAGCGCCTGGCTTTCGCGTCGAGGCCTACCATGGCCAGCAGCTCCATGCAGCGCTCGTCCACCTGGATGGTCGTGCGCGCGAGGATGCCGGCGCGCGGCGCCACCGTGTAGATCAGCGGGATGCGCACATTGTCGATCAGCGTGAGGCTGGCGAAGGGACGCGGCAGCTGGAAGCTGCGCGCCAGGCCCAGATGCGTGCGCCGGCTTGCGGTCTGCCCGTCGATAACCTTGCCTTCGAAGGTCACCGAGCCGGCTTCATTCTGCAGGGTGCCGCAGATGCAGTTGACCAGCGTGCTCTTGCCCGAGCCGTTCGGGCCGATCAGGCCGAGGCGTTCGCCTGGCATCACGTCGAGGTCGATGCCGTCGAGGGCCACGAAGCCGCCGAAACGCTTGGACAGGCCTTTGACTTGCAGCAGCGGCTGGATCATGGCTGCGGCCTCTTGCGCTGCCAGTCCTGAACCAGGCCGACGATGCCCTTGGGCGCGATGATCACGAAGGCGACCAGCAGCACGCCGACGATCAACAGATTGACAACCGAGGAGATGGTGACGGTGGCGACCTGCTGCAGGGTGCCGAGCAGAATGGCGCCGATCAGCGGGCCGACCCAGGAGGTGGTGCCGCCAATCATTGGCATAGCGATGGAGTTGACCGCATAGGGCAGGCCGAACGCGGCCGAGGGCTCGATGTAGCCGATGTAATAGGGCATCGGCGCGCCGGCCATGCCCATGAGGCCGCCCGACAGCGCGGTGGCCATCAGCTTGAGGCGCAGCGTGGGCACGCCGGACGCCTCGGCGGCGAGTTCATCGTCGCGGATGGTGGCGAAGCCGAAACCCAGGCGCGAGCGCTCGATCTGGCGCGCGGCCCAGAGCGCCAGCACGGCCAAGGTCAGCATGACCAGGAACAGATACTGGATGTAGCTGAGCGAGATGCCGGCAAACGAAACCTAGTCCGGCCGGATGATGTAGGCCCCGCGCGAGCCGCCGACGAAGTCCCAGTTGATGACCAGCGTCTGCAGCACGACGGCCATGGCGAGCGTGGCAATGGCAAAGAACACCCCGCGCAGCCTGAGCGTGAGATACCCCATGCCGTAGCCGACCAGCGCGGAAACCAGGCCGCCGATGACGACGAGGGTTGGTATCGACAAGGGGAACAGCGGCATCAGGAATTCGGCGAATGTTCCATCCAGGTAGCGCCCCGGATTGGCGCCGATCTTGTGCAGGGCGACGGTGGAGTAGGCGCCCATCGCAAAAAACGCCGCGGTGCCGAAATTCACATACCCGCAATAGCCGCCGAGGATGTTCCATGCGGTCGCCAGCACGACGTACTGCAGCACGACGAAGCCGGCGAACAAGACGTACTCGTTACGGGCGAGCAGCGCGAGCGCAAACACGGTGCCACCAACCAGCAGCGCGACGAGCAGGAACGTTAGAGATCGCATGCTAGCGCCCCAGCAAGCCGGCGGGCCTGACGGCCAGGGTGATCAGCAGGAAGCCGAAGGCCACCGCCGGTGCCCATGAGGGGCCGTAGAATGTGGCCGTGAAGCTCTCGATAATGCCGAGCAGCATCGCCGCGATCACGGTGCCGGGCAGGCTGCCCATGCCGCCCAGCACGCAGATGGCGAACACGCGGCCGATGAACTCGCGGCCCACCGAAGGCTCGATCGGCTGGATGATGATCAAGAAGGCTCCCGCCAGGGATGCCGTTGCAATCGAGATACCGAAGGCGATGCGCTTGATGCGGATCGGGTCGACCGACAACAGCCGCAGGGCCTGCTGGTCCTGTGCCACGGCCATGATGGCACGCCCGATGAAGGTGCGGGACAGGAACAGCTGCAGTGAAAGGACCAGGAGCAGGGAGACCAGACACGGGATCAGCATGCGCAGTGGAAAATCGACGAAACCGATGCGCCAGGTCGGGCCGATATAGGCAGCCTGCACATAGCGGTAGTCGACACCGAACACGAGGATCAGCGACACCTCGGTGATGAATAGGAGCCCGAAGAAGAAAGCGAGTCCGCGCAACGCCTCTTCGCCGCGCCGCTCGAACGACCAGTAGTAGACTTGGTAGATGACCTGCCCGAACAGGTAGAACGCGGGCAGCACGATGATGGCGGAGAGAATGGGATCTATGCCGAAAGTGGCGTTCATGATGTAGGCGATATAGGCGCCGAGTATGATGAAGGCCGGGTGGGCGATGTTGACGACGTCGAGCATGCCGAAGGCGATCGACACGCCGACCGTGACGGCCGCGTAGAATCCGCCCAGCAGCAAGCCCGCCACAATGGCGTTGAGCAGAAGGTCCATAGGAATGCTCATGCCTGTCTGCACCTTTCGGCCGCAGGCTGCCCGCGCCGGTTGTGCGGCGCCTCGGACGATCTTGTGACGGGCACGGCAATCCTCCCCAGATGCAGCGTCTTCCGCGGCGCGCATTTTTATTTTTGTAATGTATTGTGCAGCAAGCCCGTCAGCTTGGCTATCCCGCTTTCCATTCCAACCATCAGGTTTGGCCGGAACAGATGAATTCGCGAGCACGCCGCGCACTGGTCATCGGGGGCTCCATGAGCGGGCTGTTCTCGGCCCTCTATCTGCGGCGGCGAGGCTGGGACGTGGAGGTGTACGAGCGCTCATCGGCGCCGCTCACCGGCCGCGGGGCCGGTATCATGACGCACCCCGAGCTGCGGTCGGCCTTGACGGACCTGGGCCTTGATACGACGCAGAATTTCGGCGTTGCCATCGAAGGGCGGGTGGTGCTCGACGCTGCCGACAACATCGTCGCGCGCAAGCGCCTGCCGCAGATCGCAACGTCGTGGAACCGCCTATTCGAAATGCTGATGGGGGCTATCGGCGCGAAGCATTGCCACCTCGGGAAAGACGTGCAGCACGTGTCGCAAACCGACACTGCGGTGACGGCCCGCTTTGCCGACGGCACATCGCAGACGGCAGATTTGCTCGTCGGCGCCGACGGGTTCCGTTCAGCCGTGCGCGCGCAATTCCTGCCCGCATCGCTGCCCCAGTACGCCGGCTATGTCGCCTGGCGTGGACTGGCCGACGAGCATGTGGTGGCGCCGGTGCTAACGCAGGATATTTTTGAGCGGTTGAGCTTCTGCCTGCCGCCGGGCGAGCAGTTCCTCGGCTATCCGGTGGCGGGTCCGGGCAACGACCTGAGACCCGGGCACCGCAGCTGGAACATCGTGTGGTACCGGCCTGCCGAAACGGACGAGGAGGTCCGGCGCCTGTTGACCGACGATGCGGGCAAGCTGCACGGGCTCTCGATCCCGCCGCCGCTGGTTTCCCGGGACGTCGTCAAGGAAATGCGGCATGCGGCCGAACGCCTGCTGCCCACCCAGTTCCGCGCCGCCATGCGTCTGATAGACCAGCCGTTTCTGCAACCCATCTACGACCTGGAAAGCCCGCAGATGGTGTTTGGCCGCGTGGCGCTGGTTGGCGATGCACCCTTCGTCATCCGCCCGCACGTCGGTGGTGGCGTTGTGAAGGCGGCGCAGGACGCGGCAGCGGTCGCGGCGGCGCTCGATGAGCACCCGACGGTCGAAGCCGGGCTGCGCGCCTATGAGACTGAGCGGCTGGGTGTCGGGCGGCGCTACGTGCGGCAGGCGCGGCGGCTCGGCTCCTACCTGAAACACCGCTTCGACAACGACGAGGAACGCGTACGCGCTGCGTTCCACGCCCAGCCCGAGCAAGTCCTGGCCGAGACCGCCATGCTGGATTTCATGCGCGAGGGATAGCTGTCATACCGTCCGAGTGCGAAGCGCGTATCCGGGATTACAACCGCGCAGCACGCTCGTCCTCGTCCTGAGCTTGTCGAAGGACGCGCCGAGCACACCAAGCCGTGGTTCGACAGGCTCACCACGGGGATTGAATGTGTGGAGAAGTGGGGTTTAGGCGGGCGCCTTCAGCCGCACTCCGTCCGGCACAGGCAAAGGCGGGTTGGCGCTGTGCAGGAACTCCACCGTGGTGAACAGCAGCTCGGTGTTGCCGATGTTCTCCACGCTGTGCAGCAGATATTCGCCGGGGCCATAGGTCATGTGCCGTGTGTGGCCCGGGTAGTGCACGGTTTCCGTGATTGTGCCGTCCTCAAAGATGTTGCGGGCCGTGCCGTGAGTGTGACAGGTCCAGAAGTAATCCAGCACATGCCGGTGGAACGTGCAGCGCTTGCCTGGCGGAATCAGCAGGTGCCAGACGCGCAGCTTGTCGGTTTCCGACACCAGCGTGCTGCCCACAATGGGGCTGAAGCGGTTGTCCTCCAGCTCCTGCTGCAACTCGGCGGGCCAGTGCGCGCGCGGGTTGGCTCCGGCGGAGACTTTCTCTGCGGTCTGCACGGAGGTCATCGCTGCATCTCCTCGGGTGATGATCGCGATTAGCGCGTCTGATGATACGTACGATCACTTCTTGTCATGGAACTCCAAATCATCGTCGCTGGCAATCACCGCGTGACCGGAGCAAGATGCGTCCAAACGCGGGCGTGAATCGCGCAGCAACAGGGTGGAGGCAATGCCGAAGACAGCCAAGAAATCGAGCAGCCGGAACATTAAGGTGTCCAAGCAGGCGGTGGACGAGGCCTTCAAGGCCCTCTCCAACTGGGAGCGCTGGGGCAAGGACGACCAGATCGGCACGCTCAACCACATCACGCCGCAGGATGTCATCGCCGCGGGCAAGCTGATCAAGCGCGGCAACATCTTCGCGCTCGGCATCCCGCTGGGCAATACAGGGCCGCAGCGCGGTCTGTTCGGCAAGCGCTGGAACCCGATCCACACCATGCTCGCCACCGGCACCGATGCGGTGGCCGGCCGGCAGGAGCGGCTGCTCTATGCCGACGATGCGCTCAACATGCCGATCCAGGCGGCGACGCACTGGGATTCGCTTGGGCACATCTTCTATCACGACAAGATGTACAACGGGCACCACGCCAGCGCCGTCGACAGTAACGGGCTCTCCCAGCTCGGCATCGAGCATGCCAAGGACAAGCTGGTGGGCCGCGGCGTGCTGCTCGACATCGCGCGCTTCAAGGGCGTCGACACGCTCAAGGACGGCGAGGGCATCTCCAACGACGATCTCGATGCCTGCGCCGCCGCGCAGAAGGTGCACATCCGCAAAGGCGATTTCGTGCTGGTGCGGACGGGCCAGATGGAAGCCTGCAACAAGCGCGGCGAGTGGGGCGGCTATGCGGGCGGCGATGCGCCGGGCCTCAAATTCGAAAGCTGTTATTGGCTGCACGAGAAGGAAGTGGCCGGCGTCTGCTCCGACACGTGGGGCGTGGAGGTGCGGCCCAACGAGACCACGGACGTCAACCAGCCCTGGCACTGGGTGGTGATCCCGGCCATGGGCCTCTACATGGGCGAGATGTTCGATCTCAAGGCGCTGGCCGAAGACTGCGCCAAGGACAAAGTCTACGAATTCTTCTTCTGCGGCCCGCCGCTCATCATTCCCGGCGGCACCGGCTCGCCCATCAATCCCCAGGCGATCAAGTAGAGGGCGAGGATATGAAACTCGGCTTCTTCACCATGCCGCTCCATCCTCTGGAGAAGGACTGGCGGGTGTCGCTCAGAGAAGACCGCGAGGCCTTCATCCTGGCCGACGAACTCGGCTTCGTGGAAGGCTATGTCGGCGAGCACGTCACCGACAAGGCCGAAAACATCACCTCGTGCATCACCTTCATCGCCACGCTGGTCGACGCCACCAAGCGCATCAAGCTCGGCACCGGCACCATCAACATGCCCAACGCGCATCCCGCGGCCACGGCGGCGAATATCGCCATGCTGGATCACCTGCTAGACGGGCGGTTCATCTTCGGTATCTCGCCGGGCGGGCTGCTATCGGATGCGGAGGTGTTCGGCAACCTCAACGCCAACCGCAACGAGATGTTCGTGGAGGCCATCAACCAGGTGCTCGCCATCTGGGCCGGCGATGCGCCCTACAACATCAAGGGCAAGTATTGGACCGTCTCAACCGAGCGGACCTTAGTGGCCGACATCGGCCAGGGCATCCTGGCCAAGCCGCTGCAGAAGCCGCATCCACCCATCGTGGTTACGGTGGTGGCGCCTTTCTCGCAGGGCGTGACGGAGGCGGCCTCGCGCGGCTGGGACCCGATCACGGCCAACTTCCTGATGCCGGCATGGGTCAAGAGTCACTGGCCCAAGTACGTGGAAGGCTGCAACAAGGGCGGGCGGACGGCGGATCCCGCCAACTGGCGGGTGGCGCGCAGCATCTTCGTCGCCGACAGCGACAAGCAGGCCCGCGACTACGTGATGGCGCCTAACAGTCCCTATCGCCTCTACTACCACAACCTCGTCACCAAGCTGAAGATGGCTGGACGCGCCGACGCCTTCAAGGAAAAGCGCGACATGCCCGACGCCGACGTCACGCTCGACTATGTTGTGGACAAGCTCGCGATCTGGGGCTCGCCGCAGCGCGTGACGGAAAAGCTGCTGGCCTTCCGCGAGGAGGTGGGCGACTTCGGCA
Organism: uncultured Alphaproteobacteria bacterium; assembly: GCA_963814055.1. Taxonomy (GTDB): domain Bacteria; phylum Pseudomonadota; class Alphaproteobacteria; order Rhizobiales; family Hyphomicrobiaceae; genus AWTP1-13. The sequence continues at coordinate 218,464 of CAWFBJ010000031.1, forward strand.
CGCTGCTCTACGCCGGCAAGGACTGGCTCGATCGCGACCTCGGCCGCCGCTCCATGGTGCTGACGGCAGAAAAGGTGCTGCCGGCGGTCAACGCTGCGATCAAAAAATCCTGACTGTCGTCTAGAATTGCGCAGGCGGAACAGAGAGCAGTTCCCTCTCCCCGTCCTTACGGGGAGAGGGTCAGGGTGAGGGGCGGCAGCTTGCTCCGACGTTGGCGCTCGTGGCCGCCCCTCACCCCAGCCCTCTCCCCACGCTGATGGAGCCCGTGGACGAGATCGGCGATGCGTGGGGAGAGGGAGCCTCTTCGCGCACACAAAATTCCTGGATGACAGCTAGCGCTTCAGGCCAGCCATCCGTTCCAGCACGGCACAGACCGCTGCACTATCCTCGGCGCCGTGGCCGGCGGCTAGAGTGGCCATATGCAGCGTGGTGGCGAGACCGAACAGCGGCGTGGGACATCCGACGCCGGATGCGAAATCGCCGATCACGGTGAGATCCTTCTTCCACGTGGTCGAGCGCATGGTGGCCGGCAGATAGGTGTTGTCTGCCATCATCGGTGCGCGCAGCGCGAAGATCCGCGATGTGCCGGCGCCGGAGCCGATGACCTCCACGGTCTGGTGCGGGTCGAGGCCGGCCTTCATGGCGAGCACCATCGCTTCCGCCGTGGCGACGTTGTGGATCGCGACCAAATGGTTGGCGATGAACTTCATCTTGCTGCCGTTGCCGTAGGCGCCGAGGTCGTAGACCTTGCGCGCGAAACCCAGAAAGGCTGGCTCCAGGCGCCTGATCGCAGCCGTATCGCCGCTGGCGTAGACGACGAGATCCTTGACCGCAGCCTGCGCGCCCGTGCCGGACATCGGGCAATCGAGCACGATGTGCCCGGCCTTCTTCAGGACGTCCTTGAAAGCCGTCTTGTCCTCCAGCGTGAGCGTACTGGCTTCGATGACGGTGCGCTTGGGTGCTTTTGCCTTCGCTATCAGGCGGGCGGTTGCGAGCACGGCACGCGGCGTCGGCAGGCTGGTGATGATGTCCTTCGCCGCCTTGGCCAAGGCTTCGGCGCTGGCGGCGATCTTGACGCCGACGGCTTTGGCTTCCGCCCTGCGAGCGGCGTCGGTGTCGTAGCCGATCACCTTCCAGCCGCCGGCAACCAGGTTGCGCGCAAACGCGCCGCCCATGATGCCGAGCCCGATGATGCCGATGGTGCGTTGCATGCTTTCTCTCCTTCACCGGCGAGCGTCGCTTCTCCCTCTCCCCGCTTGCGGGGAGAGGGAACAGGTGGCAGATCTGAACACCGGACCCACGCATTACGAATGCGGTGCTCTACCTTTTGGCCTGCGTCTTGTACCAGTCGAGAATTTGCTCGCCGGTCCAGGCGACGACGCCGTCGTGGCCGAGGATGTCGGTAAACGTGCGTTCGACGTGGGCGATGCGGTGCGGCACGCCCGACAGATACGGGTGGCACGAGATGGCCATGATCTTCGCCCGCCCGGTCGAACTCCGCATACAGGCAGTTGAAGTGATCCATGGCCCGGGTGTGGAATTCCCCCGAGTCATGATGCTGCAGGTTCATCATGACGATGTCGTGCACCTCGAAGGTGTAGGGCAGCGCCACAATGTCTCCGTGCTTTGTTTTCAGCGTGACGGGATCGTCGTCCAGCACATAGTCGCCGATGTATTCGACGCCCGCCTCGGCCAGATGGTCGACCGTATCGAGCGTCTGCGTGAGCCCAGGCCCGAACCAGCCGCGCGGGCGCCTGCCGGAGAACTTCTCGATCACGCGCATGGTCTTGTCGATGATCGTGCGCTGATCCTCCAGCTTGTGCATGGGGATCTGCTCGTAGCTGTGCGCATTGAGCTCCCAGCCGCTGTCGATGCAGGCCTGCACGACGGGCGCATAAGTCTCGCAGATCTTGGCATTGATGGCGACCGTCGGCTTGGCGCCGACGCGCTCGAGCATGGCGCGCAGGCGCCAGAAGGCGACGCGCATGCCGTACTCGTGCCAGCTCCAGTTTGGCAGGTCGGGGATCTGCGGCACCCCTTGTGGCGGGGAGATCACCGTGCGCGCCATGGGCCGCGACAGGTCCCAGTCCTCCAGCGAGAACACCGGCCACACGACGAGGCGGATGCCGTCTGGAAATTTCAGTGGGGGACGTTTGTCGATGGGCTGGAATGCAAGGCGTTCGCGGGGATGCATGGTTGCTCCTGGGGGAGGTCGGCGGACCGCGCGATGATCGAAGCAACGGGAGATGGAGTCAACGCGCACTTACACCCGTCATCCCGGATAGCCTCGACCGCCTCATGCGCTGCTGACCTCGTCGGTCCAGACCCGAAAGCTGTGCAACGTATTCGGCCCGAACGTCGTGGTGATGGCAACGTCGGCGGCATCGCGGCCTCGCGCCAGCAGCACCCTGCCGATCCGCGGCACGTTGTTCCTCGGATCGAACATGTGCCACTGACCGCCGAGATAGGCTTCGAACCAGGCTGCGAAATCGCCCGGCGGATAGGGCAGCGGCGTGCCGATGTCGCTGAGGTACCCCGTGCAGTAGCGCGCGGGGATGTTCAAGGCGCGGCAGAAGGCGATGGCGAGATGGGCGTAGTCGCGGCACACGCCGCGCTGCTCCTCGTAGGCTTCCGAGGCTGTGCGCGTAGGCCGCGCGTGCTGGTAGTTGAAGATGATGCGCGCATGCACGAAATCGCAGATAGCCTGTACGCGCGCCCAGCCGGGCTGGGTGTGTCCAAAGTGGGTCCATGCCACATCGAGCAAACGATCGCTGTCGCAGTAGCGGCTGGCCAGGAGGAATACGATTGCCTCCTCCGGAAGGTCCTGGACCGGAACCTGCGACGCATTCGGCGCTGTACTGTCAGGCAGCCCGGTATCAGCGATGACCGTGTCGGTCGAAATTCGCATCGCCCCAGCCGGTGCCAGAATCCGGCTGCACCAGTTGCCGAAACCATCCCGGTACCCGGAGATCGGCACCGACGGCGCAATGACAATGTGATCCGGTCGCTCGAGATCCGAGACACGCGTGTAGTGGATGCTCAGCATCAGGATCACGGGCGTGGGCTGGGGGAACTCGTACTGCAGTTCGTAGCCGACCTTGAGCTTCATGGCGTTCTCCGCGCTCGCCGTTCGCCCCATCGGCGCCCGCGTGCCTGGCGCGGGCTTTGCGGCTCGCGTAATGCAGCTTCCCTAGACCGTAGACCTTTTCCGGCGCGCGTCGAGCTTTTGCGAACGTGCGGAGCCGGCCGTGGCAATGCGCGATGCAGAAGGGCTCTTTGCCTAATCCATGCGCAGCACTGGCACGTGACGCCCCGATTTTCATCGGGGGTCGCGCGGTGAGGCCATAGCCCTGGTCCCGCCGGCATTGGGGAAAGCCGCAGCGAACTACTTGGCCGGCTTGTTGATGGTGGTGATGGCGATGTGGGTGAGTTTGTGGTTTGCCGCCTTCTCCTGATCGAGGATGCCCGACAGGAGGTCGTGCGCTTCATCCTCGCCCAGCGCCTTGGCCCACTCCCGCAGCGTGCCGTAGCGTGCGATCTCGTAGTGCTCCACGGCCTGGCAGGCGCCGATGAGGGCGGCATTCTTGGCCACCGCACCCTTGCCCTCCTCGATTATGCCCTCGGTCTCCTTGATGAGACCTTCGATGGCGTCGCACTTCTCGCCTGACGCCTTCTTGCCAATGGATTTGAACACCGCTTCCAGCGTTTTGATCTGCCCCTTGGTTTCGGCGAGGTGGTCCTTCAGAGCGGTCTTCAGGTCACCGTTGCTTACGGCTTCGATCACTTTCGGCAGCGCCTTGATGATGGCGTTCTCGGAGTAGTAGACGTCTTGTTCCGCGCCAAACCTTAGTGCCCCGTGAACTTCGGCGCGCGCTTCTCGACGTAGTGCGCCACGCCCTCGCGGAAGTCTTCAGTGTCGCGGCAGATCTCCTGTTCGTGATTGGCGACAGCGGTGGCCTCCGCCAGCGACTGGAACAGCGCCTCGTACACCTGCTTCTTGATGATGCGGGTAGACCGCGGCGACGATAGGTTGGCGATCTCGGCGGCGCGCGCCTGCACGGCCTCTGCGAAGCCTTCGGCCGGCAGCACCCGCACCAGTCCGAGCGCGGCAGCCTCCTCGGCCTGCACGGTACGCGCCGACAGCAGGAGATCCATGGCGTTCATCGGACCGATCAGCCGCGGCAGCATCCAGGAGATGCCGTGCTCGGCGATCAGGCCGCGCCGCGCAAACGAGGTGGTGAGCTTGGCGCCGGCCGCCATGTAGCGGATATCACAATAGAGCGTGAGCACCAGGCCGATGCCGGCCACGGCCCCGTTGATGCCGGCAATGATTGGCTTCTTGACCGCCAGAATATAGCTGCAGCGTTGCGCAAAGTTGGCGGCAAGCCCTTCGGTCGGCCAGTCGCCTTCGTTCTTGAGGTTGGTCTTGCCGGCGGCCGCCGACGACAGCCGCGCCATGTCGGCGCCTGCGCAGAAGCCGCGCCCTGCACCGGTGAGCACAATGACACGCACGGTCTCGTCTGCCTCGGCCTTGGCAAACGCCTCGCGCAGTTCGCCGGACATCACCGCCGTGTAGGCATTGAGCTTGTCGGGCCGGTTGAGCGTGATGGTCGCGACGCGATCCTTGGCGGCATACAGAACTTGCGGCTGTTCGCTCATGACTTGTCTCCCCTGGCCTGTGGCGCACGGCCTCCGCCGATGCCCGGCTGCCCTCGCCTTTCCGCTTTTGAGCCCGTATGTTCCCGGTCCGGGCCAGCCTGAGCATAGGACAAGGCGCAATGATCCGCACGCGATTCACGGAAATGTTCGGGGTGCAGCACCCGATCGTGCAGGGCGGCATGCAGTGGGTCGGTCGCGCCGAGCTGACCTCGGCTGTGGCCAACGCGGGGGCGCTCGGCTTCCTCACGGCGCTGACGCAGCCGACACCCGAGGACCTCGTGAAAGAGATCGCGCGTTGCCGTGAGATGACCGACAAACCGTTCGGTGTGAACCTGACGATCCTGCCGACGCTGGTGCCGCGGCCCTATGACGAATACATCGACGCCACCATCTCCTCGGGCATCAAGATAGTGGAAACTGCAGGCAACAATCCCAAGGGGTTCCTGCCGAAGTTCAAGGCCGCCGGCGTCAAAGTCATCCATAAATGCACGTCGGTGCGCCATGGCATCACCGCGGAGCGCATCGGTGTCGATGCCATCAGCATGGACGGCTTCGAGTGCGCGGGGCATCCCGGCGAGGACGACATTCCCAATCTCGTGCTGCTGCCTGCCGCGGCGAACGTCATCAAGATCCCGATGATCGCCTCGGGTGGTCTCGCCGATGCTCGCGGCCTGGTCGCATGCCTGGCGCTTGGCTGCGAAGGCATCAACATGGGCACGCGCTTCATGGCCACCAAGGAAGCGCCGATCCATCAGAAGGTGAAGGAGGCCATCGTCGGCGCCGACGAGCGGTCCACCGCGCTGATCCTGCGCTCGCTCCGCAACACCTCGCGCGTGTTCGGCAACTCGGTTGCCAAGAAGGCGATCGAGATGGAGCAGGGCGGCAAGGGCATCGATGAGATTGGACCGTACGTTGCCGGCAAGAAGGGCCGCGTGGTTTACGAAACAGGCGACTTGGAACATGGCATCTGGTCCGCCGGCACCAGCATGGGCCTCATTCGGGACATTCCGACCTGCAAGGAGCTGGTGGAGCGCATCGTGTCGGAGGCCGAAGCCATCATTAAGGCGCGGCTGGTTGGCATGGCGGCCTAGGAGTCGCTGGGCCTGGCGAACGCGAGGCATGAAGTCGCGATGCGTGTGCTGACGCGTTGGGCACCAATGTCCCTGAAAACACAGAAGCGTGCAATAGCGGGGGCTTGTCAGGAGAAGCAGCGAAGGTAGCGGCTGCCATGGATCGGGCGTCGCCATCAGTTCGCCATTGCTGATCGGCCGCTTTGTGTCGTGTAGTGTGTTGTCGGAGCGTTCTTGGATGGATTGGGGAGCTTCGATGGGAGACTATTGGCCAGGCTGGACCACGACGACGGTCCTATTCTGCCTCTTCTTCATAGCCCAATACGAAAACCAACGATGGGTTCGGAAGCGAGCCGCTGGGATGCGTGGAGCTAGCGAGGGAACTGGCCTCTTGGTTGATCTAAGCGGCATGGTTGCAATGGTGTTCGGGTTCGTCTGGCCAGTTGCATATGGATACGACGCGGGATGGCGATACGCCGTCGGTGTCTACGTCACAGGAGTGGCGATCGTGACGGCGTTCAGCTTCGCATCCGGAGCATTAGTCGCAGCAACCAAGCGTGCGACGATGGACCAGATGAGCTTGCAGTTTGACCGTATGGGCGGTGACTGGGTTGTGCTGTGGATACTCGGAACGCTAGCTGTGTGGCCACTCATGATGATGTTAACCGCTCGGGTATCTTGGTTTGGCTTGTTGTAGCTAGCCTCGACCTGCGACCTGCCCCACGGGACGAAGGCGGTCGTAGAACTTTTCCGCTACACCATCCAGGCCCTCTTCAACTGCGAGCACGCGGCCAGCGCGCCGCACCTTTAGCATGAGGTCATCGACCTGGTTCCCAGAGGCGCCAAGTTCGCGTTCAAGCCTTGCGTAGGCCGTAGCGTTGTCTGTGAGGGCGGCTGCTGCCCAGAGGGCCTTCTCAAGTTCCGAGACTGTGCCAGGCAAATTGGGGAACATAACCGAGAACTGCTTGACGCCCGCAATGATCATCTCGACTAGCTGTGTCGCCTCGGGCGATTTGGGATCGAGTCCCATCTTCTCGGTCACGCGGAGAGCGCTCCGGCGCTTGGCAAAGAACATGTGGTTCGCTCTCGTACAGAAGGCCGGAAGTTCAGCACGTTTCCAGCCTCGCACAGTACCATCAGGTCGCCGCATCGGGAAGGCAAGCCTTCCAATGCGGGGCGGAATCGGGGATGAAACGCGCGTCGCACAGGCGCAATCGCGAGAGGCCACATGCAGGACCGAATCAATCAGCGCATCGCGACGGAGCTGGGTGTCGGCATCGCACAGGTTGCCGCGACCGTGGAATTGCTGGCGGAAGGCGCCACGGTTCCGTTCATCGCGCGCTACCGCAAGGAGAAGACCGGCGGCCTCGACGATACGCAGCTGCGCAAGCTGGAAGAGCGCCTCGGCTACCTGCGCGAGCTGGAAGACCGCCGCGTCACGGTGCTCAAGAGCATCGAGGAACAAGGCAAGATGACGCCGGAGCTGGCCCGCTCGATCAATGGCGCGGAAACCAAGGTCGAGCTCGAGGATCTTTACGCTCCCTATCGGCCCAAGCGCCGCACCAAGGCGCAGATCGCGCGCGAGGCCGGTCTCGAGCCGCTCGCCGACGCCATTCTCAAGAACCCCGCCCTGCTGCCCGATACCGAAGCGGCTAAATTCATCGATGCGGAAAAAGGCGTCGGCGATGTGAAAGCCGCGCTCGACGGCGCCCGCCATATCCTGATCGAACGCATGGCCGAGGAGCCGACCCTGGTCGGTACCCTGCGCGAGTGGGAATGGGGCGAGGGCGTGCTCGCCTCCAAGGTCACCAAGAACAAGACCGAGGACGGCGCCAAGTTCTCCGACTATTTCGACTTCGGCCAAAAGGTCAGGGAAATTCCCTCCCATCGCGCACTGGCCATGCTGCGCGGCCGCAACGAAGGCGTGCTTGACCTCGATCTCGACGTGCCGCACGAGGACGGCAAGCCGCATCCCGCCGAAGGCAAGATCATGGTGGCGTTCGGCATCGCCGACCGCGGCCGGCCCGCCGACAAATGGCTGATCGAAACGGCTAGGCTGGCATGGAAGGCACGGATGGCCAGCGCGCTGGATGCGGACCTGCTCGCCCGGCTCAAGGAGCGCGCCGACACCGAGGCCATCTCGGTGTTCTCCAAGAACCTGAAGGACCTGCTGCTTGCCGCGCCGGCCGGCCCTCGCGCCACCATGGGGCTCGATCCGGGTTTTCGCAGCGGCGTTAAGGTCGCCGTGGTGGACCAGACCGGCAAGGTCGTCGACACTACCACGATCTACCCGCACGAGCCCCGCAACGACTGGGCGGGATCACTCGCGGCACTGGCCGCGCTGTGCATGAAGCACAAGGTCGATCTCATCAGCATCGGCAACGGCACCGCCAGCCGTGAGACCGACAAGATGGTCGCCGAGCTGATGACCAAGATGCCTAACCTCAAAGTGACCAAGGTGATGGTGTCGGAAGCCGGGGCCTCGGTCTATTCCGCCTCCGAGCTGGCGGCCAAGGAGTTCCCGGAGCTCGACGTGACCTTGCGCGGCGCCGTCTCCATCGCGCGCCGTCTCCAGGATCCTCTTGCGGAACTCGTGAAGATCGAGCCCAAGGCCATCGGTGTCGGCCAGTACCAGCACGATGTCGATCAAGGCGGCCTCGCCAAATCGCTCGCCGCCGTGGTGGAGGATTGCGTCAACTCGGTCGGCGTCGACGTCAACACGGCATCCGCTCCGCTGCTGGCGCGTGTCTCGGGTCTCAATCAGACGCTGGCAGCCAATATCGTCGCTTTCCGCGACGAGAACGGCGCCTTCAAGACCCGCACCGCGTTGAAGAAGGTGCCGCGGCTCGGACCCAAAGCCTTCGAACAGGCGGCGGGATTCCTGCGCATCATGAACGGGAAGAACCCGCTCGATGCCTCGGCCGTGCACCCGGAAGCCTATCCCATAGTCGAGAAAATTTCCGCGGCTACCAACCGCCCGTTGAAATCCATCATCGGCGACAAGGCGTTCCTGAAGTCGCTGAAGCCGGCGCAGTTCGCCGACGATACCTTCGGCATCCCGACCGTCACCGACATCATCGCCGAGTTGGAGAAGCCCGGCCGCGATCCGCGCCCCGAATTCAAGACCGCCACCTTCCAGGACGGCATCGAGAAGATCACCGATCTGAAGCCCGGCATGCAGCTCGAAGGCGTCGTCACCAACGTGGCCGCGTTCGGCGCCTTCGTGGACGTGGGCGTGCATCAGGATGGGCTGGTACATATCTCTGAGCTGGCCGACACCTTCGTCAAGGACCCGCGCGAGATCGTGAAGGCCGGCGATGTGGTCAAGGTACGCGTGAAAGAGGTCGACGTTGCCCGCAAGCGCATTGCCCTGACTATGAAGTCAGGCGCCATCGACCGCACCCAGCGCGGGTCGGAGCGGGCAGCCGCGCCGTCTTCGGGATCGCGTAGCAGCGCACCTCCACCGCCGCATTCCTCCGAACCGCCTGCCGAAAGTGCCTTCGCCGCAGCCATGCGGCGGGCGCAGGAACGCAAATAGGTTCCACCCGTCATCCCCGAAGCCGACGCCTTGGCGGAGGCTATCGGGGATCCAGATGTGAACACCGCGCGTGCGGCTGGATCCCGGCTCACCTGCGATCGTGCTTCCAGCGCGCCCGCTTGGCCGGGATGACGGGTTTTTCCCCGGGCTCAGTGGCATCACCGGCTATCAGCACCCATATTTCGGCGGTTGCGCGCCAGATCCGGAACGGTGCTATAGAAGCGCCCGCCGCAGCCGAGAGCGAACGATGAACGACAGCACAGTGGCCGAAGGGCTGGCATCGCAACCCAGCACGCCCCCGAAAGCGGCAGCGAGCCCGCTTGCCCAACAGATCGCGCGCCGGCGCACGTTTGCCATCATCTCGCATCCTGACGCCGGCAAAACCACGCTGACCGAGAAACTGCTGCTGTTCGGCGGCGCCATCCAGCTCGCCGGTCAGGTCAAGGCCAAGCGCGATGGGCGCAACACCCGCTCGGACTGGATGGCCATCGAGAAGGCGCGTGGCATTTCGGTCGTCACCTCGGTGATGACGTTCGAGTACGGCGGGGCGGTGTTCAACCTGCTGGACACGCCGGGCCACGAGGACTTCTCCGACCACACCTATCGCACGCTGACGGCGGTCGACTCCGCGATCATGGTGATCGACGCCGCGCGCGGTATCGAGGCGCGCACGCGCAAGCTGTTCGAGATCTGCCGCCTGCGCGACATCCCCATCATCACCTTCATCAACAAGATGGATCGCGAGAGCCGCGAGCCGCTGGAGCTGCTCGACGAGATCGAGCACACGCTGGCGCTGCAGACGGCGCCCATGGTCTGGCCGGTCGGCCAGCGGACGCGATTTCAAGGGCACTTACGATCTCTCCCAGCCGCGTATCCGTCAGGTAGAACAGGAGCCGGAAGGGCAGCCCGTATCCGGCCCGGACGACCCCATATTCGACAAGCTGCTGGATGCGGATGGTGCCGCTGCCGCCTGGCGCGACGAGATCGCGCTGGTTGAGACCGCCTGTGGCAAGTTCGATCTCGCCAAGTTCCGCGACGGCACGCTCACGCCCGTCTACTTCGGCAGCGCGCTCAAGAACTTCGGCGTGCGCGACATCCTGGAGGCGCTGATTGCGCACGCGCCGCCGCCGCGCAATCAAAAGGCGGCCACACGCACGGTCGAAGCCACCGAGAAGGCGATGACCGGCATCGTCTTCAAGATCCAGGCGAACATGGACCCCAACCATCGCGACCGCATCGCCTTCATGCGCGTGTGCTCGGGCAAGCTGACGCGCGGCATGAAAGTGAAGGTCGTGCGCACCGAAAAAACCATGGCGCTGGCTGCGCCGCAGTTCTTCTTCGCCCAGGACCGCTCGCTGGCGGAGGAGGCCTATGCCGGCGACGTGGTGGGCATCCCCAATCGCGGCGCGCTGCGGATCGGCGACGCGGTGACCGAGGGCGAGGACATCACCTTCCTCGGCATCCCGAGCTTCGCGCCGGAAATCCTGCGCCGCATCCGGCTGGAAGATGCGATCCGCGCCAAGAAGCTGCGTGAGGCGCTGCGCGAGATGGCCGAGGAGGGCGTGGTGCAGCTTTTCAACCCGGTCGACGGCACGCAGCCGATCGTCGGCGTCATCGGCGTCCTTGCAGCTCGATGTGCTGGCCGACCGTCTGAAGCACGAATACGGCCTGCAGACAGGATTCGACCCGGCGCCGTGCGATACGGTGCGCTGGATCGTATCCGACGACCCGGCAGCGCTGTCGCGCTTTGTCGAGAAGAACCGGTCGGCCGTGGCCACCGATCTCGACGGCGCGCAGGTGTTCCTCGCCACCTCGGCCTTCAACCTGTCATGGGTGGCCGACCGCAATCCCGAGATCAAGTTCGTCGATATCAAGACGACGACGGTGTGATCGCCTCAACCTTTGTGCGCAGCGGTCCCGAAACGCGATCCTTCCTCGACGAACACCTCGGTCACGCCATAGTCGGCTTCGGCAGGGATTTGCAGCTTGCGGCCTTCCGGCGTTTTCATTGCTTTCGGCATGACCGTCACAACCGGGCGTGAACGTGTGATCTCCACCGCCTCGGCCACCGTGCGGTAGCGTGCGAGCTTCTCCAAGTTCATGCGGGTGGCAAACACCAGGGTGCGCGTGCCCGCCTTGGCCTCGCTCAGGGCCTGCTGCGGCGTGATCCACAAGCCTTCTACGGACTCGCCGCCGTCGTGGGCGCCGAGCTGCACCACAGGCGCGGCGATCAGGAAGAAGTGCGTGTCGAAGCGTTTCGGTACGACTTCCGGCGTGATCCAGTGGGCGAACGGCACCATCAGGTCCGCGGCCAGCGCCAGGTTTTCCTTGCGCACGATGTCGACGAACGTGGTTTCGCCTTTGAGCAGCGCCGCTCGGTAGGTCTCTACCAAGTTGTGCGCCGCGTCGGCGTCGACGATCTCGTTGGTGCCGCGGCGCCGCGCCAGCATGAGCCCTGCTTCTTCGAAGGTTTCGCGGCCGGCCGCGACAAAGAACGAGCGGTCCGGTGCGTTTGGCGCGTTCGGGGCCAGCTTGCCCCAGGCGGCGTCCGAATCTTCCGCGTCCACTTTGCCGCCGGGAAACACCAGGGCGCCGGAGGCGAAGTCGATCTGGTGATGGCGCACCACCATGAACACCTCGATGCCGCCGGCGCCATCGCGGAGGATGACCACCGTTGAAGCCGGACGGGCCGGAACCGGCGTCTTGGGGGCATCGCTCATTGGTCGGGTCATCCTTTGGGCAGCGGAAACTGGTCGAGGTAGGCCTTGTAGCTATCCTCAACATCGATGTCCAAGCTAGCCAGTACGCGCACGACACCATTGTAGAAACCGATGGTCAGGGACAGATCGACAATGCATTCGTTGTCGAGTTCGGTCCGCAGTTCGGCAAAAGTCGCATCCGATATGACGAGATCCTCGGTCATCTCGCGGGCTGCCGCCAGGACGGCTTTAGCCAGCGGTTCGAGCGGATTCGGACGGCCTTCCGCCTCGTCCATCAAGGCGCGGATGTCGTCATCGGACACCCCGAACTTCTTGCCGATCTCGATGTGATGCGACCACTCGTAGGGCGCTCGGGTCAGATAGCCGACCATCAGGATTGCCAGCTCGCGCAGCCGCGGGTCCAGCTTGCTCTTGAATCTGATGAACCCGCCGAGCGTGCTGAACGCGCGTAGGCCGTTGGGGCTATGGGCAAGCGCCCGATAGATGTTGGCCCTGCGCGCCAGCAGATCCTGATGCTCTGGCGGGAGATCCTTCAGATCGAGATAGGGTACGCGCGCCATCATATCCTCCGTTTCAGTGCGATTGAGTGTCCCGCGCCGGCGCCTGCAGCGTGACGCCACCGTCCACGACGAGCGTCTGGCCGGTGATGTAACGCGCGTGATCCGACAGTAGGAAACGCACCGCATGGCCGACATCCCAGCCGGTGCCTTCGATTCCCAGCGCCGACGCTCGGCGCCGCTGCTCGCGTGCCCCCTCACTCATGCCGCGCGCGTAAACCATGGGCGTGTAGACAGGCCCCGGCGCGATGCAGTTGACGCGAATGCCGTCGGCGGCGTGGTCGACGGCCATGGCGCGCGTCAGGGCGATCACTGCACCCTTCGACGTCGTATAGGCCGTGAGCCCGCGCGGACGCAGCGCCGAGATCGACGAGATGTTGACGATGGCGCCGCGGCCGGCGGTCTTGATCATCGCCGGGATGGCATATTTGGCGGTGAGAAACATAGTCTCGACATTGACCTGCATCACCCGCCGCCACGCCTCAGGCGATTCCTCCACCACCGACCCCCGGCTGCCGATGCCGACGTTATTGTCCAAGAAATCCACGCGGCCGAATCGATCGAGGGCCGCCGACACCATGGCCTCACATTGCGCATTGTCCGTGAGATCGGCCTGATGGGCGGCAGCCGTTCCGCCTTCGGCCGTTATCATGGCAACAGTTCGTTGCGCCAGCGCCAGTTCGCGATCGACCACGAACAGGCTTGTGCCAGCGCGCGCCAGCAGGATTGCAGCCGCCCGGCCGTTGCCTATGCCGTCACCCGCCGCTCCGCCACCGGCAATGATGGCTACCTTGCCCGCCAGACCGGCGTCGTCTTCGGGTCGCGCTGCCACGGCCATTTCGCTCCTCCCCTACTGTCCCCTTTTTCATCGTGATAGCACGGCCGCGCCGACCCGGACATGCACGCCACCCATGCATCGGGCGCAGTTTGTTTGCGTCCAGGCGGCGAAGGGATAAGCTGAAAGAAAACCCGAGGGCGGGCACAAGGAGACGCGCGACACCATGGCCGCCTGCCTCGCCGTTACCCTTACTTCCAACCTCTCTGCACAATCCCAGCCGGAGTCTCAACGCGTGTCACAACAAGTCATTGCGGAGCTTGCACCGACCGGCGTGCTTCGTGCCGGCATCAATCTGTCGAATTTCCTGCTGGTGACGGGAAAAAGCGAGGCTGGCGACCCCGTGGGGGTCGCGCCCGACATGGCCGGCGAGATCGCAAAACGGCTGGGCGTGCCGGTGAAGTACGTGACGTTCAAGTCACCGGGCGAACTCGCGGACGCGGCCGATGCCAGCGCGTGGGACATCGGCCTGATCGGCGCCGAACCGCAGCGCGCCGAAAAGATCGCGTTCTCCCCCGCCTACGTCGAGATCGAAGCGACTTACCTGGTGCCGGCAGGCTCGCCGTTGCAATCGATCGCAGACGTCGACAAGGCCGGCGTGCGCATCGCCGTGACGGGCCGGGCGGCCTACGGGCTCTGGCTCGACCGCAATATCAAGAACGCAGAGCTGGTGCGATCCGACACGCTCGCCAGCGCCAGCGAACAGTTCGTCCGCGACAAGCTGGAGGCCCTCGCCGGCTTGCGGCCTGGGCTGCTGTCGGATGTCGAGAAAATCCCGGGTGCGCGCATTCTCGACGGAAAATTCATGGCGGTGCAGCAGGCGGTCGGTACGGCACGTAAGAACACGGCCGGCGCCGCCTTCCTGCGCGATTTCGTCGAACGGGCCAAGGCATCGGGGCTCGTCGGGCGCCTCATCGAAACGCACAAGGTGCGCGGTTTGTCCGTCGCGCCGCCGAGCTGACAGGGCCGGCAAACAGTCGGTCAACGGGGAAAGGGAAACGCCATGTTCAACGTGGGTGAGATCGAGATTCTGCGGGTCGAGGAAAGCCTCGGGCCAGGTTTTGCGCCCAGCGTGCTGTTGCCCGACTGGACACCGGAAGCCGTGGCACCGCACCTGCCCTGGCTGGCGCCGACCTACTATGATCCCCAGCAGGACAAGCTGATCTCCAGCATCCACAGCTGGGTGCTCAAGACCCGCCACCACACGATCCTGATCGACACCTGCGTCGGCAACCACAAGGAGCGCCCCGGCCAGCCGCGCTTCCATATGCTCAACCGGCCCTACATGGAGAACTTCGCCAAGGCAGGCCTGAAGGTGGAGGACATCGACTACGTGCTCTGCACGCATCTGCACGTCGATCACGTCGGCTGGAATACGCGGCTCGACAACGGCCGCTGGGTGCCGACCTTCCCCAACGCCAAGTACGTCTTCTCAAAGACCGACCGCGACTATTTCGATCCCACCCGCGGCGCCGGCGGCAAGATCGAAGCGCACGCGCGCGTGTTCAACGACAGCGTGCTGCCGATTCTGGAAGCCAGGCAGGACATGACGGTGGACGGCACGCACAAGCTGGGCGACGACATCACGATTTCGCCCGCGCCGGGGCATTCGCCAGGCCACGTGCTGATCACGCTGCAGTCGAAGGGCACCGAAGCGCTGTTCATCGGCGACATCATGCACAACCCGATCCAGATCTATCACCCGCTCTGGAGCAGCGCCTTTTGCTCCGACCCCGAGCAGGCGCGGCGTACCCGGCGCATGGTGCTGGAGCACGCCGCCGGCAAGGGCAGCCTCGTCTATCCGCAGCATTTCGCCGGGCCGCACATCGGGCGGGTGAGCGAAAAGGGCGGCGCGTTCACCTACCTGCCCGGACGTGGCTAACAAGACCTCTGGCGGCGAGGGCAAAGGCTAGAGCCGATCACCGGCCCACCAACGCCTGGGCTCGCTCGTAATAGGAAAGGTCGACGTATTTGGCAGGGTTGGGCGGCTTGCCGCCCCACTTGCCCTCGATCTCGGCACGTAGGGCCAGCACGTTGCGGAAGCCATCCATATCAAAGCGGGCATCTGGCGCCAGGCCATTCACGGGATCGGCCGCACGGTCGTAGGTCGCCTCGGCGACGTCGAACGGTATCTTGAGGCGTTCGGCCAGAAGCGCTGCCGCCTCGGCACGGTTGCCGCGGTCGAGCGCCCAGCGCAGCGATTCTATGTAGGCCGCGAGATACCGCTCCAGCGTCGGCGCGTTGGCCTCAGCCCAGCTCTTCAACACCCAGCAGCCGGTACCCTGGTAGGGGCCGACGAGCTTCACCGCCATGCCGAGGCTCGGGAAACCCTCGCGCACCGCCGTGATGGAAAAGGGCGGGTTCAGCATGCTTGCAGCGTGCTCTTTGTTCTCTTTCATGAGGCCGAGCCGCACGAATGTGCCGCCCGTCGCTTTCACGGTGTAGTCCTGCCCGTCGCGCAATCCTTCGTTCAGCAGCGCCTTCTTGACAACCAGCGCATAGGCCGTGTTTGGCGCATCAACTATGACGGTACGGCCCTTGAGGTCGGCGATCGTTTTGACGTCGGGCTGAGCGAACAGCTCCTGCATGCTGCTGTCGCCGCCCATGACAATGATCGAGGCGGCGCCGGTATCCGCCAGGGCTACCGAGTTGTCGACGCCCGCGTGCGCGATCTCGAAGGCGCCGTTGGTCAGCCCCTCGCGCTGCGCACCCGAATTGGGCGTGAACTGCAGCTCGATGTCGAAGCCGCGGCGAGCAAAAATTCCCTTGGCCTGTCCCGCGAAGATGGGGAGATTCTGCACGCCTGCAAAGACGTTGACTCGCAGCTTTTTTGGCTCCTGAGCCAAGACCGCGGACATTCCCATGAGAGTGCAGAAGACAGCAATCCCGAGTCGTGCCAGCATGGATCTTCTCGCTATTTCTTTTGCGGCTTCAGCCCCAGGATCTGGCGCGCCTCGGCGACGGTAGCGATCTTGGCGCCGAGGGCTTCGAGGATACGGACGGATTTCTCCACCAGCGCCGCGTTGCTGGGCGTCGGCGTGCCCTTGGCGAGGTGTACCGTGTCTTCCATGCCGATGCGGCAGTGGCCGCCCAGGATGTAGGCCTGCGCCAGCATCGTGAAGGAATGCCGGCCGGCACCGAAGGCGGCCCACTCGCTGCCCGGCGGCAGCATGGACTTCATCAGGCTCATGGTCTCCGGGGTGGAGGGCAGGCCGTACTTGATACCGGTGACGATCTGGAACAGGGCCGGTGTCTTCAGCGTGCCGTCGGCAATCAAATCGTGTGCCAGCACCATGTCGCCGGTGTTGAAGATCTCGAGTTCCGGCAGCGAGCCCGCCGCGTACATGCGCTCGGCCATGATCTTGATGCTGCGCGGCGAGTTGATCACGGCACCGCCGCCGAACCACTGCGTGTTGAGATCGAGCGTACAGATCTCCGGCTTCAGCTCGACCACGTGCTCGGTGCGAATCTCCGGCGTGGTCAGCATCGTGCCCGGCCCGGCCTTGGCCGGCTCGTCGTCGCTGGGGATGAAGCGGCCGCCGGGGCCCGCCGTCAGATTGATGATGAGGTCGGTGTCGCTGCGCCGGATGCGCTGCACCACCTCACGATAGTATTCGAGCTTCATGCTGGGTTTGCCGGTGTCGGGCTCGCGCACATGGATGTGGCAGATGGCGGCGCCGGCTTTCGCGGCGCCGATGCAGGCGTTGGCGATCTCCTCGGGTGTGACGGGAAGCGCGGGATTGTGCGCGCGCGTCGGGAATGTGCCGGTGACGGCGCACGTCAGAATGGTCGGTTTCATCGCTTCCTACCCAGTTTGCTTGCTTCGCTGTCGTCAAAAAGTTCCGCCCGCGTCAAGCCCTCACTCCGGCTTGAAGTTCATGGCGACGCCGTTGATGCAGTAGCGCTGGCCGGTCGGCGGCGGCCCATCGTCAAAGACATGACCCAGATGGCTCCCGCACCGGCTGCAATGCACTTCCGTTCGTACCATGCCGTAGCTTCGGTCTTCGGTCGCCTCCACTGCGCCCGCCTCGGGGTCGTTGAAGCTCGGCCAGCCCGTGCCGCTCTCGAACTTCTTGTGCGAGACGAACAGCGTTTGATCACATCCCGCGCACGTGAAGGTACCGGCGCGCTTCTCGAAGTTGAGCGCACAGCTCCCGGGGGCCTCGGTGCCATGCTGCCGCATGACCTGATATTGCTCCGGGGTGAGCAGCTTGCGCCACTCCGCCTCGGTCCTGTTGACCGGATACTGCTTGGTGTCCATGGCTGAGATTCCTTGTCGGCGCGGCGGAGCGTACCCGCCGCGGGGCGTCTTCACGAACAGGGATGCGAGGGTATCAAGGAGGCTCACTTGATGGCCAGCGGGTTCACGGGTGAGCCCACGGCTCCGGTAATGGGGATAGCGGGCGCTACGAACAAGTATTCGTACACTCCGTCCGCAGCGCAGTCCTCGGCCAATTCCTTGACGTTGAAGATCTCGCCCATGGTCATGCCCATGATCGGGATCGTGATCCAGTGCCAGGGCTGGTTGATGCCGGGCTCGGTCTCATTGGGCCGCACCTCGGCGCCCCAGGTGTCGGTGGCAAGCGCCGCAAGCTGGGTGCGCTGCACGAACTCCAAGGTCTCGAACGCCATGCCGGGTGCATTGCCGCCGGGATAGCCGTCCCAGCTTTCCTGCTTCAGGCAGCGTTCGAGCTGGCCGGTGCGCACGACGATATAGTCGCCGCGCTTGAAGTCGACGCCTTGCTTCTTTGCCGTCTGATCGAGGTCGTCGCAGGTGATGGCGTAGCCGTCCTCGAGCCACTCCACGCCCTTGGTGCGCGCCACGTCGAGGAACACGCCGCGGCCGACCATCTTGTTCTTGGTCTTCTCGATGCCGCACTTCTGCGCGCCGAAGGATGTGACCTCGCGGCAGTCGTAGCCGTTCCACATGTAGTTCTCGTAGAACACGTGACCGAGCCCGTCCCATTGCGTGCCGCTTTGCAGGGGCAGCACCACCATGTCGTCCGCCGCGCGAATGCCGCGCTTGTCGAGGACGCCGGAATAGGCGTCGGTGCCGGTGCGCAGCATGACGTGCAGCGGGTTGATGCGCCCCAGGGTCGGGTAGGTCGTCTTGGCGCCCTGCGGGCCTTTCTCGTCATAGTTCAGCGCCAGCGAGATCACTTTGCCCTTCTTCACCAGCCTGGCCGCAGCGACGATGTCTTCGGGCTGTGTGTAGTTGAGCGTGCCGATCTCGTCGTTCGGACCCCATTTGCCCCAGTTCTTGTACTTCTCGGCAGCATCGCTGAGGTCCTGGCGGTTCAACTTGCGGCTGGTCATTGCAGCGTTCTTCCCTTGGTTGCGCGCGTTGGACGGCGGCGGCTGTTGGCGACGTCGCATGTGATGGCTAGTATGGCCGAAAATATAAACGCCGTGGAGGACGCCTTGAAAGCAATTGTTCGGCTCATCGCCGTTGCGTGCGCGCCTTTCGTATTTGCCAGCGCAATTGCCGCGCAAGCCTACCCCGACAAGCCCGTACGCGTGATCGTGGGATTTGCGCCCGGTGGCCCGACCGATGTCATCGCCCGCATCGTGGCAGACAAGCTCTCGGCCAGCCTGGGCAAGCAGTTCTACGTCGTCAACCAGCCGGGCGCCGGCAGCAACACGGCGACCGGAATGGTGGCAACCTCGCCCGCCGACGGCTACACGGTGCTGGTCGTCAGCACCGGGTTCGTGGTCAACCCGAGCTTGTTCGCCAAAGTGCCCTACGATCCGGTGAAGGATTTTGCGCCGATCACCATCGTCGCGGTGTCGCCGAACGTCATGACCGTGCATCCCTCGGTGCCAGCCAAGTCGATGAAGGAACTGATCGAGGTCATCAAGGCCAACCCGGGCAAGTACAGCTTCGCCGCCCCCGGCGCCGGCAGCACGCCTCACCTGTCCGGCGAGATCTTCCGGCTCGCCTTCGATCTCGACCTCCCCACGGTCCAGTTCACCGGCGCAGGCCCCGCTATCCAATCGACGCTCGGGGGCCACACGCCGGTGGCGTTCTCGGCCCTGCCCCCGGCAGCCCCACAGATCAAGGAGGGCAAGCTGCGCGCGCTTGCAGTGACGGCGGAGAAGCGCTCGTCGGCGCTGCCCGAGGTGCCGACGATGGCGGAGGCGGGGATCAACGGGCAGGAGGCCTATACCTTGACCGGCATCCTCGCGCCGGCCGCGACGCCCAAGGAAATCATCGACCTGCTGCATCGTGAGATCGTCGCGGCGGTGGCGATGCCCGAGGTGCGCAAGCGCCTCGACGACCTGGGCTTCGACGTGGTGGCCAATACGCCCGACCAGTTCGCGGCACAGATCAAAACGGAGCTGCAGAAGTGGGCGAAGGTCATCCGCGACGCCAAGATCAAGGTCGAAGGCGCGCACTAGAATCCGGCCCGCGAGCGGACCGATGTGTCCGGCCCCTAACGAGAAAGGGCGGCCCGAAGCCGCCCTTTGTCATTTTCCAGCAACGCGACGAGCTACTCGACCGAGGCACTCTTGGCCGTCTTGGAGCGCGTGCGCTTCGGCGGCGCCTTCTGTACCGGCTCATCATCGTCGTCGTTGAACAGGTCGAACAGACCTCCGCCTCCACCGCCTTGGCTGGCCGCCGGGCTCGGAGAGTTGGCCGGTTGGCTTGCGGATGCCGTGGTCGTGAATTTGTCCCAGGTGACCGTCACCTTGGTGCCGATGCTGACTCGCGGATAGAGGTCGGCGACGTCCTGGTTGTAAAGGCGGATGCAGCCCTTCGAGACGGCGTTACCGATGGTCCAGGGCGCGTCGGTGCCGTGGATGCGGTACATGCTGGACCCGAGGTAGAGCGCACGGTTGCCCAGCGGATTCATGGGATGGCCGCCCGGCACCCAGCGCGGCAGGCGCGGGTTCTCGGCGATCATGGTTGGCGTTGGCGTCCACGAGGGGTTCTCGCGCTTTTGACTGACGGACGTCACGCCTGCCCAGCGGCTCTGCTCGCGCGGAATGGCAATCGGATAGCTGATCGCTTGTCCCGGCTGGGTAATGTAGTAGAGGCGCCGGTCGCCGAAACTGACGATAACCTGGCCTTTGCCATACTGCGGGTTGAAACGCACTGTCTCGCGACCGCTGCCGCCCACCGACGTGTTGCCGCCACCCCAATCGAAGAACAGCTGTTGCGCCGATGCCGGTCCCGCCAGCGTAGCGGCCGCTACCAAAGCGCCTGCGCCGAGTGCAGCCTGGCCCAGCTTGCCTCGAATGATCATTTCATGACTTCCTTCTTCTTGCTTTTGCCTTGGCTGCCCAGCCCACGCTCCACGGCCGAGTTGCCACGTTCAAGCTCCGGTCCTAAAGAAGCGCCTTTCGGACGCCTGAGAACGCAAAGCTTTCACGCCAACGGCTCAGTTCCCGCTTATCCGTCACAGACTTGCTCGAAAGTGACGGGAGTGTGGCTAAGTCGCTGGCCGGAAGCAACCCGCGGGGATTTCGTTTGTGTCAGCATGTGCGCTTTCCGCCACATCTGCTTTCGACTGAGCAGCGCAGGCAACCTTCTGAACGGCCCCGGTCTTTGCACAGCGGCGAAAGGCGGCAACAGTGGCTTTGGATCCGAACCACCGGTGCTTCCCGCCCATGCCGTCGATAACGGGCTTTCGTAAATTTGCCCTGAGCGCCATTGCGCTGGTCGGCCTCACGGCAGGGGCGCGCTCACAACTTCTTGAAGTACAGCCGGAGCCAGGGACGACCTGGGGCTGGGCGCCGGCAGCCGCCGTCACGGCCAAAACGCACATGATTTCGGCTGCCAATCCCGTGGCAGTGGAAGCAGGGCTGCAGATGCTGCGCGCGGGCGGCAGCGCGGCGGATGCCGCGATTGCCGTGCAACTCGTGCTGAACCTGGTCGAACCGCAATCTTCCGGCCTCGGCGGCGGCGCGTTCGTGCTGCACTGGGATGCGGCGGGGAAGACCGCTCAAAAGCTACGACGGACGAGAGACGGCGCCCGCGGCCGCCAAGCCCGACCGGTTTTTGGTTAACAACCGCCCGATGAACTTCGGAGACGCGATCTTCGGCGGCGCCAGCGTGGGCGTGCCGGGAACGCTGCGTCTGCTCGAATCCCTCCATCGAGCGCACGGACGGCTCCCCTGGGCGCAGCTGTTCGGGCCGGCCATCCGCCTTGCCGAGGAGGGCTTCCGCGTCTCGACCCGGTTGCATTGGCTGTTGCGCTGGTACGGCGCGGACAGCTTCGCGCCCCGGCCGCGCCGCTATTTCTTCGATCAGACGGGGAGCGCCCGTCCCGCCGGCTACCTGCTGCGAAACCCGGAGTTCGCTGCGACGCTGCGCGCCATCGCCGAGCGCGGTGCCGGCGCGTTCTACGAGGGACCCATCGCGCAGGCCATCGTCGAGGCCGTGGCCACCGCCCCCAACCACCAGGGCGACGTCACCCTTGCCGACCTCGCCGGCTACAAAGCCAAGGAGCGCGATCCGCTCTGCTTTGCCTATCGCAAGAACCGTATTTGCAGCATGGGGCCACCCTCATCAGGCGGAATAGCAGTGGCGCAGGCGCTGAAGCTGGTCGAGGCCTTCGACCTGGGACAAGGACCGGCCGACGCGCTCAACACCCGGTCCATGCACCTTATCGCCGAAGCGGAGAAGCTGGCCTTTGCCGACCGCGATCACTACATCGGCGACCCCGATTTCGTACGCGTACCCATCGGCCTGCTGGATTCCGGCTATCTGGCTGCGCGCCGCTCGCTGATCGATCCGCAAACAGCCATGGGCCGGCCCAGTCCGGGCACACCGCCACAGCTGAGCGGACTGACGCCCGGCGCCGACGAAACCCTGGAAATGGAAGGCACGAGCCATATCTCCATCGTGGACGGCATCGGCAACGTCCTGTCCATGACGACCACCATCGAGGCCGGCTTCGGCTCGCGCCTCTGGGCCGCGGGCTTCCTGCTCAACAACGAGATGACCGATTTCGCCTTCCGCCCGCAGGACAGTGGCGGCCGCCCGCTGGCCAACGCGGATCGGGCCCGGCAAGCGGCCACGCAGTTCGATGGCGCCGACCATAGTTTTCGACGAAGAGGGTAAGCCGTGGGCGGCGTTGGGATCGCCCGGCGGGTCGCGCATCATCCTCTACGTGGTGAAGACACTGGTGGCCCTCATCGACTGGAGAATGGACGCGCAGCAGGCGGCCTCGCTCATGAACTTCGGCAGCCGCGGCGGAGCGTTCGAGATCGAGATTGACCACCGGTCGGCCCTCTGGCATGCGCTCAAGATGAAGCCCTACGGCCATACCATTAGCGCCGATCTCCTCAACTCCGGCACGCACGTCATCGTCCTGCGCAAGGACGGACGGCTGGAGGGCGGTGCCGACCCCCGCCGCGAGGGCGTGGCGCGCGGAGACTGACGGCCCGACCATGCCCAAGCAAAATGTCACCGTCGTCGGCGCCGGCATCACCGGCCTGTGGCAGGCGCTAACACTGGCCCGCAGGGGCCATGGCGTGCGCCTGGTCGAAAAGTCCGCTGCGCCTTTCGCTGCTGCTGCCAGCGCCTATGCCGGTGCCATGCTGGGGCCGTTCTGCGAAAAGGAAGTGTATGCGCCGGTCGTGCGCGACCTGGGGCTCAGGTCGATCGGGCTGTGGCGCGAGACGTATCCGGGCACCGTCGTCAAGGGCACCCTGGTGATTGCGAGTGCACGCGACCGGAGCGAGGTGGATCACTTCGCCCGGCTGACCGAGGGCCACGAGCGCATCGACGGCGACGCGATCGCCAGGCTGGAGCCCGATCTCGCGGGACGATTCGGCGCAGGCCTGTTCTATGCGCAGGAAGCGCATGTCGATCCGCGCGCGGCGATGCAGTTTCTGCTGGAGGAGGCCAGGCGTGCCGGCGTGGAGGTCGCTTTCGGGACGGATTGGCACGATCCAGTGGCGCAAGACGCAATGGTCATCAACTGCCGCGGCCTCGGCGCGCGGACCGCGCTTCCGGATCTCCGAGGCGTGCGCGGCGAGCGGCTGATCGTGCGCTCACGCGAGGTCGGCTTTCGCCGGCCGGTGCGCTTCCTGCATCCGCGCCAATCAATCTATGTCGTGCCGTGGGGGAACGGCCTGCACATGGTGGGCGCCACCGTGATCGAGAGCGACGACAGCGGCCCGATCACGGTGCGGTCGGCGCTGGAGCTGCTGGGCATGGCCTACGCCTTGCATCCCGCCTTCGGCGAAGCGCAAATTTTGGATGCCGGCGCCGGCGTGCGTCCCGCATTTGCCGACAATGTGCCGAAGGTCATCGTGCGCGGGCAGACCATTCACGTGAACGGGCTCTATCGCCACGGCTTCCTGCTGGCGCCCGCGCTGGCGGAGCTGGTGGCGGAGTATCTGGCGAATGGCGCGATCGACAATCGGGTTTTCGTGGTCGAACCGAAGTAGACTTGGCCTGCCTGGGCAGGGCGCAAGCATGATCGTCGGCCTGATATCGGATACGCACGGGCTGCTTCGCCCGCAAGCCATCGCGGCGCTGCAGGGCTCCAGCGTCATCATTCACGCCGGCGATGTGGGCAAGCCCGAGATCCTCGAACGGCTCCGCGCCATCGCTCCGACATTTGCCGTGCGCGGGAATATTGACACCCAGCCTTGGGCATCGGCGCTGCCAACGACGGTAGATATCGAGGTCTGGCACTTGCGGCTTCACGTGCTGCACCAGGTATCGCAGCTGGACCGCGATTCTGCGGCTGCCAAATTTGCGGGCGTAATCTACGGGCATTCGCATCAGTCATCGATCGAAACGCGTGACGGGGTCTTGTTCATCAATCCAGGCAGCGCCGGTCCTCGTCGCTTCAAGCTGCCCGTGACGATTGCTCGTCTCAGCCTACAAGGCGGCGAGCTTCAGGCCGAGATCGTTGATTTGAATGTTGGCGTCTAAGGCAGCGATGCGGTTTTCGCGCGCATGTCCTCAGCCTGGCAGGTGAGCTTGGTCAGGATGCGGTCGAGGGCACTGCGGTCGGCGGCGGATAGGGCGCCCAGAAGTTCCGCCTCCCATTCCAATGCGAGCGCCGCGATCTGGCGGAACAGCAAGCGCCCACGCCGCGTCAGCGTCAGGCGCACCTGCCGCCGGTCGGCACTGACGATGGCGCGTTGCGTCAGGCCGCGCGCCTCCAGCCGCTGCAGCGCTCGCGTCACCTTGGGCTTCTCCATGCTCGAGCGCTCGGCGAGTTCGCCGGCGTTGAGCGGTCCAAAGCGACCGAGATTAGCCAGCACGCGCCATTCCGGAATCGAGAGGCCGAATTCCTTCGTATAGATGCTCGACAGCGCCCGGCTCACGGTGTGGGCGGCCACCGCCAGCCGGTAAGGCGCAAACGCCTCCAGCGCCAAGGCAGGCTGCGTTCGCGAAATATCATCCATGAGGCGGTCCGATTCCGATTGATTTCGTTTCAAACGAAACTATCATGGCGCTCACGACCTGTCATCCCGGACGGCCGCAGGCCGATCCGGGACCTAGGAGCAAGGGACGCGGCGCTTGGCTCTGGGTCCCGGCTCCCGGGCCACCGCCCTCGGCCAGGATGACAAAGCGGCGATATGTGGAGGACTCCCATGCCAGATGGCGGCAAGACCAGGACGGAGACGGGCGGCGGGCAATGGACCCAGGCGACGCCCGCCGGCTACATGCCGGGCTTCGGCAACGACTTCGAGACCGAGGCGCTGCCCGGCGCGCTGCCCATCGGCCAGAATTCGCCGCAGCGTACGGCGTACGGCCTCTATGCCGAGCAGCTCTCCGGCTCGCCGTTCACCGCACCACGCGGCACCAACGAGCGCTCGTGGCTCTACCGTATCCGCCCCTCCGTGCAGCACGCGCCGAAGTTCAAGAAGACGGCGCTGCCCTATTGGAAGACCGCACCGTCGACGGGCGAGCATGACCGGCCGATCGGGCAGTTGCGCTGGAGCCCCGTGCCGATCCCGCAAGAGAAGCTGACGTTCCTCACGGGCATGCGGACGATGACCACGTCGGGCGACGTCAACACGCAGGCCGGCATGGCGGCGCACGTCTATCTCGTGACGCAGTCGATGGAGAACGACTACTTCTACAATGCCGACGGCGAATTCCTGATCGTGCCGCAGCAGGGAAGCTTGCGCTTTTTCACCGAGTTCGGGCGCATCGATGTCGAGCCTGGCGAGATCTGCATCATACCGCGCGGCGTCAAATTCAAGGTCGAGCTGATCGACGGCCCGGCACGGGGCTACGTGTGCGAAAACTACGGCGCCAAGTTCACGCTGCCCGACCGCGGTCCCATCGGCGCCAACTGTCTCGCCAACGCGCGCGATTTCAAGACGCCCATGGCGGCATTCGAAGACAGGCAGGAGACATCACGCTTGACCGTGAAGTGGTGCGGCAGCTTCAATGTCGCCGAGATCGGTCACTCGCCGCTCGACGTGGTGGCCTGGCATGGCAACTACGCGCCCTACAAGTACAACCTGCGCCATTATTCCCCGGTCGGCGCCATCGGCTTCGATCATCCCGATCCATCGATCTTCACGGTGCTCACCGCACCGTCCGAAACAGCCGGCACGGCCAACATCGATTTCGTGATTTTCCCCGAACGTTGGGCCGTGGCCGAGCACACGTTCCGGCCGCCCTGGTATCACATGAACATCATGTCGGAGTTCATGGGACTTATCTACGGCGTCTACGACGCCAAGCCCGAAGGTTTCGTGCCGGGCGGCATCAGCCTGCACAACTGCATGCTGCCGCACGGCCCCGACAAGGCCGCCTACGACCACGCCACCAAGACAGAACTGAAACCGGTGAAGCTGACGAATACGCTGGCGTTCATGTTCGAGACGCGATTTCCCCAGCACCTCACCAAGTTCGCCGCCGAGCTCGAGACGCTGCAGGAGGACTACGCGGAGTGCTGGACGCCGCTGGAAAAAAACTTCACCGGCAAAAAATGATATGCGCGCGTCAACCGCGGATGCCGAGCGTTATGGTGTCGTAGGCGTGGTCGGCGATCTGCCACCAGGGAAGCTGCTCTCTGCGGAACGCATTGGCGGAATCGAATGCCTTCTTGAAGGCCGCGTCCTTGGCTGCCACCTCGCCGTAGTGGTCGTTGGTGGCCTTGTAGCAGGCCTCCAGGATGGGCTGCGAAAAGGACTTGAGGATGGCTCCGCCAAGCACCAGGCGTTTCAACGCAGCAGGGTTGAGCGCGTCATACCGCGCCAGCATCCAGGAATTGGCCGAGCTGCAGGCGCGTTCGACGATGGCCCGATAGGGCTTGGGTAGCGCATTCCATCTTTCCTGATTGACGATCAGATGCACCATGCCGCCGCTTTCCCACCAGCACGGGTGGTAATTGTATTTCGCCAGCTTGGCGATACCCAACTTTTCGTCGTCATGGGGGCAGATGAATTCGGCGGCATCGATGGTCCCCGTTTCCAGGGCCGCATAGACGTCGGCATGCGAAAGGTAGTGTGCCTTGGCGCCGACCCGCTCGAAGATCGGAGCGCCCAGCGCTCCGACGCGAATCCTCAGACCCTTGAGATCCTCGAGCGTGTTGATCTCCCTCTTGAACCACGCGCCCATCTGCGCGCCGGTGCTGCCGGCGGGGATGCCGTAGGCATTGAACTTCTTCAGGGCTCCATTGATGATCTCGTTGCCCCCGCCGAAAGTCCACCAGGAGAGCTGGTGCCGGGCATTGAGACCGAAGGGCAGGCCGCTCCCCACGCCGAGCACGGGGTCCTTGTAGAAATAGAAATGCAAGGGTGTGAAGGCGCAGTCGACCGATCCGCTGGTTACGGCATCGAGCGCCTGGCGGCTTGGCGTCAGCTCGCCGGCCGCATAGGCTTGGATCTGGAACTTGTTGTCCGTGGCCTCGGCAACATAGCGGCACAGAATTTTCGCCGTTCCGAAGATGGCATCGGTCGACTTCGGATAACTGGAACTCATGCGCCATTGGATCTCGGGCGCCGATTGGGCAATGGCAGGTGCGGCAACGGCGGGACCGGTGAGGGCCACCGCAGCACCCCGGAGAAACGCTCTGCGCTTCACGACGTCGCCTCCAGCCTCGTTCTGGCGATCCAGCTTAGTCGACATGGCGCCATCATGAAACTCGCAACTCTCGAACATGGTAGCCGCGACAGGTCATTGGCCGCGGTTTCGCGCGATCTATCCAGCGCAATTGTGGTGGAAACCCCATTGTTTCGCCTCAAGACGCTGCAGCAACTCGTGGCCAATGAAGACTCTACGCAACCCAAGGCCACGCAGATCTGCGCGGGCCAGAACAAACCGCCGAAAGTGGACTGTGGGCTTCCGGCCCCGCATGCGTGCACTGCAGCATTGCCGCGCGTCTATCAACGGGCTGATCGCCCTGTGAAGTGCGGCAATCGCCTGAGCTCCAGATGCTGGCGGGTCGGCCGGGCCGATCTTCGGTGCAATCGAACACCAGGTCGTGGGATACGTCCGATGAGGTTCGCGCGACACATCATCCCCGCCCACAAGGTCCGGGACGACAGAAAGGAAAAGCCGACATGACGAAGAATTTTGCCTCCACCGGCGACCTTGAAGAAAAGAAGGTCACGTTCAAGGAGATCGGACCCCAGCTTTTTGCCTTTACCGCCGAGGGCGACCCCAACAGCGGCATCATCGTCGGCGACGACGGCGTCATCGTCATCGACGCGCAGGCGACGCCGGTGCTGGCGGCGCAGGTCATCGAGCGCGTACGCAAGGTCACGGACAAGCCGATCAAATACGTGGTGCTCTCGCACTATCACGCCGTGCGCGTGCTCGGCGCGTCCGCATACAAGGCGCAGGAAATCATCGCCTCCGAAACCTGCAGGGCCATGATCGCGGAGCGCGGACAGGAGGACTGGGATTCGGAGTACGGCCGCTTCCCGCGCCTGTTCCGCGCCGCCGAAAGCGTGCCGGGGCTGACCTGGCCCACCGTCACGTTCAAGCAGCGCATGACGCTCTATCTCGGCAAGCGCCGCGTGGAGTTGATGCACCTGGGCCGCGCCCACACCGCCGGCGACATCGTCGCCTACGTGCCGGACGCCAACGTCGTTTTTTCAGGCGACATCGTCGAATACAAATCGGCCTGCTATTGCGGCGACGCGCACTTTGCCGATTGGCCCGGGACACTCGACAAGCTCGCAGCCTTCGGCAGCGAAGCTTTGGTGCCCGGCCGTGGCGATGCGCTGATCGGTCAGGACACCGTCCGGGAAGGCATCGAGCTCACGCGGCAATTCCTGGGCGATCTCTACGCTCCGGTCGCCCGCGGCGTGGCGCGCGGCGCCTCGCCCAAGCAATGCTTCGACGAGGCGACGGCCGCCATGCGTCCAAAGTATGGAAACTGGCCGATCTTCGAGCACTGCCAGCCGTTCAACGTCGCGCGAGCCTACGACGAGGCCCAGGGCATCGACACCCCGCGCATCTGGACCGCGGAACGCGACCGCGCCATGTGGGCGGCGCTGCAGGGGTGACGGTGCCGCCCGGCTGCGTGGTCGAGAGCTGATTGCGAAGTCTGGCCCGCTGGGGCGTTGCTGTGTAGTGTTTGGCACGTGCTTTCGAGGGGAGTGATAGATGCCGTTACGCGCCAACGAGCGGGTCGCCTGGTTCAACGGCGAGTTCATGCCGGAAAGCCAAGTACGCATTCCGTTTCGCGATTCGAGCTGGGTCTACGGCGACGGCGGCTTCGACATGACCCGCAGCTTCGGCCACCGCTTGTTCAAGGTGAAAGAGCACGTCGACCGGCTCTATCGTTCGCTCAAGTATCTGCGTATCGATCCGGGTTTCGGGCCCCAGAAGATGTGCGCTCTGACAGAGGATCTGTTCGAGCGCAACCGCCACCTGCTCGGTCCCGATGACGACTACTGGGTCGGCCAGCGCATCAGCCGCGGCGTCAAGGAGACCGACGGCGACAATCTCGACTATCACGGTCCCAATGTCGTGCTCGAATGCTCGCCCTTGCCGTTCGTTCAGCGCGCCAAGCTGTTCAAGGAAGGCATCCGGGTGGTGATCCCCTCGCATCGCCGCGTGCCGCCGGATTCGCTCACACCCCGTGCCAAGACGCACAACTATCTGAATCTCATCGTCGCCAACCAGGAGGTGCAGAGCATTGATCCCGAGGCCTGGGCGCTGCTGCTCGACGTCAACGGCAACCTGTGCGAGGGCATGGGCTCCAACATCTTCACGGTGCGCGAGGGCGAAATCCTCACCCCGCGCGAAAAATTCGTGCTCCCGGGTGTGAGCCGCCAGACCGTGATCGATCTCGCGCGCGGGGAGGGCCTCACGCTGCGTGAGGCCGACATCGACCTTTACGACGCCTACAGCGCGGACGAGGTGTTCCTGACCTCGACCTCCTTGTGCATCTGCCCCGTGACGCGCGTGAACGGAGTGGAGATCGGCCCCAAGGGGCAGGTGTGGGGGCCGGTGACCAAGCGGCTCGCCGAGGCCTATCAGCACTTCGTCAAGCACGACTTCGTGGGCCAGTATCTCAAGCGCTATGCCGAGGGGATGGAGGCGCGGGCGTTTTGACGGCCGCACCATGTGGGCGGCGCTGCAGGGTGAGTGCCTATGACCCATCCCAGAGATGTGACGTTTCCCCATAAGCGCTCGGCGGACCAGGACCTTGCTGCGCCGGCGCAGCATCCGATCGTCATCGTGGGGGCCGGACCTGTCGGGCTCGTTGCCGCGCTCGACCTCGCGCGCAAAGGCCATCGCAGCGTCGTCATCGACTCCAAGAGCAATCTGTCCGACGGCAGCCGTGCGATCTGCTGGGCCAAGCGCAGCCTGGAAATCATGGACCGGCTGGGACTCGGGCAAGCCCTGGTCGACAAGGGCGTCACCTGGAAGAACGGCAAGGTTTTTTTCGACGAGCGGCAGGTGTTCGCCTTCGACCTGCTGCCGGAAGAAGGTCATCGCAGGCCGGCTTTCATCAACCTACAGCAGTACTATTTCGAGCATGCCTGCATCGAGGCGGCGGCCAGGACCGGCCTGATCGACGTGCGCTGGCGGGAGGAGGTGCAGGGCCTCGAGCAGACCGGCGACGGATCGCTGCTGACGGTTGCCACGCCGGATGGTTCCTATCGCGTGCTGGCCGACTGGGTGATCGCAGCGGACGGCGCGCGCTCCACCATGCGACGGCTGATGGGCCTCGAATTCGAGGGCCGCGTGTTCCAGGACCAGTTCCTGATCTGCGACATCAAGATGAAGATGGAGCGGCCGGCGGAACGCTGGTTCTGGTTCGATCCGCCGTTCAATCGCGGGCGTTCGGCGCTGCTGCACAAGCAGGCCGATGACGTGTGGCGGCTCGACTTCCAAGTGGGCGACCAGGCCGATCGCGACGAGGAAATGAAGCCCGAGAATGTCGCAAGGCGCGTGCGCGCGATGCTGGGCGAGGACGTGGCGTTCGACTTCGAGTGGATCAGCCTCTATCGCTTCCAGTCGCGGCGACTGAAACAGTTCCGTCATGGCCGGGTGCTGTTTGCCGGCGATGCCGCGCACCAGATGTCGCCGTTCGGCGCGCGCGGTGGCAACAGCGGCGTCCAGGATGCCGACAATCTGGCCTGGAAGCTCGATCTGGTGCTGCGCGGGCTGGCGCCGGACGCCTTGCTCGACAGCTATCATCACGAGCGCGCCCAGGCCGCCGACGAGAATCTGCTGCACACCACGCGCTCCACGGATTTCATCGCGCCCAAGAGTGAGATCAGCCGCGTGTTCCGCGACAGCGCCCTGGCGCTCGCCGAGACCGAGCCGTTCGCGCGCCGGTTGGTCAATTCAGGGCGGCTTTCGACCGCGACCTGCTACGGCCAGTCCGCGCTCAACGGCCCCGACGAATTCGCACCCGGCGAAGCGCCGGTGGTTTGCCCGGGCGCCGCGGCCCTCGATGCCCCGCTCGATAATGGCGCCTGGCTGCTCGACCGGATCGGCGGCAGCTTCACCGGCGTCTGGTTCTGTCGCGACGGGGTGGTCCCGCTGGACCTGTCGGAGGAGTTCGCCGCACGCGGCAGCCGACAGCTGCCCGTTAACCAACTGGCCGTTGTTTCACGTGAAACAGCGTGCGCGCGCTATGGCGCGGAGACCGGACCGGCGTTCTATCTTTTCCGTCCCGACCAGCATGTGGCGGCACGCTGGCGCAGCTTCTCCGCCGCAGCAACGGACCATGCTTTGGCACGTGCCATCGCAGGCACGGCACGCTGACACGCACACGCTCCGACTATGGGGACACGCATGAACCTGAAGCACGATGCCAACATTGCCGATGCCGACGGACTGTACGCGGCCATCATCGAGGCACATAGCGGCCTATCGCAGGACGACAGCATAGCGCTGAACGCCCGGCTGGTGCTGCTGCTCGCCAACCATATCGGCGATGCCAAGGTGCTGCAGGAGGCCATTGCAGCCGCGCGTGCGTCGATGGAGAAGCGGGGATAAGTACTTTTCTTCTCCGGGCACGCACAGAGTGCTCGCGCCGCTTCACACAACTTTACCGCCGCGCAATGCGGTGGACATGCCGGCCATGCACTCTACGCCGCGTCTGCTCCTGAATCAGCCAATGCAGGTGTCGATGCGAGACGACCCGGACAGCACCGGCCTAAACGCGCCAGCGCAGCGTTTCGCATGGCGCGGATTGATCGAGCTGCTGATCGGATCGGCCGTGATCGGCCTGATCTTCCTGCTGGCGATCTTTGTGGCGCTTGCGAATTGACCGGCAAGCGCCTGAACGCCACCAAACCTGCGCCCCTATCGGCCACTTTCACGCAGCAATCGAAGGCTTCGCCGGCTTCAGGCACGCAACGAAGCTCTGCAACGCGCTGTCCTCATGGGCAACACGCCGCCGCACGAACAGCGTTTCCACGCGCCTTTGTGCGCCACTGAGCCCGTGGGCGCGGACACTGCCGCTCAGCTCGCTGCGTTCCACGACCATGCGCGGCAGCAGCGTAACGCCCATGCCCGCCGACACGCAGCCGATCATGCCATCCAGCGTGCCGAATTCGAGCCGCGTGGCGCACGGCCAGCCCAGCTCCGCCAGCAACTGCTCCAGCCGCTGCCGGTACGAGCAGCCGGCGCGGAATACCAGGATGGTCGGCCCCACGTCGCGCGTGTCCGCACGCAGCGCCGCAAGGCTGGTCCAGCGTCGCGCCGTCACGAGCACCAGCTCTTCCTTGAAGGCCGGCACAGTCGCCAGCTCGGGATGCTCGATCGGTCCTGCCACGAATGCCCCATCGAGCGAGCCGTCGAGCACCGCCGCCACGAGCGACGCGGTAGGCCCGGTGCGCAATGTCAACTGCACGGCCGGAAAGCGCTGGTGGAAGCGGGTGAGCAACAACGGCAGGCGCACTGCCGCAGTCGTTTCCATGGACCCGATCGCAAGCGGCCCCTTCGGCCGGCCGTCATCGCGCGCCGCGACGAGCGCTTCCCGCGTCATGGCGGCCAGACGGCTGGCGTAAGGCAGCAGCCGCCGGCCGGCTCCCGTCAGGGTCATGCCCCGGCTGTGGCGCTCGAACAGCGGTACGCCAACCTCGGTTTCCAATGTGCGAATGCGGTTGGTGACGTTCGATTGCACGGTATTGAGCTCACCGGCCGCGCGGGTAATGCCGCCGCAGCGGGCGACCGTCGAGAAGGTCACGAGATCGGATAGCTCCATGCGATTGTTCCGTTCTGTATTTCAGATGTCTGAGTTCGAAATATATCGTTTCTAAAGAACGCTACCGGCTTCTATCCTGCCTGTCCAGGCTGGTGCAGCACGGAGGGTTTACAGGTGCCGATCAAGACGCCGCTGACGCAAGTGCTGGGGATCAGGCATCCGATCCTGCTGGCGGCCATGGACCTGGTGGCCGATGCCAAATTGACGGCCGCAGTTTCGGAAGCGGGCGGCTTCGGCATTCTCGGCGCCGGCTACGGCGACGCGGACTGGCTCGCGCGCGAGCTGCCTCAGCTGGTCGAAGCCAAGCAGAGCCGCAACCTGCCGTTCGGTGTCGGCTTCATCACATGGAGCCTCGCCAGGCAGCCGCAGCTGCTCGACCAGGCGCTGGCCGCCAAGCCCGATGCCATCTGGCTTTCGTTCGGCGATCCAGCCCCTTTCGCAGCGAAGGTGAAGGCCGCGGGCATCCCGCTCATCTGCCAGGTGCAGACGGTGGCCATGGCCGAAGACGCGGTAGCGAAAGGCGCCGACATCATTGTCGCGCAGGGTGGCGAGGCCGGCGGGCACGGCGTTGCGCGCAGCTCCCTCACGCTGGCGCCGGCCGTGGTGGATGCGGTGGGAAAGAAAGTGCCGGTAGCGCTGGCCGGTGGCGTCGGTGACGGGCGCGGTCTAGCCGCCGCCCTCATGCTCGGCGCGCAAGGCGTGGTGCTCGGGACGCGCCTTTACGCCAGCCAGGAAGCTGCCGGCCACGCCGACGCAAAAGCCCGCATTGTCGCCGCCTCCGGCGACGACACCCTGCGCAGCATCGTGTTCGACATATCGCGGCGCAACGTATGGCCTGCTCCTTACACCGGCCGCTGCCTCGTCAACGACCACACGCGGCGCTGGGCCGGCCGCGAGGTCGAGCTGATGCGCAACATCGACGCGGAGGAGGCGCGCTATCTCGCAGCCCGCAAGAGCGGCGACTTCGACGTTGCGGCTGTCATTGCGGGCGAAGTTGCCGGCGTCATCCACGACATACCGCCAGCCGGCGACATCATCCGCCGCATGGTGACGGACGCGGAAACCCTGCTCACGAACGCCGGAGGCTTCTGCGCACCGACCAACCGCTGACCGGAACGCTCACTCCGCCGGCTGCACACGCTCCACGGGCGCAGGCTTCCGGCGCTCGGCCGAGTCCTGCCAGCCAGCGCGAGATCACGTAGAACACCGGCGTGAAGATCAGGCCGAAGATGGTCACGCCGATCATGCCGGCGAACACGGCGGTGCCCAGCGTCTGCCGCAGCTCGGCGCCGGCACCCGTCGCCCACACCAGCGGCACCACGCCGAGAATGAACGCCAGCGACGTCATCAGGATCGGCCGCAGCCGCAAACGCGCAGCCTCGGCGGCGGCCGCCCAGCGGTCGCGGCCGTGGTCCTCGAGCTGCCGGGCGAACTCCACGATCAGGATCGCATTCTTCGCCGCCAGCCCGATCAGCACGATGAACCCGACCTGGGTGAGGATATTGTTGTCCTGCCCGCGCAGGATGACGCCGGTAATGGCCGCCACGAGACACATGGGCACGATCAGGATGACCGCCAGCGGCAACGTCAGGCTCTCGTACTGCGCCGCGAGCACCAGGAACACGAACACGACGGCCAGCATGAAGGCGAAGATCGCCGTGCTGCCCGCCCGGAGCTGCTGATAGGCCAGCGTGGTCCACTCGTAGCTGAAGCCTTCGGGCAGGGTCTGCGCCGCGAGCTTCTCCATCGCCTGGATCGCCTGACCCTGGGAATAACCGGGCGCCGCCGTGGCATCGAGCTCGGCCGCCGGATATAGATTGTGGCGCGGCACCCGATAGGGTCCCGACGTATCGCGCACGGTGGTGAACGAGCCGAGCGGCACGGTATCGCCGCGGCTGTTGCGAACGCGGATCTTGAGCACGTCCTTGGTGTCGAGCCGGTAGGCGGCATCCGCCTGCGCGGTGACGCGGAAGGTGCGGCCCAGCAGGTTGAAGTCGTTGACGTAGGTGGAGCCCAGATAGGTCTGCAGCGCGCCGAACACGTCGGACACGTTGATGCCGAGCATCTGCGCCTTGGTGCGGTCGATGTCGAGATAGAGCTGCGGCGTCGAGGTCTCGAACAGCGAGAACACCTGCGTCAGCCCCGGCGTCTTCGCCGCGCCGCCCATCATGGCGTCGACGGCGCCCTGCAGCTCCTGCGAGCCGCGTCCCGCTCGGTCCTGGATCATCATGCGCACGCCGCCGGCATTGCCGACGCCACGAACCGGTGGCGGTTGCACCACCAGCACCAGCGATTCCTGGATTCCGGCAAGCCGCTGGAACAGCGCGCCCTGGATGGCGGCGGCGGACTTTTGCGGATTGCCGGCGCGCTCCTCGAACGGCTCGAGCACGAAGAACACGGCGCCCGCGTTCGGCGCATTGGTGAACGTGGCGCCGGAGAAACCGACGATGTTGACCGCATGCGCCACGCCCGGCGTCTTCAGGGCGATGTCGACGACGCGGCGATTGACCTCGTCGGTGCGCGCCAGCGACGCGCCGGCGGGCAGCTGCGTCACGCCGATCAGATAGCCGGCGTCCTGTTGCGGGATGAACCCGGCCGGCGTCTTGCGGAACTCGTTGAGGCCGTAGCCCAGGATCGCCGCATACGCGACCAGCATGACCACCGCCACCCGCACGATGCGCGCCGCGAACCAGCCGTAGCCTGCGGCCAGCTTGTCGAAGCCCGCGTTGAAGATGCGGAAGAAGGCGTGGATCGGCCGGGTCCACCGGCTGGCCTGGCTATGGTCCGTGGTGTGCGGCTTCAGGAGCAGCGCGCACATGGCGGGCGACAGCGTCAGCGAAACGATGAGGGAGATGACGGTCGCGCCGGCGATCGTCAGCGCGAACTGCTGGTAGAACTGCCCCGAAATGCCGGTGATGAAGGCCGACGGCACGAACACGGCGCACAGCACCAGCGCGATGGCGACGAGCGCCGATCCCACCTCGTCCATGCTTTTCCGGGCCGCATCGCGCGGCGACAGCCCGGCGGCGATATTGCGCTCGACGTTCTCCACCACGACGATGGCGTCGTCCACCACGATGCCGATGGCCAGCACCAGGCCGAACAGCGACAGATTGTTCAGCGAGAAGCCGAACATCGCCATCACCAGGAACGTGCCGATCAGCGATATGGGAATGGCGACCAGCGGAATGACGGCCGCGCGCCAGGTCTGCAGGAACAGGATCACCACCAGCACCACCAGGATCACGGCTTCGCCGATGGTCTCGGTGACCGCGTTCACCGATTGCTGGATGAACTGCGTGGGATTGTAGATGATGGTGTACTTGAGGCCCGCCGGAAAATTCTTGGCGAGCTGGTCCATGGTCGCCTGCACCGCCTTCGCCGCGGCCAGGGCGTTGGACCCCGGCAGCTGGAAGATGCCGATGCCGATGGCCGGGTCGCGGTCGAGATAGGAGTTGGTCGTGTAGTCGAGCGCCGCTAGGTCGACCTTGGCCACGTCCTTGATGCGCACGACGGCGCTTTCGCTTTGCTTGACGACGATGTTGCCGAACTCGCTGGGATCGGCGAGGCGCCCGAGCGTCTGCACGGCGATCTGGAATGCGCCGGGCTGCGTCCACCGGCGGCTGGTTGAGCACGCCCGAGGCCACCTGCACGTTCTGCGCCTGCAGCGCCGTGACCACGTCGCCCGGCGGTCAGCCCCAGCGATTGCAGACGGTCCGGGTCGAGCCACACGCGCATGGAATAGTCGCGGCTGCCGAACACGGTGATCGAGCCGACGCCGTCGATGCGGCTCAGCACGTCCGTCACCTGCGTGCTGGCGTAGTTGGAGATGAACAGCGTGTCGCGCGACTTGTCGGGCGAATAGAGGTGCACGACCATCATCAGGTCGGGCGAGGCCTTGGCGACCGTGACGCCGATGTTGCGCACGTCCGCCGGCAGCCGCGGCTGCGCGATGGCGACCCGGTTCTGCACCTGCACCTGCGCAATATCGAGATTGGTGCCGAGATCGAAGGTCACGGAAATCGAGAAGCGGCCGTCTCCCGTCGAGTTGGACGAGACGTAGAGCATGTTCTCGACGCCGTTGATCTGCTGCTCGAGCGGCGCCACCACCGTGGCGGCGACGACCTCGGCGCTGGCGCCGGGATACTGGCCCGTGACGTTGACCACCGGCGGCGCGATCTCGGGATACTGCGCGACCGGCAGCCGCCCGAACGAGACCGCCCCCAGGATCACGAACACGATGGAAACGACCGCCGCAAAAATCGGCCGGTCGATGAAGAAGTGCGAGATGCGCATCGGGTGGCCCGCCTGATCAGTTCAAGGGTGCCGGCGCGCCCGGCACCGGGGCAGCGGAGGCGGTCGACTGCTGCGGGCGTGACTTTCACCCCAGGCCGCACGCGCATCAGGCCGTTGACGACCACGCGGTCGTTGGCCTCGAGCCCGGACGCGACCACGCGCAGTCCTTCGATCACGGCCCGAGCGTCACGTACTTCGCACGGGCGACGTTCTCATCGTCGACCACGAGCACGAACTTGCGCACCTGCTCGGTGCCGATCGCCACATCGGGCACCAGCAGGGCCTCGCCCGGCGGCCCCGAGGCGACCTGGATGCGGCCGAACATGCCCGGCGTGAAGGTGCCGTCCGGGATTGGCGAACTCCGCGCGTCCGCGGATGGTGCCGGAGGAGCGGTCGATGGCGTTGTCGACGAAATCCATGCGCCCCTGATGCCCGAACGCCTTCTCGTCGAGCAGCTTGAGTTTCACGGGCACGTTGGCGCCGCGGCTTGCAGGTCGGGATCCGGTCTTGGCGGCGCGCAGGTAGCGCAGGTAGGAGGTCTCATCCATCGTGAACTCGAACCGGATGGGATCGATCGACTGGATGGTCGCCAGCAGGGTCGTGGTGCCCGTCGTGCCGCCCGTCACAAGATTGCCGGGCGAAACGCGACGATCGCCGATGCGGCCCGACACGGGCGCGCGCAGCTCGGTGAACTCCAGGTCGAGCTCCGCCTGCCGCACCGCCGCTTCCTGCGCCGAAACGTTGGCCTCGCGCGACGCGCTTGGCCTGCGTGCGCTGCTCGAACGTCTGCTGCGAGATGATATTGCCGCCGAGCAGGTTCTGTCCGCGCGCCAGGTCGGCCTCGGCGAACGCCAGATTGGCCTTGGCCTGGGCCAGACTGGCGCGGGCCTGGTCCACCGTGTTCTGGAACGGCCGCCGATCCACGGTGAACAGCAGGTCACCCTTGTTGATCAGCTGGCCGTCCTGGAAATGAATCTTTTCCAGATAGCCCGAGACCCGCGCCCGCACTTCGACCGCATCGACGGCAACGAACCGCCCGACGTACTCGTCCTGATCGACAACGGTCTTCGTCACCGGCCGCGCGACCGTCACCTGCGGCGGCGGGGGTGCCGCCTTTGGTCTGGGATTCGCTGCGCTCACACGCAGCGAGCGCAAGCCCGAGCGGCAGCAACAGGAAAACGGCCGCCACGCGGACGGTGAAATGGGAAGGTGGCATGAAACCCTGCAAGTCTAGCGGCTATGGTGCACCGCAGCGATATAGGGCCTCATCGCGCGTCGAGGGCAGGCGTGCTCGCGCGCTTGTGATGCCTCGTGTTCGCGAGCAAAAGCCTGATTTGCAGGCAGATTTGAGCGATGCGCCCCTGCTGCCAAATCGCAGTTCGAGAGAATGGCGACATCGCGCCGAGGGCATTTACGCTGCGACCGTACTCTCCGCGTCCTTGCCGCCCGCTTGCATCTTCGCCAGCATCAAAGCCTTTGCCGCCACATAGTCGGGCTTGCCGGTGCCCAGCAGCGGCAGCTTGTCCACCACCAGGATCTCGCTCGGCACCATCAGCTCGGGCGCGCCCTTGGCCCGGGCGTAGCGCGAGAACATCTCGCGCGTCAGCGACGCGTCGGTCGTCAGCAGCACGATGTGCTCGCCCTTGCGCGCATCGGGCACGGCCACCACGGCGAACTCCTTGCCCGGCACCGCCTGTGCCGCCAGCGCCTCCACGGCCGCCAGCGAGATCATCTCGCCGGCGATCTTGGCGAAGCGCTTGACGCGGCCCTGGATCGTGATGAAGCCCTGCGCGTCGATGGTGACGATGTCGCCGGTGTCGTGCCAGCCGTCGGGCAGCGGCTCCAGCACGCCCGGGTTCTCCGCGCGGTAGTAGCCCAGCATGACGTTGGGGCCCTTGACGATCAGGCGGCCGCCCTCGGGGATGCCGGCCACCGGCTCCAGCCGCGCCTGCATCAGCGGCGACAGGCGGCCCACCGTGCCCGGCTTGTTGGCGATCGGCGTATTCATGGCCAGCACCGGCGCCGTCTCGGTTACGCCGTAGCCCTCCAGGATGCGCACGCCGAACTTGTTCATGTAGGTCGTGCCGCACGTCGTCCTTCACGGCCTCCGCGCCGGCCACCACCAGGCGCACGCTGCGCAGATCGTAGGGGTGCGCGGCGCGCGCGTAGCCGCGCGAGGAACGTGTTGGTGCCGAACATGATGGTGGCGCCGGTGTCGTAGATCAGCTCGGGCACGATGCGGTAGTGCAGCGGCGAGGGATAGAGGAACATCGGCACGCCGCCGACCAGCGGCATGATCAGCCCGCCCGTCAGGCCGAACGAGTGGAACACGGGCAGCGCGTTGAACACCAGGTCCTCGCCGTTGGCGTCGATGCGCGCCAGGCACTGCGCGCAGTTGGCGAGCACGTTGCGATGCGACAGCACCACGGCCTTGGGCGTGCCTTCCGAGCCCGAGGTGAAAAGGATGACGCCGGGATCATTGGCCTGGCGCGCCACGCGCGCCTTGGTTCCGGCAAGAAGGCCCGCGAGCTTGTCGCGCGAGGCCGATCCCGAGCCGCACGTCTTCCAGATAGACGATGCGCACGGATTGCTCGAGGTGGCCGACCAGGGACTGGCAGCCGGCCGCGCTCGACGAACGTGCGCGAGGTGAGGATCACCGAAACGCCGGCCGCGCGGCACGACGCCTGGATGTTGGGCGCACCGGCCGTGAAGTTGATCATCGCCGGCACGCGCCCGATCGCCTGCAGCGCGAAGAACGTGACGGCGACGCCCACCGAGTTCGGCAGCATCACGCCGACCGCGCCGCCTGGCGGCAGCGAAAGGCGCGAGCTTGGGGCCCAGCACCTGCGCCGCCAGGATCAGCTTGCGGTAGCTGAGCTCGATGCCGAGCGGATCG
Organism: uncultured Alphaproteobacteria bacterium; assembly: GCA_963814055.1. Lineage (GTDB taxonomy): Bacteria > Pseudomonadota > Alphaproteobacteria > Rhizobiales > Hyphomicrobiaceae > AWTP1-13. The sequence goes on from CAWFBJ010000031.1 coordinate 258,642, forward strand.
GCGACCGCCGGCCTGCCGGTGTCGCGGGTCTTGTGCGCGTCGGCCAGGGCCTCAAACAGCGTGCGGTCGATGCGGCGCCGTCGCGACGGCCGCCTCGACCATGATGTCCTGCAGCGCGAGGCCGGCCGCCTGGCGCCGCAGCTTGCCCTTGAGCGCCGGGTCGAGAACCAGCCGGCGCGGCGGCAGGAACGTCACCGTGAACTTCGGAAACAGCGCCTTCTTGATCTGCGACGGCTTGAGGTAGCTGAAGGGCGAGCGCTCCGGCCCGTCGATGCGCACCGGCACGATCCACGCGTCCGCCTTGTCGGCGATCATGGCCGCGCCGTCGTAGACCTTCATGAGGCCGCCGGTGACGGTGATGCGCCCTTCCGGGAAGATCACGATCGTCTCGCCGCCTTTGACCGCGTTGACCAGCGTGCGCGCGGCCAGCGGCGTGGTCGGCTCCAGCAGATAGCGCGTTGATGACGCTTGAGGAACGGCTTCACCCACCAGGCCGTGGCGATCTGCGAGTTGACGGCGAACGATGCCTCCTTGGGCAGGACGGTGTGCAGCAGCGGGCCGTCGAGCAGGCTGACATGGTTGGGCGCGATGACGACGCGCTCGCCGGCGCCCTGGAAGATTCTCCAGGCCCTTCACTTCGAGGTGAAAAAAAAAGCCGAAGATCATGCGGCCCAAGCTCGCGCATGACGTCCGAGCCCCAGGCGCGCACCACGTACGGCCACCGCGGCGATGCTGAGCACGCCGAGCGCGGCGAAGATCGCGCCCACGCCGACACCGGCCGCCTGCAGGCCGGCAACGATGGCGCCGCCCGCCACCATGTAGGCCGCGTTCATGCACGTTGACCGCGGCGATCACGCGCGCGCGCCGCTCCGGCGGCGACCAGGCCTGCACGGCCGCGAACGAGGGCACGATGTAGAGGCCGCCGGCAATGGCGAGGCCGCACAGGGCAGCGAGCAGCGCCAAGCCGGCGCCCGATGACGAGCACCGCCGCCGGACCGACCGGCACGGGTGCCTGGCGACATCGTCGCCGGCCAGCACACCGAGGATGAGCGCAAAGACGCCCATCAGGATGGCGCCCAGCGGCACCAGGGCCAGGTTCGGTTTGCCGTGGCTCGCGCGCGCCGCCAGCCCCGAGCCGATCGCGATGCCGATCACGAAGGTGGTGAGGCCCGAGCGTCACCACGCCTTCGGTGCCGCCGATATGGTCCTTGACCAGGGCCGGCAGCAGCGACAGCGCCACCGAGCCGACCAGCCAGAACCAGGAGACGATGTGCGCGCCGCCCCACAGCCGCTGGTCGCCCCTGAGCTCGCGCAGCAGCGCGAACGTCGATGTCCACGGATTGCGCGTGATGGCGAGGTCGGGCGCGGCCGGTCCGGCCGCGGGGATGGTGCGCGCGAACGTCCACGACACGACCGCCAGCGCCAGAATGACGGCAACGACGATGCTCGGGGCTCTTGGCCTCGGCCACGGCAATGCCGCCGGCGATGGTGCCGATCAGGATGGCAAGGAACGTCGCGCCTTCCACCAGCGCGTTGCCGGCGGGCAGCTCGGCGGTCTGGAGCTTCTCCGGCAGGATGCCGTACTTCACCGGGCCGAACAGCGCCGCGACCATGCCGAACAGCGCCGAGCGTCACGAACAGGATCGGCACCGAGTGCAGGTAGAAGCCGATGGCTGCGAGCGCCGGCGATGGGGATCTCGGCAAGCTTGATGCGCGCGGCCACATAGGCCTTGTCGAAGCGGTCGGCGATCTCGCCGCCCAGCGCCGAGAGGATGAAGAACGGCGCGATGAAGACGATGCCGGCCAGCGTGACCAGCATCGGGCCGTGTCCGCCGGCGACCGCCGCCCGCACCGCCGAGCCCGAACAGGATCAGCATGACGAGCGCGTTCTTGAGGAAGTTGTCGTTGAGGGCCGAGCAGAACTGGCACCAGAACAGCGGCGCAAACCGCCGCGACGTCATGAGGTCCTTGAACATCAACTTCCTCTGGCATTGATCCGGGCACTGCGCCCCAGCCCAAGGCAGGAACGATTGGTCCAGCGGGCTTCCGTCAATATCGTGGCCTCTTGTAGGCTCCAGCAGAATGATGGCAGATTAATGAACGACGTTCACACGAAACTCGGCCATTGATGCAGGCTTCACGGTGCAGGCGCAACGGCAACGTTCGGTATTCGATCGGGCAGGCCGCAGGCACGGACATCGACCTTGCATCGCCGCCGCAACCTGCGCACATAGCCGCTGAGCGCAAGGAAACGTATGCACCTGGATTCCAACACTCGCACCGCCATTACCGTCAACGGCGAGCGCACCGAAACGCCGGCGCGCACGCTTGCCGAACTTGTCGCCGCCGGTGGCTTCGCCGAAACCCAGGTCGCGACCGCGTTGAATGGCGATTTCGTCGCCAGGGGTGCGCGGGCCGCAACTCTGCTCACTGAGGGCGACGCGGTCGAGATCGTGGCGCCGCGGCAGGGCGGCTGATAAACTTCCGCCATGGATGTCCATGATCCCCGGCAGGTCGCGTTGAAACCGCTCAGCTTCTATGGCGTGGAGATGCCGTCGCGCCTGCTGATCGGCACCGCGCGTTATCCCTCGCCGCAGGTCATGAGCCAATCGGTGGCCGCCTCGCGTGCGTCCATCGTGACTGTCTCGTTGCGCCGCGAAATGGCGAGAGCCGGCAACGGCGGCCAGCGCTTTTTCGACCTCATCAAGGAGCTTGGCGTGCGCGTGCTGCCCAACACCGCCGGCTGCCGCACGCCGAAGGAGGCGATCGCCACCGCGCAGATGGCCCGCGAGTTGTTCGCTACCGACTGGGTCAAGCTCGAGGTGATCGGCAACGACGACACGCTGCAGCCGGATCTTTTCGGCCTGGTCGAGGCCGCGGCCATCCTGAGCAAGGACGGGTTCAAGGTCTTTCCCTACACCACCGAGGACCTGATCGCAGCCGAGCGCCTGTTGGCTGCGGGCTGCGAGGTCCTGATGCCGTGGGGTGCGCCGATCGGCACCGGGCGCGGCCTCGCCAACCGCTATGCGCTGAAAACGCTGCGCGAGTACTTCCCTGCAGTGCCGCTCGTCATCGATGCGGGCATCGGCGCACCATCGCACGCGGCAGAAGCCATGGAGATGGGCTACGACGCCGTGCTGCTGAATACCGCGATTGCGACGGCAGCGGACCCGGTGCGCATGGCGCGCGCCTTTGCCGACGCCATCGAAGCGGGGCGGGACGCCTTCGAAGCAGGGCTGATGCAGCAGCGCGACATGGCCGTGCCCTCCACGCCGGTCGCCGGCACGCCGTTCTTCGATCTGAACAGACAATGACACGCCCGCGCGGCGGCCCCGATCTCTTCTATCCCATCGTGCCGGATCTGGCATGGCTGCAGCGGCTGGTGCCGCTGGGCGTGAAGACCATCCAGCTGCGCCTCAAGGATGCGCCGGCCGATGTCGTGCGCCGCGAGATCGCGGCCAGCCTGGACATCTGCGCGCACCACGGCTGCCAGCTCATCGTCAACGACTACTGGCGCGAAGCCATGAGCCTCGGCGCCGACTACGTGCATCTGGGTCAGGAGGATCTGGCCGAGGCCGACGTGGCCGCGCTCAAGGCCAAGGGCGTGCGCCTCGGCATCAGCACGCACAGACCCCGAAGAGCTCGCCATCGCGCTCGCGGTGCAGCCGGACTACATTGCGCTGGGTCCGATCTATGAAACCAGGCTCAAGGCCATGAAATGGGAGCCCCAGGGTCTCGATCGCGTTGCGGATTGGAAGCGCCGCATCGGCGCCCTGCCGCTCATCGCCATCGGCGGCATCACGCCGGACCGGGCCGACGGCGTGGTCGCGGCCGGCGCCGACAGCGTTGCCGTCATCACTGATTTCTTCACGCACGCGGATCCGGACGCACGGGTTCGCCAATGGCTCGCATGGGCGGATCGTTGCAAAGTCTGAGTTTTCCTTGCCGGCTCAATGGCGTGGAGCGTTAACGAAACATGACAGTATTATGACAACCCGGCCTGCTAAGGTTTTGCAATTGTGAAGGGAAACGCCAGCGGGAGGCCAAGCCGGTCGGCGTTGTGGTGCGTGTTGTTGGGTGCATGACTTACCGCTTCAAGCTGAACGAGACCGTGTCCACCGGTGCCAGCCGCATCGGCATGGAACAGATCGACATTGCCGAAGCGCGACTTGCGAGCCGCGACGACATTCCGACCGCCATTCACGATGCGCGTCGCTGCCTGAAGCGCCTGCGGGCCCTGCTACGCCTCATCCGGCCGGCGCTGGCCGAAAGCACCTATCGGCGCGAGGCCAATCGCATTGCGGGCATCGGCAAGCTGCTGGCCGACGCACGCGACCAGCATGTGATGCAACTGACGCTGGCCAAGATCGCGACCCGCTTCGACACTTTTCCCAAAAGCGTGGGGGCAAAGCTCGCCAAACTGATGGCGAATGGCGGCGGCACCAGGAGCGCCCGCGCCGGCGCGCAGGAACGGCGGCAGGCGCTCGACGGCCTCGCGCTCGCCCGGAAGTTCTTTGCGGGCATACAGCGGCGGCCGATCACCTTCGATCACTTGGCTGCGGGCGTCGAGCGCTCCTATCGCCGGGCCCGGCGCAGGTTTCGTGAAGCCTACGAAACTCCATCCGACGAAGCCTTCCACGAGTGGCGCAAGACCGTGCAGCAGCACTGGCGCCATATGCAGCTCATCTCCCGTGCCTGGCCTGACGTGTTGGGCGCCCGGGCCGGCGAAGCCAAGGAGCTGTCGCGCCTGCTCGGCGACGATCACGACATGTGCGTCCTGCTGGCCTTTGCCGGCGAGCGCGGCAAGGCCGTCCTCAGCGAGGAGGAGCTTGCGACATTGGCGACGACGGGCAGAACAATCCAGGACGAGCTGAGAGGATTGGCCAAGCCTCGCGGAACCCGGCTGTTTGCCGCGACCGCCAGCGACTTGCGGGAGCACATGGCGCTCTATTGGTCGGCCGCAGGCGACCTGTCCGCGTTGGCGCCCAAGGAGAACGGTGACAAGACGCGCGCAAGCCGGAAATCAAAGACTGTCCGCCGCCCCCGCACTCAAGCGGCTTCGCGAGGCTCACCTCCGTCGAGATCGCCCCGCGCGGGGCGGTAGTTTTCCACCGCGCGAGCGAGCGCGGCCCGGATCGCCACCACGGAGTCTTCCTCCATCGCCGCACGAAGCTCCGAGAGCACGGCATCCAGGTCTGCCCGGGGCAGAAACGGCTCCTGGCTGCGCATGATGCGGGTGTGCTCGGTCGGGATGACATTCTCCCCGATCAGAAGTTCCTCGTAGAGTTTCTCGCCGTCGCGCGGGCCGATGTACTGAATGAGAATATCGCCGTCGGGGTGCGCCGCATCGCGCACCTCCTGTCCCATCAGGCGGATCATGGATCGGGCCAGATCGTCGATCTTCACCGGCTGGCCCATGTCGAGAACGAATACGTCGCCGCCGGAAGCCATGGCTCCCGCCTGGATGACGAGGGATGCCGCTTCCGGGATCGACATGAAGTACCTGATCATATCGGGATGCGTGACCGTGACGGGCCCGCCGGCCTCGATCTGGCTGCGAAACCGCCGCACCACCGAGCCCGAACTGTTCAGTACGTTGCCGAACCGCACCATGGTGAACACGGTGCGATCCCGGCCTTCGGCAGCGCGCGCCTGCAGAATCATTTCCGCCAGGCGCTTGCTGGCGCCCATGATGTTGGTCGGCCGCACCGCCTTGTCGGTGGATATCAGCACGAACCGTTCGACGCCGCAGGAAGCCGCAGCATCGGCAAGAATGGCCGTGCCGAAGGTATTGTTGCGCAGGCCGGCGACAGGATTGTGCTCCACCAGCGGCACGTGCTTGAACGCGGCGGCATGATAGATGGTTTGGACGCCGTTCTGCTCGATAGTCTTGCGCACCAGCGCGCCATCGAGGATCGACCCTAGTACGCAAACCACCTCTGGCCGCTCGGCGGCAATGGCGCCGGGAGGGGCGGACGCCAGCAGCGTCTGCACCTCGATATCGATTTCGTACAGGTGGCTCTCGCTCCTTTCCAGGAGAACGAGACGCTTGGGGTTGTTGCGGATGATCTGGCGCACGAGTTCCGAGCCAATCGAACCGCCCGCACCTGTCACCATGACCGACTTGCCCACGATGTTGCGCGCGAGCAGGGAGATGTCGGGCGGCACAGGGTCGCGCCCGAGCAGGTCGTCGGCCTCGACGGGACGGAGATCGCTGACGGTGACACGCCCCGCCGCCACGTCCTCGATGGCCGGCAGGGTGCGCACGCGCACCTTCAGCTGCTCGAGTTGCCGCAGCGCTGCCTGCCGCTCGCGGCGCTGCGCCTTGGGCATTGCCAGGAGGACTTCTTCCACTTTGAAGCTTTGCACGAGACCGACCAGGCGGTCGGGCGAAAACACCCTGAGACCCGAGACATACTGCCTGGCCAGCGTCCGGCGGGGATCTACGAACGCGACAGGCCGGTAGCCACCGCTCGCCTCCAAGGCTTCGAGCAGCTGAGCGCCGGTGTTGCCGGCCCCATAGATCAGCACGGTCCGGACGCCATCGTTAATGTGCGTCGGAATCTCCACCCCGGCTCCCCTGAGCAGAGACCCTGCAGTCTGGCGGCTGAACCAGATCAATGCCGTCGCCAGCACGGGATAGAGGACAACGACCGAGCGCGGGACGCTGTAGACGCCTGAAAAGTATACCAGCAAACCCCAATACAGGGCTGAAAGGCCTACCGCTACGGCTGTAAGCGTGATGCCCCGCGTCCCGATGAAGCGCGTAACCATGCGGTAAACGCGCATCTGAAACAGGGTGGCGATGCCGATGAACGGCGCGGCTATCAGGACGAGGAACATCTGCCAGTTCGGCGGCACGAACAGCACGCCCAGCCGAAAGGACAGCGCAAGCCATAGCGCCACGTTGAAAAGAATGAAGTCGCAAACTGCCAGAATCGCACGCTTGGGGTAGCGATCAAGCTCCACAAGCCAGTGCGCCAGGCGGTGGACCCGCGCCTTGAGCATCAGCGTTCACTTCGCCCGGCTTGCGCCAAGCCTCCACAGTTCGCTGTGTTCATGCCAACGCGAACCTGCGCGCCATGGCCACCCCCGCTATCCGACCGTGCAGCCTTTTTCGACCCCATTTTAGGCGGCCCACATCATAATGCGCGGCCCGCCCGCTGTGAACCCCGGAAAGGCCTTCCGCCAGGATAGGCGGGCAATGCGACAAACAGGAGATCGCTATCTTTCTGCAATTCGGCGTACGGATGCTCGGCGCGCGCCGGTCGCACCCCGTGACGGCACATCAGTCGCGACTTAGACTGCGTGCTCTGTGAACGATACCAACAACCAAGCAGGAACAGCTCATGCGCGTGGCAATGATCGGAGCGGGATATGTCGGCCTTGTATCGGGGGCCTGCTTTGCCGACTTCGGCCACACCGTGGCCTGCGTGGACAACGATACCGACAAGGTTGCGGCGCTGAAGCGCGGCGATATGCCGATCTTCGAGCCCGGATTGGCGGAGCTTGTCGCCAAGAACGTGCGCGAGAACCGGCTGTCCTTCACGACCGACCTTGCGGGCGCGGTCAAGGCAGCGGAGGTGGTGTTCATCGCCGTGGGCACTCCCTCGCGGCGGGGCGACGGCCACGCCGATCTCTCCTATGTGTTTCAGGCAGCGCAAGAAATTGCCTCGGTGCTCGAGGGTTACAAGGTGATCATCACCAAATCGACCGTGCCGGTCGGCACCGGCGACGAGGTGGAGCGCATCATCTCGGAGCGGCGCCCGGACGCTGAATTCGCTGTCGCCTCCAATCCCGAGTTTCTGCGCGAAGGCGCAGCTATCGCCGACTTCAAGCATCCGGACCGCATCGTCATCGGCAGCGACGATGCGCGCGCCCGCGCCGTCATCACCGACCTCTACCGGCCGCTGTTCCTGAACCAGGCGCCCATCATGTACACCGGCCGGCGCACCGCCGAGCTCATCAAGTACGCGGCCAACGCCTTCCTGGCGACCAAGATCACCTTCATCAACGAGATTGCCGATCTGTGCGAGCAGACCGGCGCCAACGTGCAGGAAGTTGCGCGCGGCATGGGACTCGACAACAGGATCGGCACCAAGTTCCTCAATGCAGGGCCCGGCTACGGCGGGTCGTGCTTTCCCAAGGACGCCCTGGCGTTGCTGAAGACCGCCCAGGATTACGGAACCCCCAGTCGAATCGTCGAGACCGTGGTTTCGGTCAACGAGCAGCGCAAGCGCGCGATGGCGCGTAAGGTCATCGCCGCGTGCGGCGGCTCCATCCGCGGCCACACGATCGCGGTGCTCGGCCTCACCTTCAAGCCCAATACCGACGACATGCGCGACGCGCCCTCAATTACCCTTATCAGGGCGCTGCGCGACGCGGGGGCCAATGTGCGCGCGTTCGACCCGGAGGGCATGAAGCAGGCGCGCGTCGGTGATCGAGTCCGTGGAATACGCTGACAACGCCTATGCCTGCATCGAAGGCGCAGATGCGCTGGTGATCGTGACGGAGTGGGAGCCGTTTCGTGCGCTGGACCTCGATCGCGTCAAGTCTCTCCTCAAGAAGCCCGTCGTGGTCGATCTGCGCAACGTCTACCGCCTGGAGGACATGGAGCGGCGCGGCTTCACCTATATCAGCATCGGACGGCCGGCCGTGGGCAAGACATGAACGAAGCGGCCATCCGGCCCGATGCGCAGCGCCTGCCGAAGAGCCATCCGGCGGTACGCAGCGGCCGCATCGGTGTGCTGCTTCTGAATCTGGGAACGCCCGACGCCACGGACTACTGGTCCATGCGCCGCTATCTCAAGGAATTTCTGTCCGACCGGCGCGTCATCGAGGTGCCGCGTCTGAACTGGTGGCCCATTCTCAACCTGGTCATCCTAACCATTAGGCCGGGCAGAAAAGGCAGGGACTACGACAAGATCTGGAACCGGGAGCGCAACGAGGGACCGCTCAAGACCATCACGCGTGCGCAGGCGGAGAGGCTCGATGCCGCTTTGGCCGACGAGCGCATCGTCGTCGACTGGGCCATGCGCTACGCCAGCCCGCACGGTTGCGTCCCGTATCGCCGCGCTCAAGGAGCAGGGCTGCGACCGCATCCTGCTGGTGCCGCTTTACCCGCAGTACGCAGGCGCAAGCTGGGCCACAGCCTGTGACCAGGCCTTCCGTGCCCTCATGGCGATGCGCTGGCAACCCGCGATCAGGGTCGTGCCGCCCTACTACGAAGACCCCGCGCTATATCGAGGCGATCGCCACTTCCATTCGCGCGCATTTGGCGAGCGTCGATTTCGAGCCGGAGGCCCTCGTCGCTTCGTTTCACGGCATGCCGCAGAAGTATCTCGAACTCGGCGATCCGTATCATTGCCAGTGCCAGAAAACGTCGCGGCTTGTCCGCGAAAAGCTCGGTTGGCCGGCCGAGCGCTGGCATACGACGTTTCAGTCGCAATTCGGCAGCGATCCCTGGCTGCAGCCCTACACGATCGAGACCATGGAGCGATTGGCAAAGTCGGGCATAAAGCGCCTAGCGATAATCTCGCCGGGTTTCTCCGCCGATTGCCTGGAGACGCTGGAAGAACTCGATATGGAAAACCGGGCCAAGTTTATCGAGCATGGCGGCGAGAAGTTCACCTACATCCCCTGCCTCAACGACAGCCCGCTGGGGATGCGCGCCATCGAACAGATCGTTCGCCGCGAACTGGCAGGGTGGATTTAATCCCTGGCATGCCAGTAGCCATAGTTACGCTACAAATATTGTATATAATATTATGGAGCCCTGTTTCTAAATTCACCATCTATAAACTATGTCATTTACCAGTAATTCGCAATCAACCTCTAAAACTTGTTTCAGATCATACCTAGATCTTGGGTGGAATTAACCTAGGGAGTCTTGCCATGTCCCCCTTCTCCGGCGGCTTTGAAGTCTTCGTGATTCTGGTCGTCGTACTGGCGCTCGTCGCACTGTGGACCACCGTCAAGATGGTGCCGCAGGGCTACAACTACACGGTCGAGACCTTCGGCCGCTATACGCGCACGCTGAGCCCCGGCTTGCACATCCTGATCCCGGTCATGGAGCGTGTCGGCGCCAAGATGAACATGAAGGAGCAGGTGATCGACATCCCCTCGCAGGATATCATCACCAAGGACAACGCCATGGTGACCGTCGATGGCGTCAATTTCTACCAGGTTCTCAATGCCGCCAAGGCCGCCTACGAGGTGGAAGCGCTGCGCGGCGCCATCGTCAATCTCACCATGACCAACATCCGCACCGTGATGGGTTCCATGGACCTCGACGAGCTGCTGGCCAATCGCGACCAGATCAACGCGCGCCTGCTGCAGGTCGTCGACGCCGCCACCGAGCCCTGGGGCGTCAAGGTCACGCGCATCGAGATCAAGGACATCGCGCCGCCGCGCGACCTGGTCGACAGCATGGCCCGCCAGATGAAGGCGGAACGCGACAAGCGCGCCCAGATCCTGGAATCGGAAGGCCATCGCCAGGCCGCCATCCTGCAGGCCGAGGGCGAGAAGCAGGCCGTGATGCTGGCCGCCGAAGGCCGCAAGGAAGCTGCCTTCCGTGACGCCGAGGCGCGTGAGCGCTTCGCCGAGGCCGAAGCCCGCGCCACCGAGATGGTGAGCATAGCCATCTCCAAGGGCAACGTGCAGGCCATCAACTACTTCGTCGCCAACAACTACGTGAAGGCGCTGGAGGCGATCGCCAAGTCGCCGAACCAGAAGATCCTGATGATGCCGCTCGAAGCAGCGAGCGTGATAGGGTCCCTCGCCGGCCTGGCCGAAATCACCAGCGAGGCGTTCGGCCGCGGTGGCAGCAACGCGCAGATGACCGCGGGCCGCGCGCGCCAGGGGAGCGTGCCGCAGACGTAAGTCTCCGGCACGGCTCGGGGACACTTTGGGGAGATCCGCATGCAGGCTGCTTTACACGCTGGGGCCTTGGAACTGGTTCATCCTGGCTGTCGTGCTCTTCATCCTCGAGACCATGATACCCGGGGTGCATTTCCTCTGGTTCGGTCTGGCAGCCGTTGTCGTCGGCTTCCTGGCCCTGGTCATCGGCGTTGCCTGGCCGTGGCAGGTGCTGGCTTTCGGCCTGATCTCGGTGCTCGCGGTGTTCTGGGTGCGCAAATACGCGCGGCCCGACATGGCGATCAGTGATTTGCCCGACCTCAATGTGCGCGGACAGCAATACATCGGCCGCTCGCTGGTGGTGGAACAGGCGATCCAGAACGGACGCGGCAAGGTGCGTGTCGGCGATAGTACCTGGGTGGTCGAGGGCCCGGATGCGCCGGCCGGCGCGCGGGTGACCGTCACCGGGGCCAAGGGCACCGTGCTTGTGGTGGAGCGTGCAACGGCCTGATCAGGACCCGAGTGCGTTCACGTGGCTTGTGGCGTTCATCAGCCTGGTGCTGCCGTGGGCTGCCGCCGTTCTTGCCCTTTTCGGACTTTGGGAAGTCGCCCGCGGTGAGTGGGCCGGCTGGTGGTATGTCGCAGCCGCAGGTGTGCTGCTGATCGCCGATATTCTGATCGACTTCGTCTGGGCCTCGGTCCTGAAAACCGACCAGCCGGACCTCAACCGCCGTTCAGTCCAGCTCGTCGGACGCGTGGGCGTGGTCGAGGAGGCGATCGCGCACGGGCGCGGCAGGGTGCGCATCGGCGACACGCTGTGGCTCGTCGAAGGGCCTGACGCCCCGGCCGGCGCGCAGGTGCGCGTAAAGGCTGCTCAGGGCGCTGTCCTGCAGGTGGAGCGGGCTTAGGAAGGCCTTATAATACCTCGCAGGATCGGCGGCCCACCATCGAGCGCGCCGGGTACGAAGGAAAGCCCATGCCCGAACCCAAGATCACCCGCGAGGTGAACCCGACCAAAGGCCGCTACGTAGCGCGTGTCGAAGGCATCGACGCCGAAGCCGAGCTGACCTACAGCCGCTCGAGCCCTACGCTCATCATTGCCGACCATACCGAGGTTCCCGACGCTTTTCGCGGGCAGGGCATGGGCCGTCTGCTGGCCGCGCGCCTGGTCGAGGATGCGCGCAAGGAGGGCGTCAAAATCTACGTGCTGTGCCCGTTCGTGAACGCGGAGCGCCGGAAGCACCCCGACTGGGCGGACGTGTTCCAGAATTGAGCGGCTCACCTCAACTCCACCCGTCGTGCCGGCCAATGTCGTCGCCATCGGAAGCACCATCCAACTTATCGCCGCCATCGCCGCGACTGAAGTCCATCGACGTCTTCCGTGGCGCCACCATCGCCGCGATGATCCTCGTGAACGGGCAATTCTCGCACGCGGAAAGCTACCGACAGCTTGCACACGCCGCGTGGAATGGCTGGACCTTCGCGGACACGATCTTCCCCTGCTTCCTCTTTATTGTGGGTGTCTCGCTCACGCTCTCGACTGCGTCGCACATGGGATACGGGGAGGACCGCACGCGTCTCCTCTGGCACGCCCTGCGAAGGTCGCTGCTGCTCTTCGTGTGCGGCGTGCTGATCGACTATTTGCGCGTGCCAGCCCGCGAGTTCCCGTTCATTGGCCTCCAGGGTCATCTCCAGCTCTCAGGCGTCCTGCAGAAGATCGCCGTCTGCTACCTCGTGGCCTTCCACATCTATCTGTGGACCGGCCTGCGTGGTGTGATCGTCGGGATCATCGGCCTCAATCTGCTGTATATCGGCCTCCTCTACTTCTATCCCGTGCCCGGGTGCGGCCCGGGCTCCCTGATCGTGGACTGCAACTTCCCTGGCTACCTCGACGAGATCGTGCTCGACGGCTTCAGGTGGAACAGCACGGCCTTCGACCCGGACGGAGTGGGAACCATCCTCCCCGCCATCACCTCGGTCCTGTTTGGCGTGCTGGCGGGACACCTGCTGGGGAGCGAGCGGCGTCAGCGGCAGCGGCTACAGTGGCTTCTGGGCGGGGGAATCGTCCTGATCGCAGCAGGCGCATTGCTCTCGACGTGGATGCCGATCAACAAGCACCTCTGGACCACCTCCTTCGCCATCCTCATGGCGGGGCTGGCGGCAACAGGTCTGGCCTGCTCCATTTGGCTTGTCGATGGCCGCTCGTGGCGACGCTGGTATAGGCCGTTGGAGATCCTGGGGCTGAACGCGATCGCCGCCTACCTGATCTCCCGGCTCGTAGCGAACCTGCCGCGGGTGCACGTCATGGGAAAGTCGCTTTACACCGACGTCTTTGCGCGCGTGACAAGCCCACCAAACGCGTCCCTGCTGTTCGCGATCTTGGTGCTAGCTGCGGTCTATCTGGCGGTCTGGCTCATGCATCGCCGGCGCTGGTATCTGAGGTTATAGCCAGAGTGGAGAGCACGGCGTGCGCCTGGACCTCTCCAACGATCCCACGGTTGGGGCTCGCTCGTCTTGAGTTCGTCGGGAACCACGCTCTGGCGAATATCGTGACGCCTCGGGAGCTGCGTGCGTTATCTTCGCCGCTGGAAACACTCCATCGGATACGCGATGTGCAGACTCCTTGGTGCCCAGGAAAGGACTTCGAACCTTCACGATCTTGCGAACGCCAGCACCTGAAGCTGGTGCGTCTACCAATTCCGCCACCTGGGCAGGCCCGGCGCTAGTTAGAGCCGGCATCGGGTCTTGTCAATTGCGTCGGGTCGCGGCGTTCCGGCTTCACACGTGGCTCATCCGGCGCTATGCCCCCACGTCTGTACATCGGGTCTAGGCATTGGGGCGAGGGGAGTGCGTGCAGTGAACGCGCGGTTGGAGCACGGAAGCCTGGCGACCGTCCTGGGCGGCACGGGTTTTGTGGGGCGATATGCAGTGAGAGCGCTCGCCGGTGACGGCTGGCGCATCCGTGCGGCGACGCGCCGGCCCGATCTGGCCGGTCATCTGCAGCCCATGGGAGCCGTGGGGCAGATTCAGCCTGTGCAGGCCAACCTTCGCTATCCCGACTCGATCCGGCGTGCGGTCGATGGCGCCGATGCTGTGGTGAACCTCGTCGGCATCCTGGTCAAATCCGGCGCGCAGACTTTTCACGCCGTGCATGTGGCAGGCGCCCGTGCGGCAGCGAAGGCAGCCAAGGAGGCTGGAGCCAAGACCTTCGTGCACGTCTCAGCCATTGGTGCGGATCGCAAGTCCTGGGGCAAGTACGGCCGCACCAAGGCGGCCGGCGAGGCGGCCGTGCTGGCGGAATTTCCAGAAGCGATCATTCTGCGGCCTTCGCTTGTGTTCGGGCCCGAGGATCAGCTTTTCAATCGCTTCGCCGCGATGACACGCGTGTCCCCGTTTCTGCCGCTGATCGGCGGAGGGAGGACCCTCCTGCAGCCGGTCTACGCCGGCGACGTCGGGAGGGCGATTGCAACAGCCCTGAAAGGCGGCGCGAAGCCACGCACCATCTACGAGCTGGGCGGGCCCGACGTCGTCACCTTCCGGCAGCTGCTGGATTTGACCCAGGTCTGGTCGGCGCGGAAGCGCTGGTATGTGCCCATCCCCTTCTGGCTTGCGCAGGTGGGCGCGTTTCTGACCGTGCCGCTACCCAACACCATGCGCCCCCTCACCGTCGATCAGGTCCGCATGCTGACGCAGCCCAATGTCGTTAGCGGTGCCGCGACCCGGGAAGGACGCACGCTGGCAGCGCTCGGCATCGATAACCCTCACGCCATGGCGACCATAGTGCCGGGCTACCTCGAGCGCTTCCGGCCGCACGGCCAGTTCGCCAGCTATCGCGGCTGAGCGGCGCTTCCCTTCGGCAGGCAGCAGGTGAGCGTGCCGTTCGCTTGTTCCACCTCGTGGTGAGCCTGTCGAACCACGGCTGGGAGTGCCCTGCCCGTCCTTCGACGCAGTTCAGGACGAAGGAGCAAGCGCGGCGAGGTTGGATGACTTATACGACTTGATTCCTCAGCGTGCTCTCGCCACGCCAGACCCGGTCCAGGTTCTCCAGCAGGATGTCGATGACGGAATCCTCGTAGCGCTGCGTCTCGCCGGCCGTGTGCGGTGTCAGCAGGACGTTAGGCATGGTCCACAGCGGCGAGGCCGCGGACAATGGCTCCTCGCTTGTGACATCCAGCCCGGCCGCCGCAATGCGCTTTGCCACAAGCGCTTCCGTCAGTGCCGTTTCGTCGACGACCCTGCCGCGCGCCACGTTGATCAAATGCACCGTCGGGCGCATGGCGGCAAACGCGCGGGCGTCGATCAGCTTCTCGGTCTCCGGCGTCAACGGGCAGGTGAGGGCCACGATGTCCGCCTGGCCAAGCAACTCATGCAGCCGATTGTTGCCGTAGACGGCATCTGCGCCCTCCGTCCCGGTGTTCGGGTCGCGCTTGGTGGCGATGACGCGCATGTCGAAGGCCTTGGCCAGCTTGGCCAGCCGCCCGCCGATGCGCCCCATGCCGACGATCAGCAGGGTTTTGCCCGTGAGCTGGTCCTCGCGCGCTGCAATCTCGGAGATCATGCCCCGCCAATGCTTTTGATGCTGGTTGTCGCGTGCCTCGGGGAGGCGGCGTTGCAGTGCGAGGATCAGCGCCATCGCGTGCTCCGCGACGGCATAGGCGTTCACGCCGGCAGCACTAGCGAGGCGGATGCCGTACGTGCGCAAGACATCTTTGTCGTAGAAATCGACACCGGCGCTGATCGACTGGATGAACTTGAGCTTCTTGGAGATAGCTGCCAGCTCGTTGTTCCACAGCATGGAGACCACGAGGACGTCTGCTTCCGGCAGCTCCCGGAGCAACTCTTCCGGCGAACGCACCTCGACGTGGGCAAGGCCTGTATTGCGCCGCTCAAACCGTTCGGAGAGACGGTAGGCCCGATGGGCAAAGCAAATCTTGAGACGATCTTTCGCGGGTAGCATTTTCATGATCCTAGAACACGCGCAGCGGGAAGTAGCGCAACAGCAGTTCCTCGTAACGCCCGCTCTCGCGCATGCGTTTCAAGGCTGAATTGATCATGGCCTTGAGTTGCACGTCGTCGCGCTTGACTGCAATCCCAATGCCGTCGCCGAAATACTTGGGCTCCGCGAACGGTCCGCCTTTGAACTCGCAGCAGGCCCTCGAGGCCGTGCCGTTGAGCCAGAATGCGAGGCTGATCCCATCATCGAACAGAAGATCGGCGGCACCGACGATCAGTGCGTCGCGGGCAAGCTCGACGGTTTCGAACACGCGGATCGAGCTGTCGCGGAAGAACGCACGCAGGTAGGCCTCGTGCGCAGTTCCTTTGGCAACAGCGACCCTCATTCCTTCCAGGCCCTCGGGCGTGGCGTCGAGCTTGGCCATCGCACGCTTGCCGGCGAAGCGGGCCGGCGTGAAATAGTAGCGATCTGTAAAGTCGGCAACCTTGAGGGTCTTGGGCGTTACGCTGTGGGAAGCGATAACGGCTTCGGCCTCGCCTTTTGCCAGGGCCGGGAGCAGGGCCGCCCACGGCCGCACCTGGATATCGCAGGCTGCGTCGAGTTCCAGGCAGATAGCGCGCGCCACATCGACATTGAAGCCGGTCAGCGTGTTGTCTTCGTCGAAGTAGTTGAACGGCGGAAAATCGCTGTCGGTGAGAAAGCGGATAGCCACACGCCGGGGCGCCTCGCGTTCCACAGTTTCCGGTTCGGGCGCTGGTGCTTGCGCCGCGAGCTGAGGCACGAAGGCGACAACCGCCAGGAGACCAACAAAAAGTAAGACAACCGCTGCGCGATCAATCTGTACAACTCTCATTGGTGTCAGGCCTATTGCGGCGGTGGGGGCGTTGAGCGGCTATGCATGGCAGTGCGCGGGATCGCGTTGCCCATAGACAAGCGATTCCCGGCGATAGTGTAGCGCCACAACCTCGCCTGGGACAGCCGGCGCAAGCCCCCGCGCTGCTTGGGCCGCCCAGCGGGCAATACGCCTTCCTCCTGCAGGCCGGGGTCAGCGGTGCGACGCTGGCGATTGCTGAGGCGGAAGCGCGGCGCTGTGGTGTCCCGGTCCACCAGGTACTACTTTCCGCCGGTCTCGTCTCGCAAACGGCCTACGCCTCGGCCCTGGCGGTTGGCTTGGTGTGGCTGTGGCAGGCTGGGACGCCGTTTTCCATCTCGGAACGCCTGGCGGCGCAGACAACGTGAAGGCAGAGGGTGCGCCGGCGCATTTCAGCGGCCGGTCCTATCGCGTGTTGTGCGCCGAGGATGAAACGCCGGGCGTATTGCGCGAGCGCATAGCGAACCTGAAAACGCGCGGGCTGAGCGTCGCTCTTTCCACCCGCTTTCGACTGGATGCAGCGCTCGACGCACATTTGCGGCCTGCGCGGCTCGATCACGCCATCGCAGGCCTCTCTCGTCAGCAACCGGCGTGCTCCGCCGCAGGCCCAATCTGGATCTGGCAGGTCATTGCAGCCGCCGTCGCTGTTGGGCTGATCGTGGCGGTTTCTCCGTCCTTCCACACGCCACTCTTGCTGCAGTGTCGGGGATCATTGCCGTGCCGTTTCTGTGCGTGACGCTGCTGCGCGTCATAGCGCTGCGCGAGGTCATCGCGTCGCCTCGCAAAGCCATGCGTCGGCAGCAGCCGGCTGTCGCACATCCTGCCGGAAACGCTGCCGCTCTACACGGTCATGGTTCCGCTGTTTCGGGAAGTCAAGGTGCTTCCCGGGTCTGCTGCAATCTCTTCAGGCCATCGTCTATCCAAGAGCCAAGCTGGAAATTCTGCTCGTCCTCGAAGCCGTCGATATCGAGACCCAGGCTGCGGTCCTTGCCATGCGGCTTCCCGGCAACTTTCGCACCGTTGATCGTTCCCGATCAGGCGCCGCGAACCAAGCCCAAGGCGCTCAACTATGCCCTGCAGTTTGCCCGCGGCGAGTATGTCGTGGTGTATGACGCCGAAGACCGGCCCGAACCCGACCAGCTGCTGCGCGCGCTGACGGCCTTCGAACGCGGCCCGCCCCAGCTCGGCTGCGTCCAGGCGCAGCTCAATATATATAACCCAGGGACCAGCTGGCTGACGCTGCGACCGACGCGCCAGTTCACCATCGAATACTCGGCCCTGTTCGACGCCATCCTGCCCGCATTGGCGCGGCTCGGCCTGCCCGTACCGCTCGGCGGTACGTCGAACCATTTTCGGCGCGACACCCTCATCGCCACCGGAGGCTGGGACCCATTCAACGTCACCGAGGATGCCGACCTGGGCTTTCGCATGGCGCGACGGGGTTGGCGCACAACCATCCTGGCATCGACCACGTGGGAGGAGGCGCCGGCTACAATCGGTCAATGGATCAGGCAGCGCACCCGCTGGCTCAAGGGGTGGATGCAGACCTATCTCGTGCACACGAGGCGGCCGTGGCGGCTCAACGCAGAACTCGGACTGCGCGGCGTTTTCGGATTTCATGCCCTGATGGGCGCACTCCTTCTTTCAGCGCTCGTGCATCCCCTGTTCTACGTTCTATTGGCCTATCATGCCTTGCTGGGTGAATTGCTCACACCTTCCGATACGATAGCCGGCGCGATTTTCTGGACCGTTGCGTGCATCAATCTGGCGGGGGGTTACGTGGCCTCGATCCTCGTCGGCGCCCTGAGCGTATGGCGCCGCGGACGAAGGCGTCTGGCGCTGTCGGCCCTGTTCATGCCCGTAATCTGGCTGTTGATGTCTGCAGCCGCCTATCGCGCCCTCTGGCAACTCGTCCGCGACCCATATCTGTGGGAGAAGACGGAGCATGGGGTGGATCGGCCCTAGCAGCGCTCTTTGGCTTCTGAGAGCGGACGGGGCGAGCGGGTGCTCGCACCTCCCGCTCACATGCGTTCGCCGGGCAACCGGCTCGCTTGCTTCACCCACGCGGCGAACTGGGCTTCGTCGAACTCATCGTCTTCGTGGATGTCGAGGTAGCGCACATCCTTCTGCCTGGACGGGCCGGGCGGGACTGGACGCAGCGACGCGCCGCGGAAGAACGCCACTTTTATGTACTTCGCAAAGCAGTGAAAGCTGACGAACCAGACCTGGTCCTCGACGCCATAGAAGGGCGAGTTCCATTTGACTGCCTTGCGCACGCAGGGGACGGTGCGCGCGATGAGCGCGTCGAGGCGGCGCCCGACGTCGCGTTTCCAGCCCGGCATGGCCGCGATGTAGGCCTCCACGGGGGCGTCGCCATACCCCTTCGCGATCTGAGGGTTGCCGCCCGAGAGGAGTTTCGGTTTCACGGCCCTACCGGATTGGGGCTTCGGCGCCGTCTTGCGTGGCTTGGCTGCCTTCGCAGCGACCCGCTTGGCGGCACCCTTCTTTGCGACCTTAGCCGACGTCTTGGATGTCTTGTTGGCCATTGCGTTCATCCGCGAATGCCTACGCTATGCCCCTCGGCAAACAGGGCCTAGAACGAGCCGCCCGTCGTGAAGTCGTCGCCGCCGCCCGAGCGATCGGGATAGTCCTCCCTGGGCGACCAGCCGCCCCGGCTCGACGGCTCGCGCCAGCCTCCTCCGGTCGAGGAGTTCGTGCCGCCGCCGGGGATGGGAAAGGGGAACGGGAAGTTCGGTGCGCCAAAATCAGGCCTGCCGCGCGGCTGTCTGTAGCGATAGCCGCCTCTCAAGAGGTCCCACAAGACGCCGCTGTTTGCCGCCCCCTCCAGCACGCGTCCGAGAACGTCGGTAATGGCGCCGTCATTGCCGAAGGTCGCGTTCGGATGATCGTAGCCGGCACCGCGGAAACGGTCGCGCACGTCCTGCACGTCCGTGCGGCGGCGCGCGAGATCCTGAGCCGAGCGGCGCAAACTCGCGACCTCGGTTTCCGTTTTCGCCACATTGGCATCGATCGATTCGAGCTTGCGGATCATCGCATCATCAGCGCTCGTCGGTGTTCGCCGCGCTTCTTGATAAAGGGCGGCGAGATCGTCCTTGCTGTCGGCGGAGGCAATCGTGTCCAAAGCCTGGCCGTAGGCGGGATTTGTGCCACCGGCGACCAGGGCCTGGCGCTCGTCGTCGACTTTGCGCAACAACCCGTGCTTCTCCTCCAGCGTCTGGTCGGCCGCCGCGAGCTTGTGGCGGGCTTCGGCCAGTGCCCGCTCCCTGGGCTCGATACCGGCTTCGATCATCGCCGTCCGCTCGACCTCCGACAGGGCCACTTGACGGTCCCCGGTCTCTGCGCGCTTGGCGGTGGCATGCTCCCTGAGCCGCAGAGGAATTTCGATCAGAGCTGCGTAGTTGGCGCGCACCTCGTTGAAGCCGATGAAGTCGGCCACGATGCGATCCATCAAGCGGACGAAGTTGCCGCCCTGGTAGTCGCGCGTACCGAACTTGCGGCCCCACAGATAGGTGAACAGCGGATCGTCGTCGTAGGGCTTGCGCTTGGCGCCCAGCTCGGCTTCGGAACTCGCCGCCTTTTTCTCGGCCTCGGTCGCGACGGCCTCCGCTTCGTCGAACGCACGCTTGGTTTCCTGCCAGGCTGGCGCGGCCTGCACCTTGGCTTCGGTGTCGGCCCGGATCGCTTCGACGGCTCCGAGCGCTTGCTCCACTGCGGCAGCGGCGTCGTCGCGTTGCGTCTCCGCGCCCGCCACTTCCTTCAACAGGCCCTCGCGACGCTCGGCGGTAGCTGCGATGCGCAGGCGATAGTCGTCCAGGATCTGCATGGCGCGACGCTCGCCAGCATCGAGACTGCTGACAAGACGCCCGGCTGCGATCTCGTCGAGCTTGATGCGGGCCAGCTCCCGCAGCGCCTCGCTCCGCTCCTTGCGCAACCGCTCGGATTCACCGACGGCCGATCGCAGCGCAGCGTCGAGCTGGCCTTCCTCCCGCTGGATATTGGCAATGGCACTCTCGATCGATGACAGCGTCTGCCGCCCGGTCCACATGAGGCGTTCCTACCACTTCGTGATAAAGCCGCCTTCAAACGGCATCTGATAGTCGATGGCGAGCACACCGCGACGCTTTATGCCCAGCCTATTGCGCTGCACGATGCCGTCGTCGCGCTTGTCCTGCGCCACCGTCTCGAACACGTTCTGCGGCACGCGCACGCCGAACTTGGTGACGGTCTCGGTCGCGCCGCTTTCCTCGCTGCGGATCGGCAGGCTCAGTTTGCGACCATCCGGCCCGATGGCTTCCACGATGATGTAATAGTTGCGTGCCGTACTGTTGCCGGGCGGCCGGCGCCACACCCCCGTGCTCTCGCCCGGACGCGACACGATGGTAAGCGTGTATTCGCGGGTCAACTCGTCCCGAAGCGCCGCAAGCTCCTCGCCGGCCTTTTTGGCGCCGGCGCGATCGCCGCTGCGGATCAGCCGCTCGCCGTCCGCCAGCAGCGTATTGGCCTTCTGCTTGGCCGCCTCGTCGCCTGAGACGGCCAGCACATCAGCATGGGCCTGTCGCAAGGCCTTGGGGAGGGTCTGCGTGATCTCGACCCGCGCGCGATCATCGGCCAGCTGCGCCGGGCGCGTGACCAGGACGTGATATCCGGTGAGGCTGGCCGCCACGAGTGCAACCAGCGCAGCGGCACGCTTGCCGAAAGATTCCCGGCGCGCCCATAGCGTGAGCAGCGTCCGCTTCCATCCTCGCGGCGGCGGCGTGTAGACGAACCGGCTCTCCTTCAGAGCCTTCACGCCATCGGCCAGCACGCTGTCGGGAACGTCGATCCCCTGGTCCTTGTAGATCTTGCGCAGCCGCGCGATCAGGTCCGCCTCGCGGTCCTCCTCGCTCAGCTCCCGGCGCACCAAGTCCTCGCGGTGGCGCAGCGTATCCACCACGTCCATGGCGATCATGATGTCGTCAAGAGCCTGCGGTTTGCCTGGAGCAACCGCTGTGTCGGTCATGCCGCGCCTCGCAACCGGGTCCGTCAGGCCGCTTTAGGCAAGGTGTCCGCGGCAGCAATGAGGCGAGCCATGCGCTTCTTGCCCTCTTCCACCGCGTCGCGGATTTCGGCGGAGTTCTGCGTCGACAGCTTGCGCATCTCGGCGATGATCTCGGTCGAGCGCTCCTGGAAATTGACGACGCTGTCCACCAGCTTCTTGACGGCATCGGCGCGGATGGTCGGTCCGTAGCCGCTGCGTATGGCAGCCTCCGTGACCTTGTCGCCAACTTCCGACAGCGTATCGAGGCTCTTGGACATGCCCTCCTTCATGGCGTCGAGGGTCTTGGTGGACTCGTGCAGTCCGAACATGCCCGTGAACGAGGCCTTGAGTGCCGTCAGCACGCTGTCATTGGTGGAAAAGAAGGTAACGGCCTGGGCGTACACCCGTTCCTTGGCAGAGGTGGTCTGCGTCAGGCGCGCCATGATGACTTCGGACGTGTTGTAGGAAATCGTCAGGTTGTCCGAAAGGTCCTTGGCGATCTGATAGCGTTTGTCCTCCTCCTGCATCAGGCGCAGGTACTCGTCGCGGACGAGCTCGAGTTTGGCCCGCTCGGCCGGTTCGGTTCCTGAGAATTCCGAAACCTTGGCAGTTTCCCGCTGTAAAGCTGCCCGTGCGGCTTCGAGTTTCGCCTCGGCCTGCTTCAGGACCTCGAGCGCCATGACCTCGGCATGCTTCAGGGCGCCGCGATAATCGCGATAGGCGTCCAGAATTTTCGCTTCGCGCTCGATCTGGTTCTTCGTCTCCTTGGTGACCGAAAGGTAGGTCTTGCGGATCTTGTCGAACCGGTCGGCGATATCGCCGCGCGCGATCTTCATCCACATGTTGGTTCCGCGCTCGAGGATATCCAGCTTGCCGTCCGCGACCTGGTCGACGAGCCGCTTGGAGTCGTCGCGGATCGAGTTGAACCCGTTGGTGATCTCCTGGTAGCGCTCGCCAATCTCCATTTTCGAAGTCTGCTCGCGCACGACCTCGTTGAAGATTTCGGCCTGCCCGAGCGTGCGCGCGATGAGTGCGATTTTGTCCTTGTCCAGGTCCGAGATTTTCTCGAGCAGGGCATTGATGGGTGCCGGATCGATTTTTTCCGGCATCAGCCCCATTTCCCGCAGCGCCGAAGATGCCTTGTCCAGGTATTGCAGCGGCGACCTGATTGCGACTTGCGCCATGTCATTCTCCTCGAGCGAGCGGCTTGCGTCTATGGGCCGATGTTGCCGGATCAGCGCTGCACCGACACTATACCGATTGCTGCAGAAACCCCGAAAATAAGGACCGATCAAGGCCAAGATTGCGACGGGATCAGCGGCACGACCATATCTCCGAGATCGTAGAGTACGCCAACGACTGGCGTCCAACTGTCATAGAGAAACGCCGGCCTTTGGCAGGGCCGGCGCTCCCTAGGGCTTTATCCGCTGCTGGCATACCCAGCAGTGGCTCAATTGCAGTTGCAGGCCCTGGAGACCGGTGCGTGGTTCACCTGGATCGTGGCGGCAGTCGTCACGGTCCGCGTCGGCAGGGTGGCGGTCTGGGCGACGTTCTGTGTCTGGCGCAGGATCACGGTGCGGTTGTGGACGCGTGTCACAACGTGCACCCGCGTGACCGGCTGCACGCGGGTGACATTGACGACGCGCGTGACGTGCTTTTGATAGTTCGTGCGATTGACGTCCTTGTACTGGGTGACGTTTTTGACGCTCTGCACCGTCTTGTATTTGTAGACCGTGTTCACCTTGGTGGCGGGCCTATTGCATTCCGCGCATTGGGCTGCAGCCGGCACCTGCATGCTGACCGCCATCGCACCGGCCAACGCGGCCACGCCACACAGTCCCTTCAGAGACTTCATCATCTTCAGTTCTCCTGAGTGAATCGACGCTGCTTCCATCTTCCGCGGGGCCCACCGATTTCTCCGCAAAGGCTGGACCTCAGCAATCAGATGTTCCCCTGAGAAAAAGGCGCGAAGTGCCTGAGATTAACTAAGAAAATGCCGCACCCGAGTGGGGGCTGCTGCCCTGTTATCGCCCGATTGCATCCCCAGTTAACAAGCCACTCGCAATAAGAATAAAATGCAGGGGAATGCAGCATGCCTAGAGTTCTTCAGGCCGCGCTCGTGGCCCTCCTCGCCTTTGCTTCGTCACCGGCTCTGGCGGCGCCGCGAACCGACTGTCAGCCGCAAGCGATCCGTGACCTGCAGCGCCTCTCGCCGCAGGGACATGCGATCTATGCCGCCATGACCGACAAGAAGCAGTTCTTGTTCTTTCTGACCTGCGACAACGTCCAACTCGGACTTGCGACCGCCGTCCACGAGTCAGTGCACATGCTGACCGAGCAGAAGGACGCGTATCCGCTCATTGCCGGCGGTTCCCTCAAGCGGGTGCACCAGGTTTCGCGCTTCTCTGCGCCGCGGGAGATCGCAAAGAAATTCGATCAGGGCGATATCTATGTCCAAACCTACCTTCGCCGCGGCTCTGCGTCCTCGGCGGACGATCTCGCCTATCTCCTGGATGAGCTGAACGCCTACAGCCATGACCTCAACTCGGCGATCAAGCTGGTTGCTCTGCACAAAGGTGGCGGGCAGGTCGATCACCGTGCCGGCCTGGCAGCGCTGATGTCGTTCACGATGGGATATGTCGATGCCGCTCAACAGCAGAAGTCGCCAACCTGGCAAGGCCTGCAGCGCCCCGAGGTGAAGCAGCTCATTCAAGCGCTCTGGAGTCAGGCCGAGACGGTGCTGGCCGGCTCGATGGGCGTCCAGGGGATCGGCGGAGAGAAATACCTGCGGTTCCTGTGCAACCGGAGCAACGGCGGAGGGCTCGGCGAGCTTCTTGGTCGGCCACCGATAGGCGCTCGCACGTGTGGATTGTCCGGAACAGCCTCGTCACAAGGATAGTGCGATGCGTGAACAACCGCGCTCGATATTTCGCGCAGGCCAAAAGGCCCCCTGATGGAAGCGCATTGGCGCTTCCATCAGGAGCGATCTCGCTCTAGCGGCCGCCGGTTCCCGATGGTTCGAAGGCAGGCGCTGTGCGCAGGATATCCCTGGCCACATCCATGATCAGATGCCCGTTGCTGTCGCGACGTTCGGCCTGCAGCAAGGCCAGGGGCACTGCGACGTCTTTCTCTCCTATGCCGAGGAACCGGCCAACGCCAATGACCGCCGCATTGATCTTGCCGTCCGGACCCACCAACAGATCCTTGACGATGCCGATGCTTTCCCCTGAGCGGTTGTAGATCTCCTGATTGTAGTAGGCGCCGATCGAATTCCAGCCGGCAGGAGCCCTGGTGAGATAGACCGACTTGTCATCGGCTCTCGGCAGCAGCCGCGCGGGAGCCGGTGCGGACGACGATTTCGTTTGGGCCGTTGTATCTGGGGCATGACCGCTCGGCAGCAGGTACCAGAGCAGTCCTGCAAGCGCGAGCAGCGGCAACGCCCAGTACGCCCAGCTGTTGTTTGGCCCGCTCTTCGCCTCGCTGACCGCCCGCTGCACATCTGCGCCAGCCGCGCGATACTGGGTGTAGGCCGCTTGAGGGCCATCGTAGATGCGGGCCTCGGGAGGCGATGTAGCTCCACCACTTTCCCGCTTGGCTGTTGCGCCGAGCATGCTGGAAAGCCCCGCCGGCATGGCGGCAGCGATCTGGTCCTTCTGGTCCAGGAGCATGCGGGCCAGACCGCTCGCTTCCATGCCGGCGGCGCGTTGTTCGCGACCCAGCACGCCAAGCACGACCGGCGTCAACAAACCCATCAGACTGCGTGCCGGCCCCTCGCCGATGCCGGCGAACCTGCTTACGCTCGAGACCAGCGTCCCGAGCGCCCCACCGCCCAGCAACGACGCGAGCAGTGTGCTGCCCTTGTCCTGCAGCTGTGCATTGCCGCCCACGGCATTTGCCAGCGTCGACAAGAGCCCCGTTGGTTGCTCCGCAATGGCGCTTGCCAATTGGCGTGCGCCGCCAGGCTTGGAGGCAAGATCGGCCAGTCCGCCAAGTATTGCAGGCACGGATGCGTTGGCGGCTTTTTGCGTCGTCACACTGTCTAGGCCTGTCGCAGAGGCGATCTTGCCTATGAGATCGGGCGTCAGAAAGCGCGATACGGCCGTTATGATACTGTCAGTCATGTGAGTGGATCCTTTGAGCTGGAACTCGACTTGCAGCGATACGGAGCTTTTGGTGTCTTTCTGGCTCCATGTGTAGCGATGACGACTGCTGAAAAAGCCGCGCATCTGCGCGCACACTCCTCATCACAGCGCCCTACGACGAGCAGCGTCGTCCAGGAGCGGGACAGGGGGTATCGGGCAGGTTCCTCGATTTGACGGCCGCATCTCCCGATTCGGCAGCACCCGTCGTGTGCGTTAGGACTCTCAAGGCGCTCATTGTGCCGGCATCTCCGGGAGATATGGCCGTGTCCCGGCGCATAGCCTTCACGGCTGGCCAGGACACGGCAAGTTGGCAGGGAGGGCTACGGGGGAGGAAGCCATATTGCGGCCCGAGGGAAGGGGGCGGCACCCTGCGATAGGCAGCATCGCCCATCTGCCTGAGAGGTGTAATCGGCAAAAAACCTAGGTTTGTGCTTGGTTTACTGCCGATATTTCCCAGGACAATCATTATTGCGCGGTGGCGAGTTTCGAAAGGAATTGAATCAAGCATTCGCGCAATTCACTTATATATATATCGCAATGGATGCCGGAGGAGAGAGCGGAGCATTAATTACCTTCTTCACGCCCGTCTTGAGGCACATGCAGCTTGGTCCCTACTGTGCGCTGCCCGCGGTCGGAGAGATGGCATGCCACTCAGAGTTGCTCTCAAGAGAGCCGCGACCAATGCAACGTCGGCGGACGACCAACGCAACGGATCCGAACGCAACTCCGAAATTTTGATCCAACCTAAGATTGTGCAACTGAGGTCGAAGGCCGATGCTTCGACTCGTTCCTTTGAAGCGATATTTAACTGCTTGAATACGTGCTTTCTGAGAATAGATGCCAGCAGTATAATAATAGAGGCAAATCCAATTGCCTTGAATTGGCTGCGGAGTTCCAGGCACGAAATCATCGGCCAGGATTTCAATAGTGTGTTTCAAGGATTGGAAGCGCTTATTGCAAGAGGTGCGGTGAAGGCAGGTACTGCAAAAAATTGCGAACTGCAATTGCCCCGCCGGCCAAATTGCCGGGTCGACCTGCACATTCATCCGGATCGCTTGGGCACAATCATATTTTTCAAGGACAACACCGAGCAGCGACGCCAGGCCCGGAATGCAAGCCGCGCGAGCGCGCTCTTGCAGGCATCGCTCAATTCACTGTCTGCCCACGTCGTGGTGCTCGACGGAACAGGTGCGATTGTGGCCGCAAACCTGGCATGGCAACGCTTCGCGACCGCCAACAAACTCACCCTCACGCCGATTGACTGTCGTCCGAACTACCTGTCGCTCTTTGACGACGTATCGGACCAATGCCCGCAGGCGCGATCGATCAAGGATGGATTGGCATCCGTACTCTCGGGGCGCCGCCAATCCATGCGTCAGGTCTACGCGTGGCAGGAAGCGGAAAGTGTGCGCTGGTTCGAGCTCAGCGCGTCCCGGCTAAACCGCGATCGTGAAACGCACATCGTTGTAATCAATGACGATGTGACCACAGTCAAGGAGGCCGAGCACGCGTTGGGGGAGGCTGCGGAAACTCTGTTGTCGCTCCAGGAGGAGGAGCGGCAACGCATTGCCGAAGAACTGCACGATTCCACAGCCCAGCACTTGGTAGCCGCAAGTCTCAACCTAATGGGACTGAGAACCAAGGTTGATGTCCGCGGCGAAGGGCTCGAGTTCATGCAAAGGATCGAGAATTCATTGGCGGAAGCATCGAAGGAACTGCGTAGCCTTACCTATCTCCTGCACCCCCCATTTCTGGAAGCCAACGGACTGGAAGGGACTGTGCGCCACTACGTGGAAGGCTTCAGCAAACGCACTGGCGTGAAGGCGAGGCTCAGGATCGGCTGGGGCATCGATACGCTGCCAGCCGTGCTCCACAGGCCCTTGTTTCGCGTCATACAGGAGGCGCTCGCAAACGTTTACCGCCACGCCTCGGCCTCGCGTGTCTCCATCGATATGAGGTGCATGCTTGGGCATCTGCACTTGGTGGTCCAGGACAATGGCCGCGGGATGGGCGGCATGAAACGTCCGGGACAGAGGCAGAGCGAGCCATCCTGCCTTGGCGTCGGTATTCCCAGCATCCGGGCCCGTCTGCGCCAATTCGGTGGCAGGCTGGTCATCAAATCCGGCCTCCTTCGCGGCACCGTGCTGCATGCGATCGTTCCGATCATTGCCGAAGCCACCCGCGACACGGGAGGTCGGCAGAGCACAGGGAATTCCTGTCGGGCTTTCGGGGTTTCTGCGGATGTGAAGAAAAAGATGCTCCAGTAGAAGCAAGTCGATGACTGGACGCAAGAAGCCGGTTGAACGCCCCTATGACACGCATCCTGATTGCCGACGATCACGATGTGGTCCGATCGGGGCTTCGATCGATACTCGAAGCGAGGTGGGAAATCGTTGCGGAGGCGACCAATGGCAAGGAGGCCATCCGCAAAGCCATTGACCTGAAGCCCGACGTGGCAATCTTGGATTACTCTTTGCCGCTGATAAATGGCGTGGAAGCGACCCGGCAAATTCGTGCGCGTGTACCGACGGTCGAGGTCCTCATCTTCACAATGCACGACAGCGAGGGGCTGATCCACGATCTGCTCGAGGCCGGAGCGCGCGGCTATCTGCTCAAGTCCGACGCCAAGTGTTTCCTGGTCAACGCCGTGGAATCTCTCGCAGCGCATCGACCTTTCTTCACGGCCAAAGTTTCGGAGACGCTGCTGGAATCGTATCTGACAAGATCTTCCGTGACCGAAACGGTACTTACCGCGCGCGAACGCAGCGTGGTGCAGTTGATCGCCGAAGGTCACAGCAACAAGGAGATCGCCGACATTCTCAGCATCAGCGTCAAGACTGTCGAGACGCACCGCGCCGCCGCCATGCGCAAGCTGAACATCTCATCCGCGGCTGCACTGGTGCGCTACGCCGTCCGCAATAAGATAGTCGAAGCCTGACCCCCGCTCTGACTATCTGCGAGTTTGCACGGCAACTCGCTGCCGTGCGTAGTTGCGCACTGGCTTTTGGGTAGTCGTCCCGATGCCTGGCTTCTCCGGCGATCCTTACCCTTGGCCCTCCAGGATTCGGAGGAGCCAACATGGCTTTCAGGGCGTGGCCGTTGAAGAGAAACGTGCAACGTGTACTGGCTTGCGAGCCGCAGCAGCACAAGTCTCTTCCTGGCAGTAGGCGCCGGGCCGTCCTAGTCCTGGTGTTGCTTATTAGCCTTGCAGGTGTGGCCGGCACTGCAAAATCCGTCGCCTATTACACTACCGCAGCCCGGCCGCATGCTTCACTGGAGGCGGGGGTGAGTGACGTCGGCGCAGGGCGAGGGGCAATGCTCCGGCGTCGCGCGCCGCCCGTCCGAGTTGCCGATGTTACCGACGCTTGGATGCAATCTCTCCTTGATCCGGCGTTCTGGCGCAAGCGCGGCAGCGAGACGGCACGTTTGCGCCGACAAGCCCAACCCCGAGACAGCTCCCATCGCCGACGTGCGAGCCACAAGTTTGACGCCGTCCGTAGCGAGAGCGTCCGACACCAGAGCGTCCGTCTCGGCGACACCGCAACATACCGGACCATGTGCGTGCGCCTGTGCGACGGCTACTTCTGGCCTGTCAGCTTTGCCGCGACCAAGCGCGAGTTTGCTCGTGACAGCGAGGTCTGTGAACGAAGCTGTGGCTCCCCCGCCGTGCTGCATTTCTACAGGAACCCTGGCCAGGAGCCCCAAGACATGATCGATCTCACGGGGCAGCCATACGCCAAGCTCGGCACCGCGTTTCGCCATCGCGTGAGCTATGACTCGGCCTGCAAATGCCGTCCCCATCCCTGGGAAGAGGCATCGCGTCAGCAGCACCTGAGTTATGCGCGATCTGGCCAGATCCATGCGACCGCGACTCAAAAGCCATGAAATGTCATCCCTGCATCAGCTTGCGTCGGCTGGATCTCCGAAAGCGGCTCCGCTGAGCGCATGAGCGGTCCGCGATCGGCACTCTGGGACCTGTGTTGACCTGCATATATTTGCGCGCAATCTAATGTTTGACTTTCTTGAATGAAACGCAAGGAATGCAACCCAGCCAATTGGCCGGGAGCTGCGTGGTTTGGACGGCATAGCCGCCTTGGAATTGATCTGGTCTGGGGACGCGAACTTATTCGCCATCGTTGGCCTGTCCCTATTTGTCACCCTGTTTGCAACAGCCCTGGCCGCCCTCGTCGGCATGCCCCTTGGCGCGTTGGTGGCCCTGACGCGCTTTCCCGGCCGCAACGTGCTCATCGTGCTCCTCAACGGCAGCATGGGGCTGCCGCCGGTCGTGGTCGGGCTCGTCGTGTTCCTCCTGCTGTCGCGTTCGGGACCATTGGGACCCCTTGGCATCCTGTTCACGCCGCAAGCGATGATCGTGGCGCAGGCCGTCCTGATCGCGCCCATCATCGCCGCGCTGACGCGCCAGGTCATCGAGGACCTGTGGGCGGAGTACAGGGAGGAGCTGACGGCCATGGACATCGGCCGCTCATCCCGCGTGGCAACGCTGCTCTGGGATGCGCGCTTCTCGCTCGTCACCATCCTGCTGGCCGGCTTCGGCCGGGCGGCGGCCGAGGTCGGCGCCGTAATGATCGTGGGCGGCAACATCGACGGTTTCACGCGCGTCATGACGACGACCATCGCGCTCGAGACATCCAAGGGCAATCTTCCACTGGCCGTCGGGCTCGGGCTCGTTCTGATCGGCGTGATCCTGGCGATCAATGCGCTGGCCTGGGCGGTGCGGGGCTGGTCAGAGCGTCATGCGGGATAGCCCCATGCGCGACCGCACCACCACGCTCCCGATCCGTTTCGAAAATGTCGCATTCACGGCAGGCGTCGTGCAGATCCTGCGCGACGTGACACTTTCCATTGACGCCGGCTCTCCGACCATCCTCCTGGGCCCTAACGGTTCGGGCAAGACATCGCTATTGAAGCTCGCGATGGGTTTGCTGGCACCGGTCGCCGGGCGCATCCTCTACGCCGGGCGTGAGACCGTTTCCTCCAGCCGGCATGCCTTCGTTTTCCAGAAACCGGTGATGCTTCGCCGCACGGCCGCCCGCAACGTCGCCTTTGCGCTCAAGGCAGCCGGTCGCGCGCCTGAAGCGGCAACCGTTGCGCGCCTTCTGAGCGTTGTCGGGTTGGGTCCCTTGGCTGAGCGGCCCGCGCGCCGCCTCTCCGGCGGTGAACAGCAGCGCCTGGCGCTCGCCCGCGCACTTGCGCGCGATCCCGAGGTGCTCTTTCTCGATGAACCTACCGCCAGTCTGGACCCCTTCGCGACCAAGTCGGTCGAGGACATCATCACTCGTACCGCCAAGGGTGGCGTAAAGATCGTAATGGCGACGCACGACCTCGGCCAGGCTCGTAGGCTGGCCGGCGATATCGTGTTCCTCGCCAATGGCGTTCTCGTCGAGCACGCGTCCGCCGCAGCCTTCTTCGATTCACCTGTCACGCCGGAGGCAAAGCGCTTCCTGGCGGGCGAACTCGTCATCTGAATCCAACCAAACATCGGGAGGAACAACCTATGCATCTCCGTCATCTTTTTCTTGGTGCCGTTCTCGGTCTTTACGCCGTGGCGTCGCCCGCAGTTGCCCAGGACAAGTCGATCGTCGTCGCGTCCACGACCTCCACGCAGGACTCGGGGCTGTTCGGATTCATCCTGCCGAAGTTCAAGGCCAAGACAGGCATCGACGTGAAGGTCATCGCGCAGGGGACGGGGCAAGCGCTCGACACCGGCCGGCGGGGCGACGCCGACGTGGTGTTCGTGCACGCCAAGGCTCAGGAAGAGAAGTTCGTCGCGGACGGGTTCGGCGTGAAGCGCTTTGGCGTGATGTATAACGACTTCGTTCTGATCGGACCGAAATCCGACCCGGCCAAGATCAGTGGCGGCAAGGACGTGCTCGCGGGTCTGAAAGCGATCAGTGAGAAAGGCAGCCCGTTCGTATCGCGCGGCGACAAATCGGGCACACATTCTGCCGAGTTGGCGCTCTGGAAGGGCGCAAACATTGATCCAGCCAGCACCAAACCCGCATGGTATCGCGAGATCGGCCAGGGCATGGGCGCCGCGCTGAACACGGCTGGCGCCATGAACGGCTACGTCTTGTCCGATCGCGGCACCTGGATCTCCTTCAAGAACAAGGGCGATCTGGAAATCGCGGTGGAAGGCGACAAGCGCCTCTTCAACCAGTACGGCATCATTCTGGTGAACCCGGAAAAACATCCGAGCGTGAAGAAAGATTTCGGTCAGGCCTTCATCGATTGGGTGGTGTCCGCGGAAGGACAAGAAGCCATCCGTGCCTATCAAATAGACGGCAAACAGTTGTTCTTCCCAAATGCCGGCCAAGGCAGCTAGCGTCCTCGGCAGCGGCTTCACTTATCGCGATCGTTGAACGCGTCGCTGGCGACGAGAAAAAACCCCAATGCGCTCGGGAGAGCGTATTGCATCTCATGACAATTCGCAGGATGTTGCCCAGCAGGATAGGATCCCCGGCACTCCCGAAAACGAAAAGCGCCCCGGAATTCTCCAGAAGACGCCTTTGTTGGGAAATTGGACGGTTAGGTCGTCGGCCCTATGAGCCACAACAGGCCCAGCACGGTGGTCATGATTGCTGCCACGGCCAAGAGCCCGCCAGTTTGCTGTTCCAATGGAGGCATAGCCAGCACTCCTTCAGCTACGAACGAATCGTGCAAAGCTTACAATGCTGGAAGAGTGTGAACACATCTGGGCGATGGTTATCCCCACAACGCCGGTTCCCCATCTGCACGGAAAACACTGCTGAAAAATTCCGTCGCCGTCTACGAGCGCTACAAAGCGACCTTCGGATAGCCGGTGTGAAGCACGCCGGCCGTCTGCATGGTCAGCATCACCAGCAGTTTCTCGATTGTGACGGCGGGAGGCTCGATGACCCGCAGTCCGAGCTTCTCGGCCCGCGCAATCATCTGCCTCAGAAGTTGATCCACGGCATAGGCATGTACGCCGGTCCCATCCGCAATCCGTGTGCGCAGCTGCGCACGCACCCGGCGCAGGAAGCGCGTTGCCGCCGGTGCCTCTCCATCCTTCGGATCATCCGAGAAGATGCGGCGCAGATCCTGATCGTAATTGGCCGGCCAGTTCCAGGCGAAGTATTTTCGCTTTTCGGCGTAGTGCTCGGCAAGGGTATGCCGCAGCTCGCTCAGGGGCTCCACTTCGCTCTTGTCAGCGACGGGCGGGCGTCTGCCGGCGATCTCGCGCATCAGCTCATCAACATACGTGAGCTTTTCAAACGCCGGCCAGCGCTTGTAGTCGTTGCGCCAGTCGACGTGCGGATTGAGCCAGATCGCAAAAGTCTCGGCGAAATCCTCCACCGGATGTGCCTGGGCGTACCAGTTGGTGAGGTTGATGACATAGTCACGGCTCTCCGGACGCGGCTTGTAGGCGGCGGGATATGGCTCGGCTGGATCGCCGAACAGAAGGCGATAGCGATCACGCTTATGCAAGCCATAGGCCTCGTCGATCGCGTGCCCGGCTTCGTGCCGGAAAATGCGCCGGCATTCCGCCTCGCCCGCACCTTCGACCTCCAGCATCTGGGTGCGCTCGAGCCGCATGAGGCGCGGGTGTGCGAGATAAAAGGGAATGGCGAACCCGAGCACGCCGTCGGGATTGAAGAACTCCTCCGACAGCCAGGCATGGGGCAGCGCGACAATGTTGTGGACCTGCAGCTCGCGATGCAGCCGCCGGACCCGGCGCGCCATCAGAGTGCCTTCGAGTTGCAGCGGCAGGTCGCATAGGCGAGCCGCGAGCAGGGTCCCGTCGGTCGCGCCCTCCAGCACGAGCGGGGGGCGGCGTGCGCCTGGCCGCCGCGTCCGTACGGAAGCGGGCGTCATGGCATTGTCCGCCGGATCGAGGTTTTCCCGGCTTCCCCCGCCGCGGCGCCCAGCGGATTCTCATCTAGCGTGGATCGGGCCGATTGCATGGATCGATGAACGCCGTGCTGAGGCCAAGGTTCAATCGGCCGTTAACGGCATTCTGCGGCGCCCAGGGAACCAAGCTTGACCTCTGGCGTTGGGTCTTGGACAGCAAACCGCAACATCGCTTGCAGGCTGCGGCAGCAGTTCTGCCCGGCGCTCAGCAATGGACCCGCGCCGCCTCGCCCATGACGAAAAAAAAATCCGCCAAAAAGCTGACCGTCATCCTGCTGACGGATGAAACGCTGGTGCCCTCCGGCGACCTCAAGGATTACAGCGAAAAGCAGCGCGAGCTGCGCAAGACCGAGTTCGACGTGCGCGATGCCATCGAAGCGCTCGGGCACGACGTGATTTCAATCGGTGTATCGGACGACCTTTCAACCATCCGGGGCGCCATGGATGCGCACAAGCCGGAGATCGTCTTCAATCTGATCGAGGAATTCCACGGCATCAGCCATTTCGACCAGCACGTCGTCAGCTACCTGGAACTGCGTAAACAAGCCTATACGGGCTGCAATCCCCGCGGGCTGACGCTTGCCCGCGACAAGGCGCTTACCAAGAAGATACTCGCCTATCATGGCCACAAGGTTCCTGAATTCGCGATCTTCGCGAAGCGGCGCACAAATAAGCGTCCCAAGGATCTGGCGTTTCCGCTGTTCGTCAAATCGTTGACCGAGGAAGGATCGGTTGGAATTTCGGGCGCGTCCATCGTCCATGACGACGACAAGCTGATGGAGCGCGTCAAGTTCATCCATCGCACGACGAATTCCACGGCATTGGCGGAACAGTTCATCGAGGGACGCGAAATCTACGTTGGCGTCATGGGCAATGATCGCGTCACCGTCCTGCCGCCGTGGGAGTTCGCGATGACCAAGAAGGAGGATGGTGCGCCGTTGATTGCGTCCGACCGTGCCAAGTGGGACCCCGAATACCAGCGCCAGGTCGGTCTCAAGACTGGTCCCGCACGCCTCTCCAGGAAGATGCAGGCCAAACTGGCAGGTCTATCCAAAGAGATCTATCGCCTGCTCGGCATGAGCGGATATGCGCGCCTCGACTACCGCGTCACGGAGGACGGCGATTGCTATCTGCTGGAAGCCAATCCCAATCCGCAGATCGCCAAGGACGAAGACTTCGCCCTGTCCGCCAAGCATGTGGGCATCGACTATCCCGATCTCATCGAGCAGCTGATCCAGTACGGCGTGAAGTATGTGCCGGACAGAATTATCGGATAGAAGCAGTGTTGGATGGAGGTTGGCCCTGGCTGTGGTGCCGGTCTGGCAGGTCGATGAAATCCGACGCGACGACTAGACGCCTGCCGACCGCCTGCGTACGTCGAAGAACAGGGCCTGGCTGATCACAGCCTTCAAAGCTTCCGCATTGAAAGGTTTGCTGACGAGGAAAGTCGGCTCTGGCTTCGTGCCGGTGAGCAGCCTTTCAGGGTAGGCCGTGACGAAGATCACCGGAACGGATACGATTTGGAGAAATTCGTTCACGGCGTCCAACCCGGAGCTTCCGTCCGCCAGCTGGATGTCCGCGAGCACCAAACCGGGACGCGCTTCTTTCACCGCCGCGATGGCCTGACGTTCGGTGCGCGCCACTCTGACGACGCGATGGCCGAGGCCCTGCACCAGATGCTCGAGATCCATGGCGATCAGCGGCTCGTCTTCGATGATGACGACGTCCGTGGCAATTTGTGTTGAAATGTCCTGGTTGGCATCTTCGAGAAGAAGGCTCACGTCCTCGGTGCTCATCTCGAGAACCAGCGCTGCGTCCTGCAGCGTGAACTCTTCCATGGCCACCAGCATGAAGGCTTGGCGCCCCATCGGCGTCAGCCCCGAGAGATTGCGGAATACGGGCTCCACGTCCTGATCCGGCTCGACCGTCATGGGCCGGGCCTCGAGCGCATTCACCTCGGCGAGGACATAGCGATAAAGGCCGATGCGGGCGGGAATACTGGCGTCTTTGCCCTCCAGGACGCGTTCCAGGGCCGCAACGACGCAGGCGTCGCCCAATTCCTGACTACCAGTCAGCGCGCGCGCGAAGCGACGCAAATACGGTACATTGCCCACAAGGCTTTCGTCGGTAGACATATTTCGACTCTTCTGCGAGACGCTGGCGTCGTATAGACGCTCCAAACATGGTCAACAAGGGCATTCACCGATGCCTGACGTAAGCTGTACCACAGCGTGAGGGGCTCCCTATGCACGATGACGACGAGCTTCCCAAGGACGACAAGGCTCGCAAGCCCAAGATCGAAGACGCATCAGCGCTGCCGGCTCAGCTTGGGCAGAAGCTTCGCAGCCTCTTTGCGGATGTAGAGTCGCAGCCGGTACCCGACCGTCTACGGGAACTTCTGGAAGCGCTCGCGGCCAAGGAGAAGAAATCTGATTAAGCAGCCATCGTCCGTCAAGGAAGACATGCTCGCGCTGATCCCGAGCCTACGCGCATTTGCTTTCTCCCTTTGCAGTAGCTTCGAGCGCGCCGACGACCTGGTACAGGAAACGCTTCTCAAAGCCTGGCAGAACCTCGACAAGTTCGAGGAAGGAACTAACCTGCGCGCGTGGCTCTTCACTATCCTGCGCAACGCCTATTTCTCCGAACTGCGGAAAAGGCGCCGCGAGGTCGAAGACGTCGACGGCAAGAAGACGGCTTCGCTTTCCGTTGCCCCCGCGCAGCAGGACCACGTCGATATGCAGGACTTCCACGAGGCGCTGAAGTTGCTTCCCGCCGATCAACGAGAGGCCCTGGTGCTCGTGGGTGCCGCCGGCATGTCCTATGAGGAAGCTGCCGAGGTCGCACAGTGCGCAGTCGGCACTATCAAGAGCCGGGTCAACCGCGCCCGCACCAAACTGACCGACATGCTCGGCTTGGCCGCAACCGACGAGTTTGGCCCTGACGCGGCGACCGTTGCGATCGTCGCAGGACAATCCACCCGCAAGACGAACTAGCTCCGCGCATGGAGCCATAGGTCGGCGCCGTGACCGTTGATATTGCTTCTTGTGGCAGATTCGACTGTGCTTGGAGCGTCGCCGTGGCCGGACGTCTTTACCCGTTCGCCATATCAGGCATGTGCGGACCTGTCGCCGCTCGGACGCCCCCGCGACGATCGAGGCGAGAATGACACCGGACGTTGCCATTTGCCTGACGATACTTGTCGTCGCCATCTTGCTGTTCGCGTGGGATCGCATTCCGGCCGACGTCATCGCTCTCGGCGTCATGCTGGCGGTGGTGGCGACCGGCCTGCTGCCGCCCGACAAAGCCTTCGCCGGCTTCAGCAGCGACACCGTCCTGATGATCCTGGGCCTGCTGATCATGTCTGCGGGCCTGATCCAGACTGGTGTGGTCGAGATCGCCGGCCGCTACGTATTCGACCTCGCCGGACGCAATCCGGCGATCTTCCTGCCCGTCATCATGGTGTCTGTCGCTACGGTGTCGGCGTTCATGAGCAATACGGCAGCCACCGCGTTCTTCGTGCCGCTGGTTATTGGATACGCCGGCAAGATCGGCGCCAGCCCCTCGCGGTTTCTCCTTCCCCTTGCCTTCGCATCCATTCTCACAAGCTCGGTCACGCTGATCAGCACCTCCACCAATCTGGTGGTCAGCGAAATACTCACCCGCTATCAGCAGGCACCCATGGGCATGTTCGAGATGGCCCCGGTCGGTATTCCGATTGCCGTGGTCGGCCTTCTCTACGTCTGGTCCATTGGCGTGCGTCTCATTCCGCAGCGTGAAGATCAGAAGGCCGAGGAGAAGATCGGCGAACGCAGGTACCAGGCCGACGTCGTGGTGGTCGAGGATGGGCCGCTGGTCGGAAAGTCGCTCGGCGCCGCCAAGATCACCGCCAACTCTGGCTTCACGGTCGTGAAGCTCATACGCGGCAAGGAAACCGTTCGCGGCGAGAAGAAGCTCGCCGAAGTCGACCTGCAGGCCGGCGACGAACTGATCATCGAGGGTCTGCGCGCCCATCTCCTCAAGATCAAGGACATCGAAGGGCTCGACTTCAAGGCAGACGTGCACCTCGCCGACCCGGACAAGGAGGAAGAAGACGACGACAAGACGATCGTGGAGGGCGTGCTGCTGCCGCGGTCTCCACTCATCGGCCAGAGCCTGCGCAGCCTGGATTTCAAGGAGCGCTACGGGTTGCAGGTTTTAGCCCTGCACCGTGCCGGCAGGGTACCGAGCACGATCAGCTCGGCGCGCCTGCGCATGGGCGACGTGCTGCTGCTGCAGGGGACAACTGCGGACGTAAAGGCGCTGGAGCAGGGGAATCTGTTCAATATCTTCGGAGGCGTCGAGGCGGCACGTCTCAATCGTTCGCGGGCGCCGCTGGCGGCCGCAATATTCGTAGCGGCAATCGTTGCTGTCACTTTCAAGTTCGCCTCGCTGCCCGTTGCGGTACTCGGGGGTGCGTTTTTCATGCTGCTTACGCGCTGTCTCTCTCCCGAGGAAGCTTACCGCCAGGTGGAATGGAAAGCCCTGATCCTGATCGGTGCGTTGCTATCGCTCGGCGCGGCCATGGAGACCAGCGGTGCCGGCAGGTTCCTCGCGCAGCAGTTGATCGGCGTTATCGGTGCTGACGGGCCTTATCGCCTGCTGACGTGCTTCTTCATTCTGACGGTGGCGCTGACCCAGCCCATGTCCAACCAAGCCGCAGCCCTGGTGGTGTTGCCGATCGCCATGCAGACCGCAATCGAACTGGGCGCCGATCCGCGGCCGTTCGGCATGATGGTCGCCGTGGCGGCAAGCTGTTCTTATCTGACACCGCTCGAGCCGAGCTGCCTCATGGTCTATGGACCGGGCAAGTACAGGTTTTCCGATTTCTTCAAGGTCGGGATGCCCCTGACGGTCCTGATCTATATTCTTGCGATTGTGCTCGTCCCCTGGGTTTGGCCGCTGCAAACGCGATAAATCTTGCCCCGCGCGGCCGGGAATGGCCGGCCCGGGATCTTTCCTGATGTAGATTGATTGGCGCAGCACAGTCAGGAGAGGCCCATGACCGATCGCGTTCTCGTCTTCTATGGCTCGTACCGCTCGGATCGAATGGGCATCCGCCTCGCCAACTACATAGTGGCTGGTCTCAAGGCTCGCGGCGAGGATGCAGAACTGATCGACGCCAAGGCAATCGGACTGCCTATGCTCGATCGCATGTACAAAGAGTACGCGCCGGGGTCCGCGCCGCAGACGCTAGAAGAACTCGCGTTGAAGATCCGCGCTGCCGACGCCTTCGTCTTCGTTACAGGCGAGTACAATTGGGGAATACAGCCCGGTTTGAAGAATCTGACCGACCATTTCCTGGAAGAATGGTTCTGGCGGCCCGCCGCGATCGCCAGCTACTCAGCAGGTC
This sequence comes from uncultured Alphaproteobacteria bacterium, assembly GCA_963814055.1. Lineage (GTDB taxonomy): Bacteria > Pseudomonadota > Alphaproteobacteria > Rhizobiales > Hyphomicrobiaceae > AWTP1-13. The sequence goes on from CAWFBJ010000031.1 coordinate 297,783, forward strand.
GCATTGCAGGGGCGCGATCCGGCCTCCTTTGGCATGGAACGCTGTCCGAAATGGGTATGATCGTCGTCTCCAGCACGCTGACCGTAGGACCCATCGGCCAGGCACTCGCCGCAGACGGTAGACCGCTTGGCGAGGCCGGACAGTTTCTCGATCGCTCCTTCATCCGTTTCGCGGATGATCTTGCTTGGTGGACCGAGGCCGCCAAAATGCAGCGGGCACGCAAGCCACCACCATACTGAACCGCAGATTGGGTAAGGTGGATCGCCCATTGCGTATGACTGTCCGGGATCGTACTGGAGGCGGCATCACGACCCGGCCGAACGCAGATGCCACAGCTTTTCTGTCCCCACTCAAGCTCGGATCTCTCTGATGTACAAACTCTTCGCTTCTCCGGCTACAGCAAGTCTGGCTGTGCATTGGATGCTGATCGAGCTTGGTGTTCCCTTTGACGTGGAAATACTCGATTTCGATCGTCGTGAACAGAAATCCGCTTCCTACTTGAAATTCAATCCGGCCGGTGTCGTTCCTACCCTGATCGTCGATGGACACCCCGTGACCGAGACGGGTGCAATTTTGATGCTCCTGGCCGAGCGCCACCCTGAATTCGGCTTTGCTCCACCTCTTGGGACCGTCGAGCGTGCTGACTGGCTGCAGCACATGGCGTGGCTCGCCAATGGACCGATGGCGACATTCCGCCTGTGGTTCTATCCAGGTGATTTGCCCGGCATCGACCGGGACGCCCTCCAGGCGCGCATCGAAGGATACTGGGACCAGATCAATCTGCGCCTTGCAGGTCGGCCGTTTGTCGTCGGCAAACAGATCACCGCTGCTGATTTTCAGCTTACGATGCTGATGCGGTGGTCCCGGAAAATGCCCAAGCCTGCAACGGCCTGGCCGAATATCGCTGTCTACCTGAAAGCGATGCGTGCGCGTCCCGGACTGCGCGAGGTTCACGCGCGTGAAGGCATCACTGACTGGATCAATGACTGAGCAGCTTGCTTGGGCGTGCCAAGTCGCGCCGTTGAGCTATTGCGCTCCCGGCTCCAATGGTGCTGGTTCCTGGCGTCGGCGATCCGCGAGCACTTTGACGATCTGCAGGGCAACCATGATGGCGCAGCAGAATAGAAGGCCCATCGCGATGGGACGCGTGTAATAGAGAACCAAGGTTCCCCTTCCGACCAGCAGCGACTGGCGAAAATTGGTCTCGAGGATATTGCCAAGCACGAAGGCGAGAACCAACGGCGCAGGGTCGAGATCGATCTTGCGCATCAGATATCCAATGACCCCAAAGCCGATCATGATGCTGACCTCGACAGCGCTGTTGGAGAGCGTATAGGCCCCGACCACGCAAAACACGATGATCAGAGGTGCCATGATGGATCCCGGCACGCGGAGGAGCTGCACAAAGATCGAGATCAAGGGCACGTTGAGCACGATCAGCATCAGATTGCCAATCAGCATCGAGGCGATCACGCCGAAGAACAGGTCGGGCCGGTTGGCTATGAGTTGCGGCCCGGGCTGGATCCCCTGTACCAGAAGCGCGCCCAGGATGACCGCCATCACTGCATTGGCAGGGATGCCAAGGCTTAGCAGCGGCACGAACGAGGACTGCGCGGCTGCATTGTTGGCAAATTCCGGCCCCGCGACGCCTTCGATTGCGCCCTGCCCGAAGCGTTCGGGATTTCTGGCGAGCCGGCGCTCCAGCACATAGGCCGAGAACGAAGCGAGCGTTGCGCCTCCACCCGGCAACAGACCGAGGAAGAAGCCCAGGCCGGTTCCGCGCAAGATCGGCCGGAAGCTCAGCAACCAGTCCTCCCGGTTCGGTAGCAGGTCGGCGAGACGTGTGGGCTGGGCGATCGGCTTCGCATTCTTGGCGCCGCCTTCCGCGAGTATCAGCAGCTCGGAGACGCCGAACAGGCCCATTGCCAGCAGCGCCATATTGAGACCGTCGAAGAGCGTGAAAATGCCGAAGGTAAAGCGCTCGGTGCCATAGATCGGGTCGCGCCCGACCGTCGAGAGCAGGAGGCCAAGTGCCACCATCAGCAGCGCCCTGATCTGCGAACCCGAGGACAGCTGGGTGACCAACAGCAAGCCCAGCAGAACAAGGGCCGTATACTCCGCGGGTCCAAACGCAAGCGCAACTCCTGCCATTGCAGGGCCGACCACGAACAGCGCCATGGTGGCGATGACACCTGCGATGAAAGAGCCGAAGGCGGCAATGCCGAGTGCGGCGCCCGCGCGGCCCTTGCGCGCCATGGCGTATCCGTCGAGACACGTGACGACGGCGGAGGCCTCGCCGGGAATGCGCACCAGGATGGCGGTGATCGAGCCGCCGTACTGCGCCCCATAGAAGATGCCGGCCATCAAAATGACGGCCGAGGTGACATCCATCGTGAACGAGAACGGCAGCAGCAGCGATATCGTGGCTACCGGGCCGAGGCCCGGCAGTACGCCGACCATCGTGCCGACAAAAGTGCCGACGAAACAATAGGCGATGTTCTTGAGCGTCAGCGCGGTGCCGAAACCGACGGCGATCGACTGCAATAGGTCCATGCCTGCTCCACGCCTGCAGCTACGGTCTCGTCATCAGGGAAACATCCTGTCCCAGAGAAAGCCAGCGGGTAGGATCGCACCGAGCCAATAGACGAACAGCAACTGACACCCCACGACCGTGCCAACTGCAATCCCTAGCGTCATGCGCCAGCCGTAGCCCTCGGCGATGCGCAGGATGAACACCACCACCAGAACGGTCGAGACGATGAAGCCCAGCACATCGAGCGCCGCCGCATAGAATATCAGCGCGGCGAGATAGGCACAGAGGCGCGCCAGGGTCGTTCGCAGCGCCTGCTCGCCGTCACCTGGCGGGCTGGGCGCATGGCGTGTGCTCAATGCGCCGACCAGCCCCGCAAGGCTGAACACCGTCACTGCCACCGCCGCAATGAAAGGGAACAAACCTTCACCTGGCGAATTTTGCCGCCACAGCCCGAGTGCAAGCGAGACAGCGACCGCATAAACGCCGGCTGCCGCCAGCAGAACGAAGCCCAGCACATGCCACTTGCGTGCCACCGCCGGTGTGTGCCCGCCCTGTTCCACGGCGCTACGGGGTGTCTGTTCTCATTTGGGTGCCAGCCCTGCCGCCTTGACCGCATCGGCGTTGCGCAGCAAGTCCTCGACGAACATGCTCTTGAATTCAGGGCCGGGCATGAACCTTGCTTCTGCGTTGAGTTTCTCGGTGGCGTTCTTGTAGCCCTCGGTTGCAACCGCCTCCGCGCAGGCTTTCTGCAGGCGCGCGACGATGGCGTCAGGGGTGGCGGCTGGCACCACCAGTCCGCCGGCGCTGAACGCCTCTGACGGGAAACCCAGCTCGCGCATCGTCGGCACATCCGGCAGGGAAGGGATGCGATCCTTCGTCTGTGCGGCCAGCACGATCAGATTGCTCGCCTTCGCCACGGCGGTCAACTCCGACATCGCCATCACGGTGCCCGCCAGCATGGCCTGCGACATCGGTCCGGCGCCGGTGAAGGGCACATGCACGCCCTCGCCTTTGACGGCTCCGAGCGCCGACAGAATGCCCAGGTGCGGCTGAGTGCCGGGACCCGGCGAAGCATAGATCAAATTGTCCGATTTCGCCTTGGTGTAGGCCACGAACTCCTGGAACGTCTTGAATGGCGCCTTCGGCGAGGCCATCACCACGTAAGGAACGTAGTAGGTGAGGCAGACGTATTTGAAGCTGTCCATGCCGTAGGGCAGCTTTTGCACGTGCGGCTGCGCGGTGAGTGGATTGTTGGGCGTCAGTCCGATCGTGTAGCCGTCCGCGCGAGACGTTGTCACCTCGATGTTGCCGATCGTGCCGCCGGCGCCGCCCTTGTTGATGGCGACCACCGACTGTCCGAGCGCCTTGGCAAGCTCGGGTTGCAGAGCGCGCGCCATGAGATCGGTGTTGCCGCCCGGCGGGAACGGGATGACCATGTTGATCTGCCGGATCGGATAATCCTGCGCCCCAGCGGATATTGCCCACATCGTGGTGCAAACGAGAGCGAGGGCCGCCGATCTGGACGTCATACTCATTGCTTTCCTCCTGGGTTGCCGCCAGCGTTCGTGCGCTGATCGTTGCAAACCAGAGGATCGCTGGTCGATGGCCGTGACGTCAATGCCCATCTGAAGACGTATGGCGTGTCCACATCGTCAACAACGACAAAGCGGAGCGCACGTAAAAAACGCGACGCGTAACGGTATAAGTCCACGTTACATGCATGCGCCGGCGATGGTCTTAACCCGTTGAAAATGCTTCAGAGCGAGTTGCATGAAATGGACCATGTGTGCAACATACGATCAGGTCCCGAAGAAAAATCTTCCTCCAATAAAATCAAAGTGTTGGGCACCCGCGCGGACGTGGTGAAACTGGTAGACACACAGGACTTAAAATCCTGAGGGGGCGACCCCGTGCGGGTTCGAGTCCCGCCGTCCGCACCAAAAAAAGCCGAACTACCACCAGTCCGTCTCTTGTTTGAACACACGACGACGCCCATCACGAAGAACGTGAGCAGGCCAACATCCCATGGAGGCTGCGCCGAACCTTCATCAGCTATTCCTCATTTTCATGAGGGCAGCCGCCGTGTGTTGGTCATAACGATCTCGTGCGAAATCGTATGCGTTCCAGATCGGGCGGCGCAGCGTTGTCATGACCGATCTCCGCCCACTGGACAACGCGCAACTCGCCGTCGCGCGTCTCCACCACGGCGGTGCAGCTCTCGACCCAATCGCCGCAATTGAGGTAATGCGTCCCGTGAACGTTGCGGTCGGACGCATGGTGAATATGTCCGCAGATGATGCCGTCGGCATCTCGGCGCCTTGCTTCCATCGCCACTGCTTCCTCGAAGGCACCGATGAAAGCCACGGCTTTCTTGACTCGATACTTAAGGTACGCAGACAGAGACCAGTAGCCCAGGCCACAATGGCGGCGCACCCAGTTCAAAGGATGGTTGAGCCAAAGGGCAAATTCGTAGCCGCGGTCGCCGAGCAGCGCCAGCCATCTGGCCGTGCGCACGACCACATCGAATTCATCGCCGTGCATGACGACGTAGCGCCGGCCGCGGGCAGTGGTGTGCAGAGTGTCGCGATGGATTTCGACGCCGCCGAACTGCATGCCCGCATAGTCGCGCAAGGCTTCGTCGTGATTGCCAGGAATCACAATCAGCCGTGTGCCCTTGCGGACCTTGCGCATCAGTTTCTGTAGCACATCGTTGTGCGTCTGCGGCCAATGCGGGCCGCGACGGACCTTCCAGAAATCTATGATGTCGCCGACAAGATAGATTACATCGGCTTCACAGCACCGGAGCAGATCGAGCAGCCGCTCGGCTTGGGCGGTGCGTGTGCCGAGATGCACATCGGAGATGAATAGCGCACACAGGTGCAACTTTTCGGAGGACTCTTCGGCGCTCGCATCCCAGCCATCCTTCATGCGGGCATGAGAAGCGGATTCTGATTGCAGGCGTGTGACAGGGCCGAGGACCAGGAAAGGCCAACCGGCGACCGGCGGAGTAAGGCCTGCGCAATCACCGAACTGGCTTAAACGTTGAGCGCATGCCAAAAAGGTGCGCATCAGATCTCACAGCAAGGCTGCACGACGCCGCACAATCGGCGTCGCGCCGCCTGCTACCCAGCCATGATGACAAACACGCATGAAGCTGCAATGACAGAGGATAAAAGCTTCCGGGCGGGGACCGCAGATTGCCGTTCAACTCCAGCGTGAACTGCCTCAGTACAGCAGGTGCTTGGCGCGCATTGCGGTGAAAGCTTCAACATCGGCCTGCCAGCGCCGCGCGCCGACGACTGGATCTTCATCCGCCTCGATTGCGGCCAGCGTTCGTCTCGACCCAAGTAGTGCCAGCATGTCCTTAACGGCAAACGTCTTGGGATGGAGTCGGTGCAGGGCGACAGCAAGCTCCATGCCCAGCCGCGGGGCGTCCAGCGCCGATCTGTCCGAAAGCACGATACGAACACCGTGACAACGCTTGCCGGTGTAGCGGTCCGAGTTTGGCGTGAAGACTGCTGGCTCGAAGCGAACGCCGGCAATCTCGCGACGTTCGAGATATGCGGCAAGAGCCGGGCCGTCGATCCATGGCGCACCGACAAGTTCGAACGGGGCCGGGGTGCCCCGGCCCACGCTTACGTTGGTTCCTTCGATGAGGGCCACGCCAGGATAGACGACGGCGGCGTTCACCGCGCGGAGATTGGGTGACGGGTTGACCCATGGCAGCCCCGTCTCATCGAACCAGGAGTCTCGCCGGTAGCCGCGCATAGCGATGACAGTAAGGTCGGCGCCCGTTCCCATCTCACGGTTGAACATGTTCGCGAGTTCGCCGATCGTCATGGCGTGCAGCAGGGGCATCGGGAAGTAGCCGGTGAACGAGCGCAGATCCGGATCGAGCATCGGACCGCGCACGCCCGCGGCTCCGATGGGGTTGGGCCGGTCCAGGATGAACACCTTGAGGCGGCGTTGCGCAGCTGCCTCCATCAGGTATCCCATGGTGGTGGCGTAGGTATAGAAGCGCACGCCGACATCCTGGATGTCGACGACAATGGCATCGAGACCGGCGAGCATCTTCCCGGCCGGCCGGCGCTGCGCACCGTAGAGGCTATGGATCGGCAGGCCCGTTTCGGCATCACGACCGGACGCGATCTTCCCGTCCCGATCGGCGCCTATTCCGTGCTCGGGGCTGAACAGGGCAACGAGTTGAACGCCTCGCGCCGCAGCCAGAGCCTGAACGGTGCGCCGCCCGGAACTGTCGCGGCTGGCATCGTTGGCGAGGAGACCGATGCGCAGACCGGCAAGCTGTGCGAAGCCGCCAGCAGCGAGGATGTCTATGCCGAGTTGGACTTTGATGCGCTTTGCGTGATCTCGATCGGGCACGGACGCTGCCGCAGGTTGCTTAGCCTTCGCCAAATCCGGCGATAAGCCGATGGTGCTCCACACCACGCCCAGCGCCAAGACAACACTGCGGCCGAACGGTTGCAGGGAAGTTCCTCGCCGGGTCAGTTCGCGCCTTCCAGCAGGCGCCGCGCGATCACCTGCGCCTGGATCTCGGCCGCGCCCTCGAAGATGTTGAGAATGCGCGCGTCGCACAGCACCCGGCTGACGGGATACTCCAGTGCAAAGCCGTTGCCGCCGTGAATCTGCAGCGCGTTGTCGGCATTGGCCCAGGCGATGCGCGCGCCGAGCAGCTTGGCCATGCCCGCTTCGAGATCGCAACGCCGCCCCTGGTCCTTCTCGCGCGCCGCAAAGTAGGTGAGTTGGCGCGCGATCATGGTCTCCACCGCCATCATCACGATCTTGTTGGCGACGCGCGGGAACGAATAGATCGGCTTGCCGAACTGGTTGCGCTCGAGCGCATATTTGAGAGCTAGGTCCATGGCCGACTGCGCCACGCCGATGGCACGGGCCGCTGTCTGTATCCGCGCAGCCTCGAAGGTTATCATCAGCTGCTTGAAGCCCTGGCCCTCGACGCCGCCCAGGAGCTGCAATACCGGCACCTCGAAACCGTCGAAGGAGATGTCGAACTCCTTCATGCCGCGGTAGCCCAGCACTTCGATCTCGCCGCCCGACATGCCCCTGGCGGGAAACGGTTCATCGTCGGTGCCGCGCGGCTTCTCCGCCAGCAGCATCGAGAGACCCTTGTAGCCGGGCTCATTGGGATTGGTGCGCACGAGCAGCGTCATGATATCGGCGCGCACTGGATGGGTGATCCAGGTTTTCTGCCCCGTCACCTTGTAGACGTCGCCCTCGCGGACGGCGCGCGTCTTCAGGGAAGCGAGATCGGAGCCGGTGTTAGGTTCGGTGAAAACGGCCGTCGGCAGCATCTCGCCCGACGCGATCCTGGGCAGGTATTTCTGCTTCTGCTCTTCGGTTCCGGCACCCAGGATCAATTCGCCCGCGATCTCCGATCGCGTCCCGAGCGAGCCCACGCCGATATAGCCGCGCGAGAGTTCCTCGGAGACGACGCACATCGCCTCTTTGCCGAGCCCGAGGCCGCCGAACGCTTCCGGCAGCGTGAGGGCGAAGACGCCGAGTTCGCCAAGCTTCGCCAGAACTTCGGCCGGAATGTAGCTGTTGGAGAGATGCCATTCGTGGGCATAGGGCAACACCTCGGCCTCGGAGAAGCGGCGCATCTGCACGCGCATCTCGCTCAGCGTCTCATCGAGACCCGTGTCGCCAAAGGTCGTAACGCCAGGCTGCTCAGCGATGAGCTCGGCCAACCGGCGCTTGGTCGGCTCCGCGCAGCCCTCCGCGACCAGGTCCGCCACCGCGTCCTCGAAGCGGCGCACTTCGGATTGCGCGACGCCCAGCGCGACGGCCCGAACGGTTTCGCCCTGGCTCATGGGAATGCCCCCAGCCAGCTGCGCCAGGTATTCGCCGAATGCTGCCGCAACCAGCAACCGCTCCATTTCGGCCAAGCGACCGGCTTCCTCTAGCCGGGAGCCCCAGGTCGACATCTGCCGCAGCGCCTCGACGTACGTGGCAAACCAAGCCAGCCCATGGGCCGCCGACTGTGCCGCATCCAGCCCGCCTGCCGCTGCCACCTGCCCGCGCGCCGCAGACTTCACATGATGCAAAAGGCGTTCGGCGGCCGTGACCGCCTCTTGGAAACGTTCAAGCCCACCGGGTCGCGCTACGGTGGCGGAAGCGCTCATCTGGGTCATGGGATCGATCTTCCCGGCTCGGATGGTCGACAGACTGGAGCGAGCAGCATTTTACGCTGCAGTGCACAATAGCGCCAATCCCGAGGCTTGCAACGGATCATCGCCGTTTTCGGACCTTCTCCGCATTGCATCAGCCCGCTCAGCCTCCTCTCAAGGCTTTGAGAAGGCGTCTCACGGGCCCCGCTTCCGAGGTCGCAGCCTGCCCGTAGCGGTTCTGGACTACCGGTTTGATGACAACGACCTCAGCCTCCTCAGCAGAACCCCGGTTGGCAACGTAGGCCTCCGCTTCCGCCGCCTCCCCGGCGAGCCGGGTACGACGCAGCAATGTGGAACCTCGGCCGGGTGTCGACGGAACGGCCGGGGGCGGCGGTACTTGCGCCTCCTCCCGGATCACAAATGTTACCGCTGCCTCCTCGGCCTCACCCGGCAACTCTCCGACGCGTCCAGGCTTCCGGGCAAGCCGTAGCTTTTCCTCTTCCAGCCGCCGCATGCGCTCGGCAGCATCCATACTCACAGAGGACGAAGCCGTGATGATCGGTGCTCGCGACCCCTGCGAGTTGGGACGGGCCGCGGCGACTGATTCAGTGGATGCGGGATCTGAAGCTCTCTCGTCGCTTGCTGCAGGGAGCGGCTCAGCTTCCGCATCTCTAAATCTGCTCGGTTTATGCGACGCTGGTTTGGCCCCGGGTGGTGGCGGCGGCTCCTGGTGCGCAGGCTCGTCGTTGCAAATCGCCTCAAGGATCCCTGGCAAATCGATCGGACTGACTGCATCCTGCGCAAGACGACCGTCAGCTTTTTGCACGGACGTGGCATCATCTGCCGACAAAGTTATGGCGGGTTGCGGAAACTCCGGCGTCTCGCTTGCAGGCCCCTTTTTGCGACGCTCCAGCAATGCCGCCTGCTCGATCCAGTTCTGGCTGCTGATTTCAGAAGGCAGTTTCAGCGCCTGCGCAACACGGCGCACATCGTCAGCGCGCCAAGATGCAATCTCCGCGTAGCGTGTCACTCCGAGAGAAGCCAAATGCTCGGCAAACGCAGCGCTGATACCGCGAATGGACGTCAGGTCGTCCGCCTTGTCGAACGCGCCGGTCTCCACCCGATCAACGATGCTTTCGGAAACGCCTCTGATGGAACGCAAATGGTCGATAGCCTCGCCTACAAGTCTCCATGACTTGCGTACCGCGCTGCCGGCAATTTCATTTGCGTGCCGGTCGCCCATGGAAGCCGCGGTGGCTTCAAGCTGGGCCGAAACCCTCTCAAGGGTCGCGATGATGCTTGTCCGGTCCTGGTCAACCACGGCCTGTACCTCCACTTTCCGCCAAAGGTGCAGCTCCGCGCCGCCATGGCTTCTAGCTGCCGAGTGGATCGCATTCGTTTTTACCGCACCCCGCTCGGCGATGCAGAATACTATTCGTTGCCCACTCAGGCAGCCACGAGGGCTGTCCGTATCGCCTGGGACGGCCGCTCGACGCCGACCATGGCGGTCGCTATGGTCCCGCCGCCGTCTGCGAGGTCACTCTCTATTGGCACAAAACGTCTAAGCCCCCGGAGCCAACCATGATCATTCGTCAGATCAAGCACATCCTTGGGGCCGTCTACGCGCTATACGCCGACAGCGGTTTTGCGATGGCCGGCGCCGTGGCCTATTCATTTGTTCTGTCGCTGTTTCCGTTCTGCATCTTCGTCGGCGCCGTAGCCGGCTACTTCGGAGGCGAAGCGTTTGCCAAGCAGGGCGTCGCACAATTGTTCGAGATAGCGCCTGCGCCGGTGGCAGAGGCGCTGGCGCCGGAAGTCATGGCGGTCATGGGACGCAGTCGGTTCGGACTGCTTACGGTGGGTGCGCTGATCGCCCTGTTCTTCGCGACAAGCGCCATCGAAAGCCTCCGGGCAGCACTCAACAACGCCTACCGCCAGAAGGAGTCGCGCTCCTACTTCAGGTGCCTGCTCGAAAGCTCGCTATTCGTCATTCTCAGTGCGATCGGCGTGCTTGTTCTCACCTGGGGTGTCGTGGTGGGCCCCGAACTGGCGGCCCGCTTCAAACCCGCTTCATTGCTCTGGTTGGCCAATTCGAGCTGGATTGCGGTCATCGTGCGCTTTGCGATCGTCGTCGCGGCAATCGGCTCGCAACTTCTGGCCTATCATCTCTGGCTCGCAGCAGGCGACCGACGGCTCAATGAAGTGTGGCCCGGTGTGCTGCTCAGTATGGTTTTGTGGGTACTGGCCGCGAGGCTGTTCGGCTCATGGCTGACGTTCAGCGACTATTCCCGCTTCTATGCAGGCTTGACGCAGATCATGAGCGCGCTCGTCTTCTTTCAGGTATCGGCCATCATCGTGATTCTCGGCGCCGAGCTGAACCGCGGCCTGATCGAACTGCGTGAACGCCTGGCCGGCCGGACCAGCGCCCTGCCCGGCTAGTGCGCTCTCGCACTTGATGCGAATGCCCTGATCGTCAAGAACCAGAATATCTCTGCATTCATAAACCGAAGTTCGCGCTGTGATCAGCCGAACCGCTTGCGGCCTTCCTCGATGGCATCCTCGAACGTACGCAACCCCGTTGTGGGCGCACTGACAAGCACCGCCATGTTGCCGGGCTTGTGCTCGTTCTTCCACATGCGTGTGTGCGCCTTGGGAATCTGTGCCCACGGAAAGACCTCGGACATGGCAGGGTCGACACGCCGTTCGATCACCAGCTTGTTGGCCTGCGCGGCCTGCAGGAGGTTTGCAAAGTGCGATCCCTGTACGCGCTTTTGATGCATCCACAGGTACCGCGCGTCCATAGTGAGGTTGTATCCCGTCGTACCCGCACAGATAACTACCATGCCGCCACGTTTCACGACGAATACGGAGACCGGGAACGTGGCCGCGCCGGGGTGCTCGAACACGAAATCGACGTTGTTGCCCTTGCCGGTAATCTCCCAAATCGCGGCGCCAAACTTGCGCACGCCCTTGAACCACGTATCGTATTCGGGTGTGCCGACCTGAGGCATCTCCCCCCAACAGTCGAACTTCTTGCGGTTGATGACGCCCCGGGCACCGAGCTGCATGACGAAGTCGCGCTTGTCGTCTTCGGAGACGACCCCGATGGCATTGGCGCCCGATGTGGCGATCAACTGGATCGCCATCGAACCGAGACCTCCGGATGCGCCCCACACGAGGATGTTGTGTCCCGGGCGAATGACGTGCGGCCGATGGCCGAACAGCATGCGATAGGCCGTGGCAAGCACGAGGACGTATGAAGCGCACTCTTCCCAAGTCAAATGTTTGGGACGCTCGAGCAGCTGGCGGTCCTGCACGCGACAGAACTGCGCAAAGGAGCCATCCGGCGTCTCGTAGCCCCATATGCGCTGCGAGGGCGAGAACATCGGATCGCCGCCGTTGCATTCCTCGTCGTCGCCATCGTCCTGGTTGCAGTGGATGACGACCTCGTCGCCAACCTTCCAGCGTTTCACCTTCGAGCCAACCGCGTAGACGATGCCGGCCGCGTCAGAGCCGGCGATGTGATAGGGGTTTTTGTGCACGTCCAGCGTGGAGATCGGCTTGCCGAGCGCTGCCCACACGCCATTGTAGTTGACGCCTGCCGCCATCACGAGAACGAGCACGTCGTGGCTATCGAGTTCCCACGTCGGCAGCACCTCGATTTGCATGGCCTCATCCGGCGGGCCGTGGCGTTCCTTTCGGATGGCCCACGCATACATCTTTGACGGCACGTGGCCGAGAGGCGGAATCTCGCCGACTTCATAGAGATCCTTGCGCGCCAGTCCCGGCGCAACGGCCGGAGTAGCAACGGGTGTCATCGGCACGACATTGGCCGTCGCCTCAGATGTCTTCGGTGTGTCAGATCGCTGATTTGCGCGTGCAGCCATGCTCGCAACCTCCCGAGGACTTACGACCTGCGGCGCCCCAGGGGGCGCGATCGCGGCCCATATCGTGCGCCGCGAGGGTCTGCCAGTTCTCGGCACTGCACAAGTAAATTTTGCACCGCACTCCGAAAGCATTGCTTAAGCTCGATCACGTACGCTCCTCGGCTCGAGGTGCGAGACGGAATTCTGCGAGTGCTGCTCGGTATTTGGTGGTGCGCTATGGATGAAGTGATAAAGCATCTGAGCAATATCTACTCCATGGACCGGCCAACTCTTGGCGTCATATGTGCTTTGTGCGCTATTGCCGCTTTAGCCTTAAAAGACTATCTGGCTAGCCCGATTTTCGTTATATTCGCTTATCCGGTCCTGTTTATTCTATCTGTGCTTGTTCAATACCTTTTTATACTTGGAGAATTTTATCCCCCGAGGAAGATCGACCAGTGGTTGATGTGGACCATAATGGCATCGATCTGCGGCAATATTGCGGGGATTACTGTGGTGGCATGGTTCAGCCGCGCCCGAGAAGCACTCACCACACCGCAAACTCGGCGCTAGCCTCTCATCTTCCAATGTTTGTCTTGCGCCGCACATAGCCTGAGTTAGGCTGTGCCATCTCGCGTTTGCGAAAGGCCATGGTGCTATGACCCAGCGCGTTCGATCCGATGCACCCGTACGCGACAAGCCCTGGTTGATCCGCACCTATTCGGGTCATTCGACCGCTGCGAAGTCCAACGAGCTTTATCGCAAGAATCTTTCTAAAGGCCAGACCGGCCTGTCGATCGCGTTCGATCTGCCGACACAGACCGGTTACGACGCCGACCACGAGCTCGCGCGCGGCGAGGTCGGCAAGGTCGGCGTGCCGGTGTCTCATCTCGGCGACATGCGCACGCTGCTTACCGGCATTCCGCTCGAGCAGATGAATACGTCGATGACCATCAACGCCACAGCGGCGTGGCTGCTCGCACTTTACGTCGCCGCCGCCGACGAGCAGGGCGCAGATCGTGCCAAGCTGACGGGCACAATCCAGAACGACATCATCAAGGAATACCTGTCGCGCGGCACCTACGTGTTCCCGCCCGAGCCATCCCTGCGACTGATCAAGGACACCATCCTGTTTACCGGCAGCGCCATGCCGAAGTGGAATCCGACCAACGTCTGCTCCTATCATCTGCAGGAGGCCGGAGCCACACCGGTTCAGGAACTCGCGTTCGCGCTGGCGACCGCACAAGCCGTGCTCGATGCCGTAAGGGACTCCGGCGAGGTCGCGCCAGCAGACTTTGGCCCGGTAGTCGGACGCATCTCGTTCTTCGTCAACGCGGGCCTGCGGTTCATCACCGAGATCTGCAAGATGCGCGCTTTCACCGAATTGTGGGACGAGATTACGGCGACCCGCTACGGCGTAACGGATCCCAAGCACAGGCTGTTCCGGTACGGCGTGCAAGTGAACTCGCTGGGGCTCACCGAACAGCAGCCCGAAAACAACGTCTATCGTATCCTGATCGAAATGCTGGCGGTCACGCTTTCGAAAGACGCGCGCGCCCGCGCCGTGCAACTGCCTGCCTGGAACGAGGCGCTCGGCCTTCCACGGCCCTGGGACCAGCAATGGTCCATCCGCATGCAGCAGGTCCTGGCTTACGAGACGGACCTGCTGGACTATCCGGACATCTTCGAGGGCTCTACCGCCATTCGCCGCAAAGTCGACGAGTTGAAGAGCGCGGCAAAGGAAGAACTTGCCCGCATCGAAGACATGGGTGGAGCCGTCGCGGCCATTGACATGATGAAGCGGTCTCTGGTCGAGAGCAACACCGACCGGCTGCGCAGGATCGAAGCCGGCGATCAGATCGTCGTCGGCGTCAATCGATGGACCGAAACGGAAGCCTCACCGCTTGCTGCCGGAGAAGGGACCGTCGAGGCCATCGATCCGGCAATAGAACAAGAGCAGATCGAACGCCTGGTGGCATGGCGGGCATCGCGCGACGCCAAGGCCGTCACGCAGACGTTGGCCGATCTGGAACGCGCTGCCAAGGGAGGGCGTAACGTGATGGAGCCCTCGATCGCGTGCGCGAAGGCGGGCGTCACGACCGGCGAATGGGGTGCCACCTTGCGCGCCGCGTTCGGGGAGTACCGCGCGCCGACCGGCGTTTCCCGCGCCATGGCGGCGCGGGCCGACGCTGATCTGGACGAAGTTCGCAGCGAGGTCGACAGGGTATCGTCGCGTCTTGGCCGTCGCATCAAGCTGCTGGTCGGGAAGCCGGGGCTCGACGGTCATTCCAACGGTGCCGAACAGATTGCAGTTAGGGCCCGCGACTGTGGCATGGAGGTCGTTTATGAGGGCATTCGGCTCACCCCCGCACAGATCGTGCGGGCAGCATCTGACGAAGCCGTGCACGTGGTCGGGCTCTCCATCCTTTCCGGGAGCCACGTTCCACTCGTTGAAAATGTGGTCCAGCGCATGCGCGACGACGGACTAGACGACGTGCCTCTGGTTGTCGGCGGCATCATCCCGCCCGAGGACGCCGCCAAGCTCAGGAGCCTGGGCGTTGCTGCAGTCTTCACGCCCAAGGACTTTCAGCTCAACGCGATCATGCGCGACATCGTGCGGCTGGTGGATCGGGTGTCCCTAGGGGCGGGGGAGCCCGGCAGCTATCACCTTGAGAAAGACTCTCTGCCCGGTGCGCACTAGCATTGAATTTCAGGACGCCGCAGTCAGTGCCGCCTGGGGCTGCGTGATGGCGGCGAGCAGCGCCGCGAAAGCCTGCGCCTCGTTCTTGTCGGACGTACTCACCTCCACGTCAGCCTTGGCATAGAGCGCGGTGCGGCTTTCGAGGATGATCTTGAGATCATCCATCGCCTGGGGCCCTTCCGCCATCGGCCGCAGGTCCCCCTGTGCCAGCACGCGGTTCATATGTTGGTCCGGCTTGGCACTGAGCCAGACGACAAAACAGGCCGACAGCAAGAGATCGTAGGTTGCCGGTTCGGTCACCAGGCTGCCCCCGGTGGCAATGACCGCGCGGTCGAAGCGCTCGACAATCGTCTCCAGGCATTGGCGCTCGAGCCGGCGATACATCGCCTGGCCGCGCGTCGCAAAAATCTCTGACAACTCCATGCCGCTCGCGCGCTCGATCTCCCGGTCGAGTTCTACGAACGGAACGGCCATGGCTTGCGCCGCGAGCTGGCCGAGCGTGGTCTTGCCGGCGCCGCGCAGACCCACCAGCGCGATGCGGCCTTGAGCCGATGCGTTCGGCTTGCCGAAGCGCTGCGCCAGCATACGCCGGGCCTCCGCAACCTCCGCCGGAGAAAGCCGCTCGAGTTGGTGGATTGCCAGCGTCAGGTCGATCGGCCGTTCGGGCTGATCACCGATGATCTGGGCCACTTCGAGCCCCAGGGCATCCGCAATCTGGCGCAGGACGAGCAAGGAGGCATTGCCGGCACCTCGTTCCAGTTCTGCCAGATAGCGCTCCGAGACACCGGATGCCTTGGACAGGATCTTGCGTGACATGCCGCGCCGGGCACGCCCCAGCCGGACGCGCTCGCCGACTCGCCTCAAGTAGGCTTCGTCGGCGGGGGCATCGCCCCGCCGCTGTTCGGAAATGGTATCGGTCGGGCCGGACATGCCATTCCTGCCATGGGTGGTCTTGCTGCAGAATACTACATCTGCGAGCCGAAAAATCCAAACGACCCTGCTTTAATCCTTCTAAACTGTGCAGTATGATGCAGGTGTCGGTCGATGCCCGTGCAAGCATCGCCAACAAGAGCGAACGGCTTCGCCGCAATCGCCGATTGGGAGGACATATGGATTATCCGCGCATCTACAACGCGGCGTCAGACATGGTGGACCGCAACGTCGCCCTGGGGCGTGCAACCAAAACGGTTTTCATCGATCCCAGCGAGACACTGACCTACGGCGAGCTGCAAGCACGCACCAACCGTATGGCCAATCTGTGCTCGACCTACGGCATACCGCGCGAGTCGCGCGTTGCTCTTCTCTTGCTTGATACCGTCGATTTTCCGGTTGCGTTCTGGGGTGCCATCAAGGCCGGCGTGGTGCCGGTGTGCCTCAACACGCTGCTGACGGCGGAGCAGTACGCCTATATCCTCGGCGACAGCCGCGCCAAGGCGCTGTTCGTTTCTGCACCGCTGCTTCCAGTCGTGCAGCCAATACTGGGTCATCTCCCGTTCCTCAAGCACGTGTTCGTGGCAGGCGGCGAACCGCCCAGCTTTGCACTCTCGCTGCGCGGAGAACTGGGTTTCCAGCAGGCCGAGACACAGCTCGCAGACACCTGCGCGGACGAAACGGCATTCTGGCTCTACTCGTCGGGGTCCACAGGCATGCCCAAAGGCGTGCGCCATGTGCATTCGAGCCCGATGGAAACGGCCCGGTTGACGGGACAGGATTGTCTCGGCATTCGCGAGGACGATGTCATCTATTCGGCAGCAAAGCTGTTCTTCGCCTACGGCCTCGGCAATTCGATGTCGTTCCCGATGTCGGTCGGTGCGACGTCCGTGCTGCTGCCCGGGCGTCCGACGCCGGAAGCGGTGTTTCGCACGCTCAAGCAGTATCGGCCGACCATGTTCTTCGGCGCACCGACGCTCTATGCCGCGATGCTGGCCTACCCGGAGGGGACGCCTGACAACAGCTCGGACCGGCTGCGCCAATGCGTTTCTGCCGGTGAGGCCTTGCCGGCAGACATCGGCAAGGCTTTCCGCGCCAAGTTCGGTGTCGACGTGCTCGACGGCGTCGGGTCGACCGAGATGCTGCATCAATACGTGTGCAACAGTCCGCGCAACCTGAAATACGGAACATCGGGCAAGCCGGTGCCGGGCTACGAGATCAGGCTGGTTGACGAACAGGGTAACGATACACCCGACGGTGAGGTCGGCGAGATGCTGGTGCGGGGACCCAGTGCAGGCGACGGTTATTGGAACCAGCGCGACAAGAGCCGCGCCACCTTCGAAGGCAACTGGACACGATCGGGCGACAAGTATGTGCGCGACGCCGAGGGCTACTATACCTACCAGGGGCGTACGGACGACATGTTCAAGGTTTCCGGCATATGGGTGTCGCCATTCGAGGTCGAGAGCGCGCTCATCGGGCACGACTCCGTGCTAGAGGCGGCTGTCGTTCCGAAAGAGGACACCGACGGCTTGCTCAAGCCCAAAGCCTTCATTGTGCTGAAGCCCGGCAAGATGTCGGGCAACGGGCTGCAGGAAGCTCTCAAAGAGCATGTGAAGGCGAAAGCGGGTATGTGGAAATACCCGCGCTGGATCGAAATTGTCGATGGCCTGCCCAAGACTGCGACGGGCAAAATCCAGCGGTTCAAGCTGCGCGAGATTGGCTAGACTCTACTGGCACTTTGTAGGGTTGCTTGCGCCTAGCCGCCCAAAATGCGCTCAAGCTTCACCGGAACGATACCTGCCTCTCTGCGTTATTCAGTGCGAGAGCGGCCGGACAACCGTGCGCGCTCATGGCACTCCTCGTTAGCATCACAATCAGAAAAGGAGCATCTCAATGAACTGGGATCGCGTTGAGGGCAACTGGAAGCAAGTTACCGGCAAGGTCAAGGAGCAGTGGGGCAAACTCACCGACGACGACCTCACCGAGATCAACGGCAACCGCGAGCAGCTCGAGGGCAAGATCCAAGCCCGCTACGGTTACGCCAAGGATCAGGTGAAGAAGGAAGTCGACGACTGGGCCGGCCGGATGTAATCCGTCACCTAAATGCCCGCGGCTTATCGGTCGCGGGCATTTTTATGTGGCATTTCTGTTTCATGCCGTTTGATTAACGTAGTCTTTTCAACCCAAAGATTTGTACCAAATAGCGCACCCCCCTTGTGCGGTACGAGTATAGACGCGCATGCTCCCAAGGTTGGCCAATTGGGGGCTGCAATGTCGAGGAACTTCAAGGCGCAATCGCTCGTCTCGACGCGCACGAAACGAGAAGAGCGCAGAGTCGAGATGACATTTGTCGATGCGGATGGCCTCAGCCAGACCATAACTTTGCCGGCTGCCGTGGCCGCCGATCTGGCGCCAGTTTTGAAGTCGCTGTCCGCAGAGCTAAGCGATCCTGGCAGAACCCAGTTCACCCGCATGCCCCGGCAGATGGTCGTCGGCAGTGCCAAACACGAGCGGCTGGTGCTCATCCGGTTCGACGAGGAGCCGCCTTACGGCCTCGATCTCGACGAAGCGGAGAATCTCTGGCGCGGCCTGCGTGAAGAGACCGAAACCGTGTCGCGGTTGAAAGCACCGTTGCGCCAATAGGCGAGCCGTCCCAGCCCCTTGACTGAACAGCGGGATCCGCGGCCATCTGCTGCTTGCGCGTCCCAATTCTGCCGCTGACAAGCGATACCATTGGCACACTCGTCATTATCCGGGGCAGCGCTCACCCATGCAGAATTGGATGTCGCAGATTGTCATCGGCGTCATCGTGACCGTTGTCGGCACGGTGATCGCCAACGCCATCATTTCGGGCAAGGGCGGCAGAAATTTTTTCGGCGGCGGACACTACTCCGGTCCGGCTCGCTCCGGCCGATAGAATACGCAGTTCCTGCAGCCAACCTCACTGCCGAACCCGCGACCGCTTCTGCCACATCGTCTTTGGCCGTGACACGCCAGGATGGCTGCGTGAAAGTGGCTGCCTCGATGCACGCGAGGGAGGACGGCATGGCAAAAAACGACAGGCGCTGGAGGAACCGGCCGGAGAATTCGACCTGGGGCGACTATGGACCCGACGATCAGCTCGGCCGCATGAACGAGCTGACGGCCGACAAGGTCAGGCAGGGCATCGCCGAGGTGAAGGAGGGCAAGACGTTCTGCCTCTCCATGCCGCTCGACTATCCCGGCGGCAACGTCCTCAATCCGCGCCGGCATCCGCCGCAGATCCGCCCCTCGGTTCGCGGGGACAAGCCCAACTGGCACTATCGCACGGAGTGGGAAAATCCGGGCATGACGGACGTCATCAACGACGACGTCGTCATCATGCACCTGCAGTACTCGACGCAGTGGGACACCCTTGCCCACGTCGGCGCGCTGTTCGATGCCGACGGCGACGGCAAGCCCGAGCCCGTGTTCTACAACGGCTATCGCGGCGGCATCGATCTGGTGGGCCCGAGCGACGCCAAGGACGCCGGCGCGGTGCCGGGCACGTTCGTCGAGGCGAAGGGCACGTCCTCGGCCCATGCGCTCGGCGTCGAGAACATGGCGGTCAAGTGCCTGCAGGGCCGCGCCGTGATGATCGACCTGTTCGCGCACTACGGCCGCAAGCGCCATGCCGTCGGCTACGACGACCTGATGCGCATCATGGCGGCCGACGGCATCAAGGTGGAAGCGGGCGATTTCGTTTGCTTGCGGACGGGTTTCGATGAGGTCATCTTCGAGGGGCAAGAAGAGGCCCGATCGGGAAACGCTGGAAACGAGTTGCACCGGCCTCGACGGCAACGACGAGCGCCTGAAGCAATGGATCACGGAGACCAAGCTGGTGGCCCTGATCTCCGACAACTATGCGGTGGAGATTCATAACCAGTCCCTGCAGCCTGGCCAGTGCGCCATGCTGCCGCTGCACCAGCACTGCTTGTTCAAGACGGGGGTGAACCTCGGCGAAATCTGGCGTCTCTCGGAACTTGCAGACTGGCTCAGAGCCAACAACCGCAGCCGCTTCCTGCTTACCGCGCCGCCGCTCAGATTGACGGGCGCGGTGGGCTCGCCGGCGACACCGGTTGCGACGGTGTGACGGCAGCTCTGCGCTGCAGGCATTTGCCTTGAGGTACGCCAAGGCTGTTTAATCGAGCAAAAGCCTGTCTCACAGGGAGTGGAGACGCCATGCAATCCAAGGGGACACCGCTCACCTGTCTTGCAGGCGTGCGCGTGCTGGACCTCTCGCAGTTCGAGGCGGGACCGTCATGCACGGAGGCGCTGGCGTGGCTCGGCGCCGAGGTGGTGAAGGTCGAGAATCCCAAAGGCGGCGATCCCGGCCGCGGCATCTTCTGGGAGAGCCCGGTGGCGCCTCGTTCTATTTCCTGATCTTCAACGCCAACAAGAAATCGCTGGCCATCGATCTGAAGTCGGCGGCCGGCAAGAAGATCGTCCTCGATCTTGCCGCCAAGGCCGACGTGTTCGTGGAGAACTTTGCACCCGGTGCGATCGAGCGCCTGGGGCTCGGCTACGATGTCGTGTCCAAGGTCAACCCCGGCATCGTCTACGCCCAGGTCAAAGGCTTCGGCGAAGGCAGCCCGTTCGAGAACAATCTGGCGTTCGACATGATCGCGCAGGCGGTCGGCGGCGTGATGAGCATCAGCGGCGAGCCCGACGGCCGCCCGATCAAGCCCGGACCCACGCTGGGCGATACCGGCACGGGCATGCTGCTCGCCATCTCGCATCCTGGGCGCGCTCTACGAGAAGAAGAGCACCGGCAAGGGCCAGCGCATCCAGATCGCCATGCAGGATGCGATGCTGCAGTACATCCGTCTCGCGTTCGCGACGCAGGCCCGCGCGGCGGCCCCATCAAGCGCGCCGGCGATCAGATCGATCTCGGGCGGCAACCCGCCCTGCGGCATCTATCCCTGCAAGGGCGGCGGGCCCAACGACTATGTGTACGTCTACACCAGCCGCGCCAATCCCGAGCATTGGAAGCGGCTGCTGGGCGTGCTGGGGCGCGAGGAACTGCTGCAGCGATCCGCGCTATGGCAGATTCCAAAGCGCGCGAGCAGCATGAACCCGAGATCAACGCCATGGTCTCCCACTGGACCAGCAGTCACGACAAGCACACCGCCATGCAATTGCTCGGAGCGGCCGGCATCCCTGCCGGTGCCGTGCTCGACACCAAGGAACTGGCCGAGGACGCGACCTTTGCACAACGCGGCATTCTGCAGACGATGGAGCATCCCGATGGCCGCGAGTTACGCATGCCGGCCTGGCCAGTGCGCCACAACGGAGCACCGGCCGCAGTCAAGCCGGCGCCGCTGCTGGGCGAGCACACCGGCGAGGTGCTCGAGAGCCTGGCTCGGCCTCAGTGCGCGCGACATCGCCGGGCTCGAGCAGGACAAGGTAATTCAGCAGCGCCCGAACGAGGAACACCAAGCCGCGCGCAAAGCGTAAGGCAGGAGGAAACGACCATGGCGGAACTGACCGGCTCGGAAATCCTGGCGAAGGCCCTGAAGAAGGAAGGCACGGAGAACCTGCTCTTCATCATGGGCGGGCCGATGCTGCTGGCGGAATCCTCCTGCATCAAGGAAGGCATCCGACCGATCGACGTGCGCCACGAGCAGGCCGCCGCCCTGATGGGGCAGGCCTACAGCCGGCTGCTGCAGAAGCCCAGCGTGTGCATGGCGGCGAGCGGCCCGGGCGTAATCAATCTCACGACCGGCATGGCCAATGCGCTGATCGACTGCTGTCCGGTGGTAGCCATCGGCGGCTCCAGCCCCATCTTCCAGTTCGGCCGGCAGGTGTTCCAGGAGATCGACCAGGTCGCCATCATGCGGGGCTGCGTGAAGTGGGCCGACCGGGTCTACAACCTCAAGCGCATTCCCGAGCAGGTGAACAACGCCTTCCAGCACGCCATGAGCGGCAAGCCGGGGCCGACGTATCTCGATTTCCCGGGCGACATCCTCTACGCCAAGATCCCCGAGGAGGAGGTCGACTGGTCCATGAGCGGCCGGCCGATCCTCAATGCACGCCCGCTCGGCGATCCCGAGCAGGTGGATGCGCTGATCATGGCGCTGGCGGCGCGCCAAGAAGCCGGTGATCATCTCGGGCAGCGGCGTGATCTGGTCGCGCGCCTGGGCCGAGATGCAGCAGTTGGTCGAGAAGGCCGGCATCCCGTTCTACACGACCCCGCAGGGGCGCGGCGTGGTGCCGGACGATCATGCCGCTGTCCTACCTGTCGATGCGCTCGACCGCCTTCAAGGACGCCGATCTCATCATCGTGCTCGGCACGCGCATGAACTACATCATCAGTCACGCGGCGCCGCCCCGCTTCAATGCATCGGCCAGGATCGCGCGCATCGACATCGACGCGACGGAAATCGCCACCGCGGCGCGCAAGGTCGACATCGGCATCGTCGGCGACTGCAGAAGCGTGCTGAACCAGATTCTTGCCGGCATGAAGGGCAAGGTCGATCCCGACCGCTACAAGGATTGGCGCAAGACGCTGGCCGACGGCGTGGCGGCCAAGCTCAAGGCGCCCGGCGCCAACAAGTATGTCGAGGACGGCGACATCCATCCGCTTCGGCTGTGCGAGGAGATCAACAATTTCCTGCAGCGCGACGCCATCCTCGTGGTCGACGGCCAGGAGGTGCTGAACTTCGGCCGGCAATCCATGCAGACGCACGCACCGGGCCATCGCCTCAACTCGGGTCCCTTCGGCACCATGGGCGTGGGCCTGCCGTTCGCGCTCGGCGCCAAGCTCGCCAAGCCCGACAAACAGGTGGTCTGCCTGCACGGCGACGGCTCGTTCGGCTTGAACGCAATGGAGCTGGACACGGCCGTGCGCCACAAGCTTCCGGTGCTGGTGGTAATCAGCCTCAACGGCGGCTGGACCGCCGACCCCAACCGCGACAAGCCGGGACGCGACCTGGGATATACGCGCTACGACAAGATGGCCGAGGCGCTTGGTTGCTACGGCGAGTACGTCGATAAGGCCGAGGGCATCCGCCCGGCTCTTGAGCGCGCCCAAAAACAGGTCGACAAGGGCAGGGTGGCAGTCGTCAACGTGCGCACCGACTACCGGGCTCGCGCTGCCACGATGCAATTTGCGCAGTATTCGACCTAGG
This sequence comes from uncultured Alphaproteobacteria bacterium, assembly GCA_963814055.1. GTDB lineage: Bacteria > Pseudomonadota > Alphaproteobacteria > Rhizobiales > Hyphomicrobiaceae > AWTP1-13. The sequence goes on from CAWFBJ010000031.1 coordinate 321,107, forward strand.
CACGACCATAGCGGACATATTAGGCGCTGCATCGCAATATCAGTTCAGTTTCCGCTGCACGTTCAGCATGTTGCGATCCCTTCTTTGTGCTTATTCCCGATCAATCCAAGGGTTCGGTGTGTTGACTTGGGCATGCCGCCGACGTTTAACGGGATTTTCGCGTTCGCGGCGGTTATGGTGCTGGCATAGGCTTGTCCCCCTGGAGGAATCCCATGGCCCAACCCCCGCCCTTTGAAATCCCGCAGCAATTGCGGGACCTGACGGAAAAGAACCTGGAGCACGCCCGCACGGCCTATGGCCAGTTCATGGACGCGATGACGCAAGCGATGGGCATGTGGACTAACGCGTCACCAGCCGGCGCCATGACTGGGGGCTTCAAGGTCGTCCAGGATCGCGCCGTCAAGTTTGCCAAGCAGAATGCCGATGCGTGCTTCAATCTGGCGAGCGAACTCGCCAATGCCAAGGATCTGACTGACGTGCTGAGCATCCAAAGCCGCCACGCTCAGACGCAACTCCAGGCCTACGCGCTGCAGGCGCAGGAGTTGAGCCGTTTGATGGTGGAGGCCGCACAGACCATGCAGCCGAAATAGGTCCAGCCGAGCAGGGTAAGTCCTACCTCGCGAGTGCGGCTGCTGGTGCAGCGGCCGTTCGCGTTGGCAGTTCCCGGAAAATGCCCTCGAAGCGCAGTTCGCAATCCAGTCAAGACGTCCTAATGTGACGCCAAACAACACGCATGTTGGGAGGCGCATCATGGACCGCATCTGGCTGAAGCACTATCCGGCGGGCGTGCCGGCCGATGTCGATGCGGGGCAATACCCGTCGCTGGTGGCGTTGTTTGAGGAAAGCTTCGCCAAATACAAGAACGCCAACGCCTACGCCTGCATGGACAAGAAGCTGACCTACGCCCAGCTCGACGAGATGTCGCGGGCGCTGGGCGCCTGGCTGCAGGGCAAGGGGCTGCAGCGTGGCGACCGGGTCGCCATCATGATGCCGAACGTGCTGCAGTACCCGGTGTGCGTGGCCGGCATCCTGCGCGCGGGCTTCGTGGTGGTGAACGTCAACCCGCTCTACACGCCGCGCGAGCTCGAGCATCAGCTGAAGGACTCCGGCGCCAAGGCCATCATCATCATCGAGAACTTCGCCAAGACCTTGGAGCAGGTGCTGTCCAAGACGCCCATGCAGCATATCGTGTTGGCGAGCATGGGCGACCTGCTGGGCTTCCCGAAGGGCACGATCGTCAACATGGTGGTGCGCAAGGTGAAGAAGATGGTGCCGGCCTTCGCGCTGCCGGGCGCCACCAAGTTCAACGACGCGATCGCGGCCGGCCGGCGCCTGCAGCTGGCCAAGCCCGACATCAAGCGCGACGACGTCGCCTTCCTGCAGTACACCGGCGGCACCACCGGCGTGTCGAAGGGCGCCACGCTGCTGCACCGCAATGTGATCGCCAACGTACTGCAGAACGAAGCCTGGCTGCAGCCCGCGCTCAAGAAGGGCAAGCAGGTGGAGCGCATGACGATCGTCACGGCGCTGCCGCTGTACCACATCTTCGCGCTGACCGCGTGCTGCCTGCTCGGCATGCGCATCGGCGCCATGTGCCTGCTGATTCCCAACCCGCGCGACATCCCGGGCTTCATCAAGGAGCTCGGCAAGTACGAGTTCCACATGCTGCCCGCCGTCAACACGCTCTACAACGGGCTGCTGAACAACCCGGAGTTCGCCAAGCTCGACTTCTCTGGCCTCAAGGCTGCCAACGGCGGCGGCATGGCGGTGCAGCGGGCGGTGGCGGAGCGGTTCTTCAAGCTGACGGGCGTGCCGATCATCGAGGGCTACGGCCTGTCGGAGACCGCGCCGACGCTGACCTGCAACCGCGCCGACAACACAGAGTACACCGGCACCATCGGCCTGCCGGTGCCGTCGACCGAGATCTCCATCCGCGACGACGACGGCAAGGAGGTTGCGCTCGGCGAGCCCGGCGAGATCTGCGCCAAGGGTCCCCAGGTGATGGCCGGCTACTGGCAGCGGCCCGAGGAGACCGCCAGCGTCATGACGGCCGACGGCTTCTTCAAGACCGGCGACATCGGGGTGATGGATGCCGGCGGCCAGGTCAAGATCGTCGACCGCAAGAAGGACATGGTGCTGGTGTCGGGCTTCAACGTGTACCCCAACGAGGTCGAGGACGTGGTGGCGAGCCACCCGGGCGTGCTGGAGTGCGCGGTCGTCGGCGTGCCCGATGCGGCCTCGGGCGAGGCGGTGGTGCTGTTCGTGGCCAAGAAGGACCCGGCGCTGACCGAGCAGGCACTGATGAAGTTCTGCGCCGAGCAGCTCACGGGCTACAAGAAGCCCAAGTACATCATCTTCCAGCAGGAGCTGCCCAAGACCAACGTCGGCAAGGTGCTGCGCCGCGAACTGCGCGACGCCGCCCTCAAGGCCACCAAGAAGGCGGCCTGAACGGCATTACTTGCCTCGTCGTCCTGGCGAAGACTTGACGAGCGCGCGCTGTGCTAGCGGATGCGTAGCTATTCTCGCGCCAAGTCGTGTGTTGGACGGGCTGCCAGTTGCATCAGCAGCGCGTGTACTTCCGGCTGGGCAAGCTTGCGCCAGCCTTGTCGGCCGATAGAAGGACAAATCGCTGCAGCCGGTAGAGCATAGATGCACGAGAGACACTCCGAACCCACCTCACGTGCAACGACAACAAATCGTTAACGTCTGTGCCATTAGGATGCGCTTGAAACACCTCGAGTAAATCCCGGCCTCCAGCGACTCGCGTTGCGTCTCGGACGCATTTTCAAGCTCACGTTCGAGCATGGTTGCCGCGTGGAAAGTGTGCGTGGCGTTTTTGCTACACGAACGAACGGAAGACGTCTGCACAGCAGATCGTTTGCGACGACTCAGATAGAGGTCGACGTGAGTTTCCTCTCTTAAGCTTGGCAATGGAGAATTGGAATGGCGATGTCGAGAATTGGGTGCGGTGCTGCGTTGGCGTGGACGTTGGGTGTCTGCGCTGCGCTTTCAACGCCCGCCATCGCCGGCGGCGGGGGACCCGTTGACGAACCAGTCTATCGCGGGGTGATCGTGTCGGGCGCCGACATGACCCGGAACGCGGATGAAGCCTATACCGGGGCCTACTACGCATTCAACGGCGACCTCAGCCGCGAGGGATTCATTCTGCGACTGTTCGGCACTAGGGGCTTTTACGACTACCGTACCATCGACAACGACGGCAACTACTGGCAGGGCGACCTGATGGTCGGCTACCAGTGGGTGCGCGGGCGGGTCGATGTGGGCGTGTATGTCGGCGTCGACTATCAGAACTACGACGTCGCGGTGCCAGACCCCCTCAACAAGCTCAACGGCGACGAAGTGGGTTTCAAGGTGGCCTTCGATCTCGAATCGAACGATCGCAGCAATTCGCCGCTTTATGTGGCACTGAACGGCAGCTACTCGACGGCCTTCGACACCTACTACGTCCTTGGTCGCGTGGGGCGTACCTTCGGTCGCTTCACAGTCGGACCGGAAGCCTGGGCCTTGGGTGACATTACTGGTGACGCCCAGCGGCTCGGTGCCTTCGTTTCGATGGAGATTCCGATGGGTCACACCACCGGCACTCTCACGCTCTCTGCCGGTCGTCAGTTCGGCGATGAACTGGTCACGAGCAAAGGCTTCGACGACGGCGCTTATGGCACGGTGAACTTCCGTATCCCCATCGGTCGCTGATCGAAAGTCTGATCAAGTTTTAATAGTTCGCTCGAAAAAGCCGCGGCTCGGCGCCGCGGCTTTTTCATTGTGACCTCCCCCGAAACCGCCAAGCCGCCATAGAGCGGCCTGAACGAAAACGCTCGGATTTGACGAGCAATGCTCTAGCGAGCGTATGGCCGCGCCTGTACTGGAATTTCCTCGACACGCCGAACACTGCGCCGGCCTGAACGACTCCGCGCAGCGCCGCGGACTGCGGCCTCCACCGATACCTCCTCGACATCCTCGGCTGAACAGCGCGGCAGACGCGCCATCGACAACTCGATGGAAGTTCCCTGCCGGAGCAGCCAGCCCTTCGTGACTGCGCCGCTCCGGTTTCTGGCAACGTAGGCCTTCATAGACATCCCCTCAAACCCGTTCCGGCCGACAATGTCAGCAAGGTCCCTTTTTCGCTGGCGTGACGAGACCGAAGACGTTGCCCATGGGATCGCTAACTACTGCGATTAGACTGCCGTCTGCGGTCTCGGAGGGGGCACGCAAGACTGTTCCACCGGTGGCTTGAGCCTTTGCCGCAGCAGCTTCGACGTCAGCAACCTGGATGTAGGTGAACCAGCCGACTCCGGAGTGGATGGCTTCCGGATGATTGGCTCTCATGAGCCCAGCAACTTCCTGATCGCCATCCATGAAGATGGTGTACTGATCGTTGGGGGTGCGTGCCGGTCGGGTCTGATCCTCCGCATCCACGATCTTGGTCTTCCATCCAATGACCTTGGCGTAGAAGTCGGTGAGCTTTTCGGTTTCCGGGGCGAGCAGTTCATTCCACCACACGACGCCCCCACGCGCGCACGCGGTAGCTTCTGGTGCAGCGCGGGCGGGCGCGACGTTCATCGCTTGAACGAGTACACATGCCAGACCGATGCCGGCGAGTGCGCCAAACGCAACAGTCATCTTTTTCTTGCGCATTGTCCGATTCTGAAACGGTTGCTCATCAACTTGGGAAAGGCCGTCTTTGGATATCTCTGTCATGCTGGTCCCTCGGGGCGAATCTTCAAGCAGCGGATTTCGATGCCGGCACCAACGCAATATGAGTGCCAGGCACACGCAATCGGACCGCGACGGCGAACCAGTCGGTAAAGAAAAAGTAAATTCCTGCTCAGAGCCGATAAATTTATCGCGCCGATCACCCAGGCGTTAAGGCAATGGCATCCTGCTTGCTTGGTATTGTGGTTGACCCTCGATCCGGCGATCCGCAACAAGCGAAACTTCTAGAATGGCACATCTGAATTATCACGAGGTCGCAGGGGCGAACCCCGCCGAGTGCGGACGTGAGCTCGGACGTCTGTTTGGGTCTGTCGCCAGGGAGTACGTTAACCAGGAGCGGAAGAGCAACGTGTGGCAGCAACGGAGGCGGGACGCCGAAGTCCTGTTTTCCCACACAGCTAGACACTTTCCGGACTACGTCGACGAACTCCAAGCCTATGCCGACGCGGCGCGTATCGCGCTGCTCGATCTGTGGACGATGAGCGTCGAGGATGAACTGGACGACGAGGAGCATGAAAAGTGCACCACGATCGTCACGAACAACGGTCGCCTGCTCGCCCACAATGAGGACTGGGATGCCGACTCGGCAGACGACATCTGCATCCTGAGACGAAAATGCGGGAGCGTGACAACACTTGAGCTCTACTACTATGGCTGTCCGTTGGGACGAACCGCATTGAGTATCTGCTCGCTTGGGTATGTTCAGGCAATCAACAGCCTTAACCATTCGGACTGGCAGGCGGGCGTTCCAAAAATCGTCCTGGCGCGTGCGATGTCGGAGCTGAAAGACTTGGATGCGGAACTCGGGAGCCTTCTCGCCATCAAGCGCTCGTCTGGCTTTGCCCACACTCTCGTCGATCGCGCCGGCCGCCTGACCGCTGTTGAATGCACGGCGACGAAACAAATCGTACAGCGACCAAAACCGCCTTTTGTTCACACCAATCATATGCTTCATCCCGGGCTTGCGAGCTTCAATGGTGAGTTCGATGGAAAGAGCACCTTCCGGCGTTATGATACCGCTTGCAGTCTCGCGCGCGCATCAATGGAAGAAGCAGACTTGATGCGCCTGGCAGGCGACGAGACGAGCGGCAAGACCGACAGCATCTTCAACAAGAATACGATTGCGCGCGCCATCGTCGATCTGGACCGGCGTGTTGCGCGCTTTTGGTTGAAGCGCGAAAACCTGAAGGGGTGGGTCGACTACCCCATTAGTTTCCTGTTTGAAGCCTCGGTACCAAGCGCATGAGCAATCCTGCTTCCACTCTCCGCAGCCGCGAGACTTTGGAAATGTTGAGAGCTGCGAGGTCCAGCCTGGGAGGCCGCCGCGGGCTTGTTCTCGGTGCTGCGCTTGCCGGAGCGATAGCCGTGGTGTGCTTCTTTGCCGGGCCAGTTTGGACGGAGGAGGAGTCGTTTACGACCGAGGCTATGACTTTCGCCACCAACGTCGTTCCCGATACCACGAACGATGAAGATGTGGATATCGAGGCCACGCTCTACATTCCCAAGCACGCTAAATTCCCGATACCAGCTGTTATCATTGCGCCATCCAGCAGCGGCATCGAGGACGAGCGTGAGATCTATTACGCGAAAGAGCTTGTGAAGGCTGGCATGGCAGCGCTGGTCATCGACAGTTTCACGCCGCGTGGTCTGACCAATTCCGTTTATGACCAGAGCCTGCTCGAAGCGTGGGACATCGAAAACGATGCGATCGCCGCGTTTCAGGAATTGGCTGCAGACAAGCGGTTCAAGCCCAATCGCATCGCGATCATGGGAGTTTCGAAAGGCGGCTCGGTGGCGATGAATACGGCGCTCACAGCCAGGAGGAAGTGGACGGGCGTCGACGATGTCAGGTTCGCGGCCCATGTCGCAATTTCACCCGACTGCACATGGACGACACGCCGGGCCAACACAACCGGCGCCCCCCTGTTCTTTATGCTGGCCGAACTCGATGAGCAGACCCCTCCCCAACCATGTCTTGCACAAGCCGCCCGGATCAAGGAGGCAGGCAACAAGCGAGTTGAAACCAAGGTTTATCCGGGCGCTCATCACGCCTGGGAGGAACTGGGCGCAGAACCTGAGTACGATCCCAAGGCCGAGAACTACTCGCAATGCCGGGTTTGGATCGAAGACGACGGCAAGATGTTCTCAGCCGACACTGGGGAGCTCGTGCCTGAAGACGAATGGCATGCGTGGGCAAAAACGAACTGCATGACGTTGGGCACGAAATGCTGCGGCGGAACGCGAGAGCGCAAAGAAGCCGCGACGCGCGATATCATAGTTTTCCTGAGAAAATACGGCTTCTGACCCTACTGCCACGCCAAGATCCGAGTAATCGGAACACGCGCGCGGCAGTCGTCGTGTCGCTGGCGTGGGTTGTCAGTGGCGCCAACAACGCAGTGTTTCGTGGCGGTGCAAGCACTGGCCTATGCAGGCGAGGAAGCACATGCTGCGGCGGTGGCGCGGGCCGCACTGCAGACGCGCAGATGGGTCATGCCGGCAACATCCACGACATCGATCCTGCAATCCTTGGCCGTCGTCACCAGCGCGGCCTTGAAGTTTGCCGGAGCAGACAAATCGAAGGCGTGCCATTGAGGACGGCGGTCGGTGGTGCAGCCCAGATCTTCAATCACGCCGTGCGATGAGGCCGTGGAAATCTTGGGAAGATCGGACGAGAAGCCTGCGCCCGTCGCTTTCAGGTAGGCCTCTTTCCTGGTCCAGATCGAGAAGAACACCTCGCCTCGCCGAGCCGCCGGCGCATTGCGTAGCATCTCTATTTCCGAGCAGCTGAACACTGATTCAGCAACGCTCGGATAATCGACGCTCCTGTCGATGCGCTCGATGTCTATCCCGACCTCTGCCGATGCAATGGCGATCAGCGCCGTGCCATCGCTATGCGAGACGTTGAAATGTACACCGTGAGAGCCCAGCAAGACCGGCTTGCCGCTTGCTCCTGTCGCAAACCTGAGCGAGCTGACTGGCTGGCCCGTGTGCTTCGACAGTAGCAGACGCAGGAGCGCACGGGTCTTTACAAACTCGTGCCGGGCATAGCGGTTGGATATATCGCTCGCCCGCCGTTTCTCTACGTCCTCAAGCGCCGAGAAACAGGCCTTTACGCACAACCGGTCGAGGTCCGCGCAGTAGACACGGATGGGAATCATGGCTCGTTCCAAGCGACGTTCCGCAGGGCGCGGGCCCGTTGTGGCCGCGCTATTCCGCGGCCACAGCAATCGGCTTCGCCAGGCGAAGGCGCTCAAGAATTGTTTCGCGACCGCCGGGCGCGCGCCATTCCGCGCGGACTTCCGCATCCAGCGTGCGCAACGGATCGAAGTGGAAATACATCCGGTTGCGATCCACCGAGGGCGACCGGTAGCCGGTGATCCCGTATTTGTCGTTGCGATACTCGTAGCTGTGGACGTCGCGCTTGCCGCCGCCACCGGGCGCGTCAACTATGAAGAGAGGCGTGTTGAAGCCTGCCGTCGCGCCACGCACTTCCCGCTCCAGGTGCTGCATCTCCTCGATGGAGACGCGGAAGTGCTCCGTGCTCATCACCATGTCGCACGAGTACACATAGTAGGGTTGGATGTTCACGCGACCGAGCTTCTTCGTGAGGTCGGTAAGCGTCTTCGGATCGTCGTTGACGCCCCGCAGAAGCACGGCCTGGTTGCGCACATGAATGCTCTCGGCGAACAGCCGGCGCATGGCCTTTTCGACGAGAGGCGTGACCTCTCGTGGGTGGTTAAAATGGGTGTGCACGAACACACTCTTGAACATTTCCCGGCCACGCCTGGCGACCTCGACGATCGAGGAGAACCAGGCTTCATCCGACAGGAACTTCATGGGTTGCACCGACACGGACTTGGTCGCGAACCGGATCCGCCGGACGTGGGGGATGTCCAGCAGGGCGTTGCCGAGCATCTTGATGTTCGCCGGCTTCAATCTTGCAATGTCGCCGCCCGAAACGACGACGTCCTCGATGGCCGGATTGGCGCGGATATAGTCCAGCGCCGCCGTCCAGCCGTTGGCACTGGTGACGTTGTCCTTCTGCAGGGAGGGAGTGTCCTGGCCTACGGCATAGCTGCGCGTGCAATACTGGCAGTAGACGGGGCAGACGGAGGTAACGAGGAAGAGCACCTTGTCGGGATAGCGATGCACGAGATTTGGCGCCGGCGACGTGTTCCTCTCCTCGAGGGAATCGACCGACATGCAGGGATGATCGGCCTCGAGTTCAGAGAGCATCGGCAGGAATTGCCGGCGAATAGGATCGGTTTCCGCATTCCGCCAGTCGATCAGGTCCATGATGTAAGGATTGAGCCGTATCGACATGCCGACCTTTTTCAGGCCATCGCGAATTTCATCGAGGACGCCAGCCGGCACCTTGTCGCGCACAAGAGCCTCGAGCTGCTCGATACGGATGATGGAGTTCTTGTCCTGCCAGGTGTGGTTAAGAAAGTCTTCCCTGGGTGTCGAGGCGTAAAGCCCGGAAGAACTTTCGAACCCAAGGACGTCGTAGAAGGACATGGCGCAGCTCCGTACCAAATGCGAACACGTCCTAACGACTTCGCAATTCCCAGACCGGAGCTGTCCTGGAGCGGCCCGGAAAGTTATTAATGGTTAGCCAACAAGCTAAACGCCGACCCGCCGGGGCGATCTGGCTGCGGCATGACGGCACGAACTTTGCTTACGTGCCCTGGCATGGCGCCAAGACGAAGCGCTCAAGCCTCGCCTGCATCGCGATCCGGGAGACGCATGAATCCCATTTCCAGAAACCGCATGGAGCTCGCGTTGAGGAGCGCGCACTTTGATGCGATCGCCCTGACCGATCCGGCCGCAGGCGGCGGCGCGTGCCGTGTTGCGCAGACCTACCCGGTTATCGAAGCCTTCGATTGCACGGAGCAGGCCTCTCTGTTGCATCGCCCCGGCAGGGCGAAGCCCGGGGAGTCAGCCTGGTCACAAGCGGCAACGGACACATGCCTCCATGAGATCTTCGAGCATCAAGTCGACCGGAACCCGATGGCGACGGCGCTCGAGTGCGGTAATCGCGTCCTGAGCTACGGCGAGGTCAACTCCGAAGCAAACAGGATGGCGCGGTATCTGCGCAGCCTCGGCGTCGGCTGCGGCTCCTTCGTCGGCATATCGCTGGATCGTTCCGAGTGGCCGATCGTAACCATTCTCGCGGTGCTGAAGGCGGGCGCGGCCTATGTGCCGATCGAGCCGTCGCTCCCTGACGACCGGCTGCGCTATATCGCTGAAGCGGCAGGTTTGGCGGCGATCGTCACGGAAAGCGCTTACGAGGAGCGTACCGGCAACCTCTCCAGCGCGCAGGTCGTAACCATCGAGCGTTACCGCGCGTCGGCGTGTGCATTCACGGACAACCGTCTGCCCCGGAACGAGACACAGGTTAACCCCGGCGACGTCAGCTATGTCCTGTTTACGTCCGGTACGACTGGACGTCCCAAAGGCGTGGTCACTGAGCACCGCAACGTCGTGCATTTCGTTACCGCGTTCAACGAAGTTTGCGCCACGAACTCGAATGATCGCGTTTTCCAGGGTTTTTCCCTCGGCTTCGACGGCTCAGTCGAAGAAATGTGGATGGCGTTCTCGAACGGTGCGGCGCTCGTTTGCGGCGACATGACAACCCCACGCTTCGGTGCCGACCTCGCGGCCTACCTCAACGAGCGGAGGATTTCGTTCCTGTCCACGGTGCCGACCCTGCTCTCGACGCTGACGCAGAACGTGCCTTCGCTGCGTCAGCTCGTCGTCAGCGGCGAAGCGTGCCCCATGGATCTTGTCAACCGCTGGGCACGGTCCGACCTCACGATGCTGAACGTCTACGGGCCAACCGAGGCAACGGTAAACACCACTGCCGCCGTGCTCGATGCTGGAAAGCCGGTTACCATCGGGCGCCCGCTGCGCGGCTACGACATCTATGTGCTGGATGCCGACTTGCGGCTGGTGCCGGATGGCGAGAAGGGCGAGCTGTTCATTGGCGGCCCGGGCCTATCGCGCGGTTATTTGAACCAGCCCGAGCTCACCACCTCCAGCTTCATCGAATGGACGCCGCCAGCCGAGGGCCGCTCGGGCGATGCAGACGCTGCGCAAACGCTGCGCCTCTACAAAGCGGGCGATCTTGTGCGCTGGAATGAAGATGGCGAGCTCGAGTTCTTCGGCCGCATCGACAGCCAGGTCAAGCTTCGGGGTTACCGCGTCGAGTTGTCGGAGATCGAGGCTGTTCTTCTGGCGCAGCCCGAGATTGCCACCGCAACCGTTCGTCTTTACGAAGACGCCGGCCTCCAGAGCCTTGCCGCCTACGTTCTACTCGGCGATAGCGCTGCTTCTCTCGATCGCTCGCGGCTGCTTGGCGTGCTGCGCGACCGGTTGCCTGCCTACATGGTGCCGGCATATCTCGATGTGCTCGAAAGCTTTCCCATGCTGGCAAGCGGTAAAGTCGATCGCGGTCGTCTACCGATACCCACGCAGCCGCTCGTTGTTGAAGGCGGCGATGGCGACGCACCGATGTCCCCTCTCGAGGGAAGCATCGCGGCAATCTGGGCAAAGCAACTGCGCGTCGAGAGAATCGGGCCAGATCAGGACTTCTTCACCGATCTCGGCGGCCATTCTCTGCTCGCGGCCCAACTCGTCACGGCCCTGCGAAAGGAACTCGGCTACAACGTTCCGGTGCGCGACATTTATGCCCATCGCACGGTGCGCAGTCTGGCAGTGCGCATTGGCGAAAGCGCAATCCGTGAAGCGGCCGAAGGTCTAGCTCCAACTCCCGCACCCAGCGCTGTCGCGCCGAAACGGGCTTGGTCGACGAATATTCTTCAGATCATCTACCTGTTGTCCATCGTGCCGCTGCTGGCGCTTCCGGTCATTTACATCCTGCCGCTCGGCATCGATGCCCTGCAGAAACGGGCCTCTGTTGCAGAGTTTGCAGTCGTCGCGCTCGGTGTTGCCTTCGGTACATGGCTGGCGTTGATGCTCGTCGCCATTCTTGCGAAATGGGCCATTATCGGTCGCTACCGAGCGGGCCGCTATCCGCTGTGGGGCAGCTACTACATCCGGTGGTGGATCGTATCGAGGCTGCAGCACCTGAGTTTCATGTCGGCGCTGAACGGGACGCCGCTGGCGCCTGTCATCTGGCGCGCGATGGGGGCCAAGGTGGGGCGGCGGTGCGTGTTGAATGCGAGCCTCGTCTACGCCTGGGACTGCATTCGCATTGGCGACGATGTTAGCATCGGGGTCGACACGCATCTCCCCGGCTTCAGGATCGAGAACGGGCACCTGATCGTCGGTAGCGTCGAGATCGGAGACCGCAGCTTCGTCGGCAGCCACGCTATGCTCGGCCTCGACGTCAAGATGGGGGACGATGCCAAGCTCGACGACCAATCGCTGTTGCCGGACAACACCATTGTACCGAACGCGACGGCCTATCGCGGCTCGCCTGCTCAGCCGAGCACGGTGGCCGTGCCTGAAGGCGCTCCGGTCCGGCCGAGCCGACTTCGGCTTGCCATGTTCAGCGTCATTCAGCCCGTGGCAGGCGCGGCGATCGCGCTTTTGACGCTGCTGCCCGTCGCGGTCGCAGCCTGGCTGATCGCGACGCTCGTTGCCTACTACCCCGTCGAGGTCTTTGCCCCCGCGTTCTTCGCCATCGTTCCCGCGACGATGATCGTTTTTGCGCTATGGGTCGCGTTCTGCAAGAAGCTCGTTCATCCGAGCCCTCGCGCCGGCGTCTACAGGGTCTATTCCTTCAAGTATCTGCAGCACTGGCTGTCCAGTGTCGTGATGCAGATCGTGCACACCGTCGGCTTGCCGGTCTTCACCACCGTTTATCTGCCGGCCTGGATGCGATTGCTGGGCGCCCGTCTCGGGCGGCACACCGAGATGTCTACGGTCTGGCGCATCAATCCGGACATGCTGACAGCGGGTGACGGCGTGTTCTTCGCCGATGGCTGCATGATCGGGGGTGCGAGAACCCACCTCGGCCGTTTCGAAGTCGCTCGCAACGAGATCGGCGATCGCACCTTCGTCGGCAACAGCGCGATGTTGCCGACCGGAGCAAGCATCGGCAGCGGCTGCCTGCTCGGCGTCCTGTCGGCGCCGCCGCATGCCACGCAATCCATCCCGGACAACACCGATTGGCTGGGGTCTCCCGGTTTCCTCCTGCCCAACAGGCAAAAGGTGTCGTGCTTCGATCCCAAGCTGACCTTTAAGCCGACGATGTCGCTGTACCTGCAGCGTGCCATGATCGATGGGTTGCGGGTTCTGTTGCCGGGCTATGTCGTGGGCGGCATCGGCATCGGGTCGCTGCTCGTCATTCTTGCCGTCTACGCGGAGTACGGGGTCTGGGGCGCCTACACGGCGATCCCCTTGCTGACGTGGGCTGCCATCCTGCTGTGCCTTGGAACGGTCGTGGGGCTGAAGTGGCTGATCATGGGCCGGTTCCGGCCTGTCGTGGTTCCGCTCTGGAGCCGGTACGTCTGGTGGAACGAGTTGATCAACGGGCTGTACGAGAGCCTGATGGCGCCATTGATCACCAATTTCTTCGGCACGCCGATCGCCGCCGTTCTCCTGCGGACCCTCGGCTGCAAGATCGGGCGGTACTGCTACATCGAGACGGCGCTGTTCTCGGAGTTCGACCTGGTCGAGATTGGGAACCATGCCGCCCTCAATGCCGGTGCCATCATGCAGAACCATCTGTTCGAGGATCGGGTGATGAAATCTTCCGCGCTCAAAGTGGGCGACGGTTGCACGATCGGAAACATGAGTGTCGTGCTGTATGACACCCAGATGGAGCCGGGTGCGGTGCTGGGCCCGTTGTCGCTGCTGATGAAGGGGGAGATGATGCCCCAGGGATGCCGCTGGCACGGTATCCCCACAGTACAGGCTTGAGGACCCAGCGCTGGCGGAGCGCTAGTTCCAGAGTTGGCGGCACGACTTGGCAAGATGCCGTCGACAATTCCTCGATGTCCCGGCTACGTTACCCCTGGATGATGGTACGGGTGCACATCGGCGGCATCGGGTCCAAATCAACCCACGGGGAAACATCATGTTGCCTTTGACGGGCGTCAAGGTCGTCGAGCTCGCAAACAATATCGCTGGTCCTTACGCCGGCTATATCCTGGCAATGCTCGGTGCCGATGTGCTCAAGATCGAGCGGCCTGAGAGCGGCGACGATGCGCGCGGCTGGGGGCCGCCGTTCTGGCGCGGTACGTCGGCGACGTTCCAGGCACTCAACGTCAACAAGCGCGGCATCACGCTCGATCTCAAGGACCCTGAGCACATCGCCTGGGTGGAGGATTACCTCAAAGGTTGCGACGTGCTGGTGCATAACCTCCGCCCCGGGGTGATGGACGACCTGGGCCTCGGCAGCGCGGCGATGACCGCGCTCAATCCGCGCCTCGTCTACTGCAATCTCTCGGCCTTCGGCCCTGCGGGGCCGATGCAGCGCAATCCGGGCTACGAGCCGATGGTGCAGGCGTTCGCGGGCCTGTTCTCCATCAACGGCTATCCCGACCGTCCGGGCGCGCGCATCGGCACGTCGGTGCTGGATCTGGGCAGCGCAGTATGGGCCGCGCTCGGCTGCATGACGGCGCTCTACCAGCGCGAAAGCACCGGCAAGGGCTGCATCGTGGATGCGTCGCTGTACGAGACGGCGCTGGGCCTGCTCACCGTGCACTTCGCCCGCTTCCAGGCGAGCGGCGAACTTCCGGAACGGCATCCGAGCGGCAGCCTCGCCGTCGTCATCTTCCAGGCCTTCGATACGAGCCGACGGCCAGGTCATCGTCGCCGCCGCCAATGACCGGCTGTTCGCCAAGTTCGCCAACGAGGTGGGCCACCCCGAATGGGTGCAGGATGCGCGCTACAAGAGCAATGCCGACCGCCATGCCAACAAGAATGCTCTGCTTCCCCTGGTCGCCGACATCATGCGCCAGCGCACCAGCGAGGAATGGGTCGCACGGCTGGAGAAGGCCGGCGTGCCGTGCGCCGCCATCAACGACCTCACCCACATGCGGGACAATCCGCAGACCGCGGCGCTCGGCATGGTGCAGCCCGCACCGGAAATCGATCTCGGACTGATGAGCCTGCCACTGTCGCTGGACGGTCGGCGCCCGTCGATCCGTACCCGCGCGCCCAAGCTCGGCGAGCACAACGCAACTGTTGGAGGACTGCCCGCGGTAAAGCGCGCGCCTGGGCAGCAATGAGCATACCGACCCCGTCCTGACCTTGTCGAAGACGGGCTGGGTCATTTGAGCCGTGCTTCGACAGGCTCAGCACGAGGGTGGAGAGAGATAAGCAACGAAACCAGCCGGCCTTTACATAGCTTTACCTTCGAGAGAACGGCGCGAAACCGAGGCCGGCCACATTGCAGTTCGGTGGAAACACCAACAACGGCAATCGAAGGAGAGCCAAGTGAGCGAACTTTCCAATCAAGCCGCCCCCTCGAACGGGGAGCAACCGCCCGCCCCGCGCCGTCGCGGCAGAGGCTGGCTGTTCATTACGACGATCGCAGTGGCGGCGGCATTCACCGGCGCGCTGACGACGCGGGCCGTAACTCAGGGCGGCTTCGGACCCGGCTATTGGCATGGCCCCGGCTTCATGCGCGCACCCTTGAGCCCGGCTGAGCTCGAAGATCGTGCCGACCGGGCCATCCGGCACGCAGTCATCGAACTCGACGCCAGCGCCGAGCAGCAGGAGAAGTTGCGGTCGATCACCAAAGCCGCACTCAAGGACCTCGTGCCAATTCGTGACAAAGCCCGCGCTGCGCGGGAGCGCGCCACGGCCCTGCTGAGCCAGCCGACGCTGGACCGGGCGGCGATCGAAGCCTTCCGGGTCGAGCAGATGGCGCTCGCCGAAGCCGCCAGCAAGCGTTTCGCCCAGGCCATCGCCGACGTGTCGGAGGTGCTGACCCCGGAACAGAGGCGCAAGATTGCCGCGCACATCGAAGCGCGAAGGGGCTACTGGAAGGGCTGGCATCGCGGCTAGAATAGCTCTGTGACCGACCGCATACTCCTGATCGAAGACGACACCCGCCTCGCCGAGATGGTCCGCGACTATCTCGACGGGGCGGGCTTCCGCGTGACGCGCGCGCCGAATGGGGCCACGGGGCTGACGATGCACGCACGCGAGGCTTTCGACGCCGTCGTGCTGGATCTGATGCTGCCGGACATGGACGGTCTCAGCGTCTGCAGCCAGATCCGCGCCCGCGCGGCAACGCCGATCCTGATGTTGACGGCACGCGGCGACGCCATGGATCGCGTGGTGGGCCTGGAGATGGGCGCCGACGACTATCTGCCAAAGCCGTTCGAGCCGCGCGAGCTGCTTGCCCGCCTCAAGGCGATACTGCGCAGCGAGCAAGGACTGATCGCAAGAGCGAGGTGCTGCGGTTCGGCCGTCTCGAGATCGACCGCGATGCGCGCGAGGTGCGCCTGGACGGCGAAGCGCGGCCGCTCACCTCCTATCAATTCGACGCTGCTGCTCGTGCTCGCTGAGCACGCCGGCCGAGTGATGTCGCGCGACGTGCTCGATGGACCTTCTCAAGGCGCAGCCGCTGGAGGCCTTCGACCGGTCGATCGACGTGCACATCTCGCGCATCCGCGCGGCCATCGAGGACGATGCCAAGAAGCCGCGCCGCGTCATTACCGTGCGGGGCGCCGGCTATGTGTTCGCCAAGGCGCAGGACTGAACCCGATGCGCCGCCTCTACCGTCAAGTCTACATGGCGATCATTGCCAGCCTCGTGCTGGTCGTGCTGTTCGGCGGCATCATGTGGCGTTTCGCGCCCAAGCCCGCGCCCGCAGACGAGGCATTCGAACTGGCAGGCGAGATGGTGGCGACGCTGCTGCCACCCGCCAGCGAAGGCGCCCTGGCGCAACAGCAAGCCATCGACCGACTGCATGACCGCCTGAAGATGGACATTGCCCTGTTCGACAAGGATCTGCAGCGCATTGCCGCCGTCGGCCGTCCGCTGCCGCGGCCACGGCGTGAAAACGGCGGCTGGGTTGTGGGGCAGGGAGGACCGGCGTGGGCCGTTCGCCTTCCGGATGACCGATGGGTTGTGGCGCGCATGCCGGGCAGGCGTGGGCCGAAACTCGTCAGCATCATCGGTTTTCTTGGCGCCATCGCGCTTGGCGGTGGCCATCTGCGCCTATCCGCTGGTACGCCGGCTCACGCGCCGGCTGGAGCGATTGCAGGCCGGCGTCGAGCAGCTCGGCGCCGGCGATCTCGCCGCGCGCGTGAAGATCGAGGGCAAGGACGAGGTGGCGCGGCTCGCGGAGAGCTTCAATCGCGCCGCCGCGCGCATCGAGGAACTGGTGGGCTCGCACAAGCTGCTGCTAGCCAATGCCTCGCATGAACTGAGAACGCCACTCTCTCGCATCCGGCTCGGCGTGGAGTTTTTGAAGGAGGCCGCCGATCCCCGGCGCAAGGCGCGAGCTGGAAAGGGATATCGCCGAGCTGGATCAGCTGATCGATGAGATCCTGCTCTCGAGCCGCCTCGATGCCGTCAGCGGGCTGGACCAGCGCGAAGAGATCGATCTGCTTGCGCTCGCGGCCGAGGAAGGCGCCCGTTACGAGCAATGCTCCGTCAGCGGGCAACCTGTCGTCGTGCCCGGCGACCGGGCCCTGCTGCGCCGCATGACGCGCAATCTGATCGAGAATGCCGAGCGCCATGGGGCGCCTCCGATCGAGGTCGAGGTTGGACGCGAGGGATCGCACGGCTGCAATTACCGTCAGCGATCACGGCGACCGGCGTTGCGGCGAGTGAGCGTGAGCGCGTGTTCTCGCCGTTCTTCCGCGTCCAGGGCATCAGCGCGTCGGGCACCGGGCTTGGACTGACATTGGTCAGGCAGATAGCCCGCCAGCACGGCGGCGACGCGCTCTGGGTTGGGACGGCCGACCGGCCAAGCCGGATCGGGTTCTGTTGCCGATCGGACGACGCGCTGTCGGCTGAGACGCTTCCAGCTTATCGAACTACATCGTAGGTTGGGCGCTTGCGCCGGTTCGAGAGCTGCTGCACCACGCAGGGAGCGCTCTTGCACAACGCATCAAGCCGGTGCGGCGAGGCAGTTTTTCAGGTCCCGCGTGAGGTTGCGCAGCAGGGTGAAGTAGAGGTCCGGACCCGGCTTCGATCTTGCTGCCCTCCGGATCGATGGTGCCGGTGCGTGCCCGGGTGCCTTCGATCAGGTTGTCGACCAGTCGGGTGTCGAACTGGGGCTCAGCAAACACGCACACGGCACCTAGCGAGGCGATCTTCTTGCGCAGCGTGGCGAGCCGCTTGGCGCTGGGCGGCACCTCCGGGCTGATCGAGATCGAGCCGACCACGCGCAGCGTGTAGCGGCGCTCGAAGTACTGCAACGCGTCGTGGAAGACGATGTACGGCTTGCCTGCGACCGGCGCCAGGTCGCGTGCCAGTTCGGCGGACAGCTCGTCGAGCTTGGTCTTGAGGGCCGCGGCATTCGCAGTGAACCGAGCCGCGTTCGCGGGCTCCTTCGCGCTCAGAACCTGCGCAATCCTGTCCGACCAGCACCTTTGCATTGATTGGGTCGAGCCACGAATGGCCGTCGGTCGAATCGTGGCTGTGATCGTGGGCGTCACTGTGGTCATGGCCGTCGTCGAAGGTGGCGCCTGTTCGGCGCTGATAGAGCTTCAAATCCCGGGTGCTCTGGAGGGTAATCACCTGCACCCGTTTGGGCAGTGACTTCGCCACCTTGGCCGTGAACGGCTCCATGGCATCCGACATGCGGAAAAAGACATCGGCCTGGTTGAGCTTCGAGGCATCGGAGGGCTTGAGCGCGTAAGTGTGCGGCGAGGCCGCGCCTTTGACGAGTAATTCAGGCGTGCCCGCCCCAGTCATGACCTGGTTAACCAGGGCGTGCAGCGGCTTGATCGTCACCACGACATTGAGATCAGCCGCGGCCGGCGACACAGCCAAAACTGCCAGCGATCAGCGCTGCGATGACGGGTCTATGCAGCCAATGCATGTAAACCCTCTTCGTCCGGCCCGCACCGCCAGCGCACGTTGGGCAAGGAAGCCGCATACCAAGCCATTCTTCTCTATTCCGCCGCACTTGGGTGATGTTATACTATATCATATGCGAAGTAGGAAGGGCCATTACCATCCCGCTGCCATGTTGCTGTATTCTGAACCCTTGTGTGCGCCGCGATGCCGGTCGCGCGCAGACCCGAAAGCGCCATTGTGCGCCTTCCAAGCTATCGAGGGCTGCGCCAGGGTATCCCGGCGGACGCGAGGTCGTGGAGATGCTGAAAATGCGCATGAGGCTTGCTCTAGGCCCGACACTTGTCGTGGCCGTGCTCGCGCTCAGCGTGCCGGCGCAGGCTCATCCGCACGTCTGGGTTACGGTCGAATCAACTCTGCTCTACGAGCGCGGCGCATTCACCGGGCTGCAGCACAAATGGACCTTCGACGAGTTCTATTCGGCCATGGCGGTGGAGGGCCTGGATACGAACAAGGACGGCAAGTACGACCGCGAGGAGCTGGCGGAGCTTGCCAAGGTCAATGTCACCAGCCTGAAGGATTTCGGCTATTTCACGTTCCCGACACTGGCCGGGCAGGCCGTGAAAGTCGCCGATCCGAGCGATTATTGGCTGGAGTACAAGGATGGCATTCTCTCGCTGCACTTTACCGCGCCGTTTGCCCGTCCGGTGCTGCCGGAGGCCAAGGGTTTCGCCTTTGCGGTCTACGACCCCAGCTTTTTCATCGCTTTCGATCTCGCCAAGACGGACCAGCCGGTGCGTCTCGGTGAAGGAGCGCCCAAAGGTTGTGCGCTGAAAATCGGTGCTCCCGACCGCAACGCCGGCGACGTTTCGGCGCTGGGCGAGTCGCTGACTGCGATCACGGGATTTGGCGTCAGCGTCGCCAAGACGGTGTCCGTTGAATGCAGCGGCCCATGACGGTCATGAGCATGCGGTACGTTCTGCGGTTGCTGGCGATGGCCGTCGCAGCGGCGTTGGTTTCGTGTCCGCGCTGGCGCAGCAGAGCTCGCCGGCAAAGAGCCCGTTCGGCGTCGGGCCTCCATCCGCCGACAGATCGTTCACACCTCCATTCAGGCGCCCAGTCGGGGCAGCCCGCTGGCATTCGCGCAGCGGATGGGCCAGTGGCTTATGGAGAAGCAGGCGCTGATGCATCGCGAGCTGGCAACCGCCGTGCGCCGCTTCAAGACTCGGATCCTTTCAGCGCGGCACTGTTGCTGGTGGCCATCAGTTTTGCCTACGGCGTTCTGCACGCCGCGGGGCCTGGGCACGGCAAGGCGGTGATCTCCTCCTATGTGCTGGCGGATGGGCAAACCGTGCGGCGCGGCATTCTGCTCTCGTTCATGGCTGCATTGATCCAGGCGCTTTCGGCGCTGGTGCTGGTTGCGGTGCTGATATTGGTATTGCGCTCGACCGGGCTGCAGATCAAGGCAATGGAAGCCTGGCTGGAAACGTTGAGCTGGGGGTTTGTGGCTGTGGTGGGTGCGTGGTTGCTGTACTACCAGCTGCGCTCGGCTTTTGCCGCCAGCGCACGCTCATGCACATACACACGATCATGGCGGTGATCACCAGCCATCATCACGATCATCATCATAGTCATGATCACGCACAATCATCACCATCACAACGTGCAGGTTGCGAAGTGTGCGCGCATCTGCCCGCGCCTTCGCAGCTGAAAGGCGACTGGTCGTGGAAGCGCGCCTTCGCGCTCGCATTTGCGGTTGGCATCCGCCCATGCACCGGCGCGATTCTCGTTCTGGTCTTCGCCATCGGCCAGGGTCTGTGGTGGGCCGGGGTATTCTCCACGCTTGGCCATGGCGCTCGGCACCGCCATTACCGTTTCGGCGCTGGCTACGATGGCGGTGGGCTCCCGCGAACTGGCGAAGCGACTTGCTGGCAGCGGTGGCTCGTCAAAGTGGGTGGATCGCGTGCAGGTGGCCGCTGGAGTCGGAGGAGCCAGTCTCGTGCTCGTGCTCGGAATCGCTTTCTTCTGGGCATCCCTCGGCAGCCCGCAACCATTCTGAGCTGGCTTTGAGTTAACGCCGAGTTGCCGTGTCTCCGTTTAGGACAACGATTTACCCATTGCTCAACCTTCGCTTCTGAAGGCGGGAGGCTGCCGCGTAGTCTCGCGGGACAAGCATTCCGGGTGCCATCCATGCGTGCAGTCGTCGCAGCAGTAGCCGCCGCTCTGGTTCTAGGTCTGGCTATTCACGGGCCGGGACGGGCCGCCGTCGATGCGGCGATCGGCACGCGGACATCGATGGAGTTGCTGGTTTTCGAGCATCCTGATTGCAACTATTGCCAGGTGTTCCGCAACCGTGTCGCGCCTAGGTATCGGCAATCGCCGCAGGAAGCCGAGGCGCCGTTGCGCTTCGTCGACGTCACCGGCACCGATACCGATCGTCTTGCCCTCAAATCGGCGATCACGCATGGTGCCGACGGCGGTGCTGATGAAGGACGGGCGCGAGGTTGACCGCATTGCCGGCTACTGGGGTTCGGACAATTTCTTCAAGATGGTGACCTACATCATCGGCAGGGCCGAATAGCAGCGCGCCTGGGCCCTGAGCGCGACCAGCGTTCGCGGCACGTTGGGTGGCGCAGACGTTTACAGGATCAACCGGATGCTGGTGGCGCAATCAATACGATTGCCGCAACGGCACTTATGCCCAGACGGCGTCTAGTTCGCCTTGATCTTGGGCTCCAGTTGCCGCGCTGCCGCCGCGGGCTGCGCCGCCGCCGCGTCAGCTTTCAGGAACACGTCGACACGCATTCCCGGCAATAACGGCGGCCGTCCGCTGAGATCGATGATGACTTCCAGCACGTCGATATCGGTGGGCCTGCGCGGACCGCGCTGGCCAAGCCTGCTCGGACCGAGAGCCTGAGCCAACGAACTGATCTTGCCCTCGAATTCCTGCCCCTGGAAGGCGTCGGAGCGGACGATGGCTGTCTGCCCCACGCGAATCTTGCCGATGTCGCGCTCTTCAAACTCGGCTCTTACCCTCAGCGCGCTTACGTCACCGACGACGACGAGCGGACTTTCGGGAGCCGGCGTGGCAGTCTCGCCGACGCGGGCGTAGACCTGCAGGATAGTGCCAGCAGAGGGCGCCCGAATGCGGGTACGCTCCAGCGCTGCTTCGGCAAGCGAGAGTTCAGCCCGTCCCGCGGCAAGGGTAGCTTCCAGCCGTGTCTGCGCCGGCGTGTCGGTTGCCATGGCCTTGCGCAGGCTGGTGCGAGCCTGATCGAGGCGATCGGTAGCTTGTTTCACGGTATCGCGAGCCTTGTCGACATCGGCATCGGCCGTTCCCTCGCTGCGCCGCCCCTTGAGCACACGATCGAGTTCCTCGCGCGCCAGCGACAGGGAACGTTCTGCGTTGGCGAAATTGTCCTCGGTTGTTCTGCGCTCCTGTGCGGCTTTGGCCACGGTCTCATTGTCGCGATCACGCTTGCGAGCCGCGACATCGGCCCGCGACGCGTGCACGCGCGCTACCAAATCCTCGTCAGCGAGACGCACCATGAGATCGCCCGCAGTTACTTTGTCATTGACGCCAACAAGCACCTCGGCGATCCGGCCCGGCACTTGTGCAGTGATGCGGATCTCGCCGCCCAGGGGCTCCACGCGCCCGGGAGCCGACGCCGCCCATGCTGCCTTTGGTGGGGCCTTCGGCGTCTCGGCGTTGGCTGTGTTGGGTGTTTTCTGGCTGAAAGTCTGCGGCACGTAGTAGCCGATGCCAAGCGCCACTACAGCGGCGACGATCAGCATGTTCAGCGAGGAGTCGGCTTTAGGCATTGGCCTTCCTCTTTCGGTTGCGTGCGAGCTCATGCACGGTCTCGACGCCCTCCGTGCGGCGCTCTTCGCCGACGATGAGACCGTCCTCGATGCGCAGGATGCGATCGGCAAAGGGCACGGTGCGCGGATCGTGCGTGACCGCCAGCACCGCACGGCTCTTGTCCTTGGCGATCTGCGACAGTAGCGCCATGACCGCCAAACCATTCTCGCTGTCGAGGGCGGCGGTCGGTTCGTCGGCAAGAATGACGGAAGGCGCACCCACAAGAGAGCGCGCCACGGCCACACGCTGCTGCTCACCGCCGGAGAGGTTGGCCGGATAGGATTTCAGCTTGTGCCGCAGGCCTACCTGATGCAGCGCCCGCTGAGCGTGCACGATGGCGTCAGAGCCGCGGTCCCCTCGCACGTCGAGCGCGAGCCGCACGTTCTCTTCCGCCGTGAGGGTGGGAAACAGGTTATAGGACTGGAAGATGAACCCGACATGGCTCCGCCGCAGCCTGGCAAGCGCCTCCGGCGTGAGGCCCGTCGCCAGTCGGCCGGCAACTTTGAGCGTTCCCTGAGTCGGTGTCAGGATGCATCCCAGGATGGACAGCAGCGTGGTCTTGCCGCTGCCCGAGGGCCCCATCAGCAACGTCAACTCGCCAGTGTTGAGCGCAAGGCTTACGCCCTTGAGCGCACGCACCTTGCCGGCGCCGTGACCCAGTTCCTTGACGATGTCGCGGGCTTCGAGCACCACGGATCCGTCGACTGGAGCGGTACCGGTGGAGGCAGGTGCTTCTTGTGCGGTTGCTATAGCGGTCATCTGTTGAACACCATGGCTGGATCGATGCGCATAACCTTGCCGATCGCCGAGATTGCAGAGATTGCACACATGGCGAAAGTCAGCGCCAGCAGCAGTGCCGCGAGTCCGGGCGACATGATGATAGGCAAAGCAGTGTGCTCGCTCAGGTAGACGATCGTGAGAGCGATCGACATTCCGAGCACGTAGCCGAACACTGCGCTCAGGCCAGCTTGCATGAGAATAACCTTGTGTATGTACCCCGACGATGAGCCGAGCGCCCGCAGCGTGGCAAATTCCGACAGGTGGTCTTTGGTGCTGGAGTAGAGCGTCTGAGCGACGATCACCGTGCCGACGATGAGACCGAGCACTGCACCTCCGATCAGAGCCACACCGGCACCTGTCGAGAACATCCAGTGGTTGATGCTGCGCGCCCGGAATTCGGCCCGGGTCAGCACCTCGCTGTCCGGCAATTTGGCTTGGATGTCAGTCCGCACCTTCTCGATGTCGGCGCCGGGCGCGACCTTGGTCAGAACATATGTGATATTGTCGGACGGCATGTCGATCAAGGATCGTGCACGCGTGAGCGTTGTGAAGATGAACGGCGTCACGGTGAACGAGCGGATACCCTCGGTGAGGCCGACGACACGCACACGCGATGCCCCGACCTGCGCCGTGTCACCGACACCCTTGAGACCGAGTTCGGCGAGATAGGTCTTGTCCACGATCACCGCATCCCGCACGCCAAGCGCCGAAACGTCACCCTCGACCACATTCCAAGGGGCCAGGCCGCCGTCTTCAACATCGGCGCCGATCACGACCACGAGCGTCGAGCCGCCGGTGGGCTTGCGCCAGTCGGTGAAGGCCGTGACCAGGGGAATGGCGCTCACGACGCCCGGTGTGGCAAGCGCCACATAGCGCTCACGGGCCCGGATCGGCTGCGCCTCTTCGAAATTCTTGGTGCCGTAAGCCATGATCCACAGGTCGCCGTCGGCGCGGTCGATCATGGCGATGATCATGCCGCGCGCGCCGAGATAGAGGCCGAGCTGCACGGCAACCAGCACTATCGAAAACAGAATCCCGATCAGCGTCACGGAGAGGCGGACGCGGTCGTGGAACAGATTGCGAAAGGCCAGCGTAAGGGTCATCGTGACGCGGAACATCTGTGAGGGCTTACCCCGGCATGACGCCGCGGGAAGCCGGCCTGTGCGAATTGCACGGTCCAATCGAGCGGAGCCGAGCTCCGATGAACCAGTCCGTGGCCGTTATATAGGTATTTGTGTTCGTCCTGGGGTTCAGCGGCCGGAAAAGTAAAGCTGCGGGTGCGGCCGATGCCCTCATGCTTAACGTGCCGTATGAAGCCCCCTGCACACTTGCGCGTGACAGGCCGCCGCATTTTCTCCGCATATCGGTTGCATGTCGCAAGCAGGCGACGACACACCTGCGATAGGGAGGGCATTTCGCGATGCATCTCTTTGATTTTTATAAGCCTTCCAAGGCCGCGTGCGGGTTGCTCCTGGCCCTGGCTCAGCTGGTAGGAGGAGCTGCCG
The DNA here is from genome assembly GCA_963814055.1 of uncultured Alphaproteobacteria bacterium. Lineage (GTDB taxonomy): Bacteria > Pseudomonadota > Alphaproteobacteria > Rhizobiales > Hyphomicrobiaceae > AWTP1-13. The sequence goes on from CAWFBJ010000031.1 coordinate 345,941, forward strand.
CACAAACCCCGGCCGGAGACGTGACCGGCCTTTGGATCGACCACACCGGGCAGGGCGCGGTCGAAATAGCCCCCTGCGGGGACCGCATCTGCGGCCGCGTCGTCTGGCTCAAGGATCCCGGCCACAAGTCCAAGAGCGGCAAGCTGATCTGCGGCACGCAGATTCTGGGCGATCTGCGACGGGAAGCCGGCAATGCCTGGGAGTCGGGCTGGATCTACAATCCCGAGGACGAGGAGCGGTTCAGCGCCGCGCTGAAGCTGACCAACGTCAACACCTTGCAGGTGACCGGCTACCTCGGCATCAAGCTGCTTGGCGAAACGTTCATCTGGAAGCGCTCGACCGGACCGCTGGAGCGCTGCGCACCGGGCACTCGGCCGACCTAGTTCGGACCATGTCGAGGACCGGTGCTCAATCATTCCATCGCCACGCCTTTGGCGACCATGGTGGCCCTCTCGGCCTTGGCGGCAACCGTCGTGTCCACCCAGCTTACGAACCGCTCGGTGCGCTCCGCCACGAGGTGGCGCTGCTGATCCAGCGTGACGATGTGGTAGCTGTCGTCCAGCACCAGCGTATCCACCAGCCCACCCAGGTTCGCCTGCAGGTACTGTGCGTTCTTCAGGCTCGCCATGTCGTCGTCGCGCGGATGCACGATGAGCGCCGGCTGGCGTACCTTGCCCAGGTCCGGCTTCACGGCTGCAACCAGCGAGTTGAAATGCGCCAATGAGCGCAGCGGTGTGCTGAAGGTGCCTGCCGCGCCGGAGTCGCCGCTCTGCATGCTCGACAGGATCAGGCGGCGCACCCGCTCGTCCTTGATGCCATAAGGCTCGCGTTCGGTCATCTCCAGCTCCAGCCTTACCGGCAGGGGCCGCACGAACTGCAGGATCACCGAGTGCCAGGGCATCGACCAGCCGTCGAGTTTCAACGTCGGCGCGTAAAGCAGGAGGCCTTGCACGCCATCGGGACGGTTTTGGGCAAGGTGAAGCGCCAGGATGCCGCCCATGGAAAGGCCGCCCGCCAAGATCACGTCGCAGTGTTCCTTGAGCTTGTCGTGCGCGACTTCGACACTCGCGTACCACTCGTGCCAGGTGGAGCGGCGCAATTCTTCAGGCGTACCACAGTGGCCGGCGAGCTGGCAGCAGTAGACGGTGTAGCCGGCGCGCGCGAGGCCTTGAGCGATGAACCGCAGCTCAACCGGTGTGCCGCCGAGCCCGTGGATCAACAGGACGCCGACACGACCGCCGGGAACAAACATGCTGCGGTCTTCGATTTCGTCTTTTTCTTCAATTGTCATTGCGTCACGATCACCACTGGAAGCTCATTTCTTGTCGTTTGGCCTGGCTTGTGGGCACAGCACTCACGATCCATGCCAAGTCGCGTTGAGAGCTGTCTTTTTGCACTCATCGCGTTCGTGTTTCTGCGCCGGACCGTCAGTTGGGCTGTAGAATTCGGGTTCCCTTCGGGCGGAACCCTGAAGCCGCTCCGTGGTTCCGGCCCTTACCGCAATTACCCCGCGCTGACCCGCTGCATGACGCGGTCCAGCAGCTTAAGCGCCAGGTCGATCTCCTGTTTCGTGATGTGCAGGCTCGGTGCCAGCGTGACCACGTTCTTGTGATAACCGCCGATGTCGAGCACGAGGCCATACTTCCGGCCATCGACCTCGAGATCACCCTTCAGAGACTCGTCCACCATGCGGTCGACGATGGCCTTCGAAGGGGTGAAGCTGTCGTGCGGCTCGCAGATTTCCATGCGCAGCGCCAAACCAAGTCCGTCGACGTCGCCGACGATCTTGTGGCGGCGCTTGAGGTCCTGCAGCCCCTCAAGCAGATAGGCGCCCTTCTCCATGACCATAGCTTCGTAGTCCGTCTCGGCCATCATCTTCATGGCTTCGAGTGCAACCGCAGTGCCCATCGGGTTGGCATTGAACGTCGAGTGCGTCGAGCCTGGCGGGAAGATCGTTGGGTTGATGAGTTCCTCGCGCGCCCACACGCCGGCCAACGGATTGAGGCCGTTCGTGATGGCCTTGCCGAACACGATAATGTCCGGTGTCACGCCGAAGTGCTCGATCGACCAGAGTTTGCCCGTGCGATAGAAGCCCATCTGGATTTCGTCGACGACCATCAGGATGCCGTGCTGATCGAGCACCTTCTTCAGTTCGACGAAGAAGTTCTTGGGCGGGATGACGTAACCGCCGGTGCCCTGGATCGGCTCGACATAGAACGCGGCGTACTCCGCCTCGCCCACCTTCGGGTCCCAAACGCCGTTGTACTCGCTCTCGAACAGGCGCGCGAACTGTTGCACGCAATGGTGGCCGTATTCTTCCTTGGTCATGCCCTTGGGCCCGCGGAAGTGGTAGGGGAACGGCACGAACTGCGCGCGATCGCCGAAGTGGCCATAGCGCCGGCGGTAGCGATAGGACGAGGTGATGGCCGAGGCGCCGAGCGTGCGGCCGTGGTAGCCGCCCTCGAACGCGAACATCAGGCTCTTGCCCTTCTTGAAGTTGCGTACGAGCTTGAGGCTGTCCTCGACCGCCTGGCTGCCGCCGACGTTGAAGTGCACGCGGCCCTTCTCGCCGAACTTGCGCTCGGCATCCTGTGCAATCAGCGCGGCGAGCTCGATCTTCTCGCGGTGCAGATACTGGCTCGCGACCTGCGGAAGCTTGTCGAGCTGACGACGCACGGCATCGTTCAGCCGTTCGTTGCGGTAGCCGAAATTGACGGCCGAGTACCACATCTGCAAATCGAGGAATTCGCGTCCCTCGGCATCGTAGATGAACGAGCCTTCGCAATGATCGAAGATCTTTGGCGGGTTGGTGTAGTGGACCGTATCGCCGTGCGAGCAGTATTTATCTTCCAGAGCCAGAAGTTCTGCCTCTGAAAGCTCACGCTCGACGCCAGTGCCGCGCGCTGCCTGACCGTCCGGCCACTGTATTGGCTTATGCATCCCAGACCTGCTCTTTATTGTTACTTAGTCTCGACAGCGCGCACCAACCCGTCGCGCACAACCGTACCGCGCTCTTCCAACCATCCAGCCAGCAGCTTTGTGGCTTCGCTGAAATTCTCGAACGCGATGTGGGGCAAGCTGGTGTTGCGGCAATGCTTGAGCAGGGAAGACTTGGCGAGCACCAGATCGGCGCGCCCCGCCAGACAGAAGTCGGAGCGTCCATCCCCAATAAGTATGTTGAGCTCGCTCGGCCGACCCTCGGCAAAGCTGCATTTGCAGTTGCCCGACAAAGCGGCGCAATCGCTCCTTGCGTGCGGGAACGTCAAACGCCAGCGATCGTCGCCGCGCCATTGCAGATGATTGGCGAAATAGGGAACGTTGATGTCGTTGCGATCCAGCACGGTTCTTATGGTGCGATCGAGACCGTCCGAGACCACGACCAGCGTGTGGCCAAGGCGCCGGAACAGGTCGACGAATGAGCGGAAATGCCGATCAATATCCACTGTACGGATGAAGGCATCCATCTCGGCGGGCGTGGCGCGAACTAGATCGATCTGGCGCACCATGCACTCACGCGAGCCCATGCGGCCAGCCTTCCACTCTTCTTCGATGTCCCGCCATGCAGGAGCAGCGAAGCGCTCGAGAAGAAGATCGGTCGTATCGACAGGAGCGATGGTTCCATCGAAATCGACGAAAACACGACACTTCACACGCGCAGTTGACACGCTAGCAGAACCCGTTGATTGAATTATCGCGTCCCGGCATCAAGGACATGAGTTTCCGTGCCTCTTTAACCGCCGGTAAACGCCCTGCCAATGCCTTTGGTTCACGTTTTCGTTAAGGCACATACCTATCGGCGCGTCCGATAGATGCCGGCCAACACGTCCTGGTTGCGGCATAACCCCCGTGTGCAGCGCAATAAACACGCCTACGCTGACATTGGCGCGAGACATTGGCATGTCGAGTGGTGCGAGACACATGGCCGCACACTGTGCTGCGCAGCGGCTATGCGCGGGTAAACAGCGTTCGTTTTCCGTAAACGGCCAAACTTGGTTAATTCACGGCGAGCGCCGATTGTCGATCACGGCCGCGCCGATATAGCCCGCAAGCGCCGCCAGCAGGCCAAACAGATACGGCGTGGCAAGGCCCAAGCCATACTTCCCGGCAGCCCATACGATCAGTCCAGCGCCAATGGAAGCGTAGGCGCTGGGCGGTCCGCCAAAGCGCGTAAACAGAGCAAACAGCGTGGCAACGAACACGCCGGCGCTGCCGAACGCGGATGCGGTCTCGACCAGGTCCTTGATCCCCTCGGAACTGAACGAAATCACGAACGCGACGATACTCAGAACCAAGACCGTAGCGCGCACCGTCCACAGTTTGCCCCGGTCGGTGAGATCCGGAACCAACGCTTCGAGGAGGTTATGGGAGATCTGCGCCGCGGGCGCGTGCAGAGCTGAATGCACCACCGAGAGGATTGCCGAGATGATGGCGCCTATGAAAACGATATAGAGCAGGCCCGGCAAATAAACCTCGGCGAGCTTGGCCACGATCTGCTCTGGATCGGGAACATTTGGCAGGAGTGTCGGGCCTATAAGTCCGAGAAACACCGGCACCAGCCCGATCGTCACATAGATGAGGCCACCCGCAACAGTGGCTCGTCCGGCAATCTGTGCGGTCCGCGCGCCCAGGAAGCGCGATATCAGTTCCACGGCAACAATGGTGCCGCAGATGGGGATCGCAATTTTCTCGAGTGTTCCGAGTACTCCGTCCTCAGGATCGTAAAGCCTAAACCGATCAGGCTCGACCGCAGCCAGCCCTGCAGGAACCCCTCCCACGTTCGTGCCGACGATGGCACCAAGGATGACGAGCCCCGCCAGGACTACGACACCCTGCACGACGTCAGTGACGGAGTCTGCAAGCAAACCGCCGATAACCGAGTAGGCGCCAACGAGCACAGCCGCCAGCACGATTGCGGTCTTGAGGCCCATGCCCGAGTTGGCGTCCATGACCTGCCCAAAAGCGCGGATCTGCGCCGCCGCCCAGATAATGGAACCGGGAAGAAGCACGATCACGACGAGGCGCTCGACGCCCGGGGAATATCGTTGCCTGAAGAGATCCGCAAACGTGGTGAGCCCTCGAGACCAAAGCGCATTGGCAAATAGGAGGCCGACGATGATGATAGCTGCCGCGTAAGCGAATGGATCGACGAGCGCACCGCGAAGCCCATGCTCGTAAACCGCACCTCCGGAGGCCACGATGGCCTCGGCACCGAAGTACGTGGCGAAAACGGAGAAGGCGACCAGCCCCGTGCCAAGCCGGCGGCCCGCTAGGATGTAGTCGTTGGCGCTGGTGATGCGCCGGGAGACCCACGCGCCGATGGCAAACTGGACCAGCACATAGGCGACGATCGCAAGAAGAACCGCATTCATTTTCCTTTGTCCCCCAATTTCCCCGACGGCGAGCAGTGTTTCAGTTTCAGTCTGCGCTCTCGCCCTTAGGTTCAGGTTCGCGGCGCATATAGAACTTGCGATCATCCTCATGCGTGACCCGAAACCCTAGTCGCTGGTAAAGGCGCCGGGCAGGATTCGTTTTCACCACGCCAAGAGTCACCGCTCGGCGCATGTACCCGGCTTCCTCGATGAGGCGACCGATCATCTCGGTGCCGTTGCCTTGTCGTTGAAACGGGGCGGCCACAAAGAGCTGCGCAAGAAAAAGGGTGTCGCCTTCCACTCTGCTCTGCAGCCAGCCAATGTCGGAACCGTCGCGCACGATCATTCGAACCTGCGCCGGCTCCCACTGCTTGCGGAAGCTGGCCGCCTGGACGTCTCGGTCCAGGTCCAGGTTCCGGATAGTCTCGTCCATCCCGGCGAAATAGAGCGCGGCGCAATAGTCGAAATCCTGGGCCTGCGCTGGTCGGAGAGTGAGCATCGAAATCTGCTCCGCGATTGCAGACATTACGGAATCGACACGCTTCCCTGCCGCTTTTCGCCCTTTTTGTATGCTTTGGCTCGGAGCTGAGCAAATCGCGCGCCAAATCCTATATGCTGGCGTGGCCGGTCGCTCCGGCCGAACGAGGCTAGTCGAGCACTTTCGTGAGCAAGGCCGTCCAGTTTTTCCGCTCCGCCGTCTCCTGCCTGACCGCCACGGCGTTGCTTGTGGCCCAGGTGTCCACGGTGCGTGCCGCGCCTCCGCTTTCGCGGGCGGAGTACGAAACATGCCAGGCCCGCGACGAGCAGGGCTTTCGCAGGGCGGTGGAGGCGCTGACCCTCAAGGGCCTGGAGACTGGCCTCGCCAATCTCGATTACCGGGCCATCGTCGCTGACGAATGGCGCCGTGGGAATCTCGACGACATCATCGACCGGCAGGTCGATGATGCGATCGGCCAAGTGCGCGACGAGTCGAGCTGGTTCCAGCTGTGGTCGACATTGGCCTCGCGCGAGCGCGCACAGGAGCTCGCGACCATGGCGGCCGAGCGGGTGTATCGTTCCGACGCCATCAAAAAAGCCATCGAAGGTCTCGCCACCGGCGTCGGAAAGGAAATAGGAAAACGGATCGAGCTGGCCGTCCTCGATACCGCCGGCCCCGCGACGCAATGCATGCAGGCTTTCCTCGGTCGCCGCTATGGGGCAACCGTCGCCGGCGTCGTCAGCAGCGATGCCGGCAAGGAGTACAGCATCGATCCCGCCAAGGCCGGCGCGCAGGTGACCACCGGCCAGGTCTTGGTGGAAGGCAGTGGGGGAATCGCTGGAACGGTGGTTCTGGTGGTGCGGCGGCAGCTGTCAAACATGGCCGCGCGCATCGGTCAGCGCGTTATCGGTTCGATCTTGAGCCGCCTCGTGTCAGTTGTGGCGGGTGGGATCGGCCTGGTGCTGATCGCCAAGGACATCTGGGATTTCCGCCACGGTGTGCTGCCGATCGTGGCCAGCGAGATGAAGTCCAAGCCCACCAAGGACAAGGTCCGCGACGAGATCGCCAAGACCATCTCCGAGCACATCGGCGAAAGCCTCAAGGAAATCTCGGACAAGACCGCAGAGCGCGTGGTGGAGATCTGGCTCGAGTTCCGCCGTGCCCACGCCAAGGTGCTGGAGTTTGCAGACCGCAACGAGGCGTTTAAGCGCTTCCTGGACACGATCAGGCCCGCCGACTTGCCACGCCTCGACGAAGTCGTCGCACTGGTCCTTGCCAGCGAGGGCGAGACCGGAGTGACCAAGCGGCTTGGAGATGGAACGCTCAATGTTGCGGTGACGGCGCTGCCGCCGGCGGCTCTGGACATTGCCCGCGAAGCCCGGTCGCTGGAAACGGCGCTCAAGTGGTCGGCCGTTGCCGGCAACAGCCTCCCCAAGGTCGTCGAATACGAGATTCACCGCCGCGCGACACCCAATTCGTTCACCAAGGCGGGGCTGCAGCGCCTGTTCGGATTGGAAGACCGGCTCGCTATCACGCGACTGGCGGCCTTGCAGCCGGCCGCACGCGAGTCCCTCTTTGAACTGGACGGCGCTGCGCTCGTCAGGCTCGCCCGCAATCTCGAAGAATCTCAGCTCGACAGCTTGTCGCGGTATCTGACAGGACTGGAGAAGGGACCCGCACAGCGGATATTGAGTGCGGTGGCGCAGGCGCCGGCACGCATGGCGGAATTGTCGAGCCCGCGTGTGCGCGACGCGATCATCGCGAGCCGCGACCAGTCCGCGGCTGTCTCGATGATGCTGCAGGCGGCATCTCTGCCTGATCCCGGGATGGTGATGGCCCATACGCGGCTTGTGCTGGACGGACGCGTGAGCCCCCTGCTGCTCTGGGAAAAGCATGGCGTAGTGCTTGCGGCGGCAGCGCTGCTGGCGCTGATGCTGCTGCTGATTCTGAAACGGCTGCTATTCGGCACGCGGCCCAGAGTGGTCGTGCAGCACGTCTCCGATCGCGGGAGCCGCGGCTGATGCACCTCCTCACCAGCGAAACCGTCGACCGTCCGATCGAGCGCGGCGAGATTGTCTATGCGGTAGCCATCAGCGGAGCAAACATCCTGCGCGACATGCGCGAGGCCGTGGTGAATACCCTCGGCGGCCACATGACCAAATACGAGGCATTGCTCGACAAGACGATCGCGCGTGCGTTGGATGGTTTGTCGGAACGCGCCCGCGGGAAGGGCTACGATGGCGTGCTCGGCATCCGAATAACCCACCCCTACATCACAAGCGGTGCCATCGAGGTGGTGGTGACGGGCACAGGCTTCCGATATGCCGGCCGCAGCTAGGCGAAAGGGCGCCGATCGGTTCGCTGCTTCAAGCGCTTACCCACATCAATGTTGAGATTGGGTGCAGCAGCCCTTGCGCGCGGGCACGTTCGCATGCGATTCACCAAATCGGCGGGACGCAGCATCGGCCCCTTATGAGCAGGGGCTGGCCAACCACGGGAGGCGCCACGCAATGGCTCTGAAGGCACCAGGCATTCTCATCTTCCTGCTTTCCATCATCCTGGCCCTCGCGGTCCTGTTCACCAAATTCTTCGGCGCGACCATTCCGATGCTCAGCGGCGAGGCCACGCAATTCTATGGACTGCTTGCTGCCTACGTCGTTCTCGTCTTCGGCTGCATCATGCGCGGTCTCTAGAATTATCCCAGATGGACAATGCGTGACGTGCCGAAAACTGTGTGCCCTTCTGTCGCGCGGCCAAAGGCGCCCTGGCACAACACTGGTGTCAGCGTCTTTATCTCGCGATGGAAAAGCGGTCCATCCTACGTAGGCGACTAGTCAGGCTCCGCGCTCAGCGTTGGAGCCGCGAGGCATTGCTCGCAGTCATCCTCACCATTGCTGCGGTCGTGTTCATCGCGACCGCTATGGTCGGCAAGGATTCGCCCGACGAGGGCAAGGAAGCGGTTGCGCACACGCCGCAAAATTGAGCTGTGGCGTCCCGATTTCCGATGCCCGCCCGGTCCCTTTGCAAAAGCTGAAATTTCGGCAGTTCTTCTGTCCGCCGACGTGGGTTTCTCGCCTGGCGGAATGACGCTTATTGCGCAGTCCAGCCGCCGTCGATGCTGTAGTTGGCGCCGGTAATCGAGGCCGCGGCATTGCCCGCAAGGAATGCGGCAAGAGCTGCCACCTGGTCTACGGTGACAAACTGGTTGGTGGGTTGGCGTGAGAGGATCTCACGCTTTGCCTGCTCCTCGGAGATATTCTCCGACTTGGCGAGGTCGGGGATCTGCTTTTCGACCAGCGGCGTCCACACGAAGCCGGGCGATATGGCGTTGCTGGTGACGCCCACCTCCGCCAGCTCCAGGGCAATGGTTTTGGTGAACCCGGCGAGCCCGTGCTTGGCCGACACATAGGCGCTCTTGAAGGGCGATGCCCGCAGCGAATGGGCCGAGCAGATATTGATGATGCGCCCCCACTTGCGCTTCTTCATGCCGGGTACGGCCGCCCGCACGGTGTGGAACGCCGAGGTTAGATTGATGGCGATGATGGAATCCCATTGCTCGATCGGGAACTCCTCGACTGGGGCGACATGCTGGATGCCAGCATTGTTGACCAGGATGTCCACCGAGCCGAAGTCCTTCTCGGACTTGGCGATCATTTCGGCGATCTGGTTGTGACGCAGCATGTTGGCGGGATCGAACGCAACCCGGGTGCCGATCGCTGCGATCTCGCGGATCACCTTCTCGTTGTCCTTTTCCGTACCCAGGCCGTTGACCACGATGTTAGCGCCGTCCTTGGCGAGAGCGCGCGCGATGGCGTGGCCTATGCCGGATGTGGAACCTGTAACGACGGCAGTCTTGCCTTTGAGGGACATGGCAGGCCTCATATGCGGGTGCGGTGGGGCGTGGACGTATCCTGCCGCAAATGATGCGGCTTGAACATGCGCGTTTTTAGTCCGTTCTGCCGACAACGGGACGACGACAGGGGCTCCGTCGCACGATAGTGTCGCGGCACCGTTTGTGTGCAATCCACGGGAGGAAGAGCAATGAGCGCGGAAGCGAAGCTTGCCTCGATGGGCCTTGTGCTGCCTGAGATTCCAAAGCCTCTCGCGAACTACGTTCCCTACAAGATCAGCGGCAACACGCTCTACTTGTCCGGCCAGGGTCCACGTCGCAACGACGGCACACTGTTCACGGGCAAGGTCGGCAAGGACGTCACGGCCGAGCAGGCCTACGAGCACGCCAAGCTCGTGGGTCTGGGCCTGCTGGCAGCGGCCAAGGCGGCGGCAGGCAATCTGGATAAGATCGAGGTACTGAAGGTGCTCGGCATGGTCAATGCCGTCCCCGAGTTCACCGATCACCCGAAGGTGATCAACGGCTGCTCTGATCTGTTCGTGGCCGTGCTCGGCGAGCGCGGCCGTCACGCGCGCTCGGCGGTTGGCATGGGTTCGCTGCCAGGCAACATCAGCGTGGAAGTCGAGGCTGTCCTGCGCATCCACGATTGAGAAGGAACCTTAAGGCAAAAAACCCTTCTCCAGATCAAGCGCCTGGCGCAGCACTTCCCGGCCCGCCTTGTCGCGTACGGCAAGGGTCCAGGTCACGTTGGTGCCGTGCTCGTAAGAGGTGGTGGAGCGCAGGCGCGCGACCAGGGTCTGCCCCGGCTCAATCGTGATCGGCGCCAAGGTCGGCAGGTACAGCTGCTCCCAGTGCGTTTGCGGGTTGAGCGGTCCGGTTGCCAGCGACACGCCGTCGACCAGCTCAGCCGACCACCACAGGGCGAGGCCGCAGACGGTGGTGCGCTTCTTGAGAGGCCAGCTCGCTTCGCCGGAACGCGTCGTCTTGTTGCGGCGGTCGAACGTGAGCTTGTCCCAGGACTGCGCTGCGGCGCCGTTTCCCAGGAGGTCATCGGGCTTGAACAGGCGCACGTAGATGTTGTTGAGCGTCATCGTCTTGGCCGGCGCGAAGTTCAGGCCGAACCCGACATCGTCCCAGGTCGACAACTCGGACAGGAAGCGCCCGGCGGTTACCGGACACACGAACTGCTCGACAGCGCGCGGAATGAGGATCCCGCCGGGATTGAGAAACCGGGCATGGGCGTCGTTGAAAGTCTCGACGATGTTTTCCTCGAACGGGTAGTTGCCGAGCGTCTCGGAGACCACCACGTCGACGCGGTCGGGGATGGCAACATCCGTCGAATGGATCTCTGCAATGCGGCAGTTGGACAGCCGGTTGTGGCGCAGGAGTTTGCGCGCAACCTCGGCGATGTCTGCCCTCTCGTAGAAATCGACACGCTTGGCCCCGAGCTTGGATGCAAGGAAGCCCAGGAAGCCTGTGCCCGCGCCGATGTCGGCCACCGTCGTCTGGCCCCTGACGATCACGCGGCGCAGCGCCTCGTGAAAGGCGGCGTTACGGACCCGGTCGGCGAGCAGCGTGCGGTGATATTCGATGCGCATGAGGTGAGCGGGTTGCGAAGTACAGATTAGCGAATAGCAAAGGCTGGAGGGCTGGACTACTTTTTATCTACTCGCTATTCGCTATTAGCTCGTTTGAAAGGCCCATCATGTCGTCGCCGGTGCCAATGCCGCTCACCAGTGCAACCATCCGCTCCGGCATTCCGGCCGTGGACCGATATCTCGACACGGGCTACGCCACCGTGCCCGGCATGTCGTCGCGGTTTGCAGCGGCGATCTGCTGCGGCCTGCTCCGCATTCAAAGCGAATTTGGAATCACCGGCCCGGTCGTAGAAGTGGGTTCTTTCGAAGGCCGCTTCTTCATCGCCCTTGCCCATGCGCTCGCCGGCGGCGAGACGGCGCTCGGGATCGACCTGTTCGATTGGCCCAACCCTCAGGTAATCGATCGCTTCGAGGCAAACTGTATCAAGCACGGCGTGGCCGCGGAGCGGCGTGTCACCTGGAAGGCCGACAGCCGCACTATGAAGGCCGAGGAGTTGCTGGCCAAGCTTGGCGGTCGGCGGCCGCGCTTCATCCATATCGACGGCGAGCATTCGCGTGCAGCGCTCTCGCGGGATCTGGAACTCGCAACTTCTGTGCTGGCGCCCGCCGGCATCGTCGTACTCGACGACATGCTGCACCCCGGTTATCCGACGCTGATGGTGGCAGTTCACGAGTATCTCGGGCGTCATCCGGACATATGCGTGCTCGCGATCATCGATCGCGAGACGGTGGTCGCGGCCACCAAGTTCGTGCTCTGCCGCACCGAGTGGTTCAAGCGCTACGAGGAAAAGCTGCTCGAAGCGTACAAGGCCAACGTCTGGCCGCTGGGTGCGGACTTCGAGCCCCACTGGTGCCTGGTGCTGTCCCTCGATACGAGGCTGGCCGATATCGTCTGAACTCACGGACTGTCCGCGCAACCGCGGCGCGTGCGGATGCCGCGGTCGTCTGCGGCATCTTCGTTGTTCAATCGGATGTGAGCACTCCAGCCTTGAACGCGGATGCTGCGCCTTACTACCTGCCAAATGACGGGTTGGTTTTGAACTGGAGCGTGCCATGGAAAGCGCGAGCGACACCGTTGCCAACAGCGAAAATTCCGCAGCGGTTGAGTCCGACAAGGCTGTGAGCGGGGGTGTAAGCGCCCGGTCGAATTACGGCACGGTTCCCGGCGCAGAATTGCCGGTCGCCGTTTACGGGTCGGTGTTTGCGGCGTTTATCTGGGTTGTGGTGGCTGCATGGATCGCGTTCGCCAACGATGCAGACGCCGATCTCTCGCTCGGAATGGCCGGCGTGCTGACTATCGTATTCTTCGCCTTGCCGGTTCTTGTACGTCTGACCGCGAATGCGCATGCCAATACCGCTCGGGACAGGAAACGGGATTTCCTGGCATCCCGGGTAGAAACCGCGACCGGCACCCTGACCGGCGCCAGCGCCTGGCTTCAGGTCTTGCTCATTCCAGCAGCACTGGCGCTCGCTGCCACACTCATAGGCGCCACCTCGGTTTTGGTTCATTGATGTTTGGCGCTGCGTACGCGCGTGGCGTCGATCGGTAGCGACTGTGACCTTTCGAAAAGTTCATGCGCATGAAGCCTGAGCTTTGCTAGGCTGACGCGCGTGCCTATCTAAATGCTGGTACTCGATGTCTCATTGTTGTGGAGGCCACCTGGCGACCGTGCTAGGGGTCGACCCTTCATCGAACTCTTGCGCCAGGGGAAGAGCAACGATGACCGCCAACAAGCCCGCATCTACCGGCAAGGTCCGGGCAGAAACCGATAGCTTCGGTGCCATCGAGGTGGCCACCGATAAATACTGGGGCGCACAGGCACAGCGTTCGCTCGGCAACTTCAAGATCGGCTGGGAGAAGCAACCCAAGTCGATCGTGCGTGCGCTCGGCATCATCAAGCGTGCCGCCGCCGAAACCAACATGGCGCTCGGCAGGCTGGATACCACGCTCGGCAAGGCGATCGTGGCCGCTGCGCAAGAGGTGATCGACGGCAAGCTCGACGAGCACTTTCCGCTGGTCGTGTGGCAAACCGGTTCCGGCACGCAATCCAACATGAACGCCAACGAGGTGATCTCGAACCGGGCAATCGAGATGCTCGGTGGCGTGATGGGCTCCAAGAAGCCCGTGCATCCCAACGATCACGTCAATATGAGCCAGTCGTCGAACGACACGTATCCGACGGCCATGCATGTCGCCTGCGCGGAGGAAATCCACCATCGGCTGCTGCCGGCGCTGCGTCATTTGCACAAGGCGCTGGATGCCAAGGCGAAAGCGTGGGGGCACATCATCAAGATCGGCCGCACGCACACGCAGGATGCAACGCCGCTGACGCTGGGGCAGGAGTTTTCCGGTTACGCGACCCAAGTGGCGAACGGCATCAGACGGGTTAAGTCCACGCTGCCTGATCTTATGCAGCTGGCGCAGGGCGGCACAGCCGTCGGCACCGGCCTCAACGCGCCCAAGGGCTTCGCCGAGAAGGTTGCCGCATGCATCGCCGAGATCACCGGCATGGCCTTCACCAGCGCGCCCAACAAGTTCGAGGCGCTGGCCGCACACGATGCCATGGTGATGAGCCACGGTGCCATCAACACGGTGGCCGCTTCGTTGTTCAAGATCGCCAACGACATCCGCTTTCTCGGCAGCGGCCCACGTTCGGGGCTCGGGGAACTTGCGCTGCCGGAAAACGAACCTGGCTCCTCGATCATGCCAGGCAAGGTCAACCCTACACAATGTGAAGCCCTAACCCAGGTCTGCGTGCAGATTTTCGGTAATCAGGCGGCCATCACGTTCGCCGGCAGCCAAGGCCACTTCGAGTTGAACGTGTTCAACCCAGTCATGGCTTATAATTTCTTGCAGTCCGTACAACTTCTGGCCGATGCAAGCGTGAGCTTCACCGATCATTGCGTGATTGGCATTTCTGCACGCGAGGACAACATCAAAGCCGCACTTGATCGTTCATTGATGCTGGTAACGGCGCTTGCACCGAAAATTGGCTATGACAACGCCGCCAAGATCGCTAAGACCGCCCACAACAACGGCACGACCCTGCGGGAAGAGGCCGTTAAGGGAGGGTATGTATCTACTGAGGAGTTCGACCGCTTAGTCGACCCCAAGAAAATGATCGGACCGGAGGCGTGATGGGCGAAGTCATCAACCTGAACCGCTACCGCAAGCAAAAGCAGCAGGCCGAGCGCGAGCGGCGGGCCAATGAGAAGCGCATGCGCTTCGGCATCCCAAAGAGCGAGCGGGCGAAGAGTTCCGGCGAGCGTGTTCTGGAGGCGCGCCGGCTGGACGGTGTCCGCTGCGACGAGCGCAGCGCCGAGCGCGAAGACTGAGCGCATGCGCCCGTGACGCGACGGCCGGGTACAGGCCCCATCAAGCACGCGATGTGCGGCGCGCGTTAACATGAGCCGGCCCGTCAAGCGTTCGTTCACGATAGGCGGGCACCGCACATCCATTTCCCTTGAAGCCCCGTTCTGGGAAGCGTTGAAGGCTGCGGCGGCGCAGGAGGGGATGTCACCGTCGAACCTGATCGGCCGGATCGATGCCGAACGTGGTAGCAGCGGGCTCTCGAGCGCCGTGAGAATCTGGCTGCTCGGCTACTACCGCAGCGACGGGCGGCCTGCCCGCGGAAAGTAGCCGTCAACCCGGCGCGGCAGGCCTCGACTCTCGGCTGGAGGGCGCTATGGGTCCGCCGGGCGGCAGCGGCGGACGCTGAACCGGCGGAGTTTGGTCGAACGACTTGCGCAGGCGCTCTGCTTCCATCTGACGGCGTTGCTCGTCCAGGCGGCGTAGACGCTCGAGTTCCTCGACGTCGCGTTCGATCTTGCGGGTGGAAAGTTCTTGTTCGAGGGCCGAGGAATCGATGCGCGGCTCGATCGTACCCAGCGATGCCACCGGCCCGCTATAGACGACGGTGACTGCCGGCAGCTGCTTGCCGCCTGCGCCGGCTACTCCCGCCTTGGCTTCGAGCCGCCATTGAGAATCGAACGTCAGCGCCTTGAGATCCAGACTGGCAACGCCGGTAGCTCGACCTTCCCTGGTATCGATGGCAAACGATTGGATTCGCAACTGACCGTCGGCGAGTTCCAGCACAAGTCGTTTCTGTCCGAGAGGAAGATTTCCAGTCGACAGGCCGGTAGCCAAGCCGCGCCTGACGACTGCCGCCAGCTTGTCGGGCTCGGCCTTGATGGCGGCATCGACCGCCAGCGGGATGGCGCCCGGCCACAAGGTGTCGAGCTTGGCTTCGCCGAAGTCGATCTTGCCCTGCCCTACCAGGGTCTGCACCAGTGCACGCGGACTCAAGCCGCGACCCGCGAATTCCAGCGTGCCGCTGAGAGGACCGCTTGCCCGGGGCGGAGTACCGCCGGACAAGGCTTCGAGCGCAGCGCCGAAGTTAAGGGTGCCACGCAGATCCGCGCCGGCAGCCGCCTTTGAAAGCTGCAGCTTCGCCTTGAGTTGTCCACCGAGGCCCTTGCCAGAGATGTCCTCGATGTCGATCGAGCCGCCCCCGAGAGCAATGGCCAGCTTTGCGCCGTCGAGAGCGATACCGTCTGAAAGCACCAGGCGGCGGCAGTCGAGGTGGATATTTCCTGTGAACGCATCGAACGCGCCCGCGCTGAACGGTTCATCCGGCCATACGCTTTGCCGGCCCGAGAGCGCAGCCTCGGCGACTCCGGTGATCGCCAGGCGCTGATCGAGCAGTGGTGCGAGGAGCCTCGCAATACTTATCTCGTCCGTATCGAGACTCGCATCGATATGTCGCCGCTCCGCTGCCTTGGAGAGCTTGATCTTTCCGCTCAGTCTGCTTCCACCGATATTCGCTGCCAGCTTCTCGATGCCGATTGTGTCACCTGCCAAGGCAAGGTCGAGTGTGCCGCTGATCGGCACGCCGTCCATTTTCAGGGGCGGCGAGAGGCCGGCAAGCGTGGCAAGCGGTGCGCTGTCGCCGGTGCGGAACTCGAGCTCCCCTGCGGCCCTGGTGCCTGCCTCGGCTGGGGTTACCTGCCCGCGGAAGCTGAGAGCGACATCGCCGGCGTTGAAGACTGCGATCGTAGCGAGGCCCTCGTCTGGAATACCTGTCGCCTTGACGAGTATACGGCCCGGCCCGATCCCGGCGGACGTGCCATCGGCCAGAAGGAGCCTAGCGACTTTGGCGCCATTGGCGGAGTCGACCGTCGCCGTGATGTCCGCACGGCCAGTGCGCCATCCTCCGGCGGCGCCATCAAAACGCGCGTTGAGGCTGAGGGCTGCGCCGCTGGCGTCCCCGTCAGCGTTCAGATCGGCCGAGGTAGCCGTGCGAACGCCGAATGTCATCGATCCCGCAAGACGAAGCGGGGCCACCGCCTGTTCGCGAGCGTCAGCCGGCCGGAATGCGGCCGGCACGCCAACCAGCTCAATAAGGGGGGCAACGGCGGCAGGGGTATCGGCCATGACCACCCCCCGCAGGATGCCCTTCGGGCGCGTTGTTACGTCGTCGACGCTGCCCTCAAGCTCAATGTTGTAGCCCTCCTCGCCGGACAGCCGCAGTCTCAGCTGCCGCAAATGGCCACCTTTCAAGTCCATTGCTGCAGTGACATCGCGGTAGACGCGACCAGCGGTTGCCAACTCTCCGGCGTTGACGCGCAGCAGCAGGTCGGTTTGGTTGTTGCGCCATCCCGGCCGCGCCGACGGCTGACGCTGTGCATCGGCCTGCTTCGTCTCCGGCCCGCGCAACAGGAAGTCGAACATGTCGGCCAAGCTGGAGCCGGCCGGCACGAACGTCCGGGCATCGATCTGGGGGCCCTCCAGTGCGACAGCCAGTTCGGGCCTCCCGTCCCAGCGGTAGTGGGCAGTGCCGCTGAGTGTGGTCCCGGACAGGTTACCCACCAGGTCGCGGGCCGACACCTTTCCGTTGCCGGCGTTTATCTGTGCACGCAGCCCGAACGGACCGTCGGCCCTTGCATCGACAGGCATCGCGTTGCCGGTGGCCCAGCCAAGGAAGCGAGCTATGCTGGTGCCGCGCAGCGCGAGTTGACCATCGAAAACCACAGACTGGCCGGCGGTATCGAAGATCGTGCCTTGGAGTTCACCGCGACTGCCTCCGGGCAGCGCAACGCGCAGTTCCTGGATTTCAAGCTTGTCGGCAGATCGCTTCAGCAGCAGTTGCACCGGCCCGACGGCATCATGGCCAAGGCTTGCCTGATCGATGGCCAGGGTTACCTGGGCCCTGCCGTGGCCGGGTATGAAGTCGCGGAGGCGGGCCGAGAACTTGGCGATGCTTTCGATCGGCCCCGTCTGTTCGGTGGCTCCAGTGATCCGATCGAGATCAAGCCAGCGCGAAGCAATATTCATATCGAGCGCAAGCTCGTTGCGCCAGTTGGCGCGCAAACTTCCAGTGACGATCTGTGGCCGGCCGTCCTGCTCGAACGTCAGTGACAGGTCAGAGAGCTCGGCACCTGCCACGTCGGCCTTGACGGCTGCCTTGAGATCGAACGCCGCCTCGTTCTTGTCGAGCTTGTGCTCGTCATCGGCGTTCAAGCTCTTGCGTGAGGGGGCGGCTTTCTGCGGAAGGGGCTGCCAGAGACCGGCGATCGGCAGGCGTGCCGTGAGATCGCCTTCGACGCGCAATTTGCCCATCAGATCAGCCGCGCGCGCATCCAGCAAGTAGGTGGCCCCGGTATCCAACAGGCGAAGGGAGGCGCGTACCCGCACCCCGCCGTCGGCCTCGGGCGTGGCCGTAGCAAGCCTGATTTCGCGTTCGGTCCCGCCCGAGACGAAAACGCCGCGGAAGCGGTACGGCCCCTCGAGCGCCGGCGCCGACAACTCACCGTTCAGACCCTCAAGCCTGGCCCGCTCGTTGCCGTCGGGTCCGTGCAGCGCGAGCACGCCGTCGGCGATCTTAAGCGAGGTCAGCGTCACGTTGGATGGCATATAGCCACCCGAGCCGAGCGCCTGGGCGAAGCTTTGCCAGTTCCAGGCGTCCTTGGCGTCGAGAGCCAGTCGCAGGATAGGCCGCTGAAACTCGATTTCATTGGCCTCCACGATGCCGCGGAACATCGGCGGGATGGAAAGCTTGATGCTCAGGCTTTCGGCCTTGAAGAAGGTGAGGTCCGCGGACGCATCCGCGATGCGCACCTTTTCCAGGCGGAAATAGGGGGTTGGCAACAGGTGCAGTGTAACGTCGCCGTCGACCTGAACCTCGCGCCGGACGATGCGCGAGGCCTCCTCCTCGAAATTGCTGCGATAGCTGTTCCAGTCGACGAAATAGGGGACCGCAAACAGCGCGCTGACGACGGTTATCACGAAGACGGCGATGGCAACGAGCAGGTTGTTCATCGGCCGACTCCGCGACCACAAGGGAGAGGCGCTGCCTTGCGGCGGCCGGGCAAAGCGGAAGCACCGCCGCACCCGCCACGCCGGGATGGCTGTTTGTCGCCGCAACTACGCATGAACCGGTCCCTTGGGGTGCGCCTCGAGGGGCCGGCCTGCCCCACCCGATGCCGCTACCGTGCTCTCGTCTAGTCTATCACACAGTTATACGGAAGTTTGGTTCTGGAATTGGGCGGTGCAGCGGTCATTTGATGCATTGTGGGCAGCGCCAATGGGCCGATTGCGGCCCACTTTCCAGTGCTATAGTGGCGGGCAATGACTGCGAGTCGAAAAATATCCTCCGCTGCAATGCCCGTTGACGTAGCGCCGAAAAACTCCATTTCGGCGCGGGCGCTTGGATTGTCTGCCGCACCCTACATGGCAGATCTCAATCCCGAGCAACGCGCGGCCGTCGAGGCGCTCGATGGCCCGGTGCTGGTGCTTGCGGGCGCCGGGACGGGCAAGACGCGCGTTCTCACCACGCGAATAGCGCATATTCTGTGCAGCGGACGCGCGCGCGGGTCTCAGGTTCTGGCAGTAACGTTCACCAACAAGGCCGCACGCGAGATGAAGGAGCGTATCGGTGCGCTCGTGGGCGGTGCGGTGGAAGGCATGCCATGGCTCGGCACGTTCCACGCCATCGGTGTGAAGATCCTGCGCCGGCACTCGGAGCTGGTGGGCCTGAAGTCGGGGTTCACCATTCTAGACGCGGATGATCAGATCCGCCTCGTCAAGCAGGTGATCGAAAGTGAAGGCCTGGACAAGGACCGCTGGCCGGGGCGCCAGCTCGCCGCTCTGATCGACGGTTGGAAGAATCGCGGACTGACCCCCGGCAAGGTGCCGCGCGGGGAGGCCTTCGGCTTTGCCGAGGGCAAGGGCGCTCTGCTCTACGCCGCCTATCAGAAGCGCCTCAAAGAATTGAACGCCGTCGATTTCGGCGACCTGCTGCTGGAGGTCTTGCGGCTGTTCCTCGAGAACCCGGACGTCCTCAAAGATTACCAGGGTCGGTTCCGCTACATTCTGGTCGACGAGTACCAGGACACCAACGTCGCCCAATACCTGTGGCTGCGGCTGCTCGCCGGCGGTTCGGCCAGGCCCAATCTCTGCTGCGTCGGGGATGACGACCAGTCGATCTATGGCTGGCGCGGCGCGGAGGTCGACAACATCCTGCGCTTCGAGGCTGATTTCCCGGGCGCTACGGTGGTCCGGCTGGAGCGCAACTATCGCTCCACCGGGCACATTCTCGGCGCCGCCTCCGGCCTCATCGCGCACAACAAGGGACGGCTGGGCAAGACGCTCTTTACCGACGACGCCGCGGGCGAACACGTCTCGGTGGCGGGCGTTTGGGACGACGAGGAAGAAGCCCGCAACATCGGCGACGACATCGAGACACTGCGCAAGGCGGGCACACGCCTGGATGAGATGGCGATCCTGGTGCGGGCGTCCTTCCAGATGCGCGCGTTTGAAGACCGCTTCGTGACGCTCGGGCTGCCTTATCGCGTGATCGGCGGCCCACGCTTCTACGAGCGCCAGGAAATCAAGGATGCAATCGCCTACCTGGAAGTGACGCTCAATCCGGCCAACGACCTGAAATTCGAGCGCATCATCAATGTCCCCAAACGCGGCCTCGGCGATACGGCGGTGCGTCGCGTCACCGAGCTGGCGCGGGCCCGTGGCGGCGAGCCGCTGTATCAGGCCGCGCGCGAGATCGTGGAGACGGAGGAGCTGACCGGAAGGGCGCGCAAGTCGCTGGCCGATCTCATTGCCTCGTTCGAGCGCTGGCGTAGCCACATAGAGGACATGAAGCACACGGAGCTGGCTGAACTGATTTTGGATAAATCCGGCTACACGCAGATGTGGCAGCAGGACAAGAGCCCGCAGGCGCATTCGAGGTTGGAGAACCTCAAGGAACTCATCCGTTTCATGCACGAGTTCGAGACCTTGCAAGGCTTTCTGGAGCACGTGTCGCTGGTCATGGATGTGGAGACGGCCGATAGCGAGGAGCGTGTCTCGCTGATGACGTTGCACGCGGCCAAGGGCCTGGAGTTCGATGTCGTGTTCCTGCCGGGCTGGGAGGAAGGTTTATTCCCACACCAGCGCAGCCTGGACGAGAGCGGCGTGGCGGGCCTGGAGGAAGAGCGCCGGCTGGCCTACGTCGGGCTGACGCGTGCCAAGCGCACGGCCAGGGTGAGCTTCGCCCAGAACCGTCGCAATCGCGGTTTGTGGCAGGCGGCCGCGCCGTCGCGCTTCATCGACGAGTTGCCGGAAGATCATGTGAAGGTTGTGGAAGCCAAGAGTGCCTACGGCGGCGGCGGCGCGGCCAGATTGAACCCCTACGGACGCAGCCGCTTCGATGAGCCGGCGGCGGGCTTCCAGAGCGGCTACACAACGCCGGGGTGGCAGCGCGCCAAGGAGCAATGGAGCCGCGAGGACCGCAGCAGCAAGCCTCGCGTGCCGTTGACGCTGGAGGGCGAACTGGTGGCTTCGTCCACTGGACACGCGTCGAGCTACGCGCCAGGCGAGCGTGTGTTCCACCAGAAATTCGGCTACGGCCATGTGGCCGAGGTGGAGGGCAACAAGCTCACCATCGATTTCGACAAGGCCGGGCGCAAGCGCGTCGTCGATAGTTTCGTGGCCCGTGCCGACCGGGTATGACGCACCAAGCACCGCGGCCGCCCAGCCACATCTCGACAGAAGACGACGGAACGCCTTAGAACCTATGAACTTTTCAGCGACGCGCGCGCACCAAAGTGTCGCCGCCTTTAGGGCTTCCTGCTGTAGGGACGCGCCAAGATTGACGGCTTAGGGAGATGTGCAGCCATGGCTGTCGCCGATATTTCCAGCACAGTAAATGGCGGCTCAAGCAACGCCGCGACGGCAGCGCCGGCCGCCCCGGTCATGGCCGATCCGCATTCCGAGGAGGCGGCGGCTTCGACGCGGGAAAAATTTCTGCCCGTCACGCGCCACGCGTTGCTGGACCGGTTGACGCAGCCGGGCCTATGGCCGAATGGCGATGCCAGTCAGACGCGCCGCTTCATGCGCTATCTCGACTATTGGCGCCGCCATTCCTACTCGATGAAGCTCCTCGACCTCGAGCAGGTCTATGAACCGTTCAGCCCCGACACCGACCTGCTCCACACGCGGACTTTCAGCGCGGAAGAGCGGCGGGCCATGCAGAAGCGACTCGTCGCGCGCATGTCGGAGCTGCTCGAGCAGGGCAACTTCACGCGCGTCGATCCTTCGAACTTCCATGTCATCCTGACAAAGGATTCCCATTACGGTCTCGACCTGCAGGTTGACGTCGCCGCGTTCGAAGACGTGCTGATCTTCTACCGCGGCGCGACCATGCTCACCGAGCGCCATCGCGACATCAGGAAGGCCTATCTCGGCTGGCGCGAGAAGAAGGTGCCGGTGTTCCAACGCCTCTTCATCATGTTCAAGCTGAAGCCGTTCGACGTGCGGGTTGAAGAGGTGATGCGGGAAAAGAAAGTCGACCGGAAGGAGGCGGAAGGTATCGTCAAGCGGCTGCGCAAGCTTCTGCCGGGATCGGTCAGCAGCGACTACGTCTACATCAAACTGTTCAAGAACATGCCGCGCAGCGACGTCGAGATGATCTTCCCGAATACCAAAGTACGGTTCCGCATGTTCGACAAGATCAAATTCGGGGTCACCGCCGGCAGCGGCCTGGGCATGGGCGCGGTTGGCACCGTGTCGAAGATCGCGCTTGCTTCAAACCCTTACACCCTGGTGATGGCCGTGGCTGGCCTAGGCGGCGTGGCGGTGCGCCAAGCCAGCGCCTTCATCAACCAGCGCAACCGCTACATGGTGGTGATGGCGCGCAACCTCTATTTCCACTCCATGGCCGACAACCGGGGCGTGATGACGCTGCTGGCAGACCGCGCGGCGGAGGAGGACATCAAGGAGGAAATGCTGCTCTACAGCACGCTGAGCAATCGGCCGTACAACATCCGGGACATCAAAGACGTCGACAAGGAGATCGAACAGTATCTCTCGAAGACCTTCGGCGTCGACGTGAACTTCGACGTGGAGGATGCGCTCGGCCGGCTGAAGCAGGAAGGCATCGTCACCGAGACTGACGACGGCACGCTCCAAACCTTGCCTCCAACGGAAGCGGCGGCACGTATCGATCAGCTCTGGGATCTTTGTCTCGACCAAATTCCCGACATGATAGCTGAGGAAGGCCGCGAGATCGCGGAGCAACCGGTGGATTGAGAAGCAATGGGGCAGTTAGCCGATCCGCGTTGCGAGGTATCTGGTCCCAGTTTCTTGCAGGTCTTGGTAGTCCGCATGTCGACGTGTCCGATTGAAGCCTGCACACGAGCTCCGATCGAGGGGCAGACCGAGCGACGGGTATGAGCATGTCGAACGACAAAAGCGGCGAAAACACTGGCCGCATCCTGTACCAGTCGGAAATCTTCAAGGACGGCCCGAAGACTGCAAGCAACTACAGCAGCAGCATCGGCGCCGAGCAGGGTCTGAAGGTTTTTGGCGGCGACAAGGCCTCCAGGAGACGCCAAAGGCCTACAAAAATTCATCTTGAGCCGGCGCGGGAGATTCCCGTCTTTGCCGAGACGGACGTGCTCGTTGTCGGCGGCGGTCCGGCCGGAACCGCTGCGGCCATCTCGGCAGCGCGCCTCGGTGCCGACGTGCTGCTGGTCGAGCGCTACAACCATCTGGGCGGGCTTTCCACCGGCGGCCTCGTCATCTGGATCGATCGCATGTCGGATTGGGCCGGCAAGCACATCATCCGCGGCTTCGCCAGCGACATCATGGATCGCCTCCCCAAGGAAGCGGTTCAGGGACCGCAACAACTCGATTGGGGCTCGAAGGACGCGGCGTCCGCTGCCTACTGGGCGCAACGGACGGCAGCGTTCCACGGCATCGTCACCTGGTCGCCAACCGTCGATCCGGAAGCGCTGAAAACGGTGTCCATGCAGATGGTGAGCGAAGCCAAAGTGCGGCTTCTGCTGCACGCCTGGGCTGCTGCACCGGTTCTGGAAGGTAATGCCGTCAAGGGGGCCATCTTCGAGAGCAAGGAAGGCCGTCATGCCATCCTGGCCAAAGTTGTGATCGACACGACCGGCGATGCCGATCTCATCGCGCGAACGCACGCCTCTTTGGAGTCCGACATCGACGAAGGTGACATCCACCATTGCATCAACACGGCCTTCCTGGTCGGCGGCGTCGATATGGAGCGATGGCTCGCGTTCCGAAGGAATGAGCCAGAAGCATTCTCCGCGTTCATGGCGGAGGGCCGGTCCAAGCTTAAGTTCTTCGAGAAGCCTTTTGTGTCCTGGCGCAACGATATCGCCCTGTTCATGGGACCGCGCCTTTCCGGCTATAGCGCCGTTGACGTCGAGGACCTGACGGCGGTGGAGTTGCGCTCGCGGCATCTGGCAGCCGGCCACGTCGAAGTCTACCGATCTTCGGCACCAGGATTCGCCACTGCGTTCCTGATGCTGGGCGCACCGCAGATCGGCGTGCGCCACAGCCGGCGTATCAACGGCTTGCGTAAGGTCACGCGCCAGCAGTGGGACACCGGCCAGGTGTGGGACGACGAAATCGGCGTATCGACCTCGCTGTCGCCGAAGTTCGCGAACATCTCCGTGCCCTATGGCGCGCTGATTCCGGCCGAGCTGGACAATATCCTCGCCGCCGGCAAGCACGTTGCCTGCGATGCCAGTTCGCACACGTTCCTGCGAGAGATTCCACAGTGCTGGCTGACGGGGCAGGCTGCAGGTGTCGCCGCGGCGCTGGCCGCAGGGCAAAACAAGCGGCCCAGAGACATTGACGTCCGCGCAATTCAACACGAGCTCGTGCGTCAGGGCGTCTACCTGTCACCGGCGATCGAGAAGGCCTTGCGTCCAGCTTCGGCCGCCGAGTAGCAAGTCAGACCGGCAGCTGCGTTTCAGGGTATCAATTGCTGCCTGATGGCTTCCGCCACGGCCTGTGTACGATTGCGGACACCGAGCTTGCCTTGGACCTTCTTGAGGTGGCTACGGACGGTTTCCTCGCCCAGCCCAAGCAGCTTGGCGACCTCTCCGGTGGCCTTCCCGCCTGACACCAGCCGCAAGACGGCCAGCTCCCGCGGCGTGACCGCGACGCGTTTGCCCATCCATCGCGGGTCGTGATCGATCAACTGCTCGAGACGGAGAGCGGCAAAGCTCGCCGCTGCAAACAGAACGATGCGAAAGGGCTGCGTCAGAGACTTGCTCAGAACCTGCTTGGACCAATAGGCGATCAGCCAGCGGCGGCCGACCGAGCATGTCAGCGCATCACGCATGCCATATTTGATGGATAGCTCGTAGGGCCATCGGTCGATGCCAATGGGCGCGAGCATCTGCGTTGTTTCCGTCCATGTGCAGGCCATCAGGCTCGACCGGGCCATCAACACGCCGGGATCGTATTCGCGCGCGGCCATATCCGCGTACTCCTCCCACCAGCCCTTTGGCACCGATGAATGCAGGAACGCATCCCTTCCCAGCCGGGTGGAACGCCAATCCGAGGTCTGCAAGGGCATCCGGGCCGCACCCAGGACCGACAGGGGGAGCACCTTGCCGGCGAGAACCTGCAGGACGTCGAGCACGTCTTTGGGTGTCTTGGCGCCGGCCACGCTGGTTGTAAAGTCGGATAAAAGCGGCGTAGCCAGCACCGAACCCGCGAGTGCGTTGGAAGCCATAAATTGCTCCTATGCTGAAGAATGCGATGCGAACATGCATGATTAGGTGGATTGCGCATAGCCGCCCATTGCGTCAGGCGCCTTGCACCACGCTTGCATGCCAGCCAGCGCCAGTTCTATGACTTGCTCGATGTTTCAGACCTATGAGTCGCCCGCAGGGAGGCAGGACACGGCGGGGCGCGTTGCGCGGCTGCGCGAGGTGATCGAGCGCGCGGGCGTCGACGCTGTGCTGGTTCCGCATGCCGACGAATACATGAACGAGTACGTCCCGCCGTGCGGGCAGCGGCTCACCTGGCTCACCGGCTTTACCGGGTCGGCAGGGATGGCGGTTGTGGCGCGCAAGGCCGCCGCGCTGTTTGTCGATGGGCGATACATTCTGCAGGCACCCAAACAGGTGGATACCGACCACTTCGAGATCCTGCAAATCCCGGCGGCCAAGATGTCGGACTGGATCGTCAAGACGCTGAAGGTGGAATCGGTCGTTGGCTTCGACCCGTGGCTGCACTCGCCGGCCATGATCGAGGACCTCGGGAAGGAACTCGAAAGCAAGCGCATCAAGCTGAAGGCGCTGGGCAAGAATCCGGTCGATCGGGTGTGGGGCAGGCAGCGACCCGCACCGCCGTTGGGGGCCGTGGTGCCGCATCCGCTCAAGCATGCCGGCAAATCGGCCGAGGAGAAGCTGAAGGACCTGCAGGCGGAACTCAAGAAGGACGGCCAGGACGCGGTCGTGCTGACGTTTCCCGATTCCATCTGCTGGCTGTTCAATATTCGCGGCGCCGATGTCGCGCACAATCCGGTGGCGCTGGCGTTTGCGATCGTCCCGGCGAGCGGCAAGCCCGAGCTGTTCGTCGACCCGGTCAAGATCGGACCCGAGGTCAAAGTGCATCTTGCGCCACTCGCCAAAATCAGCGCGCCAGCAGCGCTGGAGCCGCGGCTCACGGCGCTGAAGCAGTCTGCGAAGACCGTGCGCGTCAGCCCCGCGGCACCTCTCTGGTTCACGCGCAAACTCAAAGGCGGCAAGGGCCGCCTGGCGCGGGCCATCGATCCTTGCATCCTGCCCAAGGCCCGCAAGAACGCGACTGAGATAAAAGGCGCGCGCGCGGCGCACAAGCGTGACGGTGCCGCGATGGCGCGCTTCTTGGCATGGCTCGATCGGGAGGCGGAAACGGGCAGCCTCGACGAGATCGCCGTCGCGCAGAAGCTAGAGAAGATCCGCAGCGAGACGCAGGCGCTGAAGGAGATCAGCTTCGATACGATTTCGGGATCGGGGCCGAACGGAGCCATCGTGCATTATCGGGTCACCGCTGCGACCAACCGCAAACTCAAGCCGGGCGAGCTTTATCTCGTGGATTCCGGTGCGCAGTATGCGGACGGGACCACGGATGTGACGCGCACGGTTGCGATCGGCAAGCCCACGCGGGAAATGCAGGAGCGGTTCACGCTGGTTCTGAAAGGTCACATCGCGATTGCCACCGCGCGTTTTCCCAAAGGCACGCGTGGCATCGATCTCGATCCATTCGCGCGCCGGGCATTGTGGGAGGCCGGCCTCGATTTCGATCACGGCACCGGCCACGGTGTCGGCAGCTATCTCTCGGTGCACGAAGGCCCGCAGAGCATTTCCAAAGGCGGAATGCCGGTGCTGGAGCCCGGCATGATCATTTCCAACGAACCCGGCTACTACAAGACCGGGGCCTATGGCATCCGCATCGAGAACCTGGTTCTGGTCGGCGAGCCGGAAAAGATTGCCGGAGGCGAGCGGGAGACGATGAAATTCGAGACGCTGACCCTGGTGCCGATCCATGCGCGGCTGGTGGTCGCCGAGATGCTGTCGCCAGCCGAACTCGACTGGCTCAACGCCTACCACCGGCGCGTGCGCGAGACCATCGGGCCGGAGCTGGGGCCGCAGGATCGCGATTGGCTTGAGCAGGCGACCGCCATGATACGGATGCCGGTGGTGATACCGGAGATCGCGCAGCGGATATCGGTGCCTCGGGCGTAGGCTTAGCGGCCGCTGGTCCGGCGCTCACCCAGATGTCCGAAGCACGATGATAACCTCATCCGAGTTGTAATATCCTTTGCAGGAACGCCAACTCGGCTTCGAGAACGGCGATGATGGTCTCGGCCTTGCGGAAGCCATGGCCTTCGCCCGCAAACTCGCGATATTCGACGTCGATGCCGCGCTGTTTCAGTTTGGCGACGATGAGGCGTGATTGCTCCGGCGGCACGACCTTGTCTTCAAGGCCCTGGAACAGGATGACAGGCGCGGTCATGCCATCGATCAGGTTGAAGGGCGAGCGCCGGGCAAACACGTCCTTCCACTTCGACGGTGTGGTGCCGAGCAGGCGGTGCAGATAGCCCGACTCGAATTTGTGCGTGTGCTCCAGCAAGAGCGCCAGATCGGAAATGCCGTAGTGGCTGCTGCCGGCGGCAAAAGCTTTGGTCGTCGCCAACGCCATAAGCGTCGTGTAGCCGCCGGCGCTGCCGCCGGCGATGGCGATCTTGCTGGTATCGGCGAGTTCCGCCTTGGCGAGATGGCGGGCAGCGGCAGCGCAATCGGCGACGTCGGCGATGCCCCATTGCCCGTCGAGGCGCTCGCGGTAGGCACGGCCGTAGCCGGTGCTGCCCGCATAGTTGACGTCGAGCACGGCAAAGCCGCGGCTCGTATAGAATTGCACACGCAGCTTCAGGCTCGCATCCGTCATGCTGGTGGGCCCGCCGTGCGCCATGACGAGCGCGGGCGGCAAAGCTCCCTTTAGCCCGCGATGGTGCGGGTTCACCGGCGGATAATGAATGCCGTAGACTGTCTGCCGCTTCGCATTCCTGAAAACGACCACCTTGCCGGGGCTGATGCAGTCGGGCCCGATGAGGTCCGACATCCGTTCCGCAATCGGTGGCAGGCCGCCACGTGCAAGGTTCATCACGGCCGGCGCTGCAAGCGGCGAACTCACCAGCGCGGCGAAACCATTGCCAATAGCCAAGGGATCGTCGATGCGCGCCATTTTCCCCTTCACCCCGCCAGTGGCAACGGTGCGTGCGCCAGTGAGCCTGCCGATGTCCAGAAGCGGCAGACCATGCTGCCACGAGACGGCCGCGAAGCGTCCGTCAGGATGCAGCGCGTAACAGCGCGAACCGAACACCCACTGCGGCCGCCAGAGTTCGGCGCCGATCGAGCCGTGCACGCGAACGGTTTCATTGCCGGTCCATCGATAGAGATGGCCCCATCCCGTCTTGTCCCAGGTGAAGTAAAGGTCGCCGTCCGGCTCCCATTCCGGCTGGAACACCGCGCTGCCATCGCCGCCGGCAATGCGCGTGGGCCGGCCCAGCGCACCGTTTGCGCGCACGTCCGACACGTAGAGCGCGGCGCTGTCCCACGGCATGTCGGGCAGATCCCAGGCAAGGAATGCCAACATTTTACCATCGGCGGACAGACGCGGGCTGGCGTAGAAGTCATGCGTCCCGGCGATTTCCTTCACCTGGCCACGCTTGCCGGTCAGCGCGATAGCAGCCAGCGCGTTGCGTGGCAGGTCGTGTGCCGTGGCGGTGCCCATGGGGGCATGCGTCTCTGTCACGGCGATCAGACGGGCGCGTGATGCATCATGGGCGAAGTCGGCAAATCGCATGCCCGACGCCCTGGTGATCCGCTGTGGCGAAGCTGGCGTGGCCAGCTCGTAGACCTGCTGGTTCTTGTCGTTGACGAAGAAAATGGTTGCACCTGAAACCAGGAACTCGCCGCCACCGTATTCATGCACCCGCGAGCGAGCGGAATAGGGCTTGGGCAGAACGTCGACGGGCCGGCCATCCGGCCCGCAACGCACGATCACCTGGCGCCCCTGCTCCTCGGGCCGGGCTTCGCTCCAATAAATGGCCTCGCCATTTGCCTGCACCATACCGAACCGGCGGCTGCCACGGGCGGCAAGCTCTGCGCTGACCGGCGAAGGCCAAATTCCGAAGGGGAGGGGACGCTTGGCAGGCATGTCTGTTCCTTGGGCAAGGGCAGCGGCCATATGCCGGAAAGCGTGACACAACTCGAGAAGCAGCCACAACCTTTCGGAAATTTCTCCCCGGGGCCGGAATCTTTGCCAATTAGCCTTTGCAGGCCAATTTAGGTCAGCTATGCTGTCCTTTATTGGTGGCTACTTTGTGCAATGCACCGCACCGGCTTCGTTGCGGCGGCTCGGCAACCGGCAGCCAGCAAGACTAGGCCAGCTAGAGGGGTGAGAGACACCGCCCGGACCGCGGCCCCCGATGACGCTCTGCGAAATCCGTCCGAACCGGGAGACGGGGATCAGGAGCGGCATAACGGAGGCGGCCCAATGGAGCGGCGGCGTCGGCTCCGCGCGTGACTCGTGGCGTTGCTCTCCACCTGAATGATGGGACGAGCAGCGAAATGGGTGTGCGGAGCTTCTGACAAGCATTTGGCCCGGTGTCTCAGCGAGATGCGGGACCGGCCCGAGAGAGACGGTTGGAGAGAACCATGACCGCGGAGCACCCGGTGTCTCTGCCCCAGGGGGGGCCGGTATGTCCAGAGCCGAGCGGCCTGTTTGACCCGCGCCGCGAGCATGACGCCTGTGGCGTCGGCTTCATCGCCAACCTGAAAGGCGGCAAGTCGCACGCGATCATCAAGGACGCGCTTTTTATCCTCGAGAACCTCGAGCATCGCGGTGCCGTGGGCGCAGACCCGCTGGCGGGCGACGGCGCAGGTATCCTGCTGCAGATCCCGCATGAGTTCCTCCTTGAGGAATGCGCCAAGCTCAAGATCAAGCTTCCCACGCCCGGACGCTATGCCGTCGGTCACGTGTTCATGCCGCAAGACGAACGTCTGCGCGCGCACTGCGAGCGTGTGTGGATGCGCATCATCCGCGAGGAGGGCCTGGAATTCCTCGGCTGGCGCTCAGTGCCGGTGGACAACTCCTGCCTGTCGGAGATGACAAAGGCGGTGGAGCCCGTGCACCGGCAGATCTTCATCGGTTGTCCGAAGGAGATCGACGAGAGCCAGGATTTCGAGCGGCGCTTGTACCTCATCCGCAAGGTGGTCTCCAACGCCCTGCACTACGCCTACAAGGACCGCGACATCGGCCACTACACCGTCTCGCTGTCGAGCCGCACGCTGGTCTACAAAGGCATGTTCCTGTCCTATCAGGTGAAGGCCTACTACACGGATCTGTCGAACCCACGTGTTTCGTCAGCAATGGCGCTGGTGCATCAGCGCTTTTCGACCAACACATTCCCGTCGTGGAAGCTGGCACATCCCTATCGCATGGTCGCCCACAACGGCGAGATCAACACGCTGCGCGGCAACGTCAACTGGATGGCTGCGCGGCAGGCGTCGGTGTCCTCGCCGTTGTTCGGCGACGACATCGGCAAGCTGTGGCCGATCTCCTACGAGGGGCAGTCCGACACGGCGTGTTTCGACAACGCGCTCGAATTTCTCGTCATGGGCGGCTACAGCCTGTCGCATGCGGCGATGATGCTGATTCCCGAAGCTTGGGCCGGCAATCCGTTGATGGATGCCAAGCGGCGTGCCTTCTACGAGTATCACGCCTGCCTGATGGAGCCGTGGGACGGCCCGGCAGCCATGGCCTTCACGGACGGACGGCAGATCGGCGCCACGCTCGACCGCAACGGCTTGCGGCCGGCGCGCTATCTCGTCACCAAGGACGATCGTGTGATCATGTCCTCGGAGGCCGGCGTGCTGCCGGTTGCCGAGGAGAACATTGCTAAGAAGTGGCGCCTGCAGCCCGGCAAGATGCTGCTGATCGACCTGGAAGAGGGCCGCATCATCTCCGATGACGACCTGAAGGCCGATCTGGCCTCGCGCCATCCCTACGAGCAATGGCTGAAGCGCACCCAGATCCAGGTGGGTGACCTGCCGCTGCCCAAGAAAGTCGCGCGCAAGAAGTCGAACGTGGCGCTGCTCGATCTGCAGCAGGCGTTCGGCTACACGCAGGAGAGCCTGAAGTTCCTGATGGCGCCGATGGCGCATACGGGTCAGGAGGCGGTCGGCTCCATGGGCACCGACACGCCGGTCTCGGTGCTGTCGAACAAACCCAAGCTGCTGCACACCTACTTCAAGCAGAACTTCGCGCAGGTGACGAACCCGCCGATCGACTCGATCCGCGAAGAGCTGGTGATGAGCCTCGTGTCGTTCATCGGGCCGCGGCCAAACCTGCTCGACCTGGAAGGCACCGCCAAGCTGAAGCGGCTGGAGGTGTACCAGCCGATCCTCAGCAACGAGGACCTGGAGCGTGTTCGCCAGATAGGCCTGGTGAAGGACAACCAGTTCTCGTCCATCACCATCGACATCACCTATCCGGTGGAGAAGGGCGCAGCCGGCATGACCGCGGCGCTCGACGTGGTATGCGCCGAAGCCGAGGAAGCGGTGCGCTCCAAGGACTACAACATCATCATCCTGTCGGACCGTGCCGTGGGCCCGGACCGGATTCCGATTCCCTCATTGCTTGCCACCTCGGCTGTGCATCATCACCTGATCCGGCAAGGCCTGCGCACCAAGGTCGGCCTGGTCGTCGAGACCGGCGAGGCGCACGAGGTGCATCAGTTCGCGGTGCTCGCCGGCTATGGCGCCGAGGCAATCAACCCCTACCTCGCCTTCGAGACTCTGGAGCAGATTATTCCCGAGCTCGACGAGAAGCTGACGCTCAAGGAAGCCCTGAAGCGCTACACCAAGGCTGTCGACAAGGGACTGTTGAAGGTGATGTCCAAGATGGGCATCTCGACCTATCAGTCCTACTGCGGCGCGCAGATCTTCGACGCCGTGGGCCTGCGCTCGTCATTCGTGAAGAAGTATTTCACCGGCACCCATACGCAGGTGGAAGGCGTGGGGCTGCGCCAGATCGCACGCGAGACGGCGGAGCGGCATCGGCAGGCTTTCGGCAACGTGCCCGTTCTGGAGCATGCGCTCGACGTGGGCGGCGAGTACGCCTACCGCATCCGCGGCGAAGCCCACATGTGGCGACCGAGCGTGGTGGCCGACCTGCAGCATGCGGCGCGCGCCAACCTGCCGGACAAGTACCGCTCGTTCGCCCAGCAGGTGAACGATCAGTCCGAGCAGCTCATGACGCTGCGCGGCCTGTTCCGGCTGAAGAGCGCCGAGCAAATGCGCCGCAAGCCTGTGCCTCTGGAGGAGGTCGAACCCGCAGCCAATATCGTCAAGCGGTTCTCGACGGGCGCCATGAGCTTCGGCTCCATCTCGCGCGAGGCGCACACCACACTCGCCGTCGCCATGAACCGCATCGGCGGCAAGTCCAACACCGGCGAGGGCGGCGAGGAAGCGGATCGTTTCAAGACGATGCCCAACGGCGACTCCATGCGCTCGGCGATCAAGCAGGTCGCGTCGGGACGCTTCGGCGTAACGGCCGAATACCTCGCCAACTCGAACATGATGCAGATCAAGATGGCGCAGGGCGCCAAGCCCGGCGAGGGCGGCCAGCTGCCCGGCCACAAGGTGGATGCGACCATCGCCAAGGTGCGCCATTCGACGCCCGGGGTGGGGCTGATCTCGCCACCGCCTCATCACGATATCTATTCAATCGAAGACCTGGCGCAACTCATCTTCGACCTGAAGAACGTCAATCCGAACGCCGACGTGTCGGTGAAGCTCGTCTCCGAGGTGGGCGTCGGCACGGTGGCGGCCGGCGTCGCCAAGGCGCGCGCCGATCACGTCACCATCTCCGGTTTCGAGGGTGGCACCGGGGCCTCGCCGCTGACCTCGCTCAAGCACGCCGGAAGCCCATGGGAAATCGGCCTCGCCGAGACGCATCAGACTCTGGTCGGCAACCGGTTGCGGGGCCGTATTGCCGTGCAGGTCGACGGCGGCATCCGCACAGGGCGCGACGTGGTGATCGGGGCGCTGCTGGGGGCCGACGAGTTCGGGTTCTCGACCGCGCCGCTGATCGCGCTCGGCTGCATCATGATGCGCAAATGCCATCTGAACACCTGCCCCGTTGGCGTAGCGACGCAAGACCCGGTTCTGCGCGCCAAGTTCACCGGCCAGCCCGAGCACGCCATCAACTATTTCTTCTTCGTCGCTGAAGAGGTGCGCGAGATCATGGCGGCGCTTGGCTATCGCACCTTCAACGAAATGGTCGGCCAGTCACAGTGTCTCGACACGGAGCGCGCCATCGGCCACTGGAAAGCGCGCGGCCTCGACTTCGAGAAGCTGTTCCACAAGCCCGAGGTGCCTGCGGGCGTCGCCATCTACAATTCCGAGCGCCAGAACCACGGCCTCGACAAGGTGCTCGACAACAAGCTGATCGCGCTCGCCAAGCCGGCGCTCGATGAGAAGAAGCCGGTCAAGCACGAGTTGGAGATCTGCAATCGTGATCGCACGGCCGGCGCCATGATGTCGGGCGAGATCGCCAAGCGCTACGGGCATGCGGGTCTGCCGGAGGACACCATTTGGCTGTCGTTCAGGGGCACGGCCGGCCAGAGTTTTGGTGCGTGGCTGGCGCAGGGCGTGACGCTTGATCTCGTGGGCGAGGCCAACGACTACGTCGGCAAAGGCCTATCCGGCGGCAAGCTGATCGTGCGGCCGGACCCCAAGTCGGGCATCGTACCGGAAGAAAGTATCATCGTCGGCAACACGGTGCTCTACGGCGCCATTTCCGGCGAGTGCTACTTCCGCGGCGTCGCCGGCGAACGCTTTGCCGTGCGCAACTCGGGCGCGGTGGCCGTCGTGGAAGGCACGGGCGACCACGGCTGCGAATACATGACCGGCGGCGTGGTGATCGTGATCGGCCCGACAGGGCGCAACTTTGCGGCCGGCATGTCGGGCGGCATCGCCTATGTGCTCGATGAGGATGGTACCTTCGAGCAACGTTGCAACCTGTCCATGATCGACCTCGAGCCTGTCGAGGCCGAAGAGCAGGTGATGCGCCAGCTTTCCAACCAGGGCGGCGATCTGCAGAGCCACGGGCTGGTCGACGTCATGGAGGACATGACCAAGCAGGACGCCGAGCGGCTGCACCAGCTGATCGCGCGGCACGCCCACTATACGAATTCCGCCAAGGCCAAGACGATCCTCGAGAACTGGGCCGTCTATCAGCCGAAATTCAAGAAAGTTATGCCGGTCGACTACCGCCGAGCCCTGACGGAGATCGCCAAGCATCAGGCTGCCGATCCAAGCGGCCTGGAAGTGATCGAGATCGGCCTGCGAGCAACCAAGAGTTAACGTTGCGCCGGCGCGTGGTTCAAACCGCGCGTCCTGCGCGCGAAAGAAGAAAGCACGTGTCATGAAGATCTACGGCGACCTGGGCTCCGGCAACTGCCTGAAGGTCAAATACACGGCCGACAAACTCGGCTTGGCCTATGACTGGGTGCCCATTGACACCATGAAGGGCGAAACCCGCACGCCCGATTTCTTGGCCCGGTTCCCGATGGCCCGGATACCCGGCGTCGAGTTCCCCGACGGCCGCCGCCTCGCCGAATCCAACGCTATCATTCGCTACCTGGCACGCGGTTCGGCCCTGCTGCCCGAAGATGGCTTCGCGCAGGCCAGGATCGACGAATGGCTGTTCTGGGAGCAGTACAGCCACGAGCCCTACGTGGCCGTGTGCCGCTTCCACATGGTTTATCAGGGCCGGGCCAAGAAAGATCGCGATGCCTGGCGCGTGGAACGGGGCGAAGGCGCGCTCGATCTTATGGAGCGATCACTGGCCGCGCGAGGCTGGCTCACCGGCGACACGATGACGATTGCGGACGTTGCGCTGCTGCCGTACACGCGACTGGCGCATGAAGGCGGCTTCGACCTGTCGACCCGCAGCAACCTGCGGGGCTGGATCGAGCGGTGCGAGAATGGGCTGGGACTGGTTTCGGCACACGCCTGACGGCGATTGAATAGAGACGGACGACGATGGGCAAGATCACAGGCTTCATGGAGTTCGACCGCCAGGACCGGCACTACCGGCCCGTGGACGAGCGTGTGAAGCACTGGCAGGAGTTCGTCGAACCGCTGCCCAAGGAGGAAGTGACGAAGCAGGCCGCGCGCTGCATGGACTGCGGCATCCCCTATTGCCACACCGGCTGTCCGGTCAACAACCAGATCCCGGACTGGAACGACCTCGTCTACAAGGATCAGTGGAAGACCGCAGCGCTCAACCTGCACTCCACCAACAACTTCCCCGAGGTGACGGGGCGCGTGTGTCCTGCGCCGTGCGAGGCCTCCTGCACGCTCAACATCAACGACAACCCGGTCACCATCAAGACCATCGAGTGCGCCATCGCCGACAAGGCCTTTGCCGAAGGCTGGATCGCACCGGAGCCACCCGAGCAAAAGACCGGCAAGAGGGTCGCAATCGTCGGTTCGGGCCCGGCCGGACTGGCTGCTGCGCAGCAACTGGCGCGCGCCGGGCACGAGGTGCATGTCTACGAGAAGAGCGCGCGGCCGGGCGGGCTGCTAGTCTATGGCATCCCCGACTTCAAGATGGAGAAGCACATCGTCGACCGCCGCGTAAAGCAGATGGAGGCCGAAGGCGTGGTCTTCCACTGCAACATGCATGTCGGCAAGACGGTCACAGCCAAGGAGTTGGAAGCCAAGCACGATGCCGTCCTGCTGGCCGGCGGCTCCGAGGAGCCGTTCGATTTCTTCGCCAAGTCGCCGGGGCGCAACCTCGACGGCATCCACTACGCCATGACCTTCCTGCCGCAGCAGAATCGGCGCGTGGCCGGTGAAGCGCCAGGCAGCGAAGCCGGGATCACGGCCAAGGATAAGCACGTCATCGTCATCGGCGGCGGCGACACGGGCAGCGACTGCATCGGCACGTCGTTCCGACAGGGCGCCAAGTCGGTGACGCAGCTAGAGATCATGCCGATGCCGCCGGAGAAGGAGGACAAGGCGCTCAGCTGGCCGCACTGGCCTCTGAAGCTGCGCGTCTCCTCCAGCCAAGCCGAAGGCGCCAAGGTCGAGTATTCGATCTCGACGACGGGCTTCGCCGGCAAGAACGGCAAGGTGGAGAAGCTGCTCTACACGCGTGTCGACAATGCTTTGAAGCCGATGCCCGGTAGCGAGGGCGAACTGCCGGCCGACCTCGTTCTGTTCGCCATGGGGTTCTCGGGGCCGGTCGAGGGCGATGTGGTGAAGGAACTTGGACTGCCGGTGGTGCCGCGCGGCCGCTTCAAGGGCCTCGACGCCAACGAGAAGGACTATCGCCTCAAGGCGCACAAGAAGGTGTTTGCGGCCGGTGACATCCGCCGCGGGCAAAGCCTCGTCGTGTGGGCCGTCCGCGAAGGCCGGCAGGCCGCGCATGCCATCGACCGCCTCCTGATGGGCCGCAGCGACTTGCCGCGCTGAACGACAACTTATCAGCCGGTCACGCCTGCGCGCCTGGCGTGCCGACATGTCCGTAAACGGCCACCGCAGCCGCGAGATCCTCGATCGAGGCGCCGACCGACTTGAACAGCGTGATCTCGCTCACCGATCCGCGTCCTGCAGTCGTGCCACGGCAGAGGTCGAACAAGTCACCCAGCACTGCATCCTTCCCGATCACGCCCGCCTGCAGCGGCTGCAGGATGTCGCCCGCCTCGCCGAATGCGCCGGCCCGCGTGTCGACGAAGATGCGCGCTCGCCGCACGACGTCGTCATCGATTTCACGCATGCTGGCTTTGAAGGCACCGACACAATCGAGATGCGTTCCTGGCTTTAGCCACGCTCCGTGGATCAGCGGCTCGGAGGACAGCGTGGCAGTGGAAATAATATCGGCTTCAGCGGCCGCGCTGGCGAGATCAGTGACTATCGTCGCCGTCATGCCGAGCTTCGCCAGAGTGGACACGAGTGCCAGTGCCCGCGGTTGCGAGCGGTTCCAGATCATGATCTCGCGGATGGGCCGCACCGATGCATGGGCGCGGATCAGGAACGGTGCAAGCGCTCCGGCCCCGACCATCAGCAGCCGCGCGCTGTCCGGCCGGGACAGGCTGCGGCTTGCCAGAGCCGATGCCGCAGCCGTGCGCCACGCGGTCAGTCGGGTCGCATCCATCACCGCCAGCAATTCTCCCGTCTCAGCGGACAAGAGAATGTAGGTTCCAAACACCGCCGGTTTCCCACGCGCGTCGTTGTCGGGGAAAATCGTGACGGCTTTGACCCCCATGAAGCGCCCGGCGAAAGCCGAGCCGGCCGGCTGCGCTTCCCAGGCCGGCATCAGCAACAGCGTAGCCTCGGGCCGCCCGTCGAGCGCAACACCGTGATGGTGCCGCGGCGGGGCAATCGCCCCCTTGATGAAGGCCGCCTCGAGAATATCGACAAGGCCGGGGCAACTGAGGGCCGCATCCACCGCCGCGCCGTCGAAGAAGCGCATGGATCAAGCCTATGTCTAGCGGCCGACTGGGGCGAGTTGCCGCGATGCTTCCAATTCCTTTTCGCGGCGCAGGCGGCCAGCTTCGGCCTGCCAGCGATGGGCTTCCGTCGCGCGCTGCCGTGCGCTGCGGCGCCAGCTCGCCTGGGTCATCCAGGTCGCGGCCCCGCCGATGATGACGCCGATCAGCAGCGCCCCTAACAGGTAAGCGTAGAACGGCAGCACAAGCGAGATAACGGGGTCGGCCGGCCGGAACGGGTCGAGCACCAGACGGACGCCATGACGGTTGGCGACGGCCAGGGTGATCAAAAGGATCGCAACTGGAAAAGCGACAAAGAACCAGACGATGCGGCGCAGCACCTGCTCACCTCCGTAATGCCGGCCGGTGTGGAGATGACGGGAGAGGCCTCATTCATCCACAACGACGAAACGGACCTAGGCCGAACTCGTTGAGCCGCTCGCGAAGATCCTTCCCGGTCTTGAAGAAGGGTACGAACTTCTCGGCCACGGACACTGCCGCGCCCGTGCGCGGGTTGCGGCCGACGCGGGGCGCACGGTGCTTGACGGTGAACGCGCCAAAGCCCCTGAGTTCGACGCGGTCGCCGCGTGCCAAGGCATCGACGATCTCGGCAAAGATGACGTTGACGATGCGCTCGACGTCGCGGTGATAAAGGTGTGGATTAGCGGCCGCGATCTTCTGGATAAGCTCAGACTTGATCATGCTCTGCCCCCCTTTCCAAACGGAAACCGTTGGAATTACTCTATCTTTCAGCACCGTGCCAAATGGAAAGCAGCCCGTCAAGCTGCAACCCGGCAAGGCGGTCGTTGCTCATGCGGGCGATCTCTTCAAGGGCCGGAATGCCGGTGAGACGCGCCAGTGCAAACGTTCCCAACCGTACAAAACTCCATGACGTATCCCGGCTCACCTTCCAGTCCACGATCTTGAGGCCCTTGGGCACGTTGCGCTGATCTTCGAGATATTTGACGACCTCTGCCTCGCCGCCGATCTGGTCGATCAGCTTGTGATTGAGCGCATCGCGGCCGGAGAACACACGACCCTGCTCGAGGCCGGGCACACTCTTGGTCTCGATGCCGCGCCGGGTGCGGACCAGAGCCAAGAACCAGCGCTGCGATTCGGCAACCATCTCCTCGGCGGCGGACCTGCCGGCGTCGTCGAGGGGTAGAAACGGAGACGGGTTTGCCTTCAGCGGGCCGCTCTTGATCTCGTTGACCTTGATGCCGAGCTTCTCGAGCAATCCGGCGAATTCCGGCCATTGGAAGATCACGCCCACCGAACCGGTGATGGTATTGCCGCGTGCAACGATCTGGTCCGTAGCGAGACCCGCGATATAGGCGGCTGACGTGGCAACGGTGCCGAACTGCGCCACCACAGGCTTAGTCTTGGCAACGCCTCGTAGAGCTTCGAACAGCGCCTCGCCGCCGGCCGTGGTTCCACCGGGACTGTTGACCGCCACGATCAGGCCCGAGACCTGCTTGGATTCGCCGATCTTCTGCAGCAACCGCAGCAGATCGCGATCCTCGGTGATCATGCCTTCAATGGTAACGCGCGCGATCTGTCGGGTGTCCAGCAGGCCCGCCCTGTCGGCGGAGGCGAAGAGGAGCAGGCCGATCGCCAGCAGGCCGGCAATCACCGCGAGCGTGCGCCACAGCGACAGCCGCCTGCGCAGCCGGCGGCGATCGAGAACGGCTTCTGTCTCCAGGGTCATGCGCGTGAGCCCTCACCGGAGCGAGATTGTTTCTGATGGAAGCACTTTCGCGCCTCCATCAGAAAACGCAAACCTCGCTGTGCGCAACAGAAATAGAGCGGCATTCACGCTTGGCGCATCGGATTTGGATCTCACATGATCCAAACAGATGCGTTTCTGCTCGCGTGCTCAGTCGTCGCCGCCTTCCTTTTTCTTGATGGCGGCCTTGAAGATGTCGCCAAGCGAGGCGCCGCTGTCGGAAGACCCGTATTGGGCGACGGCCTGCTTCTCTTCCGCGATTTCCAACGCCTTGATGGAGACCGAGATGCGGCGGGTGTTCTTGTCGATAGTGGTGATGGCCGCATCGACCTTGTCGCCCACGTTGAAGCGCTCGGGGCGCTGCTCGGAGCGATCACGGGAGAGATCAGAGCGTTTGATGAAGGCGGTCATATCGGTGTCGACGAGCTT
The DNA here is from genome assembly GCA_963814055.1 of uncultured Alphaproteobacteria bacterium. GTDB lineage: Bacteria > Pseudomonadota > Alphaproteobacteria > Rhizobiales > Hyphomicrobiaceae > AWTP1-13. The sequence continues at coordinate 385,763 of CAWFBJ010000031.1, forward strand.
CACCTCGATGCCGTTGTCCTGCACGGCCACAACCTCGCAGGTCACCTGGCTGCCCTTCTTGAGGGTGCCGACGCTCTCCATCGGATCGCCGCCGACCTGCTTGATGCCGAGGCTGATGCGCTCCTTGGCGGGATCGACATCCAGCACTACCGCCTTGATATTGTCGCCCTTCTTGTAGGCCTTGATGGCCTCGTCGCCGGATTTGTTCCAATCCAGGTCGGAGAGATGGACCATGCCGTCGACACCGCCGTCGAGCCCGACGAACAGGCCAAACTCGGTGATGTTGCGGACAGGACCCTCGACCACCGCGCCTTTGGGATGGGTGGAAAGGAAGGCCTCCCAGGGATTGTCCTGCACCTGTTTGAGGCCAAGGGAGATGCGCCGCTTCTGAGGATCGACCTCGAGGATTTGGACTTCCACCTGCTGGCTGGTCGAGACGATCTTGCCCGGATGCGTGTTCTTTTTGGTCCAGCTCATCTCGGAAACGTGGATCAGGCCCTCGACACCGGGTTCCAGCTCTACGAACGCGCCATAGTCGGCGATGTTCGTGACGGTGCCCTGGAAACGCCCGCCGACCGGGTATTTCGCCTCGATACCGGCCCAGGGGTCGGTCAGCAGCTGCTTCATGCCGAGGCTGATGCGCTGCGTCTCGGGGTTGATACGCACGATCTGCACCTTGACCGTGTCGCCGACGTTGACGATCTCGCTCGGATGATTGACGCGCCGCCAGGCCATGTCGGTGACATGCAGCAGGCCGTCAATACCGCCGAGGTCGATGAAGGCACCATAGTCGGTGATGTTCTTGACTAGACCGTCGATCACCTGGCCTTCCGCCAGCTTGGCGACGATCTCGGAGCGCTGCTCGGCGCGCGTGGCTTCCAGGACCTCGCGGCGGGACACGACGATATTGCCGCGCCGGCGATCCATTTTCAGGATCTTGAAGGGCTGGGGCGAGTTCATGAGAGGGCCCATGTCGCGCACGGGCCGCACATCCACCTGGCTCCCCGGCAGGAACGCCACCGCGCCGTCAAGATCGACCGTGAAGCCACCCTTGACCTTGTTGAAGATGACGCCTTCGACTTGCTCCTTGTTGTTGAATTTCTGCTCCAGGCGGACCCAGCTTTCCTCGCGCCGCGCCTTGTCCCGCGACAGCACGGCTTCACCAAGCGCGTTCTCGGTGCGCTCGATGTAGACCTCGACGGTGTCGCCGACCTTGAGTGCATTCTCCTGGCCGGGCAGGGCGAACTCGCGCAGCTGCACCCGGCCTTCCATTTTCAGGCCGACGTCGATCACCGCAAGGTCCTTCTCGATCGCGGTGACCGTCCCTTTGACGACGCTGCCCTCGAAGACGTCGTCCTCCGACATGGTTTCGCCCAGCAGCGCAGCAAATTCGTCGCGCGTGGGATTGAGGTCCTTGCTGATACCGGCGGTCGTGCTCATTTGTGCTCCTTCAGTCTTTTGTTCCTGCTGCGGGCACGACTGCCAACGGTCGCGCGTACGCGGATCGCGTACGGCCCAGGCCAAGCTCGTGCCCATGAGATCTTGATTGCCGCCAGCGGTGGCTTCGCCAACTTGGATTGCGGTGCACCTTTCAAGTGCGCCCGCGTTGGCCAACCTTCCTCGAGATCACGCCGACGGCGGTATTGAATGCGGCTTCTATATCCAAATTGCTCGTATCCAGCAAGAAGGCGTCGATGGCCGGTCGCATGGGGGATACCTCCCGGCCCGCATCACGCTCGTCGCGAAGACGGATATCGGCCAGTACCGCCTCATAGGTTACGGGGTCGCCCCGGCCCTTCATCTCCAGGAACCGGCGCTCCGCGCGGACCTCGGGCGTGGCGGTAACATAAATCTTAACGTCTGCGTCAGGGCACACGACGGTGCCGATATCACGCCCGTCAAGCACAGCGCCCTCGGGGCGTCGGGCAAAGGTGCGCTGGTAGTCCAGTATGGCGGCACGGACCGCGGGGATGCGGGCCACCACGGAGGCTGCCTCACCTACCCCTGGGTCGCGGAGGGACGGATCTTCCAACGTACCGGGGTCCAGGCTGCTAGCGGCCGACGCGGCACTCTCGGCATCATCGAACGCATCACCCCGCCTGCGTACATCCCGTGCGACGGCGCGGTAGAGCAGCCCTGTGTCCAGATGGGCCAAGCCGAAATGGAGCGCTATGCGCTTGGCCAGCGTGCCCTTGCCCGAGGCGGCCGGACCGTCGATGGCGACGATCATTGGCCCACGTCCCGGGGTTCGGCGAAGCTCGCGCCCAGACCCTCCATGAGGGGACGGAACTCGGGAAAGCTGGTGGCGATCATGGCCGCGTCGTCGACCGTCACAGGGCGGTCGGCGCCCAGCCCGAGCGTGAGAAAGGCCATGGCGATGCGGTGGTCGAGGTGGGTGGCAACCACGCCGCCGCCGCGTACGCCCTTGCCTCCGCCGACCACGAGTGTGTCCCCGTCGACCTTGGCTGAAATGCCGTTCGCCAGCAGACCCGCGGCGGTCGCAGCGAGGCGGTCACTCTCCTTCACCTTCAGCTCTCCAAGCCCGTTCATGCGTGTTTCGCCGTCGGCATAGGCGGCAAGGCAGGCAAGCACGGGATACTCGTCGATCATTGCCGGCGCGCGGGCCGCCGGTACATCCACGCCTTTGAGCCTGGAGTGCCGCACGCGAACGTCGGCGACCGGTTCTCCGCCCTCGTTGCGCTCGTTGAGGAAGGCAACGTCGCCGCCCATCTCCCTCAGCGTCGCATAAAAGCCGGTTCGCGTCGGATTGACGAGCACACCGCCTATGGTCACCTCAGATCCGGGTACGATCAGTGCGGCAGCAACCAGGAACGCGGCGGAACTCGGATCGCCGGGCACGCTTACATCCTGCCCAACAAGCTCGGCATCGCCCTTGATGGAGATCGCGCGAACGCCCTGCCGCTTGGTCGCCGTCAGTTGTGCGCCGAAATGGCCCAGCATGCGCTCGGTGTGGTCGCGCGTGGCCTCTGGCTCGATCACCGTGGTCTCGCCCGCCGCGTGCAAGCCGGCGATCAGAACGGCCGACTTGATCTGTGCCGATGGGACGGGGAGCTGATACTCGATGGGAATGAGATCGGGGCTACCGCGCAGCGTCAGCGGCAAAGTTTCCTTCCCCTGATCGACCACCTCCAGTCCCATCCGCAACAACGGCTTGAGCACCCTGCCCATCGGCCGCCGCGACAAGGAGGCGTCGCCGGTCATCCGCACGGTCATGTCGTGACCGGCGATGACACCCATCATCAGGCGGACGCCGGTGCCGGCGTTGCCGAAGTCGAGATCGCCGGCTGGCGCCGTGAGCCCCCCCACACCCCGGCCCAAGATCACCCAGGTATCGTCGACTTTGTCGATGAGGCAGCCCAGTGCCCGCAATACGTTTACCGTGTTCAGGATGTCCTGCGCTTCCAGCAGGCCGCTCACGCGCGTGCGCCCCGTGGCCAGTGCGCCGAACATCAAGGACCGGTGGGAGATCGACTTGTCACCTGGTACGCGGACGTGTCCCGACAGCGTCCGGGACCTGGGCGCGGAAAGCGGAGAAGGGGCTGCGTGCGACACGTCGGGCGTGGCCTCGACCAATGGGGGCCGGCCCGTCGCATAGCGGCGGCTCGGCGCGGCTGCCTTAGAGCAAGGGGCCTGGGTCCTGTCAACGCCAGGTCCTCAGCCGACCCTGTCAACATTGCCCGGGTGCGCCTATATAGCCGCGAAAGCCACGGCCGAGTGGGCACAATTGCTTTTGACAGCCGCCCGACCGCATGGCAAGCAGCAGCCGATTTTACGCTTCGAGGGTGATCCCATGTCCACCAAAGCGGAACGCGGAACCAAGCGCACCTGCCAGAACCCGGAGTGCGGCTCCCGCTTCTACGACCTCAACCGTGATCCGGTCACGTGTCCCATATGCCAGACCGTCTACCGGATCGAGGCTGCACCCCTCGCCGCGGCGTCTGCCGCCGCTGCGGAAAGGAGTGCGCGCAAGGCGCCCAAGAAGCCCGTGTATGCGGTCGAACCCGTCAAGCCCCAGGACGCGCCGGAGGCCGACGCTGACGATCCGCTCGCTGCCATCGAGGGCGACGAAGAGCCGGCGGCAGCCGAAGAAGACGAGACCTTCCTCGAGGCCGAGGAGGAGGACGGTACCGACATGTCCAATATCATCGGCGGGCCGGTAGCGGAGAAAGACGAGCAGCAATAGGCTGTTCGCCTTCAATATGCGGTCAACTTTGCGCTGTCCTTGGCAAGGGCAGGCGGTCGCTTCATGGCACTTGCGCAATTTTTCGCACCGGCATACTTAAGCCTGCCCGGCGGCAAGCGCCGGTTTCCCAGGACAGCGGGGCCGTAGCTCAGTTGGGAGAGCGCGTGAATGGCATTCACGAGGTCAGCGGTTCGATCCCGCTCGGCTCCACCAGCTAAAATCAATAACTTAGCCATATATCGCGTTCCGCAGTAACTGCCAAGCGGAACGCCGGCGGAACAATTTTCATGTGCAGTTCAAGCGGTAGGTTGCAAGGGATTGCAAGTGCTCTCGTGATTTCGCACCCGTCTCAGCGTGGGAGATTGGAAGGGAGCACTTGCTTCGGGAGCAAGGGGTCGGGAGTTCGAATCTCCCCGCTCCGACCAATTAAATCAATGACTTAGAGAATTTGCGGTCAGCCGACGCGCCCGATATCGCGCCCGAAACCAAGTTGTCTGCCGAAGCTGTCGGCGCCGCAGCGGTGCGCTTGCACATCCGGCGGTCATACGGAAAAATACGCCCACTCAATAATTCCGGGCGCACGATAGCGTTTCTCACTCAATCAATGACTCTGCCTAACTGCTTGCCGGCAATGTCGGCTATCTCATCATGAGCGGAAGAAAAGGCTGCGGCGGACGACCGGGGATTTGGTGCCAAGACCAGCCGTCACACGGCTCGCAATCCCATGGAGGAAATCTTGTCATCGCCGGTCGACCGCTCGCTTCGAACCCGTGTGTTCGGCGATCGCCTCGACGATCCGGTCCAAATGCCGGAGTGCACCTCGTGCCCGCCACGTTGAACACCAGCTGGCTCAAATGCGTGGTACGCGATGTTGGCAGTGCCGCGGGGCCAACGGTTTGGGATCTCAATAGGTGGCGACCACAAGCGTCATCACTTAAGCGCGCTGTCTGATGCGATGCGCCGTGCGGATGTCGCCGACAGCGATGGGCGCGTCTGCAGGTATTGCCGGAAGGTCTGGAAGATTGGGTGTTGTCGCTGGCGTCCTCAATGGTGAGTATCAGTGCAAATGGCACGCCCTCGGCCGGGTAGTTCGCCTCGGCGCGGGTGAGACTATTGATTTCCAGCCGCCAGCTGGCGCTGGTGCCATTATTGGTCAGGTTGGCAGTGTACTTCTTGGTCGGCCACCACTTGAGGCCATGATCGATTAGCGCCCGCTCGCGCACCGGAAGGCCACTTGTTTTCGGCAGGCCGAGCATGGTGGTCTGGTCGGAGAAAGATGGGCTGCCATCCTTACGCGGACGCGGTTGCGCCAGCGAGGTAACCTGCCACTGCGCCGATGATCAGCCAGATCAGCAATGCTTCAATAGTCATTGAGTGCCTCCGTTTACTGAGAGCCGTTAACGGCTCAGCACAAGCTTGGTTCCAGGATCATTGACTTAATCGTGACTGAGTACCGCCCGAGCCTCACTGCGCCTAAGGCTAGACGACTCATCGGGTGGCTTTGCGGAGCCGCCCTGCAATCCCAATTCGCGAAGAAGGCGTGCTGACCGTTCCTGCACGTCGAGAAGCGCCTGTTCCGCCTTGGTCCAGTCGCCCCGCTCCGCAGCATCCCTCGCTACGTCCATACTGGCACTGGCGCATGCCATCTCCTCGATAATTGCGGCGTGTGTCATGTGACCCCCATGCGTAGCTCACCAAGCCATGTCGATATTCTGTGCGCAGAATTAGGGGGAATACCGCTCGTGATGGAACGTTGTGAAGATACTGCCCCACTCATACCCGCACCGGTGGGACAGTGGCCTGGACGCCTTATCGCTCCCCGCGTGAGGCGTCCTTGTTTTATGGTTCTCAAGCCTCGGATCGTCCGAGCGACTATCAGGGGAAATTGACATATGGCCCTCCAAACGGCAGCAAGTGCGCGCTCAAATCCTTGCAACCGTCAGGCGGTATGCCTCATCCACTGTGTCCGCACACAACATGGCCGCCTCGCAGGAGAACGCTCCAGTTAACTGAGCACCGTCCGGCACCCAGTGGCAAACTCTGCGACCGTTAGCTTCCACAATTAGCTCTGATCCAGACGAAAGGGCGGCGCTGACGCTGTTCAATGCGTCGAGCCTCGTCAGCAATGCGTGAGATGGGTGGTGGTCATGTCATTGCTCCTCAGTTGATTTCGGGAACGCATGACAGGTAGCTTAGGCGTCACAGTATGATCAGAACTCACGCAACGGTGGAAGGTTCCGGCTCTTTCGACCGGCGGCGCGGTCAGACCAAAGGAAAGTTCCGCCCAGCGCTAGGCGTTGGCCAACTCGATGAGTACGTCGGCATGACAAGGATCAGACAGTTTGCAAGTGCAGGACAAGTCCTTTCCTTGCAGCTCTGTTGGATCAAGTTCTTCCTCTAGCAGCCAATCGCGATAGAGGATGACCGATCCGGCCTTCCAGCCACCCGCATCAACGGCCACCGCGATGTCACGTTCGGTGCTCATCAGTGACATGACATCGGATTTCTTGACGGGATTGTTCCACTTCGTGCCGGAACCTACGTCCACGACGTTATGCCGCCCAGCGGCAAACCTTTCGCGCTGCACTCGCTTGGGCGTGCGAACGAGCGAAGGGTCCGTATTCAGAACAAGGGTCATCCATGTAAACGCGCCAAGCCAGGAATCGTTGCGTTTTAATGACTTACCCATGCCAGTGATTATAGCAACCTTCCTTGCCGCCACCGAAAGGCAGCGGCCGCGTAAGTCTTGCTACCTGCTTCGCGCTCCAGCCAAGCTGAGAGGCGCAATCAAGGTCGTAAACTCATAAACCGAGCGGGACGGGACGCTGCTAAGCGCCCTCAAGTGTGATCAGCATATCCAGGTCGCTTGTGCACTGCTTACGAAGGGCAATGAGTGGCTGGTACTCGGGCGCATTGTACCAGGCATTGAGAGCGTCCGAATCCGGAAACTCTACAATTACGACACGCTCAGGCTTCCAATGTCCCCCCTCCGGCATTTTATGACTACCGCCCTTCGTCAGATAACGGCCGCCGTACTTGGCGATCATCGGCCCGACCTTCACCCTGTACTCCTCGAACTTGGCCGCGTCGGTGATGATGTGTTCAACAATGAGGTAGGCTGCCATTTTCACTGCCCTCGTCATTCGCCAAATCCAGATTGTCATGCAAGAGTGTGGGGGTATAGGCCCTTTCGAGAGGGTCCCGTGCTGATTACGTTCAGCCATCAGCCCAAGTTGACCAATGTTGGCTTTCCGCCCTCATGGATGCCGCCCAGTTTATGAGTTCACGTTCAAGTCGTCCTCGATGAATTCCCTGATCCTGGCTTCCATCTCAGCATCGGGCGGCGGTCCAACAAAATAATATTGGCCGAACTGCCACGCGAAGACCTGACGGTCCTTGGCGCGCTTCTTCGCCAGGTTGCGCAGGACGGTCGCTGCTGAGCTTCTCGGTCCCTGCTCCTCCGCCAAGCGTTTCAGGTCTTCCTCGGATACCTGTGTGATCTCCACGGTCAGTCCTATTGCGAGGTGCCGTGCGGGAGGTCGGTATCAAAGACGTAGTAACCAAGGTCGCGGATCGCACGGACAACAGGTTCTGGATTGGCCGCGAACGGGAGTGCCTCTCTGACGCCGAGCGAGAACGCCTTTACATGCCTCCATCCCGAGCTACAGCGGTCCGTTGGAAGGTTAGCTCCAGAGCGATCGGTGGAAGCGGCGTAATGGCCGTTCTCGAGACACAAGAACAAATGCGCCTTTAAGGCATCATCCTGGGCAGCGGGTCCGGTTATTGCGTCCGACATGGTATTGCCGGGGGTTGCATTCATCGAATGATTGACCAACCAAGCAGTACCCAACTCGTTCCACTCGTCCCATATTTTATGTTTGTCCGTCGAACGGGTTCAGTCGCTTTATTCAGTTCTCGCAATACAGCTCTGCCGGAACACCGTACACTTACCGACGTTCGACAAATTAGGCAGTTTCAAATGAATTGGGTAGGCGCGTGCCGCGCGGGACAGATCGGTTCAGGGTTGTCCTACTCGTCGAGGATGAATGGGTGGTGCGCGACGTTCTGGCAAGCGAGCTTCGGAATGCAGGATGGCAGGTTATCGAAGCGAGCACGGCCGAGGGTGCTCTTGCGCTTCTTGAGACGCGTCAGCAGATCGATCTCCTTCTCACTGACATTCAGCTCGCCGGGCACTTAAGCGGATGGGTCGTTGCCGAGCGATACCGCGCAGCGCGTGCCGACCTCCCCGTCATCTACGCGTGTGAGAACTCAGCAGATCGATCCCGCAGCGTTCAAGGTAGCGTATTCTTTGATAAGCCTTACGAGGTAACGGAGGTGGTGGAAGCCTGTAGCCGTTACTTGTGATCCGTCGCATTTGCTTGGGGTGGAAGCTAGACGCTTCACACCACCTCAGGGGCCACCATCGCCCTTGCCGGAGGTCAGCCATGACACACACTGCAAGCTGAGATAGTCCAGTATGTTTGACGATAACGCGCTCCGAACCACGCTGGCCAAACGCGTTCAGCTCCCCGCGCTCGTCCCCCAATGAATATCTTCGGCTACTATATCTCCGAGTTCGGCCTCGGCATTGCTTTCGTTGTGATCGCGGTCATCGTCCTCTTGGTCGTCATGCGTCGGTTGTGACAACCTTGGGAGTCTTTGGGAGGCGACCGTGGGCTCCAACGCGAACCGTTGCCGCAAGTTATTTCGTCGGGTGGCCTCTAGTACGCAACCTATTGCGCGTAGACGCTAATCCGTCCGACTTCGTTCGCTGTACTGCTGGGGCCGGTGAGGTGGTGAAGTGAGTTACCCACTTTGACCAGGTTCGAGGTGCTCTTCATCGTGGCGAACTGGGCGCCGCCTATTCTCCTTCTCATCGAGATACTTGATTAGCTCGACCCACCGATCAGGCAACGGTTCATGAGTGATCTGATCGTATTGGAAGCGCAATGCCATGCTGATGCGCTTGATCAAGGCTGGCGAAAGCTTCGCCATTGGGCTTACTCCCAATCGCTCGATTGTTGTTATTGTCTAGGAGAACCGGCGCCTCCTCTTTCCGGTTCCTAATATAAAAAACGGAACCTCGGCTTTTCGGTCCGCGTTCGGAAAGTACTCCTTTGCTTGTCTCCAGACGAAGGATTGGCTGGGGAGTGGCGCCCCAGCTTGCTGGGGTGCCTCTCTTAAGCAACGCGTCCTGAAAAGGAGACGCTCGATGGCTCTGGAATATCAGCGCGAAACTGGCGACACGCGGTCTCACCGTTGGTGATTACCCTTCTGACGGTGGCTGGCGCCACGATCCTAGGATTGGCCGTAGCGTACTTAGTCGTGCCCTTTGGGCCTAAAGAACGCGTGGTCCGCTGTCATGGCCAGGATGTGGTTCTAGAGGTTGCTAAGGCGGGTGCGCGACGGCAACGATCAGCGATTTTACACGCATCGCCGCGCCGTTTTGATTGTAAGAAGGCTGCCGCACTCAGCAGCGGTACTTCCGCGAACTGCCTAATACGTACTACCCGTTGCAAAGAAAAACCCGCCAATCGGACGGGGTTTCTGTCTCCCTGCACTCTCACGAAATTCATGTGCTCGTGATGGCCACGGGAAGGACTGGTTCTTGCGGCGCGGGCGTCGGCTGCACCTTTGCCAAACGCTCAATCAACGAGACGCGCTTCTTGCTCGTGTCGATCACGTCCATCGGCTGGCTCCGTCCACTCTTGTTTCGAGTTTAAACTCATCCGCCGGGGCCGCAGTTCCGATCTTTGACGCTCGCCTCAAAGGGCCAGCACTCCGGCGGCGGCTCTTTGCGCATTTGCTGGACCTGCGAGAACACCGGCTCGCACCTACCTCCCAAGGCGCCGTAACACTGTAGCGAAAATGACGGAATGGCGATTTTGTCCACCTGACGAATAGCTGGGTCCATCACAAAAAAATAGTCCAACAATTCCAAGCGCAAGCGCACCCTGCTGTAGACCATAAGGAACGCGACGGCCACGCCCACGTTTGCCCTTTACATCCCACACACCAGGAGACGTGTCATGGCTACCTTCGCGGGCCAGAAGATTCTTATTGTCGAAGACGAAGTGATGATCGCCGAGTACCTCGCGCACGAGCTGCGGGAAATTGGCGCCACCGTGCTCATCGCGCTCTCGCATGCCGATGGGCTTGCGAAATCAGACGAGCCAGGCCTGTCCATTGCCGTCGTCGATCACAAGCTGCACAATCAGACCACCACCGAAATCTGTGCCAAACTTAACGAGCGCGGAGTGCCTTTCGTCATCTACACGGGGTATGGCGATCTCGAAGACGGATGCAACGCGGGCGTCGTCGTCCGCAAGCCCGCCACCGCGCAGACCATTATCAACAGTCTGACCGAGCTATTGAAGCTGCCGCTGACGTGACGCCTTGGCTGATACACGGCAGCGGTCCTGTGGCGCGCCACTGTCGCCTATCCCACAAATCCCGCGAGCATTCCGCCGACTGTCACTGCTACCAACAGTCCTATGACGACAGCCGTTGCGAACGCCAGTGCCACGGCGAGCTTGGACCGCCAGCCGTCTGCGAAGCTGCGAGCGCCGCTGCGCGTTGCCTCGATAGCAGCCCGATAGCGCTTAGTTGCGCCCGACCAGAATCTTGAAGACATCACGGTTCAGATCGCCTCGCGCTATCAGATCGTTGGGCGATACCTTGGTGAGCTGCCGATATTGGTCCGCTGCGTCATAGGCTGCAACAGCTACTGAGAAGAAGCGGCGGACACCATCAGCGGCTCGCTTGATGAGGTGCGGCTCAGCCGTCGGGTGATCAATATCAATATGGCCGTGAACAGGAGATGAATTGTTTCTCATTGTACGCCCCGCATGCGTCAATGCCTTCACATACGCGCAAAATGGCGCGTGCGCTGTCACGGGCGAGACAGTCAGACAACGTTTTGATGCGGATCGAGGAGGTGGAAGTTGGTGGCGGTGCGGGACTGACTCCCGACGCCAACCCCCGTTGCAAGTGTTTCACAGCCTACAAGCTTGGACTGTGCGGCGATTGCCTCGCGCATTCCTCCCCCGTCACGTGGGCACGGGAGGCCATTCCGGACGTTCCGGCGAAGGGGTAGCGCCGAGGGCGTCGGCCTCCCGGATCATTATTTTCGATTGCGTTGCAGCCCGACGGTCGGCCTCTACGAGTTCGCCTCTAGCATTTGCAGCCGGTGAAAAGAGCAGGATCGTCCGGAGCGCCGAGTTCGCGCGCGCGCCGATACCACTTCCGAGCCTCATCGCGGTCCGCAAGGACGCCCACGACCTTCAGACGCTGAAGCTCGACTGGATCATAGGTTACAGCAAGCAAGGTCGCTCCGACCGCGACACCGGCTTCTGCTGCGTGCCGGAAGAATGCCCGAGCGCTGGCGATATTGCCGTGTGCCAGATGGCTCTCGCCTCGGGCCAGCAGCTTTTCGACGCGCGCCTCGGAGAGGTCTGCGAGGGGTGATGTCGGCGGCGGATGGTGGCCAGCGGGCCTGTAGCTGAACGCCTTGTGTTCCGCGCTCGGGACTGCGGCCTGCTCCTGGTCGGCAGGCGCAAGCACGACAGCTGGTCCGACGACTAGTGCCGATGTGGCCTTGGCGAGAATGGTCCCTTCCACATCGACAAGGGTGACGAGCAAGTTCGATTGGCCTGCAACACCAACCGGCACATTGACGTTCAGCGTCGCCAAGCCAAAAAGGGGCACCGCCCACATGCCCGGCCCGATTGCGAATCCCTCGGTGAGAGAGACGCTGGGCGGTAATCCACGCAAACGAATAAAACTGTTATGTGGCACTGCTTCTGAGGGCTCAAGCTGGATGACTACCGCAGCCTGAGAAGCTGGCTCGGCGAAAATCGCGGTCGCGATGTTGATGCGAGGCGTCCCTTCGGCGCCACCAGCCCCAGTCGACGTGAACATGCCGAGGACCAATGCGGCGGCGGCCGTCCATCTAAGACTTTGGATCGCGTTCGGCATGAGCGCGCCACCATATGCAATTGCCCTGCTCAGCGGATTGAGGTGAGCGGCGCATATTTAACGGATGCAAGGACTTGGTGGTTCCGATGAGCAACGATTATCTGCCATAGGATCAAGTGCGCCAGGCGTGCTCGCGCTCTGGTTGTGCAACTGGTTGCTAAAGTGTGCCTCCCGCGGAGCGAACTCCCGATGCCGCGTTACCATTTTCAAATTCGCGCCGGAACCAAGGTTTCGCGGTGTCGTTGTGGGCATATGCGGCTCCTTTTCACGTCTCTGATCATCCTGCTGTTTTTGGTCCCGCTTGGTGCCCAGGAGGCTATGAACCCTGGTGGCTGGCAGTCGTATCGCAACGAGCGATTTGGGCTAAGCTTGAGTTATCCAGGCGAGGTCTTTCAGATTGAACGCACGTCGGAGGCAGGCGACGGAGTGGTATTTGGAGCGCGCGGCACGGATGCTCGTATGCTGGTAGGAGCCCTTCCCAATCGCGACCGTCATACGGTGGCAACCTATCAGGACTTTGTGGCTCGCAAGTCATATGCCGCATACCAAATTCACTACCGCCCGAGGGGAAACACCTGGTTCGTTTTGTCTGGAGAGGGCGATGGGAAGATTTTTTACGAGAAGGTTGTGTTCAGTTGCGGTGGCCGGCTGATCAACAGTTTCGCTCTTATCTACCCTGCCGCAGATCGGCAAACATTCGACCCTATAGTGGAGCGCGTTGAAGATACGTTTCGGGCTGGCACGTCTGGATGCCACCAAGGCGCTGCTCTGACGCCCAGGACGCGGCTAACCCACACAAGGGCAGCGCCCCGCATAAGTGAGCGCCGAACCACTCGCCGCTTTCCGAGAGCCCCATTCGCCGATCGAATTGCCAGGTCACGTGGAACGGATGTGCTGGTTGTTTTGCGCCGAGCTGGCCCCCCTTACGATTACAAGGTGGTTCGCGGTTATGCGGCGCGCTAGAGCAGACGACTCCTTTACCTGGGAGCCCTTCGACCATGGAGGCCGGCGCCGCATAGCTGTCCTGGTGGCTGTGGGGTTATGCGCCGGAACTCGTTGGGCTGGTAGTTGGACGCGTGTCTTCCGGGGGGAGCGTGGAAATCGCGCGCGCCCCGCCACGCGAGTCTGCAGTCACGACTGCTGTCGCCACACCCAACTCACCTCCCGTGGTGCGGCCGAATCCTGCCACCGAGCAGCAGACTTCGCGCAACAGCAATAAGCAAATTCCATCGCGGACGCCCGAGCCAATGCCTTTGCCCATTCATCCCGAACGCCAAACTTTACCCGCTCCGGTCTCAACCGTTGGAAAGAAGAATGATCAGGCTCTCCCGCCCACCTCTCCTCCGGTCGTCTTGCTCAATCCTGGCAGCGGACAACAGAACGCTGATGTCGGGGAAAGGGCGGTTCCAGAACAAGCGCGCGAGCGCCAACTCCCCGCCTTAGCTCCAAGGAGCGAGAAAAAGAATGAGCAGGGCGTTCTGCCCGCACAAGCAGCCCCGCGAGTTGTGCAAAGGCCAGTTCCCTCGATTGTAGAAGAGGCGGAGTGGGCGCGGCAGCAGAACGATGCCCACCGATCGCCTTCGACCGATGCGAGCCCGTCACCAAAATCGCGAGTTTTCAGGTCCGAACGGCCCGCGACCTTCGCGGACTACGGCGCACTTCGCGACTATATGATGCGGAAGTGACGACAGCGCCGCCGTTTGCGCGGCGCAGAGACGGTTCGCGGATCGAGGCTGAAAAAGGACTAGTCGTACTCCACGCCAAACAATCCTGTTGGACAGGGCGTCGATTGCCGCTCCCCATTACCCATCCATGGTTGTGTGAGCGCAGCTCAATATCGCAAATCCGGCTTTGGCATAGCAAGCCACCGGTCTTGGGTACCTCGGCGATTTGTGCCGGAACCCAATATTAATCCCGAGCTTCGGCACGGGCCCACGCACCGAACTGTGACTTGGTCTTGGCAGTGTTTGCCTGCGCCTTGTCTACGCCGGACTTTTCATGCACCGATTTGGCAGCTTCCGCGTAGGCGCGATGGCGCGCTATCGCCTCCGCATCCCACGGATTACCTCGGCAGGTGCAATCCGGCACATACTCAGTACGGTAGCGTAAGGCGTTCTTGAGCTGCGTGTAGGGAATGCCTTTGAGATCAGCCATACCTTCCACGTCTTCACTGCCCGTACGCTGCACGAACAGTTGGGAGCGACCGGGGCAACTCACCTCACATTGCTTGGCATCTTTGGAAAATCGGGCGCGGACCGTCGAGTGGCTCACTGGCCAATAAAAACCATCACAGAGACGCACACACAGCGTGCGATATGTCCCTGCCGGACTTTGCGGAACTCCAATGTCATCGGGCTTGCGCTCAAATTCATTTGGCGCTCTTGTTCTGGATGGGTCGCGCCCGCCGCCGCGAAACAAATCCAAAAACCAGTTCTGCGTCTGGAGCACGAGGGGCGGTGACGAATCGCGAACCGCATTGACTGAAGGTACGAGTGGGGTCGCGGTCGAGACCAGGGGCACTGCCAGGATGGCGGCGCCCGACAAAAAGATAAAAAGCGCTGCGGGTTTAGTGGTCATTGTACGTTGGCTGCCGTCGCAGATAGCGGAAGACCCTTGATAAACCGTGCAGTCGCATCCTCGTTCCACCGGGCGATTGTCGCTGAAGGGTCCACCCCGGCATCACTTCTTTTCCAGCAGAATTTGGCCTTTGCCAGCGATCGTTTTCTGAACCACCTGAGCGAACTTGTGCAGTAGCCACGGCAGCGTCACTTCCAGCCGAACATCGTTATCGCCCACCTGGACATTGCCGGCAGCCACCTGGCCTATCGCCCGCACCCGGAACTCCATCCGGTCGTCCGACCAGATTTCCTGCTCCACTTTCAGGATAGGGAAGCTCTCGGAGGCCTTGCTCAAGGCCGGCTTGACCCGGCGCAAGGCTTCCTCCTTGCCGAGCTTGTGCGGAATGGTGACGACCAGAGGTGCGCTCATGGAGCTACCTCTTCCAGAGCGCGCCCAGCGCGACTCCGATGACGGCAGCTACCGCCAACGTGGCCATCGGCTGCTCCTTCATCGACTTCTCGACAAACGGCTTGAAGTTCTTGGCGGCTTCCTGCGCCTGCTCGGCGTATTCGCGCGCTTGGTCCACCACCTTGCCGGCGAGCTCCTGGGCATTGGCGGCTACGTCGGCAACCTTGTCCGCGGCCGCGCCAGCGGCATTCTGCACGCGATCACCGGCCGGCTTGTCCACGGCCGTTGAATAGTCGAGCGGATACTCTGCTCTTTGGTGGGTCATCGAAAAATCTCCTGTGAGGCTCAGGCTGACAACGCTGAAGGTCGCGCTTGGTTCGAACGGCGACTGATAGGTGGACAGCCTGAGGCACGCGGCGGCTCTCTGCGCGTGAGCCCGGATCAGCGCGGACGGGAACGGCCTCAACTCGAGGCGTTAGGCCATTGTTCCCTAATGACAACCCGCCACCCACAAGGAGTGCCCCATGGGCCTGTTCTCCAAGGACATCCAGACGATGGACGACCTGTTCCTGCACACGCTGCAGGACATCTATTACGCCGAAAACAAGATCGTGAACTCGCTGCCCGACATGATCGAAAACGCCACCAACGCTGCAGCTCAAGCAAGGGCTGCAGTCCCACCTCGGCGAGACCAAGACGCATGTGAAGCGCCTGGAGCAGGTGTTCGAGATGCTCGGGCAAAAGGCGAAGTCCGTGAACTGCCCCGCCATCGACGGCATCATCGAAGAGGCCGAAGAGGTGACCGGCGAGGTCGAGGACAAGGATGTGCTCGATGCCGCCATCATCGCGGCCGGCCAGGCCGTCGAGCACTACGAGATCACCCGTTACGGGTCGCTGATTGCCTGGGCCAAACGGCTGGGGCGTGCTGACATCGCCAAGGTTCTCGAGCAGACCCTCAACGAGGAGAAGGCGGCGGACAAGAAGCTGACGTCCGTGGCCGAAAGCCAAGTCAACCTGAAGGCTGCGAGCTAGTCAGACTTCCCTGATCCTAACCGAGGGCGTGAACAGGCGGGTCCTGTCGGATTGGCGACAAAAGCCAAATACCGCAGGACCCTGACGCCGGCGAATCGAGCGGAACGGACCTTGAGCGCAGGCGTTCACTCCAAAACGCCCCAAGGAGGCGGCCGTGAATGTCATTGCCTGTATCGTCGTTGGTATCCTGGCGGGATGGATTGCCGAGCGGATCACCGGCCGCAATCATGGGCTGTTGACCAATCTGATCGTCGGCATCATCGGCGCCTTCATTGGCGGCTTCCTTGTCAGCAGCCTTCTTGGCTTCCAGTATGCGGAAGGATTCAATCTGCCTTCCATCCTCGTGGCGACGATTGGCGCCGTTCTGCTGCTTGGTATTTTGGGGTTTCCGGCGAGCGACTTAGCCCTGCCTGATGGCACGCGTTAAGGCGGAGAAGGCCAGCACATGAGCAAAGCCTTCGTCAAAGAAGATACTGATGGATCAGCGGAGGTTCTTCCCGATCGCGAGATTTCGCCTCATGCCAACCTCGTGACGGCCGAGGGGCTGGCTCAGATGGAAGCCACCATCGCAAAACTGCAAAAGGAACAGGCGAACAGCTCAGAAGTCGACGCACTTCCGTCGCGCGCGACCTTCGATACTGGATCGCGCAGCGCGCCACGGCGCAACTCGCTCCAGATTCTGACGCATCGCAGGTGAAGTTCGGCTCCCGGGTGACGGTCGAACGCGATGATGGCCGCAAAGAGACGTATCGCATCGTCGGCATGGACGAGGCTGACCCCAAGCGCGGCACACTGTCCTACGTGTCTCCTTTAGCGCAGGCTTTGATCGACCGAGAGGTCGGAGATGCGGTCGAGGTCGGGGGAACCCGCCGCGAGATCATCCAAATATCCTAAGGCGAACTACAGTCGAGTTCCGCTGGTTAATGACAGAAACTTGGGGCGGTGCCCTGAACGCTTTTCTCCGCCACTGTGCCGATGAAAATCGCCACCTTCAACGTCAACAACATCAACCGTCGCCTACCCAATCTTTTGCAGTGGCTCGAGGCAGCCAAGCCTCACATCGTCTGCCTGCAAGAACTTAAATGTACAGACGATGAATTCCCCGCCGCGGCAATCGAGGGGCCGGTTATCATGCAGTTTGGCGCGGCCAAAAGACTTGGAATGGCGTCGCCATCCTGTCGCGTGATGCCGAACCCGTCGTGACGAGGACCACGCTACCGGGCGATGCTAACGACACCCAAGCACGCTACATAGAAGCAGCGATCGCCGGCATCCTCGTGGGCTGCATATATCTGCCCAACGGAATCCGCAACCGGGTCCGAAATTCGACTACAAGCTCGAGTGGTTCAAGCGACTTACGACACACGCGCGCAAGCTTCTCGACAGGGCGTACCTGTCGTCCTTGCTGGGGACTACAACGTCGCCCCTACTGCAATCGACATCTATCCAACGAAGTCCTGGGGACAATGACTCACTCGTGCAACCTGAAAGCCGGGCAGCGTATGCTCGTCTCTCAAGCAAGGCTGGACAGACGAAAACGCACATTGCATGGCGACGAGCGCGTCTACACATTCTGGCACTACATGCGCAATCGCTGGCAGCGCGATGCCGGACTGCGTCTAGATCATTTCTTGCTCAGCCCCGCTCTCAAATCACGGCTCAAAGCTGGGCGCCGATCGCTCGGCGCGTGGAAAGGAGAATGCGAGCGATCATGCCCCGGACGGATTACCTTGGCTGACGGATAGATGTTTCCATTTGGGTTTCCGCGGGCTCAACCGTTCTCTCGCAATCTCCAGGAACTCGCATCCAAAGCGCTGCGTTGTGTCCCGAAAATGGAGGCGGCGATGGCGCTTGGGAAAAGACCTTTGGGATCCCAGCGGACGATTTCTCCAGAATGTGCGGTGTTCAATCCGCGATGGACTGTACGGTTCTATGCCCTCGGGCGCAATGCTGGCGGAGGCGGAGGGGGCCTTGCTGTCGGGTTGCGAGGCGGGACGCTGCGCAAAAGCTCAGGGAGCTTCAAGCGCACTGCGAAAAACTCGTTGTGATGCTGGGCACCCGAGAGATAAGAGGGCGGCCAAAGCTTGTCAGTGCTGCGTGAATAAGCACGAGGGCGCCGAACGAGCGAGTTCAGTCAAAACATCGAATGCCAACAAGCGGCCGCCTTCCGAAGGGGAGGCTGCGCATTTGTCCGCCGACCTCCCCAACACGGCCGCCCTCGTCGGTGTCAGCAGGGCTGTTGTTTGGGCCCGCGAAAGCCAACCTCACGTTTAGTCGAGCCCGTCCGCCTCAAATCAATCTTCCAAACGCGCGAGGACGATCAGCCGAAGCCCCGTCTGGAAATCCCCGCAAAGGGTTGGATCGACATTGCCTGGCGTGTGCTGGAAGACTTCCAGAACGATCGCGCCACGCCGGCGGCAGCCGGCGTCACGTTCTACGCTCGGTTGGCCCTGGTTTCTGGCCATCGCCGCGGTCGACTCTCCTTGGACGGGCTCTTCACCGACGCCACGACCATCACAAACCATCTGGGCCTGCTCTCCGGATTTCTTCCTGTAGGTGCGGTGGAAGTCATCGGCGATCAGGTCAAGCTTCTTACGGCCGAAGGCCAAAGCACATTGGGGTTCACCTTCATTGGCACGTTGGCGCTGTCCTTATGGGGCGCGAACGCTGCCACCAAGGCCATCTTCGACGCCCTCAACATCATCTGATAAGGAACAGGAGAAGAGGAGCTTCATCCAGCTGACGCTGCGCTTTCTCGCTTTCACGCTCGGGGGCATAGTGCTGGTGCTGAT